>NZ_JACESA010000001.1 GCF_013912065.1 Brevundimonas sp.
CGAAGACGATATGGGTCGAGTCGAGCCAGTGGTGGGTGATCGGCGCCTCGGGACTGTCCATGGCGCTCATCCGGTGCATGAAGGCGGGCGGCAGGGCCGGGGCGGCGACGCAGGCGACGCAGCAGGCCATGGCCTTCATCGCCTTGGCCGGACGGTTGGGCGCGGGGTCGGTCGAGGTCGTCTCGTGGCTCATCTCATGGCAGGGCGCCTCGGCCATGGCTGGAGCGGCCGAGACGCCGAGGGCGCCCAGCGTCAGCACCGCGAGGGCGCCGATCAGCAGCAGAAGGGACGAGGCGATCTTCACGGCGTCAGGATAGGGGCGGGCGCGGGGTGCGGCAACGGCTCATCGCGCGGGCTTCTTGTCGACCAGGGGCAAGCCCGGCGCGTCGGGCGGGGTCTGGCCGCCCGGACCCAGTTCGCGCTGCATGAAGACGACGTCGCGCCAGTCGTCGTGTTTCCAGCCCGCCGCCTTGAAGATCCCGGCGTCGGAGAAGCCGCGGGCGCGGTGAAGGGCGATGGAGCCGATATTGTCTGAGTCCCCGATCACGGCGACCATCTGGCGCAGGCCCAGGGCCTCACAGGCGAGGATCAGGGCGTCGAGCAGGGCGCCGGCGACGCCGCGACCGCGGGCCTCGGGGGCGACATAGATCGAGTCCTCGACCATGTAGCGATAGGCCTGGCGAGTGCGGAACGGCCCCGCATAGGCGTAGCCGACGACGGCGCCGTCGATCACGGCGACCAGCCGGGGCAGGCCCAGGGCCTGGACCGAAGCGAACCGGGCGGTCATCTCGATCTGGTCCGGCGGCGCAAGCTCGAAGGTGCCGCGTCCGTTGGCGACGCTCTCGGCGTAGATGGCGGTGATCGCGGCCATGTCGGCGGGGGTCGCCTCGCGGATCAGGACGGCGGCGGCCATCAGCCCAGCAGCCGCGCAGCCTGGGGCGCGAAATAGGTCAGGACGCCCGCGCAACCGGCGCGCTTGAACCCGTGCAGGGTCTCCAGAACGGCGCGGTCGTGGTCCAGCCAGCCGTTGGCGATCGAGGCCTGGATCATCGCGTACTCGCCGGACACCTGATAGGCGAAGGTCGGGACGCGGAAGGTCTCGGACACGCGGCGGACGATGTCGAGATAGGGCATGCCCGGCTTGACCATAACCGCGTCGGCGCCTTCCGACAGGTCCATGGCGACCTCCTTCAGGGCCTCGTCCGAGTTGGCGTAGTCCATCTGATAGGTCTTCTTGTCGCCCTTCAGCGCGGTCGAGGAGCCGACGGCGTCGCGATAGGGGCCGTAGAAGGCCGAGGCGAATTTGGCCGCATAGGACAGGATCAGGGTGTCGTGGAAGCCATTGGCCTCCAGCGCCTCGCGGACCGCCTGGATGCGGCCGTCCATCATGTCCGACGGGGCGACGACATCGGCGCCGGCGTGGGCGTGGATGAAGGCCTGTTCGGCGAGGCGGTCCAGGGTGGCGTCATTGACGATCCGGTCGCCCTCCATGACGCCGTCGTGGCCGTGGTCGGTGTAGCAGTCCAGGGCGACGTCGGTCATGACGCCGATCTCGGGCGCGGCGTCCTTGATGGCGCGGATACAGTCGGGGATCAGGCCGTCGGGATCGGTCGCCCCCGTGCCGACGCCGTCCTTGATCGCCCCGTCCACATTGGGAAACAGGGCCACCATCGGAATGCCCAGGTCGCGCGCCTCGACGGCCGCCTGCGCCGCCGCCTTGGGCGACAGGCGGAAGACGCCGGGCATGGAGGCGACCGGAACCCGGTCCTCGGCGCCGTCGTGGACGATCAGCGGCCAGATCAGGTCGGCCGGGGTCAGGACGGTCTCGGCCACCAGGCGGCGGACCCAGGGACTGGCCCGCAAACGGCGCGGCCGGGCGAGCGGGAAGGGGGCGGGCTGATAGGGAAGCATGGCGGGACTTTCGAAACCTGGCGCCGGACTAGCGCCGCCGGAGCCGGGGCGCAAATCGCGTGAGGCTTCGGATCGTTTCGGCCGTGATACCGGCTTGCGCGGATCGGCGAAATGCGAGCCTATCGCGACAAACTCAGGGAGAAGACCATGATGAAGCGATTGGCGGCGGGCGCGGCGGTTCTGGCCCTGGCGGCGGGACTGTCGGGGTGCATCATCATCGCGTCGGACGGCGGCGAGCGGGTCGTCGTGGCGGGAGAGACCGTCGGCCTGAGCGCGCCCTCCTATATGTCGCTGTATTCGGACGCCGTCGCCGATCCCCGGCGTCCGGCCGAGGAGGTCGAGCGCGACCCCCTGCGCCATCCGGCCGAGATCCTGGCCTTCGCCCAGGTGGCGCCGGGCGACAAGGTCGCCGATATCCGCCCCGGCGCGGGCTATTTCTCGCGCCTGTTCTCGGACGTGGTCGGGCCGACCGGCCGGGTCTACGCCTTCGTGCCCGAGCGGACGATGGCGCGGGAGAATCCGACGGCCGACCTGTTGGTCGCGGCCTATCCGAACATCACGCGCGTCAACGGCCTGCTGGACTCGATGAGTTTCGCCGAGCCGCTGGACCTGATCTTCATGAGCCAGGAATATCACGACTTCCACATCCCCGGCTTCAACACCGATGTGGCCAAGATGAACGCGGCGGTGTTCGCGGCCCTGAAGCCGGGCGGCCTCTATGTGGTGATCGATCACCAGGCGGCGCCCGGAACCGGGATTTCGGCGGTCCAGACCCTGCACCGGATCGAGGGCGACTATCTGAGGCGGGAGGTCGAGGCCGCGGGCTTCGTTTTCGACGGCGAGAGCGCGGTGGTGGCCAATCCGGCCGACGACCACAGTCTGAACGTTTTCGACGCCGCCATTCGCGGCCGGACCGACCAGTTCGTCTATCGCTTCAGGAAGCCGGGCTGAAGGCGTCATAGCCTGAGCCCAGCGGTTGCCCGGCGTCCAGACGGAGCTGGGCCTGTTCGGCGAGCAGCAGGGGCCAGGGCAGGATGAAGTCGTCATAGGTCACGGCGTGGCGCGCCTGCATCGACCACAGGAACAGCTGCTCGCGTTCGCACCGGGGCTCGGCCCGGCCGGTGGCGACCAGCTCCAGCCTGTGCCGCTGAAGGGCGTAGGCGAACAGGCGTCGGTTGCGGGCGAGGCTGGGACGGCGGGGGCGCATGGCGGTTTCCTTCTGATTTTCGGCGTGGGTGAGAATTGGCTTCGTTCCCCGCCGCTTTCGCGGCGAAGTTGGGGGAGGGGGCGGGACGCCGGGTCTGCGCCCGGTGAGATGTGTTTTGTTACCGTTTCGGCGCAGTCGTTCGTCCCGTGCGGTCGTTTTCCACGCGCCCTCCGGCTGGCGGCCCTTGCTTTCGAGCCTTGCCGGATCGGCGGGACGCCTTGCGACGCCTTCGCCGGGGCGGACATGCCGGTGACGACACCGACGGCGGTCCGCATCCGAAGCGCGCGGCGGGCAGAGGACGGCATCCATCGCCGCCCTTAAGGCCCCCGGCGGTCTCCACCCCGCCGGCTTCATCGCTCGACCACAGCCCCGCCGCCGTCAGGGCGTGGATCCGACGCCCTCCCCATCGGCGGGGATGGAAAGCAGCATAGGGGCGCCGGGACCCCTGGGGCGTCGATCGGGGCGAGAAAGACGCAAGCGGTTGGAAAGACTGGGTTTGGACCAGCGTCATTGTGACAGTTGGGGCGGGAAGGTCGTCGTTTGCGTCGGTGAGGCGTCGAGAGCCCCTCCACCCCCGCGCAAGAGGCGCGGCGGTCCCCCTCCCCGCAAAGCGGGGAGGAGACGATGGGGCGGCGAGATCTGTCTCCTCCCCACGGAGTGGGGAGGTGGCGCGGCGCTTCTTCAGCGCCGTGACGGAGGGGTTCTAAACCGCGTCGCCGATGTGCGGGCGCGATGAAAGATGAGCCGGGGCGCGTTGCTCGACTCCGTCGGGGAGGTTAGAGCGTTCGGCTTCTCCCGCCTTGCCGAAGTTTCGACCATGCACGACATCAGAGCCATCCGCGAAAACCCGCAGGTCTATGTGGCGGGCTGGTCGTCGCGCGGGGTCGATGAGGCCGACGGGCTGGTCGCCGAAATCCTGCGGCTGGACGCCGAACTGCGCCACGCCCAGACCACGGGCCAGGACGCCCTGGCCAAGCGCAACGCCGCCTCCAAGCTGATCGGCGCCGCCATGGGGCGCAAGGACATGGACGAGGCCGACCGGCTGAAGGCCGAGGTCGAGGCGCTGAAGGGCGATATCGCGGCAGCGGCCGAGGTCGAGGCGACGGTGGGCAAACAGCTGCGCGACCTGCTGGCGGGCCTGAAGAACCTGGCGGCCGAGGATGTGCCGGACGGCGAGGACGAGGCGGGCAATGTCGAGGTCTCGCGTTGGGGCACGCCGCGTGAAGGCGGCCCGGCCAAGGATCACGCCGACCTGGGCGAGGCCCTTGGGATGCTGGACTTCGAGGCGGCGGCGAAGATGTCGGGCGCCCGGTTCGCGGTGCTGAAGGGGCAGCTGGCGCGGCTGGAACGGGCCGTGGGCCAGTTCATGCTGGACCTGCAGACGGATCAGCACGGCTATCTGGAAGTGAACCCGCCGCTGCTGGTGCGGGACGAGGCGATGTTCGGCACCGGGCAACTGCCGAAGTTCAAGGAGGACTTGTTCGGAACCACCTCGTTCGATTTCGATCTCTTTGAGAGCCAATACCAACGCCTTCAAACATTTTCCCACCAAGCCCAAGGAGCGGGAGATTACGAAGAAGCTATCGGGTTTATTTCCGAAACAATGACCTTGTTGAGTGACGGACCCAACAAAGTCAGTCACTACCTCATCCCCACCGCCGAGGTCTCCCTGACCAATCTCGTGCGCGAGACCATTCTGTCCGAGGACGACCTCGCCACGCCGATGCGGATGACGGCCCTGACGCCCTGTTTCCGGGCCGAGGCGGGGTCGGCGGGGCGGGATACGCGCGGGCTGATCCGCCAGCACCAGTTCTCCAAGGTCGAGATGGTGTCGATCGCGCGGCCCGAGGACTCGGACGCCGAGCACGAGCGGATGACCGGCTGCGCCGAGGCGGTGCTGAAGGCGCTGGAGCTGCCGTTCCGGCGGATGCTGCTGTGCAAGGGCGATATGGGCTTCTCGGCCCAGAAGACCTTCGATCTGGAGGTCTGGCTGCCCAGCCAGGGGACCTATCGCGAGATCAGTTCCTGCTCCAACTGCGGGGACTTCCAGGCGCGGCGCATGGAGGCGCGGTTCAAGCGGGCGGGCGAGAAGAAGACCGAGTTCGTCCATACGCTGAACGGGTCGGGCCTGGCGGTCGGCCGGACCCTGGTGGCGATCATGGAAAACTATCAGCAGGACGACGGGCGGATCGCGGTGCCGACGGTGTTGCAGCCCTATATGGGAGGTTTGACCCATGTGGGCGCTTAATCTTCCCCCCTTGGGGGAGGGGGACCGCGAAGCGGTTGAGGGGGCTTGCCGCCTCCGTGACGGTTCCGCCTTGCCCCCCTCTGGCGCGCTATGCGCGCCTGTCTCCCCCCAAGGGGGGGAGATCGCATGAGAATCCTCCTGACAAACGACGACGGGATCGAGGCGGAAGGTCTTGAATCCCTTGAGCGGATCGCCCGGACGCTGAGCGACGACATCTGGGTGTGCGCCCCCGCCGTCGAACAGTCGGCCAAGGGGCGGGGGATCACGCTCAGCGAGCCGCTGCGGGTCCATAAACTGGGCGAGCGGCGGTTCTCGGTAACGGGGACGCCGACCGACTGCGTCATCCTGGCGGTCAACGACCTGATGCCCGAGCGGCCGGACCTGGTGCTGTCGGGCGTCAACCGGGGGCACAATATCGGCGAGGACGTCAGCTATTCCGGCACGGTCGCCGGCGCGTTGCAGGGCATGGCCTTCGGCATCCGCTCCATCGCCCTGAGCCAGAGCCTGGAACGGTTCCATGACGAGGTGGTGGCCCACTGGGAGACGGCCGAGGCCTTCGCCCCCGCCATCATCAGCCGCCTGCTGGACCAGAAATGGGCGCCGGGGGTGGTGATGAACCTGAACTTCCCAAATCTGCCGCCGGAACGGGTCGAGCAGATCGAGGTGACGACCCAGGGCTTCCGCGACGTGGGCGAGATGCATGCGGTGCGGCGAACCGACCTGCGCGGGCGGGATTACTACTGGATGAGTTTCCGGGGCGAGAAACAGGAGCACGCCGAGGGCACGGACCTGCGCGCCATCGAGGCGGGGCGGATTTCGGTCACGCCGCTGCACATCGATCTGACCCACATGCCCAGCGTCCACGACCTGAAGACGGTGCTGGGCGGGGCGCCGCCCAAGTCGGTGAAGGCCGCATGAACCTGCACGACGACCGCGCCGGCCGGCTGATCCTGTCGCTGCGCCAGCAGGGGGTGACGGAGCCCCGGGTGCTGGCGGCGATGGAGAGCATCGACCGCGCGGTCTTCGTGCATGAGAAATTCCTGGATCAGGCCTGGGAGGACCAGGCCCTGCCGATCGACTGCGCCCAGACCATCAGCCAGCCCTATATCGTCGGCCTGATGACCCAGGCCCTGGACGTCCAGCCGCGCCACCGGGTGCTGGAGATCGGCACGGGCAGCGGATACCAGTGCGCGGTGCTGTCGCGGCTGGCGCGCTATGTCTATTCGGTCGAGCGGTATCGCAGCCTGCTGGTCGAGGCCGAGGCCCGGCTGCGGACGCTGGAGATCGACAATGTCATCACCAGACACGGCGACGGCGGCCTGGGCTGGGCCGAACAGGCGCCGTTCGACCGGATCATGGTGACGGCGGCCTCGCCGGCCGAGCCGACCGAACTGCTGAAACAGCTGAAGCCGAACGGGGTGCTGGTTGCGCCGGTGGGCCGCACCTCGGTGCAGATGCTGCACCGCTATGTCGGCCAGGGCGACGGATCGTTCCGCCGCGAGAGCCTGACCGAGGTGCGGTTCGTGCCCCTGGTCGAGGGGACGGCGAAGGAGGGGTGAAGAACCCCTCCTCCTCGCTTGCGCAGGGGTGGGCTGGACGTTCTACGGGCGCTGGTGATGCGGTTTAGAACCCCTCCGTCACGGCGCTGAAGAAGCGCCGCGCCACCTCCCCACTGCGTGGGGAGGAGACGGTTCACCGTCTGCCGTTAACCTTCGCGCCCAATTTTGGCGATGATTGCGGGCTTGGCTTGGCCGGCGCGAGCGGGCACACCGGGCGGGCGGTTTTAACTATGTGAGGAGCGGCCGGTGGCGGTGATGTCTGGCTGGATGAGAGCGGTTCTGATCGCGGGAGCCTCGCTGAGCGCGGCGGCCTGTATGACCTATCCGTCAGAGCCGCGCTATTCGACGCGGCCGACGCCGGTGCAGCCGGCGCCGTCCTCCGCGCCGGTCCAGGCTCAGCCCTATCAGCAGCCGCCCGTGACGGCGCCGGTCGGTTCGGTGGAGGGCGGGGCGCTGCCGCCGCCCGTGTCGACCACGCCGGCTCAGCCGACCTATCCGACGACGCCCGCCCCGTCAGTCCCGTCCGCCGTGGTGACGCCGGGCGCCGCCTATGTGATCCAGCCGGGCGACACGATTTCGGGCGTGGGTCGGCGCTTCCAGACCCCGGTCCAGACCTTGATCGACCTGAACGGCCTGGGGCCGCGCGGCGCGATCACGACCGGTCAGCGAATCATCCTGCCCGACGCCGCCGTCGATACGGGACGCGACCCTTATGCGACCGGACCGTCGCCGGCCGGGGTGCTGGTGCCGAACAATGGCGTGGCCCCGCCGCCCCCGCCGCCGCCGTCGGGCGCGGCCGCCCTGCCGGCCCAGACGCGACCGCCGGTCGTGACCGCCCCCTCGACAGCGACCGCGCAGGCGACGACGCCGATCGCCGGCGGCCCCATCGCCCTGCAGTGGCCCGTGCGCGGCGACATCCTGCGCCGGTTCGGGCCGGTGGGCATGGGCGAGCGCAACAACGGGATCAATATCGGCGCTTCGGCCGGGGCCTCGGTGGTCGCGGCTTCGGGCGGACGAGTGGCCTATGTCGGCGACGATCTGGTGGGGCAGGGGCTGACGGTGCTGATCGTCCACAACGGCGGCTGGCGTACGGTCTATGGTCATCTGGGCTCGGCGACGGTCAAGGACGGTGACGACGTGCGTGCCGGCCAGCAGATCGGTACGGTCGGCCTGACGGCCGGCGACGGCCGACCCTCGATCCACTTCGAGACCCGCCAGATGCGCGGCGACGACCCCGTCGCAGTCGATCCCCTGACGGTATTGCCTCGCTGAGCGTTTAGCCGCGTTGCAATCCGCGAGGCGCGGCCCTAGGTTCCGCGCCTCGTTTTGAATGGGGCGCCAACGAGGGCTGCTCCAACCTGTGTTCGGAGACTACCCATGGGCGCCCCAGCTGACGGCGGCATGATGGCCGTGATCATGCAGTTCCTGCCGATCATCGCCATCTTCATCCTGTTCTACTTCCTGCTGATCCGTCCGCAGCAGAAGCGGGCCAAGGAACATGCGGCCGCCATCACTGCGGTGAAGCGCGGCGACACCGTGGTCCTGTCCAGCGGCATGATCGGCAAGGTGACCCGCGTCGAAGAGGCCGAGGTCAATGTCGAGATCGCGCCCAGCGTCAATGTGCGCGTGGTCAAGACCATGATCGCCGAGGTGCGCAACCGCACCGCCATCGCCGCCAACGATTCCAAGGCCTGATACCAAGCGTATCGCTGAACCGAGACCATCCTCATGATTCAGCTGTCGCGCTGGAAAGTCACGCTCGTCGTCGTCGCCCTTCTGCTGGGCTGTCTGCTGGCCTATCCGAACCTGCTGAGCCCGGCGCAACGCGCCGCTCTGCCCGGCTGGCTGCCGAAGAACGCCCTGAACCTGGGGCTGGACCTGCAGGGCGGGTCCTATCTTCTGCTGGAGGTGGATGTGCCGGCGATGCGCGAGAAGCGCGTCACCAATCTGGTCGAGGACGTGCGCGTCACCCTGAACGGCGAGGGCATAGCCACCAACGGCTTCCAGCGTGAACCCGGCGGCGTGGTGGTGACCCTGGCCAATCCGGCCCAGCAGGACGCCGCCTTCGAGGCACTGCGTCAGCTGGCCGGCGCGGCCGGTCCGTCGGGCCAGGTCGAACGCACCGCCTCGCGCGTCGGCGCCGACCGCGTCCGTTTCGCCTATACCGACGCGGCTTTGGCCGGGATGGGATCGACGGCGGTGGATCAGTCGATCGAGGTGGTGCGCCGCCGGATCGACAGTCTGGGCACCCGCGAACCCTCCATCACCCGCCAGGGCGCCGATCGGATCGTGGTCCAGGCGCCGGGCGAGAGCGATCCGGCCAAGCTGGAAGACGTCATCGGCCAGACGGCCCAGCTGACCTTCCAGATGGTGGACACCGAAAACTCGATCACCGACGCCATGGCCGGCCGGGTGCCGCCCGACGCCGAACTGCTGACCGACGAACAGGGCACGCCCTATCTGGTCAAGAAGCGGGTGCTGGTCTCGGGCGAGAACCTGACCCGCGCCGGCGTCGGCGCCGACCAGAGCGGCCGCCCGGCCATCGACTTCCGCTTCGACGGGGCCGGCGCGCGTCGTTTCGGCCAGGCCACAGCCGCCAACCTTGGCAAGCCCTTCGCCATCATTCTGGACGGCAAGGTCATTTCGGCGCCGACGATCCAGAGCGCGATCACGACCGGTTCGGGCCAGATCACCGGCAGCTTCTCGATCGAGGAAGCCTCGACCCTGGTGAACCTGCTGAACGGGGGCGCCCTGCCGGCGCCGCTGAACGTCGAGGAGCGCCGCACCGTCACCGCCGAACTGGGCGCGGACGCCGTCGCCGCCGGGGGGCTGTCGACCGCCATCGGCTTCGCCATCATCGTCGTCTTCATGATCCTGTCCTACGGCCTGCTGTTCGGCGGGATCTCGGTTCTGGGCCTGATGCTGAACGGCCTGCTGATCGTGGCGGCCATGTCGCTGACCCAGGCCACCCTGACCCTGCCGGGCATCGCCGGTCTGATCCTGACCTTCGCCGTCGCGGTCGACGCCAACGTGCTGATCTATGAGCGGATGCGCGACGAGGCCCGGGCGGGCCGCAGCGTTATCGCCACCATGGACGCGGGCTTCTCCAAGGCCTGGGGCACGATCCTGGACGCCAACGTCACCACACTGGTGGCGGCGGCCATCATGTTCGCCTTCGGCGCCGGCCCCGTGCGGGGCTTCGCCTGGACGCTGAGCATCGGGGTTATCACCTCGATGTTCTCTTCGATCCTGGTCGCCCAGGTCCTGCTGGCGTATTGGCTGAAGACGGCCAAACCCAAGAAACTGCCGATCGCGGAGTGATGGCGATGCGTGGATGGCCCTTCATCAAGCTGCTGCCGCAGAAGACGAATCTGCAGTTCGTCCGGCATGCGCGCGCCGCCGGCATCGTGTCGGCGATCCTGTGCGTCGCCTCCATCGTGGCGTGCTTCTACCCCGGCCTGAACATGGGCATCGACTTCCGGGGCGGCGCCTCGATGGAGGTATCCAAGCCCGCCGGCCAGGAAATCCAGCTGGACCGCGTGCGTCAGGCCGTGGGTAATTTGGATTTGGGCGACGTCCAGGTCCAGGGCATCGCCCGACGCGACACAAACGCCAATGACGGCTCGACCGCCATCCTGCGCTTCCAGGTGCCGGAAGGCCGCGACCAGACCCAGGTGGTCCGCCAGGTCGAGACCGCCATCTCGGGCGCCGTGGGCGAGGTCGCCTATTCGGACGTCAGCGTCGTCGGCTCCAAGGTTTCGGGCGAACTGTTCACCTCGGGCATCCTGGCCCTGGTTGTCGCGATCGGCCTGATGTTCCTCTACATCTGGTTCCGGTTCGAGCCCCAGTTCGGCTTCGGCGCCGTCGCCGGCCTGCTGCACGACGTGGTGCTGACCTTCGGCCTGATCGTCCTGTTCCGGCTGGAGTTCAGCCTGAACATGGTCGCGGCCATCCTGACCGTCATCGGCTATTCGATGAACGACACCGTGGTGGTGTTCGACCGGCTTCGCGAGAACCTGCGCAAGTACAAGACCATGCCGCTGCGCGACGTGATCGACCTGTCGATCAACGAGACCCTGAGCCGGACCATCATCACCGGTGTCACCGCCGTCATGGTGCTGGCGGCCCTGGCGGTGTTCGGCGGCGAGGCCCTGTTCGGCTTCTCCATCGCCCTGATGTTCGGCATCATCATCGGCACCTATTCGTCGATCTATGTCGGCGCGCCGATCATCCTTCTGTGGGGCGTCAAGCGCGGCGGAACCGAAGAAGCCAAGCCGATCAAGCTGGGCATGGCCAGCCGGCCCTGATCAGGGCATCCTCATCCCCGGAAACGGGGGCGGGGATCATGGGGCGAGGACTTGTCCTGGCGGTGGCGATGACGCTGGCTTCAGCCGCGGGGGCGCAGGCCCAGACCCATGTGGGCAAGGACGCCTATCAGGGGCTTCACTGGTCCGTCGCCGCGCCCCAGGGCGCGTCCTGGACCCTGGTCTGCCGATTTCGACCGGTGACGGTCTGGATCAGCCCCTACGAACGCGATCGCTGGATGAACATCATGACGCTGGAAGGGGGCGGCGACGCGCGCGGCCGCCTGCCGGGCGACAACGGCCGCTGCACCCTGACCAAGACCGGCGGCGAGGGCGCGGTCGGGATCGCCCTGGTCAAGCACGGCGAGGCGACCTCGGCCGGCACGCGCGATCCGGCGGCGCCGGCGAAGGTGACGGTGTTCTGATCAGCGCCGGGCGCGGCGGGCGTAATAGTCCGCCAGCACGGCGAAGGCCTGTTTGCGTCGTCCGGTCTCGGAGGTCAGGCCCTTGCGGTTCCAGCCCTGCTGGAAGACCGGGTGCTGGCGGCGCGGGGCGCGGAAGTCCTTGAGAATCCAGGGCGACAGGCCGCGCAGGAAGGGAATGCCGTCGGCCATGGCGAGGGTCTGGCGATAATATTCGGCCTGGAATTCCTCCGAGAATTTCCGGGTAGCGCCGCTGTCGCGGAAGCCGGCCAGAGCGCCGGCGCCGAATTCGGAAAAGATCAGCGGCTTGGAGAAGTCCGACCGCCACCTCATGGCCGGCAGGTCCGTCAGCCGGTCGTGCGAGTACCAGCCGCCGTAGGTGTTGACGGCCATGACGTCCAAGTCTGCGACCAGGGGGTCGTCGATGCGAATCTCGACCCGGCCGTCCACATCTTCGCGGTCGGTCAGCAGGGCGGCGGTGACCAGGCGGCTGTCGTCCAGGTCGCGGACGTCGCGGATCAGGGCCCTCAGGAAAGCATTGCGCGGCGCGCTGATCGGCGTCTCGTTAGCCACGCTCCAGAAGGCGATCGAGGCGCGGTTGCGGTCGCGGCGGATGTTCGACGCCAGCATTCGGCGGGCGACGCCCAGCGTGTCCATATTGGCGAAGTCGATGCGCCAGTAGACGGGGATCTCGCTCCAGACCAGCAGGCCCAGTTCGTCGGCCAGACGTGTCGTGACCTCCGAATGCGGATAGTGGGCCAGGCGGACGAAGTTGCAGTTCAGGCCGTCCTTGGCCTCGGTCAGCAAGGCGCGGGCGGCCTCGGGGGTGATGATACGGCCGGGGTTGGGGCCGTATTCCTCTTCGTGCAGGCAGATGCCGCGCAGGAAGATCGGGCGGCCATTCAGCAGGATGTCCTCGCCGCGCACGGCGATGGTGCGAAGTCCGACGCGGTCGGTCAGGCGGTCCTCGCCGGCCTCGAACACCACGTCGTGCAGCGTCGGCGTCTCGGGGGACCACAGCGCCAGGCGGCGGGGCGCGGGGACGGAACCGCGCCAGCGACCCTCGGCGTCGGTGCGGCCGTTCAGCGTCAGGTTCAGGCCGGGAAGGCGAGCGGCGACGGCGCGGTCGGCGCGGTCGGCGCCGTTCAGGGCGATATCGGCGACGATCCGGCCCTGGCCGTCCAGCCGGATCCAGGCGTCGTCGATGAAGGTGGCGGGGGTATGGACCAGCAGCACCTCGCGCGTGACCCCCGCGTAGTTCTCCCAGTCCGTGACCGGCGGCGGGACGCTGGTCGCCGTGCGGACGGATTCGACGCCCAGGGTGACGTTGTTGCGGCCGGGCCGGAGGAGGTCGGTCACGTCGAAGGCGAAGGGAACGAAGCCGCCCTCGTGCTCACCGGCCTTTTCGCCGTTGACGTAAACGACGGTTTGATAGTCGGCCGCGCCCACGCGCAGGTGGACCCGACCGCCGCCCGGCGCATGATCGAAGTCGCGCCGATACCACATCAGCCCCTGATAATGGCGCAACTCAGGTTCGGCCGCGATCCAGGAGCCGGGGAGGGTGGTCGTCGGCGACCGATCCATGTCGTACTCGTACAGGGCGTTCGGATCGGCGGTCATGGCCGCCTCGACATCGATGTCGTCGTAGCGGCGGTGACCCAGGTCCGCCTCCGCGCCGTGGAAGCCCGCCATGCCGTCGCGGAAGGGATCGATCGACCAGCGCCAGGTTCCGGACAGGTCCATGACATCGCGCGCGCCGGCGTTGATCAGCGTCAGGGTTTCCGGGGACGGACCGGTCGCAACCGGGGCCGGTGTCTGGCCTTGGGCTTCGGCTCTCAGGGCCGGCAGCAGGGCGGCGGAAGCCAGGCCCAGGCCGATCCAGCCGCGCCGTGTCGGGTTAAACGTCATGGAAGCCTCCCCTTGCATTTGCCGGGAGGCTAACCGAGGCCGTGACGGGTGGGAAGACAACCCCCCGTCACGGCCAGTTTTAGCGCAGCGAGGCCGCGAAGCGCTGGATGCGGGTGCAGGCTTCTTCCAGCACGGCGTCCGAGGTGGCGTAGCTGATGCGGAAATAGGGCGACAGGCCGAAGGCCTCGCCCTGGACCACGGCCACGCCCTCGGCGTTCAGCAGTTCGGCGGCGAAGGTCCCGTCGCCGTCGATGACCACGCCCGTTTCGGTCCGCTTGCCGATCAGGCCGGCGATGGACGGATAGACGTAGAATGCGCCTTCCGGCGTGGCGCAGGTGATCCCCGTCGCCTGGTTCAGCATCGACACGACCAGGTCGCGGCGTTTCTCGAAGGCGGCCTTGCGCTCGGGGATGAAGTCCTGGGTTCCGTTCAGGGCCTCGACCGCCGCCCACTGGCTGATGCTGGCGGGGTTGGAGGTGGTCTGGCTGGCTACCTTGCGCATCAGGTCGATCAGGGGCTTGGGGCCGCCGGCGTAGCCGATGCGCCAGCCGGTCATGGCATAGGCCTTGGACACGCCGTTGACCGTCAGGGTGCGCTCGTAAAGGTCCGGCGCCGCCTGGGCTATGGTGGTGTATTCGAAGTCGCCATAGACGAGGTGTTCGTACATGTCGTCGGTCAGCACCCAGACCTGGGGATGGCGACGCAGCACGGCGGCCAGGGCCTCCAGTTCGGCGCGGGTGTAGGCGGCGCCGGTGGGGTTGGACGGGCTGTTCAGGATCAGCCAGCGTGTGCGGGGCGTGATGGCGGCCTCCAGCACCTCGGGGCGCAGCTTGAAGCCGTCCTGCTCGGCGCCGACGACCGAGACCGGCTCGCCCCCGGCCAGCAGCACCATGTCGGGATAGGAGACCCAGTAGGGCGCCGGCACGATGACCTCGTCGCCGGGGTTCAGGGTGGCGACCAGGGCGTTGAAGATGACCGGCTTGCCGCCCGGGGCGACGTGGATCTGGGCCGTCGTGTAGTCGAGGCCGTTCTCGCGCTTGAACTTGGCGACGATGGCCGCCTTCAGCTCGGGCATGCCGTCGGCGTCGGTGTATTTGGTCTCGCCGCGATTGATGGCGTCGATGGCGGCCTGTTTGATGTTCTCGGGCGTGTCGAAGTCCGGCTCGCCGGCGCCGAGGCCGATCACGTCTCGGCCCTCGGATTTGAGCTTCCGGGCCTGGGCGGTCACGGCGATGGTGGCCGAGGGCTTGACGCGGGCGAGGGCGGTGGACTGCAGGCTGGACATGGCTATCCCGTCGATTGAAGATTTCTTGCCGGGGAGGCGAGGTTCCTTACGCGCGGCGGCGGTTCGGGACAATGCGCCGACGCTCGCTAATGGGCGGACAGGGTGATAAGCGGCCGGTCTGATGCGCTGGATCCTCGATTTCCTGACCAATATGGAGGCGCGGCGCTGGCGCGCCGTGCTGGCGACCGTGGTGCTGCTTGGGGCGATGATCGCCCTGTTCGCCGTGGGCAAGAGCCAGCTCGGGCTCGAGGCCGAGGGGCGGCTGGAGGCCTGGCTGGCCGGGTTCCGTCAGGGACCGTGGGGGCTGGTCGCCGCCGTGGCGGTGTTCACCGTCGCGGCCTTCTTCGGCGCGCCGCAATTCATCCTGATCGCCGCCTGCGTTGTGGCGTTCGGGCCGTGGTTCGGCTTCCTGTACAGCTGGATCGCCACCGTGGTGTCGGCGGGCGTGACCTATTGGCTGGGACGCGGACCGACCGCGCGGCTGCTGGAGCGGCACGGGGGGCGGACGGTCGGGCGGCTGACCCGGTTCGTGGGCAAGAACGCCTTCTACGCCAGTTTCATGATCCGCAACGTGCCCTCGGCCCCCTTCATCGTGGTCAATATGGCGTTCGGGGCGGCGCGGGCCTCGTTTCCGGGGTTCCTGGCCGGTTGCGCCGTGGGCGTCCTGCCCAAGACCGCGCTGGTCGCCTTCTTCGGCGGATCGTTCATGACGGCCGTCAGTGGCGACGGCGTCTGGACCTCGGCCATACTGGCGGGCGTCGCGGTGGGCTGGCTGGGGCTGATGCTGGCGGTGCGCGAGCTGGTGAGACGACGCGAAGCGGCGCGCGGCGACTGAGGATTTGTCCGTATATGGAAATTTAACGGTCGTTATCCCGGATCAATCAGGTTGTTCCTGAAGGTTTCAGGAGTTGCGGTCATGGATTTCGTTGCGCTGCACGGCCAGCACCGTGTCATCCTGAAGCTCGCCAGCGGTTTGATCGGCACGGCGGACGAAGTGCGCACGCTGGACGACGCCGTCGCGGCGCGGCGAGCACTGGAGCGGCTGGACCGAATCCTGATGTCCCACCTCGCCGTCGAGGACGAGGTGGTGATGCCGGTTCTTCTGGACAGCGAGGATGCGGGAACGCGGGCTGCGGCCCTTTGCTGCCACGAGGAAATGGGCGGCATCGCATCGGTCTGGGCCGATTACCTGACCAAGTGGGACGCCGAGCGAATCCACCGCGAACAGGCGCGTTTCGCTGCGGTGACACGCGGACTGATGGCCGCCCTGGCCCATCGGGTGGACCGCGAGGAACGCGAACTGTACCCCTTGGCCCAGGCCGCCGGAGCGCGCGCCGCCTGAGCGTCTCCCGCCTAGGAGGAAATGCAGGGTGACGAGGCCGTTATCGGGCTTGCGTTCGCCTCCGCATGCGGGCAAACCGACCTCCGGTAGACGTGGCGAAGACGATCAGGACGCGGACGGGGAAGGGGATCTCCGGACGTGTGGGCGTCGCCAAGTCGACTGCGAGCTAACGACGCCCCAAGCCAGAAAACAACGGTATCTTTCCCATGAGCTTCTCCCTTTTCGGCGCGATCTCCAACGATATCGCGATGGACCTGGGCACCGCCAACACCCTGATCTACATGAAGGGCAAGGGCATCGTCCTGAACGAACCGTCCGTCGTCGCGCTGAGAAACGTGGGGGGGCGCAAGATCGTCCACGCGGTCGGTATCGAAGCCAAGCAGATGCTGGGCCGTACGCCCGGCCACATGGAAGCCATCCGTCCGATGCGCGACGGGGTCATCGCCGACTTCGAAGTCGCCGAGGAGATGATCAAGCACTTCATCCGCAAGGTGCATAACCGCAAGGGCTTCGTGAACCCCAAGATCATCGTCTGCGTCCCGTCGGGCGCCACGGCGGTCGAGCGGCGCGCCATCAATGATTCCTGCCTGAACGCCTCGGCCCGCCGCGTGGGCCTGATCGACGAGCCGATGGCGGCCGCGATCGGCGCCGGCCTGCCGATCCACGAACCGACCGGCTCGATGGTCGTCGACATCGGCGGCGGCACGACCGAGGTGGCCGTCCTGTCGCTGTCGGGCATCGTCTATTCGCGTTCGGTCCGCGTCGGCGGCGACAAGATGGACGACAGCATCATCAGCTACATGCGTCGCAACCATAATCTGCTGATCGGCGAGACGACCGCCGAACGCATCAAGAAGGACATCGGCACCGCCCGTATCCCGGCCGACGGCGAAGGCCTGTCGATCGAGGTCAAGGGTCGCGACCTGATGCAGGGCGTGCCGCGCGAGGTGCGTATCTCGGAACGTCAGGCGGCTGAAGCCCTGGCCGAGCCCGTCACCCAGATCATCGAGGCCGTGAAGGTCGCGCTGGAAGCCACCCCGCCGGAACTGGCGGCCGACATCGCCGACAAGGGGATCATGCTGACGGGCGGCGGCGCCCTGCTGCGCGGCCTGGACGTCGAGATCCGCGACCACACCGGACTGCCGGTCTCGGTGGCGGACGATCCGCTGTCGTGCGTCGCCATCGGCTGCGGCCGCGTGCTGGAACATCCGCGCTGGATGAAGGGCGTGCTCGACTCGGCGCTTTAGTCCCTTATCGGCGGCCAGGTGAAAGCCTGGCCGCAAATCCTTATCAGCCCTGCGTGATCGACGGTTCCATTCCGGCCCCGATTTTGCGATAGGCAGGCAGAACGGCAGGGGCGCCTGCCGATTCCAACCCCTTTTGTGGAAGTCGCCCGTGGCGTTTCGCGACGGCCCTTTTGAAAACCTGAAGGTGCCGCTGGCCTGGACCGCCGCGGTGGTCGCCGTCGTGGCCATGATCGCGGCCGGCCTGCTGCTGATCAGCGACCGGGGAACGCCGGACGGCGGATCCAGCTATGGACCGGCGCGGGGGGCGGCGGAGACTGTGACCGGGCCGGTCAGCGGAATCCTGGCGGCGCCGGTGCGCTGGGTCGGCGCCGTGACGGACTACGTCGGCGGCTATTTCTTCGCCGTCTCCGAGAACCGCCGGCTGAAGGCGGAACTGGCCGAGTTGCAGCCGTGGCGCGACCAGGCCATCGCCCTGAAGAACGTCAACGCCCGCTACGAGGCCATGCTGGGCCTGCGAACCGAGCCGGCCGTGCCCATGGTCACGGCGCGAGCCATTTCCGACGCGCGCGGCCCCTTCAATCGGGCGAAGCTGGTCGATGTCGGATCGTCCAAGGGCGTGCGCATCGGCAATCCCGTCATCACCGAACACGGACTGGTGGGACGGGTGGTCGGGGTCTCCGGCGGCGTCAGCCGGGTGGTGCTGCTGACCGACGTCGCGTCGCGCACCCCGGTCCTGGTCGATCGCACCGACGCCCGCGCCATGCTGACCGGAGACGGCAGCGGCAATCCCCGACTGGAGTTCGTACGCGGCGCCGGTTCGGTTCAGGCGGGCGACCGGATACTGAGCTCCGGCGACGGCGGCGGCCTGCCGCGCGGCATTCCGATCGGCGTGGCGGCCAAGGGAATCGACGGCAGCTGGCGCGTCAAACTGTTCAGTGATCGCGGTCCGGTCGACTATGTCCGGGTGCTGTTGTTCCAGGACTTCGGTCAGTTGATCGATCCGAACGCCCTCAATGCGCCGCCCCTGGCCGGTCTGACGACGGCCCCGCCGCCGAGCGCGGAACAGGCCGGCGCCATCGACGACGCCAATGCGCGCCGACAGGCCGCCGCCCAGGCCCAGGCGGAGCGCGCGCGCATCGCGGCTGCCGCCGTCGCCAGGACGCCTCCCGCACCCGTCGCCGCCAGGCCCGCCGCCCAGACATCTTCCGGTTCGACGGGGGGCGCGCAGCCGCGGTCCACCCAGACCCCTTCCGCGCAGACTCGCCCGACGCCGCCTCCTTCGGCCCAGACCGGTCCCACGCAGACCCGACCCGCACAGCCTCGTCCCGTGCAGGCGCGCCCCGCCGAAACCCGTCCGGAGCCGTCGCAGCCCGCCGAATCGGCGCCCGCCACGGAGGGCGCGACGTGAGACGGCCGGTCGCGGTCCGCGTCGTGGGCCCCCTGCAATGGATCGTCTATCCGGCCCTGGCGGCGGTCGCCGCCACCATCGTCTTCGCGACCCCGGTCGAGCTTTTCGGCCTGACCCTGCCCGAGCCGGTGTTTCCGATGGTTCTGGCCTTCGCCTGGCCGCTGATCCGCCCGTCGATGACGGCGCCGGCGGTGCTGTTCGTGCTGGGCCTGTTTCTGGACCTGTTCTGGAACGGTCCGCTGGGCCTGTGGTCGCTGTGCCTGATGGGCGTTTATGCCGTCGTCCTGCTGTCGCGGAACCTGTTGGCCGGGCATGAGGGCGTGGTCCGGTTCGCCTGGTATGCGGCCTGCACCCTGGGGGCCTTCCTGGTCGCCTATGTCATCGTGGCGATCCGGGCCGCCAATCCGCCGGCGATCCTGGCGCTGATCGGCCAGATCACCCCGACCCTGATCCTGTATCCGATCGCCGACTGGATGCTGGAGCGGTTCGACGACGGGGATATTCGGTTCCGATGAGCGGCGAGCCCTCGATCTTCTTTTCGGATGTCAACGAGCGCCAGGGCTCCTTCCTGCGCCGCACCTTCGTGTTCGGCGGTCTGGCGGCGCTGGGGGTGACGGCCCTGGTGGGGCGGCTGGCCCAGCTTCAGGTCGTCCAGGCCCAGGAATATGCGACCCTGTCGTCGCAGAACCAGTTCAACTTCCGCCTGGTGCCGCCGCCGCGGGGTCTGATCAAGGACCGGAACGGCGTCGTCATCGCCGGCAACCGCCCCAGTTTCCGGGTGCTGGTCGTCCGCGACGAGACCAAGGACCTGGACCAGACGCTGGACCTGCTGGGCCGGCTGCTGCCCGATACGCTGGAGCGTCGCCGGGCCATCATCCGCGAGGTTAACGCCTCGCCCAAGTTCAACCCGGTCCCGGTGAAGAGCGACCTGACCTGGGAGGAGTTCGCCAAGGTCAATCTGTACGCCAACGAACTGCCGGGCGTCATGGCCGACATGAACGACGCCCGCTACTATCCGTTCGGCGGGGCCTTCGCCCATGCCATCGGCTATGTGGCCAAGGTCTCGGACCGCGACGTCAAGGCGATCAAGGACAAGGGAGAGACGGTCCCTCCGCTGTTGTTCAACCCCAGTTTCCGCATCGGCCGTCAGGGGGTCGAAAAGGCCCTCGACGAGGCGTTGCGCGGCGAACCGGGCGGCAACCGCGTCGAGGTGGACGCCCGCGGCCGGGTGGTGGCCGAGGACGTGGGCGGCTCGCGGCCGGCCGTGCCGGGCCAGGAGGTGGTCCTGACGCTGGACGCCGACGTGCAGAACCGCGCGCTGGAGGTTTTCGGCGACGAGTCGGGGGCCTGCGTGGTCATGGATGTCCGCAACGGCGACATCCTGTGCATGATGTCCGCCCCGTCGTTCGATCCCAATCTCTTCGTCAGCGGCGTCCCGACCAAGGTCTACAGCGCCTTGCGGGACTACGAGCGCAAGCCCCTGTTGGACAAGACGTTGAACGGCACCTTCCCGCCGGGCTCGACCTTCAAGCCGACGACGGCGTTGGCCCTGCTGGAAGCGGGCGTGGATCCCAGCCAGACCGTGGTCTGCACCGGCGCCTATCGAACGGGAAACAAGGTTCAGCGCTGCTGGGGGCGTCACGGCGTGCAGAACATGCACGACGCGATCAAGAACTCGTGCGACGTCTATTTCTACGCCATGTGCAACCGCGCCGGCGTGGACCGGATACGTCAGGCCGGCCTCGCCCTGGGTTTTGAGCACACCTTCGACATCGGGGTGGGCAACCAGAAGAAGGGCTTGCTGCCGTCAACGGAATGGAAGGCCCGCACCTTCCCGCGCGATCCGGTCTGGCATCCGGGCGAGACGACCTCCGTGGCGATCGGGCAGGGGGCGATCACCGTCAATGCGTTGCAGCTGGCTGTGATGACATCGCGGCTGGCCAACGGCAAGAAACAGCTGCAGCCGCGTCTGATCAAGTCCATCGGCGGGGTCGAACAGCCCAGCGGCGCCGAGGCGCCGGATCTGCCGTTCGTGCCCGAGCATGTCGAATATGTGCGTCAGGGCATGATCGCCGTGGCCAACGACCGGTCCGGCACCGCCTATCGCCAGAGCCAGCTGGGACTGGGCGACATTCAGATGGCGGGCAAGACCGGCACGGCCCAGGTCCGCAACTATGGCACCGGTTCGCGCAAGAGCGACATCTGGGCGCTGAAGGACCACAATCTGTTCGTGGCTTTCGCGCCGGTCGACGCGCCACGCTATGCCGTGGCCATCATCGTCGAGCACGGCGGCAAGGGCGGGGCCACGGCCGGCGCGCCGCGCGCGCGCGAGGTCATGCGGACGGTCCTGCTGAAGGATCCTGACATGCGCGCCCGGATCGAGCGTCCGTTGCCGCCCGAGCCTGTCGGACCCGAGGTCGATGAAGGCCTGGTCGGGGCCGCGCCCGAGCCCGACATCGTCGTGGACACGCCGGCGAACGCGCCGCCGTCCGGTCCGGCGCCGTCCACGGGCCCGCGCCCCTATCTGTCCGAGCCGCGCTGATGACCGCCTCCGCCCTGTCCCGTCCCGGCGAGCGCGAGCGCGTCTCGACCAAGATCAGCCAGATCGACTGGCGTCTGCTGGCCCTGATCTGCGTGGTGTCCGGCACCGGCGGCCTGATGCTATATTCGGTCGGCGGCGGGTCCTGGTCGCCCTGGGCGGCGAACCATCTGATCCGGTTCGGCATGTGCGTGGCCCTGATGCTGGCCTTGTCGATGGTCAATATCCGCTTCTGGTTCGGCCTGGCCTATCCGGTCTATGGCGTCGCCTTGCTGATGCTGGCCCTGATCGAGGTGCCGGGTCTGGGCTATACCGCCATGGGCGCGACGCGCTGGCTGAACCTTGGCGTGACCCGGATCCAGCCGTCCGAGATCATGAAGATCGGCGTCGTCCTGGCCCTAGCGCGCTGGTACCACGGCGCCTCGGCCAAGGAGGCCAGCTTTCACTGGAAACTGATCTTCCCGGTCGCCATCATCGGCCTGCCTTTCCTGCTCGTGGCGCACCAGCCGGATCTGGGATCGGCGATGCTGATCGGCCTGACCGGGGCGGCCATCATGTTCATGGCCGGATTGAGCTGGAAGATCATCGCCGCCGTCGGCGCGGCTGCCGTGGCCCTGGTCCCGCCCTATGTGATGTTCGGCATGCACGACTATCAGCGTCACCGCGTGCTGACCTTCCTGAACCCGGAGGCCGATCCGTCCGGCACCGGCTATCACATCATGCAGTCGAAGATCGCCCTCGGGTCGGGCGGTTTGCTGGGCAAGGGGTTCGGCCTGGGCAGTCAGAGCCAGCTGGAATTCCTGCCGGAGAAACACACCGACTTCATCTTCGCTGCGGTGTCGGAGGAGTTCGGCTTTGTCGGCTCCTTCACCATCCTGGCCTGTTATGCGGCGATCATCCTGATCTCGCTGCGGATCGCCTCTTTGTCGCACAGTCATTTCGGCCGTCTGGCGGCGTCGGGCGTGACGGCGACCTTCGCCATGTATGTGCTGATCAACGGCGGGATGGTGATGGGACTGGCGCCTGTCGTGGGCGTGCCCATGCCGCTGTTGTCCTATGGCGGCACGGTGATGCTGACGGTGATGATCGGTTTCGGCCTGGTGATGGCGACGCGCGTGCACCGCTATGCCGAGCTGCCGAAGGGCCATGGGCTGATCTGATGCCGGGCGCGCTACCTCAAGCGATGGTTCTGGACAGATGCGCCAGGGTTGTGATCGTGTTCGTGCGATGACGACCAAGACCGGCCAGGGCCGCAACCGAACCATGGGCGATATCGCCCGCCTCGCCGGCGTCTCGCCGATGACTGTTTCACGCGTCGTCAACGGCGACGCCCGCGTGCGCGAGGCGACACGGGCCAAGGTCGAGGCGATCATCCGCGAGACCGGCTATGTGCCCGATCCCGCCGCACGGATTCTGGCGCGGGCCGGGGGCGGGCGGATCGGCCTGTTGTACGCCAACCCGTCGAACGCCTATCTGGCCGAGGTCCTGTCCGGCGCCCTGGAAGGGGCGCGTTCGGTGGGGCTGCTGCTGTTGATCGAGCCGTCCCAGGCCGGCGCGCCCGAAGAGGAGCGTCAGGCGGTGCAGCGGCTCGCCGCGGGCGGCGCCCTGGGGGTGATCGTGCCGCCGCCGCTGGGCGAATCGCGCGCCACCCTGGACGCCATCACCCAAAGTCGCATGAAGGCCGTGGTCCTGGCCGCCCCCGCGCCGAGCGAAGACCTGGTGTCGCTGCGGGTGGACGACGTCGGCGCCGCCCACCAGATGACGCGGCATCTGCTGGACATGGGCCATCGCATCATCGGCTTCATCGAGGGACGGGAAGACCAGACCGCCAGCGGCGACCGCCGTCACGGCGCCCAGACGGCAGTCGACGATTTCGACGGAGCCGTGCTGCTGGTGCAGCCGGGCGACTTCACCTACCGGTCCGGCTTCGAGGCGGCGCGGCGTCTGCTGGCCCAGGGGTCGCGGCCGACGGCGATCTTCGCCAGCAACGACGACATGGCGGCCGGAGCCCTGGCCGCCGTCCACGCCGCCGGCCTGTCGACGCCGGGCGAAGTGTCGGTGGTCGGATTCGACGACACCTATCTGGCCGCCAGCGTCTGGCCGGCCCTGACCACCATCCGCCAGCCGGTCGCGGCCATGGCCCGTCGCGCCGCCATTATTCTGGGGCGGGGCGGCGAGAATTCCGGTCCCGTGGCCCACGAATTGATCCTGCGCGAGAGCACGGCGCCGCCCGCCGATTGACACGACGCCTACTATGCAAGATGGTAGCGCTACCACATCGTAGAGTGTGGATGGGAGACGATCTTGAACCTTGCCTCACACCTGCCGGCGGACTGGCGCGACGCGCGCCTGTTGGGACGCATCCTGACGTCGGCGGGGCCTTCGCCCGTTCTGGCGCGGGGCGGGCGGCTGTTCGACATCTCCGGCGAGGTGGCCACGAGCGCCGAGGCGGTGTCACGCGGCGATCTGGACGGCAAGGGCGTCGACCTGGGCGCGCTCGACGAACTGTCGTTCGCGACGGCCTGGGATGAACCGCGTGAGGGCGACATCGTCCTGCTGTCGCCGCTGGACCTGCAGTGCATCAAGGCGTCCGGCGTCACCTTCGCCGTCTCGGCCCTGGAGCGGGTGATCGAGGAACGGGCGCGGGGCGACGCCGACGCGGCGAACGCGGTGCGCCAGTCGATCCTGGACCGGATCGGCGGCGATCTGAAGGATCTGCGCCCCGGATCGGAACAGGCCGAGGCGGTCAAGGCGCAATTGATCGCCGACGGCCTGTGGTCGCAGTATCTGGAAGTCGCCATCGGCCCCTATGCCGAGATCTTCACCAAGGCGCCGGTGCTGGCCTCGGTCGGCTTGGGGGCGGAGGTCGGCGTGCGGTCTGATTCGGCCTGGAATAATCCGGAGCCCGAGGTCGTGGTGATCTGCGACCCGACAGGACGTCCGGTCGGCGCCAGCCTGGGCAATGACGTCAATCTGCGCGACATCGAGGGCCGTTCGGCCCTGCTGCTGGGCAAGGCCAAGGACAACAACGCCTCCGCCGCCGTCGGCCCCTTCATCCGCCTGTTCGACGACGGTTTCGGCATGGACGACGTGCGCGCCGCGACAGTGCGGCTGGAGGTCGAGGGGCCGGACGGTTTCCTCATGACCGGCGAAAGCTCGATGCGGCTGATCAGCCGCGATCCGGAGGAACTGGTGCGCCAGACCTTGAGTGCTCATCAGTACCCGGACGGTTTCGCTCTGTACCTCGGAACCATGTTCGCGCCGATCGAGGATCGCGACGCGCCGGGCAAGGGCTTCACCCACAAGATCGGGGACCGTGTGCGGGTCTCGTCCGAGAAGCTGGGCGTGCTGGAGAATATCGTGGCCCACTGCGACCGGGCTCCGGCATGGCGGTTCGGGGTGGTGGAGTTGATGCGTAATCTGGCCGGTCGCGGCCTGCTGGGAGTATCTGTATGAGTCGCGCCGTCTATCCGTCGCTGAAGGACCGTCTGGTCGTCGTCAGCGGCGGCGGTTCCGGCATCGGCGCCGGATTCGTCGAGGCTTTCGCGCGCCAGGGCGCCCGCGTCGTCTTCCTCGACATCGCCGAGGCGGAATCGAGAGCGCTGGAAGCGGCCCTCGCTGATCTGTCGCCGGCCCCGGTCTTTCATCCCTGCGACCTGACCGATGTCGCCGTGCTTCAGGCCTGCCTGGCCGAGGTGGTCGCGAGCCACGGGCCGATCGACGTTCTGATCAACAACGCCGCCAACGACGATCGCCACAGCCTGGTCGAAGTCACGCCCGCCTATTGGGACGAGCGGATCGCGGTGAACCTGCGCCACCTCTATTTCGCCGCCCAGTCGGTCGCGCCGGGAATGCGCGGACAGGGGCGTGGGGTGATCATCAACATGGGGTCGATCAGCTGGCATCTGGGCCTGCCCGATCTGTCGCTGTACGAGACCGCCAAGGCCGGGATCGAGGGGATGACGCGGGCCCTGGCGCGCGAGCTGGGCGGCGACGGGGTGCGGGTGGTCTGCATCGTGCCCGGCAATATCCAGACCCCGCGCCAGATGCAGTGGTACACGCCCGAGGGCGAGGCCGAGATCGTGGCGGCCCAGTGCCTGCCTGGACGGCTTCAGCCCGAGGACGTCGCGGCCCTGGGCCTGTTCCTCGCGTCCGACGACGCACGTTTGATTACAGGCCACGAATATTTCGTGGACGCAGGCTGGCGATAGGCTTTCCTACCGCCGATCAACGCCCGCGTCAGACGGGCTCTATATGGGAGTATCATCGAATGGCAGGACCGACGGGGGGCTCAGGCCCGGATATTGCGGGTGACGACCGCGTCAACATGGCCTTCATCGCCCTGATCGTGGCCGTCGCCACCATCGGCGGCTTCATGTTCGGCTATGATTCAGGCGTCATCAACGGCACCCAGGACGGGCTGGAGGCCGCCTTCAACCTGTCGGAACTGGGCACCGGATTCAACGTCGGCGCCATCCTGCTGGGCTGCGCGTTCGGGGCCTTCATCGCCGGCCGTCTGGCCGACGCCATCGGCCGTCGCACCGTGATGCAGATATCGGCGGTGCTGTTCATCATCTCGGCGGTCTGGGCCGGGGCGGCCGACACTTCGACCCACTTCATCATCGCCCGCTTCATCGGCGGTCTGGGCGTCGGCGCGGCCTCGGTCCTGTCGCCCGCCTATATCTCCGAAGTGACGCCGGCATCGATCCGCGGCCGGCTGTCGTCGGTGCAGCAGATCATGATCATCACCGGCCTGACCGGCGCCTTTGTGGCCAACTACGCCCTGGCCCGCACCGCCGGCGGGTCGACCGCCGACTTCTGGCTGGGCTTCCCGGCCTGGCGCTGGATGTTCTGGCTGCAGGTGATCCCGGCCGCCATCTATCTGTTGGCCCTGCTGGTCATTCCCGAAAGCCCGCGCTTCCTGGTGGTCAAGAGGAAGGACGCCCAGGCCGAGGCCGTGCTGTCGAAACTGTTCGGCCCCGGCGCAGGCGCGCGCAAGGTGCAGGAAATCCGCGCCTCTCTGGCCGCCGACCACAAGCCCAAGTTCGCCGACCTGCTGGACCCGGCGACCCGGAAGGTTCGTCCCATCGTCTGGGCCGGCCTGATCCTGGCCGTCTTCCAGCAACTGGTCGGCATCAACATCGTCTTCTACTATGGCGCCGTGCTGTGGCAGTCGGTCGGCTTCTCCGAGAACGACGCGCTGCAGATCAACATCCTGTCCGGCGTCCTGTCGATCGCGGCCTGCCTCGCCGCCATTTCGGTGATCGACAAGATCGGACGCAAGCCGCTGTTGCTGATCGGTTCGGCCGGCATGTTCGTGACCCTGGCCGTCGTGGCCTGGTGCTTCTCGCGCGCGGCCCTGATCGACGGTTCGCTGCACCTGGACGACCAGACCGGTCTGACCGCCCTGATCGCGGCCAACGCCTATGTGGTCTTCTTCAACTTCAGCTGGGGCCCTGTCATGTGGGTCATGCTGGGCGAGATGTTCCCGAACCAGATGCGCGGTTCGGCCCTGGCCGTCGCCGGCTTCGCCCAGTGGATCGCCAACTTCGCCATCTCGGTCAGCTTCCCGTGGATGGCCGCCAACCTGGGTCTGGTCGTCACCTACGGCTTCTATTCGGTCAGCGCCCTGATCTCCTTCTTCCTGGTCCAGGCCTGGGTCAAGGAGACTCGCGGTCGCGAACTGGAAGACATGACGGGCTGACATCGTCGGCCTGTCTCACCATCTCCCCGAGACGGGCGGCGCTCCCCCGCCGCCCGTCAGCCACGAAAAGGACATCCCATGACCGACACGCTTGAACTCTCGCACTGGATCGGCGGCGAGAAGGTCTCTGGCGCGCTTGCGGGCGAAAGCCTCAATCCGTCCGACACGCGCGACGTCGTGGCCCGCACGCCCCAAGGCGGCGCGGCTGAGGTCGATCAGGCCGTCGCCGCCGCTCGCGCCGCCTTCCCCGGCTGGTCGGACGCCTCGCCGGAAGTCCGGTTCGACGTGCTGGACAAGGCTGGATCGCTGATCATGGAGCGCGCGGCCGCTATCGGCCGCCTGCTGGCCCGCGAAGAAGGCAAGACCCTGCCCGAGGGCATCGGCGAGACCATGCGCGCCGCCCGTATCCTGAAATATTTCGCGGGCGAGGCCCTGCGCGTGCACGGCCAGAACCTGGCCTCGACCCGTCCGGGCGTCGAGATCCAGACCTATCGTCAGGCCGTCGGCGTGTTCGGCCTGATCACGCCCTGGAACTTCCCCATCGCCATTCCGGCCTGGAAGATCGCCCCGGCCATCGCCTTCGGCAACACCGTCGTCATCAAGCCCGCCGGCCCGACCCCGGCCACGGCCGAGGCCCTGATCGCCGTCTTGCATGAGGCCGGCCTGCCCAAGGGCGTCGTCAACATGGTCATCGGCGACGGGGACGTCGGCCGCGCCATCGTGGCCCACCCGGGCGTCGACGGCATTTCCTTCACCGGCTCGCAGGCCGTCGGCGCAGGCGTCGCCGAGGGCGCGATGAAGCGTCAGGCCCGCGTGCAGCTGGAGATGGGCGGCAAGAACCCGCTGATCGTCCTGGACGACGCCGACCTGGACCGCGCCGTCGCCATCGCCCTGGACGGCTCCTATTTCGCGACCGGCCAGCGCTGCACCGCCTCCAGCCGCCTGATCGTTCAGGACGGCATCCACGACCGGTTCGTCGCCGCCCTGGCCGAGAAGGTCGCGGCCCTTCGCGTCGGCGACGCCCTGGACCCCAACACCCAGATGGGTCCGGCAGTCAGCGAGGCTCAGCGTGAGACCTCGTACAAATATATCGACATCGCCCGCGAGGCCGGCGGCCGGATCGTCACCGGCGGCGAGCGGCCCAACCTCGACAAGCCGGGCTGGTACGTCCAGCCGACCCTGATCGCCGACACCCTCGCCGATGCCCGGATCAACAACGAAGAGGTCTTCGGCCCCGTCGCCTCGACCATCCGCGTGGCCAGCTACGAAGAGGCGCTGGCCGTCGCCAACGGCGTCGAGTTCGGCCTGTCGGCGGGCATCGTCACCCAGTCGCTGAAATACGCCCGCGACTTCCAGAAGAACGCCCGCGCCGGCATGACCATGGTCAATCTGGCCACCGCCGGGGTCGACTATCATGTGCCGTTCGGCGGGTCGAAAAAGTCCAGCTATGGCGCGCGGGAGCAGGGGTTTGCGGCGGTCGAATTCTACACCCAGATCAAGACCTCCTATTCGGCGAGCTGATCCATGGGCGATGTGGAACTGGTCTGGGACGTCCAGGCGGAGTTGGGCGAAGGCCCGGTCTGGGACGACGCGCGCAAGGCGGTGTGGTTCGTCGATATCAAGGGGCGCAAGCTGCACCGCTATACCCCCGCGAGCGGCGAGACCGTTTCGTGGGACACGCCGGACCAGACCGGTTTCGCCCTGCCGGCGGAAGACGGGTCGCTGGTCTGCGGGGTTCGCGGCGGCCTGCACCGCTTCGAGCCCGAGACGGGCGTCTTCACCCTGATCCAGCCGGTCGAGCAAGACCGGCCGCAGAACCGTCTGAACGACGGTTTCGTGGCGCCGGACGGCTCCCTGTGGTTCGGATCGATGGACGACAGCGAACAGGTCCAGACCGGCGCCCTCTATCGCTGGTTCCAGGGCGAGCTGACCCGGCACGACGACGGTTACGGCGTCACCAACGGCCCGTGCCTGAGCCCCGACGGCCGGACCCTGTATCACCACGACACCTTGGCCAAGACGGTCCTGGCCTTCGACCATGACGACGGCGCCCTGTCGAACCGCAGGGTCTTCGCCGTGACGGAGGACGGTTACGCCGACGGGCCCAGCATGGATTCAGCCGGGGTGCTGCACGTCGGCCTGTTCAACGGCTGGGGCGTGGCGAAATTTTCGCCGGACGGCCGGCGGATCGGCAAGATCGACATGCCGGTCCAGACCGTCACCAAGGCGGCCTTCGGCGGCGAGGATCTGCGCGACCTCTATATGACCACGGCCTGGCTGGGGAACGCCGACAAGCGGGGCGAGCAGCCGACGCTGGGCGGCCTCTATCGGGTGCGGGTCGAGACGCCGGGCCTGCCGCAGAACCGCATCCGCCTGTGAGCGGCGAGGCTGTGATCCGGCTGAGGGCCGGCGGCTGGCGTGCGACCCTGGCGCCGGAGCGGGGCGGGGCGATCCTGGACCTGAGCCTGGGCGGCAGGCCGGTGTTCCGGCCGACGCCTGATGGGGCGACGGACATGCTCGACATGGCCTGTTTCCCCCTGGTCCCCTACGCCAACCGGATCGCCGACGCGCGGTTCGTGTTCGAGGGGCGTGAGGTCCGACTGGCCGCGCAGGACCGGTTCGCCCCCCACGCGCTGCATGGGGACGGCTGGCTGAATCCATGGACGGTCGAGACGGCGGGCGAGGCGCGCGCCGAACTGACGCTGGACTGGCCGGGCCAGAGCTCGGTGGACGGGGTCGGCTGGCCCTGGCCGTGGCGGGCGCGGCAGACGATCACGCTGACCGACCAGGGGCTGGAGATCGCCCTGTCCGTGACCAATACCGGCGAGACGGTCATGCCCGCCGGTCTGGGCCTTCACCCCTATTTCCACAAATATCCGGACGCGCGGCTGACGCTGTCGGCGACCGGGATCTGGCTGACCGACGCGCGCGAGATCCCCGAGCGGCTGGCGGCGCCGGACGCGGTGGCGGACTGGACCGACGGACTGGCCCTGGCCGAGGCGCCCTTCGTCGATCACGCCTATGCCGACTGGAACGGCGAGGCCCTGCTGGACGGCGGGGGGCGGCGTATCGTGCTGCGCGGCGGCGAGGGCGCGGACTGGGCCCAGGTCTATGCCCCCGTCGGAGCCGACTATTTCTGCGTCGAGCCGGTGACGCACCGACCCGATGTCCTGAATGCGCCAGGGGGCGAGCGCGGCGGCCTGGCGCGGCTGTTGCCCGGCGAAAGCCTGACCCTGGCAATGACGGTCACGGCCGAGGTCTAGGGCAGGTTCAGCCCGCAGCTTCGGTCCAGGCCGAGACGAAGGCGGCTGCGTTGCGGCCGACCTGTTCGGGCGACTGACCGGGCTTGAACACCGCCGAGCCGATGCCGAAGCCGGAGGCGCCGGCGGCCAGCCACTGGCCCATGCTGTCGGGATCGACGCCGCCGACCGGATAGACGCGGGTGGCGGCGGGGAGGACGGCGCGGACGGCCTTCAGCCCCTTGGTTCCGGCGACCTCGGCGGGAAACAGTTTCAGCGCGTCGGCTCCGGCGTCCAGGGCGGCGAAGGCTTCGGACGGGGTGAAGAAGCCGGGCAGGGAAAGAAGGCCCAGGGTCTTGGTCTCGCGGATCACATCGGTATTGACGTTGGGCGAGATGACCAGCTGACCGCCGGCCTGGGCGACTTCGCGCGCCGCCGCGACGGTCAGGACCGTGCCGGCGCCGACCAGGGCCCGGCCGTCCAGGGCGGCGCGCAGCCGGCGGATGCTTTCCAGAGGCTCGGGCGAGTTCAGCGGCACTTCCAGGCAGAGGAAGCCGGCGGCGACGATCGCCTCGCCCACCGCCACGGCCTCGTCAGGCTTAAGCCCGCGCAGGATGGCGATCAGCGGCAGGGTGTCCAGGCTGTCGATGGCGACGGGGATCATTGCGAAAAGGCCTCGTAAATGCGCCACAGGCCTCGGGCCGTGGCGTCTTCGGCGCTGTGCCGGCGCACCGTGGCGCATCCGGCCAGCGCCAGGGCTTGCTGGTAGCGGATCGTAAGCCGGTCGGCGCCAACGATGCTGATGTCTCCGGCCAGGGAAGACCGGGGCTGGGCGGCGATCTCGAGGCCGATCAGCAGACCCGACATATAGTCCGCTGTCCCGCTCAAGGGAACGCGACCGGCCAGCATCTCGATCCGCACCGAAAACAGGTCCGCGCTCGCCGCCGAGGTCGCGAGACCCCGCTCGACGCCGCGCTGGAAAGCGTCGTCGTCGCCACCTGGCTCGCCCATGCCGACGCCCAGCACCGTGCCGGCCCGCAAGGCTGAAAACAGCTCGCCTGTCATGAAGGTGCGGAAGTCGCGGATGCGCGCGCCGTCCATCCTGACCCATTTGCTGTGCGTGCCTGGGGCGACGATTACAGGGGCGACGGCTTCGGCGCCGATGAGGCCGAGGATCTGGGTCTCTTCGCCGCGCATGACGTCCTGCAGGCCAGCCTCATCGACCATGGCGACGGCCGGGATGATGAAGGGGCCGTCCGGGTCGGGTCGTTTCAATCCCGCGATAATCTCGTCCGCCCCGGCAGGGCAGGGCAGGAAGCCGGCGTCGAGCCAGCGTCCTGGCGCCCCGGCCATGCCGCAAACGAAGACGGGCAGGGCGGGGTCGAGCCAGTCGCCGGCCACGGCCTGCAGGATGGGGGCGAAGGCCTCCGGCGTCAGTCGGCCGGCCCCACGGGGGTCCGAACGGCTTTCCAGCACCCGGCCGCCTTCGGCGATCCGCATCACGCGCAGATTGCTGGTGCCCCAGTCGACGCCGATAAGTCGCGGAAGGCTCACGTCACCACCAGATCGAATAGACCAGGATCAGGAAGGCGACCACGCCGACCGCGGCCAGGTTGAAGCCCAGCGAGGTCTTGTAACTGATCTGGTCCAGCTTGATCTTCATCGCATCAGGCTTGGCCGGGACCAGCAGGGACACGACCACCGCCGCGATCAGGGAGACGACGAAGACGACGCCAACCCGGTTCATGAAGGGGAAGATGAACTGACCCGTCTCCTGCAGCCACCAGAAGATCGCCGACAGCACGACCGAGCCAATGGCGGCGGTAAGGGCGCCGGCCTCGGACGCCCGCTTCCAGAACAGGCCCAGCATGAAGATGACGACGATGCCGGGGGTGAAGAAACCGGTGAACTCCTGGATGAACTGGAAGGCTTGATCGAAGCCGCCCAGCAGCGGGCGGGCCGTCAGGATGCCGATGACCACCGCGGCGACGGCGGCGATGCGACCGACCGTGACCAGCTGATGCTCGGGCACGTCCTTCTTGATCTTGGCGTAGAGGTCCAGGGTGAAGATGGTCGAGATCGAGTTCACCTTGGAGGCCAGCGAAGCGATGATGGCGGCGATCAGGGCGGCGAAGACCAGGCCCTTCAGCCCGACCGGCAGCAGGTTCATCATCGAGGGATAGGCCTGATCCGGCGCGGTCAAGGTGGGCGCCAGGACCAGGGCGGCCATGCCCGGCAGGACCACGATCACCGGCATCAGAAGCTTCAGATAGGCGGCGAAGGCGATGCCCTTTTGCGCTTCCGGCAGCGACTTGGCGGCCAGGGCGCGTTGGATGATGTACTGGTTGAAGCCCCAGTAGCTGATGTTCATGACCCACAGCCCGCCCAGCAGGACGGCGATGCCCGGCAGTTCCTGATAGTGCGGATTATCCTTCGACAGGATCATGTCGAACTTCTCGGGGAACTGGGTCAGCAGGGTGTGGAAGCCGGCGGCCGCGCCGCCTTCGCCGCCGATGGTCGACAGGGCGATGAAGCCGATGATCAAGCCGCCGCAGACCAGCAGGGCCACCTGGACGATGTCCGTCAGGGCCACGGCCTTCAGACCGCCCCACAGCTGATAGGCCAGGGCGAAGACGCCGATGGCGACGATGGCGTAATCCTGGTTGAAGCCAGTGACGGTGTGAACGGCGATGGCGCCCAGCCACAGGATCGAGGTCACGTTGACGAAAATGTAGAGCAGCAGCCAGAAGACGGCCATGACGTTGCGGATCGTCGGCCCGTAACGCTGCTGCAGGAACTGCGGCATGGTCACGATGTCGTTGCGCAGGAAGATCGGCAGGAAGAACTTGCCGACGATCAGCAGGGTCAGGGCCGCCATCCATTCATAGGAGGCGATGCCCAGGCCGATGACATAGCCCGAACCGCTCATGCCGATGATCTGTTCGGCCGAGATATTGGCCGCGATCAGCGAGGCGCCGATGGCCCACCAGGGCAGGCTCTTGGACGCCATGAAATAGTCGGTGGAGGTCTTCTGCTCGCCGGCTTTGGTGCGCGAGACCCATTGGGCCAGACCGAAGATGAAGACGGCGTAGATCGCCAGAATGGCGAGATCGATGCCCGCGAGCGTCATGTGTGTTTCCCCACTATGGCCCTTTGATCCGGGCTTCCGGCAAAGCCTAGGGGAGGCGCTGACGCGCCGCAACGATATTTTTATATATGCGTGGAGATTTTACCCGCAGCAATGTTAAGGTTCCGCGACCGTCAGGCTTCACTGGATCGGACCACCCCGGTAGCTTGCAAGTCTTCCGACAGGATTCTCATGACCGACCCAGACGCCGCTGACGACCGTAAATACCGCGCTCCGGCCCTCGAGAAGGGGCTGGACGTCCTAGAGCTTCTGTCGGCCCAGGGCGAGCCGATGACCCCGTCGCAGATGTCCATGACGCTGGGACGTTCGGTCAGCGAACTGTTCCGCATGATCCAGGTGCTGGAGTTCCGGGGCTATATCGAACAGTCGCCGGACGGCTATCGCCTGACCAACCGTCTCTTCACATTGGGCATGACCCAGGCGCCGATCAAATCCCTGGTCGATGTCGCAATGCCCGCCATGCGGGACCTGGCGTCCAATACGCGGCAATCCTGCCACCTGGTGGTGCCGTCCGGCGACCAGATCGTGGTCATCGCCCGGATCGAGAGCCCTGGCGACCTGGGCTATTCGGTCCGCATCGGCTATCGCCGCAGCATCCTGCACGCGACCTCGGGCCTGATGTTCTATTCGCGGGCGAACGAGCGGGCGCGCAAACATCTGCACGACAGCCTCGTCTCCCTGTTCGGAGAGGCATCGGTGGCCGAGTTCGCGGAGCGGGCCATGGTCATGACCCGGGGCGCCCATGTCGAACGCGCCAGCGATTTCGTGGTCGGCGTCACCGATCTGGTCGCGCCCATAATGGGGTCCGACGGCGTCATCGCCACCCTGATCACCCCCTTCATCGAACAGGCGTCGATGGTCTGCACAAAGGACGAGGCGGCGGCGCTGCTGGTGCAGACGGCCGGGGCGATTTCCGACCAGATGAGCGCCGTTTCCCAGGCTTGAGCCTTCCCTGAGCGGTCCACCGTTGACAGGAACAATGGCTGTTGTCATTTTCGTGGACGGTAACAGTTTTCATTTGTAAAAGATCACTAACCGCCGGGTAAACGGCGGGCGTCGAGGAGGCGCGCTCAAGATCATGGCCGCCATCTATTCCGATCTGAAGGACAAGACCGTCATCGTCACCGGCGGCGCCGGCGGCATAGGCGAGGGCATCGTGCGCGCCTTCCACGCCCAGGGCGCCCGTGTCGGCTTCCTGGACATAGACGCCGGGCGCGGACCGAAGCTGCAGGCGGAACTGGGGCAGGGGGCGCTGTTCGTCGCCTGCGACCTGACCGATATTCCCGCGCTGAAGGCGGCCGTGGCCCAGGTGCGCGCGGCGTTTGGGCCGATCGACATCTTGGTCAACAACGCCGCCCATGACGAACGTCATGCGACCCTGGACGTGACCGAGGATTACTGGGACGGCCGGATGGCCGTGAACCTGAAGCACCAGTTCTTCGCCGCCCAGGCCGTGCTGCCTGACATGCAGGCGACCGGCAAGGGCGCCATCGTCAATCTGGGCTCGACCTCCTGGATCATCGGCCAGGGCGGCATGCCGGCCTATACGGCGTGCAAGTCGGCCGTGATCGGCCTGACCCGTTCGCTGGCCCGCGACTTCGGTCCTTTCGGCGTCCGCGTGAACGCGGTCGCCCCTGGCTGGATCATGACCGAGCGCCAGCTGGAGCTGTGGGTCACGCCGGAGACCGAGAAGGAAATCTACGCCAACCAGTGCCTCAAGCGCCGGCTCGTGCCTGACGACATCGCCAAGGTGGTCGTCTTCATGTGCTCGGACGAGGCCGGGGCGATCACCAATCAACACTATGTCGTCGACGGCGGCTGGACCTGAAATGACCGATACCTCGAAACCCAAGAAGACGCTCCGCAGCCGCGCCTGGTTCGACAATCCGGAAAACCCGGACATGACGGCCCTCTATCTGGAGCGCTATCTGAACTATGGCCTGACCCGCAAAGAGCTGCAGTCGGACAAGCCGATCATCGGCATCGCCCAGACGGGCTCGGACCTGTCGCCGTGCAACCGCCACCACCTGGTGCTGGCCGAGCGCGTCCGCGAAGGCATCCGCGAGGCCGGCGGCATCGCCATGGAGTTCCCGGTCCATCCGATCCAGGAGACCGGCAAGCGCCCGACCGCCGGCCTGGACCGCAACCTGGCCTATCTGGGCCTGGTCGAGAGCCTGTACGGCTATCCGCTGGACGGGGTCGTCCTGACCATCGGCTGCGACAAGACCACGCCCGCCTGTCTGATGGCCGCCGCGACGGTGGACATTCCCGCCATCGCCCTGTCGGTCGGTCCGATGCTGAACGGCTGGCACAAGGGCGAACGCACCGGCTCCGGCACCATCATCTGGAAGGCGCGTCAGATGATGGCGGCCGGCGAGATCGACTATGACGGCTTCATCGAACTGGTGGCCTCGTCGGCCCCGTCGGTCGGCTATTGCAACACCATGGGCACGGCGACGACGATGAATTCGCTGGCCGAGGCCCTGGGCATGTCCCTGCCCGGATCGGCCGCGATTCCGGCCCCGTATCGCGAGCGCGCCCAGGTCGCCTATGAGACCGGACTGCGGATCGTCGAAATGGTCCGCGAGGACCTGAAGCCGTCGGACATCCTGACCAGGGAAGCCTTCCACAACGCCATCGTCGTCAACTCCGCCATCGGCGGCTCCACCAACGCCCCGATCCACCTGACGGCCCTGGCCCGCCACGCCCATGTCGATGTGCCGCTGCAGGACTGGCAGACGGAAGGGTTGCACGTGCCCCTGCTGGTCAATCTCCAGCCGGCCGGCGACTATCTGGGCGAGGACTATTTCCATGCCGGCGGCGTGCCGGCGGTGGTGTCCGAACTGATGAAACAGGGGCTGATCCGCGAGAACGCCCTGACCGTCACCGGCCAGTCGATCGGCGAAAACTGCAAGGACGCCGAGATCGTCCTGCCCGACGTCATCAAGTCCTTCGACGCCCCGATGAAGACAGACGCCGGCTTCGTCGTCTTCACCGGCAACCTGTTCAACTCGGCCATCATGAAGCTGAGCGTGATCAGCCCCGAGTTCCGCGAACGCTATCTGTCCAACCCCGACGACCTGAACGCCTTCGAAGGTCCGGCCGTCGTGTTCGACGGACCCGAGGACTATCACCACCGCATCGACGACGAGAGCCTGGGCGTCACCGAACAGACGCTGCTGTTCATGCGCGGCGCCGGCCCCATCGGCTATCCGGGCGCGGCCGAGGTCGTGAACATGCGGCCGCCGTCGTACCTGATCAAGAAGGGCGTCAGCGCCCTGGCCTGTATCGGCGATGGACGTCAGTCCGGCACCTCGGGCTCGCCGTCGATCCTGAACGCCTCGCCCGAAGCGGCGGCGGGCGGCAACATCGCTCTGCTGAAGACCGGCGACCGGGTGCGGATCGACCTGAACACCGGCCGCGCCGATATCCTGATCTCGGACGAGGAGCTGGCCGAGCGCCGCAGGGCGTTCGAGGCGGCGGGCGGGTACAAATACCCGGCCTCCCAGACCCCGTGGCAGGAGATGCAGCGCGACGTGGTCGGTCAGCTGGAGACCGGCGCCGTGCTGGAGCCGGCGATCAAATACCACCGCATCGTCGACAAGTTCGGCCTGCCGCGCGACAACCACTGACGAACCGGCGCCGCTAGACGGCCTTGCAGTGGCGGTTGATGAAGGCCTCGTGGGTCGGCATCCGCTCGACCGTCTGGCGGATCGACAGCCTGATTTCCTCCAGCCGACGCTGAATTTGTTCCAGCGTCGCCGTCTCTGTCAGGGGGTCGGGACGCAGCGGCGTCAACCCTTGGCCCAGCATGACGGCGACCCAGCTGGCCTCCTGGAACAGTTCGTCCTCGACGCGGAAGATACGGCCGCGGCTGCGGAACAGGTCGATCTTCTCGGTCAGGCTGTCGGGCAGGCTCATCGCCCGGACCTGTCGCCACAGCGGCGAGTCGTCCCGTTCGGTGGCGTGGTAGTGCAGGATGATGAAGTCGCGGACCCGCTCGAACTCGGTCTGCATCAGCCGGTTGTAGTTGTCGATGTCGGCCTGGGCGAAGCCGGTGTCGGGGAAGCTGAGCAGCAGTTTCGATAGACCGGACTGGATCAGGTGGATGCTGGTCGATTCCAGCGGTTCGAGGAAGCCGGAGGCCAGGCCCAGGGACAGGCAGTTCTTGTTCCAGGCCTTGCGCCGACGTCCGGTCGTGAACCGCAGGAAATTGGGTTCGCCCGTGGCCGGCGCGTCCAGCGAGGCCCGCAGGGTCGCGACGGCCTCATCGTCCGAAATGAAGGGGCTGCAATAGACGTAGCCGTTGCCCGTCCGATGCTGCAGCGGGATACGCCAGCGCCAGCCCGCCGCCAGGGCCGTCGACTGGGTATAGGGGACAGGATCGGCGACACGGGCGCAGGGCATGGCCACGGCGCGATCGGCCGGCAGCCAGTGCGTCCAGTCCTCATAGCCGGTCTTCAACGCGCCTTCGATCAACAGGCCGCGGAACCCCGAACAGTCGATGAAGAAGTCGGCCGCCAGTTCGCGCCCGTCCTCTAGGGTCACGGCGCGGATGAAGCCGTCGTCGCGCAGCACGACGTCGCCGATTCTGCCTTCGTGACGCACGACGCCCCGCGCCTCGGCCTGTTTGCGCAGGAAGCGTGCATAGAGACCCGCATCGAAATGAAAGGCGTAGGTCATCCGGTGCGGGGCTGAGCCGGCGCCATCGTCCGGACGCGAGAACCGGCCGGCCCGCGCCGCCGTGGCGGTGATCGAATAGTCGTCGATCTCTCCGGCCAGACCGGCCTGACGCAGCCTCAGCCAGTACTGATGAAAGGCCGTGACGCCCAGGGGCGCGCCGAAGACGCCGAAGGGGTGGATGTAGCCGTGGCCGTGACGAAGCCAGTCCTGGAAGACGATGCCCAGTTTGAACGTGGCCTGGGTTTCGCGGATGAACTGGTCTTCGTCGAGGCCGAGCAACTGGTTGAACAGCCGGATCGGCGGAATGGTCGCCTCGCCGACGCCGACCGTGCCGATAGTTTCGGATTCGACAAGATCGATGCGGACCGCGCCGCCGAGGATATGGGACAGGACGGCGGCGGCCATCCAGCCGGCCGTGCCGCCGCCGACGATCAGAATGCGCTGAACTGGGGCGGGGACCATCAGGCGTGGCCGGTGAAATGTTCGGAATGGGCGGGCAGGCTGGCGACGGCCTGGCGGATCAAATCGGCGAACCGCGTCGCCTGACGTTCGACATCGTCCAGGCCGTCGATCGAGACCAGGGGCGAGGCGCGGCGGGGCCAGACGCCCAGGCCGGTGAAGACGGCGGTCCAGCTGTCCTCGCGGAAGGACTCGTCCTCCAGCAGCGCGACTTCACCGCGCGCCCGGAACAGATCGATCTTGTGCGCCAAAGTGTCGGGCGGCGCAGTCTCGCGACAGTCTCGCCACAGGTCGCCGTCGGTGCGGGTCGCCAGATGATAGTGCAGAATGATGAAGTCCCGGATCCGCTCCATCTCCTGCGCGGAGCGGCGATTGTATTCGCTGATCAGAGCCGGGTCGAAGCTGCGATCCGAGAACAGATCCAGCAGGCGGCCTATGCCGGTCTGGATCAGGCTTATACTCGTGGACTCCAGCGGTTCGATGAAGCCGGAGGCGAGACCCAGGGCCACGACATTGCCCTTCCAGGCCTCGCGACGGCGGCCGGCGACGAAGCGCAGCCGGTTCGGCTCCGCCAGGGGAGGGGATTCGATCTGGCCCAACAGATCGTCGAGCGCGGCTTGGTCCTCGATATGGGCGCTGGAATAGACATAGCCGTTGCCGACCCGGTGCTGGAGCGGAATACGCCATTGCCAACCGGCCTGCCGGGCGCGGGCGGTGGTCATCGGCTCGGCCGGTCGCGCGGCGGCGCAGGGCAGGGCGACGGCCCGGTCGCACGGCAGCCAGCGCGTCCAGTCCTCGTAACCCGCCTGCATCGTCTGTTCGATCAGCAGGCCCCGGAACCCCGAACAGTCGATGAAGAGATCGGCCTCGATCTCACGGCCGTCCTCCAGCCGGACGGAGCGGACATGGCCTGTCTGGTCGTCGCGCGGCACGTCGACGATCCGCCCTTCGCAGCGGACCACGCCAAGACCCTCCGCCAGGGTGCGCAGACGCCGCGCGAACAGACCGGCGTCGAACTGGTAAGCGTAGGAGAAATGCGACAGGACCGAACGGGAATCGTCCACGGGCGGTGCGAACCGGCTCGCGCGCGCCATGGCCGTTGGCAGCGACCAGGCGTCGAGACTGTCGATACGCCCGGCCGCCTTCAGTCGGAACAAATACTGACGCCAGGCCTGGCCCGCGATGATCGGGCCATAGTCGCCGAAGCCGTGAAAATATTCCGAGCCCGGCCCGCTCCAATCCTTGAAGGCGATCCCTAGTTTCGCCGTGGCCGCCGTCGAACGGATGAAGTCGTCCTCGGCCAGACCGACCATCTGAACGAACTGACGGATCGGCGGAATCGTCGCCTCGCCGACGCCGACGGTCCCGATGGCTTCCGATTCGATCAGGGTGATCTTCAGCGACGGACCGCCGCGGCGGGTGAAGGCGCGGGCCAGGGCCGACGCGGCCATCCAGCCTGCCGTGCCACCGCCCACGATGGCGACATGGCGCACTTCGCCCGAACGCTGATCCATACCTGTTCCCCCCCCTTCGTCGGTCTAACGCCGATTCATCTACGCATCCTACTCCAACTCGGACGTTTTGAGTTTTGTGGTAGCGCTATCAGAAAATGCTTTTCATCGGATGAAAAGCTGTGCATCCTTGAAACGTGGCGAGCCTCACCCAAGGCGGGGGCGCCAATTCGGGAGGGATGTCGTTCCACGCCGCTTATAAGCGGCGGGCGCGACCAACAGGAAGGTTAGAGGCTTATGTCTCGTCAGAAACAGGTTCGTCGCGTCGCTCTGTTGTGTGGAGCCTCGCTGGTCGCCGTGGCGGCCATGATTCCCACGGTCTCGCTTGCTCAGGCACAGTCCGACGACGCAGCCGTCGTCGATGAAGTCGTGGTCACCGGCATTCGCGCCCAGCTTCGCTCGGCACAAGCCATCAAGAAGAATTCCGAAGTCATCGTCGATTCGGTGACGGCCGTGGATATCGGAGCCCTGCCGGACCGTTCGGTGTCCGAGGCGCTTCAGCGCATCCCGGGCATCACCCTGCAGCGGACCAACTCCGCCCGCGACCCCGCCCGTCTGGCGGCTGAAGGCGGCGGCGTCTTCGTGCGCGGCCTGTCGGGCGTTCGCTCCGAAACCAACGGGCGCGACATCTTCTCGGCCTCCAGCGGCCGGGGCCTGAGCTTCGAAGACGTATCCGCGGACCTGCTGTCCGGCGTGGACGTCTACAAGAACGTCGCCGCCAACATGATCGAAGGCGGTATCGCCGGCACGATCAACCTGCGCACCCGCGTGCCCTTCGACAACGTCGAGCCCCTGCTGGCGATCAACGCCGACTACAACTACGGCGACCTGTCCGAGAAGGGTTTCTGGTCGGGCAGCATCATCGCGTCTGACCGTTGGGACACCAAGATCGGCGAGTTCGGTCTGCTGGCCAATGTCAGCATCTCGAACGTGGGCAACCGCACCGACAGCATCTCGACCGACCGCTTTGATCCGGTCGTGCTCGATGCCGGAAATGCGTCCTCGGACGGCACGGGCGCGGCTGGCGAGACGGTCTATATTCCCAAGTACATGGGCTGGCGCACGATCGACTGGGAGCAGGAGCGCACTGCGGTGGCTCTGGCCGCTCAGTGGCGTCCTAACGATCAGTGGCTGTTCACCCTCCAGGCCTTGGGTTCGCAGGCCGACACCTATAATGTCGAATATGCGATGGGAACCGGCACGATTTTGACGCCGAACTCCTCCTACTCCTACAACGCCGAAAACGTGTTCGTTTCGGGCGATATTCCCAACGCCGAATACACGACCGACACCCGTATCGGTGACGACACCAAGAAGACCGGCGATGTCGCGCTGAACTTCAAATATACGCCAGGCGGCGCCTGGTCATTCAGCGGCGACCTTCAGTATGTGAAATCGACGGCCGAAATCTATTCGCTGACCGCCTTCACGCAGTTGGAAGACCGTCCGGACATGCGGATCGTCATCGACGGCGACCTGCCGACCATCACCTCCACCGGCGGTTCGATGGAAGACAAGTCCAGCTACTGGTGGGCCGCCGCCATGGATCATATCGAGGATAACGAAGCCGACGAACTGGCCGGTCGCCTGGACGCGCGCTACGATTTCCAGAACAACGACTTCTTCCGGTCGGTCGAGTTCGGCGTCCGCATGACGGACAAGAACTACACCAATCGCCAGACCGGCTATAACTGGAGTCTGCTGTCCAACCAGTACTGGCTGGGCAATGCCAATACGGTTTACCTGGACGACACGGGCTACGCCGGCGGGACGCAGGATCCGCGTCTGTTGGATTCCTCCTTCCTCTATACCTTCGACAACTTCTTCCGTGGCGACACGACGGTTCCAGGCGTGGCCTGGTTCCCGACCGCCGACCTGCTCAATCAGGGTACGGCGCACGCCTATGACATCCTGAAGAACACCCAGAGCGCCGGCTGGGGCTGGACGCCGCTCAGCGACGATTACGACAGCTATCGTCTGGGCAGCGGCAACGGCGGCGTGACCGATCTGCAGGAAAAGACCGAGGCCGCCTACATCTACACCCGCTTCGGCAACGACACCGCCTTCTTCGGTCGCGGGATGGACGGCAATATCGGCCTGCGCGTCGTCAAGACCACCACCGAGACCAACCAGGTCCTCACCCTGCCGACGATAACGGGAACCTGTCCGCCCGCCACCAATCCAGCGGCGGACTGCACCGCCTTCAATCAGGCGGTCCAGTTCGTATCCGGCGGGGCCCTGGAGGCGGGCGCCGACATCAGCAAGGACTACACCAATGTCCTCCCCAGCCTGAACCTGCGGGCCTTCCTGACTGACACCCTGCAGGCGCGGTTCGCTGTTTCGCGCGCTATCCTGCGGCCGGAGATGTACCAGCTTCAGCCCTTCACCAATCTGTCGATCAACTTCGAATCCGACGGCTACACGCTGAATCCGACGACGCCCTATACGGGGACGGGCGGTAATCCGAACCTCGAGCCGCTCAAGGCGACCAACTACGACTTCAGCCTCGAGTGGTATTTCGCGCCGACGGGCAGCCTGACCTTCGCCGCCTTCCACAAGGATTTGAAGGACTACATCTTCTCCGGCAGCTCGACCGAGACCTACACCAACGGCGGCGTCACCTACGACTTCCTGATGACGCGCTACGCCAATGGCGACGAGGGCAAGATCGACGGTTTCGAACTGGCCTATTCCCAGTTCTACGACTTCCTGCCGGGACCGCTCAGCGGCCTGGGCGTCCAGGCCAACTTCACCTATGTCGACAGCAGCGGCGGCCGGAACACCAGCCAGGATATCCTGAGCGGCGACCAGAACGCCGGCGCGGGCGCGGATCTGCCGCTCGAAGGCCTGTCGAAGACCAGCTACAACGCCGCGCTGCTGTATGAGAAATACGGCATCTCGGCGCGCCTCGCCTACAACTGGCGCGAGGAGTATCTGATGACGACTTCGGCCGCCAACATCAATGCGCCCGTCTGGGCCAGCGATTATGGCCAGCTGGACGGTTCGATCTTCTACAGTCTGACCGAAGACGTGAAGATCGGCATCCAGTCGACCAACATCCTGAATGAACGGACCGTGCTGAAGGTTGGCAACGAGACCCGCAAGCCGGAGTACAACTGGGTGGATACCGATCGCCGGGTCGCCGTGGTGCTTCGCGCCGCCTTCTGATCGGGCCTGATCAACCGGGGCGTCGGCGTCGTCGGCGCCCCGACTGTTTTTTTCTTATCGACGTTGGGAGGCGGCGATGGGTGTTTTCGCACGTGGATTGACTTCAGCCCTATCGGTGGCGGTCCTTTTGGCCGCGACAGCGGGGTCGTCGCTTGCCCAGACGGCCATTCCCCGGCTGGTGGAGCAGAACGGCCGCCACGCCTTGATGGTCGACGGCGCGCCGTTCACCGTCCTGGGCGCGCAGGTCAACAACTCAAGCAACTATCCGGCCCCCCTGGCCCTGGCCTGGCCCGCCGTCCACCATGTCGGCGCGAATACGGTTCAGGTTCCCATCGCCTGGGAACAGATCGAACCGGTCGAGGGTCAGTTCGACTTTTCCTTCGTCGATCATCTGGTGCAGGAAGCCCGCCGCAACGACGTGCGTCTGGTCATCCTGTGGTTCGCGACCTGGAAGAACACGGCGCCCAAATATGCGCCGGCCTGGGTCAAGCTGAATTCCGCGCGCTTTCCCCATCTGATCCAGAAGGACGGGTCCGAATCCTACGCCATGTCGCCCTATGGGCGCGAGACCTTGGCCGCGGACGCGCGCGCCTTCGCCGCCCTGATGCGCCACATTCGTCAGATCGACGAACGCCAGCGCACCGTCATTATGGTCCAGCCCGAAAACGAGGTCGGCACCTACGGCTCCGTGCGCGACTATTCCCCCGCCGCCCAGGCGGCGTTCGAGGGGCCGGTTCCGCAGGTCTTGCTGGATCGGACGGGGCGCTCGCCCGGAACCTGGTCGTCCGTCTTCGGCGAAGAGGCCGAAGAATTCTTCCACGCCTGGTCCATCGCATCCTATGTCGAGGCCGTCGCGGCGGCCGGCAAGGCGGAATATGCCCTGCCCATGTATGTCAATGCGGCCCTGACAGACCCGCTTAAACGCGTGGCGCCGACCAACTACGCCTCGGGCGGTCCGGTGTGGCCCGTGATCGATGTGTGGAAGGCGGCGGCTCCGTCGATCAGCCTGCTGGCGCCCGATATCTATGACCGCGGCTCGGACAGTTACGAAGGAACGCTGGGCCATTACGCGCGGCCCGACAACGCGCTGTTCGTCGCCGAAACCGGCAATGATCCGTCGTTCGGTCGCTTCCTGTTTTCGGTGCTCGGGCGCGGCGGCGTGGGCTATTCGGCCTTCGGGATCGACTATACCGGCTACGCCAACTGGCCGCTGGGCTCCAAGGCCGTCACCCCCGAGACCCTGACCCCGCTGAAGACCAGCTACGCCGTGATGCGCCCCTGGGGACGCGTCTGGGCCCGTGCGGCTTGGGAAGGCCGCGTCTGGGGCGTCGCCGAACCGGACGACCGTTCCGAACAGAAGATCGACCTGGGGGACTGGACGGCCCGCGTGCGCTATCGGCTCTGGCAGTTCGGCCTGCCCGAATGGACCTGGCTGGGCGAACAGGGGCCGGCGACCGGCACCGAAAATCCGAATGGCGGCGTCATCATCGCCCAACTCGACAATCCCGGCGAGTTCTTCGTCAGCGGCATGCATGCGCGCGTCGATTTCGAGTCGAAAGCCTCGACCGACGGCAAGCGTCGCATGGTCGTGCGCTATGAAGAGGGCCATTTCGACGAGGCCGGGAAATGGGTCTTCGAACGCATCTGGAACGGCGACCAGACTGATTATGGCCTGAACTTCACCGACCGACCGCAGCTGCTGCGCGTCGTCACCGCCACCTACTGACTGTATTGAAAGAAGCGAGCGCCCCCATGACTTCGACCCTCGCCCGCCGCGTCCTGCTGGCCGCCCTGATGATCGCGCCCCTGGGCGCCTGTTCCAGCCTGATGGACACTGCCTCGGCCGGCGCGATCCAGCAGGCCGCCTTCGAGCGCATCCCCGCCGGCGTCGTCATCGCCCCGACGCAAGGACCCGCCCGCCGCGTCCGTCTGGAGGTCTATGGCCCCGAGACCATCCGCGTCACCGCCACCGAAGACGCCGACCTGGACCTGCCCGCCAGCCTGATGGTCACGGCCCAGCCCTCGACCACCACCCCGTTCCAGGTCGAGACCCAGGGCGATCTGGTCGTGCTGAAAACGGCCGAGGCCACGGCGGAGGTGTCGCGCACCACCGGCGCCGTCCGCTTCCTCGACGAGAACGGCCAGGAGGTGCTGAAGGAGCGCCCGGGCAGCCGCGAACTGACGCCGGTCACAGTCGAAGACCAGACCGGCGATCACCGCTTCCTGGCCACGCGCCAGGTGTGGGAAAGCCCCGCCGACGAAGCCTTCTACGGCCTGGGTCAGCACCAGCAGGGCACGATGAACCATAAGGGCCAGGACGTTCTGCTGGCCCAGCACAATATGGACGTGGGCGTTCCCTTCGTCGTCTCCAGCCGCAACTACGGCCTGCTGTGGGAGACCAACGCCATCACCCGGTTCGGCGACCCGCGCCCCTACGGCATGCTGTCCGACCGGCTGATCGTCCGCGACGCCGGGGGCGCGTTCGGCGGCCTGACGGCCCGCTATTATCAGGACGGGGTGCTGAAGATCAGCCGGCCCGAGAGCCAGGTGAATTACGAGTTCATCCGCGACCAGCAGCGCTGGCCCGAGGGCTTCAAGGCCCAGCCCGGCGCCCCGGTCCAGACCGGCGACATGGGCAAGCCCGGCCAGGCCGGTGTGAATGTCGTCTGGGAAGGCTCGATCGAGACCGCCACTGCCGGCCTGCACAAGTTCCGGCTCTATTCGTCCGGCTATGTGAAGGTGACGATCGACGGCAAGGTGGTCGAACAGAACTGGCGCCAGAACTGGAACCCCTTCGACCATGATTTCCAGGTCCAGCTGCCCGCCGACACCCGCGTGCCGATCCGCATCGAATGGACGCCGGACGACGGCTATATCTCGCTGCGCCACATGGACCCGCTGCCGGCCGCCGATCAGGGCGCGCTGAGCCTGGCGTCGGAAGTCGGCACGGCCATCGACTATTATTATGTCGGCGGCGACGACATCGACGGCGTTATCTCCAACTATCGCGGCCTGACCGGCAAGGCCGTCATGCTGCCCCGCACGGCCTATGGCTACTGGCAGAGCCGTCAGCGTTACAACAACCAGGAAGAGGTCGTGGGCGCCGTGCGCCGCTATCGCGAACTGGGCCTGCCGATCGACATGGTGGTGCAGGACTGGTTCTACTGGCCCGAGAACGCCTGGGGCTCGCACCAGTTCGATCCGGCCCGATATCCGAACCCGACCCAGATGGTGAAGGACGTTCATGACATGAACGCCGACATCATCATCTCCGTCTGGCCGAAGTTCTATCCGACGACGGATCATTACAAGCAGCTGGACGCCATCGGCGGCATGTACACCCGCAACGTCGATGTCGGCGCGCGCGACTGGGTCGGCCCCGGCTACGCCAACAGCTTCTATGACCCCTATCTGCCGGCGGCCCGCGACCTGTACTGGAAGCAGATGTCCGACAGCTTCAAGGGCATGGGCTTCGACGGCTGGTGGCTGGATTCGGTCGAGCCGGACATGCACTCCAACCTCGACATCCCCGAGCGGACCCTGCGGATGGGGCCGACGGCGGTCGGGCCGGGCGCCTATGTGTTCAACTCGTACCCGCTGGTGAACGCCGAGAACGTCTATCGCAACTTCCGCGCCGAACAGGACGGTCAGCGCACCACCATCCTGACCCGTTCGGCCTGGGGCGGCCTGCAACGCACCGGCTCCATCCTGTGGTCGGGCGACGTGGTGGCGCGCTGGGACAATCTGCGCGACCAGATTTCGGCGGGCGTCAACGCCGGCCTGTCGGGCCTGCCCAACTGGACCCACGACATCGGCGGCTTCTCGGTCGAAGCCCGCTATTCCAACCCCGAAGGCATGAAGGCCGAGGACAAGGCCGAATGGGACGAGCTGCAGCTGCGCTGGTTCCAGTTTGGCGCCTGGTCGCCGATCTTCCGCTCGCACGGCGAATTCCCGCTGCGCGAGGTCTATAATCTGGCTGATCCGGGCACGGACTATTACGCCGCCTACGCCGACCAGATGCGGACCCGCTACCGGCTGATGCCCTATATCTACAGCCTGGCGGGCGACACTTATCTGCGCGACGGCACCATCATGCGCGGCCTGGTCATGGACTTCCCGTCCGACATGAAGGCCCGCGACGTCGCCGACCAGTATATGTTCGGTCCGGCCCTGATGGTCGCCCCGGTCACTGAGTACAAGGCGCGCAGCCGTTCGGTCTATTTCCCCGCCGGCGCCGACTGGTACGATCTGAAGACGGGCCAGACCTTCTCGGGTGGTCAGACCGTCACCGTCCCGGCCGCCCTGGACAAGATCCCGGTCTTCGTCCGCGCCGGTTCGATCCTGCCGACCGGCCCGGCCATCACCTATACGTCCGAGAAGCTGGACGGCCCCCTGACCCTGGTCGTCTACACCGGGGCGAACGGCGCCTTCTCCCTCTATCAGGACGACGGCCAGGACTATGGCTATGAGCGGGGCGAGTTCTCGACCATTCCGATGACCTGGGACGACGCGCGCGGCGTGCTCAGTATCGGCGCCCGCGCCGGTTCGTACCCGGGCATGCCGGCCAACCGCACGATCAATGTGCGCTTCGTCAGCGGACCGGGCGCGAACGTCGGCGACTTCGACGCCGCTCCGGCCCGGACGGTCCAGTACACCGGCCAGGCGGTGGAGATCCGTCGCTAGGACGAAACCGCGAAACGGGAACTGGGCATCGGCAACGCCCCTAATGTCGATGCCCAACCTGTTGTCTTGTAAGCCTCTTTAAAAAAGATCGGGCAATCGACCGTGCAGGGCGCCAGGCGGGCTTATACTCTCGGCTCGGTCTTTGACATTGTCGGTCCCGACGAAGCGAAGTTGGGCTCGTTGGACTGTTTTTTCGTTGACAGTCCAACCTCCGGCCAAATTGCACTCGATTGCATATTGCACCGATTTCGAAGGGTGCAGTTCAATTTTGGAAGCCCGCTTCTGCGGGGTGATCAGGAGGCGCAGATGCGCTCGTTCTTGCTTTCCGCCGCCGCCGCGACCGTCCTGACCGCGACAGCCGGCTCCCTTCAAGCCCAGGTTCAGCCCCCCGTCGCGCCCCTCGTTCAGGCGTCCTCCGTTCAGGCGCCTGCCGCCCTGCTGGATCCCATGTTCCAGGATCACGCCGTGCTCCAGCGGGGCCGGCCGGTCGCGGTCTGGGGCAGGGCGGCGCCCGGCGCGGCCGTCTCGGTCGCCCTCGGTCAGACCCAGGTCCAGACGACCGCCGGCGCCGACGGCGCCTGGCGCGCCAGTCTGCCGACCCTGACTGCCGGCGGCCCCTATGTCCTGACGGCTCAGGCCGGCGGCGCGACCCAGACTGTGTCCGACGTCATGGTCGGCGACGTCTGGCTGTGTTCGGGCCAGTCGAACATGGAGTTCGCGGTTCGCCAGGCCACCAACGCCGACACCGAGATCGGCGCCGCCAACGACCCGAACCTGCGTCTCTTTCTGGTCGCCCGCTCCAGCCTGCCGGCGCCCTCGTCGGCTTCAGGTCCGGTGGGGCAATGGCGCACGACCAGCCCGGAAAGCGTGCGCGACTTCTCGGCCGCCTGCTACTACATGGGTCGAGATCTTCGGCGTACGGACAATGTTCCTGTCGGTCTGATCTCCGCCTCCTGGGGCGGGTCGATCATCGAGGACTGGCTGAGCCGCGACGCGATCGTCAAACTGGGCGGCCAGGACCAGGCGCTGAACGCCCTGGACGCCTATGCGCGCGACCCTGCCGAAGGAGACGCCATCTGGCGCGAGGTCACTCAGGCCTGGTGGATGGCCAACGATCCCGGCACTAAACAGGGCTGGAACCTTCCCCAGACCCGCGACGCCGACTGGGCTCCCATCCCCGCCGAAGGCTTCTGGGAATCGACCCTTCCTGGGCTGGAGACCTTCGACGGCGTCGTCTGGCTGCGGAACGAGGTCCAGCTGACCGCCGCCCAGGCGCGCCAGGCCGCGACGCTGGAACTGGGTCCGGTCGACGACGCCGACGTCACCTGGGTCAACGGCCGCTACGTCGGCGGCCAGCAGGGCTGGGACACGCCGCGCAGCTACGCCCTGCCGGCCGGAAGCCTGAAGTCGGGCCGCAACCTGATCGCGGTCGGGGTGCTGGACACCAACGGCGGCGGCGGCGCCTGGGGACCGGCGGCGAACAAGCGGCTGGTGTTCGCGGACGGGACCAGCGTCTCTCTGTCGGCGCACTGGCGTCACCGCGTCGCCGCGCCCTTGGGCGACCTGCCCAATCCGCCCCGCACGCCCTGGATCGGCGGCAGCGGCACGACGACCCTCTACAACGGCATGATCGCCCCCCTGGGCGCCTACGGCGTGAAGGGCATGGCCTGGTATCAGGGCGAGTCGAACGTCGGCGACTATGTCGGCTATCGCCGCCTGCTGCCCGCTCTGTTCGCCGACTGGCGCGCCCGGTTCGAAAACCCCGAGATGCGGATGCTGGTGGTGCAACTGGCGAACTTCGGACCCGCCGCAACCCAGCCGACCAACTCCTACTGGGCCGCCCTGCGCGAGAGCCAGCGCACCGTCGTCAACGCCGATCCTTTGGCGGGCCTCGCCGTCGCCCTCGACATCGGCGACCGCTACGACATCCACCCCACCAACAAGCTGGAGGTCGGCCGCCGCCTGGCGTTCGAGGCGCGTCGTCTGGACGGGACGACCCAGCCGGTCTCGCCCCAGCCGGTCTCGGTCGAACGCGGCGCGGACGGCGTCCATGTGCGCTACGCCCCCGGCACGGCTCTGGCCGCCTATGGCTTCAACCGCCCGATCGGTTTCGAACTGTGCGGGGCCGACAACGCCTGCCGATTCGTCGATGCGACCCTGGTTGGCGATCAGGTGGTGATGGCCTCGGCCCAGCCGACCGACGTCAAGGTGCGCCTGTGCTGGGCCGACAGCCCGATCTGCAACCTCTACGGCCCCGCCGGCCTCCCGGCGGCCCCGTTCGAGGCCGCCATCCGCTGATCAGACACGGCGCCGGCCTCAGACCAGGCCGGCGCCCCTCAGCCGCACGGCAGGCGCCACGGTCACGGGCCGGTTCTCCGGCAGGTCGATGACCAGGCCCTGGTCGCTCTGGCGGAAGGGCAGGGCGCCGCCGCCCAGCAGTTCGACCGCCTCGACGCGGCCGGCCTGCGGCGTCAGGGTGCGGATCTGCATCCGGCCGTCCTCGGGCCAGTCCAGGGCGAAGGCGTAGAGGGTCGCGCCCTTGGTCGTGAACCGGATGTCCTGGCCCGTCCACGGCCGGGCCGCGCCTTCGCCGTGCATCCCGCCAACCACCGTCGTCGGCCCCTCGCCATAGGTGCGCCAGGGCCGGGTCTCGAAGATCGCCTCGCCGTTGACCTTCATCCAGGCGGCGATGTCGGTCAGGATTCGCCGCTCGTCGCCGTCGATGGAGCCGTCGCCGCGCTGGGGGATGTTCAGCATCAGATTGCCGTTCTTCGACACCACGTCGACCAGCCGCTGCACGACGCTGTGGGCGGGCACATAATAGTGGTTGGTGAAGCGGGCGCGGTTGTAGTGCCAGTCGCCGATACAGGTGTCGGTCTGCCAGGGTTCGGGTTTCAGGCTGTCGGAGAAGCCGCGCTCGATCGTCTCGACGATCCCCTTGCGTTGGCGTTCGTCCAGCCGCTTGCCGTTCACGACCGGCAGCTCGCCGCGCCACTGCAGCGAGGCGTTGTAATATTCGGCCGTCGCCTCCAGCCCGTAGCGACCCAGCGGCAGCTGATAGTTGTCGAAATAGACCATGTCCGGACGATATTTGGTGATCAGGTCGCGCTGACGCGCCACCCAGGACCGGACGAAGGCCGGGTTGTTCGGCGGCGGGGTCTCGATCCACTGGCCGTCGCGGGCGTCGTGCCAGGCGTTCATCTCGGCGATGGAAGCGATCCCGTCCGGCGGGGCGAAGCTGGGGCCGGTGTAGAGCTCCTGCGGGTCCAGACCGTCCCACCATTTGCCGGCGCCGTCCGCCTTCGTGAGGCGCGCGGCGTCATAGCGAACGCCCTTCAGCGGCCCCTCGGCGTCATAGCCATAGGCCGTCTGCCACCAGTGCCAGGCGTGAGCGCCATGGTTCGACACGGCGAAGCGCAGACCCCGCGCCCGCACCGCCTTTTCCCAGGTCCCGACGATGTCGCGCTTGGGGCCGACGCGCATCACGTTCCAGTCGTGATGGGCGCTGTCGAACAGATCCAGGTTGTCGTGGTGATTGGCCATCGACATGATGTAGCGGGCGCCGGCCGCCTGATAGAGGTCCAGCAGGCCCTCGGGGTCCCACTGGTCGGCCTTCCACTGGTCGATGAACTCCATGAAGCCGTACCGGCTGGGGTGGCCGTAGGTGGCGACATGATGGTCGTAGAAGGGGTGGCCCTGGATATACATCAGCCGGCCGTACCAGTCGCCGAACTCGGGCACGCACTGCGGCCCCCAGTGCGACCAGATGCCGAACTTGGCGTCCCGGAACCAGTCGGGGGTCTTGTAGCCTTCGATCAGGCTGTCCCAGGTGGGCTTGAACGGGCCGGATGCTCCGCCGTTCGGCGCCGTGGCGCACGCCCCCAGCATCGAAGCTGAGGCGCCAGCGCCGAGAAGTCCGCGTCGTGACAGGTTCATGCCGGTTCTCCATAGACGACGCCGCGTCCGTCGGTGGCCACATAGACGCGGCCGAACACCCTTGGATCACCCGCGATGGCGCGATAACGGCGACCATATTCGTGTTGGTCGTCATTGACCCGCATCCACGACCGGCCGCGATCATCGGACCGGAAGACGCCCCGCACCGCGCCTTGCGTGCCGATGGCGAACAGGGCGGGGTAGGGCGAGCCGGCGGGCGGCTTGCCGAAGTCCAGCATCTCGACTCTGAGGCCGCCGTCGACGCGTTCGAAGCTCTGGCCGCCGTCGCGGCTGTGGAACAGGCCCGACCGCGACACCAGCCACAGATCCCCGTCATGTCCGGGCGTCGCCTTCAAGGGGAAGGCCTGTTCGCGCCAGGTCGGTCGGTCGGCGGAGACGTCGGGCAGGCCGCGCATCGGCACGGGGGCGAAGCTGCGCGCCTCGTCCACGCTGACGAACCAGTCGCCGGTCGTGAAATCGAGGGCGTAGAACAGGCCGGAATCCTTGCGATCCGCCACCGGCCGCAGCAGCGGGGGCAGGCCGAGGCAGGGCCGCCAGCTCGCCCCCCTGTCGTCCGACCAGACCGTCTGGGGCGTGGACAGCACGAAGGTCGATCCATTGGCCGACACGGTGATCGGGGCGTCGCGGTACAGGTCCATGCGCGGATTGTCCGGCGAGGCCGTGGTCGCGCCCGAGGCGGGGCGGGGGCGACCCAGAGGCTTCCAGCTACGCCCCGCGTCATCGGACCAGGCCAGGGTCGAGCCGTCGTGTCCCTCGGACCCGACCCCCTCGTGCGGCGTACCGCTGCGGACCACCACGGTCGGGGCAAGTCCAGCGTAGTCGATCTGATTGGTGTTGGCGAAGACGGGGGTGGTGAACTGCAGGTCCGGCGACCGGTCCAGGTCTTCATGGGCGAAACCGGATATGTCGCCAAACCCGGTCAGGAGGTGCGGACCCACCGGGGGACTGACCAGGGTGATGACCGCCGTCTGTTCGATGCCCTCGACCCAGGGCTTCCAGTCGGTCGGGCGGCCTGCGTCGGCGGCCGACAGGTTGCGCGTCTGATAGACGGTCGCCCCGGTCGCATAGACCAGCCGGTCGCTGTCGAACGGGTCCAGCGCCAGGGCCGCGATCCACCAGCCGAAGTCGGGCTTGTCGTTGCCCCAGTTCAGGAAGGGGGTTGCGCTGACGTCGTGGCGGGCCGCCTCGCGCAGGCTGATCCAGCTTTGACCATCGTCGGTGCTGCGCCAGATCGTGTCCCCCGGCTGCCAACGGTTCAGCGTCGAGACCATGATCACGCCGGGCCGCTTGTGATCAACGGCCACCCCCATGAAGCCCCCAAGGGGGCGGGGCGGGGTGATGTCGGTCCAGTCGCCGGTGTTCGTATCCAGCCGCCAGACTGACCCGTCCGTGACGCCGTTGGGGCCTATGCCCAGGGTGCAGGTCACATACAGCATGCCCCGCATGTCCAGTTCGGCCTTGGCCGCCGACAGTTCGGCGCGCGGCCCGCCCGCGACCGGCCGCCAGGTCCGGCCCGCGTCGTCGGAGCGATAGAGGGCGTGCTCGTGTGGGTCGGCGACGCCGACGAACAGGGTCCGCGACGCCTCGCCTCGGGTTCCGCTTCGGGCATCGAAGATGACGAAGCTGAGGCCGCCGTGCGTCTCACGCCCCGTCGGCAGGCCCAGGCCCTGCAGGGGGAAGCTGTCGACCCTGCCCCAGGTGCGGCCGCCGTCGGTCGAGCGCTGAAGGCCGTCGTGACGCGATCCGAAATAGAGGATGCGGTTGTCGTTCGGATCGATGGCCAGCCGTTCGCCCAGGCCGCGTCCGTCCTCGTTGCCGCCCATCCGGAACGGGACCTCGGTGCGCGACCAGGTCTGGCCCCGGTCGTTTGACCGCAGCATGGCGCCCGGGTCGCCCCGATGCACCCCGACCGCCATATGGACCACGTCCGCGTCGACCGGATCGGCCGCCACGCTCTCGACGCCGAAGTCGCTGGAAAGCGGGCTGGAGTCCTGCAGCGGCAGCCAGCGGTTCGCGCCCCTGTCGAAGCGATAGGCGCCCCCCATGTCCGACCGGGCATAGGCCAGCCCTGGCTCGACCCGGCTGAACACGATTCCCGGTATGAAGCCCCCGGCCCCGACCTTGACGTTGCGCCAGCGATAGGTCGGCGCGGCGGCCTGCGCCTGTCCGACAGTCGCGAGGCCGCCCAGGCCGAGGGCCAGAACACCCGCGGCTCGTCGCGTGATTTCGTGTCTCATACGGTGACTCCCTAGGTTCCAGGCGTCTGTCGGCCTGTTTTGTGGTAGCGCTAACTTATTCCAGTTGACAGCATTGTCATGGGTGCATCAAGTTGCGCCTGTGAAAATCAACGTCGGTCAACGACGTGCTGGGAGAGAGGCTTGAGTTCCAATGGATTTCGCCGCCCCCGGTGCGTCTGCGACGCCTGATCTTTTGCACCCTGAGCGAACTTCCGGTGCGGTCTTCACGACCGCACCGGGCTTTTCGTCACTGTTTCCCGCACGCCGATTGACGGATCCGACATGACCTCGCGTTCTCCGAACTTCCGCCGCAGCGCCGTTTCTGTCCTTGCGCTCAGTTTGGCCCTGGCCGCCGGAGCCTGTGCGACCCAGGCGTCGCGCACTGCCCCGGTCACCTATGTGACGGCCGCGGAGACCATCGTCACCGAGGCCAGTCGCGCCCATCCCGACCTCTGGCCCCAGGCCGCATCCCCGGCGGCCATGTCGGACGCCGCGACCGAAGCCTTCGTCACCGAACTGATGAGCCGGATGACGCTGGAGGAGAAGGTCGGGCAGACGATCCAGGCCGACATCGCCTCGATCAAGCCGGAAGACCTGCTGACCTATCCGCTGGGTTCGATCCTGGCGGGCGGCAATTCCTCGCCGGGCGGAGACGAGCGCGCCTCGGCCCGGGAATGGGTCGAACTGGCCCAGGCCTTCCGCGCCGCCGTCGCCCAGCGTCCCGGCGCCAGGATCCCAATGATCTACGGCATCGACGCCGTCCACGGGCACAACAATATCGTCGGCGCCACCATCTTTCCGCACAACAGCGGCCTGGGGGCCATGCGCGACCCCGACCTGATCCGCCGTATCGGCGAGGCCACGGCGCTGGAAGTCGCGGTCACGGGGGCCGACTGGACCTTCGGCCCCACCCTGGCCGTGCCGCAGGACGACCGTTGGGGCCGCGCCTATGAAGGTTATGGCGAGAACCCCGAGATCGCCCAAAGCTACGCCGGACCCATGACCCTGGGACTGCAAGGCGCGCTGTCGGCCGATCATCCGCTGACGCCGGGCCGTATCGCCGGCTCCGCCAAACATTTCCTGGCCGACGGCGGCACGACGGGCGGTCACGACCAGGGCGATTTCGCCGGCTCGGAGCAGGAACTGATCCGCACCCATCTGTCCGGCTATCCCCAGGCGATCGACGCCGGCGTGCTGTCGATCATGGCCAGCTTCTCCAGTTGGAACGGCGTCAAACATTCGGGCAACGAGACCATATTGACCGACGTGCTGCGCGGCCCGTTGGGCTTCGATGGCTTCGTGGTGTCGGATTGGAACGCCCACGGGCAGCTGCCCGGCTGTTCGAACGAAAGCTGCGCCCTGGCCTTCAACGCCGGCATCGACATGTTCATGGCGCCCGACAGCTGGAAGCCCCTTTATCAGAACACCCTGGCCCAGGCGCGGTCGGGCGAGATCCCGATGGCGCGACTGGACGAGGCCGTGCGCCGCATCCTGCGGGTCAAGGTCAAGACCGGCCTGTTCAACGAGAGCCGCCCCGTCGAGGGCCATTTGAATGAACTGGGCTCGCCCGCTCACCGCGCCATCGCCCGCGAGGCGGTGCGCAAGTCGCTGGTCCTACTGAAGAACGAGGGCTCGGTCCTGCCGATCCGCTCCGGCGCGCGCGTGCTGGTCGCGGGCCATGCCGACGACATCGGCCAGGCCTCGGGCGGCTGGACCCTGACATGGCAGGGGACGGGCAACACCAACGCCGACTTCCCCAACGGCCAGTCGATCTGGGGCGGGATACAGGAGGCGGTCGTCGCCGGGGGCGGACAGGCGACGCTCAGCCCCGAGGGCGCCTTCACTCAGAAGCCGGACGTGGCCATCGTCGTCTTCGGCGAGACCCCCTATGCCGAGTTCCAGGGCGACGTCGACACGCTGGACTTCCTGCCGACCGAGCCGCTGGAGACACTGAAACGCCTGAAGGCGGCGGGGATTCCGACGGTGTCGGTCTTCCTGTCGGGGCGGCCGTTGTGGACCAATCCGGAGATCAACGCCTCGGACGCCTTCGTCGCCGCCTGGCTGCCGGGCACCGAAGGCGGCGGCGTCGCCGACGTGTTGATCGGCGATGCGGCGGGCAAGCCGCGCACCGATTTCAACGGCAAACTGTCCTTCAGCTGGCCCAAGGACGCCAGGGGCGAACCGCTGAACGTCGGCCAGCCCGGCTATGACCCGCAGTTCGCCTATGGCTACGGCCTGACCTACGCCCAGGGCGGCCGGGTCGGAACCCTGTCGGAAGAGAGCGGCGTGGCGGGCGAGATCGGCAGCGTCGACCGCTACTTCGTCGATGGACGCTTCGTGGCGCCCTGGTCGCTGATGCTGCGCGACGCCGGCGGCGAGTTCCGGCTGGGCAATGAAAGCAGCGGCGCCAGCCCGCGCGCCGGGGTCAGCGTCCGTTCCACCGACGGCGCCGGTCAGGAATCGGCCCGCGCCCTGACCTTCGGCCCGGCCGGCGGTCAGGCCCTGATCGCCGCAAGACCCGTCGATCTGGTCCGCCAGGCGAACGGCGAGATGGCCATGGTCTTCAACTACAGGGTCGACGCCCGGCCGACCGCGCCGGTCATGCTGACGCTCGGCGCAGGCCAGGTCGATGTGACGTCCATCTTCAACGCCGCGCCGCTGGGCCAATGGCGGACGCTGAAGGTCCGGCTGTCCTGCCTGCGAGACGCGGGGGCGAACCTGTCTGCGGTCGACCAGCCCTGGGGTCTGAGTTCGACCGGCGTGTTCGGCGTGACGGTCGAGGACATCCGCCTGGGTTCGAACGAGGGCGACGCCATCTGCCCCGCTGACTGAGCGGCAGGCAAAGAAAAACCCCGGTCCCGCCTTGCGGCGAGACCGGGGCTGTTTTCGACCGGCTGTGCGATCAGGACTGGGCGGCGCGGTTCTTGTCCGACGAACTGCGGGCCAGTTCGCGGTTTAGCCACAGGGCGGCGAGGGTGAAGATCGCGCCCGACAGCAGATAGGCGCCGGCGGCGATCAGGCCGAACTGGCTCGAGATCCACAGGGCGACTAGGGGCGCGAAACCGGCGCCGAACAGCCAGGCCAGGTCCGAGGTCAGGGCCGAGGCGGTGTAGCGGTTGGCCAGCGAGAAGCTGGAGGCCACCGGACCCGAGGCCTGGCCGAACGACAGGCCCAGCAGGATGAAGCCGGAGATCATGAAGACCAGCTCGCCCGTGGCGCCGCCGTTCAGCAACTGGGGCGCAAAGCCCGAGAAGGCGGCGATGCCGGCGGCTGTGACGGCCAGCAGCGTACGGCGGCCGTAGCGATCCGCCAGCAGGCCGGACGCCAGAATGGCGAACAGGCCGAACACGGCGCCGACCATCTCGATCAGCAGGAAACGGACCGGCGTCTCCTGGGTGAACAGGAAGACCCACGACAGCGGGAAGACCGTGACCATGTGGAACATGGCGAAGCTGGCCAGGGGGGCGAAGGCGCCGATGGCGATCCGGGGGCCTTCCGCCTTGATGGCGGTGTGAACCGGGGTCGGCTGCAGTTCGCGGGTTTCAAACAGATTCTGGAAGCTGGGCGTCACCACGATGCGCAGGCGGGCGAACAGGGCCACGACATTGATGGCGAAGGCGACGAAGAACGGATAGCGCCAGCCCCAGTCGAGGAAGTCGGCCGCCGACAGGGTGTTCAGGAAGAAGGCGAACAGGGCCGAGGCGACGATCAGGCCGATGGGCGCGCCCAGTTGTGGGATCATGGCGTACCAGCCGCGACGATTCTCCGGCGCGTTCAGGGCCAGCAGCGAGGCCAATCCGTCCCAGGCGCCGCCCAGGGCGACGCCCTGGCCGATGCGGAAGATGGCCAGGAGCACCGCGGCGGCGATGCCGATCGTCTCATAGCCGGGCAGGAAGGCGACCGCGACGGTCGAGGTGCCCAACAGGAACAGGGCGATGGTCAGCTTGGCGCCGCGACCGAATTTCTGGTCGATGGCGATGAACAGGGCCGTGCCCAGCGGACGGGCCAGGAAGGCCAGGGCGAAGACGCCGAAGGAGAGCAGGGTGCCGCCGATAGGCCCGGCGAACGGGAAGACCAACTGCGGGAAAACCACGACCGAGGCGATGGCGTAGACAAAGAAGTCGAAGAACTCGGAGGTGCGACCGATGATCACGCCGATGGCGATCTCGCCGGCGTCCACCTTGCCGTGGTGGGCGTGGAGAGCCGTGGCGTCGCGTTCCAGCGACTCTGACGAAGGGGTCGTCGAGGCGGACATGGGCTGGGATCGCTCCGTGAAACTGAGGGAATTTGAGGCTACGGCTGTGATGCCGCATTATGACCGCGCGCCCTTTGCGATGAAAGTCGCCGTAAGAGGATAGGACAGATTGTCCAATGTCGTTCCTAATCGAAGCTGATTATCCGGCGCAACTCGAACGCCCACCGTCGCGACTCCTCCCCCTTGTCCGACGTTTTCCGATTGGAGCTCCCTTGCGCCGTCTGCGCCTACTCCTGCTCGTGCCCATGTTGGGGCTTCTGTCGGCCTGTAACCTGGTCGTCCTGAAACCCGCCGGCGACATCGCCCAACAACAGGGCGATCTGCTGGTCGTGACCACGCTGCTGATGCTGATCATCATCATTCCCGTGATGGCGCTGATCGTCTTCTTCGCCTGGAAATATCGCGCCTCGAACACAGAGGCCGACTATCAGCCCGACTGGGATCACTCGACCCACCTCGAAGTCGTGATCTGGGCGACGCCGCTGCTGATCATCATCTGTATCGGCGCACTGACCTGGGCCGGAACCCACCTGCTGGATCCCTATCGTCCCATCGACCGGATCAAGCCGGGCCAGGCCGTGGCCGAAAACGTCGAGCCGCTGCAGGTCAATGTGGTCGCGCTCGATTGGAAATGGCTGTTCATCTATCCGCAGTACGGCGTCGCCACCGTCAATGAGATGGCCGCGCCGGTGGATCGTCCCATCCGTTTCCACATCACCTCATCCTCGGTGATGAACTCCTTCTATGTTCCCGCCCTGGCCGGCCAGATCTACGCCATGCCGGGCATGGAGACGAAGCTTCACGCGGTGATCAACGAGACGGGCGTATATGACGGCTTCTCCGCCAACTACTCTGGCGACGGCTTCTCGCATATGCGGTTCAAGTTCCACGGGCTTGATCCGGCGGGCTTCGACGGCTGGATCGCCGGCGTGCGCCAGAGCGGCCAGGCGCTGGATCGCGATCGTTATCTCGAGTTGGAAAAGCCGAGCGAGAAGGTTCCGCCGATGCGCTTCTCCACCGTCGACGGCGGCCTGTGGGACGCCATCCTCAACATGTGCGTCGAGCCGGGCAAGATGTGCATGGGCGAGATGATGGAGATCGACCGCAAGGGCGGTCTGACCATGGCCTCGATCCGCAACACCATGCCGCTGGTCTATGACAAATACGCCGGTCGCGGGAAGAACGCCGCCATCTTCGGTTCGAACGACAGCTATGTCATGACCATCTGCACGCCGCTGCAGGCCGAAGCCGCCGCCGCCGACCGGATCCGCCGCGCGGAACTGGACGCCGTAAGCGCGCCGATCAGCCTGGCGCCCCTGACCGGTCAAGGCCTGTCTCAGGGCGTGCCCATGGCGTCGCTCTCTCCCAAATCCCAGTTGACGGGGGCGGTTTCGACCGACGTCCGTTCCGCCCCCAACGCCTGAGCGAACACAGTCGATGAACGCTGACACCCTCATTCCCCTCATCTTCGGGCGGTTGACGCCCGAGGCCCTGCCGCTGCACGAGCCGATCCTGGTCGTGACCATGATCGTGGTCGCACTGGGCGGCGTCGCGCTGGTGGGTGCCCTGACCTATTTCAAGCTCTGGAGCTATCTCTGGAAGGAGTGGTTCACGACGGTGGACCACAAGAAGATCGGGATCATGTACATGATCCTGGGTCTGATCATGTTCTGCCGCGGCTTCGCCGACGCCATCATGATGCGCCTGCAGCAGGCCATGGCCTTCGGCGGGTCGGAGGGTTATCTGAACGCCCACCACTATGATCAGGTCTTCACCGCCCACGGCGTGATCATGATCTTCTTCGTCGCCATGCCGATGGTGACGGGCATCATGAACTATGTGGTGCCGCTGCAGATCGGGGCGCGCGACGTCTCCTTCCCCTTCCTGAACAACTTCAGCTTCTGGATGACCACGGCCGGCGCCATCATCGTTATGGCCTCGCTGTTCGTCGGCGAGTTCGCGCGTACCGGCTGGCTGGCCTATCCGCCGCTGTCGGGCATCGGCTACAGCCCGGGCGTCGGGGTCGACTATTATATCTGGGCGCTGCAGATCGCGGGGGTCGGGACCACCCTGTCCGGCATCAACCTGATCGCGACCATCGTGAAGATGCGCGCGCCGGGCATGGGCATGATGAAGATGCCGGTCTTCACCTGGACCTCGCTGTGCACCAACGTCCTGATCGTGGCGTCCTTCCCTGTCCTGACCGCCGTCCTGGCCCTGCTGACGCTGGACCGCTACGTCGGCACCAACTTCTTCACGAACGACTTCGGCGGCAACCCGATGATGTACGTGAACCTGATCTGGATCTGGGGTCACCCGGAAGTCTACATCCTGATCCTGCCCCTGTTCGGCGTCTTCTCCGAGGTCGCCTCGACCTTCTCGGGCAAGAAGCTGTTCGGCTATACCTCCATGGTCTACGCCACGGTCGTGATCACGATCCTGTCGTACCTGGTGTGGCTGCACCACTTCTTCACCATGGGCTCGGGCGCGTCGGTGAACTCCTTCTTCGGCATCACCACGATGATCATCTCGATCCCGACGGGGGCGAAGATCTTCAACTGGCTGTTCACGATGTATCGTGGCCGCATCCGGTTCGAGCTGCCGATGATGTGGCTGATCGCCTTCATGCTGACCTTCGTCATCGGCGGCATGACCGGCGTCATGCTGGCGGTGCCCCCCGCCGACTTCGTCCTGCACAACTCGCTGTTCCTGATCGCTCACTTCCACAATGTGATCATCGGCGGCGTGCTGTTCGGCCTGTTCGCGGCCATCAACTTCTGGTGGCCCAAGGCCTTCGGCTTCAAGCTGGACAAGTTCTGGGGCCTGGTCAGCTTCTGGTGCTGGGTGCCCGGCTTCTGGCTGGCCTTCGCGCCCCTGTATGTCCTGGGACTGATGGGCGTGACGCGCCGCATGCGGGTGTTCGACGATCCGTCGCTTCAGATCTGGTTCGTCATCGCCGCCATCGGCGCCGGCGTGATCGCCCTGGGCATCGCGGCCATGTTCGTCCAGTTCGCCGTCTCGATCATCAATCGCGACAAGCTGCGCGACACCACGGGCGATCCGTGGGGCGGCCGAACCCTGGAATGGGCGACGTCGTCGCCTCCGCCGGACTACAACTTCGCCTCCACGCCGATCGTCCACGATTCCGACGCCTGGTGGGACATGAAGAAGCGCGGCTACAAGCGTCCGCTGTCGGGCTATCGCGCCATCCACATGCCCTCGAACACCGGAACCGGCGTCATCATCTCGGGCCTGTGCCTGGTGATGGGTCTGGCCCTGGTCTGGTACATCTGGTGGCTGGCGGCCCTGACCTTCATCGGCGTGCTGGTCGTCTCGATCGCCCACACCTTCAACTACAAGCGCGACTACTACATCCCCGAGGATGAGGTTCGCCAAACTGAAGAGGCGCGCACGCGCGCCCTGGCCGGAACGGAGGCCTGATCCATGAGCGCGACCGCGATCAAGATCGACGACCCGAACGTCTTCCACCTGGAAGAGGAGCCCCATCACGAGGAGGGCGCCAGCACCGCACTGGGCTTCTGGCTCTATCTGATGAGCGACTGCCTCATCTTCGCGATGCTGTTCGCCGTGTTCGGCGTCCTGGGCGGCAACTACGCCGCCGGGCCGGGGCCGAAGGAGCTGTTCGACCTGGAGCTGGTGGCGGTCAACACCGCCATGCTGCTGTTCTCGTCGATCACCTACGGGTTCGCCATGCTGGCGATGGTCAAGAACAACAAGTCCCAGACCCTGATCTGGCTAGCCGTCACCGGCCTGTTCGGCCTCGCCTTCCTTGGGATCGAACTCTACGAGTTCGCCCATCTGATCCATGAGGGCGCGACGCCGCAGCGCAGCGCCTTCCTGTCGGCCTTCTTCACCCTGGTCGGCACCCACGGCCTGCACGTGACCTTCGGCATCATCTGGCTGGTGACGCTGATGGTTCAGGTCAGCTGGAAAGGTCTGATCCCCGCCAACAAGCGCCGCCTGATGTGCCTGTCGATGTTCTGGCACTTCCTGGACGTCATCTGGATCGGCGTCTTCACCTTCGTCTATCTGATGGGCATGCTGCGATGAGCGCTGACAACCATTCGTCCGAGGCCCACGACGCGCACCACGACGCCGATCATGGCGCGCACGACGGGCACGACCACGGGTCGTTCAAGACCTATATGATCGGGTTCGTGCTGTCGGTCATCCTGACGGCCATCCCGTTCGGCCTGGTCATGACCGGCGTCCTGCCGACCCAGGCGACGGCCCTGATCGTGATGGGCCTGGCCGTGGTGCAGATCGTGGTTCACATGATCTACTTCCTGCACATGAACACCAAGTCCGAAGGCGGCTGGACCATGCTGGCCCTGATCTTCACCATCATCGTGGTGGTCATCGCCCTGTCCGGTTCGCTGTGGGTCATGTACCACCTGAATACAAACATGATGCCCACCCACGAGATGAGCGGGATGGGCTAGGGCCCAGGTCGGGAGACAGCCATCAAGCGCGAAGGTCATAAAGCGCCGCGTTCGTCTTCGGTCCTGATCTGGGCCGGGGTCGGCGCGGCGCTGCTGTTCGCGGGCTTCGTCGCCCTGGGCGGCTGGCAGGTGCAGCGGCTGGCCTGGAAGACCGAACTGATCGCTCAGGTCGAGGCGCGGATTAACGCCACGCCCCAGCCGGCGCCCGGTCCCGACGCCTGGCCCTCGATGTCGCGCGACAAGGACCAGTATCGTCGCGTCACGGTTCGTGGCGTCTTTCTGCACGACCAGGAAGCCCTGGTTCAGGCCGTAACCGACTATGGCCCCGGTTTTTGGGTGATGACGCCGCTGCGGGCCGATGCGGGCTTCACTGTTTTGGTCAATCGCGGGTTCGTCTCGCCTGAGCGCCGCCTGGCGTCGGATCGGGCCACAGGTCAGGTCGCGGGAGACCAGACCGTCACCGGCCTGGTGCGAATGACCGAGCCCAAGGGCGGCTTCCTGCGCGCCAACGATCCGGCGGGCGACCGCTGGTACTCGCGGGACGTGGCGGCTATCGCGGCCTCCCGCGATCTGTCGCAGGTCGCGCCCTATTTCATCGACGCGGACGCGACGCCCAATCCGGACGGCTGGCCCAAGGGCGGGCTGACGGTCGTGCGTTTCGCCAACAGTCATCTGGTCTATGCCCTGACCTGGTTCGGCATGGCCCTGCTGACCCTGGTCGGCTACGGGGTCCTGGTGCGCGAGGTCCGGCGTCGGCGACGTTCGCCATGACCTCGACCCTGCAGCGCCTGCTGGGGTTCGGAGCCTGGCGCGAGACGGCCGTGTCGCAGGAGGCGGCCAACCGGCGCAATCTGCGGCTTCTGGTTCAACTGCGCTGGCTGGCCGTCGTTGGTCAGCTGCTCACCATAGTGATCGTTCATTTCGGCCTGGGCATCCGGTTGCCGCTGATTTGGCTGCTGATCGCGCCCGTCAGCCTGGCTCTGGTCAATCTGGTCAGCCTGCCTCTGACCCAGAGGCGCGACGCCATTTCGGACCACGAACTGATGCTGGCCCTGCTCGCCGACGTCGTGGCTCTGACCGGGCAACTCTTCCTGACCGGCGGGGCGACCAATCCGTTCGTCGGGCTTTATCTGCTGCAGGTGGTCCTGGGGGCGGTGCTGTTGAGGCCCACCTACGCCTGGTCCCTTATTGCGATCACCAGCGTCTGTTTCGTCTGTCTGGGCGTATTCCACCTGCCGCTCGACCTGCCACCGTACCAAGAGGGGGGGCTGCTGAGCCTCTATATGATGGGGGGGCTGATCTGTTTTCTGCTGATGGCCGTGCTGCTGGTGCTGTTCATGACGCGGATCAACGACAACCTGCGCGCTCGCGACGCATATGTCGCCGACATGCGTCAGCAGGCCACGGAGCAGGATCACATCGTCCGCATGGGACTGCTGGCCTCGGGCGCGGCCCATGAACTGGGGACGCCGCTGGCCTCGCTGTCGGTCATCCTGAGCGACTGGCGGCGGATGCCGGTCCTGCAGAGCGACGCCGACCTGAACCAGGACATGGACGTGATGCAGGCCGAGGTGGAACGTTGCAAGGCCATCGTCACCGGCATTCTGATGTCGGCGGGGGAGGCGCGGGGCCAGGCGCCGTCCCGCACCACACTGGCACGTTTCCTGACCGAGGTGGTTGAGGGTTGGACGGCGCACGACGTGCGGGTCCGGGTCGATGTGACCCCCTGGATCGGGCCGGACCCCCACATCATCGCCGATCCCGCTCTGCGCCAGGTGTTGGGCGTCCTGTTCGACAACGCCGTCGAGGCGGGGGCGCGTCGCATCGTCGTCTCGCCGACCGTCAGCGACGGCCTATTGTCGATCGTGGTGCGCGACAATGGTCCCGGTTTTCCCGCCACGGTGCTGGAAAGGCTGGGAAAACCCTATAATTCCACGAAAGACCGGCCCGGCGCCGGCCTGGGCCTGTTCCTGCTGGCCAATGTGATGCGGTCGCTGGGCGGATCGGTCGAGGCTTGCAATCCCCCCGGCGGTGGCGGCGAGGTGACGTTGAGCCTGCCGATCGACGTCCTGGCCCCCGAGGAGACAGCCGATGACCGATGACGCCCCCGTTCTGCTGATCGTCGAAGACGACGAGTCCTTTTCCCGCACCCTGCGAAAGTCGTTCGAGCGGCGCGGCTATGTGGTGGTCAGCGCCGAAGGGCCGGACCAGATGGCCGAGGTGCTGAAAGTCCACCGGCCGGGCTTCGCCGTGGTCGATCTGAAGCTGGGCGGAGCTTCGGGTCTGGGCTGCGTTTCGACCCTGCATGGGTTCGACCCGGACATGAACATCGTCGTCCTGACCGGCTTCGCCAGCATCGCCACGGCTGTGGAGGCGATCAAGCTGGGGGCGCGTCACTATCTGGCCAAGCCCGCCAGCACCGATGATATCGAGGCGGCCTTCGGCAAGGCATCGGGAGACGCCGCGACGCCCCTGACCTCGCGTCCGACCTCGATCAAGACCCTGGAATGGGAACGGATCCACGAAACCCTGGTCGAGACCGAGTTCAACATATCCGAGGCGGCGCGGCGCCTGGGCATGCATCGCCGAACCCTGGCGCGGAAGCTGGAGAAGCGACGCGTCACCTGACGGTCGATCTCAGGAAGGCGGGCGTTCGGCCCATTTCAGCAGGGGAATAAGCGGCAGTCCCCAGGCCGTGCCGCCGACGCCGAAGAATAAAAAGTCGATCCAGGCCGAGGCCGGCAGCAGGCCGCGCAGGGCGATCAGGCCCCAGACCCAGAAGATCAGAAAGACCACCACGCCGATCGCGGCGACGAATCGGCGCGCCCGGGGGGGCATCAGCGCTTGTTCCGGAACAGGAAGAAGGTCACCAGGCAAACCCCCGAACCGACCAGGGCCCAGGGAAGCCAGACCCAGCTGTCCATGGTGCTGACGGCGAAGACCCGGACCGCAAGGAACCAGCCGCAGGCGAGGCCCACGCCCGACACCAGGGCGGTTCCGCCCAGGCCGCGACGGCCGGTCAGAAGGTCCGCGATCCAGGCCAGCAGAAGTCCGCCCAGAACGGCGGCGGCGATGTCGGCGTATTGCAACCCAGATCTCCCTGTCGGCCCCGATGGCCCCCCTAGCGACCCGAAGGTCGTTATTGCCTCAATCCGACTCGATCTTGAGGCCGGGGCGAGTCATACCGCCACGGTCGCGATTTGGTCACGGTCGAGAGCGACAGCATATCCGGGTCAGTGTCGGGCGTCGAATGAACCGTTTCGGAAATCCAGATCACAACCGCGCCGTCGCCGTGTGGCTGTTCGCCACGGCGGCCGTCGTCTTCCTGATGGTGGTGGTCGGAGGCATAACCCGACTGACCGGATCGGGTCTGTCCATCACCGAATGGCAGCCGATCATGGGGGCGATCCCGCCGCTGAACGACGCGCAGTGGGCCGAGGCCTTCGATAAATACAAGCAGATCCCGCAATACGCCCAGGTCAACGCCGGGATGAGCCTGGGCGAGTTCCAGGGCATCTTCTGGTGGGAATGGCTGCATCGGCTGATCGGGCGCGGGGTGGGCCTGGTCTTCGGTCTGCCTCTGATCTTCTTCCTGGCCTGTCGGATCACGCCCGCGCGTTCGATCTTCCGCCAGTGGGCCATGCCCGACCGGCTGATCTGGCGCTGTCTGGTGCTGCTGGTCTTGGGCGGGCTGCAGGGGCTGGTCGGCTGGTGGATGGTGTCGAGCGGCCTGTCCGAGCGGGTCAGTGTCGCGCCCGAACGTCTGGCGACCCATCTGGGTCTGGCCTTCATCCTTTTCGCCGCCCTGATCTGGACCGGGCTGGAGGCCTGGAACGGCGAGGATCGCGGCCGTCCGCCGGCGGGCTGGGCGCGGGGCGCCGGGTTTCTGCTGGGCCTCGTCTTCATCCAGTGTCTGCTGGGCGCCCTGGTCGCGGGCGGGCATGCGGGACTGGTCTATACCGACTGGCCGCTGATGAACGGCGCGGTCCTGCCGCCGGCCGACTGGAGCCTGGGGGCAGGGGCCTTCCTGCACGACCAGGCCCTGACGCAGTTCAATCACCGGCTCGTGGCCTATGGGCTGCTGATCGCGGTCAGCATCTACGCCTTCCAGGCCTGGCGCTGGCGCGTGGCCGAGGGCATGGGGCTGGCGGCCTTCGTTCTGGCCGGCCTCGTCTGGATCCAGGCCTTGCTGGGAATCGTCACCCTGGTGCACGCCGTGCCGGTCTGGTTGGGCGTGCTGCATCAGGCGGGGGCCGCCGTCGTGCTGGGCGCGACGACGGCGAACCTGTGGCTGGTGCTGAGGTGTCAGCCCCGGATCTTCATGTCCGGACCGAGGTCCATGGGCCTCTGATCGCCAGGGTCATGCCCGGATACATGATGTTGACGAACAGCACCTCGCCATCCGGCGAGAAGCAGGCGCCGGCGAATTCGGAATTGCCGGTGAAGACGTTGCGTCCGATCGTATAGACCTTGCCGTCCGGCGTGACGCCCTTCAGGTGGTTGCGGACCTCGGTGGAATAGTTGTCCTCGCACAGGATCAGATGGCCCCACGGCGCGATGGTAATGTTGTCGGCCATGTTCATCGTCTTGATGTCCGCGCTCTCGACGAACAACTGCAGGCGGTCGGCGGCGCCGTTCAGGCCGGGAACCAGCCGCATGACCTGGCCGCGCCGGATCGGTCCGCCCGAGGTTGCGGTGAAGTACATCTCGTCGTCGCCCCACCAGACGCCTTCGCCTCGCGCGACCAGGGCCGCGCCGGCGGCGTGGCCGCGCTTGGCGAGGTCGCCGTTCGGAGATTCGACGTCGTCCAGATCGATCCACTCGATTTCGCGCCAGTCGCCGACCTCCCACGCGCGGCTGTCGTGGTTGCGGGTGTCCGCGGCGGGCGCGCCTTTCCACGCCATCGCCTGAAGCTTGCCGCCGTCAATCAGCTTGTCGGGCGTATTCGGGATGAAACGATAGAAGAGGCCGGTGTGATCGTCCTCGGTCAGATAGACCATGCCTGTTCGTGGATCGATGCAGACGGCCTCGTGATCGAAACGACCCATGGCTTTCAGCGGCGTCGGATCGACCAGGCCCCGCGCTGTGGCCGGCACTTCGAACACCCAGCCGTGGCTCTTGGCCACGTCCGCGTCCGTCGGCGTCTCCAAGGTTTCCTCGCAGCTCAGCCAACTGCCCCACGGGGTTGGGCCGCCGCAGCAGTTGGTCGAGGTGCCGGCCAGGGTCAGATGCTGGCTGACCTTCTGGCGGGTCTGAAGATCATAGACGATGGTGGAGCAGCCGCCGGGCAGGGGACGGCCGTCCTTGTAGGTGTCATAGGCCTTGGCGGCGTCCAGCAGGCCGAGGCGTTCCTCACGCAGACCGCCGGGGCCCAGGTTGCGGTGCAGGCCCGAAGAGCCCTTTAGTTCGTGATTGAGCACCAGGGCGACCTTGGAGCCCTCCAGCGGGAAACAGGCCATGCCGTCGGGCTGTCCAGGAGCGAACAGGCCGTCGTCCATCGTGTCGCCGCTCTGGGCGATGACCTGGTACGAGAAGCCCTCGGGCAGATCGAGCAGCCGGTTGGAATCGGGGACCAAGGGGCCGTAGCCGTGCACCTCGTTGGCATAGGTCTCTTCGCCATCGGCCTGGGCGGCGGCGTGGCGGGCAAGTCCGGCGAAGGCGAGAGCGGCGCTCGAGGCGATGATGCCGCGACGATGAAGATTCATGGGAGGCTCCGGAGGTTTGACCTTCCGATGACCCGTTATGGCTATGGTTTGATGACAAATGCCGTTATCTTGTAACGATAACGACGCCTGGTTTACCGGGTATTTTAATACCGCATATACAAATCCGTTAGAAATCAAGCAGATGAATGAGGTGTCGCGTTTTTGTGCGCGTTGACGCGGTCGGTAGCCTGCTGTATCAGCGCGCCTTCATTCGGTTCCCTCGGGGGCCGGACCCGATTTTCGTCTCCAGGAACCCCCTCAATGCTGAAGAGCACCACGGCTTCGTTGAAGCCGGCCGAGGTCGAGAAGAAGTGGATCCACATCGACGCCGAAGGCGTCGTGGTGGGCCGTCTCGCGACCTTCATCGCCAACCGTCTGCGCGGCAAGCACCGCGGCGACTACACCCCGCACGTCGATTGCGGCGACTATGTCGTCGTCACCAACGTCGACAAGGTGGTGTTCACCGGCAAGAAGTCGACCGACAAGGTTTACTATCGCCACACCGGCCACCCGGGCGGCGTCAAGTCGACGACCCCGGAGAAGGTCTTGGGCGGCCGCTTCCCCGAGCGCGTGCTCGAGAAGGCCGTCGAGCGCATGCTGCCGAAGGAAAGCCCTCTGGCCCGCAAGCAGATGACGCACCTGCGCCTGTTCGCAGGCGGCGCGCACGAGCATGAAGCCCAGCAACCGGAAACGATCGACTTCAAGTCGGCGTCGCCCAAGAACACCCGGAGCGTCTGAGCATGACGGACGTGACCAACGAAACCGCCACCGGCTTTGACGCCCTGAAGGGCCTGTCGGCCTCGGTCGAGAATGAAGCCCCGGTCTATGTCCAGAAGCTGGACGCCCAGGGCCGCGCCTATTCGACCGGCAAGCGCAAGAACGCGATCGCTCGCGTCTGGGTCAAGCCCGGCACCGGCAAGATCACCATCAACGGCAAGGACCAGGAGCAGTATTTCGCTCGTCCCGTGCTGCGCATGATGATCGCCCAGCCGCTGACCGTCTCGGACCGCGCCACCCAGTATGACGTCGTCTGCACCGTCGAAGGTTCGGGCCTGTCGGGCCAGGCCGGCGCCATCCGCCACGGCCTGTCGCACGCCCTGACGCATTTCGAACCGGAACTGCGCAAGGTCCTGAAGCCGCACGGCTTCCTGACCCGCGACAGCCGCGTCGTCGAGCGCAAGAAGTACGGCCGCGCCAAGGCTCGCCGCAGCTTCCAGTTCTCGAAGCGCTAATCGCGTTCACGCGGTTTGGATTTGGGGCGCTTCGGGGAGACCCGGAGCGCCCTTTTTCTTGTCGTTCTTCTCCCGCAAGGGAGGAGGGTCAGGAGTAGCCTATGACCCACACCCTCTTCATCGACGGCGAAGCCGGAACCACGGGCCTCGAGATCCGCGAGCGGCTGGAGGCCCGCACCGATCTGGAGCTGATCCTGCTGGGCGATCGTCGACGTGATCCGGAGGCGCGACGGGAGGCGCTGAACGACGCCGATGCCGTGATCCTGTGCCTGCCCGACGATGCGGCGCGCGAGGCGGTGGCGATGGTGGAGAACCCGTCGGTCAAGCTGATCGACGCCTCGACCGCCTATCGGGTCGCGCCGGGCTGGGCCTATGGGTTTCCCGAGATGGACGCGGGGCAGCGCGAACTGATCGCGCGGTCGCGGTTCGTGTCGAACCCCGGCTGCTATCCCACCGGCTTCATCGGCCTGATGCGGCCCCTGGTGAAGGCGGGACTGGTTCCGGCCAGCCATCCGGTCACGGTCAACGCCGTCTCGGGCTATTCCGGCGGCGGCAAGACCATGATCGCCGAGTTCGAGGGGCCGGACGCCGCGACCGCCTATCGGGCCTATGGCCTGTCGCTGAGGCACAAACATGTGCCTGAGATGACGCGGCACGCGGGGCTGAGCCGCGAGGTGCTGTTCACGCCGGCGGTCGGCAACTATCGCCAGGGAATGCTGGTCGAGGTTCCGCTGCATCTGGCGACCCTGCCGGAAACCCCCTCGGTCGAACGGATTCACGGCGCTTTGGTCGAGGCCTATCACGGTCAGACCTTCGTCGAGGTCGTCGATCTGGACGAGACGGAGGCGATGACGGGCCTGGAGCCCGAGGGGCTGAACGGCACCAACCGCCTGCGCCTTCATGTCTTCGGCGACCGATCCGGGGAACAGGCGCGGCTGGTGGCCCTGCTCGACAATCTTGGCAAGGGGGCGTCCGGCGCCGCGGTGCAGAACCTGAACATCATGCTGGGCCTCGACGAGACGACCGGCCTGATCTGATACAGAAGCGCGCCGAGAAACCTTTTCGCGCGCGCCGTCGTACTGGGTTGCATGACCCAGTCCCTGATCCTCAATCGCCGGGGCCTTCTGACGGGCGCCGGCGCGCTCGCTCTATCCGCCTGTTCTCCCGAGCCCGTCGAGGCCGGAGAGGCGCAGTACGCCGCCTCGCCCTATCGCCGCCTGTCCGAAGCCGAATGGCGTCGGCGGCTGGGCGACGCCGCCTGGAGCGTCCTGCGGCGCGAGGGTACAGAGCGGCCATACACCAGCCCCCTGAACGACGAACATCGACGCGGAACCTTCGTCTGCAAGGGCTGTGACCTGCCGCTGTTCCGCTCGAGCTGGAAGTTCGATTCCCGCACCGGCTGGCCCAGCTTCTATGACGTCATGGCCGCCAATATCGGGCGCAAGCGCGACTTCGCCATCGGGATTCCGCGCACCGAATACCACTGCGCCCGCTGCCTGGGGCACCAGGGGCATGTGTTCCCGGACGGCCCACGGCCGACCGGCTTGCGCTATTGCAACAATGGCGTCGCTTTGAAGTTCGTCCCGGCCTAGCGGCGGTTGGCCCGCACGGCGGAATCGACCGTTCCGCCGAACAGGACCGAGGCGATGATGACCAGCAGTCCATAGTCGTGACCGGACGCGAACACGGGCGCGACGGCGGCGGCCATGACCAGCAGGGGAAACAGGCCGGCCCAGACGGCGGTATCGGGCGACGTCGGATTGATCATCGGCTGGGGCGTCGGCCGCTTCATCAACCGGGCCAGCCATCCGTTCAGGGCGACGAACAGGATGGTGCAGATGGCGGCGCTGAGCACATATTTGAGCATATTGCCCGGCTCGCCGAAGGTGGAGGCGGTCACGATCAGCAGGATCAGGGCCACGCCGGTGCTGACGGCCAGCAGGATATTGGGTTCAAGACGGTTCAAGACGTGACTTTCACATAGCTGCCGGGGGCGGGCTCAAGCGGCTTGAGCGGACCGGCCGCAGGATCCCGCGAGGGGATGGGATCACCTGAGCGGGCGCGCAGCCATTTGGCCCAGTGCTCCCACCAACTGCCCGGATTCTCTACCGCGCCGGCCTGCCATTCGGCCAGGGTCGCGGGCAGGGCGGTGTTGGTCCAGTGCTGGTATTTCTTCGCCGTCGGGGCGTTGATGACCCCGGCGATATGGCCCGAGCCGGCCAGGGTGAAGGTGACGTCCTTGCCGCCGAACAGCTTGGCGGAGCGATAGACCGAGTTCATCGGGGCGATATGGTCCTCGCGGCTGGCCTGGAAATAGAGGGGGATCTTCACCTTCGACAGATCGGCGGTGAGGCCGCCGATCTGGAAGGCGCCGCGCGCCAGCGCGTTGGCGCCGTACATCTGGCGCAGATAGGCCAGATGCAGGGTCTTGGGCATCCGGGTCTGGTCGGCGTTCCAGAACAGCAGGTCGAAGGCCGGCGGATCCTTGCCCAGCAGATAGTTGCTGATGAAGAAGGACCAGATCAGGTCGTTGGAGCGCAGGGCGTTGAAGGTGTCGGCCATGGCCGCACCGGGCAGGACGCCGCCGGCGGCGTCCATCTGACGCTCGATCTCGGCGATCCAGTGTTCGTCGGTGAACAGCAGCAGATCACCGGCCTCGGCGAAGTCGTGCTGGGCGGCGAAGAAGGTGGCGGCGGCGATCCGCTTGTCACCTTTGGCCGCCATATGAGCCAGGCCCGCGCCCAGAAGGGTGCCGCCGATACAGTAGCCGACCGCGTTCAGTCGGTCGGTTCCCGCCTGTTCCAGCGTCTTCTCGACGGCGCGATAGACGCCCTTCTCCAGATAGTCGTCGAAGCCGTAGCCGGCCTTGTCGAGATCCGGATTGATCCAGGAACAGACGAAGACGGTGAAACCCTGTTCCGACAGCCAGCGGATCAGCGAATTGGCCGGTTGAAGGTCCAGAATGTAGAATTTGTTGATCCAGGGCGGGAAGATCAGCAGCGGGATCGCGTGCTGGGTCTCGGTGACGGGCGCGTACTGGATCAGCTCGAACAGGTCGTCGCGCCAGACGACCTGGCCCGGGGTGGTGGCGACGTTCTGGCCCACGATGAACTTGCCATAGTCGGCCTGACTGATGCGCAGCGACCCGGCGCCGCGTTCCAGGTCCGCGGCGAAATTCTGCATGCCCTTGACCAGGGATTCGCCGCTGGTCTCGGCCAGGGCCTTAAGGGCGACCGGGTTGGAGGCGAGGAAGTTGGAGGGCGAGAAGGCGTCGGTCAGCAGGCGTGTGAAGAACTGGGCGCGGCGTTTCACCGCCGGGTCTACGTCCTCGACCCCCGCGATCAGGCCGTTCATCCAGTCCGACGTCAGCAGATAGGAGCGACGCATCATGTCGAACATCGGATTGTCCGACCAGGCGGGGTCCTTGAACCGCTTGTCTGCGGGCGGCGGCGCCATGGGCTCTCCGGCGGCCTGACGCGCCGTGCCGGTCCACAGGTCCATGTAGCGGCTGAACAGGTCGGCCTGGGCCTGGAACAGTTTTTCGGGGCGCGAGGCCAGACTGCTCATGACCGAGGTCATGGCGGGGCCGACCTTGAAAGGATCGGGCGACAGGGCGGCGGGGCGGTCGGCCTGCGACAGGGCCGCCTCGGCGATGGCGCTCTGGGCCATCATGGCCGCCTTGGCCAGATTCATCGACAGGGTTTCGAGAAGCTGGGCCTGATCGACGCCGGGGAAGGGGGGCGCCACGGGTTCGGAGGAGGCGGGCGACGATTCGGGCTCGGGTTTAGACGCCTCGGCCTTGATCGTGGCGGGCTTCTTCGCCCTCGGAGGGCGAGGTTTGGCGGAGGTCGGGCGGCCGGCCTTTCGCGGGGTCTTCGCTGCCGGGGCGTCAGCCACGACGGAGGCCGCGACGGTGTCCGGCGGGGTCCTGTCCTTCGGAGGTTTGGCCATGGATATTCCTCGCGTTCCTGGGCGCCGAGCGCCGGTTCGACGCCATCCTCTTCCGCAGAGGGGGATGATGGCATAAGACCGACCCCGACATGAACGCGCACTTTTCGAAAAAGACTAGGCTTTGGGCCTTGATCGCCTGTCTGGCGCCTCTGATGGGGGTGTTGGCGGCATGCGCGGGATCATTCGCCCCCAGAACCGACCCGACCTCGCCCATAGCGCCGCGGGTCCAGGCTCTGGTCGACGCCAATCGCCACTATCCCAGCTGGGAGAATTTCCCCGCCGCCCCGACCGATCTGCCGGCGGCGACCCAGGTCGCGGCCCAGGTCGGAACCCTAGAGGACCGAGGCGAGGCTCTGGGCGGCGAAGTGGCGCGAATCGAATGGAAACTGGGCGACGCCGAAACCCTGGCGGCCGAGACACGCGCCCAGGTCGAGGCCGTGCCGGTTTCGCCGGATTCCCTACGCACCCAGGCCGAGATCGACGCCTTCGCCCAGGGCCTACGCGACCGGGCCAAGGCGCCCCCGCCGGTCGATCGGCGTCGGGTTGAATGAGCCTGTCGCCGGGGGACGAGAATCCCCGGATGATACGACGATGGCGGACGACGGCGGCTTCAAGATCAATAGTGCATTCCTGGGGGTGGTTCAGTCCCTGTCCGGTCGGACCTGGCGCGAGCGCCCCGCCGAAGCCGCGACGATCCGCGCCCTGATCCAGGGGCTGGATCTGGAGGAGCCGCTGGCCCGGGCGTTAGCTTCGCGTGGGGTGGGCGCCGACCAGGCCGTCGATTTTCTGAGCCCCACCCTGCGGGCCCTGTTCCCCGATCCGTCCAGTTTCATGGATATGGACGCCGCCGCCACAGCCATCGTCGACGCCTTGCAAGCGCAGGCGCGGATTCATGTCTTCGCTGACTATGATGTGGACGGCGCTTCCAGCGCCGCCCTGCTGGTGCGCTGGTTCCGGGCGATGGGGGCGGAGCTTCCCATCTATGTTCCCGACCGTCTGACCGAGGGCTATGGCCCCAGCGCCCAGGCCTTCGACAAGCTGAAGTCGGTCGGCGCCGATCTGGTAGTGACGGTCGATTGCGGGGCGGCGGCGAACGAGGCCCTGGCCCATGCGGCGGCCATCGACCTGAAGGTCGTGGTCATCGACCACCATCTGATGCGCAGCGAGCCGCCCAAGGCCCTGGCGGTTGTCAATCCGAACCGGCCGGGCTGCGCTTCGGGGCAGGGCAATCTGGCGGCGGCGGGGGTAGTCTTCGTCCTGTTGGCGGCGCTGAATCGTGAGGCGCGGCGACGCGGCCTGTTCGCCGACCGGCCCGAGCCGGACATTCGCCAATGGCTGGATCTCGCGGCCCTGGGGGCCATCTGCGACGTCACCGGCCTGACTGGTTTCAACCGCGCCCTGACTAGCCTAGGGCTGAAGGTGATGAGCGACTGGAAAAATCCGGGTCTGCGCGCCCTATTGGAGGCGGCCGGGGCTGAGCAGGGACCGGCCAAGAGCAATCACGCGGGCTTCATCCTGGGGCCCCGCATCAACGCCGGCGGGCGGATCGGTCGGTCCGATCTGGGCGCGCGCCTGCTGTCGACCGACGATCCCGTCGAGGCCCAGGCGCTGGCGATGGAACTGGACGCGCTGAACCTGTCGCGTCGCGAGGTCGAGCGCGCGGTCACTGAGGCCGCCGTCCGCCGGGTCGAGGCGACCGGCGCCCATGCCGACGATACGGCTCTGGTGGTGGTGGCGGGCGAGGACTGGCACCCCGGCGTCGTGGGCATCGTCGCCGGCCGTCTGCGCGAACGCTGGCGCAAGCCGGTCGTCGTCGTCGGGATCGATCCAGTCACCGGTCTGGGCAAGGGATCGGGCCGGTCGCAGCCCGGCATGAACCTGGGCCGGGCCATTCAGGCGGCCTGGGAGGACGGCTTGCTGCTGGCCGGCGGCGGTCACGCCATGGCGGCGGGTCTGACCATGGAAGGCGCGCGGCTGGAGGAACTGACCCGCTTCCTGAACGACCGCCTCGCTGACGAACGGGTCGAGGCGGTCGCTATGGACGCGCTGGAGATCGACGCCCTGATCGACCCCGGTGCGGCCACTCGGGCCCTGTTCGAATCGTTCGAGCGGCTGGCGCCCTTCGGTCCCGCCAATCCCGAGCCGGTCTTCGCCCTGAGCGGGGTTCAGGCCCGGGAGCCGATACAGATGAACGGAGGCCATGTCCGCTGTCGGCTGGTCGGACCCGACGGCGCCTCGGTGCGGGCCGTGGCCTGGCGCTGCGCCGACCTGCCGACCGGGCAGGCGCTGCTGAGCGGGCAGGGGGGGCTGAATATCGTGGGTCGTCTGAAGGCGGACGACTGGAACGGCCGTAGGGGCGTGCAGTTCGAGATCGAGGACGTCGCCGATCCCCGCATGGTCTGACGCCGGTTTGGCGCTGCGCCAGGCGTCGCAAAAAACTCGAAATCCGCGCTTGCACCCATCCAAGGGCGCGGCTATATCGCCGGCTCTCCCGCGCAGCGGTCCCTTCGTCTATCGGTTAGGACGTCAGGTTTTCAACCTGAAAAGAGGGGTTCGACTCCCCTAGGGACTGCCACGCGGGATGATATCGGGCCGAGCCTACAGGCCGCCCGGAGCTTTTTACCTCTCAACGTCGGGCGCGCGAAGAAGTCGTCCCAGGTGGTGTCTTTCAGGCGACACAACTGGAACGTTTCTACTAACTGGGGCAAGTTTCAGGCCCCACTCCCCATTTTTGACCTTTCCAAAGATTCACGGAACAGTGTTAAACGTAATCTGTCCGTAAGAGGAGCGGACGGGGGTTTCGAATTTGTCTGATTACGATGGGATGGAAACGGCGGAGACCGTTCGTGTCGTCGGGCGCGTGAAGTGGTTTGATCCGGCGAAGGGCTACGGCTTTATCGTGCCGGATGACCCGACGTTGACCGAGCTGCGGGATGTGCTGCTGCACATCACCAGCCTGCGCGACACTGGCCGGGAAACGGCCGACGAAGGCGCGTCCATAATCTGCGATTGCGTCAAGCGATCCAAGGGGTGGCAGGCGATCGAGATTCACGATCTGGGGGCCGGCGATCCCAGCGTCGTCGTGCGCCGTCCGACGCCCGCTGCCGAGACTGGCGCGCCCCTGCTCGATGTCGGCGACGCCCTGGAGCGGGCGGTGGTGAAATGGTTCAATCGCACCAAGGGTTACGGATTCGTCGTGCGTGAGCGTGCGCCCGGCGATATCTTCGTCCATGTCGAAACCCTTCGGCGGTGCGGCCTTGACGACCTGGCGCCGGGGGATGTGGTGCAGGTGCGGTTCGCCAGCGGTCCCAAGGGACTGGTGGTCGCCGAAATCAGAACGGGCGACTGATCCGGTCGGCCCAGGGATGGGCGTATGATCGAGGCGACGAGACGTTTTCTGATGGCCGGGCTGGCGGCGATCGCCTTGGCGGGCTGCGCTGCGAAGGTTCCTGAAGGTCCGAACGGCGAACCCTTGCAGCGGCTGGCCGTGGTCACGGCGTCCGGCGAACACGCCTTCTGGGTCGAGATCGCCGACGAGGAGCCTGAGCGCCAGCGCGGCCTGATGTTCCGCCCGCCCCTGGAGGCCGACCGGGGCATGTTGTTCCAGTGGCCAGGTGAGGCGCCGCGCGAACAGAGCTTCTGGATGCGCAACACGCCCAGTTCGCTGGACATCCTCTATATCGATCCAAAGGGGCGGATCGTCTCCATCGCCTCTCACGCGACGCCCTTCTCACAAGCCCCGATCCCCTCGAACGGGGCGGCGAACGGCGTGCTGGAACTGCGGGCGGGCCGAGCCCAGGAAATCGGCGCCCAGCCCGGCGACAAGGTTTTGCATCCTTATTTCAAGCCTTGATTGCGGATCGCGTCGCGAAGTGCCAATAGAGCGCTCCGTTCGGTCCGGGGTGTAGCGCAGCCTGGTAGCGCATCTGGTTTGGGACCAGAGGGTCGGAGGTTCGAATCCTCTCGCCCCGACCAATGGACGGCCGCTGGATTCCGTGTCCGGCGCGCGTTATGGCAGGTCGCAGGACCTGCCGATCACTAGGGATTTCGCCATGCTCGCCCGCATCTACCGCCCAGCCAAGACCGCTATGCAGTCCGGCAAGGCCAAGAGCCGCGACTGGCGCCTCGAGTTCGAACCGGCGTCGGCACGCACCCTCGATCCGCTGATGGGCTGGACCAGCTCGTCGGACATGAACGGTCAGGTGCGCCTGGCCTTCGATTCGAAGGAAGAGGCCATCGCCTACGCCGAACGTCATGGCATTCCGTTCCGGCTGCACGAGCCGCACGAAGCCCCGACGATCATCAAGGCCTATGCCGACAATTTCGCCACCAATCGCAAACAGCCCTGGACGCACTGACGCCCGGCTCGTTGCCGAGCGCCCTTAGCTCAACCGGATAGAGCACCCGCCTTCTAAGCGGACGGTTGCAGGTTCGAGTCCTGCAGGGCGCGCCACGTTCAAGGCGGCGCTGAAAGCCACGCCATGACAGACCCTGTTTCCTCCAGCCCCCGCCAGATCCGCGTCGCCGCCCTCTATCGCTTCGCTGTGATCGCCGACGTCGAGGCGGTGCGGGATCGACTGCACGCCGCCTGCGAGGCCAACACGGTCAAGGGGACGTTGCTGGTCGCGACCGAGGGGCTGAACGGGACCATCGCCGGCCCTGAATCAGGCGTCGAGGCGGTCCTGACCGAGATCAGGGCCGTTCCCGGGTTCGAGGAACTCGAGGTCAAATACGCCTGGACCCGCGACATGCCCTTCCTGCGGCTGAAGGTGCGGATCAAGCGCGAGATCGTCACCATGGGGCAGCCGGATCTGGATCCGGCGCGGCAGGCGGGGGTCTATGTCCCGCCAGAGGACTGGAACGCCCTGATCGCCGATCCGACCACATTGGTGATCGACACCCGCAACGATTACGAGGGCGAGATCGGCGCTTTCGACGGGGCGGTGCAGCCGAACACCCACAGCTTCCGCAACTTCCCCGACTGGTTCCGCACCGAGGGCCGCGCCCTGCTGGAGGAGCGCAAGCCCCGGCGGGTGGCCATGTACTGCACCGGCGGCATCCGCTGCGAGAAGTCGACGGCCTTCCTGAAGGCCGAGGGGGTGGAGAACGTCCATCACCTGGAAGGCGGCATTCTGCGTTATCTTGAGGAGGTCGAGCCGGCCGACAGCCTTTGGCGCGGCGACTGTTTCGTCTTCGACGAGCGGGTCTCGGTCGGCCATGGCCTGGTCCAGGGCGACCATGTCCTGTGTCGGGGATGCCGCATGCCCGTCGACGCCGAGGGCCGCGCCTCGCCTCATTTCATCGAAGGCGTCTGCTGCGACCGCTGCCGCGACACCCGCGACGACGCCCAGCGCCTGCGCTACGCCGAGCGGCAGAGACAGATCGAGCTGGCCCGGCAGCGCGGCCTCGATCACCTGGGGCGGCGGGACGACGGCTGACGGGGCGCCGGCGGAAGCGGTGGGATTCGAACCCACGGACGGCTCTCACCGTCGCTGGTTTTCAAGACCAGTGCCTTAAACCACTCGGCCACACTTCCTTGCCGGATCGCCCGGTCGGGCGGACGCCATAGCAGGCGAAGGCCTCATTAACCAAAGCGGAAATGTCTTCGGTCATCCTGTTTTTACAGTGAAGACGAAGGCGAGGCTGATGACGGCTGGACGATGGATGAGACGCGCCCTGGCGATGGGGCTGTTCTCGCTGCTGGCGGCCTGTTCGACGTTCGGCGGCGGACGGGGCGGGGGCGGGATCCCGGTGGTCAAGGATCCGGCGCCGATCGTGTCGGGGACGATGCGGCCCTATCAGGTGCGCGGACGCTGGTACACGCCCAAGGAACAGCCGAACTATGACGAGGTTGGAATGGCCTCCTGGTACGGCGACGCCTTCAATGGGCGGCCGACCTCGACCGGCGAACGGTTCGACATGCATGAGCTGACGGCGGCCCATAAGACCCTGCCGTTGCCCGGTCTGGTCGAGGTTACCAATCTGACGAACGGGCGGCGGATCGTCGTGCGGGTCAATGATCGCGGGCCGTTCGTGGACGGGCGGATCATCGACCTGTCGCGGGAGGCGGCGGACGAACTGGACATGCGGCGTCAGGGCGTGGCGCGGGTGCGGGTCCGCTATCTGGGCCGGGCGCCCCGGCTGGGCGGCGGGACGGTGCTGCGGGCAGAGGCGGCGCAACCGGCTCAGGCGGCGGTGGCGACGGCTACCGCGGCGACGCCGGTCGCCGTGACCACCGGCCGTTCCTTCTGGGTCCAGGCCGGGGCGTTCTCGGACCAGAGGTCGGCGCAGCGAATCGCCGAGCGTCTGGGCGCACGCGCGACGGTGGCGGCCAATGACACAGGCGGATGGCGCGTTCTGGTCGGGCCCTGGGTCGACGCCAATTCGGCCGAGACCGCCCGTCAGGCGGTCGTGGCGCGCGGATATGCGGACGCCCTGTTGATATCCGGCGGCTAAGGCTTGCCTCCCGCGCCGCGGTCGCCATTGTGCGCCCGTGACCCGTGGACAGTTCATCAGCTTCGAGGGCGGCGAGGGCGCCGGCAAGTCGACCCAGGTCGCGCGGCTGGTCGCACGGCTGGAGCCTCTATTGGAAGGCCGAAAAGTGGTGCGCACGCGCGAACCGGGCGGCTCGAAAGGGGCGGAGGCGATCCGCAACCTGGTCGTGGCGACCGAGGCCGAGCCCTGGTCGGCGATGACCGAGACCCTGCTGATGTACGCCTCGCGCTCCGACCATCTTGAGCGGACCATCCGCCCGGCGCTGGAGGCCGGCGACTGGGTGGTGTGCGACCGGTTCGCCGATTCGAGCCGCGCCTATCAGGGCGCCGGGGGCGGGGTGGCCCAGAGCTTTATCGAACAGATCGACGCGGCCGTGGTCGGCGCCGACCAGCCGGACCTGACCCTGGTGTTCGACCTGCCGGTCGAGGTGGGGCTGGAGCGGGCGTTTGGGCGCGGCCAGCTGGAGACGCGGTTCGAATCCAAGGGGCTGGAGTTCCATCAGCGGCTGCGTGAGGGGTTCTTGCGCATCGTCGAGACCCATCCCGAACGGTGCGTGCGGATCGACGCCACCGGGTCGCTGGACGAGGTCGAGGCGCGGGTGTGGCGGGCGGTCCAGGATCGGCTGCTGTGAGCGACGACCATCCGCGCGACCGGTTCGACCTGGTCCCCGATGCGGCGGCGGAGGCGGCCTTTCTGGACGCCTGGGAGCGGGGTCGTCTGCACCATGCCTGGCTGTTGTGCGGGGTCGAAGGCGCGGGGAAGGCGACCTTCGCCTATCGCGCGGCGCGACGACTGCTGGGGGCGGCTGCCGATCCGGCGCGCGGTCCGCTAGGGACGCGTCGCGACGATCCCGTCAGCCGGCTGATCTCGGCCCAGTCCCATCCCGATCTGCTGGTGCTGGAACGGCTGATCGAGGGCGGCAAGATCAAGAAGTCGATCTCGGTCGATCAGTCGCGCGACCTGCCCGAGTTCTTTTCCAAGAGCCCGTCACAGGCCCAGCATCGGGTGGCCATCATCGACGCCGCCGACGACCTGAACCTGAACGCCGCCAACGCCTTGCTGAAGGTTCTGGAAGAGCCGCCGGAGCGAGGGGTTCTGTTTCTGGTGACCCATGCGCCGGGGCGGCTGCTGGCCACCATCCGGTCGCGTTGCCGGCGGCTGAGCTTTCCGATCTGGACGCCCGAGCGGCTGGAAACCCTGGTGCGCGACCGGACCGGGGCCGAGCGGGAGGAGGCCGAGCATGCGGCGGCCATGGCGGGGGGATCGCCGGGCGCGGCCCTGGCCCTGGCGTCCGGCGCGACCTTCGAGATGGACCAGCTGGCGCGCCGCTGGGTCGAGGGCGACGTTGACCGGGCCGAGGCATTGGCCGTCGCCGACAAGTTCCGGGGGGCCGAGGGGCAGGAGCGGTTCGACATACTGATGGATCGGCTGATCGCCGCGGTGCGGATGCGGGCCTTGGCGAGCGGGCCGGGCGCGGCCAATCGTTGGGCCGAGCTGTGGGAGCGGTTGCAGCCGCTGCCGGAACGGGCGGCGGGGCTGAACCTGGACCGGGCCGACGTGCTGGCCGGGGCTCTGGCCGACCTGAAGCGGGTTCAGGCGCAACACGAACGGATGGGCTGATGCTGATCGACAGCCATGTGAACCTGCACGCCCCCCAGTTCGACGAGGATCGCGACGCAGTCATCGAACGGGCGCGGGCGGCCGGGGTCGGGCTGATGGTCGAGATCTCGGACCGGCTGACGACCTTCGAGGCGACCCACGGGTTGGCCATGGCGCATGACGACATCTGGTGCACGGTCGGGGTCCATCCGCATGAGGCCAAGGACGCGGCCGATCTGGCGGCGACGACCCTGGTCGAACTGGCCCAGCGGCCCAAGGTGGTCGGGATCGGCGAATGCGGCCTGGACTTCCACTATGACCTGAGCCCGCGCGAGGTTCAGGCGGCGGTGTTCCGCCAGCATGCGGCGGCGTCGCGGGAGACCGGCCTGCCGCTGGTGATCCATACGCGCGAGGCGGACGCGGTCATGGGGGCGATCCTGAGGGAAGAGCAGGCCGCCGGGCCGTTCAAGATGCTGATGCACTGCTACACCAGCGGGGCCGAACTGGCTGGAATCGCAGCGGAACTGGGGGCCTGGTTCTCGGTTTCGGGTATCGCCACCTTCAAGGCGGCGGAAGATGTGCGGGCGGTGATCCGGGACATGCCCGCCGACCGTATAATCGTCGAGACCGACTGCCCCTATCTGGCGCCCATCCCGCATCGGGGGCGGCGCAACGAGCCGGCCTATGTGGGCCATGTGCTGGACAAGCTGGCCGAGATCCGGGGCTGGAGCGCCGAGGAGGCGGACCAGAGGACCACCGAGGCCTTCTTCGGCCTGTTTGATCGGATACCGAGGCCCGTATGAGTTTCGAAGTCGTCATCCTGGGCAGCGGATCGTCGGGCGGGGTGCCGCGTGGCGACGGCGACTGGGGCGTCTGCGACCCGGCCGAGCCGAGGAACCGGCGGATGCGCTGCTCGATGCTGGCGCGCAAGACCGGGCCGGACGGCGTCACAAACATCCTGATCGACACCTCGCCGGACCTGCGCGAACAGATGCTGGCCAGCGGGACCCGGCATATAGACGCGGTCCTCTATACCCACGACCACGCCGACCAGACCCATGGGATCGACGATCTGCGGACCTTCGCCACCCGGGCGCGCAAGCGGATTCCGGCCTGGATGGACGCGGCGACCCTGACGTCTCTGTCGCACCGGTTCGACTATATCTTCGAGAGCAAGTTCGGCTATCCGCCGCTGCTGGACGCCCAGGTCATTCCGCCGCACGGGACGGCCTGGTCGGTGGAGGGGCCCGGGGGCGCGATCCCGGTGGTCACCTTCGATCAGGGGCACGGCCCGATCCGGTCGGTCGGCTATCGGCTGGGCGACATGGCCTATTCCAGCGACGTGTCGGACCTGGACGAGGCGGCGACCCGGGCCGTGGCCGGTTGCCAGATCTGGATCGTCGACGCCCTGCGCTACACCCCCCATCCGACCCATGCCCATCTGGACAGGACCCTGGAGTGGATTGCGGCGGCGGATGTGGAGCGGGCCGTGCTGACGAACCTGCATATCGACATGGATTACAAGGAACTGTCGGCGATCGTTCCGGCGAATGTCGAGGTCGGGTTCGACGGCTGGAGCCGGGTGATCGGCTGAGATTTGGCAGGTTTGGCATAAAAGCAGGGTGACAAACCTGCCAAAGCGCCAAATGCGCCAGGGCGCGCAGGCTGCGGTGTCAGGATCGGCTGAGGCCGGTCGTTTGGCGCGAAAACAGGGCGCCAAAGGCGTCAAAGACGCCAAACGCGCCAGGGAGCGTCTGCTGTGGCGTTGATGGAGGGCGGACGTCGCAGGGGACTGCGGCGCGAGCCCGATTTCAAAGACCGGAAGACGAGGCTAACACAGTCTGGATGCGTGTTGGGCCCATGGCGGTTTGGGCGTGTTAGGGCGTTGAAAGGATTGGTCTCGGTTCGGGAAATTAGGGGAGGTGACCTTCGTTGGTCTTCCTTGCTTCATCTATACGACCTCTCTCCTCATACTGGCATTCAACAGGGTCGTGCTGGAAAGCCGACGTGTCGAACGTCTGCTCGGGGTGGGATGCGGACTTTGAGTGAACACCGTGCGCCTGCTAACGTGTGGGCATGCGCATCATAATTACGCTAATCTGTGCTACCGCATCGGCGCTGATCGCCGGAGTGGCGTGGGCATGCTCTTGCCCCAACTGGAGAAGCGCCGACGATCAACTCGGCTTCGCCGACGTCGCGTTCGTAGGAAAGGCAACGTCCTCTGTAACGGGGCGCGACGGCTACGTAATCACCGAGTTTGCTGTCTTCCGCACGCTGAAGGGAACTCACCAAGACGTTCAGCGGATCGCGCATGCACCCGGCTCTTGGGGGGCTACGTGCGGCATAGATTTCGATCAGTCACGAGACGTTCTCGTTCTCGCTAAGAGGCAGGGCGGCAAAATGTCCACGAGCGCCTGCGCCACACCTCGCTTTGGCCTGGGCGACTTCGAGCGGGCTGCCGCGCACTGAGCTCTCAGGGAGCTGACGTCCGCAAAGGGTCGAAAGCGGTCACGGCCTTCCTGGCGGAAAGCAGACGTTCGGTCCAACGCCCTGAAGCTGACCCATCGAGGGAAGGCTATGGGTTGTTAGCAGACGTTGGACGCCTCCCATCTTCAGCAACGACCGCTGCTCGGTTGTAGGCCCTCACCAACCCAACTGATCTGGGCTCCATCCAATCAGCCAGGAGCACCGCAGACTGCGGCCCGGATCAAATCGATCGACAGACCCTCGCCACGCCAGACTTCACCAAAGTTCGTACGGTGATCATTGGAGTAGATCACGAGCGCGATTTCGAGATCGGGCATTAGAAAGTTCCGCACCTGAACCCCGCCGATTTCGCCGTAGCGTTCGACCAATCGGGTTTTGCCTATGCAGCTTTTAAGGTCGGGCGAATAGGACCAGACGCTGAGCGCCGCATAGCCTGACGCAGGGTCGCCAGTCAGCATGGTTGCCAGCGAGGTCGCGGAAATCAGCCGACCCTCGATCAGGGCGACATTGACCTTCAGCAGATCCTCGACCGTGCCGTATAGTCCGCCGGCTGGCCCGTAGGCCGACGGCCAGGCGGGTTGCTCAACGGTGCCGTCCTCCATAGTTGCCTCAACGCGAGGCTCGTCCGGCAGAGCCACGACGAAACCAAGCAGCGCCCCGATGCGCTGGTTGACCTGCGTCAGATACGGCTCGCCAACGACCGCCTCAAGCACCTTGCCCAGAACGATGGTGTCGCAGTTGTTGTAGAGGAAGGTGGAGCCGGGATCGGCAGCGGTCGCCTGACAATACTGGAGTAGGTCGCCGGGCGGGCCAGCGGGCGTATCGGCCTGCCCTGCTAAACCCGAGCGATGGGCCAGAAGGTGCCGGATCGTGGTGCGGTCGGCGTTCGGTATCGGAGCGTCCGGAAGGTACGCCTTGACCGTCGCATCCAGCGCAATGTGTCCCTCATCGACCTGTTGGAAGATCAGGATGGCCGTGATCATTTTGGACACCGAAGCCCAACGGAACACCTCTCCGGTCTCATGCGGCTGACCAGATCGCACATCTCCCAAGGCCGCGATCGAGAGTGACGACCCGTGAGCGACCCCGAAGACGCCTGCGTAGCCAACTTCGCTTTCCAAGCGAGATCGCATTGCAGCGACCCCTGCGTCAGAGTTCTGTGCCGCAGCGGGCAAAGGCAAAAGTGGGAGACAGAGCGCAAATATCCGCGAGATGAGCCGCATCGTCTGAGTTCCCCACGACCCATCCGGGCGTCCAGCGAAGTTAGACAGGCTTCGAAGCCGCCGCAAACCAAATGCACTTCCTGGCGCCACTGGACTCAACGTCCGAGAAGGGTCGAAGACGGAATCCAGCGTTTCGACCCAGAGCCGACATTTGGAACATCAGCAGACTTGGCGGGGCAGGTCTGATCACCGTCATCCTAGGCCTTGTGCCTAGGATCCATACGCCCGGTGTGTCGCGTGGGGCGCGGGCGGCGGATGTGCGGTCGCTTCTGACGTCTGAGTCTATGGATCCTAGGCACAAGGCCTAGGATGACGGGCGTGGGGTGTGGGGTGTCGGCCTCGAGGATGGGCTGCTGCTGGCACTGTGCCGGTTCGGATAGGGGCTGGCGCTGGGGCTTCGGCGAGGGCGTGGGGTCTGGGCCCGGGTATGGTGCGTGGGCATGGCCGCACCGCTCAATCCGTCCCCGCCTTGTGCCCCTTCCAGTCGAACAGCTCCTCCAGCACCTGCACCGCCTGGCCGCGTTCGGACGCCAGGTCGGGGTCGCGGTTGAGGATCAGGCGGGCGTCGTCGGCGGCGGCCAGCATCAGGGATCGGTGGCGGATCGGGTCGGCGAAACGGTAGGCGGGGAAGCCGCTCTGTTTCAGGCCCAGGGGGTCGCCGCCGCCGCGCAGGCGGAAGTCCTCCTCGGCGATGACGAAGCCGTCCTCGGTGCGGCGCAGGGTTTCGAGACGTTCTTTCGCCGTCTCACCGAGGGCGCCGTCCTGGCCGCCGTACAGCAGGATGCAGGAACTGGCCTTTGAGCCCCGGCCGACGCGGCCGCGCAGCTGGTGCAGTTGGGCCAGGCCGAAGCGGTCGGCGTGTTCGATGACCATGATGGAGGCGTTGGGCACATCCACCCCGACCTCGACCACCGTGGTGGCGACCAGCAGGGGGATGCGGCCGTCGGCGAAGTCGGCCATGACGGCCTCGCGTTCGGCGCCCGGCATCTGGCCGTGGGCCAGGCCGACCTCGACCCCCAGCAGGCGGCGCAGGTCGTCGGCGCGGTCGACGGCGGCGGCGAGGTCTATGGCCTCGGATTCGGCGACCAGGGGGCAGATCCAATAGGCCTGGGCGCCGGCGTCCAGGGCGGTCTTCAGCCGGGCGGCGACCTCGCCGATGCGGGCCAGGGGGACGACGGCGGTGGTGACGGGAGTGCGGCCCGGCGGTTTCTCCATCAGGCGGCTGACTTCCAGCTCGCCGTACTGGGTCAGTTCCAGGGTGCGGGGGATGGGGGTGGCCGACATGGTCAGCAGGTGGACGGCGCCGATGCGCGGATCACCCTTGGCCTGAAGCCGCTGGCGCTCGCTGACGCCGAACCGGTGCTGTTCGTCGATGACGGCCAGGGCCAGGCGGTCGAAGCGGACGGCGTCCTGGAACAGGGCGTGGGTGCCGATGGCGACCTGGGCCTGACCGGACGCCAGGGCGGCCAATTTCTCGCGCCTCTGGCCGTTGGTGTCGCGGCCGGTCAGCAGGACGGAGGTGACGCCGGCCGCCTCCAGCAGCGGCCCGAGCTTTTCGTAATGCTGGCGGGCCAGGATCTCGGTCGGCGCCATCAGGGCGGACTGGAAGCCGCTGGAGGCCGCGTCGGCCAGGGCCAGGGCGGCGACGGCGGTCTTGCCCGAGCCGACGTCGCCTTGAAGCAGCCGCCCCATCTGTTTGCCGGACGCCAGGTCGCGGCGGATTTCGGCGACGGCCTGGGCCTGGGCGTTGGTCAGGGTGAAGGGCAGGGCCTGGAGCAGGTGGTCGGAGGCGGCGCCGGGGGTGATGACGGGCGACGGCTTGATCTCTCGGGCACGGCGGCGGCGGGCCAGGGCCAGCTGATGGGCCAGGAATTCGTCATAGGCCAGGCGCTGGCGGGCGGGTGCGTCGGGCGACAGGTCAGGCTCGCCAGTCGGGGCGTGCAGGGCCTCGATGGCGGCGCGCCAGCCCAGCCAGTTCTGCTTCTTCAGCCAGGCGGGATCCTGCCATTCGGCCAGGTCGGGGGCGGCGGGCAGGGCGGCCTGGACCAGTTTGCGCAGCTGGCGCGACGTCAGGCCTTGGGTCGCCGGATAGACGGGTTCGGATGCCGGGATGTCGGCCGCCTTGTCCAGGGTGACGATGTCCGGATGGACGATCTGGACCTCGCCGTTGAACCGCTCGACCTTGCCCGAGACCAGACGGGTCTCGCCGCGGGGCAGCAGCCGGTCGATATGCTGGGGCGAGCCGCCGAACCAGACCAGGTGGACGAAGCCGGTCGGGTCGCTGGCGCGAACCTTCAGCGGGGCGCCAGGGCGGCTGGGGACGAACAGGCGGTCGATGACGATTTCGAAAATCCCGACCTCGCCGTCCACGGCGGTCGCCGCCTCCATCGGGCGGCGCACGACGACGCCCGAGGGGCTGAGGAAGACCAGATCGCGCACCAGCGGACCCGCGACCTTCTGCACCAGGGGCAGGACGCGGGGGCCCACGCCCTTAAGGCTGGAGACCTCGGCGAACAGGGGAAAGAGAATCTGCGGACGCATCGCCGGGAACATAGCGTGACCATGACGGGTGGCGAAGTGCTCGCAGGAACGCTATTTGACCCGACCTGTTTGAAAGTCTGGACCGGGCAAGGATCCTTGTGGCCGAAATCGACGCGCGTCTCGAAAATGAAATGACCCCTGAACGCAAGCAGCGGCTGGGCCGCATCCAGTTCCGGTCCTGGCGGCGGGGCTTCCGCGAGGCCGACATGGTGCTGGGTCCGTTCTCGGACCAGGTGGCGCCGACCCTGACGGACGCCGAGCTGGATCTGTTCGAGCTGCTGATCGACGAGGAGGACCAGTGGCTCTACGGCTGGATCATCGAGCGTGATCCGACGCCGCCCGAGTTCGAGACGCCTGTCATGGCCAAGGTCCGCGCCTTCATGCGCGAGCATGTGGCGGCCGAGGTCGGCAAGGGCATCGGCTGATGGATCAGCAGGTCACTGTGCAGCACCGGAGCGACGCCGATCTGGGCGGGGCGCCGGAGGGGCTGGACGCCCTGGTCGTCGCCGAGCGGATCAAGGCGAGCGGCGGGGTCGGGGTCTTCGTGGCGCGCGACTATCAGCGGTCGGGCGGTTTCGTTCAGGCGTTCCGATTTTTCTCGCAAGATATAGAAATTCTGGAATATCCCGCCTGGGACTGCCTGCCCTATGACCGGCTGAGCCCGACGGCGGGGATCGCCGCCCAGCGGATGGCGACCCTGACCAGGCTGGCCCTGCGCAAGCCGGGCGACGCGCCGGTCCTGGTGGTCACGACCGTCGGCGCGGCCATGCAGAGGACGCCGCCCAAGTCGGTGACGACCCAGGCGGGGTTTGAAACCAAAGTCGGGCGCGACCTGGATATCCAGGCGCTGGAGCGGTATTTCGCCGCCAACGGCTATGTCCGGGCCTCGACTGTCTCTGAGCGCGGCGAGTTCGCGGTGCGGGGCGGGGTGGTGGACGTCTATCCGCCGGGCTTCGAGGAGCCGGTGCGGCTGGACATGTTCGGGTCCGAGCTGGAATCGATCCGCACCTTCGACCCCGAGACCCAGAGATCGACGGGCCAGATGACGGCGGTGTCGCTGGCGCCCGTGTCGGAGGCCCTGCTGGACGCGGACGCCATTTCGCGGTTCCGCACCGGCTATCTGAAACTGTTCGGGGCGCCGGGCGATGATCCGCTGTACGCCACCATCAGCGAGGGGGCGCGGCGTCAGGGCATGGAGCAGTGGCTACCGCTGTTCTACGAGACGCTGGACAGTCTGTTCGACTATCTGCCGGATCAGGCTCAGATATTCCTGGACAATCAGGTCGAGACGGCGCGAGGCGAACGCTGGGACCTGATCGAGGACGCCTATGAGGCGCGTGCCGAGGCCGCCAAGGCCAAGGGGCACGCCGCCGCCAATCGCGCCCTGTCGCCCCGGTCGCTGTATCTGGACGCCGGAGACTGGAACCAGGCTCTGGCCGGGCGGTCGGTGCGTCGGTTCACGCCCTTTTCCGGGGGCGGGGAAGACGCCGGCGGACGGCTGGGGCGGACCTTCGCGGCCGAACGGTCGCAGGACAGCGTCAATCTGTTCGAGGCCGTCGCGGCCCATGCTGCGGCGCTGAAGGCGGAGGGCAAGCGGGTGCTGTTCGCCTCGTGGACCGAGGGCTCCTCCGAACGTCTGGCGACCATGCTGGCGGATCACGGCCTGGATCATATCGTCGCCGTGCGCGACTGGTCCGATGTTCAGGCGGCGCCGAAGGACCTGTATCTGCGCGGCGTCCTGCCGGTCGAGCACGGCTTCGTCACCGACGAAGTCGCGGTCATTTCCGAGACTGACATCCTGGGCGACCGTCTGGCGCGACCGCGCAAGAAGCGGCGGGCGTCGAACTTCCTGGCCGAGGCCTCGGCCCTGACGACCGGGGATCTGGTCGTTCACCTGGATCACGGCATCGGCCGTTATGAGGGGCTGAAGACGCTGGACATCCAGGAGGCGCCGCATGACTGCCTGGAGCTGTTGTACGCTGGTGACAGCAAACTCTATCTGCCGGTTGAAAATATTGATCTTCTGACCCGTTACGGCACGGACGCCGACGGGGTTCAGCTGGACAAGCTGGGCGGGGCGGCCTGGCAGGGGCGCAAGGCCAAGGCCAAGGAGCGGCTGCGCGCCATGGCCGAGGGGCTGATCGCCCTGGCCGCCAAACGGGCGCTGCGCGAGACGGACGCCGTCACGCCGCCGCCGGGCCTGTTCGCCGAATTCTGCGCCCGCTTCCCCTATGAGGAGACGGACGACCAGCTGAACGCCATCGGCGACGTGCTGGAGGATCTGGGCAAGGGCACGCCTATGGATCGGCTGATCTGCGGCGACGTCGGCTTCGGCAAGACCGAGGTGGCGCTGCGCGCCGCCTTCGTGGTGGCCATGACGGGCCAGCAGGTGGCCATCGTAGCCCCGACCACCCTGCTGGCGCGGCAACACTACAAGACCTTCACCGAGCGGTTCGCCGGCTGGCCGGTCAAGGTGCGGCAACTGTCGCGGATGGTGGGATCGAAGGAGGCGGCGGAGACGCGGGCGGGGCTGAAGGACGGCTCGGTCGAGATCGTCGTCGGCACCCATGCGGTGCTTTCCGAACAGGTCGGGTTCCGCGACCTGGGCTTGGTCATCGTCGACGAGGAGCAGCATTTCGGCGTCAAGCACAAGGAGAAGCTGAAGACGTTGCGCGCCGACGTCCACCTGCTGACCCTGACCGCGACGCCGATTCCGCGCACCCTGCAGATGGCCCTGTCGGGCATTCGCGAGATGTCGATCATCGCCACCCCGCCGGTCGATCGGCTGGCGGTGCGGACCTATGTGACGCCGTGGGATCCGGTGCTGGTGCGCGAGGCCCTGCTGCGCGAGAAATATCGCGGCGGTCAGGCCTATTATGTCGCGCCGCGTCTGAAGGACCTGCCGGCCATCGAGAAATTCCTGCGCGAGCAGGCGCCCGAGATCAAGTTCGTGGTCGGTCACGGCCAGATGAGCGCGACCCAGTTGGAGGAGGTAATGAGCGCCTTCTACGACGGGGAATATGACGTGCTGGTCTCGACCACCATCGTCGAAAGCGGGCTGGATATTCCGACGGCCAACACCCTGGTGGTGCACCGTGCCGACATGTTCGGTCTGGCGCAGCTGTATCAGATCCGGGGTCGGGTCGGCCGGTCCAAGGCGCGGGCCTTCGCCTATCTGACCACTGACGCGGTCAAGCCGATGACCCTGTCGGCCGAGCGGCGCCTGCAGGTGCTGCAGTCGCTGGACAATCTGGGCGCCGGCTTCCAGCTGGCCAGCCACGACCTGGATCAGCGCGGCGGCGGCAATCTGCTGGGCGATGAGCAGTCGGGCCATATCCGCGAGGTGGGCGTCGAACTGTACCAGCAGATGCTGGAGGACGCGGTCGCCGAGTTGCGCGAAAAGGGCGAGGGCGCGGCCGTGGATCGCGGCTGGTCGCCGTCGATCAATGTCGGGGCTTCCGTCCTGATTCCAGAGGAATACGTCCCGGACCTGAACGTCCGTCTGAGCCTGTATCGCCGCCTGTCCGACGCCGAACAGGCCGAAGATCGCGAAGCCCTGGCCGCCGAACTGATCGACCGGTTCGGGCCCCTCCCGGACGAGGCGCAGCAACTGCTGAAGATCGTCGGGATCAAGTCCAACTGTCGCCGGGCCTGTATCGAGAAGATCGACATCGGGCCGCGCGGCGCGGTGCTGACCCTGCGCGACAACAGCTTCCCCAATCCCATTGGATTGGTTGGGCTGATCCAGAAGAACCAGGCCTTCTGGAAGATCCGGCCGGATCAGAAGATCGTGGTGACGGGCGATTGGCCGACGGCGGAGGACCGGCTGAAGGTTGCGGAGCGGATCACCGCCGATCTGGCGCGGGTGGCGGGGGCGTAAGGTCGCGTCGCCTTGGCCCAAGGCTGGCCACCGCCATAGAGCTGCGGCGACGGCCGGTCAGAAGCTGGCCAACATTGCTGGATCGACATTCATGACGGTGTGGGACAGCACCACGAGCCATATCGCCAACGGTGCCGAGCAAGGTGCTGGATTGGGGCTCAGCATAGTCGCGGTCGCAGCCAGACTTACACGGGTTTCCGTGGAGCTGTCGGACAATGCCTGGGGCTGGTAGTTACAGGCGTGTTCCCGAGAACAGGGGGACGAAGCCACCACCTGACCTCTGGCGTTCGGGTGACAGCCTTGGGCATATGACGCTTAGGTCTCATGGTCGCCCCAGTCGGCCGACGGGAGACGACGCCCATTCCGCGACCGGTCATTTACCGGAGACCAAAGTGGTTCCCTGTTGAAGATCACGACGGCGGTGACGTCGATCTCGCGACCACGTCTCGCCGCTGTCGAAGACTTCGCATACGGACAAGCTGTCCCCGTTAATCGGCCGGCGTTGCGTTTGAGGATCAACCTTGGATAAAATATTCCTCAAAAGAATTTGATTTCGCCTCAATGAACAATCTCATAATTCGAAAGTTGGTTGGGCATCGGTTGATAAATCTACCGATAGATAATGGTCAATATCACTACTCATTGGCCTCCAGCATATGGAGATTACCATGAAAAATAGAATGATGATTATGTCAGCAGTTGCTGCACTGACCGTGGCTGGTGCAAATAGTTCTTCTGCGCAGACATCTACCCTGATGACGAAGGACGACGGTGAATGGATCACGGTCACCGGGAACATCAGCAATGTCACGCCTCAGGGATTCCGGATCGACTATGGAACGGGTGTGCTGCCCGTCGAGATGGACGGGTTCTTGCCGACGTCCACCGAGGGATTGCGCAATGGGGACTGGGTTACGGTCAGCGGCCGGATTGACGACGCCCTCTGGGAGCGCCGTTCAATTGAGGCCTCCTCGGTCTACAGTTCACGGATGCAGGAGCGGCTATGGGCCAACGCCATGGACGAGGAGGGGGACATGTTGATCACGCCCATCGACCTTCCTGACCAGGGGGACTGGGTTGGCGTGACAGGACGCGTCATATCCATTGATATTATGGAAGATGAAATGGTCGTAGACGTCGGACCGCAAACCCTGCAGGTCGACGCCAGCGGTCTTGGTCAGCCGATGACAGCCACGCGCGGTGACCTCGTGTCGGTCTATGGTCGTCTTGACGATGCCGACCTGTGGGACGGCCGTGAAATCGATGCTTCCTCGGTCGTCATCCTGAGGCAGAGCTCCATCTGACGTTTGTTGTCGCGACCGTCTCCGGCTGGCTCGGCGACGGTCGCGCGCGGGGCCTGCCTCGCGCAATCTTCAGTCTCGCAGCGCCCACCTGACGGACGCGGGTGATGATTTCTCCCTAGCGCGTCTTGTCGAACAGGTCGGCGGAGGCGCGTTCCAGCAGGGCGCCAGCGGATTCGCCCGGGCGCATTTCGGCGGCGCCGACATCGAATTCGGCGACGAAGGGAGAGCGGTCGGGGCCGGCGTCGAAGGCCGTGCAGCCGATGACGGCGGCGATCCGTTCGGCCGCCAGGCGCGCGGCCTCCACCTGGGTCGCGGGCAGGGCCAGGGCGAACACCTCCTTGGCCAGGCGGGCGGGCGTGTCCTCGACCCGGACCAGGCGCGAGACCATGGCGCCGATCTGGGGCATGGCGCGATCCAGCCAGCCACCCTGGCGCGCCCAGACGACGGGATCGGTTTCGCGGACCCGCAGCACGCAGACGGACAGGGCGCGCTTGCGAGCACGCGACGCCTCGGCGACGCGGCCCAGATGGGCGGCGAACAGTTCCGGCGTGAACAGACCGGTGGAGGAATCCATCAGTTCGAGGTTGCGCACGGAATCCAGCGCCTTGCGGATGATCAGGTGACGGCGGTGCGCCCCCGCCATGGCGAGGACCCGTTCGGCCGTCTCGTCTTCCGGCGTGTCGATGGAGGCGACGTCGGCGAAGCCGCGGTTGAACAGTTCGTCGAGACTGATCTCGGCTCCGCCTCGCAGATAGAGCATCAGGGGGATGTGATAGAGGCGGGTGTTGCGCTTCATGCCCGAGGCGATCGACAGGGCGGGCGCATGGTCCTTCGCCCCCCACAGGATGGCGGCGTCGAACGGGCTTTCGTGAAGATAGTCGAAGGCGGTGTAAGGGGTCGGCGCAGCGACCACCTCGACCCCGGCGGCGACGAGGGCGTTCGACAGGGCCAGGAAGCGGCGGTCCGCGACCCCGGCGGCCAGAACCCGCAAGGGTGTGGCGGCGTCCGCGCGGACGTCCAGATCGACGCCCCGCGCGGCGAATGTGGCGGAGCGGAGGTGGAATTCCTCCTCGGCTATGGCGGCGCGCCCCAGCTGTTCGAGACGGAGGGCCGCCTGGGCCGGATGCGGCGGGACCGACATGGCGATGTCCGCTCCCTCGACCGAATCGGGCTTGGCGCCGACGACCATGATCGGCAGGCGACGGGGTTCCGCCGCGGCGCGCAGACGCAGCGGCGCGTCGGGTGTCAGCGAATCAAAATCGACCACGGCGGCTTCCAACGGGAAGTCCTGGAGCGTCGCCTCGGCCGAGGCGATGTCGCGCGCCGTGACCGTGGTCCATCCCAGGGCGTCCAGTCCAGCGACGAGCGGACCGATCCTATCGTCCTGGGCCGCCAGGATCAGTACGCGCGCGTCGAAAGCCAAGTGATCGTCTCCGTGTGACGCCCGGCGTCAAAGCCTCCCCCGGAGGCGGCTGGACCATAGCGACGCGCCCCTTAATGAAGCAATGTCTCGAAGCCCACGGGCGTGCGGAAAGACCGGTTCACGCGGATGGGACTTCCCCCGCACACGAAATCCTCTAGGTTCCGCCGCCTGTGCAACGGTTGCGAGAACCGGTTTGAGTGACGACCTGACCCGATCGGTTCTGAGGGCGCCCGGATTCTGGGGCGGGTTGGCGGTGCGCGCCTTCACCCGAAGCTGGGGACGGGACGTGATGCTCTACACGGGCGGGGTGTCCTTCTTCGCCCTGTTGGCGGTTTTCCCCGCCATCGCGATCCTGATCGGCTTCTACAAGCTGGGACTGTCGATCGGAGAAGTCAGCGCCCAGGCGGCGGCGCTGTCGGACCTGCTGCCCCGCGCGGCGCAGACGATCTTCCGCGACGAGATCACCCGATTGACCAATGCCTCCGCGCGTACGGTCTCGACCCAGAGCGTCTTCGCCCTGATTGTCGGCGCCTATGCGGCGCATCGTGGATTCAAAGCCTTGTTGGCGGGTCTTAATCTCATTCATGACGAAACCGAGCCGCACGGCTTCTTCAAATTCAACCTGCTGGCCTTCTTCGTGGCGGTAGTGGCCTTCGGGCTGTTCACCGTGGTGTCGGGCGCCGTGGTGACCGCCCGAATTCTGGCGCACACGGCGTCGTCAGCAGCCGACGCAGGCGAAGCGGGGATCTTGCCGCTGGACGCCTTCCTGCCGGCGCTTGGGCTCGTGGTCGGCCTGACCCTGCTCTATCGCTACGCCATGAGCCACACCTCGCCGGTCGCCTGGCTGCCGGCGCTCACGGGGGGGCTGGTGGCGACCCTGATGTCGGTGATCTCGTCCTGGCTCTGCGCCATCTATGTCGAGCAGATCGCGCCCCTGGGGGCGACCTATGGTTCGGTCGGTGCGGTGGTCGTGTTGCTGATCTGGTTGTCCTGGAACGTCAACGCCATCTTCTACGGCGGGGCCTTCGCGACCGAAATGGAGATGGCGGCCGAGATCGACGCCCGCGAGAGAGCCCTGGCGAAGACCGCTTCGGCCGATGTGGTCGACCTGTCGGCGCGCCGGGCCAGCCACAGGACGCGGCCCTAGAGCCGGCTGCGGTTCGGCTGGAGCTAGCCGATCTCGACGGTCAGGCGGAGCAGGCCGGCGGTCTCTTCGACCGCGATCATCCGGCCCTGCTTCTGTCGCATCAGAAACGGCACGTCGATCCGCGCCATGGGGTCGGTGGCCAGCAGGACGAAGCGTGTCCCCGCCGCCGCTCCATCCATCGCCTTCATCAGCATCAGGCTGGGGGTCGGACAGCGATGACCGCGCGCATCGACGATCCGCGGCTCGGTCACGAGGCCAGACGATCGGCCAGCAGCGCCAGGGCCACGCGCACGGCGGCCATCCGGATCGCGTCCCGGCCGAGGTCGCCGAACGCCTCGCGGTGATGGATCAGGCCGTCGGGTCCCTGGGCCGCGAAATGGACCAGGCCGACCGGCTTGTCGGGCGAACCGCCGCCTGGTCCCGCTATGCCGGTGACGGCGACGCTGACCACGGCGAGAGAATGCGCCACCGCACCCTGGGCCATGGCGCGGGCGGTCGGTTCGGACACGGCGCCATGGGCGATCAGCGTAACCTCGGGCACGCCCAGCATCTGTTGCTTGGCCGGGTTGCTGTAGGTGACGAAGCCACGGTCCAGAGCGGCGGACGAGCCGGGGATGGCGGTAAGGGCGGCGGCCACCAGGCCGCCGGTGCAGCTTTCGGCCGTCGCCAGCATCAGGCCCCGCGCGGCGGCGGTTGCGACGATCTGCTGCGCCTGGCGCTGGATGTCTTGCGGGAACATGATCTTTCCATAGGCCGCCGGACCCGCTCTAACCAGTGCATGACCGACGTCGCCGAACCCCAGATCGCCGTCAAATCGAACTCCGGGCGTATGACCCCGATCCTGTTCGCCGTCGCCGTCTTCACCTCGGCCTGTCTGGTCTTCGTGGTGCAGCCGATGGCGACCAAGCTGATCCTGCCGACGCTGGGCGGATCCCCGTCGGTGTGGAACGCGGCCATGGTCTTCTTCCAGACCGCCCTGCTGGCCGGCTACGGCTACGCCCACCTCCTGCAACGGATCGGGTCGATGCGGATCCAGGTGACGGCGCATCTCGGACTGCTGCTGGCCGCCGCCCTGTTCCTGCCGCTGAGGATCAGCGGCCTGTTCGGCGATCCCGATCCGGCGGCGCCGACGGCGTGGCTGTTGGCCACCCTTGCCCTGTCGATAGGCGCGCCGTTCGCGGTGCTGTCGGCCACCGCGCCGCTGTTGCAGGCCTGGTACGCCCGGGTGCGCGCCGGTCATGCCGACGGGCGCAATCCCTATGTCCTCTATGCGGCGTCCAACCTGGGCAGTTTTCTGGCGCTGCTGTCCTATCCGGTCCTGATCGAGCCCCTGGCCAGTCTGTCGGGCCAGCGCTGGGGGTGGAGCGGCGGCTATGGGCTGTTCGTCCTGATGATCGCCGGTCTGGGGCTGCTGGCCTGGCGCCGCCGCGACGCGGCCGATCCCGAACCGGCGCCTCTGCCCGTCGGGGCGGCGATCGCCTGGCGTGAGAAGGGGTTGCTGGTCCTGCTGGCCGCCGCCCCGTCCAGCCTGATGCTGGGGGTGACGGCGCACCTGTCGACCGACGTGGCCTCGGCGCCCTTCCTGTGGGTCATCCCTCTGGCCCTCTACCTGCTGACCTTCGTCATCGCCTTCCAGGCGCGGCCGGTCATTCCCCTGTATCTGACCCTGACGATCCAGGCCGGGGTGCTGGCCGCCTGCGCCGCCCTGGCGGCCTTTCGCACGACCGAGTGGTTGTTCATCTTCGGGGTCAATCTGACGGCCTTCTTCTTCACCGCCCTGATGTGCCACCAGCTGATGGCCGAGCGCCGGCCGGCGCCGGGGCGGCTGACGGAATTCTATCTGCTGCTGTCGCTGGGCGGGGTGCTGGGCGGGGTGTTCAACGCCCTGATCGCACCGGTCGTGTTCAACATGGTGTGGGAGTATCCGCTGGTCCTGGTCGCTGTCGGCTTGCTGCGGCCGGGGCGAGGGGGGGAGGTGCGCTCATGGGAGATCATCTGCTGCGTCGTCGGCGTGCTGGTCGCCCTGGCGGGGCCGCTGGGACTGGCGCTGGTCCGATACGCCCCCGACATCCGCGACGCCGTGCCGGATCGCGATCTGGTGCGGATCGCCCAGGCTGTATTGGGGATGGCGGCTCTATTCGCCTTCCTGTTGCGACACCGGCCGGTGATGTTCACGGTCGTCGTGGGGGCCATGGTCTGGTCCGGCTATACAGTCGCGCGCGGCTATGACTGGGCCCTGACGGAGCGGAGCTTCTTCGGCGTGATGCGGGTGGCCAGCACGCCGATCGAGGGGCTGGACGGCCCCGTCCACGTCCTGATGCACGGCACGACCCTGCACGGCGCCCAGGCGCAGTCGGCGCGGTACCGGTGCCTGCCGACCCTCTATTACGCCACCACCACCCCCCTGGGTCAGGCCGCGCTCATGACCCATGCCAAGCAGCCGGGCGGGGCCCATATCGGCGTCGTGGGACAGGGGTCGGGGGCCATGGCAGCCTACAAGCGCGCTCAGGACCGGATGAGCTTCTTCGAGATCGATCCGATGGTGGACCGGATGTCGCGAGATCCGCGCTGGTTCAGCTTCATCAATGGTTGCGCCGAGGGGCCTGTGCGGACGGTTCTGGGCGACGCGCGGCTGACGATGGCGCGGGAGCCCGCTGGAACCTACGACCTGTTGATCATCGACGCCTTCAGCTCGGACGCCGTGCCCACCCATCTGCTGACGGTCGAGGCGATCGCCGGTTATCTGCGGCTGCTGAAGCCCGAGGGGGTGGTGGTGCTGCACCTGTCGAACCGGAATCTGGAGATCACCCTGCCGGCCGAGGCCGCCGCCGCCGCGCTGAAGGCGCCGGCCCTGCATCAGATCTATGCCGAGCGGCGGGAGGCGGCGCAGATGTCCGAATCCTCGACCGAGGCGCTGATCATCGGCAAAAGCGAGGCGGCCCTTGCGCCCTATCGCGCCGATCCGCGCTGGCGCACCCTGGCGGCGACAGAGGTGCGGCCCTGGACCGACGACTATGTCAATCTGTTCGGCGCCCTGGTCCGGCAGATGCAGCATGCCGCCCGCTGAAGCGGGCGAGGAGAGGTCTCAGGCCGAAACGGGGATTTCCACCGTCGCAACGGCCTGGGCGGCGAGGCCTTCGCCTCGACCCGTGAAGCCCAGGCCCTCGGTTGTGGTGGCCTTGACGCTGACAGCGTCCAGCGGCAGCGCCAGCAGACCGGCGATCCGCTCGCGCATGGCCTGGCGGTGCGGCTTCACCTTCGGTCGTTCGCAAATCAGCGTCACGTCAACATTGACGATCCGACCGCCCCGCTCGGCGACGAGGCCGGCGGCGTGGAGCAGGAACTGGTCGGAGGCGGCCCCCTTCCATTTCGGATCGGTGGGCGGGAAGTGATCGCCGATGTCGCCCATGGCCATGGCGCCCAGCAGGGCGTCGGTCAGGGCGTGCAGGCCGGCGTCCGCGTCGGAATGGCCGATCAGGGTCTGGTCGTGCGGCACCTCGATCCCGCACAGCCAGACCGAGCCGCCGGGCCCCCAGCGATGCACGTCGTAACCGGAGCCGACGCGGGTCTGGTAGCGGGTCGGTTGCGACAGCAGGGCCTCGGCCATGGCGAAATCCTCGGGATAGGTCAGTTTCATCAGACGGGCGTCGCCGGGGACCAGCGCCACGCGGCCGCCGTGGCGTTCGACGACGACGGCGTCGTCGGTGGGCGTCTCAGCATCGTCCCAGGCGGCGTAGGCGGCCTCTATGGCGTTACGCCGGAAGGTCTGGGGAGTCTGAGCGCGCCACAGGCCGTCGCGCTCGACCACCCCGGCCATGACGCCGTCCTGGCCGCGACGCAGGCTGTCGGCGACCGGCAGGACGGGCAGGGCGCCGTCGGCCTCGGACAGGGCGGCGATCAGCCGTTCGATGACGGCGCGGTTCAGCAGGGGGCGGGCGGCGTCATGGATCAACACCGGCTGATCCGGAGCGCAGGCGAGGGCGGCCAGGCCCGCTCGGACCGACTCGGCGCGGTGCGCGCCGCCCACAACCGCGCGCCAGTTCGACAGACCCGCCAGAGCCTCGGTCGCGCGGGTCTCGGCGCCGGGGGCGATGACGACGGCCAGTTCGTCGGCGCCGGCCTCCAGCAGGGCCTCGGCCGACCAGCGCAGCACGGGTTTGCCGCCCAGGACGCGCCACTGTTTGTCGCCGCCGGCGCGCGAGCCCGAACCGGCCGCGACGATGATGCCCGAAAAACTCATGACGGCCTTCTAGAGCGCGTCGCAACCGGACGAAACCATCAAACCGCCGCCGTCATGCTTGACGAGGGGGCGGTGAATGCTGCGAAAGGCGGAGATGGCCAAGACCCTACAGATCGGCGACGTGACCGTGCCCGGCCGAGTGCTGATGGCGCCGATGACCGGCGTCACCGATCTGCCGTTCCGCATTCTGGCCTCGAAACTGGGCGCCGCCTATGTGGCGACCGAGATGGTGGCGGCCAAGGAACTGGCGCGGGCGCGGCCCGACGTGGTGCGGCGCGCGGCTGTGGGCGCCGGTCTGCCCCTGACGGTGATCCAGCTGGTCGGGCGTGATCCGGGGCAGATGGCCGAGGGCGCGCGGATGGCCGAAAAGGCCGGGGCGGACATCGTCGATCTGAATTTCGGCTGCCCGGCCAAGGAGGTCACGGGATCCGCCGCCGGATCGGCCCTGATGCGGACCCCGGACCTGGCCTGCCGGATCATGGAGGCGGCGGTCGGGGCGACCACGCGGCCGGTGACGGTGAAGATGCGGCTGGGCTGGGACGACGACAGCCGCAACGCCGCCGAACTGGCGAAACGGGCGCAGGATATCGGGGTCAAGGCGGTGACGGTGCATGGCCGGACCCGCAAGCAGTTCTATACCGGCCACGCCGACTGGGAGGCGGTGGGGGCGGTCAAGGCGGCGGTCGGCATTCCGGTGATCGTCAACGGCGATATCCTGACGGCGGATGATGCGCGCGAGGCCCTGGCGAAGTCAGGGGCGGACGGTCTGATGCTGGGCCGCGGCGTCTATGGGCGGCCCTGGCTGGCGGCGCATCTGGAGCGAGCCTTGATCGACGGCGTCGCGCTGGACGAGCCGGGGCCGGAGGCGCGGCTTACGATCGTGATCGAACATATGCGGGCCTCGGTCGATTTCTATGGTCTGCCCCTGGGGCTGCGCATGTTCCGCAAACACCTGGGCTGGTATATCGAACAGGCGCCTTGGCCGGCCGATCCGCAACACAGGCGCGCGGCGAAGGCAAGAATTTGCCGGCTGGAGGAGCCCGAGGCCGTCGAGGTGGAAATGACCCGGCTTTGGCGGGGAAATTTGCCAAGGACGACCAACTCGGTTGTTGAAATCGAGCCACAGTTGGTCGACACTGCTGTGGCATGACGGATACGCCCTCAGCCGTGACCCCTCGGACCGACCCCGCGTCGGACGATGAGTCGTTCTGGGGGCGGTTCGACGTTGAAAAGGCGCGGGCCGGGTTCGGGATCGGCTATTTCATCGCCGTGGCGATCACGGCGGCGGCGGTCTGGCTGGTGGCGGTGGCGCCGGGCGCCAACGCCGGCGCCGCGCGGGGCGCGACCAGCCAGGCGGTGCTGTTCGTCCTTCTGGCCAATCTGGCCCTTATCGCCGGCCTGGCCTTCATCGTCGGCCGCCGGGTGCTGGCCCTGGCGCGCAGCACGAGCGAGGCCGGGTCGCGGCTGCACCTGCGGTTCGTGACCCTGTTCTCGATGGTGGCCGTGATCCCGGCGGTGCTGATCGCCCTGGTGTTCGGCATGCTGGTCACGCGAGGCGTCGATCAGTGGTTCAGCCAGAACGTCCAGGCCTCGGTCGAGAACGGCGCCGTCGTCGGTCGCGCCTATGTCCAGGACGTCGCCTCGTCCGTGGACACGGACCTGGTGACCATTTCGGAACAGCTTAACAGCGCCAGAGGCCTGTTCGACGACCGCATCCAGTTCAACGACGCCCTGGCCCAGGTCGGGGAGATCTTCGGCTATCCGGCCATCTATATCCTGAACGGCGACGGTCAGGTGCTGGCGCGGGCGGAAAGACCCGATGCGCCGCCCTATCTGGCGCCGCCGCGCACCTATCTCGAGGACGCCGCCGAAGGGGGCAAGCCGCCCACCGATGTGACGCAGAACCCGGATGCGGTGCGGTCGATCATCGCCCTGCCGGCCTATGGGGACGCCTATCTGTATCTGGTGCGACCGCTGCAGGACGGATTGGTCGCGCGGATGAATGCCTCGATCCAGTCGATCCAAGCCTATCGCGAAGCCAGCGAGAGCCGGGCGCGAATCCAGTCGGCCTTCATCCTCAGCTATCTGGAGACGGCCCTGCTGGTGCTGGTCGGAGCGGTCTGGCTGGGCATGTCGGCCGCCAACAGTATTTCGGCGCCCATCGGCCGATTGGTGAAGGCGGCGGGACAGGTGGCGGGCGGAGAGTTCAACGTCCGGGTGGAGAGCGACGGCGCCCCGGCCGAGATCGCCCTTTTGTCCGACGCCTTCAACCGGATGACCGGGGAGCTGCAGGCGCAACAGACCGCGCTGAAGGCCGCCAGCGACGAAGCCCAGGATCGAAGCAAATTCATCGAAACGGTGTTGTCGGGCGTCAGCGCCGGTGTGATCGGTCTGGATCGGCGCGGCCGGGTTTCGGCCATCAACGACAGCGCTCTGCAACTGTTGCACCTCGTCGAGGACGAGGTGGTGGGCCATGAACTGGCGGCCCTTTCGCCGGAGCTGAGCGACTTGGTCGGGCGGGTCGAGGCCCATATCGAAGAGGATATCGACATAAGCCGGGACGGGGAGACCCTGCGTCTGCGCGTCCGGATCGAGGGGGGGCAGGGCGGCGAAATGGTGCTGACCTTCGACGATATCACCCGGCTGGTGACGGCACAGCGCAACGCCGCCTGGCGCGACGTGGCCCGCCGCATCGCTCATGAGATCAAGAATCCGCTGACGCCGATCCAGCTGTCGGCCGAGCGATTGAAGCGGAAATACCGCGACAAGGTCGACGAGGTCGAAATCTTCGACCGGTGCACCGACACCATCATCCGCCAGGTCGGCGACATCGGCCGGATGGTTGACGAATTTTCGTCCTTCGCCCGTATGCCCGCGCCGCGCTTCGGTACGGCCAATCCCGCCGAAATGCTGCGCGAGGCCGTGTTCGCACAGAGGGTCGCGGCCGCCGATATCGCGGTCGACATGCAGGAGCCCCTGCCCAAGGCGACGTTGCGCTGCGACGCCCGGATGGTGGGACAGGCCCTGATCAACATCCTGAAGAACGCCGGCGAATCCGTCGCCGCCCGACGTCTGGCGGACGGAGAGGTTGCGGCGTCCGACGATACGGGGATCATCGCATCGCTGATCGTGGAGAACGGCCTGGCGACCTTCGTGGTCGAGGACGACGGGGTCGGCCTGCCGGCCAAGGATCGCGATCGGCTGACCGAACCCTATGTCACGACGCGCGAGAAGGGCACCGGCCTGGGCCTGGCGATCGTCAAACGCATCTGCGAGGACCATGGCGGCGAGTTGAAGCTCGCGGACGCCGAGACCCTGCGCGGCGCGCGCGTGTGCCTGATCTTCCCCCTGAAACCCCACGGCAAGACCGGCGACGCGACGGAGCGCAAGCTCCAAACCGTCGTCGCCGAATAAGCGAGGCAAGATGCGACCTACCGGTTCCGACATTCTGGTCGTCGACGACGAGGCGGACATCCGCGATCTGGTCTCGGGCCTGCTCGAGGACGAGGGGCACGCCGTGCGCGTGGCCGCCAACTCCGACGAGGCCCTAGCCGCGATCCGCGCGAGGAAGCCGTCGCTGGCGATCCTGGACATCTGGATGCAAGGCGGCGGTCTGGACGGGCTGGAGCTGCTGGAGGTGGTCAAGGAGATCGACCCCGACCTGCCGGTGGTGATGATCTCGGGCCACGGCAATATCGAGACGGCGGTGACGGCGTTGAAGCGCGGCGCCTATGACTTCATCGAGAAGCCGTTCAAGTCCGATAGGCTGGTGGTGGTGGTCGAACGCGCCATAGAGGCGGCGACCCTGAGGCGGGAAAACCGTCGTCTGCGGGTCCAGACCATGACGCCGTCCGGCCTGATCGGCCGGTCTCAGGCGGCCCAGGCCCTGCGCGGCACCATAGCCAAGGTGGCCCAGGCCAACAGCCGCGTCCTGATCGCCGGTCCGGCCGGTTCGGGCAAGGAGTTGGTGGCGCGCCAGATCCACGAGGCCAGCCCCCGCGCCCGCGCCGAGTTCGTGGCCATTTCCGCCGCCGGGATGACGCCCGAGCGGCTGGACGTCGAACTGTTTGGCGAAGAGGGTCAGGACGGCAGGCCGCGCAAGATCGGCGTGTTCGAGCGGGCCCACAACGGCACCCTCTATCTGGACGAGATCAGCGACATGCCGCGCGAGAGCCAGAGCCGCATCCTGCGCGTCCTGGTCGACCAGAGGTTCCGCCGCGTCGGCGGCGAGCAGGACGTTCAGGTCGATGTGCGGGTCGTCACCTCGACCTCGCGCGACCTCAAGACCGAGATCGCCGAGGGGCGGTTCCGCGAGGACCTGTTCCATCGGCTGAACGTCGTGCCGATCCGGGTGCCGGCCCTGTCCGAGCGGCGCGAGGACATTTCCGAACTGGTGGAGTATTTCGTCGAGACCATCAGCGCCTCGCAGGGCCTGCCCCGGCGGATCGTCGGCGAGGACGCCGTGGCTGTGCTTCAGGTCCATCCGTGGCCCGGTAATATCCGCCAGTTGCGCAACAATATCGAACGGCTGCTGATCCTGGCGACCGGCGATCCGAACGAGCCGATCACGTCCGACATGCTGCCGCAGGAGGTCGCCACCTCTAACGGATCCTCGTCCAGCCTGGGCGCCGAGCGCACCATCGCTCTGCCGCTGCGCGAGGCGCGCGAGGTGTTCGAACGCGAATATCTGGCGGCGCAAATCATGCGGTTCGGCGGCAATATCTCGCGCACCGCCGCCTTCATCGGCATGGAGCGATCGGCCCTGCACAGAAAGCTCAAGTCGCTGGGCGTCTCGCCGGCCCGGGGCGGAGAAGAGGAAGACGTCGCCTGATGTCCCGTGTCGCCTATGTCAACGGAACCTACAGCCCGCATGGCGAGGCCGTGGTCCATATCGAGGATCGGGGCTTCCAGTTCGCCGACGGCGTCTATGAGGTCTGGTCGGTGTTCGACGGCCGTCTGGCGGATTTCGACGGCCATATGAAGCGGCTGCACCGCAGCCTGGACGAACTGCGCATCGATATCCCCATGTCGGCGGCCTCGCTGACACGGGTGCTGCGCGAGACGATCCGGCGCAACAGAGTCAGGAACGGGATCGTCTATCTGCAGGTCACGCGCGGCACGGCGCGGCGCGATCACCCCTTTCCGGAGCCCGGCACCCCGCCCAGCGTCATCGTCACGGCCAAGTCGATCTCGCCGGCGCGCGGCGAGGCCCAGGCGAAGAAGGGGGTCGCCGTCCTGACGCAGCCGGATATCCGTTGGGGCCGATGCGACATCAAGACGGTCGGGCTTCTGCCGAACATCCTGGCCAAACAGGCGGCGCGCGAGGCCGGCGCCTATGAGGCCTGGCTGGTGGACGACATGGGGCTGGTGACCGAGGGTTCGTCGACCAACGCCTGGATCGTGGACGAGCACGGCAAGCTGCGTACGCGCGACACCCAGGCCAACATCCTGAAGGGCTGCACCCGCACCACGCTGATGGCCCTGATCAAGGAACATGGGGTCGAATTGGACGAGCGCCCCTTCAGCGTGGAGGAGGCCAAGCGCGCCCGTGAAGCCTTCTTCACCGCCGCCGGCGCCTTCGTCACGCCCGCGATCTCGATCGACGGAACGCGGATCGGCGACGGAACGCCGGGGCCCATAACCCTGAAGCTGCGTCAGCTCTATCTTGATCAGGCGCGTCGAGACGCCATTTAGGGCGTTGCCGGAGCATGGAGGCGGCGTTTAAGGTCGCCGCCGGCCGCCTTTCGGCCCCGCCGCCGCTCCCCCGGCGACGAACAACCAAGAACAGGAAAAACCTGCCATGTCGCAAGACAAACGTCAGAACCTTCAGGACACCTTCCTCAACTCGGTCCGCAAGACCAAGACGCCGCTGACCATCTTCCTGGTCAACGGGGTCAAGCTGCAGGGCATCGTGACCTGGTTCGACAACTTCTGTGTGCTGCTGCGCCGCGATGGCCAGTCCCAACTGGTGTACAAGCACGCCATTTCCACCATCATGCCGTCCGCGCCCGTGCAACTGTACGAGCCCGACGCCGAAGAAGATTGATTGACCCAAAAACTGATTGATCACGCCGCCCCCGTTCAGCGGGCGGTCGTCATCCACCCCGACGGACGATCCGAGTCGCCAAGGCTGGCTGAAGAGCGTCTCGAGGAGGCGTCCGGCCTGGCCCGAGCTCTGGACCTCGATATCCGGGGCGAGGAGATCGTGCGTATCCGAAAGGTCGCGCCGGCCACCCTGTTCGGCTCCGGCAAGGTCGAGGAACTGGCCGCCCTGATGCGGGCGGCCGAGGCCGACGTGGCCATCATCGACGATGCTCTGACCCCAGTGCAGCAACGCAATCTGGAAAAGGAATGGGAGGTGAAGGTCATCGACCGCACCGGCCTGATCCTGGAAATCTTCGGCCGCCGGGCGCGGACCAAGGAGGGGCGGCTGCAGGTCGAGCTGGCGCGGCTCGACTATGAGCGGTCGCGGCTGGTGCGCACCTGGACCCACCTTGAACGCCAGCGCGGCGGCACCGGCTCGACCGGCGGTCCAGGCGAAACCCAGATCGAGCTGGACCGTCGCCTGATCGCCGATCGGATCGTGCGGCTGAAGGCCGAGCTGGAAGAGGTGCGTCGGACGCGCGGCCTGCACCGCAAACAACGCCAGAAGGTTCCGTTCCCGACCATCGCCCTGGTCGGCTACACCAACGCCGGCAAATCGACCCTGTTCAACCGGCTGACGGGATCCGAGGTCTTCGCCAAGGACCTGTTGTTCGCCACCCTGGATACGACCCAGCGCACCATTCGCCTGCCGCAGGGCCGGCCGGCCATCGTCGCGGACACCGTCGGCTTCATCTCCGACCTGCCGCATGAACTGGTCGAGAGCTTCCGCGCCACATTGGAAGAAGTGGGCGAGGCCGATCTGATCCTGCACGTCCGCGACATCGCCTCGGCCGACAGCGACGCCCAGGCCAAGGACGTCGAGACGGTGCTGAAACAGATCGAGACGCCCGAGGGCAAGACCCGCCGGGTACTGGAAGTCTGGAACAAGATCGACCTGCTGGACGACGAGGCGCGGGAAGCCGTGCTGGGCCAGGCCGAGCGTCTGGCGAAGGACGGCGAAGCGGTCGCCGTCTCGGCCTGGACCGGGGAGGGGATTGAGCCCCTGCGCGAAACCATCGCCGGCCTGATCGACGACGACCCGGAAACCCGGATGACCATCGCGCCCGAACAGGGTGAGGCTCTGGCCTGGCTGTACGAGCATGGCCGGGTGACGTTCCGCGATACGGACGGCGAGGGCCGTACTCATGTCGCGGTTCGGCTGCACCCTGCGGCGCTGGGGCGTTTCGAACGCCTGTACCCAGACCTGGCGGGCTGACACCATGCATCTGATCGAGACCGTGCTGCTGCTGCTTCTGGCCGTCGTGGTTTCGGGCTCGATCGCACGCATCACCCGGATCGCCCTGCCGTTGGTGCAAATCGGTCTGGGGGCGGCCATTGTTCTGATCACCGGCAAGACGGTGGATCTCGAGCCGGACATCTTCTTCCTGCTGTTCCTGCCGCCGCTGCTGTTTCTCGACGGCTGGCGCATTCCGAAGGAGCACCTGTTTCGCGACCGGGCGGTGATCCTGGAATTAGCCCTTGGCCTGGTGCTGTTCACCGTCATCGGCCTGGGCTTCATGATCTGGTGGATGATCCCGGAAATGCCGCTGCCGGTGGCCTTCGCCCTGGCCGCCATCCTGTCGCCCACCGATCCCATCGCGGTCCAGGCCATCGCCTCGCGGTCGCCGATCCCCAAGCGGCTGATGCATATCCTGGAGGGCGAGTCGCTGCTGAACGACGCGACCGGCCTGACCTGTATGCGGATCGCCGTGATCGCCGCGACGACCGGCGTCTTCTCCATCGGGCATGCGGTCGGGACCTTTGCGTGGCTGGCCCTGGCGGGGGTGTCGGTCGGGATTCTTGTCACCCTGGCCATCAGCGCCGCCAAGGGGTTCGTCAGCCGTCGATGGGGCGAGGATACGGGCGCCCAGATCCTGGTCAGCCTGCTGATCCCCTTCGCCGCCTATCTGGTGGCGGAAGAGCTGCGCGCCTCGGGCATATTGGCGGCCGTCGCCGCCGGCATCACCATGAGCTTCACCGAGCGGAACGGCGGCAACGGCCAGTCTCTGGCCATGACGCGCATCCGGCGCGCCGTGGTCTGGGACACCGTCCAGTTCGTCGCCAACGGCATCATCTTCGTCATCCTGGGCGAGCAGATGCCGTCCATTATGGCGCGCGCCGCCGAAGTGGTGCGGGGGACCAGCCGACCCGAGATCTGGTGGCTGGCGGTCTATGTCTTCGCCATCGTCGCGGCCCTTGCCGCGCTGAGGTTCGTGTGGGTGTGGACCTCGCTGAAACTGACCCTGTTCCGCCGCCGCGAGCGGGGACCGCCCGCCAAGGTGGGGCTGCGCCTGACAATGGTCATGTCGTTGGCGGGCGTGCGTGGAGCCATCACCCTGGCCGGCATCCTGACCGTGCCGTTCGTCCTGGCCGACGGGTCGCCGATGCCGTCGCGCAATCTGGCGATCTTCCTGGCCGCGGGGGTGATCATCGTCTCACTGTTGCTGGCGACCTTCGCCCTGCCGCGGCTGCTGAAAAATGTCGAGCTGCCGCCCGAGCCGTCGCAACAGCAGGAAGAGGATCACAGCCGGATCGCCGCCGCCACGGCTGCGCTACGGGCCATCGAGGACGTGTCCCACGACATGGCGGAGGGCAAGCCCAACCCCGACCTCTATTCCGACATCGCCAGCCGGTTGATGGAGCTTTACCGCCACAGGATCGAGAGCCGCACCCGAACCGACGAGGACGATGTCGAGGCCGCGCGCCAGATGGACGAGATCGAGCGTCAGCTGCGTCTGGCCGGGCTCGCCGCTGAGCGGGAGGAATTCACCCGGCTAGGCCGGTCGCGCCAGATCGACGAGGAGACGGCGAAACGTCTGATCCGCGAAGTGGACCTGCAGGAGCTGCGGTATCTGTAGCGGTCAGCGGTCCATGAAGGCGGTGACGCCGGCATAGGAATCAGCGATGTGGTGGGCGCCGCGCGCGATCAGCCGGTCGGCGTGGCCGTCGCGGATGTGGCCGCCAGCGGTCAGGCCGATGACGGTCATGCCGGCGGCGACCCCCGCGGTGACCCCCGCCTCGCTATCCTCGATGACCAGGACCCGCGACGGATCGACGCCCATGTTCCGGGCCGCGTGCAGGAAGATGTCGGGATGGGGCTTGCCCCGCTCGACCACCAGGCCGGTGAAGACGGCGCCGTCGAAATGGTCGGTCAGGCCGAACAGGTCCAGGCCGACGCCGATCCAGTCTGGGCCACTGGATGAGGCGATGCAGCGGGCCTCGTCCCGGCCGGAAACGAAGTCGAGCAGACCGGGCACAGGTTTGAGATGCAGGGGCGCGCGGGCGCGGCAGGTCGCGAACCAGGTGGTGTGGAAGTCCTCGGGGCAGGGGCGGCCAAGGGCCGCCTCGACCACGGGGCGGTTGTCGCGCCAGCGCTTGCCCGTATAGGCGGCCAGCACGTCATCCAGACTGGTGGGCAGGCCTATGGCGGTCAGCTGTTCGGCCATGACGGTGCTGTTCAGCACCTCGCTGTCGGCGACGACGCCGTCGTAGTCGAAGATGATCAGGTCGTAGGTCACGCGGGCCTTGCTCAATCCTTGGAGGCGGTCTTCTCGGCGACCTTTGCGGCGTCCCAGAGGCGGTCCATTTCTTCCAGCGTCGACTGGTCGGGCGTGCGGCCGTCCTTGGCCAGCTCGGCCTCGATGAAGCCGAAGCGGCGCACGAATTTGGCGTTTGTGGCGCGCAGGGCGTCTTCAGGCTCGACGTCCAGCTTGCGGGCCAGGTTGGCGACGACGAACAGCAGGTCGCCCAGTTCCTCGCGCGCCTTGGCCTTGTCGCCGGCGGCGATTTCGACGCGCAACTCCTCGACTTCCTCGGCCAGCTTGTCGAACACCTCGTCGGTCGAGGGCCAGTCGAAGCCGACGCGGCCGGCGCGTTTAGTCAGTTTGGCGGCGCGGGTCAGGGCGGGCAGGCCGACCGGCACGTCGTCCAGCACGCCGGGCTTCTTGCGGTCCTTGCGCTCGGCGGCCTTGATGGCTTCCCAGGCGACGGTCTGCTCCTTCGACGACCGTTGCGCCTCGTCGCCGAAGACGTGGGGGTGTCGGCGTTCCAGCTTGTCGGCGATGGCCGTCACTACGTCGTCGAAGGCGAACAGCCCCTGTTCCTCGGCCATGCGGGAGTGGAAGACGACCTGGAACAGCAGGTCGCCCAGTTCGCCCTTCAGCTCGTTCAGATCGTTGCGCTCGATGGCGTCGGCGACCTCATAAGCTTCTTCGATGGTGTAGGGGGCGATGGTGGCGAAGGTCTGCTCCACGTCCCAGGGGCAGCCGCCGTCGGGGTCGCGCAGCCGCTCCATGACGCCGAGAAGTCGGTCGATAGGCGTCACGCCTTGGCTCCAGCATCGCGCGCTTCCAGCGCCAGACGGATTTCGTCATGGCGTTTGGGTGTGAGGGGGTAGCCCTTCAGCACCCAGGCGGCGGCGGCCAGCAGCAGGCCCGGAACCAGGATAAACAGCACTTGCAGCGTCAGCAGCGAAAAGGCGCTGTTGCCGCCCGCTGCGGGGATCGCCTTGAAGCCCACCCATTGTAGGATCAGGTAGGGGATCAGGGCCACGACGTGACCAATCTTGGTGGTCGCCGACAGGATGGAGAACATCAGGCCGGTGCGGTCCACGCCGGTCTCCAGCCGCACCTCGTCGCCCGCATCCGCCATCATGGCCCGCAGCAGGAAGAGGCCGGCGGCATAGGGCAGGCCGGCGATGAACATGGCCGCCGCCGTCAGGATGAAGTTGCCGCCGGGAACCAGGGTGGCGGCGATATAGAGGCCGGCGAAGATCAGGCTGGCGACCGCCAGGGCCTTATCCTTGCCGATCCGCGTCGCCAGCCAGGCCCAGATCGGGGCGCCGCACAGACCGGCGATGAAATAGAACAACATGAACAGGCCGGCCTGGCTGTGGTCGTAGCCTTTGATCTGGCCGAAGAAGAAGAACAGCAACGAGCCGGTGATGCCGGGCGCGACGCCGAGCAGCAGGTCGGCGATCAGCAGTTTGCGCACCGTCGGCATCTTCAGCAGGGCCAGATAGGCGCCGGCGCCGCCATGGGGTTGATCCCCGGCGTTGACCGGTTCCGGCACGGCGACCATGGCCAGGCCGATGGTCAGGGGTAGGGCGATCAGTATGGCCCAGCCCATGATGCGCACGCCGTCGGCGTAGGTTCCGATACCGGTCTGGATCACGACCGTCGGCAGAACCAGGATCAGGATGACGCCGATGATGTTGAACACCTGCCACCAGCCGTAGACGCGGCTGCGCTGGTCATATTGCGGGGCGAGGACGGCGGCCCAGCCTAGCTGGCCCAGAGTGCCGATCGAGAAGCCGAGGTAGAGGACCAGCAGCCAGCCGAACAGATAGGCGGGCGGTGCGCCGGGCTGGACCACCACGAACATCATGAAGGCCGACAACATCAGAATCGGCGTCGAGATCGCCATCCAGGGGCGATAGCGCCCGAGGCGGGTCTTGGTCTTGTCCATGCCCCAGCCGATGAAGGGATCGAAGACGATGTCGATCAGGCGCACCGCCATGAAGACGGCGGCGACCACGCCGAGCTCCAACCCCACGTGGGTTGCATAGAACTCGGGCAGGGTGACAGGAAGGGCCACGCCGAACGCCGCCAGGGGCAGGCAGGGGCCCGAGAAGGCGGCGAGCACCGCGTTCGAGCGGCGGGGCGTGGTCGTCGCGGCGGTGGCCATGCGTCGGTCCGGAAGATTCGGCGCGAGTCGGCCGCGCGTCACCATGCCAGCGATCCTCGGCGCATGCACTGACGACATCGGACACTTGCCGGATCAATCGGCTTGAGGCTTGCTGCGCTACATGTGGCGAAGTCTGATCGCGTTCCTGTTCCTGGCCTTCGCCCTGGCCTTCGCCGGCGGCGCTCGCGCGGCCGGGCCATGTCACACCAACGCCGACGTCTGGGGCGGGCAGGCCTTGGCCAACGCCGCCTCGGCCTACGGGATGGAGTGGGCGCCGTTCGGGGCGACGGAGTACGGCTGGATGACCTATGTCCCGCTGATCCAGCGGGATCTGCATACGGGGTGCGGCCCGGGCACGCCGGTCTTCGCTTCGCAGCTGGCGGGCTTCCAGCAGACTCATGGTCTCGCGCCGACCGGCCTGTTCGACTCCGCCGCATTTCAGGTCTTCCGGGGTATCTGGCAGGAGCGCCGGCCGTTCGTCATGGCGCGGACCCGCCAGGAATGCCCTGATCCCCCACCCATCAATCAACTGGGCTATCTGGTGGCGTCGGAGGAACACGCGGACCGGCTGACGCGACTGCTTCGACGCGACGTTCTGGACGCCTATCGACGGCTGGTCGCGGCCGCGCGCGCCGAGGCGCCCGAGGTGGCGGCCAATCCGGAACTGCTGCAGATATTCTCCGGTTTCCGCGATCCGGAAGCCGACGCCGCGCGCTGCGCCCAGCAGGGCAATTGCGACGGCCTGCGTCGCGCCGTCTGCTCGCCCCATCGAACAGGCACGGCGGTCGATCTCTATGTCGGACAGGCGCCGGGCCTGGGTGTCGATTCCACGGCTCCGATGAGCCGGGAACATATGGCGCGGACAGCGACCTATCGCTGGCTGGTGCTCAATGCCGAGCGGTTCGGCTTCGTGCCCTACGTCTATGAGCCCTGGCATTGGGAATATGTCCGGCCATGGGATCCGGCTTTCACACCGTGACTTGAGGCGGCCGGTTCTGCAGGTCTTTGCGGCGGAAACTGAATAGGGGGGACTTGCATGGAGAGCCGTGGAGGGCCACGTTAGCAACGGTTGCTGTTGCGAATGGCGACCGCCGTCATTAGCAGTGGAGCCTCCCCATGCCGAAAATCCTCGTCCTCTATCATTCGACCTATGGCCACATCGAAGCCATGGCCGAGGCCATCGCCGAAGGCGCGCGCGAAGTCGAAGGCGCGGTCGTCGACATCAAGCGCGTGCCGGAGACCGTGCCGGAAGAACTGGCCAAGTCATCGGGCTACAAGCTGGATCAGAAGGCGCCGATCGCGGTGATCGACGATCTGAAGGACTACGACGCCATTATTCTGGGCGCGGGCACCCGCTTTGGTTCGGCCGCGTCGCAGATGCGCGCCTTCCTCGATCAGGCCGGCGGCCTGTGGTTCACCGGCGCCCTGCTGGGCAAGGTGGGCGGGGCCTTCACCGCCAGCGCGACGCAACACGGCGGTCAGGAAACCACCTTCCAGGGTCTGCACAACTTCTTCATGCACCACGGCATGCCGGTCGTGGGCCTGCCCTACGCCTATCAGGCCATGATGACGCTGGACACGGTCGAAGGTGGTTCGCCCTATGGCGCCACGACCATCACCGGCGGCGACGGCTCGCGCATGCCCAGCGAGATCGAACTGGGCGGCGCCAAGTTCCAGGGCCGGCATATCGCCCAGATCGCCAAAAAGCTGCACGGCTGATCCGATGCGCCAGCCCGCCGTCTTCTTCGGTCACGGCTCGCCGATGAACGCTCTGGGCGGTCCCTTCGGGGCCGCCTGGCGCGAACTGGGCGAGGCCGTCGGCAAACCCCGTGGCGTGGTGATGATCTCTGCCCACTGGGAGACGCGCGGGCTGGGCGTCACCGCGCAGGACCGGCCCGAAACCATCCATGATTTCGGCAACTTCCCGCGCGAACTTCGGGAGTTCCAGTATCCGGCGCCCGGCTCGCCCGAACTGGCGGCCCGGGTCGCGGAACTGACGGGCGCGGTCCAGACCGAGCAGTGGGGTCTGGATCACGGGACGTGGTCGGTGCTGACCCATGTCTGGCCCGAGGCCGACGTGCCGGTGGTGCAGTTGTCGCTGAACCGCGACCTGACGGCGCGCCAGCACTATGAACTGGCCAAGACTCTGCGGCCTTTGCGGGATGAGGGAATACTGATCGCCGGCTCGGGCGACTTCGTCCACAATCTGCGGACCTGGAAGCGCGAGGCCGGCGCCGAACCCTATGCCTGGGCGACCGGATTCAACGAGGCCGTCAAACACGCGTTTCGGGTCGGGGACCACGAGGCCCTGATTGACTGGATCGACCTGGCCGAGGACGCCCAGCTGAGCGTGCCGACCGACGAACACTATCTGCCGGTCCTCTATGTCGCCGCCCAGCAGGAGGCGGGCGAGTCGGTCAGCTTCTTCAACGACCTGATCGACGGCGGCTCGATCTCGATGACCGGAGTGCGGATCGGCTGATCAGGCCGTTACGGTCAGGGTCGTGGACTTCAGATCGACCGAGTTCGGCCCAGCGCTGATCGTAAAGGTTCCCGGTTCGACCACCCGCTTCATCTCGGTATTCCAGAACCAGAGGTCGGACGGTCTGATTTCGAACGTCACGGTCGCGCGGGCGCCAGGCTCAAGGGTCACGCGCCTGAAATGCTTCAACTCCTTGACCGGCCGGGTGACGGTGGCCACGTCGTCGCGGACATACAGCTGAACGACCTCGTCCCCCTTCGAGGGGCCGGTGTTGTGGACATCGACCGAGACCTGAACGCTCTGGCCCATGCCGATCGTGGCGTGGGCCAGACGCGGCTCGGACATCTCGAAACTGGTGTAGCTGAGGCCGTAGCCGAACGGATAAAGCGGCGCTGTGGTGTCGAACAGATAGCCGCGCCGCGCCGTCGGCTTGTGGTTGTAGAAGATCGGCAACTGGCCGACCGAGCGGGCGATCGACACCGGCAGCTTGCCGCCGGGACTGACGCGACCGAACAGCACGTCCGCCACCGCATTTCCCGTCTCCTGACCTAGGTACCAGCCCTCGATCAGGGCCGGAGCGTTCTCGGCCAGATAGTTGACTGACAGCGGCCGCCCGTTCAGCAGCAGGACCACGGTGGGTTTGTTCAGGGCGAAGATGGCTCGGGCCAGATCGTTTTGCTGGCCCAGAAGATCGAGGGAGTTCCGGTCACCCAGGTGATTGGTCGCCCAGGCCTCGCGGCTGGTCTGTTCGTTGTCCCCCAAGACCATGACGACGGCGTCGGCGTCGCGGGCGTCGGCGACGGCTTGTTCGATCAGACGGGCGTTGGCGGTCGGATCGACCAGCTTGACCTCGTCAGCGGCCCATATGCGTTCCTCTGTCACGCGGACAGCTTCGGAATAGACGACCTCGAACTTGCCCCGGCCTTCGTTCTGGAGGCCTTCCAGGACGCTGACGACATGACGTGGCTTGTCCGAATAGCCGCCGATCGGCGTGTCGCGGGCGTGGGTCCCCAGCACCGCCAGCTTGCGGATTCGGTCCGAGCGCAGAGGCAGGACGCCCTGGTCGTTCTTCAACAGAACCATCGCGCGTCGCGCCGTCTCGCGCGCCAGAGCGATGGCGTCGGCGGTGGCTTCCTTCGCCTCGGCCGCCGCAGGATCGACATAGGGGTTTTCGAAGACGCCCGACTGGAACTTCATTTTCAGCACGCGGCGAACCGCCTCGTCGATCTGCGCCTCGCTCACCCTGCCTGAGCGCACGAGCCCGGGGAGATAATTATACGCCTCGCCGTCCGGCAGCTCGACGTCGACGCCCGCGGCGAGCGCATGGGCCGCCGCTTCCTGGATCGTGCCGAACAGCTTGTGACCGGTATGCAGGTCACGGATGGCGAAATAGTCGGATACGACCGAACCCTTGTAGTTCCATTCTCCGCGAAGCACGTCCTGCAACAGCCAACGATTGGCGTGCGAGGGCAGGCCGTCGACCTCGTTGTAGGAGGCCATCACTCCCTGAACCGGGAGTTCGGTCACCGCCCGTTCGAACGGCGGGAAGAAGTTCTCGCGCAGGGTTCGTTCGGAGATGCTGGCCGGGCCGACGTTCGTGCCGTTCTCGGGCTGTCCGTGGCCGGTCATGTGTTTCAAGGTGACCAGCACCTTGTCGGGCGCCAGCGGGAGGGTCTCGCCCTGGAAGCCCCGTATGGCCGCCAGGCCCATTTCGGACACCAGGTGCGGATCCTCGCCATAGGTTTCCTCGATACGGCCCCAGCGGGGGTCGCGCACCACGTCGACGACGGGCGCCAGGGCCAGTTGCGTGCCCCGCGCACGCATCTCGCGCGCCGCTACCGAAAACACCCTCGTGATCAGGGCTGGGTCCCAGGTGGAGGCGAGACCGATGGATTGCGGGAAGCTGGTGGCGCCGCGCGCGACATAGCCATGAAGCGCTTCCTCATGCATGAGGAGCGGTATGCCGAGCCGGGTTTCCTCCACGGCCCATCGCTGGGCGGCGTTGGTGTAGTCGGCCGTTTGGCGCGCGTCACGACCGACCGCATCGCCGGCGGCGCCGGCGGCCCCGTTCTGAGCGGGGTCCACCCCGCGAAAGTCCGAAGGGCGAGAAATCTGGCCGAGTCCGTGGGGAAAGACCTGCGAGGCCTTTTCCGGCGAGAAGTCGCCATTGGCGGCCTGGACGTCGCCCTTCTTTTCCCAAACGCCCACCATCTGGGCGACTTTTTCCTCAAGGGTCATGCGACGCAGCAGATCCTCGACACGCGCGGCGATGGGCTGGGCCGCGTCCTTGTAGAGCGCGCCGGCCTCGGGGCGAGCGGCCTGGGCGCGTGCGGCGCCCGCCAGAGGCGCGGCGGCGGCGGCTCCGAGCAGTCCGGCGACAAAGGTGCGGCGAGCGAGCGTGGCCGTGAGGCAGTCGGCGGTGGACATCGGTCTTCTCCCAGGTCCCGCCGGTTCGCCCAGCGATGATAGCGCTATCATTTACGGTATGGCGTCATGCTCCGGCCGTCAATCCACCCCTGGCGTCGCAGACCGATGGTGCGCACGCCTGCGCTCTCCACGTGCAGAAGTAGATGCTGCCTTCATCGGGAGCCTCCGTGACCAAAGCCGGAGGCGGGTCGGCTGATCAGGCCGCCTTTTCGTCCTCGACCATCTTCTGGATGGCGACATAGTCGGTCTTGCCGGTGCCCAGCACGGGGACCTCGGCGACTTTGACGATCTTCTTGGGCACGACCAGTTCGGGCGCGCCGTTGTCGCGCGCCCATTCGGTCAGGGACGCCACCTCAGCGGCGGCGTGGTCTGTCACCAGAACCAGTTTCTCGCCCTTGCGGCTGTCGGGGATCGAGATGACGGCGTGGCGCTGTTCCGGCCAGACGGCGCCGGCTATGCCCTCGACGGCGGTCAGAGAGACCATTTCGCCGCCGATCTTGGCGAACCGCTTGGCGCGGCCCTTGATGGTGACATAGCCGTCGTCGTCGACATCGACGATGTCGCCGGTGTCGAGCCAGTCGTCCTCGATCGGCGCCCAGGCCAGGGGGTCGGCGGCGGTGACATAGCCGCTCATGACGTTGGGGCCGCGCAGGAACAGACGGCCGCCGCCCTCGATGCCTTCGACCGGCTCCAGCTTCCAGTCCATGCCCGGCAGGATTTGGCCCACCGTGCCGGGGGCGTTGCGATCCGGATGATTGACCGCGACGACCGGCGAGGCCTCGGTCGCGCCATAGCCCTCCAGCAGTTCGACGCCGCCGAACTTGGAGAACAGGGCGCGGGTCTCGTCGCGCACCTTCTCGGCGCCGGCGACCACGAACTTCAGGGTGGTGAAATCGTCGGCTTCGGCCACGCGGCCGTACTGATTCAGGAAGGTGTCGGTGGCGAACAGGATCGAAGCCTTCACCTGGGGTAGCAGGTCGGTGATCTGTTTGGCGTGAAGAGGCGACGGATACTGGAACGCTTTCAGACCCTGCAGAAGCGGCAGGATGACGCCGCCGGTCAGGCCGAAACAGTGGAAGGTCGGCAGCGGGTTGAACATCACCCATTCGGGGAGAAGGTCGATGTGTGCGGCGACCTGGCGGGCGTTGGCGACCAGGTTCTTCTGGCTCAGCACCACGCCCTTGGGCGTGCCGAAACTGCCGGAGGTGAACAGGACGACGCCCGGCGCGTCGGGATCGGTCTTGACGCGGAACCGTTTGGGGGCGGCGCCGGCGGCGAGGCCGTACAGCTTGTCGGCCAGGCCGACGGTCTTGCGTACGTCGTCCAGCCAGACGACCTCGGCCACCGTCTGCAGTTCTACGATCAGGTCATCCAGCTTGGCCTGGTCGATGAAACGTCGGGCGGTCAGCACCTTCCTGACGCCGGAGGCCTTGATGGCGGCTTTCAGATTGGCCTCGCCAGCGGTGAAGTTCAGCATCACCGGCACGCGGCCATGGGCGTGAAGCCCGAAGAAGGTGACGACCACACCCATCGACGACGGCAGCAGGATGGCGACACGTTCGCCCAGGGTGGTCATGTTCGCGATCTTGCGGCCCAGGACGAAGGCGGCGCGGATCAGACCTGTGTAGGTCAGGGGCTTGCGATCCTGGTCTTCCAGGATTTCCTTGTCGCCGAACCGCGCGCGCGCCTCGATCAGGGCGTCGATAAGCGATTCGTCGTACAGCGAGGGATCCAGGGCCTGGCGCAAGCGCGTCTCCTACGGAGGGTGCGGGGGACCCTCTCTGTTGTCGGGCGTCCGTCATTAATGACGCGACGGCATCTTGAAAAGATATGTAACGTCGCGCGAGTTCCCGCCAAGCCATCTTCTGTAACCGGCCGTGGCTTGCCTTCGGACGTCGGAAGGCCGAAATACCGGCCATGGTCACCCTGATCGACACACTTCAGCGCAAGCCGTCGGAGCTGCGCCATCCCGAAAAGCAGAACCGTCCGGAGTCGGTGGTCCTGAAAAAGCCCGACTGGCTGCGCGTCAAGGCGCCGGGCTCGGGTGAATATAATGCGACCAAGGACATCGTCCGGTCCAAGGGGCTGCATACGGTCTGTGAAGAGGCCGCCTGCCCGAACATAGGCGAGTGCTGGAGCCAGAAGCACGCCACCCTGATGATCATGGGCGACACCTGCACGCGGGCCTGCGCCTTCTGCAACGTCAAGACGGGCCTGCCCCAGCCGCTGGACCCGGAAGAGCCCGGCAAGGTGGGGCTGGCCGTGTCGCAAATGGGCCTGAACCATGTGGTCATCACCTCGGTCGACCGCGACGACGTGTCCGACGGCGGCGCCGCCCATTTCGCCGAGGTGGTGCGCCAGATCCGTCTCCAGGCCCCGGCTACGACCATCGAGATCCTGACGCCCGACTTCCTGCGCAAGGATGGCGCGGCGGCGACGATGATCGACGCCAAGCCGGATGTCTTCAACCACAACCTCGAGACCGTTCCGCGCCTGTATCTGAAGATCCGGCCCGGCGCCCGTTACTTCCACAGTCTGCGCCTGTTGCAGATGGTCAAGGAACGCGACCCGGAACAGTTCACCAAGTCCGGCATCATGGTCGGCCTGGGCGAGACCAAGGAAGAGGTCATGCAGGTGATGGACGACATGCGGTCCGCCGGCGTCGACTTCATCACCATCGGCCAGTACCTGCAGCCGACCCGCAAGCACGCCGCCATTGACCGGTTCGTCACGCCGGAAGAGTTCAAGGCCTATGAGGCCATCGCCCGGGCCAAGGGCTTCCTGATGGTGTCCTCGTCGCCCTTGACGCGTTCGTCGCACCACGCAGGCGACGATTTCGCCCGGCTGAAGGCGGCGCGCGAGGCGCAGCTGCGCCGCTAAGGTTCGAATGGCCGTCCACCGCGTAACGCGCATTCTCCCCTATGCGCCAGAACAACTCGCCGATCTCGTCGCCGACGTGGAGGCCTATCCGCGCTTCGTGCCGTGGGTGACGACCATGCGCGTCTGGAACGAACGGACCGAGGCCGAGGGCGTCACCGTGATCGACGCCGAGGCCGGGGTCGGCTTCTCCTTCCTCAAGGAGCGGTTCTCGACCTGGGTTCGGCATGATCGCAACGCGCCCAAGGTCGAGGTCGGCCTGCTGCGCGGGCCGTTCAAACATCTGAAGAATCGGTGGGAGTTCTTTCCGCATCCCGACGGCGCGCGGCTGGAGTTCATGATCGACTTCGCCTTCAAATCGCGCATGCTGGACCTGATGCTGTCCGCCAACTTCGACCGGGCGGTGGAAAAGCTGATCGGTTGTTTCGAGGCCGAGGCGAGGCGGAGGTACACGGGCCGATGAGTTTCGATTTCGACGCGACCGTCGTGGGCGCCGGGGCCGTCGGCCTGGCTTGCGGGCGGGCGTTGTCGAAACGGGGTCTGACCGTGCTGGTGCTGGAGAAGGAAGGCCACATCGGCCAGGGCGTCTCGTCGCGAAACTCCGAGGTGATCCACGGCGGCCTCTATTATCCGACCGGATCATTGAAGGCGCAGTTCTGCGTCGAGGGGCGGCGCGCGCTTTATGGCTTCCTGGCCAGCCGCAAGATCGATCATCGGAAATGCGGCAAGCTGGTCGTGGCCACCGAAGCGGCCGAGGTCGAGCGGATCGAGGCCATCTTCGAACAGGCGACGGCCAACGGGGTCGAAGGGCTGGCCCACCTGACCGGCGCCCACGCGCGGGCCTTGGAGCCAGAACTGAACGCCCACGCCGCTATCCTGTCGCCCGAGAGCGGCCTGTTCGATAGTCACGGCTATATGCTGGCGCTCCAGGGGGAGATCGAGGATGCGGGCGGATCGGTCGTGGTTTCAGCCCCGTTCGAGGGGGCGGAGCCCATGCCGGGCGGCGGCTTCAGGATCCGCGTGGGCGGGAAGGGGGCGGTGGAGGTCACTAGCCGCCTACTGGTCACGGCGGCCGGTCTGTCGTCTCAGGCGGTAGCAGCTTCCATTGACGGCTATCCCGCGACCGACATCCCGGCGGGGCATTTCGGCAAGGGCGTCTATTTCCGTCTGGTCGGCAAGGCGCCGTTCGACCGTCTGATCTATCCGCCGCCCATTCCCGGCGCTCTGGGCACCCACTATCGCAAGGATCTGGGCGGCCAGGCGGTGTTCGGCCCGGATCTGGCTTATGTCGAGACCGAGGACTATTCGGTAGATCCGGCCAAGGCGGAGACCTTCGCCGCCTATATCCGCCGCTTCTGGCCGGGCCTGCCGGACGGCGCCCTGACGCCTGACTACGCTGGCATTCGACCCAAGCTGCATGGACCGGGCGAGCCGCAGCCGGACTTCCAGCTTCACGGCCGCGAGCATCATGGCGTCGACGGCTTGATGGCCCTGTTCGGCATCGAAAGCCCGGGCCTGACCAGTTCGTTGGCGATCGGCGAGGCGGTGGCCGCGGCCTTGACGGAGGCGTTGTGACCCAGGACGTCACGCCGTGACCCGGGAACTGGTTACGGCCCGCCTGGTTCTGCGACGACCGAAGCCGGGCGACGTCGATGATCTGCACCAGGTTTTTTCATCGCCGGAAGCGATGCGGTGGTGGTCTACGACACCGCATGAGACCGTGGAAAAGACGGCGGAATGGCTCGACGGCATGATCGCCGCCGATCCGGAGCTCAGCGATGATTTCGTTATCGAGGCGCAGGGACGGGTGATCGGCAAGGCGGGTTTCTGGCGTCTGCCCGAAATCGGCTATATCTTGCACCCCGACTATTGGGGGCAGGGGTTGGCGACCGAAGCCCTGACCGCAGTCATCGATCATATTCTAGCCACGCGGACGGTCGAGCGTGTGACCGCTGACGTGGATCCCGACAATGCGGCGTCTATCCGGCTATTGAGGCGCCTAGGCTTCGAACAGACAGGCGCCGCCAGCCGAACCTGGAGGGTCGGGGGCGTCTGGATGGACAGTCTTTATTTCGGGCTGGACCGTGATCGCTGGAAGTCACTCAAGACGCCTTGAAATCGTCGCGCGGTTCATGCATAAGCCGCGCCTCGCGTGGCGGCTCGGCGTTCTTCTTTCGAAGGACTGGGGCCGCCGCTATTGTTTTCGCGCTTGATCAGGCTTCGGCTCTGGGCGGCGCCCGACTTAGAAGATTGAGACGGACATGGCCGTTCCGAAGCGGAAAGTATCCCCCTCGCGTCGCAACATGCGCCGCGCCCACGACGCCCTGAGCTCGAACGTCTATGTCGAGGACAAGGACACCGGCGAGCTGAAGCGCCCGCACCATATTGACCTGAAGACCGGCACCTATCGCGGTCGCCAGGTCATCACGCCGAAGGAAGACTAGTCTTCGACGGCGCCCCGGTTTCGACCGGACGGTGATTTTAACGGCGCGCGGTGACCCGCGCGCCGTTTTCGTGCGTTGTGTGCGGCAAAGCTTGTTCTGGAGACGCCGCCCTATGATTCGTTTCGCCACCGTCAGCGCCCTGGCGCTGCTTACGCTCGCCGCCTGTGAACGCAGGGACGATCCCGTTTCCGAACCCCCGTCGGCCGCCGTCAATCCCCCCGCCGAGGTCGCGCCGCCCCAGAATGACGCGCTCGTCGACGCCTCGAGCCTGACTTCGAACGGCCTGGGGCCGGCGCGCATAGGAATGACGCGCGCCGAACTCGTCAGGGTGTGGGGGGAGGATTCCCAGCCGAACGCCGTCGGCGGTCCCGATCCCGCAACGTGCGACGAGTTTCATCCGACCGGGGCGCCGACCGACGTGCGCGTGATGATCCAGAACGGCGTCCTGTCCCGAATCACCCTGGCCCGGGGCGCGACGATCAAGACCGATCGTGGCTTCGGCGTCGGTGATTCCGGCATGGCGATCAAACAGGCCTATGGCGGGGCGGTCTTCGCCCAGCCGCACAAATATCAGTCCGCGCCTGCCGAGGATCTGTTCGTCTGGTCGCGCGGCGGTTCGACCGCCTATGTGACGGATCCGGCGGCGCGCGGACTTCGCTACGAAGTCGGCGGGGACGGCAAGGTGATCATGGTGCACGCCGGCGATCCGTCGATCCAACTGGTCGAGGGCTGTTCCTGAAGGCGAGCGGTGAGCGAGGCATTGGCGTTTCGCAGGGAGACGGCTAAACCCTCGGACCTGTTTTCCGCCTGAGCCAAAGAGCCGAGCCATGACCGACATCGCCGACATCGTCGCCCGCCAGATCCTCGACAGCCGGGGCAATCCGACGGTGGAAGTCGATGTGATCCTGGACGACGGCTCGTTCGGCCGCGCGGCTGTGCCGTCCGGCGCCTCGACTGGCGCCCACGAGGCCGTGGAACTGCGCGACGGGGACAAGGACGTCTGGGGCGGCAAGGGCGTGCAGAAGGCGGTCGACGCCGTCAACGGCGAAATCTTCGACGCCCTGTCCGGCATGGACGCAGAAGATCAGCGTCGTCTGGACGAGGCGATGATCGACCTGGACGGCACGCCGAACAAGGCCCGCCTGGGCGCCAACGCCATCCTGGGCGTCTCGTTGGCCGCCGCCAAGGCCAGCGCCATCTCGGCCGGTCTGCCGCTGCACCGCTACATCGGCGGCGTCTCGGCCCGCGTCCTGCCGACGCCGATGATGAACATCATCAACGGCGGCGCCCATGCCGACAATCCGATCGACATCCAGGAGTTCATGATCCTGCCGACCGGCGCGGAAACCTTCACCGACGCCCTGCGGATGGGCACGGAGATCTTCCACGCCCTGAAGAAGCAGCTGAAGGACGCCGGCCACAACACCAACGTCGGCGACGAGGGCGGTTTCGCCCCGAACCTGGCCTCGGCCGAGGAAGCCTTGAGCTTCATCACCAAGGCGGGTCAGGCGGCCGGTTATCTGGCGGGCGAGGACTTCCACCTGGGTCTCGACGTAGCCTCGACCGAGTTCTTCAAGGATGGCAAATACGTCATGGCGGGCGAGGGCAAGACCGTCGACGCCGAGGGCATGGCCGCCTATCTGGTCGACCTGTGCGAACGTTTCCCGATCGTCTCGATCGAAGACGGCATGGCCGAGGATGATTTCGACGGCTGGCGCCTGCTGACCGAGCGTCTGGGCGACCGGGTGCAACTGGTCGGCGACGATCTGTTCGTCACCAATCCGGCCCGTCTTGCCGCCGGCATCGGCGAAGGCCTGGCCAACTCCATCCTGATCAAGGTTAACCAGATCGGCACCCTGTCCGAGACCCTGGACGCCGTCGATATGGCCCACCGCGCCGGTTACACCGCCGTGATGAGCCACCGGTCGGGCGAGACCGAGGATTCGACTATCGCTGACCTGGCGGTCGCCACCAACTGTGGGCAGATCAAGACCGGTTCCCTGGCCCGGTCCGACCGGGTGGCCAAATACAACCAGCTGCTGCGCCTCGAGGAGATGCTGGGCGATCAGGCCGTCTATTTCGGCGACGGCATGCTGTTGCGTTAAACCAATGAATTCTCGGCGGAGAATCAGCGTTCTCCGCCGAGTTCTTACGGTCAAGCTACATTTTATTAGGCATTTTCGGGCACCCTTCCTGAACTGTGTATTTCGCGCTCAGAAGGAGCGTCTGTATTGCCTGAACGGATGAAACCGTACCGCCTGTCCGCCGCTCTTCTGTTGCTGCTCGTCTATCTCGGCGTGCAGGCTCTGACGGGCGAGCGCGGTCTGCTGAGCGGATCGTCACGCGACGCCCTGATGGGGCAGCGCGAGGATCAGCTCGCCCATCTGACCGAACAGCGCCGCGATCTGGAAACGCGAGTGCGCTATCTGCGCACGGACAGCCTGTCAAAGGACCTGCTGGAGGAACGCGCGCGCGCCGTTCTCGGCTTTTCCGATCCGCGCGACTATGTGATCCGCGTTCAGGCGCAACCCGTTCAAGGGTGAAAATCTCCGCCGCTTGAACTATTGTTACAGGCTGGGTCGCCCCCCTTTGCGTTCCGGGAAGGAAGGCTGCTAAAGCCCCCTTCCGTAACGATAAGAAGGCGCCGCTCCCCGGCGCCTAGCCGGGAGATGCCGGATGGCGAAAGCCCCAGCCAAAGCCGCTCAGACCACAGCGCCTGACAAGCTTTCAAATACGCCTTCGGCGTCCAAGGAGGATCTTCTCCGCTTTTACCGTGAGATGGTTCTCATCCGCCGCTTCGAAGAGCGTGCGGGCCAACTGTACGGCATGGGCCTGATCGGGGGCTTCTGCCACCTGTATATCGGCCAGGAAGCCGTGGCCGTCGGCGTTCAGGAGAGCGTCAAACAGGGCCACGACAAGATCATTACCGGCTACCGCGACCACGGTCACATGCTGGCCGCCGGCATGGACCCGAAAGAGGTCATGGCAGAGCTGACCGGCCGCATCGGCGGCTCGTCCAAGGGCAAGGGCGGGTCGATGCACATGTTCGACGTGCCGACTGGCTTCTATGGCGGTCACGGCATCGTCGGCGCCCAGGTTTCGCTGGGCACCGGCCTGGCCTTCGCCGGCAAGTACCGCGGCGACGATTCGGTGGCCTTCGTCTATTTCGGCGACGGCGCCTCGAACCAGGGTCAGGTCTACGAGAGCTTCAACATGGCCCAGCTGTGGAAGCTGCCGGCCATCTACATCATCGAGAACAACCAGTACGCCATGGGCACGAGCATCGAACGCTCGTCGTCCACGACCCAGCTGAGCCAGCGGGGCGCCAGCTTCGGCATCCCCGGCGAACAGGTGGACGGCATGGATGTTCTGGCCGTGCGTGACGCGGTCAAGAAGGCCGTCGAGCGCGCCCGCGCCGGCGAGGGCCCCTACATCCTCGAGGTCAAGACCTACCGCTATCGGGGTCACTCAATGTCCGACCCGGCCAAATACCGGACCAAGGAAGAGGTGGACGAGGTCAAGAAGACGCGCGACCCGATCGACCATATCAAGGTCCTGCTGGCCGCCGCCAACGCGACGGAAGACGAGCTGAAGGCCATCGACAACGAGATCAAGGCCATCGTCGCCGAGGCCGTTCAATTCGCCCAAGAAAGCCCGGAGCCCGATCCGTCCGAGCTCTATACCGACGTCTACGTGGAGGCCTGATCCGTGACCGACATCCTCATGCCGGCGCTGTCCCCCACGATGGAAGAGGGCACGCTCACCAAATGGCACATCAAGGCAGGCGACACCGTGTCGGCCGGCCAGGTGATCGCCGAGATCGAAACCGACAAGGCCACGATGGAAGTCGAGGCCGTGGATGAGGGCGAAGTGCTCGAAATCCTCGTCGCCGAGGGTTCGGAAAACGTGAAGGTCAATACGCCGATCGCGCGCCTGTCGGGCGACGATGCGGGAGCGACCCCGGCGACCAACGCCGCCTCCGCTCCGGCTGCCGTGGCCAAGCTCGAGGCCGCCGAGGCCAAGTCGGGCGACCCGGAAAAGGCGCCGGCCCAGACCGCCAGCCCGAAGGTCCAACTGCGCGATCCGGAAATCCCGGCCGACGCCAAACTGGTCAAGACGACCATCCGCGACGCTCTGCGCGACGCGATGGCCGAAGAAATGCGTCGCGACGACAAGGTCTTCCTGATCGGCGAGGAAGTCGCCCAGTATCAGGGCGCCTACAAGGTCAGCCGCGAACTGCTGCAGGAGTTCGGCGACCAGCGTGTCGTGGACACTCCGATCACCGAGCACGGTTTCGCCGGCCTGGGCGTCGGCGCCGCTATGGCGGGGCTGAAGCCCATCGTCGAGTTCATGACGTTCAACTTCGCCATGCAGGCGATCGACCACATCATCAACTCGGCCGCCAAGACGCTGTATATGTCGGGCGGTCAGATCAAGGCGCCCATCGTCTTCCGCGGTCCGAACGGCGCGGCGTCGCGAGTCGGCGCCCAGCACAGCCAGGACTATTCGGCCTGGTACGCCCAGGTGCCGGGCCTGAAGGTGATCGCGCCCTATGACGCGGCCGACGCCAAGGGCCTGCTGAAGGCCGCGATCCGCGACCCGAACCCGATCGTCTTCCTCGAACACGAGATGATGTACGGCCTCGAGTTCGACGTGCCCGAGGTCGAGGACTATGTCCTGCCGATCGGCAAGGCCAAGGTCCGTCGCGAAGGCAAGGACGTCACCATCACGGCGCACAGCCGCATGGTCGGCTTCGCCCTGCAGGCCGCCGAGAAACTGGCCGAGGAAGGCATCGAGTGCGAGGTCGTCGATCTGCGCACCCTGCGTCCGCTGGACACCGACACCATCGTCGAAAGCGTCAAGAAGACCAGCCGCCTGGTCTCGGCCGAAGAGGGCTGGGGTCCGATGGGCGTCGGCGCCGAGGTTGTGGCGCGGGTCATCGAACACGCCTTCGACTATCTGGACGCCCCGCCGCTGCGGGTGCACCAGGAAGATGTGCCGCTGCCTTACGCCGCCAATCTGGAAGCCCTGTCGCTGCCGGGCGTGGACAAGATCATCGCAGCTGTGAAGCAGGTGATGGCATGACCGACATCCTGATGCCCGCCCTGTCTCCGACCATGGAGGAGGGCGTCCTGGCCAAGTGGCACGTCAAGGTAGGCGACGTCGTCTCCGCCGGGGACGTGATCGCCGAGATCGAAACCGACAAGGCCACGATGGAAGTTGAGGCCGTGGACGAAGGCGAGATCACCGACATCCTGGTCGCCGAAGGGACGGAGGGCGTGAAGGTCAATACGCCCATCGCCCGCCTGAAGGACGAAGGCGGGGCGGCTGCGCCCAAGCCCGCAGCAAAGGCGGAAGAGGCCCCGAAGGCCGCTCCGGCCGCCGCTGAGGCGCCCAAGGCGGCCGCACCGGCGGCTGCCCCCGCTCCGGCCGCGCCGAAGTCGGACAGTGGCGAACGCATCTTCTCGTCGCCCCTGGCGCGTCGGATCGCCGCCCAGAACGGCGTCGATCTGAAGTCGGTCAAGGGCACCGGCCCGCACGGCCGGATCGTCAAGCGCGACGTCGAAGCCGCCGGCAAGGGCGCCGCCCAACCGGCCGCCGCATCGACCGCCGCCGCCGCGACCTCGGGCATTGCGCCGCGTCAGGTGCAGTCGCTGGCCCAGATGGGGATCCCGGACGGCAGCTACGACCTGATCCCGCTGGACGGGATGAAGAAGGCCGTGGCGCGTCGCATGGTCGACAGCATCCAGAACGTGCCCCACTTCCCGCTGTTCATCGACTGCGAGATCGACCAGCTGATGGCGGTCCGCGCCAAGGTCAACAAGATGCTGGAGCCGCAGGGCGTCAAGGTGTCGGTCAACGACTTCGTCATCAAGGCCGCGGCCCTGGCGCTGAAGATGGTGCCCGAGGCCAACGCCTCGTACACGCCCGAAGGCATCGCCATGCACCACAACGCCGACGTCTCGATGGCGGTGGCGATCGACGGCGGCCTGATCACCCCGATCATCAAGAAGGCCGAGACCAAGGGTCTGGCGCAGATCGCGACCGAGTCCAAGGACCTGGCCAAGCGCGCCCGCGAACGCAAGCTGAAGCCCGAAGAGTTCCAGGGCGGCACCTTCTCGGTGTCCAACCTGGGCATGTTCGGCATCAAGCAGTTCACCTCGATTATCAATGAGCCCCAGGGCTGTATCATGAGCGTGGGCGCGGGCGAGCAGCGCGCGGTCGTCAAGGACGGTCAGATCGTGGCGGCCACCGTCATGACCGTGACCCTGACCTGCGATCACCGCGTGGTGGACGGCGCGACCGGCGCCCGCTTCCTGCAGGCGTTCAAGCCGCTGATCGAAGATCCCGTCGCGATGCTGGCTTAAGGGGAGGGTGAGGTCATGACCTCGGTCTATGACTTCTCCGCCCGCGCCATCGACGGCACGGAGGTTTCGCTGGACCGTTTTCGCGGTCAGGCGCTGCTGATCGTCAATACGGCGTCCAAATGCGGTTTCACCGGCCAGTATGACGGGCTGGAGAAACTGCACAGGATGTTCGCGGACCGGCCGTTCGAGGTGCTGGGCTTTCCCTGCAACCAGTTCGGCGAGCAGGAGCCCGGGCGGGCGGCGGAGATCGCCGCCTTCTGCGCCACCAGTTTCGACGTGACCTTTCCCCTGTTCGACAAGGTGGAGGTCAATGGGCCGAACCGGCATCCGCTGTATCACTGGCTGACCAAGCAGAAGCGCGGCTTCCTGGGCTCGCAATCCATCAAGTGGAACTTCACCAAGTTCCTGACCGACCGTGAGGGCAGGGTGGTCGCCCGCTACGCCCCGCAAACAGAACCCGAGGCCATCAAGGCCGACATCGAGAAGTTGATCTGATCATGGCTGCTGAATTCGATCTCGTCGTCATCGGCTCGGGCCCCGGCGGTTACGTCGCGGCCATCCGCGCCAGCCAACTGGGCCAGAAGGTCGCCATCGTCGAGCGCGAGAACCTGGGCGGCATCTGCCTGAACTGGGGCTGTATCCCGACCAAGGCCCTGCTGAAGTCCGGCGAGAAGTTCGAGAGCCTGAGCCATCTGAAGGAATACGGCCTGTCGGCGTCCGGCGCGTCGTTCGACTTCGACGCCATCATCCAGCGCTCGCGCGGCGTGGCGGCGACGATGAACAAGGGCGTCGCCTTCCTGATGAAGAAGAACAAGATCGAGGTGATCGAGGGTTCGGCCAAGCTGGAAAAGGGCGCCGCGGCGCCCAAGGTTGTGATCGCGCTGAAGGCCGGCGGGTCGCGCACGGTCGAGGCCAAGTCGGTCATGCTGGCCGTCGGCGCCCGCGCCCGCGCCCTGCCGCAGATCGGCCTGGAGGCTGACGGTGACAAGATCTGGGCCTATCGCGACGCCCTGGCGCCGAAGAAGCTGCCCAAGTCCTTCGTCGTCATCGGCTCAGGCGCCATCGGCATCGAGTTCGCCAGCTTCTATCGCGCCCTGGGCGCCGAGGTGACGGTCGTCGAGGCCGTCGAGCGCATCATGCCGGTCGAGGACGAGGAGGTCTCCAAGGCCGCCCAGAAGTCGTTCGAGAAGCGCGGCTTCAAGTTCAAGCTGGGCGCCAAGGTGACCAAGGTCACCAAGTCCGCCTCGGGCGTGAAGGTGGATGTCGAGATCGGCGGCAAGGCCGAGACCCTGGAGGCCGAGGTCTGCATCTCGGCCGTCGGCATCACCGCCAACACCGACGGCATCGGCCTGGAGGCGCTGGGCGTCGAACTGGACCGGGGTCACATCAAGACGGACGGTCACTGCCAGACCAACGTCAAGGGCCTGTTCGCCATCGGCGACTGCGCCGGGGCGCCCTGGTTGGCGCACAAGGCGTCGCACGAAGGCATTCACGCCGCCGAATTCATCGCCGGCTACAAGACCCCGAACGTCCATTCGCCCGTCGCCGGCTGCACCTACGCCCAGCCGCAGGTCGCCTCGGTCGGCGTCACCGAACAGGCCGCCCGCGCCGAGAAGCGAGAGGTCAAGATCGGCCGCTTCCCGTTCCGCGTGAACGGCAAGGCCGTGGCCGCGGGCGAGGTGGACGGTTTCGTCAAGGTGATCTTCGACGCCAAGACCGGCGCCCTGATCGGCGCCCATATGATCGGCCACGAAGTGACCGAGATGATCCAGGGCTATGTCACCGCCATCACCATGGAGGCGACAGAAGAAGACATCCACGGCATCGTCTATCCGCACCCGACCATGTCGGAGGCCATGCACGAGGCGGCGCTGGACGCCTATGGGCGCGTGATCCACATCTGATTGCAGAAAATTTTTGCGCAAAGGTAGGGTAGGAGCCGTTTCAGTCGTCGTTAGGTCAGAGAGCTTGGCTTTGCATGACCGGAAATGACGCTTCTTGCCTTCCCCTCGACCTGTGAGACGAATGTCGATGCATTGCGGCTGGTCATTCGTGCGCGCCGCACGATCCTGCGGGAGTTGCCTCGCCGTCTGACGTTTCAGGCGACGGCCGACGAACTCGGCGTCAGGGGCATTGATCTGGAAGCGGCCTTCGCCCGCCTTCACACCAACGCCCGCCTTTTCATGCGCGTGGCCCGACTGTTGAAGCTTCACGAACAACTGAGGGCGGGCCAGGTGGATTCGGTGGGTTCCGCCCTCGTCCGCTGGGGGTTTCCGCGCTGCAGCGGCCAGGCGGCGGCGGACTACGAGTTTCTGTTCAGGGAGACACCCGAAGAAACCCTGTCGACCGCCGCCTGCACGCCTTTCGCTTCCAGCTCGGAACCTGAGGAGTTCGACGATCCGGCGGCGATGATCGAGGCCCTGGCCCGCCTGGCGGGTCAGCTTCCGTCTAGCGGCGGGATACGACAGAATACGAGCCAGTCGCCCCTGCCGACGCTCATTTCCCGGGTGTCGATCAGCTAGGTCCGGCGATTACGTCAGCGCTTCTTACCCAGTTCCGCCGCGATATCCTTGGTCATGCGGCCGACCTTGCGATGAGCGGCCGTGATCTGATCGCGGGTGACGCCCCAGCGCTTCATCCAGTATTCAACCGACTGACGCTCCGACAGGTCGATGCGGTCCTTGTCGATGAAGCCGCGCTTGTCCTTCAGGCCTGCCATGGTGTTTCCGTTTGCTGAGATAAATCCAGGGCTAGACTAGGCGGTTCGCGTCGGAGTGTCAGCGGCTCAGCCAGGCTGTGTCCAGCGTGACGCCCTCGCTCGTCAGTTCGATCCGGTTGAGACCAGGTTTCAGCTGCACATCTGGCCAGACGGCCTCGTGGTCCACGACCTCTGCGGCCGATACGACGACGCCATTGACTTGGAGCGCCAGCGTCGGTCGGTTCGAAAAAGCACGAATGGCTGTCGTTGCCCCCGGCCGGGACGTCATCCTGCGATCGACGATGTGGGCCATGGGGGTTTGCGACCAGTTCGCCTGGTACCAATACCAGGCGTCCTTGCGTACAGACCGGTCATAGGTCACCAGCCCCTTGTCGTTGATGCCCGGCCGGTCGCCTTCGTTTCGACCGTCGGAAGCCAGGTCGAAACCGACCCAGATAAAGTTCGACCACAGCCAGGGCCGCTGGCGCAGTTCACGCCAATAGGCCTGGTGGAAGTCGGTCTGATATTGCTCGGGGTGCCAGTCGCCGTCGGGGCGAGGCCGGATGGGCGGGGTTTGTTGATGACGAACGCTGGCGCCGGCGCCGTACTCGCTCACCGCCATCGGTCGGTCCGGGGCGCGCGCATGTCGCTCGTCGGCCCAGGTCCCGATGCGGGCGAAGTCGTCGTCGTACCAGCCGAAATAGCGGTTGTAGGCGGTCAGGTCGGCGTGCAGCGCCTTTCGGTCCAGGTCATCCTGGCAGCAGTGGGCGTAGGCGGTAAGGCGTTGCGGGTCCTCGGCCTTGGCCACGGCCTGCATGCGGGCGATGGCGGCGTTCGCGGGATCGTCGGTGGCGTAGACTTCGTTGCCCAGACCCCAGATCACCACAGACGGGTGGTGCCGGTTCTGACGGATCAGTTCCGTCATCTGTTGGGCCAGATTGTCGGAAAAGGCCTGGGACGCATCCACAGCGCCGTTCAGCGGCGCCTCGGTCCAGACCATGAGGCCCAGTTCATCAGCCAGGTCATAGGCGTGTTGCGGGTGCTGGAAATGCACGAACCGCAGTGCGCTGGAACCCATCTCGCTCATGATCTGGAAATCCTGGTCGATCTCCCAATCCTGGACGGCCAGTCCGCGCCCGGGGCGGCCGGCGTGGAAATAGTTGACCCCCCGCATCGGCGTGGCCACGCCGTTCAGCATGGCGCCCTGTACAGGATCGACTTTGAAGTCTCGCACTCCGGTCGCCAGCGTCACGACGTCCACGACCTGGCCTGTCGCGTCGCGCACCGTCGTCTCGAGGGTGTACAGCTGCGGATCCGATACGCCGCGCCATAGTCGGGGGGCCTCCAGGCGGCCGGCCTCCTCGACCACCCGAATCGCGCCGGCGGCCACGGCGAAAGGCGCCTCCAGCACCATGGCTTCGAGACCTTGGGCGTCCAGCAGCCGCCAGCGCACTAGGCCGCGGGCCGTTTGAACTCCGTCGTTGGCGATTCGGGCCTGAAGGTCCAGATCGGCGGAGACGGCGCTGACACCCTGCGAAGTCATGACCACGCCGGGGCCGCCGAAATCCGCCAGGTCGATATGGAGCGGGGCCGTCTCGATCAGGCGGACAGGGCGATAGAGGCCGCCGAAAACGGTGAAGTCCCCACCCAAGGGGGCGACGTTCGTCGATCGTGAATCGACGCGGACGGCCAGCGTGTTCTCGCCGGGCCTCAACGCATCGGTGATGTCGAAGCGAAAGCGAGCGTAGCCGCCGTCGTGGCGTCCCACGGCTCGCCCGTTGACGAAGGCCTCTGTCTGAAGGGCGGCTCCGTCGAACTCGATCCATACGCGTCTGCCGGAAGAAGGAGCCACGAAGTTGGTCCTGTACCAGCCGACGCCACGGACATAGCCTCCGCCGTCTTCGCCGTCAGCACCGTTCCAGGTGTGAGGCAGACGCACCGACTTCCAGGACTGATCGTCCGCCGACGGCTGGGTCGAGGCGTCGATGTCGCCTTGATGAAAGCGCCAGGTCTGGTCGAGCGGATGGGTTCTCCGGCCCGGAACCTCCGCACTCGCCGCCGTCGCCAGCACCAGCAGGGACATCAGCAGCGACGCCGCCAGCGACTTTCCAATCCAGCTTATCATGTTCCGCCCCGCCATGCTGCGCCTGTAAGTTTTACAGGCGAGGGAAAATTCATAGGCAGAACTATCAGGCCCGGCAAGTCGACGGGCGCTGAGGAGCGCGCCTAGTCGGCGCGTTCCACGAAACTGTCGATCACGCGCTTCTCGCCGGCCTTTTCGAACTCGACCAACAGCTTGTTGCCCTCGACGACGCGCACGCTTCCGTAGCCGAACTTCTGGTGAAAGACGCGTTCGCCCTTTTTCCAGCCGGAACTGGACTTCGGATCAGCCGTGGCGATCAGGCGGCCGTCGCCCTCGATCACGGCCTTACGGGCCGGGAGCTTGTTCGGGGTCTGGGCGGCGGTGAAGCTTTGGGCGCGTTTCCAGCCGGGGGAGGAATAGCCGCTGCCGAACGAGGGCGCGTCATCCCAGCGGCTCTTGGCCTCCTTCATGCCGGCGGAGGCGCCGTAGTAGCCGGTGTCGGATTGCGGATCGACATGGGCGATGGGCAGTTCGTCGACGAAGCGGCTGGGCAGTTGCGAGGTCCAGCGGCCATAGACCAGCCGGTTGGCGGCGAACGAGATGCGCGCGTCCTGTTTGGCGCGGGTGACGCCGACATAGGCCAGGCGGCGTTCCTCCTCGAGGCCCTTTTCGCCCTTTTCGTCGATGCTGCGCTGGCTGGGGAAGACGCCTTCCTCCCAGCCGGGCAGGAAGACCAGCGGGAACTCCAGCCCCTTGGCGCCGTGCAGGGTCATGATCTGAACCGCCCCGTCGCCGTTCGGATCGTCGCTGGTCGCGCGCTCCAGATCCATGACCAGGGAGACATGCTCCAGATAGGCCTGCAGCGTCTCGAACTGCTGCATCGACTGGGTCAGTTCCTTCAGGTTGTCCAGCCGCGTCTGACCGCTGGTGCGGTCGGCCTTCTGCATGTCGGTGTAGCCGCTTTCCTCCAGCACCGTCTCCATCACCTGCCAGTGGGGCGTATTCTCGGAAAGCGCTCGCCAGCGGTCCAGGTCGCGCACGAAGTTGGACAGGGCGGTGCGGGTGCGGGCCTGAAGCTCGTCAGTGTTGATCAGGCCGCGCACGGCGGTCAGGGCCGAGAGGTCGTGCTGACGCGCGATCTGAAGGATCTTCTGGACGCTGGTGTCGCCGATGCCGCGCTTGGGCACATTGACGATGCGTTCGAAGGCCAGGTCGTCGTCCTCGGACTGGATCAGCCGCAGATAGGCGTGGGCGTCGCGGATTTCGGCGCGCTCGAAGAAGCGGGGGCCGCCGATGACCTGATAGGGGATGGCCAGCATGACCAGCCGTTCTTCAAAGGCCCGCATCTGAAAGGAGGCGCGGACCAGGATGGCCATGTCCTTGTATTTCAGACCGGGTTCGCCGGCGTGGGGGCGGCGGGCGGTCTCGATCTCGTCGGCGATCAGTCGGGCCTCGGCCTCGCCGTCCCAGACGCCGCGCACCCGCACCTTGTCGCCGCTGTCGTCCTCGGTCCACAGCGTCTTGCCCAGCCGGTCGCGATTGGCGGCGATCAGGCCCGAGGCGGCGCCGAGGATGTGGCTGGTGGAGCGATAGTTGCGCTCCAGCTTGACGATCTTGGCGCCGGGGAAGTCGCGCTCGAACCGTAGGATGTTGTCCACCTCGGCCCCGCGCCAGCCATAGATCGACTGATCGTCGTCGCCGACGCAGCAGACGTTTCCGGTAGAGGCGGTCAGCAGCCGCAGCCACAGATATTGGGCGACATTGGTGTCCTGGTATTCGTCGACCAGGATGTAGCGGAAGCGACGTCTGTATTCCTCGGCCAAGTCGGCATGCTGGGACAGGATGGTGATGTTGTGCAGCAGCAGGTCGCCGAAATCGCAGGCGTTCAGGCTGCGAAGCCGGGCCTGGTAGGCGGCGTAAAGACCTTGGCCCTTGCCGTTGGCGAAATCCTCGCCGGGAGGCAGTTTCTCGGGCGTCCAGCCGCGGTTCTTCCAGTGGTCGATCAGGCCGGACAGCGACTTGGGCGTCCAGCGTTTGGTGTCGATATTGGCGGCTTCCAGCAGCTGTTTCAGCACCCGTTCCTGGTCGTCGGTATCCAGGATGGTGAAGCTGGACTTCAGCCCGACCAGTTCGGCGTGGCGGCGCAGGATCTGGGCGGCGATGGAGTGGAAGGTGCCCAGCCAGCGCAGGCCCTCGGCCGAGGGACCGATCAGATGGGTGATCCGTTCGCGCATCTCGCGCGCGGCCTTGTTGGTGAAGGTGACGGCCAGCAGTTCCCATGGCTTGGCTCGGCCGGTCGCGAGGATGTGCGCCAGTCGCGTCGTCAGCACCCGCGTCTTGCCCGTGCCGGCGCCGGCCAGGACGAGGACGGGCCCTTCGGTCGTCTCGACCGCCTCGCGCTGCTCGGGATTCAGGCCGACCAGATAATCGCGCGCGTCTCCTTCTCCAGGCGCTCGCGCGCGAGCCAGGTCTGAAATACGGGGCGCGGGAAGATCGGTCACAGGCGGGAAAAGGTCCGGGCGGTCAGATTCGAATAGGGGAACATAAGGGGACCGGACGGCGATGTCAGCGCCGTGGGGAAAATGAAACTTCGGAACCCGCTTGTTCGACGGCCTGTTCCTGACCCGATGCAACGAAAGGCGCAGAAGATGAGACAGTCCTCGGACCCGTCGCCGAAAGGCGAGAAGAGCGGCTGGCGCGCCTTCGCCCTGGGCATGGCCGCCATGTTCGCCGTGATGGCCCTGTGGGTCGTTCTGGTCGAGACGGGGTCAGACCCGGACGACGAAGTCCGATTGATCGGCCGTCCCCAGACGGAGGGCGAGGCCGAACCGGAGCGACCTATTTCAGGCTATAGGTGATGGTGGTCACGACGCGGACCTTTTTGTCGATCGAACCGGCTTCGTCGCCGCCCGAACCGTCGCGCGGCAGGATCTCGAACGAGCCCTGGGTCGCCTGACGGATCGGCCCCAGGGGCGTGCCGGAATCCTTGGCGAACTGTTCGGCTCCGGTTCGCGCCGCGGCCGTGCCTTCGGCGATCATCTGCGGGCGGACCTGATTCAGCTTCGTGAAGATGTAGGAGGGACCCTGGAAGTCCTGCAGCACCACGCCCTGTCGCACCAGATCGTTCAGGGCGCGCGTCGTCGTCTGCACCCGCGCCACGTCATTGGTCCGCACGATCACCGTCTGGGCCAGGATGAAGCGCGGGCCGCCGTTCTGGGAGCCATATTCGCGCGACCGGGTGTCGGCGACCTCGAGCCGGCCTAGATCGACGGCGCTCGCCGGATAGCCCTGGGCGTTCAGGAACTGCCGCACCAGGGTCAAGTCGCCGTCGATCCGCGCCTGGACCTCGGCCAGCACATCTCCGGAGGCGGTGAAACGCAGCGGGAGCACGGCCAGGTCGGCCTTTACATCACGCTCGGATAGACCGCGCACGGTCACGGTCCGGTCGCCGGCCCTGGCATGGATCACCCCCTGGCCGACCAGGGCGCCGGCGCCGACGAGGCCGAGCGCCAACAGGCCGCCGAAGACGGCGGCCGGGATCAGACGGTCATGGTCCATGGGTATCTCCCTTTAGGGAGCGATGTTACGTCGCCGCGCCTTTCTCCGCCACCCAGTTCAACGCCATAAGGCGGCAGGCGGAGGCCAGCGGCCGGCGGCCGCGCGCCGCATCCACCTCCGCCAGAAGCTGGGCCTTGCTGAGACCTCGCTGCTGGGCGATGCGGTCCAGCACGGCCCAGAACTCCGGCTCCAGAGCGACAGAGGTGGCGTGGCCGGCCAATACGACCGATCGCTTGCTCAGGCCGCTCATCGCGCCCGTTTCGAAACGGCGTCCAGCGGGGGGACGGAGGGAATCATCGGGACGTGGCGCATCGCGGCCTCCTTCAAATCCAGTCTGTCACACTCGGGCGCAAGACGTGAGCGGCGCCGTGGCGCGCGCGATGATAACGAGCCTCCGCAGCCGGAGCCCGTCATGAGTCGCCCCTTTATGATCATCGCCATCGCCGTCTGCGCCCTGATCTGGGGAACGACCTGGTTCGCGATCACACTGCAACTGGGGCCGGTCGATCCGATCGCTTCCATCGTTTGGCGGTTCGGCCTGGCCGCGGTCGTCCTTTTCGCCTTTTGCGCCCTGACGCGTCGGCCGCTGAAACTGACCCGCGCCCAGCATCTGGCCGCCGTCGGCCAGGGCGCTTTCGTCTTCGCGGTCAGCTACGGCTTCGTCTATGCGGCGGAGGAAAGGGTCGCCTCCGCCGTCGTCGCCGTGATTTTCGCCGCCCTGGCCTTCGTCAACCTGGTGCTGTTCCGCATCGTATCGGACCAGAAAGCGGCCCCCGGCGCCTGGCAGGGGGCGCTGCTGGGCGTCTGCGGCGTGGCGGTTCTGTCCTTTGGACAACTCACGGGGGCGGCGGGGGCAGGGGCCGGCCTCGATCCCCCGCTGGGCGTGATCTTCGCCCTGATCGCGGTTCTGGCGTCCGCCGTCGGCAACTGGTTCGCCTGGCGCGGCCAGCAGGCCGGCGCTCCGGTCCTGGGCGCCACGGCCTGGGCCATGGGCTACGGCACGGTCATGCTGGCGATCTATGGTTTCGCGACCGGCGTCGAATGGCGGATCGAACCGACCCCGGCCTATATTCTGTCGTTGCTGCACCTGTCCCTGTTCGGTTCGGTGATCGCTTTCGGGCTCTATTTCACCCTGGCGCGTCAGAGAGGATATGCTCTCGCCAGCTATATCTCGGCCCTGACGCCCCCGATCGCGGTCATCATGTCCGTCGTTTTCGAAGGCGCCCAGGTCGGCGCCTCCATGCTGGTCGGGCTGGGACTGGTGCTCGGCGGCCAGGTCTTGCTGATCCGCGCGCCCAAGCCGGACTGACGTCAGCTTTTCGGCGGGGTCTCGTCCGTCGCCGGAGCGGCGAGTTTCTGTCCGTCCAACAGCTGCGCGGCGCGCGAGCGTTCGATGTCCGCCGCAGTCTTCTGTCCTTTGGATCGACCATGGGCCACGCGGTTCGCGGCCGCGCGCGCCTTGTCGTCCGCCTTGACTCGAGCCTTGCGCACCCGGTTCAGGTTGATGACCTCCGCCACGGCTAGTTCTGTCCTGGCGAAACCGCCTCAGCCGCGCCCTTCGGCTTGAGCGCGTCAGGCACCTGATCCGCTGGTACCACCTCCACTGGGATGAAAGGGGCCGTTGGTGCGGTCTGGTCGAGGCGGGTCCATCCCTCGGGCGAGCGACCTCGTTCGCGCCCGAGGTCGAACATGGCGGTCATGGTCGGTTGATCGAATTTCAGGCTGGAAGCCTCGACATTGTCGGGAATGGCCGACAGCGCCAGGGTGGAGCCGTTGCGCTGGGCGAAGGCTGCGGTCGTCGCCAGATGGGTGCGAAGCGACGCCTTGCTCATGCTGTCGTAGCTGCGCATCAGAATGTCGGTCAGGCGTCCCGGCGTGACGCCTTCATTGCGTCCCACCTGGCCGTTGACGATGACATAGAGTGCTCCGCCGGCTCGCTGGTCCGCGCTGCGCGTCCACAGTGTCAGGTTTTCCGGAATGGCCAGGAAGGGTATGTTCACCCCGCCATCGGCATGCATCTCCATGACCACCGTCCGGTCCGGCTGCATTCCGGCGATCAGCACCGGCGGGAAGACCCCCGGTATGCTGGCCGAGGCGACCAGCACCTCCCTGAACAGGGCGCGGGCGTTGTCGTCGTTCTGAGTGGCGAGAACGCCCATGTCCCATATGACGGTCTCCTCGCTGTCCAGGTTGGTCGTGGCGACCAGAAGCCGGCGACCCTTGGCATGTTCGCGAGCGATGGCCTGCAGCAGTTCGGGCGTGACGTTTTCGTCCACCAGTTCGCGCAGGGCCGAGGCGCTGAAAAGGCTTGGATAGAGGAAGATCGCGAAGCTGCGCCAACCCAGCAGGTTGCTGGCCCCGCCGCCGGTGTAGGCGCGTTTGAGCTGGGGGTCCCAGTCGGACCCGACGAAGGCGAACGGCGCAGCCAGGGCGCCGGTGCTGACGCCGGTTACGATATTGAAGACGGGTCGGTCCCCGCGTTCCGTCCACCCCACCAGCACGCCGGCCCCGTAGGCGCCGTTCGCGCCGCCGCCAGACAGGGCGAGCAGGTTGAAGGGTTTGTCGGCCGCGAGCAGTCCGCCCACTTCCTCGGTAAAGGCTTCCAGCCGCGCGGCGTCGTTGGAGCGAATCCGCGGATCCTCGGCCGGGACCAGCGATCCGTCAGCGATGCGCAACGGGCCGGTTGGGCGAGCCAGTGTGCCGCAGGCCGCCACCGTCAGAGCCATCACGGCCGCCAGCAGACTGGATGCGATCCGTCTCATCGAAATGCTCCTCATTGTGTGCGCCGTCATACAGCCGCGTCGATCGGTCTGTCATCACGGGATAAATACACAGCGCCTTTAAGCGCCGCCGTTTGAAACCCCGTCGTGTAGGCGGACGTTGTCGGGCTCGGAGCCATCCAACCTAAGGAGGATCATCATGCTCGACACGTCGCTCATCAAGGAACATCTCGAAGTCGTCGGTTCAGACGGCGGCCACGTCGGTCGTGTGGATCACGTTCTCGGAGATCAGATCGAGCTCGCCAAGCTGGATCTCGCCGGTGGGTTCAAGCACCACATGATCCCGGTCAGCTGGGTCGAGCGGGTCGACGACAAGCACGTCCATCTCAATCTGACCAAGGATGACGCCAAGGCCCGCTGGACCGAAAAGTCTCACTAGTCGCGAACCGGCTTACGACGAATTAACCAGGCCCCGCTGTCTTCGGCGGGGCCTTTTGGCTATCTGGTGAGTGTCGTTATCGGAGGGCGCGATGATCCGGCTGATCCTGAACATTCTGTGGTTCATCTTCGGCGGCTGGCTGTCAGGTCTGCTGTGGCTGCTGGGCGGCTCCATCCTGGCCTTGACCATCGTCGGCCTGCCCTGGACCTTCGCCGCCTGGCGAATCGCCAGCTATTCCTTCTGGCCCTTCGGACGCGAGATCGTCTGGCAGGAGGCCAATCCCGTATCCGGGTGTCTGGGACTGGTGCTGAACGTGGTCTGGTTCGTGGTCGCGGGCTGGTACATCGCCCTGTCTCACCTGATCATCGCGGTCGCAGAGTTCGTGTCCATCATCGGCATACCCTTCGCGCTGAAGGATCTGGAACTGGCCAAGCTGGCGCTGGCGCCGGTCGGCCGGACGATCCGGGACAAACCCTAGGGCGCATTCGGCCTGGTCGGTTCAGGCGGGCGGACGGGTCTCACGCCCGTTTCGGCGATGAGGCGCCATGATCGCTGCCGCTCGATGAAAACCCGGTTGGGGATTTCGTCCAGCACTGTATCGGACAGGACCGACGACATGTCGTCGCTCATCGCCTGGCTGCGGACATAATAGCTATGCTCGATGAAGGGATCGGCGGCGCCCGCCACGACCCGGCAATCGACAAGCGCCACCTTCTTGGGGATCAGATCGATGAGCCTAGGTCCGTCGGACCCCAGTCTGTCCGGGTTGGCCTTGGTTTTGTCCGAGACCGTCAGTCCCTTGTCGTTGGGATTGAAGTAGACGGTCACCTGCCGCCCGATTCTGGGTAGCAGCCGCAGTTTCGTGTCGTGTTCGAAAGCGTCGTCGTCCTCGTCCGGGGCGGCGAGCAGAATCTGGTCGAACAGGCGCGTCAGGCCGTCCCGGTCCTTGGCGATCAGGGCCTGCAGCGCCTGGCGAAGCACATAGGCGCCCATGCTGTGGGTCAGCAGGTGAACCCGTCGCTGGCAATAGTCGGCCTCGTTCAACGCCAGGACGAAGTCACGGAACTTCAGAAAGGCCCGCGCGATGGAAGGTCCCGACGCCCGAGCGTCCTCCCGGTCGCTGTAATAGGACATCCACGGCACTTTGGCGCCGTCCGACGGCCAGCTGAACACCACGATGTTGAGCGGGTGTCCGCCGACGTTCAATCCTTGGGCCAGCAGGGCCGCGGTCTGGAGCGCCGCTGTGAAACTGACGTTGAATCCGTGGATGAAGACCAGGGTGTCGTATTTGCGCCCCGTCGCCATGGTCGTGCGGAGGTCCTCCATGAACATTCCGGCGCCTGTCTTGGTGACGTCGGGCTGGTTCAGAATGTCGGGATAGACGTTCAGATCCTCCAGGACAGGCCTGACGGGGTCTGGCCTGAAGTCGGCGTATCCGAACCGCAGCGCCGCCACGCCGTCCAGATTGAACGTCCGGCCGAAGATCTGCTTCTTGTTGGCCGGCTGGTAGTTGCGGTTGGTCGCGAAGAACACCCGGACGTCGGCCATCGTCGCCTCCAGAACGACGACGGCCCGAGGGCTGATCCCTCGGGCCGCGCCTTGGTTGCAAGTCTAGCAGCCGGACATCAGCCCGGCGAGATCATCTTCTCGGGCCGCACTGCTTCATCGAACTCGGCATCGGTCAGATAGCCGCCGCCGACGGCTTCCTCGCGCAGGGTGGTGCCGTTCTTGTGCGCGGTCTTGGCGATCTTGGCGCAGAGGTCGTAGCCCAGCTTGCCGTTCAGGGCCGTGACCAGCATCAGCGAGTTGTTGAGGCCGCGCGCGATATTGTCCTCGCGCGCCTCGATGCCGACGACGCAGTTGTCGGTGAAGCTGATGGCCGCATCGGCGACCAGGCGGACCGACTGCAGGAAGTTGTAGGCCATGACCGGGTTGTAGACGTTCAGCTCGAAATGCCCCTGCGAGCCGGCGAAGGTCAGGGCGGCGTTGTTGCCGAACACCTGGACGCAGACCTGGGTCAGGGCCTCGCACTGGGTGGGATTGACCTTGCCCGGCATGATCGACGAGCCCGGCTCGTTCTCCGGCAGGGCCAGTTCGCCCAGACCCGAACGCGGTCCGGAGCCCAGGAAGCGGATGTCGTTGGCGATCTTGAACAGCGAGGCGGCGACCGTGTTGATCGCCCCGTGGCTGAAGACCATGGCGTCGTGGGCGGCCAGGGCCTCGAACTTGTTCGGCGCCGTGGTGAAGGGCAGGCCGGTGATCTCGGCGATCTGGGCCGCGACCTTTTCGGCAAAACCAATGGGGGCGTTCAGGCCGGTGCCGACGGCGGTGCCGCCCTGGGCCAGTTCCATCAGCTTGGGCAGGGTCTGCTCGATCCGCTCGATGCCGTTGGCGACCTGTTGCGCATAGCCGCCGAACTCCTGGCCCAAGGTCAGGGGGGTGGCGTCCTGGGTGTGGGTGCGGCCGATCTTGATGATGTGGGCCCAGGCCTTGGCCTTGGCGTCCAGGGCGGCGTGCAGATGCTTCAGGGCCGGGATCAGGTCGTTGACCACCTGTTCCGCGCAGGCCACGTGCATGGCCGTCGGATAGGTGTCGTTCGACGACTGGCTCATATTGACGTGGTCATTGGGGTGGACCGGCTTCTTGGAGCCCATCTCGCCGCCCAGGATCTCGATGGCGCGGTTCGAGATCACCTCGTTGGCGTTCATGTTCGACTGGGTGCCCGAACCCGTCTGCCAGACGACCAGGGGGAAATGGTCGTTCAGCTTGCCTTCGATGACTTCGTTGGCGGCCTTGATGATGGCGTCGGCCAGGGCGGGGTCCAGCTTGCCCAGGTCGCGGTTGGTCTCGGCGGCGGCGCGCTTGACGATGCCAAGTGCCCGTACGACCGGCAGGGGTTGCTTCTCCCAGCCGATCTTGAAGTTTCCCAGCGACCGCTGCGCCTGGGCGCCCCAGTAGCGATCGGCTGCGACCTCGATGGGGCCGAAGGTGTCGGTTTCGATGCGGACGTTGCTCATGCGCGGGATCTCGTCTCTCAGGCGTGGCGATTGATTGCGCGGCGGTGTAGCACGGGAGCCATGCAGGGCAAGAAGCGCGGGGGCGTCCCCAGACCAAAGGCGAGCGGATGACCGCCGGCTGGATCGGAACCGGCAAGGTCCGGGCGCGCGAGGACGGGGAGGCGGTCGAGATCGTCATCGAGGGCCTGACGACCCAGGCCAAATACTACAAGCCGCTGGTGTACGAGTTCATGCGCAAGGAATGGTCGTCACGGCCGTCCTGGGGCGACCATGTCGTCGAAATCCGCATGGAGCATGTCGGCGAGCCGCCGTGGATGGATCTCGACAACCTGGCTAAGGCCCTGCTCGATTCCATCAAGGGCTATCTGTTCCACGACGACGCCCAGGTCGCGCGGCTGCTGGTCGAACGACACGAGGGCGAGCGGGAGCGGATCACGATCCGCTCCTATCCCCGCCGGAACTGACCTGCCTATTTCTTCCGGAACTGGTCCAGGGACACGACCTTGGGGCCGTCCGTGCCGGGTGTCGGGTCTTCGGGCGGCGTGGCCTCCTCGATCGCCTCGACGATTTCGGGTTCGTCGAACTGCAGCAGAAACTGGACGCTGGGATCGTAGAAGCGGGTCACGGCCGAATACGGCATGGCGAGCGTGCGGGGAACGCCGCCGAAGCGCAGCTTGACCGAGAAGCGGTCGGCTTCGACGTGCAGATCCTCGTACTGGTGCTGCAGCACCACGGTCATTTCCTCGGGATATTTGGCCAGCATGTCCGGGGGGATGCTGACTCCCGCAGCCCGCGTCTTGAACGTGATGTAGAAGTGGTGGGCGCCCGGCAGGCCTTCGGCCACAACATGGTCGAGCGCAGACCGGATCACGCCGCGCAGCGCTTCATGCGCCAGCCGCTCGTACTGCATCTCGTCGACCGGAGGGGTCTGGTCGGTCATCGTCACCTCGCAATTGAGCGCGACTGATAGCGGCGCAGTGGCGCGCGCGAAAGATGCGAATAGGGTAAACCGTCAGTATGTGCGGGAGAAGCGCCGGGATTCTGTTGCCAGGCTCCCGACAGGCCCCGCCCAAGGATCTGAACCCCTAGGACTTAAGATTCGAAATCACCCGAACCGCATTACGCGGCGAGAGCGACTTCTCCAGCGAAGTTATCGTTCGCAGTTAGAAAATGGCCCGATACGGTGGGCCAGGACGAGCGAAAGCAATCCTCTTTACACGTCCGTCGATGCTAGTCGGCCCCATACTGCCTCCGCCGATAACGCGGGGAAGACGATGGTGGAGCCGCCGGGAATCGCACCCGGGTCCGGTCCGCTTATTACAAGCGCGTTTATCGCTATAGTCCGGCCGAAACCGGACAAGACCAATATAGGCCGACCGATAGAGCATTCCAAGAGGATTGCCGTAGGCTAAGTCACGAACCCGGATCCAACCAGCCAAGCTGGTCGGCGTCGACTGAGGCTTTAGCTGCGGTGTCAGCGTGATATCCGGAAGCTCAACCTCCGGAGGCGGTCGGCAACGGAGGAGCGGTCTGGGTGTCCAATCGTTCCCGCATGTCGCGGCTCTGCTCGCGCATGGAGGTGCGTTGTGCTTCGGTCATGCAGACGCGCTGACGTCGATTGGATCCTATAACGCTTTCAGTTCGGCAGATCAGCCGATCGCCGGGTCGGACGGCGTCAGGCAGAGAACCCGGGGTGCTGACTGCAGCTGAACTGTTAGGTGTGACTTGCACGACCCGGGGGGCGGGGTCCTGCTGCAGCAAGGCGACGAAAACGGCCAAAGCAATAGACATGGGATCCTCCAAAGAAGAGTCATGTTACTTCAGAGTTGCGCGGACGAAAGTGTTTTTCTCCAACTGGGGGTTTGGTTCCTGAACCATGTGAGCTGGCGTTTGGCATAGTTCCGAGTCGCCTGCTTAAGTGCGGTCGTCGCCTCATCCAACGTCGAGTCTCCGGCGAGGTGTCCCCGCAGTTCCCGGACGCCGACCGCCTTCATCGCGGGAAGCGAGGTAGACAAACCCCTTGCGATCAGGCCGCAAACTTCAGCTAGTGCGCCTTGATCCATCATTTGATCCACCCGTCGATCACAGGAGTGGTAGAGCATGCGCCGGTCCGGCTCGACCACCAGTCCAGCCCAAGAGCCAGGTTCCAGCAGCGGCCTTGTCTGCGCCTTCCAGGCGGTCAAAGATCGACCGCTGGCGGTATGGACGCTCATGGCTCGCACAAGCCGTTGCCAATCTCCCTGCTCAATAGCAAGGGCGGCTTGAGGATCGACCTCGGACAATCGGGTGCGAAACGCCGCTTCGCCCGTCGCCGTATAATTCGCCTCGACTTCATCGCGCACCCCCTGGGGCACGGAGGGAATATCCGCTAGGCCACGGGTCAGGGCCGAGAAATAGAGGCCGGTTCCCCCTACCAGGATCGCCGGACGCTTCTCGGCTTTCAGGTCGTCAAGCAGCGCCAGCGCGGCACGGCTCCACCTGCCGACGGACCAGGCCTCCGCCGCATCCGCGATTCCATACAGCCGGTGGTCCGCTTCAGCTTCTTCCTCAATCGATGGCCGCGCCGTCAGGACGCGCAGATCGGCGTAGAGCTGCTGGCTGTCCGCGTTGATGATGACGGCGTCCGTCTCGCGCGCCATCTTCAAGGCCAGAGCCGACTTGCCCGAGGCTGTCGGACCGGCGATCAGGGTCACTAATGGCGGCTGGGACAAATCGAGGCTCGCGGGCGGCATCCATGGGCGATAGAACGCGCGCCTCATCGCCTGCAAGTCTTCTGGAGACCGTCTTGGTCGAACGTTCCGCCGTCATCGCCGCGCTCGACGCCGTCATCGATCCGATCTCGGGCCAGGGGCTGGTCGCCGCCGGGCTGGTCCAGGGTCTGGTCGTGGCCGAGGATCGCGCCGGGTTCGCGCTGGAGGTGGATCGCAGCCAAGTCGCGGCCTATGCGCCGGTTCGCGACGCCGCCGAGGCCGCGTTGAAGGCGATCCCGGGCATGAGCCGGGTCTCCGTCATCCTGACCGCAGAAGCCAAGCCGGGCCTCTCCGCGGCGCCCAAGCCCCGCACCGCCGGCCTGTCGAAGGCGGCTCTCGACCAGGGACGAGCCCGGGCGCCGGTCCCGACCGATCGTCCGGCGCATGTCCGCCACGTCCTGGCCGTCGCCAGCGGCAAGGGCGGGGTGGGCAAGTCGACCGTGGCCGTGAACCTGGCCGCCGCCCTGGCGGCGCGCGGCCTCTCGGTCGGCATTCTGGACGCCGACGTCTATGGGCCGTCGCTGCCGACCATGCTGGGGATCAGCGGCCAACCCGCCTATGAGGACGGGGCCATCGTTCCGCATCATGCGCACGGGCTGAAGGCCATGTCGGTCGGTCTTCTGACGAAGATGGACGACGCCATGATCTGGCGCGGTCCCATGGCCTCCCAGGCCATCACCCAGATGCTGACCCAGACCCGCTGGGGCACGGTCGAGGCGCCGCTGGACGTTCTGGTGGTCGATCTGCCGCCTGGCACCGGGGACGTGCAACTGACCCTGATCCAGAAGACGCCGCTGGACGGCGCCGTCATCGTCTCGACGCCGCAGGAGGTGGCGCTGGCCGACGCCCGACGCGCCCACACTCTGTTCCAGAAGGTCGGGGTGCCGACCCTGGGCCTGATCGAGAACATGAGCGGTCCCGTCTTCGGCGAGGGTGGAGCGGAGGCCGAGGCGGCGCGTCTCGGCGTCGTCTTTCTGGGCGCTCTGCCGCTGGACGCCAGTCTGCGCGAGGCGGGAGACGCCGGTCGGCCGCTGGTGACCGCCCAGCCGGAGGGCGAGATCGCCGCCCGGTTCGCCGCCGTCGCGACCGGCGTCGCCGGGGCGCTGGATCTCTAGACGGGTTCGACGATCACGCCCGTGCCGTAGCACAGCACCTCGGTCACGCCGGGCATGATCTCGGTGGCGTCGTAGCGGACGGCCAGAATGGCGTTGGCGCCGTGTTCCTGGGCGTGTCTGACCAGTTCGTCATAGGCTTCCTGGCGCCCGGCCTCGGCCAGTTTCACATAGGCGCCGACCCGGCCGCCCAGCATGGATTGCAGACCGCCGACAGCGTCCGAAAGGGCGTTGCGCGATCGCACCGTCACGCCGCGCACCAGGCCGATATGGCGATTGATGCGAAAGCCGGGCAGGTCGTTGGTGGTGGTGACGTACATGATGGCTCCTAGCGGCGTTCCAGAACGCGGAAGGTGAAGGCGTGATCGTCCTTCTCCCCCGCAGGATGAGGTTCGGATACTACCTCGACCCAGGCCGTTTCGTCGAACGCCGGAAAGACCGCGTCGCCATCGGGGGCGGCGTCGACCTCGGTGATATAGAGACGGCGCGCGCGGGGCAGGGCCGCCGCGAACAGGGCCGTGCCGCCGATGACGCAGATCTCGTCGACCCCATCCTCCTCGGCCGTCTCGCGCGCTATCTCTATGGCCTCGTCCAGCGTGGCGCAGACCAGTGCGCCCTTGGACATGCCGTCCGCCTCGTACGACTCATCCTTGGTCAGGATCAGGTTCAGCCGGCCGGGCAGGGGTTTCAGCGGCAGGCTCTCCCAGGTCTTGCGGCCCATCAGACAGGGCTTGCCGATGGTGACGGCCTTGAATCGCTGCAGATCGCTGCGCAGCCGCCACGGCAGGTCGCCGTCGCGGCCGATGACGCCGTTGCTTCCACGCGCGACGACGAGGGAGATCAGGGGAAGGCTCATGGCGTGACTCCAGCCACGGGCTCCAGCCATTTCAGCCATTTGCGTCGCATCGCCGTCTCCAGATCGATCCCGGCCCCGGCGCAATAGATCAGAAGCATGCCCAGCACGTCCGCCGCCTCGTCACCCAAGGCCTGAGCGTCGGGCGTGCCGCGCGCCCGTCCCGACAGCCTCAGATGCTCGGCCGTCAGCTCGCCTAGTTCTTCCTGCAATTTCAGTAGAGCCCAGTCGCGGTCGCGATCGATGTCGTGAGCGGCGGCGTAGATATCGGAAATGCGCAGGACGTCGGTCTGCAGGGCCTTGAGGTTCATCAGACGGCCACGGCGGCCTTGATGTGGGGCCAGGCCTCGTAACCCTCAAGCGTGAAGTCCGACAGGTCGAAGGCGAACAGGTCGTCCTTCGGCGCGATCCTCATGGTCGGCAGGGGCAGGGGCTCGCGCGTCAGTTGGAGCTCGGCCTGTTCCAGGTGGTTCAGATACAGGTGGGCGTCGCCGAAGGTGTGGATGAACTCGCCGGGCTCCAGCCCCGTCACCTGGGCCAGCATCATCGTCAGCAGGGCATAGGAGGCGATGTTGAACGGTACGCCCAGAAAGACGTCGGCGCTGCGCTGATACAGCTGGCAGCTGAGTTTTCCTTCGGCGACGAAGAACTGGAACAGGCAGTGGCAGGGCGGCAGGGCCATGTCGTCGACGTCGGCCGGGTTCCAGGCCGTGACGATATGGCGGCGGCTGTTGGGATTGGTCTTCAGCCCGTGGACCAGTTTCTCGATCTGGTCGATGACGCGGCCATCGGGCGCGGTCCAGGACCGCCACTGCTTGCCATAGACCGGACCCAGCTCGCCTTCGGCATCGGCCCATTCGTCCCAGATGCGGACGCCGTTGTCCTTGAGCCAGGCGATATTGGTCTCGCCGCGCAGGAACCACAGCAACTCGACGATGATCGAGCGCAGATGCAGCTTCTTGGTCGTCAGCACCGGGAAGCCCCTGGACAGGTCGAACCGCATCTGGCGACCGAAGACGCCCAGGGTGCCGGTGCCGGTGCGGTCGTCGCGTCGAACCCCGTTGTCCAGAATGTCGCGCAGCAGGTTCAGATACTGCCGCTCCGGATGATCGGCGGGCGCAGCCGTGATCCGGGACTGAAGTTCGGCGGTGGCGACCTGGGCGTTCATGGGGCGAGCTTGCCTCAGACTGGGTGATTCGTAACGCAGAACGCATGAGGTTCCGAAGGGCGTCCACAGGAAACCGAATCGGTTAGGCGGACGCGTCCTCCGCATCGTTGAGAAGCGATGGTCAGCCGCCGAAGCCGCCCTGGTCCAGGAAGGTCTGTTCCTCGGCCGTGGTCGCGCGACCCAGGGCGGGGTTGCGGTGGGGGAAGCGGCCGAAACGAACGATGATGTCGCGGTGGATGCCGCCCCATTTCTCAAGCTCCGCGTCGCCGGCGACCAGGCTCAGGTAGCGGTCCTGATTCTCGAGGCGTTCGGAATGTTCGAACGGCAGCAGCAGGAAGTTCTTCAGTTCGGGCGCGACCTGAAGATGAAGACCCTGCGCCACCGCCTGTTCGGCGAACATCAGGGCGAGCGGGTCGGTGGCGAACTGGTGGGCCGTCTCGCGAAAACTGTTGCGAGGATACTGATCCAGCAGGAGCAACAGGGCCAGGGCGCCCTCGGGCGTGGCCATCCAGTCGTCGTGTTCGCGTCGCGCCGCCGCCCAGTGCGACTGATGCCCCCGGTCGCGAAAGACGGCGTCGAAAGCCTCATCCTTGGCGAACCACTTCTCGGGGCCGGCCTCTTTCCAGAAGGCGACGACGTCGGATGGGGTTATGAAGGCGGTCATGAGCCAGATACTATCCAATCCGCTTCCCGTCTTCCATGACCGCGACTGCGATCTGTCGATCATTCGCGGCAAGCGCGTCGCCATGATCGGCTATGGCAGCCAGGGCCGGACCCATGCGCTGAACCTGCGCGATTCGGGTGTGACCGACATCGTCGTGGGCCTGAAGGCCGGATCCAGGACTCGCGACCTGGCCAAGGCGGACGGATTCCCGGTGATGACCGCCGGGGAGGCCGCCGCCGGCGCCGATGTGGTCGCCGTCATGACCTCGGACGAGGCGCATCGTGACCTGTGGCGCGACGAACTGGAGCCGAACGTAAAGCTCGGCGCCGCCCTGGTCTTCGCCCACGGCCTGTCGGTGCGGTTCGGTCTGGTCCAGCCGCGCGCCGACCTGGACGTCGTCTTGGCCTCGCCCAAGGGGATCGGACCCCGTATCCGCGACCTGTACGAAGCCGGAGAGGGGGTCTTCTGCCTGTTCGGGGTCCATCAGGACGCCACCGGCGGAGCCCACGCCCTGGGCCTGTCCTATGCGGCGGCCCTGGGCTGCGGCCGCAAGGGCATCCTCGAGACGACGATGAGGGACGAATGTGAAAGCGACCTGTTCGGGGAACAGGTGGTGCTGTGCGGCGGCATCGCCGAACTGATCGATTCGGCCTTCATGAAACTGGTCGAGGCCGGCTATCCGCCCGAGGTGGCCTGGTTCGAGTGTTTCTACGAGACCAAGCTGGTGACGGACCTGATGTATGAGCGGGGCATAGCCGGCGCCTTCGCCAAGATTTCGAACACAGCCGAATACGGCGCCTATCTGACCGGGCCGCGCGTGATCAACGCCGCCTCGCGCGCGGCGATGGATCAGGTGCTGGCGGAAGTGCAGGGGGGCGATTTCGTCAGGCGGTTGATGGCGGACCATGACGCCGGATCGCCAGACCTGCTGGCGCGCCGCGAGGCCCTGGGCTTGCGTCCTATCGAAGCCGTGGGCGACCATCTGAACGGCGTGGCGAGAAGGGCCATGGAGACGGCGGCGAACGACGATTGACGCGTATGGCGGCGGGCCGAAAACCGCTGCTAACCTTGAAATCTCGAAAGAGAAGATGGTCGGAGTGAGAGGATTCGAACCTCCGACCCCTGCGTCCCGAACGCAGTGCTCTACCAGGCTGAGCCACACTCCGACCGTGGGGGCGGGCCTGGCGGCGTCGCCCCGAAGTGAGGACGCGGCTTATAGCCATGGGTTCCAGCCCCCGCAAGCACCCATTTCGACCTTCTTCCGACAGAGCGAAAATAGTCGTCAAAGAGGGTGTTGCATCCGAAAACGCTTTGGCCTATCTGACCGCCTCCGCCGCACGAGAGCGCTGCGGAAACACCGGTCCTGCTGGGGAATGGTGTAATGGTAACACTCCGGTTTTTGGTACCGTCATTCTAGGTTCGAGTCCTAGTTCCCCAGCCACCGCACTCCCTGGATTTTAAGCGTTCGATCCTTGGAGACGAGGAACTGGCGCCGATTGCCGATCTGGTCGGGCTAGGTTCTGGACCTAGGCGCCGAACGATATTTCGAAGGCGCTGGCGTGGCGGGTGGGCGTCGGTCCGGGCAGGTCGATGATCAGGGCGGTCTCCGCCTGTCGAAACGCGAGGGGATGCGCATGGCCGAGCAGGCGGACGGCGCGCACCGGCCGCGTCTCGTGCCCGGCGTCGCGACCGAGCGAGGTGATCGCCACCCGGCCCTGGGGTTCGCCCATGGTGATGGCGTAGAGCGTATCGCCGCGCGTGGTGAAGCGGATGTCGGCGGGCGTATAGGCCGCGTTTTCCTGGAATGCGCCGGCCGCCGTCTCGGTCGGACCCTCGCCGTGGACGCGCCAGGGCCGCGTGCCGTGGATCGCCTCGGCATTGACGCGCATCCAGGCCGCGAGATCGGCCAGCAGCGCCTGTGATTGCGGGGGCAGGGACCCGTCCGGATAGAGCGCCACATTGAGGAGCATATTGCCGTTCTTGCTGACGATGTCCGCGAGCATGCGGATAATGTCGGGTCCGGTCTTGTAGGCGTCGTCGTCGGCGTAGAACCAGTCGCCGTTGGAGGTGTCGGTCTGCCAGGGCCGGTCGTTGATCCCGCTCAGAACGCCCCGTTCGACATCCTGCACGCAGGCCTCGCGGTGGAACTCACCCGAGCCGAGGTCTTTGCAATTATAGACCGCCTCGAGGCGCCCGTGGCGCGCCATGCTGCTGTTATAGAAATGCGCGACCAGCGAACGGCCGACCTCGCCGAAGGGAAGGCCGCCGTCCGAGTAGAGAAGATCGGGCTGGTAGGAATCGACCAGGTCGCGAATCCGATCGAACCAGTGCTTATGGAACCGGGGATCGCGCGTGTACCAGCTGGCCGCGTCGCCGCGATAAGCCTCGTCGTGGGCGGGGTGGTAGAGATCGCTGAAGCGGGGATCGGCGCCGTCGTAGGGAACGCCGAGCTTGGGCCAGAACTGGTCGTAGAGATGACTGGGACGCCACCAGTTGTGGCTGGCGCCCAGATGTTCCGAAACCCCGAAGCGCAGGCCACGCCTCAAGGCGGCGTCGCGCCAGGCGCCCACGATGTCTCGTCTGGGGCCCATGGCGACGGCGTTCCATTTGTGGTGGCGTGAATTCCACAGATCGAAATTGTCGTGGTGGACGCCCATGCTGACGAAATATCGGGCGCCGGCGGCGGTATAGAGGTCCATCAGCGCCTCCGGATCGAAACGCTCCGCCTTCCACAAGGGAATGATATCCTTGTAGCCCTGCTCCGACGGATGGCCGTAGGTCTCCAGGTGGTGGAGGTAGTGGGGGTGGCCGGGCACATACATCCAGCGCGCATACCAGTCGCCCCGTCGCGGCACGGCCTGCGGCCCCCAATGCGCCCATATGCCCAGCTTGGCGTCCCTGAACCAGTCGGGCGTCCGATAGGTCTTCAGCGAGTCGGCGGTGGCGGAGAAGGGGCCGGGTGCGGTGTCGAGGCGAACGCCTTCGACGGGCTGTGGCGTATCGGCGACCGCGCGGGCGGCGAAGGCCGCGGCGAGCGGGGCTCCCAGAAGACTACGTTTGCTGAACATCACCATTCCAGTCCCTCCCGGTTTGACGTTGTCGAACGTTCGCTCTTGGCCCGGAGACCGGGCACGGCATTGCAACGCCGTTAGGCCGCAGCTACAATGTTAGCGCTATCAATAAACGGGTCAACCGTCAGGGCTGCGGCGTGCGAGCGCCATAAGGGGAAGAAACGCGGCGCCATTGGCGTCGGCAGGCATGCCGGAGGAAGCGAATGAAAGCCTTGATGATCAGCCTGGCCGCTGTGGTCGCGACCTTGGCCGGCGTAGCGAACGCCGCACCTCCGGGCGATCGACCGGGCGCGGCCGTGGTTGGAGACCGCCTGTTCGTCGGCGCCAATTATCAGCCCGTGGACCGCACGCCGGAAGAAATCCATCGCGACATCGCCTTCATGAAACAGGCGGGCTTCAATATCGTCCGCATGGGCGATCTGGCGTGGGACTATTTCGAACCCGCCGACGGTCGTTTCGATTTCGCCCGGTTCGACGCGGTGATGGACGAAATGCACGCCAACGGGATTCGCGTGATCCTGGATATTCCAGGCCAGCCCGCGCCGATCTGGCTGCATCACCGCTATCGGGGCGTGGACCTGGTCGATCAGGACGGCGTGCGTCTGCATCCCGCCGAACGCTATATGGATAATATCGCCGATCCCGATTACCGGCGCCTGCTTCACCGGATGGCCGATACGCTGACGCGCCGCTACGCGACGCATCCGGCCGTGATCGCGGTGGGCTACAACAATGAAATCGGCAACGGATTCATGTCCTATTCCGCGGCGGATCGCGAGCGCTTCGTGACCTGGCTGAAGGCGCGTTACGGCGATCTGGACACGTTGAACCGGGCTTGGGCCACGCAGCGCTGGTCACGTCGGATCGGCGCCTGGGACGAGGTGCAGATCCCGTATGGCGACGGCCCCGGGCCGTTCGAACGGTATCTGGATCTGCGGCGCTACTGGTCCGAGGAGACGATCGAGGTTCTGACGGAACTGGACGCCGTGCGCCAAGCCAACATGCCCGCCACGCCCGCCCTGTCGAACCTGTGGCCGGGATCGGGGCGGCGCGGCTTCGACTATCTGTCCAGCTATCGAGGCTACGCCGATCACGGAGCCTTCGGCTATTACGCCGGCGATGCGATCAGCGGCGCGTATGAAACCCTGCAGATGCGAGGCGCGTTGGAGACGCCGGTCTGGTTCAACGAATTCCAGGCGGGCGGCGGCGGCTATTATGGAACGCGCGGTCGCTCGCGCATGTGGGCCTATTTTGGTCTGCTGAACGGCGGTCAGGGCTTCCTGGCCTGGACCTTCAACACCCATTTGGGAGGCGAGGAACAGGCGCTGTTCGGCCTGATCGATCACGACAACACGCCGTCCTGGAAGCTGGACGAATGGGGCGCGATCGCGTCGGAATTCAAACGGCTCGAGACGCTGGGCTTCCCCCGCAGGCTCGAGCCCCAGGTGGCCTTCGCCTATTCGTTCGAGGCGGAGGCGGCCTCCGACCCCCGTTCACGCACCAATACGGTCCGCCAGTATTTCACGACCCCCTATATGGATCAGCAGCGAAACGCCTTCGCGCCGATCTATGGCGACAATATCGACGCCGCCGTGATCGACGTCGCCCATGAGGATCTGACCCCCTACAGGCTCGTTGTCGTTCCCGCTCTCTATCTGATGAGCGATGCGACGGCGGCGAACATTAGATCCTATGTAGGCAACGGCGGAACGGTCATCATGACCGCCTTTTCGGCCAAGGTGGGAGAGACGAACCAGTGGTTCGACACGCCGCTGCCGGGGCGGCTCACCGACGTGTTCGGCCTGCGCACCAAGGAATTCTATCGCGCTTCCCATCCTTTGAGCGGGACGATCGGCGCGGACGCCTTCACCTCGCCCATCGACTTCTACGAAGTGCTGGAGCCCTCCACCGCGACGGTGATGGGCCGGATCGAAAACGTGGAGGGCGCGCCGCCCATCGCCACCGTCAACGCCTATGGAAAGGGCCGCGCCATCTATGTCGCGACGCCCGCGCACCCGACCGTTATGACGCCGCTTTACCGCGACCTCTACGCCGAACTCGGCATCGTTCGCGGGCCGATCACGCCTGAAGGCGTCTATGCCCGGGTCGTCGACGGCCGCACCCTCTATGTCAATACGACCGGCGAAACCAAGGAGGTCGCCCGCTCCGGGGACGGCCGGGGTCTTTTGTCGGACCGGCCGGTGGACAAAACACTCCACCTTGCGCCCTGGGGCGTCGAAGTCGTGGAATAGTCGAAGGTCCGCCGCGAAATGAGCCGGTGAGGGCTTCCGCTCGATCGTCCCCGTCCCTAGCTAGACGGTAAGTCGCAGCCGAGGAGAACGACCATGGCCACCGCCCCCGAAAAACGTCTGGCGCCGCTCAGAACCCCCACCAGTCTGTCCGAGGATGCGACGCGGGATGTCTCCGCCGCCCTGACGACGCTGCTGGCCGATGTCTTCGCCCTCTATATCAAGACCAAGAATTTCCACTGGCACGTCTCCGGGCCGCATTTCCGGGATTATCACCTGCTGCTGGATGAACAGTCGGCGGAAATTCTGGCCATGACCGACCTGATCGCCGAGCGCGCGCGCAAGATCGGCGGGACCACCCTGCGCTCCGTCGGTCAGATCTCGCGCGAGACGCGCGTCGCCGACAATGACGCCGACTATGTGGATCCGCTGGACATGCTGGCCGAGCTGCGGGAGGACAACAACGACCTGGTCGGCCGCATGCGCGAGCTCCACGACCTGTGCGACGAGCATGGCGACATCGCCACGGCCAGTCTGCTGGAAAACTGGGTCGACGAGACCGAGAAACGGGTCTGGTTCCTGTTTGAAACAGGACGTCGCGGCAACGTCTGACACAGGGCCGCCGTCCTTCCGCTTGCCAAATCTTAACGATCGGTAATACTCCGATCCGGAGGCAGCAGGGAGGAAGGACGATGCGGATCTGGTCGATCGGTCGCGTTCTGGCGCTGGGCGTCGTCGTCATGGCGGCGCCGGTTCGAGCGGATATGGCGCAGGCGGACATGGGGGACGCCTTCGGCAACACCATCGTTTCCCACTATCCCAACGGCCAGTGGGTCAAGCATTTCTTCGAGCCGGACGGCCGCTACGCCTCGCAGTTCTCGGACGGGCGACAGCTCAGCGCGCGCTGGAGCGTCGAGGGCGACAAGATCTGCCTCACGGGATTTCGTCCCCGCCAGATCCTGCCGCGGTTCTGCAGCCGCATGGTCGCGGCCGATGTGGGCGATACCTGGCAGGCCCGCGATCCTCTGGGCCGCACCATTCGCAACGAACTGGTCGCCGGCCGCCGTTGACCGCGCACCGCAGGCCCTTGTCAGGGGAGCCGCGGCCCTCTAGAGCCCACGACCTGCCCATGCGGATGTGGCGGAACTGGTAGACGCACTGGATTTAGGTTCCAGCGCCGCAAGGCGTGGAGGTTCGAGTCCTCTCATCCGCACCACAGCAAAAAGGCCCGGGATCACTCCCGGGCCTTTTCCTTTACCAATGGCTCGCGCCTCAGTCCCGCTCTTCCTTCGAGCCAGGGGCGGGCGCGCCGGGCATCGGCGGAACCGGGCCGCCGGGCGCGTCCGGAGACAGCTCCGGCACCTCGATGAGACCTTGGCCGACGTGGCTCTTGCGGTAGCCATACAGGAAGTAGATCACCAGGCCGACGGCGCCCCAGATCGGCAGCACCAGCTTGGCGTCGTGGGGCAGGTTCCAGAACAGGAAGGCGCAGCCGAAGGCGGACAGGGGCGCGAAGACCCAGATCAACGGCGTGCGGAACGGGCGCTTGCGGTTGGGGTCTTTCACACGCAGCACCAGGACGGCGATCGAGACCATGAAGAAGGCGAACAGGGTGCCCGAGTTCGAGATGTCGGCCAGCTGACCGACCGGGAACAGGGCGCCGCCGATGGCCACCGCGATGCCGGTGAAGGCGGTCACGATGTACGGCGTCTTCCACTTGGAGTGGATCTTGGTCAGGCCTTCCGGCAGAAGGCCGTCGCGCGCCATCACGAAGAAGATGCGGGTCTGGCCGTAGATCATCATCAGAATGACCGAGGGCAGGGCCAGGAGGGCGGCGGTGCCGAGGGCGTTGCCGATCTGCGGGTGACCGATGACGCGCAGCACGTGAGCCAGGGCTTCGTTGGAGCAGACCAGCGCATCGGCGTTGGCCGGCAGGGCGCAGGCGGCGACGAAGGCGGGCGAGCCCGGCTGGACCGCTTCACCGGCGGCGCCGAGCACAGGCTGTGCCCCGATGGCGCCGGCCGCGCCAAGGGCGACCAGCAGGTAAAAAATGGTGCAGATGGCCAGTGAGCCGATCAGACCGATCGGCACGTTGCGCTGCGGGTTCTTGGTTTCCTCTGCCGCAGTCGAAACGGCGTCGAAGCCGACATAGGCGAAGAAGATAGAGGCGGCGGCGCCGACGACGCCCATGCCCGAATAGGCGCCGAACATGCCGTTTGGCGCGAAGGGCGACAGGTTGGCCGTCTTGATCACCGGCAGGGTGATGACGATGAAGACGGTCAGGGCGGCGACCTTGATCAAGACCAGGAAGGCGTTGACGCGCGCCGATTCCGTCGTGCCGAGCATCAACAGACCCGTCACCAGCAGCGCCACGACGATGGCCGGAATATTGACGATGCCGACGGAGAAGTCAGGCGTGGGAATGAAGCCGTTCATGGACCAGGTCGGTCCGGCGGATAAGAGGTCGGGGAAGTTGAATCCCAGCCCCTGTTCTATCAGACCCAATACATACCCTGACCAACCGACAGACACGGCGGACGCCGCTACAGCGTATTCGAGGATCAGCGCCCAGCCGACTGTCCAGGCCAACAACTCGCCCATGACGGCGTAGGTATAGGTGTAGGCCGAGCCTGATACAGGCGCCATGGCCGCCAGTTCGGAATAGCAGAGGGCCGCGACGGCGCAGACCGCGCCGGCGATGACGAAGCTGACCATCATGCCGGGACCGGCCTTCTGGGACGCAGCCGCCGTCAGAACGAAGATGCCGGTGCCGATGATGGCGCCAATGCCCAGCAAGGTCAGTTGAACAGGACCGAGCGACCGATGAAGCGATTTCTTCTCGGCCGTGGCCAGAATCGCGTCGAGCGACTTAACGCGCCACATAGAATACCCCCACGTTTTTACTGCGGCCCACGGCCGCGTTGGCGGGACGCTAGCGGCGGATCGCGGGCCGCGCAACGCGCATGACGCAGCGGTAAAGGCCTCACGACGCTTTCGTGATCCCGCTGCATCGGGCTAGAGGCGGGTGATGTTGCCGATCCACGCCGTTCTCGAACCGCTGAAAGCCGCTCTCGCGGCTGGAAACACCGCGGTGCTGGCCGCTCCGCCGGGGGCGGGCAAGACGACGGTCGTGCCCCTGGCCCTGCTCGATCAGGCGTGGCTGGGAGAGGCGAGGGTGCTGGTGCTGGAGCCGCGCCGGATCGCCGCACGGGCCGCCGCTGACCGGATGGCGACTACTCTGGGCGAAGAGGCCGGGGGGACCGTCGGCTATCGCACCCGACTGCAAAGCCGGATCGGGCCGAAAACCCGGATCGAGGTGATCACGGAGGGTGTGTTCACTCGAATGATTCTGGACGATCCCGGCCTGGACGGGGTCGGGGCGGTCCTGTTCGACGAATTCCACGAACGTAACCTGGACGCAGACCTGGGCCTTGCCCTGGCGCGGGAGACGCAAGGGGTGCTGCGCGACGACCTGCGGCTGCTGGTGATGTCGGCGACCCTGGACGTGGCGGGGGTGTCGCGTCTGCTCGAGGGCGCGCCGGTGATCGAGGCGGAGGGCCGGGCCTATCCTGTGGAAACTCGCTATCTGGGGCGCAATCCGGCCGAGCGGTTCGAGGAGGCCATGGCGCGGGCCTGTCTGACCGCCGTGGGCGAGGAGACAGGGTCGGTGCTGGCCTTCCTGCCAGGGCAGGGCGAGATCCACCGAGTGGCGCGGCTGGTCAATGAGCGGTTGCGGCTGGCGAATGTCGATGTGGTTCCCTTGTACGGCGGGCTGGACCGGGCCGAGCAGGATCGCGCGATCGAGCCGGCGGCGCCTGGACGACGCAAACTGGTGCTGGCGACCTCGGTGGCGGAAACCAGTTTGACCATCGACGGGGTTCGGGTGGTGCTGGACGGCGGCCTGTCGCGCGTGCCTCGGTTCGAGCCGTCCAGCGGCCTGACGCGACTGGCGACGGTGCGGGTCAGCCGATCCTCGGCCGAGCAGAGGCTGGGTCGGGCGGGGCGGACCGAGCCCGGCATCTGTTACAGGCTGTGGGACGAGGAACAGACACGCGGTCTGGTCCCACACCAGAAGCCCGAGATTCAGGAAGCGGACCTGACCGGTCTGGCGCTGGATCTGGCCCGTTGGGGCGCGCGGTCGGTCGAGGGGCTGGCCCTGCTCGATCCGCCGCCGGCCGGCGCCATGGCCGAGGCGCGCAAGATATTGACGCGGCTGGGCGCGCTGGACGCGGACGGAGGGCTGTCGGATCACGGCAGGCGGCTGACGCGGATTCCGCTGTCGCCCAGACTGGCTCATATGGTCGCCGTGGCCTCGGACGCCGGAGATGCGATGACCGGCGCGCGGATCGCGGCGGTGTTGAGCGAACCGGGCCTGGGCGGATCGGGCGTGGATCTGGCGGATCGGCTGGTCGGGCTGGACCGGGACCGGTCGCCACGAGCGCGGGATGCGTTGAAACTGGCGGACCGCTGGGCGCGGGCGGCGGGCGGCGGGCGGGGCGAAGCCGTCGAGCCGGGCATGCTGCTGGCCGAAGCCTTTCCCGAACGGATCGCCAAGGCGCGCGGCAAGCCCGGCGAACTGCTGCTGGCCAGCGGGCGGGGCGCGGTGCTGGACGCGACCGATCATCTGGCGCGCGAACCCTGGCTGGCGGTGGCGGAACTCGCAGGGGGCGGGGCCGGCGGCGAGGCGCGCGACCGGGTTCGGCTGGCGGCGGCGCTGGACGGGACGCGGATCGAGACCGACCTGGGGCGGCTGATTGAGGTCGAGGACCGGCTGACCAAGGCGCCCTCCGGGCGGATGGAGATCCGACGGGCGCGGAAGATCGGCGCCCTGGTCCTGGACGAAAAGGTCATCGGGGCGCCGGACGCCAAGGCCATGACGGCGGCGCTGAAGTCGGAGATCGAGGCCGAGGGGCTGGGCGCGCTGAAATGGGGCGAACAGGCGACGGGATTGCGGGCGCGCCTGGCCTTCCTGCATGGGCTGGACCCGACATGGCCCGACATCTCGGACACGGCCCTTCTGGCACGACGCGCGGACTGGCTCTGGCCGTTGCTGGAGGGGGCGAAGTCGTTGGAATCCATCGTTGATGGACGTTTGGCGGATGCGCTGCGCGGCCTGATCCCCTGGGATCTGCAGCGCAGGCTGGATGATCTGGCGCCGAGCCGGCTGACGACGCCGCTGGGGTCGGCGAGCATCGACTATGGCGCCGAGGGCGGGCCGCGCGTGGAGATCCGCGTTCAGGAACTGTTCGGCGTCGTCACCCATCCGGTAGTCGGGGGCGGGCGCGTGCCCTTGACCCTGTCCCTGTTGTCGCCGGCGCGGCGGCCGGTTCAGGTGACGAAGGATCTGCCGGGTTTCTGGGCTGGATCCTGGGCGGCGGTGCGGTCGGAGATGCGGGGCCGTTATCCCCGCCATCCCTGGCCCGAGAACCCAGCCGAGGCCCAGGCCACGAACCGGGTCAAACCGCGAGGGACGTGAACCTAGGCTTGACGTGGAACGGCGTTCCAAGCATTGCCCGTGCGCCCAGACAGGATGCCGACGTGTCAGACGCAAAAAACATTTCGCCGACCGCCAAGAACGGTCGCGTTCTTTTCGCCAGTCTGATCGGCACCACGATCGAGTTCTACGACTTCTACATCTACGCCACGGCGGCGGTGCTGGTGTTTCCGCGCCTGTTCTTTCCCGGCGCAGATCCGACCACGGCAATGCTGTCGTCCTTCGCCACCTTCTCCATCGCCTTTTTTGCGCGCCCCGTCGGCGCCCTGGCCTTTGGCCATTTCGGGGACCGGGTGGGGCGCAAGGCGACCCTGGTGGCGGCACTGATGACCATGGGGGTGTCGACCGTCGCCATCGGACTGTTGCCGACGCATCAGACGGCTGGCGTGCTGGCGCCGCTGCTGCTGGCCCTGTGCCGGTTCGGACAGGGGCTGGGCCTGGGCGGCGAATGGGGCGGGGCCGTGCTGCTGGCCACCGAGAACGCCCCGCCGGGCAAAAAGGCCTGGTTCGGCATGTTCCCGCAGCTGGGGGCGCCGATCGGCTTCATCCTGTCGACCACCTCCTTCATAGTCCTGACCTCGACCATGAGCGAGAGCCAGTTCGAGACCTGGGGATGGCGTATCCCGTTCGTGGCCAGCGCGGTCCTGGTTCTGGTCGGCCTGTGGGTGCGGCTGAAGATCACCGAAACGCCAGAGTTCCAGCAGGCGCTGGACCGGAACGAACAGCTGAAGGCCCCGGCCGTAACCCTGTTCACACGTCACAAGGCGGCGTTGTTCCTGGGGACCTTCAGCGGGGTGACGACCTTCACCCTCTTCTATCTGATGACCGTCTTCGCCCTGGGCTGGGCGACGACAGGCATGGGGTTGGCGCGGGCGGACATCCTGCCGATCCAGTTGATCGGAGTGCTGTTCTTCGCCGCCTTTATTCCGGTGACCGCCCTGCTGGCCGACAAGTACGGCCAGGCCCGAGTGCTGATCGCCTCGTCCATCGGCATCGGCCTGTTCGGCGCCTTGTTCGCCCCGCTGTTCGCAGCGGGCCTGACCGGGCTCCTGATCTTCTTCGCCCTGGGATTTGGGCTGATGGGCTGCACCTATGGACCGATAGGCGCGGCCATGGCGCGGCCCTTCCCGACGACGGTTCGTTATACGGGGGCGTCGATGGCCTTCAATCTGGCCGGCATCGTCGGGGCGTCGCTGGCGCCCTATCTGGCGACCTGGCTGGCGCGAAACTATGGACTGGCGGCGGTGGGCGGCTATCTGGCCGTATCCGCCTCCGTCACCATACTGGCCCTGTGGGGAATGGCGCGGCTGAGCCCGGAGACCGAGCTCTAGGTCCCGTCGGTGGCGGCGTAGACCATAATCCCGGTCGCGATGGCCAGGTTCAGGCTGTCGGCCCGGCCCCGCATCGGGATCTTGACGTTGAGGTCGCAGGCGGCGGCCAGTTCGTCGGTCAGGCCCGCCTGTTCGTTGCCCATCAGGATCAGCGACGGCTGGCGCATCACGGCCGAGCGGTGGCTGACGGAGGCGTCCAGGCGGGTGCCGACCACGCTGCCGGGCCAGGTCTTGCGCCAGGCCAAGAAGGCCTCCGGCTCGGTCCGAGTGATCGAGACGGCGAAGACCGAGCCCATGGTGGCCCGCACGGCCTCGACCGAATAGGGGTCGACGCAGTCGCCGATCAGTATGACCCCGCCGCATCCGGCCGCGTCGGCGGTGCGGATGATGGTGCCCAGATTGCCTGGGTCACGGACCTGCTCCAGGGCCACCCAGCAGGGCGCGGATGTGGGGTCCAGGCTGTCCAGGGGCGCATAGACCTGATCGAACACGCCGAGCACGGTCTGGGGATTGTCGCGGCGGCTGATCTTTTCGAGGATGGCGTGGGTGACAATGACGATGTCGCCGCCGGCGTTGCGTGTCTCTGCCTTGGCCCGGTCCAGCAGGGGATGGGGGCGGGCGTCTTCGCCGACCAGCAGCATCCGGGGCGCGCGGCCCAGGTCCAGGGCCTCACCAATGAACTTCAAACCCTCCGCCAGGAAGGCGCCGGTCAGGTCGCGTTCTTTGCGCATATGCAGGGCGCGAACGCTCTTGATCGTGTCGTTGGTCAGGGAGGTGATGACCCGGTATTCGTCCTTGGCGCTCATCCCCGGCTCCAGCGCGCGAAGAAGGACAGGCCGATGGAGCGCGCTTCTGGGCCGTCTTCGGACAGGGCCAGTTCGCCCCAGTCGATGCGGCCGCCGCGATCTTGGGTCGCCTCGGCCATTAGATGGGCCAGCGACAGGCCGGACACCCGCGCGGCATAGGCGTTCAGCAACAGGAAGTCGGCGTCGTCGGACAGAAGGGCGGCGCAATCCTTCAGCAGGGCGGGCATATCCTCGAACAGCCGCCAGACTTCGCCGGTCGGGCCGCGTCCGTATTTGGGCGGGTCCAGGATGATCCCGTCGTATCGAGAGCCGCGACGAACCTCGCGGGCTACATATTTGCGGGCGTCCTCGACGATCCAGCGGATCGGACGATCGGACAGGCCGGACTGTTCGGCGTTCTCGCGGGCGTAGTTGACCGACTTCTTCGACGCATCGACGTGGGTGACCTCGGCGCCCGCGGCGGCGGCGGCAAGGCTGGCGACGCCGGTATAGCCGAACAGATTGAGAATCTTCGGGACTTTTCCAGTGGCGCTATCGCCCTTCGGGCTGCTTGAGCGCGTGAACGCTCGCACCCGGCCATCCAGCCACTCCCAGTTCGCCGCCTGTTCGGGGAAGAAGGCCAGATGGCGGAAAGGGGTGAAACGGCCGGTGAATTTCACATTGCGCCAGGACAGGGGGAAGGCGTCGATGGGTCCGTGCCGGTCGAACTTCCAGCGGCCGGAGTCTTCCTCTTCCTGCTGCGGGTCGAACTGGGCGTTGGCCCTGTCGAAGGCCGAGGGATCGCGGGGTGACCAGAAACACTGAGGCTCGGGTCGGACCACCGTATAGGGGCCGTAGCGCTCCAGCTTTTTGCCATCGCCGGAATCCAGCAGGGCGTAGTCTGACCAGCCGGTGGTCACGAGGGTTTCGGGTGTGGGAGAGAGCAGGGGCGCCATCATGCGGCTGATAGGCGGTCAGGCGGCCTCACGTCCAGCGTCCAGCACGACGACGGGCGCGCATTCCGCGTCGATCTCCGCATCATGGGCGGTCTTGTCCCAGACGTGGGGGGCCACGATCAGCCGCCAGACCGCATGGGCGAGGGCCAGGCTGAGCAGGGACCAATAGGCGGGCGCCGCCAGCATGTCTGTGAGCCTGTAGTCCAGTCCGGCCCGCCGCGCGCCGACGGCGCAGCCCATCCAGGCGGCGATGACGCCCACGGCCAGGACAGCGCAAGAGGCCAAAGGGGTTTCGGGCGCTATTCCGGCATGCAGCCCAACCATCAGGGCCGAGGCGATCCAAGCCAGGGCCGGGGCATGGCAGGCGGCCGAGACGATGGCCGCGCCCAGGGTCATAACGAGAGAAAGGAGACCGCGTTTTCCGAGCGCGAAGGGCGCACGGGTATGAACGCCCCAAGTCTGCATATAGCCCTTCAGCCAGCGGGTGCGTTGCGGCAGCCAGCGCTCCAGGCCGCCGGGCGGGGTTTCCCAGGTCGGACTGTTCAACACCCCCAACCGCCAGCCGGCCGACCATAGCCGGAAGCCCAGATCGGCGTCCTCGGTCACATTATGGGCGTCCCAGCCGCCGACGCCGCGCAGGGCCGCGGTGCGCAGATGATTGCTGGTGCCGCCTAATGGAAAGGGCAGGTTCAGACGGGCCATGCCAGGCAGATTGACCTCGAACAGGGCCGCATATTCGAAAGCGAACTGCCGGTCGAGGAAGCTGGACAGGTCGGCGCCGGTGCGACGGATGCGCAGCGGCGCCTGGAGGCAACCCAGTCGCGGCGCCTCGGCGAACCGGGCCGCCGCCTCGCGCAACTGGCCGGGATCGGGCGCATCCTCGGCGTCATAGATGGTGATCAGTTCGCCGGTGGCGAAGGATAGGGCGTGGTTCAGGGCGCGCGGCTTGGTCTGGGGGCTTCCCGGAGGGACGACGATGATCTTCAGCCAGTCGGGACGGTGCGCGGCCATGGCGGCGTTAAGTGTGGCGCAGTCGTGGGCCTCCAGCACCAGAAAGCCCTCGAGCTGGCGCCGGGGATAGTCGATGCGCGACAGGCGCTGGATCAACTGAGGCACGACGGCGGCCTCGTCGTGCAGGGCGGCCATTATGGTGTAGCGGGGCCAGCGCCGGGGACGCGCGGGGGGCGAAAGAGGGCGGAGACTGGCGACGGCCAGAGCGGTCCGCCACACGGCCGCTATGACGAAGCCGGCCTGGAGCGCGATCACCCATCCCGCCAGGGTGGAGCGCGGCCACGCGGCGAGGGCGGCGATCAGGATCGCAGTCAGGACCGCGACGACCACAGCCTGCCAGGCCGTCGGCGTTCGCTGCGCTGCGCCGATCCTCTCCCGCTCCATCGTCGTTCGCCCCATCCGCCCCATTGGGATATACAACTAGAAATACTCATTACGTGCAACTGCGTTATGCGAGACCGATTGGCGCCGGTGACGGATTGTCGCTATTCAAGGCGCGCCTGATCCGGAGTCGCCCTTGTCCGTCGTTTCGCCATCCTCGCGTTCCAGCCGTAAACCCAAGGGCGAAGGCCATTCGCGACGCGGTGAAATTCTCGCCGCCGCTGAACGCATCTTCGTCGAGCACGGCTACGAGGGGGCGACCATCCGCAAGATTGCGGACGAGGTCGGGCTGTCATCGACGGCCCTCTATATGCATTTTCCTGACAAGGGAGCGATCCTGCAGGAGATTTGTCGCCACGCCTTCGGCGAGTTGATCGCGGCGACAGAGTCGTTGTCAGCGATGGACGGACCGCCCGAGGTCCGTCTGCGCCGCCTGATCGAGGCCTATGTCGATTTCGGTTTCGAATACCCGAACGCCTATCGACTGATCTATCTGACCCGGCCCGCCGAGGCCCGCGAGGGCGCACAGAGCCTGGCCCAGGAACTGGGCGCCGACGTCTTTTCGGCTTTTGAAGCCCTTGTGGCAGAGGCGATCCAGTCGGGGCGGATGGCAGGAGATCCGCGCGCCGTCGCTCAGGCGATCTGGGCCTCGGCCCATGGCGTCGTCTCCCTGATGATCACCAAGCCCTATTTCCCCTGGGTCGATCGCGACGCTCTGGTGAAGACCACGCTGGACGCCGTCTTCGCGGGCTTGATGAAGCCATGAACCCTGGGGGGGGCGCGGCGCTGGCGGTCATGGTTCTGGCCCTCGCCCAGACCGCCGAAGCGCGCCCGCAAAGGATCATGGCGCTGGATCAGTGCGCCGATCAATATGTGTTGGCCCTGGCGCCCGACGCCGATCTGGCCCTGTCGCCGCGCGCCGACGATCCCGACGCCTGGCTGCGACGCGAGGCCGCCGGCCATCGCCGCCTACGCCCGACGCTGGAGGCGGCGGTCGGGTTCAAGCCGGATGTCGTGGTCCGCTACTGGGGCGGCGAGCCTCGGCTGTTGAATGCGCTGGAAAGACGTGGCGTGAAGGTGGTCACCATAGAGGACGCGAACGATCTGGCCGGGGTGAAGGCAAACCTTCGCGCGACGGCGAAGGCGCTGGGCCAGGTCGAGCGGGGCGCCCGGCTGGAGCGGACCATGCAGGCCAAGCTGGATCGCGCCGCCCCGGCCCCTGGAGCGTCCAGGCCGGGCGCCGTCTATCTGACCGCCGGCGGTTTCACGTCCGGTCCCGGCACGCTGATGGATGCGATGCTGCGGGCCGCCGGGTTTCACAACCTGACCCAGGCGCCGGGGTTCGGGGCGATCAGCGTCGAGCGGATCGCGCTGGAGCCGCCGATCCGGTTCGTGCTGGGCTTCTTTGATCAACTGCGGTCCGACTGGCGCGGACCGGGACGTCATCCCGTCGTTCGGCGGGCGGCCAAGGGACGAACGGCGGCCAGCCTGCCTGCGGCGGTGCTGACCTGTCCGGCCTGGTTCGCCGCGGACGGAGTCGAGATGATGGCGAAGGGCCGGCCATGAGCCGGACGGCGCGTCTGTGTCTGTTACTGGGCTTGGCGATCGTCGCGGCCCTGGCGGCGGCGGTTCTGGTCGGGGAGACGCCCTTCGATGGCGGTCAGTATGCGGCGGCCTTTGGCGATCCGGCGTCCGGGCCTTGGGAAGTGCTGTGGCAGGTGCGGGCGCCGAGGGCGGTTTGCGCCCTGGTGGTCGGGGCGGCCCTGGGTCTGGCGGGGGCGGTGATGCAGGGATTGCTGCGCAACCCGCTGGCGGATCCCGGCGTGTTGGGCGTGTCGGCGACGGCGGCCCTTGGGGCGGCGCTGGCCATAGTTTTAGGCGGGGCGGGCGTGACGGGACTGGTCGAGGGCTCGGCCCTGGCCGGGGCGGCCGCCGCGGGCGGGCTGTTGATCGTGGCTTCCAGTCTGGTCCGGGCCCCCGAGGCCCTGATCCTGTTCGGGGTCGCCCTGTCCAGTTTCGCCGGCGCCGCGACGGCCCTGATCTTCAATCTTTCTCCGTCGCCCATCGCCCAGGCCGAGGTAATGGCCTGGCTGCTGGGGTCGGTGCAGAACCGAAGCTGGATCGACGTGGCCTGGGTCACGCCTGCGGTTGTGGTCGCGGCGGTCTTCGCCGGTCTGTCGGCGAGCGGACTGCGTATGTTGACGCTGGGCGACGAGGCGGCGGCGGCCTCGGGCCTGTCGATGGGGCGGCTGCGGGTATTCGCCCTGATCGCGGCGGCGGTGGCGACCGGAGCGGCAGTGGCGGTGGCCGGGGTGATCGGCTTCGTCGGTCTGGCGGCGCCCCATCTGGTGCGGGCGGCCGTGCGGGGCGATGCGGGACGAATACTGGCCCCTTCGGCCCTGGCGGGCGGTCTGATGCTGGTGGTCGCCGACCTGCTGGCCCGCCTGACGCCGACGGATCAGGAACTGAAGCTGGGGGTGTTCACCGCCTTGATCGGCGCGCCCCTTTTCGCCCTGATCGCTTGGCGCGCGGCGCGGGAGTGGCGGTTGTGAACCTGCTGACGTTCAAAGGCGTCCGCGCCAGCCTGGGGCAGGTGCGGGTTCTCGACGGGATCGACATCGCCGTGAAGGCGGGCGAGGTGACGGCCCTGTGCGGTCCGAACGGCGCGGGCAAGTCCAGCGTCATCCGCGCGGCGGCGGGACTTCTGCCGGTCGAAGCCGGCGAGGTCCGTCTGAGCGACGTGGCTATAGGACGGCTCTCGCCGCGCCAAAGGGCCGAGCGCGTCGCCTATCTGCCGCAGGAGCGCCGGATCGCCTGGAACCTGCCGGCCGTCGAGGTGGCCGCCCTGGGAGCACCCTTCCTGTCGGGCGAGGCTGCGCTGGCGAAGGCGGCGGCTTCGCTGGAGGCGGTCGGCGCGGGGCATCTGGCGGATCGAGGCGTGGCCGACATGTCGGGCGGGGAGCGGGCGCGTGTCCTGTTGGCCCGCGCCCTGACGACGCAGGCGCCTCTGATGCTGGCTGACGAGCCGATCGCAGGACTGGATCCGGACGCCCAGCGACTGGTGCTGGAACGGCTGAAGGCGCGGGCAGAGGCGGGGGCGGGGGTTCTGGTCAGTCTGCACGACCTGACCCTGGCCGCCGCCTTTGCGGATCGGGTGATCGTGTTGGATCGAGGCCGGGTAATCGCCGACGCGGCCCCGATCACTGCCCTGGCGCCGACGGTGCTGCGACAGGTGTTCGGACTGGACGCCCGCTGGGTCGAAGGACCGGACGGGCCGCTGTTGGCGGCCCGCCGGACTCAGTAGGCGATGTAGGGGCGGGGACCGGCGGCCGCGCCTCGGGCGATGTCAGCCGAGGGCGTCAGGGGCGCCGAGCCGCCGTTCAGCCGGGCTTTGTAGACGGCCATATTCTCCATCACCCGCATCATATAGTTACGCGTCTCCGTGAAGGGCGCGCATTCGATGAAGTCTATGGCGGCGTTCGCGTCGCCGCGCGGATCGCCACAACGCGCGATCCATTGGTTCGGTCGGGCCGGGCCGGCGTTATAGCCGACCGTCGCCAGCAGCATGGAGCCGTTGTTCGCGGCCATCAGCTCGCCCAGGTGATAGCTGCCGAGGGTCATGTTGTAGTCGGGATCCCACAGCTGTTCGGCCGAGAACCCCATGCCCAGGCGACGCGCGACGCCGGAGGCGGTCGCGGGCAGGAACTGCATCATTCCGCGCGCGTCGGCCCCGGATCGGGCGCGGGGATCGAAGCTGGATTCCTGACGAGTGATGGCCTGGGTGAACTCCAGCGGTGCGGCGCCGGCGACCTGGGGCGGGACGCGGACGGGGTACATGCGTTCAGGCAGGACGAACCCACGCTGGCTGGCCGCGCGTCCGACCATCATGGCGGTGAAACCCTCGCCATAGCCACGCGTCAGGTCCATCAGCAGAGCCAGATCCTCAATGGTCGGTAGGTCATTGTCGAGCTGATAGGCGAAGACGCGCACCAGGCTGGTTTCACCGGTCTCGCCGAGGATGCGCGTGGCGCGGACGATCTCGTTGCCCTCGAACCGGGCTACGTCGGCCGCGGTCGGCGCAGGTTCGCCGGGCAGGGTCAGGGTCGCGATGCCGGCCTTTTCAGCCGCCAGCTGGCCATAGAAGGTCTGCCAATGCTGCGCGCCGTTGCGATAATAGCTGAGCGCGGCCTCGCGTTCGCCGCGCGCTTCCGCCGCTCGACCCAGCCAATAATAGGCGCGGCCCTGGGTGATGGGGGTAGAGGAGGCGGTGCGTAGGGCCTCGAAGTGGCGGGCGGCGACCTCGGGCTGGTTCAGCTTGGTCAGGGCGACCCAGCCGGCGAAGAACTCGGCGTCCACCATCCGGTCGCCGGAGGTGAAGCCGTGGCCGTTCATCGCCTCATAGGCGGCGCGCCAGTTCCCCTGTTGCAGGGCGTCCAGATAATAGTTCCGGCGTTCGGTCCAAAGCGTGTTGTCACCTGTCGTATGGCCCGGCGCCGGCGGTAGGTTGGCCAGCAGGGGGAAGGCTTCCGACTGGCGATTTTGGGAGCGCAGGATGCGAACCCGTTCCAGCGTCACCGCAGGGTCCGTCGCCTGGGCCGAGGTCAGGCCAGCGACGACGGCGTCGGGGCTATAGGCCGTGCGCAGGCTGATGACGGTGTTCGCGACGGCCGCCCGTTCCGGCGAGACCAGCCCCAGCATGGCGAGCGTGGCCGGACCGTGAGGGCCCAGCAGCAGCAGGTTCAGTCGCGCCTCGTGATCGGCGGGGGTCAGCCAGCCGGACCAAGCGGATAGGATGCGCGATTGGGGCGCCTCGTCGAAGGAGCGGGTACGCCACCAGTCGCGAATCAGGGCGCGGGCCTGGTCGCGACGTCCGCGCTGCTCAAGCGCCGAGGCATAGGCGATGGCCCCTTCGACCGTCTCGGGCTCCTGATCGGCGAACAGGGCCAGGGCGGCGTCCGGGCCGACGCCAGAGCGGTCCAAGACTTTTTCGGTCGCCTCGCGTCGCGATTCGGCGCGTGGCCAGCCGGCGAGGGCGGTCTGGGCCTGGGCCAGTTCGGCGTAGGACAGCTGCTCGCCCGAAGTGTCGATCAGGGCCCACTCAACAAGCTTGCGCGCGGTTGGGTCGCGCAACTGGGAAATCGCCGACTGGGCGCCGAAGACGTCGCGGGCGCGGGCGGCGGCGAGCCCTTGCCGGAACAGGGCCGTGTCCTGATCATTCAGCACGCGGCCTTGATAGGTCGGGCTGTAACCCGGCACGGACTGGGACACGGACGCATAGGGAACGGGCTGGCCAGACGGCATATCCTGGGGGTTCGGCGCAAGCACGGCGAGGGCCGCAGCCAGACTGGTCGCAATCATGATCTTTCCTGTTCTCATTCATCCCGGTTGCGGCGGAGCCGCTGGCGACCTAACGTCCCGCGCTCTAAAGACAGAGGCGTTGGACATCCGTCCTTCGCCCCTCCCCACGCAGGCTAGCTAGTCCCATGACCGCCCCTTTGTTCAAGGGCGTGATCACCGCCCTGATCACACCTCTTCGTGACGGAAACGTGGACGAAGCCGCATTCGCCACCCTGATCGACCGTCAGATCGCCGCAGGCGTCAGCGGGCTCGTGCCCGTCGGGACGACCGGCGAAGGCGCCAGCATGGATCTGGACGAGCATAAGCATGTGATCGAACTGTGCGTGCGGCTGGTGGCGGGCCGTGTCAGCGTCATCGCTGGAACAGGGTCGCCCTATACCAAGGAAGCGCTCGAACTCACGCGCCACGCCAAGGCGGTGGGCGCGGATGGGGCCCTGATTGTCACGCCCTACTATATCCGCCCGTCGCAGGCGGGCATGGCGGCGCATTTCGAGACCATCGCCGACGCCGTCCAACTGCCGATCCTGCTCTATAACGTGCCGGGGCGAACGGGGGCCGATCTGGCCAATGAGACCGTGGCGCGGCTGGCGGCTCATCCGAACATTGTCGGCGTCAAGGACGCCACCGGCGACATGAGCCGGGCCGCTTGGATGCACGCCAACATCAGCGGCCAGTTCGACCTGATCTCGGGCGATGATTCGAGCTATCTGGGTTATCATGCCTGCGGCGGCGTCGGACTGATCTCGGTGGCGTCCAATGTCGCGCCCGAGGCCATGGTAGCCCTTCACAATGCGCTGGCGGCCGGCGATTACGCCACCGCCCGAGACTGGCAGGACCGGCTGATCGGCCTGTGCAAGGCGCTGTTCCTCGACAATTCTCCGGCGCCGACCAAATACGCCCTGGCCCGATTGGGTCTGTGCAGCGAGGAGGCTCGCCTGCCGCTGTCGCCGACCTCGGATGAGGTCAAACCGCTGATCGACCGCGCCATGGCGGACGCAGGCGTGGTCTGATGGCGCCACAACCCCAGTCGAAGTCCAAGGTCATCGCCGAGAACCGCCGCGCGCGGTTCGATTATTTCCTCGAGGACAATATCGAGGCCGGCATCCAGCTGCTGGGCACCGAGATCAAGGCGCTGCGCGACGGGCGGGCCAATATCGCGGAAAGCTATGCGGCGGTGGAGGGTCGCGAGATCGTGCTGATCAACGCCGACATCCCGCCGTACAAGCAGGCCAACCGCTTCAATCACGAGCCCCGTCGGCCGCGCAAACTGCTGCTGCACAGAAAGCAGATCGACCGGTTGATCGGGGCGGTGCAGCGCGATGGTCAGACGATCATTCCGTTGAAGCTATATCTGAACGACGCCGGCAAGGCGAAGCTGGAAATCGCCCTGGCCAAGGGCAAGAAGCTGCACGACAAGCGCGAAGCCTCGGCCGAACGCGACTGGCAGCGGGACAAGGCGCGGCTGATGCGGGACAAGGGCTAGGTCGCCAGCCCTGATCTTTGATCCTCAGGCCTAACCCAGGGGCCTGGCGTCCATGACGCCGGGAAGATCGGCGACCCTGTATCCGGCCCGTCCGCCAGTGCCGGCGGAGGGGGAGAAAAGCCCGCCCGTGATCAGCGTCAGCAGCGTAACGGCGACGACGACGATCGCGGCCAAGGCCGCGAGCCGGCGCTCGCGTTGAGTGAAAATCCCGTTGGTGCGTCGCATGGTCCAGCCTCCCGCTGGGAAACGAACGCGATGCGCCCGCCTCTGTTCCGCCTCAATTCAGAATGGCAGAGTCGTGCGACACACAAGCAACAGTTGATGGTTAGTTTTGCACGATCTCGCGCGCGCGTGCGAACACCGCCTCGAACATCGCCGGCGTCAGACGGCCCGTGTTCGTGTTGAGGCGTGAGCAGTGATAGGAGTTCAGGATCACATAGCCGCCGGCTTCGCCCTCTGACCCGTGGCCCGCGGGCATTGAGGCGGCGGGGCGGCCGAAGGCCTTGAGGATGTTGCGGCGTGAAACGTCGCCCAGGGTCACGATCACCTTCAGATTGGGCAGCAGCGCCAGCCGGTCGATCAGGAAGGGACGGCAGGTAGTTTCCTCGATCGGCAGAGGCTTGTTGCCGGGCGGGGCGCAACGAACGGCGTTGGTGATCATGCAGTCGACCAGGGTCAGATCGTCGTCGCCGTTCGGGTCGTAGGTTCCCTTCGCGAAACCCGCTTTCTTCAGCGTGTCGTACAGAAGCCAGCCGGCATGGTCGCCGGTGAAGGGGCGGCCGGTGCGATTGGCGCCGGTGCGGCCGGGCGCCAGACCTGCCACCAGCAGCCGGGCGTTCGGATCGCCGAAGGAGGGGGCGGGACCGTTCCACCAATCGGGGTTCTGACGGGCGTTCTCGCACCGGTACTCGACCAGGCGCGGGCAGAGCGGACAGTCGCGGGGGGGCTCTGGCGTCAGGCTCATTGGGCGGCGCCGGTCTTGGGGCGACTGAACTCGGCCATCAGGTCGTTGAGGTCCAGGAAGGCGTCGGCCTGACGGCGCAGTTCGTCGGCGATATGGGGCGGTTGGGTCTTCTGGGTTGAAATCACGGTCACCCGCACGCCTCGCGCCTGAACCGCCTGGACCAGCCGACGGAAGTCGCCGTCGCCGGAAAACAGGACCGCATGGTCGATCGCCGGCGCCAGTTCCAGCATGTCCACCGCGATCTCGATGTCCATATTGCCCTTGATGCGGCTGTGGCCGGAAGAGTCCGTGAACCGCTTGACCGGCTTGGTCACGACTGAAAACCCATTGTAGTCCAGCCAGTCCACTAAAGGCTTGATCGGTGAGAACTCTTCGCCCTCGACCACCGCCGTGTAATAATAGGCCCGTGTCAGGATGGATTTCTCGCGAAACCAGTCCAGCATGCGCCGGAAGTCCATGTCGTGCTGAAGGGCGCGGGCGGCGGAATAGAGGTTCGAACCGTCGATGAAGATCGCCAGCCGGTCGGTGGAATGAAACATGAAAGACGCCGTCGAAAGGGATGAAGAATATGACGTCCGGCCAGACGGCGGCCTCGACGTGGGAATCGAGGAGACGCTGGAATTGGACGCCGCAGTCATCGTGGCGCTGGGCTGTAATGACAAGGGGGTCTGGGCTTCCTGTCGCGAGGCGCTGGAGGCGGCGTTGGCGCGGTTCCGCAGCGAGGGGATCGACGTGGTGGCACGGTCGTCCTGGTGGTCGTCCCGGGCCTGGCCCGACCCCGAAGACCCGACCTTTCTGAACGGGGCGGTGATCGTCCGCACCGATCACGATCCTCATGAGCTGATGGCGGCGTTGGGTCGGATCGAGGAGGTGTTCGGCCGCGAACGTTCGGTCCGCAATGCGCCGCGCACCCTGGACCTGGACCTGATCGCCTATGGTCGGCTCAGCGGCGATCTGGACGGGCTTATCCTGCCCCATCCGCGCGCCGCCGAGCGAAAGTTCGTCATGGGCCCGATCGCCGAGATGGCGCCCGCCTGGGTGCATCCGCATGGGGGGGAGGCGGGGGTGCTGGCCGCCGCTGCGTTGGTCGGTACTGACGCTCATCCGGTCTGAGGCCAAACTTCCGCCGCTCTGGCGTTGCAAAATATAGTCCCCATCTGTATTTGACGCGGTTCTCCCCCGCGTCCGAGGAATTTCATGGCCCGCGTCACCGTCGAAGATTGCATCGAGAAGGTCCCGAACCGCTTTGGTCTGGTTCTGCTGGCCGGCCACCGTGCCCGCAGCATTGCCAATGGCGCCGCCCTGACGATCGACCGCGACAACGACAAGAACCCCGTCGTCGCCCTGCGCGAGATCGCCGACGACACTGTCGTGCCGGACGAACTGCAGGAAACCATCATCACCACGCTGCAACGCGTCGATGAGCGCACCGAAGCCGAGGACGAGGCCGAAACCGTCGCCCTGCTGGCCGAGCCGCAGCACATGAACATGGCCGAGGCGGAACTGATCCGCGCCCTGCAGAGCGACCGCGACGGCGGTCAGGAGGAGCGCTACTGACTCCCGAGGGAGCTCCTGGCGTCACTATCCTGCCGGCGCGGACCGAAACGGTTCCGCCGGCGCCCCAAGCTGCGAACAAAAACGACCCGGTATCGGCCGCCGAACCTGGCCAGCCGGTTCAGAAGCGCGCGCCCGTTCTGCGTCAGTTCGAGCTGATTGAGGCCGTCAAGGCCTATGATCCCACCGCCGACGAAGCGCTGCTGAACCGCGCCTATGTCTATGCGATGAAGATGCACGGCTCGCAGTTGCGGGCCTCGGGCGATCCGTATTTCGCCCACCCGATCCAGGTCGCGGGCATTCTGACCGACTACAAGCTCGACACGGCCACCATCGTCACGGCCCTGCTGCACGACGTGGTCGAGGACACCTCGGCGACGCGCGATGACATCGCCCAGATGTTCGGCGAGGAGGTCGCGGTCCTGGTAGAGGGCGTGACCAAACTGAGCCGCCTAGAGCTGCAGGCCGAACATACCCGACAGGCCGAAAACCTACGGAAATTCATCCTGGCCATCAGCCGCGACGTGCGGGTGCTGTTGGTCAAGCTGGCCGACCGGCTGCACAACATGCGCACCCTCCAGTATGTGAAGCCGGAAAAGCGCGAGCGGATCAGCCGCGAGACCCTGGAGGTCTATGCGCCCCTGGGCCGGTCCATCGGCATTCATTCGATCGCTTCCGAACTGGAAGAACTGGCCTTCACCTATCTGAACCCGACCGCCAAGACCGCCATCGAGCGGCGGCTGGAGGCGCTGAAGCTGGAGCATGGCCGCGCCATCGAAGGGGTGGCCGCCGAGGTCGAGCGCGTCCTGTCGGAAGCCGGGGTCGGGGCCCATGTGTTCGGGCGACAGAAGACGCCCTATTCGATCTGGCGCAAGCTGCAGCGCAAGTCCGTCGGTTTCTCGTCGCTGTCGGACATCTACGGCTTCCGCGTCCTGGTCGAGGCTGAGGACGACTGTTACCGCGCCCTGGGGGTGATCCATCGCGAATGGCCGATGGTGCCGGAGCGGTTCAAGGACTTCATCTCGACGCCCAAGTCGAACAACTACCGCTCCTTGCACACGACCGTCGTAGGACCGCGCGGTCTCCGGATCGAGATGCAGATCCGGACCGAGGCCATGGACCGGGTCGCCGAGGACGGGGTCGCCGCCCACTGGCGCTACAAGAACGAATCCTATGGCTTCGATCGGGAAGCGATGGCCAAGGGCGGTGGTCGCGACCCGCTGCAGAACCTGCGCCACCTCGTCCAGGTGATCGAGCATGGCGAAGGCGGCGAAGACTGGGTCGAGCACGCCAAGCTCGAAATGTACCTGGATCAGGTCTTCGTCTTCACGCCCAAGGGACGTCTGGTGACCCTGCCGCGCGGCGGCATGCCGCTGGACTTCGCCTATGCGGTCCATACGGAGGTCGGCGACACGGCCGTCGGGGTCAAGGTGAACGGCGAACTGAAGCCGATGCGCACGCCGCTTCAGAACGGCGACGTGGTCGAGATCATCCGGGGCGCCAAGCGGGAAGTGCCCGCCGACTGGCGCAGCCTGACCGTCACCGGCCGGGCGCGTTCGGCCATCCGCCGCCACATCCGCACTTCCGAGCGGGAGGAGTTCGTCAAACTGGGACGGGTGGCGTTGCAACAGACCCTGGCCCGCGTCGAAAAGACCCTGGCGGAAGTCTCGCTGAAGCCGATCCTAGAGACCCTGGCGGTCGCCAGCGACGACGATGTCTTCGAAAGCCTGGGCCGGGGGCGTCTGTCGCCGACGGCGGTGGCCGAAACCCTGTTCCCGTCGCTGCAGGGTCGATTGAAAGCTGGACCGGAAAAGCAGAGAATCGAAGGGGAGACCGCGCGCCTGTTCGTGCGCGGCGGCGGTCTGACGCCCGGCGTCAGCGTCCATTTCGGCCAGTGCTGCACCCCGGTGCCCGGCGACCGGATCGTCGGCATCCTGGAGCCCGAGGTCGGACTGACGGTCCACACCATCGATTGCCAGACCCTGGCCGCGTTCGCGGACGACGATTCGGTCTGGCATGACCTGCAATGGACGCCCCAGGCCGAGACAGACGCCGTCGCGGCGGTGCGGCTCAAGGCGACCATCCGCAATGCCCCGGGGGTGCTGGGCCAGGTCACGACCCTGATCGGCGAGGCGGGCGGAAACATCATCAATCTGTCGATGGCCTATCGACAGCAGGACTTCTTCGACGTGACCATCGACGTCGAGGTCGAGGACGCGAAACATGCGACCATGCTGATGGCGGCGTTGCGGGCCAATCCGTCGGTCGACAACGTGGACCGCGGTCGGGGCTGAGCCTTTTACTCGCCCGTGCGACCCGCTAAGACCGCGCCATGAACACCGAAGACGTCCTGAACGAATTCCGCGACGCCGGCGCCCTGCGCGAAGGCCATTTCGTCCTCTCCTCCGGCCTGCACAGCCCGGTCTTCCTGCAGAAGAACCTGGTCTTCATGCAAACCAACCGCTGCGCCCGGCTGTGCAAGGCCTTGGCCGAGAAGATCATCGCCGCCGTCGGGCCGGTCGATGTCGCCATTTCACCGGCGGTGGGCGGCATCATTCCCGGCTACGAGACCGCGCGTCACCTGGGCGTGCCATCCATGTATGTCGAGCGGGAAGGCGGGACGTTCAAGCTGCGTCGTGGCTTCTCTGTCGAACCTGGCCAGAAGGTGGTGATGGTCGAGGATATCGTCACCACGGGCCTGTCGTCGCGGGAATGCATCGCCGCCATCCAGGCAGCGGGTGGCGACGTCGTGGCGGCCGCCTGTATCGTCGATCGCTCGGGAGGCAAGGCCGATGTCGGGGTTCCCCTGATCGCCCTGGCCTCGCTGGAGGTCCCGGCCTATGCGGCCGACGCCCTGCCGCCGGAACTGGCCGCCCTGCCGGTCGAGGATCCCGGCAGCCGCAGACTGTCGAAATGATCCCCGTCATGAGCAGGAACTGAGATGCGCGAACGGGTCAGGCTGGGCGTCAACATCGATCACGTCGCGACGGTGCGAAACGCGCGCGGCGGAACCCATCCCGACCCGGCCCGCGCGGCCGAGGCGGCGCTGGCGGCTGGCGCTGACGGCATCACCGCCCATCTGCGCGAGGATCGCCGCCACATCACCGACGCCGATATCGAGGTGCTGAGCGCCCTGTGCGCGCGGGCCGGCAAGCCGTTGAACTTCGAGATGGCGGTCACGGATGAAATGCTGGCCATCGCCCTGCGCCATCGCCCCCACGCCGCCTGCCTGGTGCCCGAGCGGCGTGAGGAAGTGACGACCGAGGGAGGATTGGCGGTCGCCGGTTTCGAGGCGCGTATCGCCCCCGTGGCCAAGGTTCTGGCCGAGGCCGGGGTGCGCGTCTCCCTGTTCATCGAGCCGTCCGAAGAACAGGTCGAGGCCGCTGCGGCCGTGGGCGCCCAGGTCGTCGAACTGCACACCGGCCGCTATTGCCATCTGACTGACCCGGCCGAGCGGGAGGTGGAGTTCGAACGGATCGCCGCAGCCGCCGCCCAGGCCGACATCCTGGGGCTCGAGGTCCATGCCGGACATGGACTGGATTACGACACCGCGCCGCGCATGCTGGCCATACGCGAGATCCGCGAGCTGAACATCGGCCATTTCCTGATCGGCGAATCCATCTTCATCGGCCTGGACGCCGCGATCCGGCGAATGCGGGCGGCGATGGACGCGGCCAAATGATCGTCGGCGTCGGCGCCGACCTCTCGGACATCCGGCGCATACAGGCCTCGCTGGACCGGTTCGGCGAGCGGTTCAAACAGCGCTGTTTCACCGAAATCGAGCGGACGCGGTCGGATCGCAAGCCAGACCCGGCCTGGAGCTACGCCAAGCGGTTCGCCGCCAAGGAAGCGTGCGCCAAGGCGCTGGGGACCGGAATGCGGGCGGATGTCTACTGGCGCGACATGGGGGTGGTGAACCTGCGTTCGGGGCAGCCGACCCTGGCCTTGACCGGCCATGCGGCCGATCATCTGGCGCGGCTGATCCCCCCCGGTCACGAAGCCAGGATTCACCTGACGCTGAGCGACGAGAACCCCTATGCGCTCGCCTTCGTGGTGATCGAAGCCTTGCCGCTGTCGTAATCGCGATATACCCGTCTCTCGACGACCGCGCCGACGCGGCAAGGGGATGCCTGATCGCATGAGCGAAGACCAGAAGCCGCACGACGCCGATGCGATCGAAACCAAGGTGGACGACGCCACGCCGGAGGAAGTCTTCGCCGCGTCCGAGGCCGATGCGCCTGTCGAGGCGGTGCAGGAGCCCACGTCGGCGAAGCGTCCGATCTGGAGCGACGACGGCGACGCGCCCTTCGAGGAGACTCCTGCTCAGCCCGCGCGCGCCGCCAAGCCGGAAGAGCCCGCTGGGAACGAGACGGTCGAGATCTTCAAGACCATCGCCTTCGCCCTGCTGATCGCCATGGTGCTGCGGATATTCCTGTTCCAGCCCTTCACCATTCCGTCGGCCTCGATGGAGCCGAACCTTTACGAGGGCGACTATATCGTCGTGTCGAAATGGTCGTACGGCTATTCGAAACACTCGATCCCGTTCAGCCCGCCGCTGTTCGACGGCCGGGTGATGGGTTCGGCGCCGAAGCGCGGCGACATCGTCGTGTTCAAGCTGCCTCGCGACGACAAGACTGACTTCATCAAACGGGTCATCGGCCTGCCGGGCGACCGTATCCAGATGATTTCCAACAAACTCTATATCAACGGCCAGCCGGTTGAGGACGTCGTCGTATCTGAGCGTGAGCTTAACGACATCTTCGGCATGCATCCGGTCGCCGAGGTCCGCGAGACCCTGCCGGAAGGCAAGAGCTTCATGACCCAGGACTTCGGTCCCGGAAACGACCTGGACGACACCGGGGTCTATGAGGTGCCGGTCGGCCACTACTTCATGATGGGCGACAACCGCGACAACTCGATCGACAGCCGCGTCGAACAGTCCAGCGGCGTGGGCATGGTCCCGGCCGAGAACCTGGTCGGCAAGGCGCAGATCATCCTGTTCTCATGGAAGCCCGGTTCGTCGCTGTGGAACCCGGTGAGCTGGTTCAACGTGCGGCTCGACCGGTTCTTCAACGTTCTGCACTGATGGCTAATGTGAGAGCAGAGGCGGTCGCGGCGCTGGAAACGCGCATCGGACGCCCCTTCAAGGACAAGGCGCTGCTGGAGCGCGCCCTGACCCATGCCAGCGTGGGAGAGGGTGCGCCGGTCGGTGTTCACGGACCGCGCGACAACGAGCGGCTGGAGTTCCTGGGCGACCGGGTGCTGGGCCTGCTGGTGGCTGAGCGGCTGACGCGCGAGTATCCCACGGCGGACGAGGGACAGCTGTCGTCCAGCCTGCACGCCTTGGTCGACAAGACCGCCTGCGCGCGGGTGGGCGAGGCCCTGGGGGTTGGGCCGGCCCTGCGGCTGTCGCCCGGCGAGACCAAGACGGGCGGGCGGCGAAAGGCCGGGGTCATCGCCGATGCGGTGGAGGCCCTGTTGGCGGCCGTCTATCTGGACGGCGGGCTGGACGCGGCGCGGGCCTTCTTCGACAGGGCCTGGGCTGAGGAACTGTCGGCCCCGCCGTCGCGCACCGTGACCAATCCCAAGTCGGCGCTCCAGGAATGGGCCCAAGGCAAGGGACGACCGCTTCCGACCTACCGCGTGGCGGACCGGACGGGTTCGGATCATGCGCCGACATTCACCGTCGAGGTGGAAGTCGAGGGGGTTCAGCCCTTGACCGCGCAGGGGCGTTCGCGTCAGGAGGCGGAGAAGGCGGCCGCGACGGCCCTGTTGAAACGCGAAGGCATGATTTGACCGATATCGAAAACCAGCGGGCGGGCTTCGCCGCCATCATCGGCGCGCCGAACGCCGGCAAGTCGACGCTGGTGAACAGACTGACCGGATCCAAGGTCTCCATCGTCACACAGAAGGTGCAGACCACGCGCTTTCCCGTGCGCGGCATCGCCATGGACGGCGACGCCCAGATCGTGCTGGTGGACACCCCCGGCATCTTCACCCCGCGCCGTCGCCTGGACCGGGCCATGGTCGCCTCGGCCTGGGGCGGGGCGCAGGACGCGGACGTGGTGGTCCATCTGATCGACGCCCAGTCGCACATCAATTCCGAAGGCCGTGAAGGCACGGCGGCGGATCGCCGCTCGGCCGAGGACACCGAGACCATCATCGCCAATCTTCAGTCCACGGGGACGAAGGTAATTCTGGCGCTGAACAAGATCGACGGCATGCGCCGCGACACCCTGCTGGCCCTGTCTCAGAAACTGTTCGAGAGCGGCGTCTATGAAGAGGTCTATATGATCTCTGCGGCCAATGGCGACGGGGTCGAGGACCTGAAGCAGCGGCTGGCGCGGTCGATGCCCCAGGGGCCGTGGCTCTATCCGGAAGATCAGGCGGCCGATGTGCCCGTGCGGGTTCTGGCGGCCGAGATCACGCGCGAGAAGGTCTATCTGCGCGTCCACGAGGAACTGCCCTATTCGGCGGCGGTGGAGACGACCAGTTTCGAAGACCGCGCGGACGGTTCGGCCCGGATCGAACAGACCATCTATGTCGAGCGCGAGAGCCAGCGGCCCATCGTCCTGGGCAAGGGCGGCCAGACGCTGAAGTGGATCGGCCAGAAGGCGCGCGAGGAGCTGAACGAGATCCTGGGCCGCCAGGTCCACCTGTTCCTGACGGTCAAGGTCGATCCGAAGTGGCAGGATTCGCGGGCGCTCTACGCCCAGTTCGGTCTGGATTTCGACGTCTGAGTTCCCGTGTTTGATGTGCCGCGTACCGCCGGGTCCCATCCCCGGCTCGTTCTGGGCGCCCTGGGGGCGCTGATCCTCGGCGGCGCGGTCTGGGCCGGGATCGCCACGGCCACCCGGCCCCCGAGCGACGCGGTCCAGATCGCGTTGCGTCCTGCGGCTCCACCCCGTCCGCCGCTTGTGGTGGTCGAGGATCTGCCGCAACTGGCGGCGCGCCTGGATCGCGAAGCCGCCGCCGGGCGATTCATGGGTGCTGTCCTTGTCGCAAAGGGGGATCGGGTCCTGTTCCGCCAGGTCTATGGCGAGGCCGACCGGGAACAGAACCGCGCGATGAAGCTGGATTCCCGCTTCCGCCTGGCTTCGATCTCGAAACAGTTCACCGCGACGGCGATCCTGCGCCTGCAAGACGAAGGCAGGCTTCGCGTCTCGGACCCTGTCTGCCAGTGGATCCAGCCGTGTCCGAAGGCTTGGGAGCCTGTGCGGATCAGCCATCTGTTGTCCCACACCTCGGGCATTCCCGACCTGATGGCCCGACCCGGCTGGGGGATGCGGCGTACGACCCCGGCGACCCTGGCCGAACTGACCGAGGACTCGAAACGGTTCGGCCTGCAGTTCGCGCCGGGAACCAAGGTCCGTTACGACAACGCCGGCTTCAATCTGGCGGCGGCCATCGTCGAGAAGGCCAGCGGCAAGCCGTTCGAAACCTATATGCGCGAAACCTTCTTCAAGCCTCTGGGCATGAAGGACAGCGGGCTGGATCTGGACGGCGGGGACCACAGGGTGATCATGGGCTATGCTCACTTCCCCGCGGGCCTGGCCCCGCAGCCGAACGCCAACACCTCGATCGTGGCTGGAGCGGGCGCCGTCTATTCTACGCTGGACGATCTGCTGGTGTGGCAGAGGGCGCTGCACCGGGGCGAGCTGCTGAAGCCGTTCAGCTATCAGCAGATGCTGGCCGATCATGCGCCGGAAAATACGCCGAAGGAGCGCGGGCATCCGCGCCGCGACTGGGGCTACGGAATCTTTTCGAACCGGCTGGGCGATCAGGTTCGGCCCAGTTTCCAGGATCGCCAAATCTATCACACCGGCAGCTGGGGCGGGTTCCGCAATCTCATGCTCTATCAGCCAGAGGCCGATGTGACGGTGATCGTGCTGTCGAACAATTATCATCTGCGCGACCAGGTCTTCCTGATCAGCCAGCAGGCGATGGCCGAGGCCCTGGGCCGCGAGTTCCCGACGACGCTGGACCGATAGGTCCACGCTGGCGGCGTGGCGCAAAAAAGAGGGCGCCAAACGCGCCAAAGGCGCCAAACCTGCCAAACGCGCCATCCGTCAGTCTCTCCATCAACGGCTCCAGTCTAAGGGCGTTTGAGGGAGTGGTGAGGTGAAGGGTGAAAACGGGGCGCAAAGCCTTGCGCCGCCGTAGTCGGGATGGGTGGGAAATAAATCTGGACCGTCAGACCGGCAGCATCGACCCCGTGTCGATGAACCTCTGGTGCCAGGACAGGGCCTCGTTCAGCAGGTGGGGCGACTGCAGGCCGTAGGAGCCCTTCAGCGCCCGCTCGTAATAGTCAGTCAGGCCGTCGCGGTATTTCGGGTGGGCGCAATTGGCGATGATCAGACGGGCCCGCTGTTTCGGCGACAGGCCCCGCAGATCGGCGAGCCCCTGTTCGGTGACGATGACCTGGACGTCCTGGGTGATGTGATCGACGTGGCTGGCCATGGGAACGATGGCCGAGATGGCGCCGCCCTTTGCCGTCGAGGGGGTCACGAAACAGGAGATGAAGGCGTTGCGCGAGAAGTCGCCCGAGCCGCCGATGCCGTTCTGGATACGGGAGCCCATCACCTGGGTCGAGTTGACGTTGCCGTAGATGTCGGCCTCGATCAGGCCATTCATGGCGATACAGCCCAAGCGACGGATCAGTTCGGGATGGTTCGAGATTTCCTGGGGCCGCAGGATGATCTTGCCCCGGAACTGCTCCATCCGGCTGTTCATGTCCGCCGCCGCCTCGGGGCTGAGCGAAAAGGCGGTAGCCGAGGCGACCGTGAGCTTGCCGGCGTCCAGCAGGTCCAGCATCCCGTCCTGGATCACCTCCGTATAGGCGGCCATACGCTCGAACGGACTGTCCATCAGACCCGCCAGCACGGCGTTGGCGACATTGCCGACGCCGGATTGCAGCGGCAACAGGGCGGACGGCAGTCGGCCGACCTTCACCTCATGCTTGAGAAATTCGATCAGATGGCCGGCGATGGCGCGGGCGGTCGCGTCGGGCGCGGCGAAGGGCAGGTTGCGGTCGGGGGCGTCGGTTTCGACGATGGCGACGATCTTGTCCGGATCGCAGCGGAAGGTCGGCTGGCCGATCAACTGTTCGGGTCGGGTCAGCGGAATGGGCACGCGGTCGGGCGGCAGGGCGGTGCCGTAATAGATGTCGTGCATCCCCTCCAGCGCCGGGTTCTGCCAGGCGTTGACCTCCAGGATCACCCGCTCGGCCCGGTCGAGCCAGGTCTTGTTGTTGCCGATGGAGGAGGAGGGGACGAAGGTTCCGTCGGCGTTGATGGCCGAGACCTCGACCACGGCGGTGTCCAGCGGCCCCAGCACCCCCTGCCAGACGACCGGGGCCAGCTGGCTGAGGTGCATGTCCAGATAATCCATCTGGCCTGAGTTGATCTTCTCGCGAGCGATGGGATCGGAGTTGTAGGGCAGGCGGCGTTCGATGCCGTCCGCCTTGGCCAAGGCGCCGTCCAGCTCGGGGCCGGTGGAAGCGCCGGTCCAGACGTTCAGTCGAAATTTTTCGCCCGCCTCATGGGCCGCCTCGATCCGCTGGGCCAGTGCCGGGGGCACTCGCTTGGGATATCCGGAGCCGGTGAAGCCGCTCATGCCCACGGTCGAGCCGGCGGGGATCAGAGCGGCCGCGTCCTCGGCCGACATCAGTTTGGAGCGCAGGGATTGGCTGCGGATACGCGACATTGAGGTCTTCGGGTTTGCGGCCGGGGAGAGGCCTGAAGGTCGTTGGGGTTAAGCGGGGTCGCCAGGCTGATCCATTCGACCTTGGTCGAGGGTGGGCGAAACATCCATGATCTCCATCAAAAGAAGACCTTGGCGAATGGAGGCCTTGGATCAGGAACGCCGGGCGCGACGGTGGGTTAGCGAATGACCGATAGAAAGGAGCGCCGATGAAAGCCCTGATCCTGAACTGCACCCTGAAACCCTCTCCGGCGACGTCCAGCACCGAGGCCCTGGCCCAGGTGGTGATCGACGAACTGGCCAGGGGCGGGGCCGAGACCGAACTGGTTCGTCTGGTGGACCTGAACCTGAAGCCGGGCGTGGCGACCGACGAGGGCGAGGGGGATGACTGGCCCTCGGTTCATGAGAAGATCATGGCGGCGAACATCCTTATCTTCGCCACCCCGACCTGGGTCGGCCAGATGTCCAGCGTCTGCATGCGGGCGCTGGAGCGTATGGACGCCCTGTTCGAGGAGACCGACCACAGCGGTCGCCCGGTCGCCTTCGGCAAGGTCGCCGGCATCGTCATCACCGGCAACGAGGACGGCGCCCACCATATCGTCGCCACCGTGTCCCAGGCCCTGATCGACATGGGGTTCACCATCCCGGCCCAGAGCTGGACCTACTGGCACCTCGGCCCTGGCGCGGGACCGGACTATGTCGAGACCGATCAGGGGCACGATTATTCGGACCGGGTCGGACGCAATGCGGCGCGGAATGTGATGGCCCTGGCGAAGGTGCTGAAACCGGACACCTATCCGGTTCCCGAAAGCTGAGAACAGGACTAGAACAGCGGCATGATCGCCGCCCTGCTCACCGTTCTGGTTCTTCAATCCCCGCCGCCGCTGGCGGCGATGGTCCCCGCGCGAGACGACAGTGTCGGCATCGCTGCCCAGCGCGGGGCCGACGAGGCGGCGGCGACTCTGGATCGGATGCACCAGGCGGCTGCGGACGCGGACGGCGCGACCTATTTCGCCCAGTTCAGCGACGGCGCCCGTTTCGTCGGGACCGACGCCTCAGAGCATTGGGATATGCCAGCGTTCAAGGCTTATGCCGAGCCGGTCTTCGCAAAGGGCCAGGGCTGGACCTATCGGCCGCATGATCGGACCCTGATCATCTCCGGGGACTTCGCGTGGTTCGATGAGAAGCTGGAGAACGATGCCTACGGCGCGCTTCGTGGATCCGGGCTGCTGAGGCGGACCGGTCCGGGAGAGATCTGGAAGATCGAGCAATATGTGCTCAGTTTCACGGTGCCGAATGATCGGACCGAAGCAGTTGTCGACGCCATCAAGTCCGCGCCTGTCGACTGATGGATTTTCAGGAAGAGGCTTTCGTCCTGTCGGCGCGCGCCCATGGCGACACCGGCGCTGTGGTGGATCTGCTGACCGAGAGCCACGGTCGGCGCGCCGCCTATGTAGCGGGCGGGGCGTCGCGCAAGATGCGGCCGTTCCTGCAGCCGGGCGCGCGGGTCGTCGCCGACTATAGGGCGCGGACCTCGGATCATTTGGGCGGGGCGCGGCTGGAGCCGATGGGCGAAGGGCCCAGTGCGCTGTTTGACGACGCCTTGGCCCTGACTGGTCTGGCTGCCGCGTCAGGCGTGGCCCAGGGCGCCTTGCCGGAACGCGAGCCGCATCCGGGCGTCTTCCTGGCCTTCGAGGCCCTGATGAGCGCCTTCGCCTTACCGGAGGTCTGGCCCGCCATCTTCGTGCGGTTCGAGGCGGGACTGCTGGAAGACCTCGGGTTCGGGCTGGACCTGTCGAAATGCGCGGCGACGGGGACCGCCGACGACCTGATCTATGTCAGTCCTCGCACCGGCCGGGCGGTCAGCCGCGAGGCCGGCGCGCCCTATGCCGACAAGATGCTGGCCCTGCCGCCCTTCATGCTGGGCGCGCAAGCGGGACTGGTCGAGGGTGACGTCAAGGCCGGGCTCGACCTGACCGGCCATTTCCTCGAGCAGTTCGTCTTCCACCCGCAGAACAAGCCTCTGCCGCCCGCGCGGGTGTGGATGCTGGACAAGCTGGCGGAAGCCGGACGGCTTTAGCGCCCGGCTAGAAGATCAGGGTGGCGATGCCGATCTCGCCGCCCGGCGTATAGCTGATCTGATAACCTGCAAGCAGGGCGAGTTGGTCTTCCGTTTCCGGCGAGAAGAACAGACCCACCGAAATCTTGCCGGCGGCGTCCAGGCCCATCCGCATTCCACCGCCCAGCTTCCAAGTATCGTAGCGAAGCCCATCGACGAAGCCTGCCCAGTTTCGCAGCGACTCGCATTTCAGCTCGACGACGATCTCGTCCGCCGCGGGGTTTTCGAAGGGATTGTTGACCAGCAGATCGGCGCGTCCGCCGTCGGGATAGACGCGAGCCTCGCGTTCTATCCAGCTGTCCTCGACATTGGCGTTGATATAGCCGGCGATTTCGGCCTGCGCCCAGGCTTCCCATCCCCCTGCCAGAGGCCAGACCAGTCTTATTCTGTCGACGTTGGCGGCGGCCCATTGGGAGACCAGGGTCACGAAGTCTGCGGTTGACATCGGCATCTGAGCTATTCCTGATTTGAACGCCGCATGCGGCGACTGATCTGGGGGCGCTGTGGGTTCGGACCTGGTCTTTCGCCCGTCCGCGACGAGATGGAGCAGGGCCAGGCTGAGCATTCTCGTCATGAATGAACTCCTTGTTTTCACGGCCCTTCCGCGTCTCAGCCGCGTCCCGGAAGACTGCGACGCGTCGGATGGTGTCCCGAAGGCCAGACGCGGTCGGAAGGCGTCTGTGAAAGAGCGGGCAGCGTTTCGTTCACTCAAGGCGAGTTAAAAAATCAATCTGTAGTCGTTCACACAGGGGTGCGTCGGGCGTCATGGCTATCGGGGGTCGCCTTCAACGGGGCCATGCGACCTTCGAGCCACCGGCCTCAATCCAATGGAAGGAGACAACTCATGGCTATTCCGACACCCGTGAACGGTCAGATCACCGACGCCGTCACCCAGGCGAATGTGAAGGTCCTCGGCGACGCCCCGGCGATGGCCATGGGCGCGATCTACCAGTCGCTGGCCCACTCGACCGGCATTCTCTACGAAAACGCCACCTCGTCGCAGCAGCAACTGGCGATCGCCGCCCAGGCCGCGACCAATCAGGGCGTGATCCAGATCTACAGCGTCGACACCATGGCCGGCGCCGTGGCGACCTCGAAGATCGCCCAGTCCGACACGCCCGACAACATGCTGGCCCTGCTGACCGCCCTGCGCGCCGTCGGACCGTCGGCCGCCGTCTCCTGACGCTCAACCCACAACAAAGAAGGACTTGAGACATGGCGCTTCCCACACCCGTCAACGGCATGATCACCGACGCCGTCACCCAGGCCAACGTGAAGGTTCTGGGCGACGCTCCGGCTATGGCCATGGGCGCGATCTACCAGTCGCTGGCTCACTCGACCGGCATTCTCTACGAAAACGCCGCCTCGTCGCAGCAGCAGCTGGCGATCGCCGCCCAGGCCGCGACCAACCAGGGCGTGATCCAGATCTACAGCGTCGATACGATGGCCGGCGCCGTCGCGGCGAGCAAGATCAGCCAGTCGGACACGCCCGACAACCTGATGTCGCTGTTGACCGCCCTGCGGGCTACGGCGGTCTGACGCCGATGCGTTCGGCGACGCCAGCGCGCGTCGAACGGCCAGACCTTGACTGCCGCGGCGGGAGACTGGAGCCCGCCGCGCCCACCCCTGGAGGACGACCGTGGCCGAGGCGAACGAAAAGAAGCCGGCGAGCGAAACCGGACGGACCAACCTCGGCGATTATGAGGAAGTCCTGAAGCTCGCCATGGAGCTGAGCCGGAATCCGGCGACGGCGCCCATAGCGGAATCTGTGGCCAGCACCCTGCTGACCGTTATCGGTTCCGGCCCAAGCTTCGCCGCGATGCAGAGCCTGGTCGCCGCCAATCAGGCCAGCGGGATGATGTATCACAATGCGGTCGCCAACCAGCAGACCACCAACATCCTGGGCATGGTGGCGACCATGAACTGCGTACAGGCGCTGATGGACAAACCGTCCGTCGTTCCCTGGCCCGACATAGGTCCGCGTCGCGAGGAGCCGTTCGAATGACACGAGAAGAGAAGCATATCAGGGAAGACGAGCGACTGGAGCGCTGTCGGGACGACACCCTCCTGTTTTGCGCAGGGGCCGGGGTCTGCAACGCTGGTCTCATAACCCTTATGGCCTCCGCGGACGCCTTCGCGGCCCGGCTCGCCGCATCGACGCAATATGCGTCAGAGCTGTCGACTTTGCAGCTTCGCCAACTCGCCTTGAGCCTGGCTGATATGCAGCCGTCGCGCACCGCCAGGACCACCGAGGTGGGGGTCCGTTCGGTGTCGCGGGTCACGCGCGAACCATCGTCGGCGTTCTACGGCGCGCCCGTCGTCACTTGAATTTCCAGAGGGAGGAGGCGTCGTCATGACAGAGACCGTCAATGCGCAAATCACCGACGCCGTCACACAGACCAACGTCAAGGTGTTGGGCGAGGGACCGGCGGAGGCCGTGGCCATCTCGGTCCAGGCGCTCGCGCACGCCACCAGTCTGTCGGTCGAAAACGCCAGTCAGACCCAGGGCGGGATGCAGCAGATCAACAACGCCGCCGTCGGCGCTCTGATCGCCAAGATTCTCGAAATTCCGGTTCCCTGAGCCATGGCCTATCCGACCGCCGTCAACAGCCAGATCACCGATGCGGTGACGCAGCAGAACCTGATGGTTCTGGGCGCGGCCTCGACGATCGCCATGGGCTCCATCTACCAGAGCGCCGCCCATTCGACGGCGATCGTGTTCGAGAACGCCGTCCAGGCCCAGCGCCAGGCTTCGATCTGCGCTCAGGCCGCCACCAACCAGGGGGTGATGCAGGTCTACGAAGTCGGCGGGATGGTCTCGGCCATCGCCACGACACGGATCGCTGGGCGATCGGCTGCGCCCAGTTCGCTCGAAACCGCCCTCGTCCTGCTCGTCGCCCTTAAACTTCTGAACCTCTAGAATCGTCAGGATCTGAACCATGGCCGCCGACACGCCCGTCAACTCGCAGGTCACCGACGCGGTCACCCAGACCAACGTCAAGGTGCTGGGCGAAGCGCCGGCCCAGTCGATGGCCCTAGTCTATCAGAGCATGGCCCATTCGATCTCGCTGGCCATGCAGAACGCCCAGCAGGCGCAGGGCGGCCTGCAGCAGATCGGCAACGCCGTGACCTCGAGCGCCGTCACCATGATCATGAACGCGGCGCAGAAATAGCGCCTGCCTCTGAAACGAAAGCCTTCGCGCCGTGACCGATCCGACCGTCAACACCCAGATCAAGGACGCCGTCCAGACCTCGACCAACTGGGCGCTGGGGTTCGCGCCGCTGGAGAACGGCACGCCGTCCAGCGCGACCCGGGTCTCGGCTGGGGGCGTCATCGCCTATGACAAGGCGACCCAGGCCGCAGCCCTGTCGGTTCAGGACGCGGCCGACTACCAGCGCAACGTAATGTCGATCAGCACCACCGTCCAGGGCAAGGCCATGGCCATGATGCTGGCTTCGGGCGGCATGAGCGAACCCGCCCTGATCGCCTACGCCATGGCTTTGGTCAGTTCGTTCGCGGCGCCGATCGCGGCGGGTCTTGCGGCGGAATCCGTCACCAAGGCGGTCGAGTCCTTCCCCAGAAACTGAACCCAGAAACAAGGAGCATGCCATGTCCCGATTGACGGTGTTGAAGACCAGCGAAGCCCAGGCGGTTGTTTATGAGGCGGAGGCGCTGGAAAGGGAAACGCGACGCGAAACCGAAAGATGGCAGTGTGACGCCCAGGATCTGCCGACCAGTGAACGGTTCGAGGAAAGCCAGGCGCGGTACTGGGAGCTGCGCGAGGCGGCCGGGGTCGTCGTGGACCTGCTGTATCGCATGCAGGAGCCGTTGCGGACCGATCCCTATGCGATCTGGGCTGCCAAGATGATGGGCAAGGCCAAGACGCTGCTGACCGAAATCGAAGACGGCCAACTGGTGGAGAAAATCTCGCTTGTTCCGGCTTCGTCGGAAAAGGAATGAGCCGGAGGGGCGCGCGCCATGACTGAAGATCAGCCCTCCACCGATGAAGCCCCATCAGGGGAAGCGGGGTCGTTCAAGGATCCCGTCGTCCTGGCGGCCCAGAGGATGGTCGTCGAGATATTCGCCATGGCCACGGCACAGTTTCCGGAGCTGTTGAAAACCCAGACGCCGGCCGGCGCCGAGGTCCAGAAATTCACCGACGCCATGCTGGTTCAGCTGCAGGCTCAGGTGACGCGGGCCCTCGGCGTGGGGCCCGACGATGACGGAGAAAGCAAGACGTGAGCGACGCCCAAGGCGCAGCCGGACGCCATCTCTATGATTCCATCTCAGAGCAGAAGCATGCGGTCGTGGACGGCTTTGCCGATCAGCGCGAGGTTCTGAAACGCGCCGTAGCCGACCAGAGGCTGTCGGCTATGCCGGAAGAAATGCGCCGCGCGGCGATGGGTCCGTCCGCTCAGGTCAGTCTCGAAATCGTCGAGGCGCTGCGCGGCATCATCACGCGGGAGGTCACTCGGCAGTTGGATCTGGCCATCTGCGCTATGATCGACCAGGCGGCCAGAGCGCCGGCTAAGGACGTGACGGCCGGCGAATAAACGCCAGAAGGCCAGATTATTTTCGCAAACCCTGCGTTCCAAGCTTCACAAAAATCAAAAATACCCGTCTAAGTTGTATCAGTGAATGTGTCGGCTTGATATGCGCGCGTTGACCGAGGTCAGACGCGGCCGGGGCGACTGCATCCGCTGACTGCCAGGACGCTGTGCGCGGGAATAGGCCCCTTTCGTCGACCAAGGGCCGGTCCGCCGCCGCGGGGGAGTGACGGATATGAATGTCTTCCGGCTGTTTCCGGAAATAGAGGGGCAAGAGGAAAAAGAGTCGGAGGCCGCTGAAACGCGGGTTGCGCCGGTTGGGAAAGCGCGTCGCTCCTTCCCAAGCCCCAAGGCTTCACGCTCTCCGACCCCAGTCGAGGTCCTGGCCAGGGCCGCCCAGGGCCGAGGCGGCGGTCGGTTCGTCGGCGCAGCCATGACGCCCGCCGCGGTGATCGCGCGCTCCCTCGACCGGCCGCCGGGTCTGGACGCTTTCTGGGCGATCTGGATGGCGCATCAAAACACCCTGCGGCAACGAAGCCTTCGCCTGTCCGGCGGAAACCGCGCCGACGCCGAGGATGCGCTGAGCGCGGCCATGGTTCGCGCGGCCCAGGCCTTTGGTCGGCAACCGGTTCAGAATCCCGGCGCCTGGCTGGTGCGAATTCTACACAATACCTGCATGGATCAGCATCGGCGGAACGCTCATCGCATCCCGATCGAGACGGACGACGCCGACCTGCCGTCGCCGTCCCCCGCAGCTTGGGTGAAGGCGGCGCCGTCGCCCGAAGAGGCCTTGTCGCAGCAAGAGAGCGAGGCGGCCTGGAACCGGGCGATGAGCGCCTTGCCCGCGAGCCTGGTCGAACCCCTGCGGCTTCATCTGGACGACTGGAGCGACGAACGGATCGCCGCTCATCTGAACATCAGCCGAGAACTGGTGCGCAAGCGGCGTCAACTGGCCAAGAACCGGCTGCGGTTGCTGTTGGACCTCTAGCCGAAAGTGAAGGCGAAGACCTGGACGCCGGGGTCGAGGAATTCGATCTCGAAATTGCGTTCTCGCACCGGGCCGGACTGACGGACCAGTTGATACAGACGCTGCTGGTCGATTCGGCCCATGCCCTGGGCGTCGATATCCGATCCGGCGTCCGCGCCGGGCGCCTGTCCGTCGATCAGGACGCGGAATCGAGGTGTCCCGCCGGTCGTCCCCGGACCCATGACCAGATGAAGGTCGCGGGCCTTGAAGCGGAACGAGACCCGGCCGCCCGCCGCCGCCAGCTCGGCGTGTTCGCGCGTCACGCGCCAGCGACCGACCAGGCTCCAGTCGTTCAGGTTCAGCGGGCTGGCGACATAGGCCTTGACCGCATCGCGGGCGAAGCCGCCGGGCGAGCGGAAATTCTCGGCCCGAGCATAGCCGACATAGGTCTCGGGAGAGCCTAGCTGGCCCATGTCGGCGGCGGCCTCGGCGCCCTGAGCCTGAACCTGAACCAGATTGTTTGAAACCCGCGCCGCCCCGGCCTCAGTCAACAGTTGCTGGATGACGCGTTCGGACCCCTCGTAGTCGCCTTCGCCGAAGTGATGGTGGCGGATCCGGCCCTTTGCATCGATGAAATAGTGGGCGGGCCAGTACTGGTTTTTGAAGGCGCGCCAGATGGCGAAATCATTGTCCATGGCGACCGGGTAGTCGACGCCGAGGCGACGGATCGCGTCACGCACATTGGCTTCTAACTTCTCGAAGGCGAACTCGGGCGTGTGGACGCCGATCACCACCAGGCCCTGGTCCTTGTACTTCTCGGCCCAGGCGCGGACGTAGGGCAGGGCGCGCAGGCAGTTGATGCAGGAATAGGTCCAGAAGTCGACGACCACGACCTTGCCGCGCAGCTGTTCCGGCGTCAGGGGCGGCGAGTTGATCCATGTCGTGGCGCCGGTCAGGGGCGGCATCTGCCCCTCGACCGGCAGGTTGGCGAGGTCAGTGGGGGCGGCGTTCATCGGTGCGCCGCGTCCGATGGTCGTCAGCAGCGCCTGTTCCAGCCGACCTGTGCTGCCGGCCGAGATCCGCGTCAACAGGCCGGTATCCAGCCCCAGGCCGATGGCGACCACGCCGATCAGGACCAGGGCGCCGAGCCCGCGACGAAGCCATTCGCCGGCGCCCAACGCCCCCTTCATCGCCTTGAAGACCCGGCCTCCGACGACCAGGGCGAGGGCGAGCGAGGTGGCCGCGCCCAGGGCATAGGCCAGCAGCAGGACCGTCGTGCCCACGCCCGCCCCCTGAAGCGCGGCGCCGGTCAGGATGACGCCCAGGATCGGCCCGGCGCAGGGCGCCCACAGCAGGCCCGTGGCCACGCCCAGCAGGAGAGAGGCGCGGACGTCGCCTTGATCGCTCGACTGGCGCTCGGCCCTCTCGGTCAACCAGGAACCCAGGACCACGAAGGGGCGCATCAACCGATCACCGACCGACGGGATCAGCAGACTGAGCCCCAGCACCGCCATGACCGCAAGAGCGATCCACCGGCCGACCTCGTTGGCGCGAACCGCCCATCCGCCGCCCAGGGCCGCCAGGGTCGCCACCCCGGCGAAGGTGATCGCCATGCCGACCAGCAGCGGGAAGCCGTTGCGGATGAAAGGGCGGTCGGCGCGGGCGAAGACGAAGGGCAGGACCGGCAGTATGCATGGGCTGACGATGGTCAAGGCGCCAGCGAGATAGGACAGCAGAAAGAGGATCATTGAGCGGCCTGACGTGACGGAGGTCCTTCACATACGAAGGAAGTCGGCGTTCGGTTACCCTCCACCGCAATATCTCCCACAGATAGACGCCCTGTCGTGCGCCGCAGGGGCTAGACTTCCGGCTTCCCATCCCCGATTCGCTGGCCCATGACGATCCACGCTCCGCCGCCGGAAGGCGGCCGTATCATCGACGAGCCGATGGAGACGGCCCTCAGCCGTCGCTATCTGGCCTACGCCCTGTCGACCATCACCAACCGCGCTCTTCCCGACGTGCGCGACGGGTTCAAACCCGTGCACCGGCGCATCCTGTACGCCATGCACCAGATGCGGCTGAACCCGCAGGCGGCGGCGCGCAAATGCGCCAAGGTCGTCGGCGAGGTCATGGGCGGCTATCACCCGCACGGCGACGCCTCGATCTATGAAGCCCTGGTGCGTCTGGCCCAGGACTTCGCCCAGCGCTATCCGCTGGTCGACGGACAGGGCAATTTCGGCAATATCGACGGCGATAGCGCCGCGGCCATGCGCTATACCGAGTGCAAGCTGACCCCGGCCGCCGTTCTGCTGCTGGACGGGATCGACCAGGACTCGGTCGATTTCCGCGCCACCTATGACGATCAGGACGAGGAGCCGATCGTCCTGCCGGCCGGCTTCCCCAACCTGCTCGCCAACGGCTCGTCCGGCATCGCCGTGGGCATGGCCACCTCGATCCCGCCGCACAATGTCGGCGAACTGATCGACGCCTGCCAGATGCTGCTGGACCGGCCCGAGACGACGACCGCCGAGCTGGTGCAACTGGTCCCCGGACCGGACTTCCCCACCGGCGGCGTCGCCGTGGAGGGCCATGCAGCCATTCTGGACGCCTATGAGACGGGCCGGGGCGGGGTGCGGCTGCGCGCGCGCTGGGAGACCGAGGATCTGGGGCGCGGCGTGTGGCGGATCATCGTCACCGAGATGCCGTACCAGGTGCAGAAGTCGCGCCTGATCGAGGCGCTGGCGGACCTGATCGAGCACAAGAAGGCGCCGCTGCTGGGCGATGTGCGCGACGAGTCGGCCGAGGACATCCGCCTGATCCTCGAGCCCAAGAACCGCACCATCGAACCTGAGATGCTGATGGAGAGCCTGTTCAAGCTCTCCGATCTGGAAGTCCGTTTCCCGATCAACATGAACGTGCTGGATGCGGACGGCACGCCTCGGGTCATGGGGCTGAAGGCCTGTCTGAGGGCCTTCCTGGATCACCGGCGCGAGGTGCTGAACCGGCGCTCGCAATGGCGGATCGCGCGGGTCGAGAAGCGGCTGCACCTGCTGGAAGGCCTGCGCGTCGTCTTCCTCAACATCGACGAAGTGATCCGCATCGTCCGCGAGGAGGAACAGCCCAAGGCCGTGCTGATCGCGCGCTTCGGCCTGACCGAGGTCCAGGCGGACTTCATTCTCGACACCCGGCTGCGTCAGTTGGCGCGTCTGGAAGAGATGACGATCGAGAAGGAGTTCAAGGAACTGTCGGAAGAACTGGCCAACCTGCAAGCTCTGACGTCCTCGGAAGGCAAGCAGTGGAAGGCCATTTCCAAGGAGCTGGAGGCGGTGCGCAAGGCCCTGATCTCGCCGCGCCGCACGACCATAGCCGACGCCGTGGACACGTCCGCCTTCGTTGCGCCCGAGGCCTTCATCCCGCGCGAGGCGATCACCGTCATCCTGTCGGAGCGTGGCTGGATCCGGGCCGCCAAGGGCAAGGTGGAGGATCCGTCGGAGCTGAAGTTCAAGGAAGGCGACCAGCTGGCCTATCTGGTGCCGGCCTATACGACCGACAAGCTTCTGGTGGGAGCGTCAGACGGGCGTATCTTCACCATCGGGGCCGACAAGCTGGCGTCCGGTCGGGGGCATGGCGAGCCGCTGCGGCTGATGATCGATCTGGACGAGAAGGCCGAAATCATCAACGTCCTGGCGCACCAGCCGGGCGGGAAATTGTTGATCGCGTCGAAGGCCGGATATGGGTTCATCGCGCCGGAGGACGATACGCTTGCGCAGAAGCGGGGCGGCAAACAGGTGCTGAACGGTGAGATGCTGGCCATGCTGCGCGTCAACGGCGATCACGTCGCCACCATCGGCGAGAACATCAAGACCCTGATCTTCCCGCTGGCCGAGCTGCCCGAGATGGGCCGAGGCAAGGGCGTGCGCCTTCAGAACTTCAAACAGGGCGGCCTGGCCGACGTGACCCTGTTCAACGCCGAACAGGGGCCGGAATGGGCCGACGGCGGCGGGCGCCGTCGCAACTGGCCCGACTGGAAGGACTGGCTGGGCAAGCGCGCCGGGGCCGGGCGTCAGGGCCCCAGAGGCCTGAGAAAGTTCCGCTAGGCGGCCTCGCGTCGCCTAGTCTTCCAGTCGCATCCAACCCAAGGGCCGCAGAACCTCCATCGGGCGGAAGCCGGACTTGTAGTCCATCTTGTCCGAACCCTGGACCCAGTAGCCCAGATAGACGAAGGGCAGGCCGACCTGGGCCGCCTGGCGGACATGGTCGAGAATGGCGAACCGGCCCAGGCTGCGGCGCTCCAGGGTCGGATCGTAGAAGCTGTAGACCATCGACAGGCCGTCCTTGAGCAGGTCGGTCAGGGTCACGGCCACCAGGTCGCCGGGGCCGCCGTCGACGGACGGCAGGCGGTACTCGATCAGATGGGTGCGGACGGCCGTATCCTCGACCATGGCCACATAGTCGAGCCAGCCCATGTCGCTCATCCCGCCGGTCGGATGGCGGGCGGTCAGATAACGGCGCAGCAGCTGAAACTGTTCGGTCGTGGCTTCGGCCTCGACCAGACTGCGGGACAGGTCGTCGTTGCGGCCGAGGACCTTGCGCTGGGAACGGCTGAAGGCGAACTCCGGCACGGGCAGGCGGACGGAGATACAGGCGTCGCAGGCTTCGCAGGCCGGGCGATAGGCGATGTTCTGGCTGCGGCGGAATCCGGCGACGGTCAGTTCGTCGTTGACATGGGCGCCGTCCGAGAAGGGCAGATTGGCGAAAACCTTTCGCTCGGTCCTGCCCGGCAGATAGGGACACGGGGCCACCGACGTCATGAAAAACCGGAGCTGTCGTGTCGGAACGTGCTGCGTCACGGCTCTATGTCCGCATCCCATCTGGCCAATAATACGACAGCTGAACGCCCATGCAGCGATTTGGCGTCATTCTTCGAATGGCCGCAAGCGCGTTCGCGCCACAGCCGAGCGAGATCATAGGGATGTATCCATCGGCAGGACCGGCGCCTCGCGCAGCAGGACGATGGCGATCCGGCGGTTGCCGGCCAGGCTAGGGTCGTCGGGATAGAGGGGGTCGGACCCCGCCTTGCCGGCGACGGAATAGACGCGGTCGGCATCGACCCCGGCGCCCTGTAGCACCAGGCGCGACCCGTTGGCGCGTTCGGACGATAGACCCCAATCCGCCGGCGCGCTGGCGCGGTTCGATCCGGGCGTGGCGCTGGTATGGCCGGTGATAGAGATGCGGTTGGGCAACTGGTTGATGACCTTGGCGATGGCGCGCAGCAGGACCTGGGCGCGCGCGTTCGGCCGGGCCGAATTATTGTCGAACATCGAGCGGCCCTCCTGGTCGACCAACTGGATGCGCAGGCCCTCGGGGGTCTGATCGACGATCATCTGTTTCGACACTTCGGCCAGTTCCGGCATCGACTGCATGGCCTGGCGCAGGGATTCGGCCGCGCTGGAGAACTCGGCGGCCTCGCGCTTCTGAATTTCCGCTTGAAGCGCGGCCTCGCTGGCCGACGAAAGATCGGCGCTGACACCGGGGTCGCGCGCGTCGGCGGGGGCCTCGGGCGCAAGCTGTTCGATCACCGATTGGGAGCCGGAGCTCTTGGGACCGTCGTCGCCGAGCGCGGTGCCGCCGAGAATGCCGCCGGACCCGGAGGTGGTCTCGGACACGCTGGCCGGGGCGAAATAGTCGGCGATGCCCCGCTTCTGCTCGGGGTCGGTCGTATTGATCAGCCACATCAGCAGGAAGAAGGCCATCATGGCGGTCACGAAGTCCGCATAGGCCACCTTCCAGGCGCCGCCGTGGTGACCCCCGCCGGAGACTTTCTTGACCTTCTTGATGAGGATCGGACGATCGCTCACGGACATGGATGCTTACCCCGAGTATGACGCCTCATCCTGAGGCACCAAGGTTAACCGGGCGTTGAGCCTGAAGCCGCGCCTTGAAGCGCGGGGCCGTGCGGCCTAGAGCGAAATCGGCTGAGCTGGACGCAGTCCAACTCAGCTCAGATTTCGCTCCAGCATTAATCTGGAGCCTGATTCACGGCATCAGTGGAATCGCGAAGCGATTCCACCTCAGCCGATCAGGCTCTAGTCCGATGTTCCGGATCAAGGAGTTCAGAGATGAAGATCGCATTCGCCGGCCTGGGCGTCATGGGCGCCCCGATGGCCCGCCATCTGGTGGACGCCGGCCACGACGTCGTCGGCTACAACCGCACTCCGGCGAAGGCCCAGGCGTGGGCCGCCGCGACCGGCGGTCGACATGCCGCCACCGTGGCCGAGGCGGCGAAGGCGGTCGAGCTGTTCATCCTGTGCGTCGGCAATGACGACGACGTCCGCGCCGTCGTCACCGAGGCGCTGCCGCATCTGGCGCCGGGTGCGGTGATCGTCGACCATACGACGACCTCGGCCCGCGTGGCGCGCGAGATGGCCGATCTGGCCGCAGGGCAGGGGCGCTGCTTCATAGACGCGCCGGTATCGGGAGGACAGGCCGGGGCCGAGAACGGTCAGCTCAGCGTCATGGCGGGCGGGGATGCGGCCGCCCTCGCAACGGCCGAACCGACGCTGAAGTCCTATTCCAAGGCGATCAAACACATGGGACCGGCGGGATCGGGGCAGTTGACCAAGATGGTCAATCAGATCGCCATCGCCGGAGTGGTTCAGGGTCTGGCGGAGGCGGTGCATTTCGCCCAGGTCGCGGGCCTGGACACCGACGCCGCCTTTGAGGCCGTGTCCAAGGGAGCGGCGCAGAGCTGGCAGATGGACAATCGCTGGAAGACGGCGGCGAAAGGCGAGTTCGAATTCGGTTTCGCCGTCGACTGGATGCGCAAGGACCTGGGCCTGGTGCTGGACGAGGCGCGGTCGAACGGCGCGCGCCTGGCCCTGACGGCCCTGGTCGACCAGTTCTACGCCGAGGTCCAGGCCATGGGCGGAAATCGCTGGGACACCTCCAGCCTGGCGGCGCGACTACAGGCCCGCGACTGAGGCTTACAGTCGTCTATACATGATGTGCAGTCCCACGAGGCCGTGGGTGGGGTGGTCGAAGGCTTCGGGCGTTGTGCCGATGATATCGAACCCCAAGGCGCGCCACAGGGCCACCGCATGGGCGTTGGTCTCGACCACTGCGTTGAACTGCATGGACCGGAAACCGGCGTCGCGGGCGACGGCAAGGGCGGTCTCCCCAAGCCGGCGGGCAACGCCGCGCCCTCGAGCCTCAGGCGCGACCATGAAGCTGCCGTTGGCGACGTGGGCGCCGTTTCCCTGCTGGTTGGGGACGATCTTGGCCGCGCCGAGCACCCGACCGTCCTCGATCGCGACCAACGTCCCGCCCGGCGGAGGCGGCGTCCACAGGGCGCGAGCCGCCGCCTCGGTCATGTCGATCGGATAGGCGTAGGTCTCGCCCGCGCGGACTACGGCCTCGATGATCGGCCACAAGCCCCGCCAATCATCGTCGGTCGCGGGGCGAATAATCAGGGCGGCGATCAGGCCTTCTCCCACCCCTTTTCGGCCGCCCAGACGGCGAAGGCGTAGTCGTGGGCGACTTCCTTCAGATAGTCGAACCGGCCGGCCGCGCCGCCGTGCCCGGCCTCCATATTGATCTTCAGCAGCACCGGCTTGCCCGAGGTCGTCGCGGGCCGCAGCTTGGCGACCCATTTCTCGGGCTCCCAATAGGTGACGCGCGGATCGGACAGGCCGCCGGTCGCCAAGATGGCCGGATAGGGCTTCGGCCCGACCTGATCATAGGGACTGTAGCTCATCATATAGTCGTAGGCCTCGGGATCCTCGATCGGGTTGCCCCATTCGGGCCATTCCGGCGGCGTCAGCGGCAGGGAGGTGTCGCTCATGGTGTTGATGACGTCGACGAACGGCACCTGGCCGATGACGCCGGCCCACAGGTCTGGCCGCATATTGTTGACGGCGCCCATCAGCAGGCCGCCCGCCGATCCGCCCTGGGCCACGATGTTTCCGGAAGCGGCGTAGTTCCGGTCGATCAGGTGTTCGGCAGCGGCGATGAAGTCGGTGAAGGTGTTCTTCTTCGTCATCCGGCGCGCGTCCAGGAACCAGCCCCAGCCCTTGTCCGATCCGCCCCGGACATGGGCGATAGCGTAAATCCAGCCGCGATCGACTAGCGACAGCCGGTTGGTCGAGAAGCCGGCCGGCATCGGAATGCCGTAGGAGCCGTAGCCGTAAAGCAGCAAGGGCGCCGAACCGTCGACCGGCGTGGACTTGCGGCGCAGAACCGTGACCGGCACCAGCTGTCCGTCGGAGGCGGGGGCGTTCAGCCGCTCGACCACATAGTCGGCGATGTTATGGCCCGACGGGATTTGCTGAGTCTTGCGCAGGGTCCGTTCGCGCGTCGCCATGTCGTAGTCGAAGGTCTGGGTCGGGGTGGACGGCGAGTTGTAACTGTAACGTGTGTTGGTGGTCTCGAACTCGGAGGCGCCCGACAGCGACAGGGCGAAGGCCGGTTCGTCGACCGCGATCTCGTGCTCGGCTCCGGCGCGGTCGCGGATGATGATCCGGGTGTTGGCGTCGGCGCGTTCCTGGCGGGCCATATGACTATGGGTCAGGTCGAGCCCTTCGATGAAGCGGCCCGGCGTGTGGGACACCAGATCGGTCCAGTGGGCCTTGCCCGGGGTCTCGGTCGGGGCCTCGACGATCTTGAAGTCGACCGAGTCGTCGGCATTGGTGCGGATCACCCAGCGGTCGCCCCAGTGGTCGGCGTCATAGCGGAGAGCCACCACGCGCGGTTCCAGCACGACCGGCGTCGCGGTCGGGGTCGAGGCGGGGATGTAGCGGGCTTCGCTGGTTTCCTGGTTCTGGATGCCGATGACGATGAACCGGTCGTCGGCGGTGCGGCCGACGCCGATGAACATGCCGTCGTCCTCTTCCTCATAGACCAGGGTGGTCACGCCGCCCTTGGCGGGACGGCGGAAGATCTTGTCGGGCCGGCCGTTGTCGTCGCGATTGGTCCAGAAGATCCACTGGCTGTCGGGCGAGAAGGTGAAGTCGCCGGTGGCGTTCTCGATCGCTTCGGGAAGAACGGCGTCGGTCGTCAGATCCTTCACATAGATCTTGTGGACCTCGGACCCCTGGGCGTCCTCGGCATAGGCGAACAGGGCGTGGTCGGGACTGTGGGAGGCGGCTGAGACTTCCGAATAGGCCTTGCCCTCGGCCAGAACGTTTGCGTCCAGCAGGATCGTCTCCGCCCCGCCGCCACGCGGCCGGCGGCAATAAAGCGGATGCTGATCGCCGGTGTTGTAGCGGACATAATAGTCCCATGCGCCGTCCGGTGCGGGGACGGAGGAATCGTCCTCCTTGATGCGGCCGCGCATCTCCGCGAACATCTCGGCCTGGAGGGGCAGGGTGGAGGCCATCATCGCCTCGCGATAGGCGTTCTCTGCGGTCAGATGTTCCTTGACGTCGGCCTTGATCAGGGTGGGATCCTTCAGCACGGCCTGCCAGTTGTCATCCTTCATCCATTGATAATCGTCGGTCCGCGTGCGGCCGAGTTGTTCGATGACGACGGGGATTTTCTTGGCGACGGGCGGCTGAGGCATCGAGGCTCCGGGACTCTGGACGGACTTGGAAAGGGCGGGAGACGCCGCAGCGACGGCCGTCGCTGCGGTGGAAAGGATCAATTGGCGACGGTTCATTGTCGGAGCCCCCGATATTTGGATGACCGGACCTTGTGCGTGGCCTATGGGCGACGTCAAATGAAGAAAAGTCGGGGAAGCGCTTTCCATTGATGTTCGACCTTCAAACCCAGCCGACCCCCTATGTCGAGGCGGCGACGACCGAATCACGTCCCGCCTGGGATTTCGCCGTATCCCTGATCAGCGCCACGGTGCAGATCGACCAGCCCTCCGGCGATGGAACACGGACCGTCGGCACCGGCTTCCTGCTGAACGCGCCCCGGCCCGACGGTTCGCCGCGCATCGTCCTGGTCACAGCCGACCATGTGCTGGAGCGAATGCCGGAGCGGGAGGCGCGGATCGGCTGGCGCACCGAACTCCCGGATGGAGGCTGGCGGTTCGACCCCCAGCCCCTGACCATCCGCGACGCCGCCTCCGACCCGTTGTGGGTCAAGCCGGCTGACCGGGACGTCGCCGTGATGGAGATACAGGCGCCGGAAACCTTCGCCCGCGCCGCCATTCCGATGGCCTGGCTGGCGGACAAGGACACCTTCGACGCCGCCGAGGTAGGACCGGGCGATGACATGCAGTCGCTGGGCTTTCCGCGCGGCCTGTCCGCAAATCGCGCAGGGTTTCCCATTCTCCGCGTCGGGCGGATCGCGTCCTGGCCCCTGACGCCGATCAGCGCCTTCCCGACCTTCCTGCTCGATTTCGCCGTCTTTCCGGGAAATTCGGGCGGGCCGGTCTTCTGGACGCCCACCCCGCGCCGTGCGGGCGAGCCGGAGACGCCGCGACATCCCTACGTCGCCGGCGTGCTGACCCAGGAGGTCATCGTGCAGGAGGAACGGCTGGGAATCGGCGTGGTGGTCCACGCCGACTATATCCGCGAGGCCGTCGCCGTTCTCGATCGGCAGGCCGCGCCGGCTCCCTGATCGGGCGCCTAGCCGGCCAGGGCGGCCGGCGTCAGCCGTCGCAGCAGATCGCCGCCCTGTCCCACGGCCGCCAGACGGCTGGAGACATGGCCCAGCACATTGGCGGCATAGACTTCGTACAGGTCCAGCTTGCCTTGCAGCCAGGCCGGGTCGCCGTCGTTCGCGTCCAGTTTGACCTTGGCCGCCAGTGCGCCCTTGGCCAGCATCCAGCCGCCGACGACGTCGCCCAGCAGCTTCAGATAGGCGTCGGCGGCGGCCAGGACATCCGCAGCGGCCGCCGGGTCAGCCTTGCGGTCCAGCAACCATAGCGTGGCGTCCACGACCGCCTCGATCCCGGTCGCGAAGCGTTCGATCGGTTTTCCGGAATAGAGAACGGATAGGTCCGCCAAGGTGACTTTCATTTCGGCGATCAGCGCCTTGGCTGCTTCGCCTCCATCCATCGAAAGCTTGCGGCCGACCAGATCCATGGCCTGGATGCCGTTGGTGCCCTCGTAGATCGGGGCGATTCGAGCGTCGCGATAATATTGGGCCGCCCCTGTCTCCTCGATGAAGCCCATGCCGCCGTGCACCTGGACGCCCATGGAGGCGACTTCGCAGCCGACATCGGTGGACCAGGCCTTGGCTATGGGGGTGAACAGGTCCTCGCGGGCCTTCCAGCGACGACGCTCCTCTTCCGTTCCGGCATGGCGGGCCAGGTCGGCGGCGACCCCGGTGGACAGGCAAAGGGCGCGGGCGGCGGAGGTCTTGGCCTTCATCACGCCCAGCATGCGGCGCATGTCGGGATGATCGAAGATCGGGGAATTGGCCTCGCCGGTCCAGACGGAACGGCCCTGACGCCGGTCCAGGGCATAGGCCAGGGCGTGCTGATAGGCGCGCTCGGCGATGCCGACGCCCTCGACGCCGACGGCGAGGCGGGCGGCGTTCATCATCACGAACATATGGGCCAGGCCCTCGTTCGGCCGACCGACCAGTTCGGCGCGGGCGCCTTCATAGCTCATGACGCAGGTAGGGGAGGCGTGGATGCCCAGCTTGTGCTCGACCCCGACGGGACGGAAGGCGTTACGGTCGCCCAGGCCGCCGTCGTCCTTGACCTCGAACTTGGGCGCCAGGAACAGGCTGATGCCCTTGGGTCCTTTCGGCGCATCGGGCAGGCGGGCCAGGACCAGGTGGATGATGTTGTCCGTCGCGTCGTGATCGCCCCAGGTGATGAAGATCTTCTGGCCGTTCAGCGCATAGGTCCCATCACCATTCGGGGTGGCGGTCGCGGTCAGGGCGCCCAGGTCCGAGCCCGCGCTCGGTTCGGTCAGGACCATGGCGCCGGTCCATTCGCCGCTGACCAGCTTGGTCAGATATTTGGCCTTCTGTTCCTCGGTCCCGACCTGTTCCAGCGCCTCGATGGCGGCCAGCGACAGCATGGGGCACAGGCCGAAGGCCATGTTGGCGGAATGGACAGTCTCATAGGCCGCCAGCTCCAGCGCCTTGGGCAGGGCCTGTCCGCCGGACTCGACCGGCGCCGACAGGCCGGTCCAGCCGCCCGCGGCGAACTGGCGGTAGGCGTCGGCGAAGCCGGGCGCCGCCGTGACCGCGCCGTTCGCATAGACGGAGCCTTGCTGATCGCCGATCCGGTTCAGCGGGGCCAAGACCTCTTCGGAGAACTGCCCGGCCGCCTCGAGCACCGCGCCGGCTACGTCAGAATCATAATCCGGGAAGGCGCCGGTGGCGACGACGTCGGCCATACCGGCGACCGCCTCCAGGGTGAAGGCCAGATCACGAACGGGTGCGCGGTAGCTCATGGGTTTCCTCAATGTCCTTTCCGGCCTAAGTGCCTCGCCGCAGCCCCCTATCGCAAGGGACTTGGCGGGCGGACCTCAGTCGTTGCACAGTGACGCCATGCCGTCAGGGAAGGGAAGTCGTCATGGCCGAACCGCGCAACCGCTATTCGCCGGTGTCTTTGGCTCTGCACTGGATCATCGCCCTGGCCATCCTGGCTCAGGTGCTGCTGATCACGGCGCATGAGAACACCGAGGGCGCCCTGTCGGGTCAGTTCGTCATGCTGCACAAGTCGCTCGGGATCACCATCCTTGTGCTGACCCTGGCGCGGATCGGCTGGCGGCTGGCGCATCCGGCCATTCCCTTGCCCGCCGAGATGCCGCGTTGGGAAAAGCTGGCGGCCCGTGCGACCCATGTGCTGTTCTATGTCATCCTGATCGTCATGCCGATGTCGGGCTGGCTGGCCTCTTCGGCGGCGAGCCGCGACTTCGCCTGGTTCGGCCTGTTCGACTGGCCTCTGTTGCCGGTCGGCGGCGGTCGCGAGACCGCCGCGCGGTTCATGAATGTCCATGGTCTGGTTGTGAAGGGACTGTATGTCCTGATCGGCCTTCATGTGCTGGCGGCGCTGAAGCACCAGTTCATCGACCGCGACAATGTCCTGCACAGGATGATCCCGCTGATCCCGCGCCGACCATGAGCGCGCGGTCTGGCGATACGCCCGATCAGGCGGCCACGGCGCTGAGGCGCGGCGAACTGATCCTGCTGCCGACCGAGACCGTTTATGGGCTGGGAGCGGACGCCTCCAATCCAGCTGCGGTGGCAGCGATCTTCGAGGCCAAGGGAAGACCGCGCTTCAACCCCCTGATCGCACACGTTGCGGATGCCGCTGCGGCCGAGACGATCGGGGTGTTCGATGAAAAGGCGCGGACCTTGGCCGAGGCTTTCTGGCCAGGTCCGATGACGCTTGTCACGCCAGTACGCGACACGCGACGCGTCTGCGACCTGGCTCGCGCCGGTCTCGACAGCGTCGCCATCCGGGTTCCTGGACATGCAATGGCGCGGGCTGTCCTGTCGGCCTTCGACGGGCCGGTCGTGGCGCCATCGGCCAATCGATCCGGGCGGCCAAGCCCGACGAATTTCGCCGACGCCGTCGAGGAGACGGGGTTTGCGGTTACGGCGGCGGTGGACGGCGGATCCTGCGCCGTGGGGCTGGAAAGCACCGTCGTTTCGATCCTGGATGGTCGGGTGGCGCTGCTACGGCCGGGCGCCGTGACGCGGGCCGAGATCGAGACGCTGGTCGGCCCTCTGGCGGACAGCGGGGAGGGCCACAGGTCGCCGGGACGGCTGGCCGCGCATTACGCCCCGGAGGCGCCGGTCCGCATAGACGCCCACGCGGCGCGAGACGGCGAGATATTGCTGGGCTTCGGCCCCGGCGTCGGGGATCCGCGCTGGAGCCTCAGCGTATCAGGCGATATGCAAGAAGCCGCTGCCAACCTATTCAGATTGTTCAGAGAAGCGGATCGAACCCAGCCGGCCGGCATCGCCGTGTCCCCGGTTCCGACACAGGGTCTGGGCGAGGCGATCAACGACCGTCTGCGCCGCGCCGCCGGCTTCGTCGGCTAGCCGAACCGGGCCGGGAGATCGACGCTGGACTCGCGCCCGACGCTGGGCAGACAGGTTGCCAGCCAGTCTTCGGCCGCCGCCCGACCGCGCGCCTTCAGATCGTTGAGGAAGCTCCATTCGGTGTTGAATTTGGAACGCAGCGACAGGTCGGACAGCCAGCCGTCCGCCTCGATCGCGTGCAGCCGCACGTGGCGATAGGGGCCGCTGCCGCCGCCCTTGAGCTGACCCTGGGCGATCATCTCGCCGGCCAGGGCGATGGCGCGCAGTTCGGCGATCAGAGGGGCGTTGAAGACGATTTCGTTAAGCCGGTCCACGATGTCCCCGGCGCCGCGAGGCGTCTCGTCGCGGACCATGGGGTTCAGGGTGACCAGCAGGACGTCGTCGGGCGTATCGTCGCCGGTCAGGGGCCATAGCGGCGGATTGGTCAGGTAGCCGCCGTCCCAATAGGGTTCACCGTCGATCTCGACCGCCTGGAAAAGGTGCGGCAGGCAGGCCGAGGCCATCAAGACGTCTGCGTTGATCTCGCCGGCCTCGAAGATGCGGGCCCGAGCCTGACGGACGGCGGTGGCGGCGACGAAGAGCTTGATCTCCGAGGCCTGGACGGCGTCGAAATCGACCGCTGTCCTTAGAACCCGTTTCAGAGGATTGTGGTTCAGTGGATTGAATTCATATGGGCTCATCGACAAGGCCAAGGTCTCACCGGCGCGCCAGAAGGGATTGTCCTTGATCCAGTCCGGGGCCTGGGCCGGGTTCCACATGGCGCTGTCGCCGAAGACATTGCGGCCGCCCGACTGATTGATCTCGCGCCAGAGCTTGTCCAGCGCCGCGCGAGCGTCACCGGCGGCCAGGCCCGAGACCAGGGCCGCCCCATTCATCGCCCCGGCCGAGACACCCGAGATGGCCCGGATGTCGAGACGGCCGTCTTCCAGCAGCCGATCCAGAACCCCCCACTGGAAAGCGCCGTGCGCCCCGCCGCCCTGAAGAGCCAGGCAGAGGGGACGGCGCGCCGACGATACGGGGGCGAGGTTCGCCAACTCGGCGGTCTTGCGTCTGAAGATCGCCATGCCGCAGCCCCCGTTTTCAGTCGTCTATTGGGCGGTCCAGCCGCCGTCGATGGAGAAGCTGGCGCCATTGGCCGAGGCGCCGAGATCACTGACCAGATAGAGGAACAGGCCCACCAACTGGTCGGTCGTCACGAACTGTTTGGTCGGCTGGGCCGCCAGGATCACGTCGTGCAGCACCTGCTCCTTGGAGATGCCGCGGGTACGGGCCTGATCGGCGATCTGTTTCTCGACGATCGGGGTCTCGACGAAACCGGGGCAGATGGCGTTGCAGGTGATATTGTCTTGCGCCAGCTCCAGCGCCGCCGTCTTGGTGAAGCCTATCACCCCGTGCTTGGCGGCGACATAGGCGGATTTGAACGGACTGGCGACCAGACCATGCGCGGAGGCCATGTTGATGATCCGGCCGCGTCCCTGGGCCTTCATGATCGGAATGGCCGCCCGTGTGGCGTAGAAGGCCGAGGACAGGTTGATGGCGATGATCTGTTCCCACTTGTCGGTGGGGAATTTCTCGATCGACTCGACGTGCTGAATACCGGCGTTGTTCACCAGAATGTCGAGACGGCCGAACGTATGCCGCGCGAAGCCCACCATGTCGGCGATCTCCTCGCCCCGGGTCATGTCGGCGGCGTGGTAGCGGACGCGGCCGCTGGACGAGGCTTCGAGTTCGGCGCGGGTGCGTTCGATCTCGGCAGGATCGCCCAGACCGTTCAACACGACGTCGCCGCCACGTGCAGCCACGGCGCGGGCCAGGGCCAGGCCGATGCCGGAGGTCGACCCGGAAATCACCGCGACCTGACCCTTCAGGTCGCCGATGTCGCGAAACTTCGGTGTTTCGCCATGGGCGGCGGCGCCGCTCTTGGATGACTTAGCCCACTGGAACATGGATCCGCCCTTTGTTCTTTGGCGAGAGACTAGCGGCAGGATGGGGCGGGGATCAAGAATTTCCCGATCTGATGAATATCCATTCGTTGTCCGTGGATGCGGCCTTGTCGAATCGATAGCCGTCCCGGTCGAAAGCCTTCAAGTCCTCGACCCGTTCCACCCGCTCGTCGATGGCGAACCGGGCCATGGCGCCGCGGGCCTTCTTGGCGAAGAAGGAGATGATGCGGCTCTCGCCGTTCTTCTGTTCACGGAACTGAGGGGTGACGACCGGCAGCTTCAGCGCCTTGGCGTCGACAGCCCCGAAATATTCCTGGCTGGCCAGATTGACGAGGGTTTGATCGGACTGGCCCTTCTTTGTCAGATCCTCGGCGTCGGCGTTCAGCTGTTTCGAGATACGGTCGCCCCAGAAGTCATAGAGGCTGGATCCGCGCCGGGTCTTCAGCCGGGTGCCCATTTCGAGCCGGTAGGGCTGGATCCGGTCCAGCGGACGCAGCAGGCCGTAGAATCCGGACAGGATGCGCAGGTGGTCCTGGGCGAAGGCTAGGGCCTCGGCGTCGAGATCGCGCGCCTTGAGGCCTTCGTAGACGTCTCCGGCGAAGGCGAAGGCGGCCTGGACCCCTTCGGTCGATTCGGGGTCGAAAGCCTTGAACCGCGCGACGTTCAGGGTGGCGAGATCATCGGAAATGCCCATCAGGCGGCGCAGGTCGGCCTTGGTCTGGCGACGGGCCGTGATCGTCAGGCTGGCGGTGTCTTCCTGGAAGCGACGGTCCGTGCCGGGAATGGACGGGTCGGCCTCGGCGAAGTCGAGCCGCTTGGCGGGAGAAAGAACAATCAGCAACAGGCGGCTCCGTGGTGGCGCCGCTCACATAGGCCGCTTCGGTGACGATTTGAACCGGGTGCGGCGACGGCCGATGTCTCCTCCCTGCCAGCGGGGAGGTGGCGCGGCGCGGTTTCGCGCCGTGACGGAGGGGCTCTTCACCGCATCACAAGCGCCAGTGGGCGTCCGTAGCCTCTCCACCACGCTTCGCGCGGTCCTCCTCCCCATTTCATGGGGAGGAGACGGTGGGACTTTGAGCTTAGAACAGAACCGACGGGTTCATGATCCGCTTCGGGTCCAGTGCGCGACGGATGGTGGCCATGGTCTCAATCTCCAGGGGGGATTTGTAGCGTTTGACCTCTTCGGTCTTCAGCCGGCCCAAGCCGTGTTCGGCGGAGATGGAGCCGTTGTAGGTTCCGACAACATCGTGAACCACTTGCGAGCCTTCCTTCCAGCGACCGATGAAGGCGGGGATGTCCTGACCCACGCCCGGCAGAATGTCGTAGTGCAGATTGCCGTCGCCGACGTGGCCGAAGACCGAGATGCGCGCTCCCGGATGGAAACGTTCGACGGCGGCGGAGGCTTCGTCGATGAAGTCGGCGATGCGGCTGATGGGCACCGAAACGTCGTGTTTCCATCCGCCGCCTTCGGGCTTCAGGGCCGCCGAATGTTCTTCGCGCAGGCGCCAGAAGGCGGCGCGCTGGGCGTCGTTCTGGGCGATGGCGGCGTCGGTGATCAGGCCTTGCTCGAAAGCGACCTCCAACAGGGATTCCATCTGGGCCTCGGCGCCGCCGGGCGTGCCTGAGGCGATCTCGATCAGGACGTACCAGTCAGGGGTCGAGTCCAGCGGTTCGCGGGTGTCGGGGATGTTCTTGAGCACCAGTTCCATGCCCAGCCGCTTCATCAGTTCGAAGGCCTCGACCCCGCCGCCGGTTTCGGCCTTGGCGCGGGCTAGAAGCTCGACCGAGGCGGCGGCCGTTTCCAGGCCGACGACGGCCACGGCGCGCGAACGCATGATGGGGAAGAGTTTCAGAGTGGCGGCGGTGACGATACCCATCGTGCCCTCGGCGCCGATCAGCAGCTGTTTCAGGTCATAGCCGGTGTTGTCCTTCCTGAGGCGTTTCAGGCCCCGGAAGATTTCGCCATTGGGCATGACGGCCTCGAGGCCCAGCACCAAATCTCGCATCATGCCGTAGCGCAGCACCTGGGTGCCGCCGGCGTTGGTGGAGATGACGCCGCCGACGGTGGCCGATCCCTCGGCCGCGAGGCTGAGCGGGAAATAGCGGCCGGCGGCCGTGGCCGCCTGCTGCGCCTCCAGCAGGGTCAGGCCGGCCTCGACCGTCATGGCGTCGTCCAGCGGGGTCACGTCGCGGACCGCCCGCATCTTCCGCGTCGACAGCAGGACCTCGCCGAAGGGGATCTGGCCGCCGACCAGGCCGGTGCCGCCGCCCTGGGGCGTGATGGCGACGCCTTCGCGGGCGCAGATGGTCACGGCCTTGGCCGTCTCCTCGGTCGATCGCGGGGTCAGCAGGATCGTCGTATGGCCCGTCCAGCGGTTGCGCCATTCAGTCAGTGACGGAGCAATGACCTCGGGATCCTGGGTCCAGCCGCCGGGACCCAGGGCGGCCTTCAGTTCGTCGAGCACGGCGGAGGAGGGGGCGGGCGTCTGCATGCTCTCCTTGTGTCAGGCGTCGGCGTCGGTTGGAAGGCCGGGACGGCGTCAGACGTCCAGATCTTCCTTCACGAATTGCGCGTTTTCCTGGATGAACTGGAAGCGGGCGTCGGCGCGCTTGCCCATCAGGCGTTCGACCAGGTCTTCGACGCCGGCCTCGGCATCGGGGACGGTGATCCGGGCCAGGGTGCGCTTCTTGGGGTCCATGGTGGTCTCCTTCAACTGAGAAGCCATCATTTCGCCCAGGCCCTTGAACCGGCCCATTTCGGTCTTCTTGCCCTTGAACACCGTGGCCAGCAGTTCGTCGCGGTGGGCGTCGTCGCGGGCGTATTCACTCAAGGGGCCGGCGCTGATCCGGTAGAGCGGCGGCAGGGCCATGAAGACCCGACCCTGGCGGATGGTCTCGGGCATGACGCGGTAGAAGAAGGTGATCAGCAGGGCCGCGATATGGGCGCCGTCCACGTCGGCGTCGGTCATGATGACGATCCGCTCGTAGCGCAGGTCGTCGATGTTAAACCGGTTGCCCGGCTGGACGCCCAGGGCCAGGGCCAGGTCGGACAGTTCGATATTCTGGCGCAGCTTGTCGGCGGTGGCCGACGCCACGTTCAGGATCTTGCCGCGCAGGGGCAGGATGGCCTGGGTCGTGCGGTCGCGCGCCTGTTTGGCCGAGCCGCCGGCCGAATCGCCTTCGACGATGAAGAGTTCGGTGCCCTGGGCCGACTGTCGGCTGCAGTCCGACAGCTTGCCCGGCAGGCGCAGCTTGCGGGTGGCGGCGGCGCGCTGGACCTCCTTGTCCTTGCGGCGGCGCAGACGGTCTTCGGCGCGATCGACGACGAAACCGAGCAGGGCGTTGGCCTGTTTTGGGCTTTCGGTCAGCCAGTGGTCCAGGGGGTCGCGCAGCAGCTGTTCGACCAGGCGGGCGCCCTCGGGCGAGGACAGGCGGTCCTTGGTCTGGCCCTGGAATTCGGGATTGCGGATGAAGACGCTGATCAGGGCGCCGGCGTTGGCGACGACATCCTCGGCCGTGATGATGGCGGCGCGCTTCTCGTTGGTCAGTTCGCCGTAGGATTTCAGACCCTTGACCAGGGCGGCGCGGAAGCCGGCCTCATGCGTGCCGCCGTCGGGGGTGGAGACGGTGTTGCAGTAGGACTGGATGAAGCCGTCAGCCTCGCCAAAGCCGATGGGCGACCAGGTAACGGCCCACTCGAAGGCGCCCGCCTCGCCCTGACGCTCGGCGCGGCCGGCGAAGGTGGGGGTGACGGTCTCCAGTTCGCCGATCCGGTCGGTCAGGGCGTCGGCCAGACCGCCGGGGAAATGAAGCAGGGCCTGGGGCGGGGTGGCGTCGGTGATCCGTTCCGGCGCGCAGGTCCATCTGATTTCCACTCCCCGGAACAGATAGGCCTTGGACCGGGCCATGCGGAACAGGCGGGCGGGTTTGAAGGCCGCGCCCATGCCGAAGATTTCGTCGTCCGGCTTGAAGCGGATCAGGGTGCCGCGCTTCTTGGACGGCTGGACCTGCTGGATCGGGCCGAGGACATTGCCGCGCGAGAAGGATTGTTTCCACTCGAAGCCGTCACGCCAGACCGTGACGTCCAGATGTTCGGACAGGGCGTTGACGACCGAGACGCCGACGCCGTGCAGGCCGCCCGAGGTCTCATAGGCCTTGCCCGAGAATTTGCCGCCCGAGTGGAGCACGGTCATCACCACCTCCAGCGCCGACTTGCCGGGGTGTTTGGGGTGGGGATCGACCGGGATGCCCCGGCCGTCGTCGCGGACCGACAGATAGCCGTCGGCGTCCAGATCGACGGTGATCAGCTTGGCGTGGCGGGCAACGGCCTCGTCCATCGCATTGTCGAGCACTTCGGCGAACAGGTGGTGCAGGGCGCGCTCGTCGGTGCCGCCGATATACATGCCGGGCCGTTTGCGGACGGGCTCCAGTCCTTCCAGCACCTCGATCGACGAGGCGGAATAGGCGTTCGTGCTGCCTGCCGCCTGAGGTGCGACAGGGACCGGAGAGGGCGCAGGGGCGGGGGCGGCCTCGGGCGGTTTCACCGCGGCGGGCTTGGTCGGCTCGGGCTTGCGAGCTTCGGGTTCGTCATCAAAAGCGAAGAGGTCGGCGGCCATTCACATAGTCTGCGGCGATTCGGAGCCGGTTCTGGTAGGCGCGTGAAGCCGCTCGGGCAAGCGGCGGTCGAACCGGAACCGGATCGAAGGTCACGGCGCGGGCCAGAATGGCCAGCATCAGCACCCACGGCAGGTTGGCGTGGGTCAGAAGCACGCTCTCGGACAGGCTCAGGGCGAAGAAGACGGTCAGATAGGCCAGGCTCCAGAAGCCTTCGCGCGCGCCCTGGCCATTCAACCGCGACAAGATCAGGACCGCCGAAACGGCCATCAGCACACCGACCGCGACGGCGCCGGGCCAACCCAATTGGACGAGCAGATCGATCCAGCCGTTGTGGGCCGAGGGGACAGGCCATTGTGTCTCCAGCCGGATTTCACGCGCGGGGATAGAATCCTTGCCCCAGAAGGCACTGAAGCCGTAGCCGGTCCAGGGCCGTTCGGCGACCTTGCGCATCAGGGCCTCCCAGATGAGGGTCCGGCCGGTCAGCGACGGATCCTTGCCCAGCGCCTCCAGTATGGCCCCGGAATCGGTGTTCCAGATCCAGGCGCCCACAGCGGCGGCGACGACGCCGAGCCAGACGGCCGCCACGCTGATCGCCGCGCCGCCTTGCCTCAACGTCCACCAGGCCCCGACCATGCCGACCCCGAGCACCCAGCATAGCAGGGAGGTCTTGGACTGGGTGGCGATCACCAGAAGCGTGGTCAGGCCCAGGGTCAGCAGTCCGACCCAGGGCTTGCGGCCGTTCTGCGCCAGGTGATCCGCGGCGAGGGCGGCGGCGGCCGAGACGGCCCCGACGACCATGACCAGACCCATCTGGTTTTTCTCGTACCAGAGACCCCGCCACAGGCCGGCGTTGTCATACTGGTGCACGCCGATCTGAGGGAAGGCGAAGACCATGATCAGACTGCCCACCGCCATGACCAGACAGGTGTGCATCAGGACGCGAGGCAGGGCCGCGTCCCGGAATACGGCGCCCAGATAGACGGCAAAGGCGCTGTTGACGGCCATGGCGATGACCCGACGGTCGGTGACGCCAGGGTCGATGGACCAGTATTGCGAGACATAGGCCAAGCCCACCAGGGCGCCGACCATCAGCCAGGCCGGCCAGGCGCGGACGACCTTTTCGAAGCGGAAGATGATCAGGCCGATGGTCACGGCATAGACCGGCAGCCAGACCAGACGCAGGATCGGGGTTTCGCCTTGGTCCGGGGCCAGGACGGGGGCGATCAGGGCGCCGGTCAGCATGAAGACGACGAAGCCCGCCGCCCATTGTTCCCACGGGGGCGGTTGGTCCGAATCGTCGATCTGGACAGGCGATGCGCGCACCGGCGCACAGTCGGTCGGGCCGCTTAAGGAAGCGTGAGCGCCGCATTGAAGGCGGCGAAACCCTTCTCGAGATCGGCGATCAGATCGACTGGATCCTCCAGCCCGACATGCAGACGGATCAATTCGCCTTCCAGCGCCTGCGGATGATCGCGATAGGCCATCTGATGGGTCTCGTGGGTAATCAGGCTCTCGAACCCGCCCCAGGAATAGCCCATGCCGAACAGACTGAGCGCGTCGAGGAAGGCCTGACCGGCGGCCTCGGTCCCGTCCTTCAGCACCACGCCCATCAGAGAGGCCGCGCCCGTGAAATCGCGCTTCCACAGGTCGTGGCCGACCGAGCCAGGCAGTGGCGGATAGAGGACCCGCGCCACCTCGGGCCGTGTCTGCAGCCATTCGGAGACGATCAGGCCGGACCGAGCCTGTTCGGCATAGCGCAGCGGCAGGGTGCGAAGACCGCGCAAAGTCAGCCAGGCGTCGTCGGGCGAGACGTGCCAGCCCAGGTCCTCGATCGTGTCGGCGATGGCGCGCCGACAGGCCGGCGCGTTCGTCGCAATCCCGCCCATCAGGACATCGGAATGGCCGGAGGCGTATTTGGTCAGGGCCTGGATGCTGACGTCGACGCCATGGGCCAGGGGTTTGAAGCCCAGGCCCGCGCCCCAGGTGTTGTCGAGCAGGGTCAGGACGCCGCGCGCGCGACAGGCCTGGGTCACAGCGGCGACATCGATCATCTCGAAGGTCAGAGAGGCGGGCGATTCCATCAGCACCAGCCGGGTTCGGTCGCCGACGGCGGCGATCAGGCTCTCGGCGTCCGTATCGGCGGGAAGAAACCGCGTGGCCACGCCCCGGGCGGCCTGATAGCGGGCGAGGAAGCGGCGCGACGGTCCATAGAGGGCGTCGGTCGTGATGACCTCGTCGCCCGGCCGGGTCAGGGCCAGCAGGGGCACGGTGACTGCGGCGAGGCCGGAAGGGACGATAAAGGCCTCCGCCGCGCCTTCGAGATCGGCCAGGGCGGCGCGAAGCGCGCGGGCGGCCGACCCGCCGTCGAGGCCGTAGGTCGGCCCCTCGGCGTCGTCGCGCATGGTTTCGGCACGGTCGCTGAGCATGGTCGAGGCCCGCTCGACCGGCGGATTGACCGGGCGGCGTCCCTGGCCTCGCCGGGTGGCGGAGGCGATCAGGCGGGTGCGGTCCGAAAGCGGCGACATGGCCTCTCCGATGGGTTGCGGATCAGGGCCTAAAGGCCTCTAAAGTCCATGGGGCGCAAGCGGCGAGGGATGCGAAACGCGATGCGGGTCTTGATGATCGGAGCGATGGCGGCGGTGCTGCTGGCGGCGGGTTGCGGACGCCGGGACGCCGAGCCGACTCTCGAGGAAACAGGCGCGACCGCCCTAACGCCCGCCGTCGCGAGCGATCGTCCCGCCAGCCCGACCCTGACCGCCGTCAAACGCCGCGGACGGCTGAATTGCGGCGTGCATCAGGGACTGGTTGGTTTCGCCTATACCGACAATCGAGGCCAATGGCGTGGATTCGACGCCGACTTTTGCCGCGCCATGGCGGCGGCCATCTTCGGCGATGGAGACGCCGTGCGGTTCGTGCCCCTGTCAGCCTCAGAACGGTTCGATGCTCTGAACGAGGGGCGTGTGGACGTCCTGTGGCGTAACTCGTCCTGGAACATGAGCCGGGACGCCGGCGACGGCTTCGTCTTCGCAGGGATCAATTATTACGACGGCCAGGGTTTCCTGGTGCGTCGGTCGCTGAATCTGAACAGCGCCACCGAACTGAACGGCGCCCGCGTCTGCGTCCAGGCGGGATCGACGGCCCAGGCTAACGCCGACGACTTCTTCCGCTCGCGCGGCATCGCCTATCGCCCGGTCGTGCTGCAGACCGAGGAGGCGGCGCGGGACGCCTATGGCCGTGAGGATTGCGACGCCTTCAGCGCCGACATTTCCGCCCTGGCGGCCGCACGCACGGTGCTGGCCGATTCCCAAGCGCACACGATATTGTCAGATGTCGTCTCGAAGGAGCCGCTGGGCCCCGTGGTCAAGGCCGGGGACGAGCGTTGGGCGGACGTGGTGCGATGGACCCTGAACGCAGTGATCCTGGCGGAAGAACTCGGGGTCACCAAGGAGAACGCCCAGGCTCTGTCCAAGGATGCGAAAGACCCACGCATCAAGCGTTTGCTGGGCGTGGAGGGGGAGTATGGCGCCATGCTGGGCCTGTCGGAAGACTGGGCTCTGGACGCCCTGCTGTCGGTGGGCAACTACGGCCAGATATTCGACCGGAACCTGGGATCTCAATCGCCGCTCGACCTGGCGCGTGGATTGAACGCACAGTGGAACGGGCGACCGGCCGGCTTGATCTATGGATTGCCGATCCGTTAAGCGCCACAGCTTGAGTCTTTTTCCGGGGGACAGATGACCGAGACGAAACGCGGCGGCCTTGCCCTGCACTGGCTGATGCTTATCGGCTTCGCCGTGGGGCTGGGCGGCGGCCTCTGGGTCAATCTGACCCTGGGCGCCGATACGGCTTGGGTCGTCTGGGTCACAGACAACATCACGGGACCGGCGGGACAGATCTTCCTGCGTCTTCTGTTCATGATGGTGATCCCTCTGCTGTTTTCCGCCCTTGTGATCGGCGTGGCAGAGATGGGAGATCTGAACTCTCTGGGCCGGGCCGGGATCAAGACCCTGCTTCTGACCATTCTGGTTTCAGGCATCGCCGTGGTCATCGGCCTGGTGATGGTCAATCTGCTGCAACCCGGTCGGGGCGTGGATCCGGCCATGGCGCAGCAACTTCTGGAACAGGGCCGCGACGGCGCGGCCGGCATCGTGGACAGGGCGCCCGAGAGCATCCAGTTGGGCGACTTCTTCCTGGACCTGGTGCCGTCGAACGCCGTGGCGGCGGCGGCCGAGAACCAGATCCTGCCGCTGATGGTGTTCGCCCTCTTCTTCGGCATCGGTCTGGTCATGGCCAAGAGCCCCGCCACGGACCGCCTGCAAGAGGTGATCGCGGGACTGTTCGAAGTGACGATGAAGCTGATCAACCTCTTCATCAAACTGGCGCCCATCGCCATCGCCTGCCTGATGTTCAACCTAGCCGCCCTGTTCGGCTGGGACCTGCTGGTACGTCTGGCGGCCTTCGTCGGCGTCGCCGTCGGAGCCATGGCGATCCATATGTTCGTGGTCTATCCGCTAGTGATCTGGATTCTGGGGGGGCGGTCGCCCTTCGCCTTCTTCCGCGCAGTGCGTGAGCCGATGGTCGTGGCTTTCTCGACCGCCTCGTCCAACGCCTCCCTGCCGGTGTCGCTGAAGGCGGCGGAGCAGGAACTGAAACTGCCCAGGAAGATCGCCCGCTTCGTCCTGACGGTCGGCGCCACCGCCAACCAGAACGGCACGGCCCTGTTCGAGGGGGTCACGGTGCTGTTCCTGGCCCAGTTCTTCAATATCGAACTCAGCATCACCCAGCAGGTGATCGTCATGCTGGTCTGTATCCTGGGCGGGATCGGCACGGCAGGGGTGCCGGCGGGCTCCTTGCCGGTCGTGGCCATGATCCTGGTCATGGTGCGGGTGCCGCCGGAAGGAATCGGCCTGATTCTAGGCGTCGACCGCTTCCTCGACATGTGCCGCACCACCCTGAACGTCACGGGCGACCTTGTGCTGGCCACCGTCGTGTCGCGCGGAGAAAAGGACGAGGAGATCGACGTCCCTCTCCCGGACGTCGCGCCGGCGAAGTCTTAGGCTTCCCTAACGATGGGGGTGTCCGAGCGGCGCCCCCACTCGGCCCAAGAACCATCGTAGAGGCGGGAGGGGCGGTCCAGGGCAGCCAAAGCCAGGGTGATGATGGCGGCTGTGACGCCGGACCCACATGTCGTGACGACCTGCTGCCCAATATCGATCCCTGCCGAGACAAAGGCGTCTTGCAACGCCTGGCCGGACTTGAGCCGGCCGTCCGCTGCGATCAGGCTTGAATAAGGCAGGTTGAACGCACCGGGCATATGACCCGGCTGAACGCCCGGACGCGGATCCGCCGCCTTACCGCTGAAGCGGGCCGCGCCGCGCGCGTCGGCCACCTGGGTCCCATCTTCCAGCGCCGCGCGTACATCATCCAACGAAGCCACGGCCTGAGCGTTCAAGGCGGCAGCGAACACGGCTCTCGCCGGAGGGTTAGATACGGCGCCGGTTTCAACCGGGCGGCCCTCGGCCCTCCATCGCGGCAAACCTCCGTCCAGCACCTGGACCTGCGCCGCCCCCATGACCTTCAGCGTCCACCACACTCGCGCGGCTGAAAACAGGCCTGCCGCGTCATAGACGATGATCCGGTCGGTTTCAGAGACCCCGAGATCCGCCATGGCCGCAGAGAAGGCCTCCGGCGACGGCAGCATGTGAGGCAGGTCGCTCGATTGGTCCGACACGGCATCCAGGTCGAAAAAGCAGGCGCCCGGAATGCGCGCCGCCGCGAACTCGGCTCGACCGTCGCGTCCGTCCATATGCCAGCTGCCGTCGATCACCCGCAGTGAGGGATCGCCCATAAGGGCGGCGAGATCCTGGGTCGAGATCAGGGGGAACAGGGGCGCGGACAGGCTCATGCGGTCAGACTAGTGTCAGGCGCGGTCCAGCACCAGTTGCACCACGTCCGTCCGGCCAGAGCGGAAACCCGCCTCGCAATAGGCGAGGTAGAAGCGCCACAGCCGGCGGAACCGCTCGTCGAAACCGGCGAGACGGCGGATGTCGGTCCAGGCCGTCTGGAAACGATCGTCCCACAGTTTCAACGTCTCGGCATAGTCCTGACCGAACCGTTCGACTGGTCCCCATGCGAGGCTGGCCTCGGCGACGACAGGCTTCAGGCGCTCCTCCGACGGCAGCATGCCGCCGGGAAAGACGTATTTCTGGATGAAGTCGGTGCGGGCGTTGTATTCGTCGAACAAGACGTCCTGGATGGTGATGATCTGCAGGCCCGCGCGACCGCCCGGCTTCAGAACCTCGTGTATCTTATTGAAATAGGACGGCCAATATTCCATGCCCACCGCCTCGAACATCTCGATGGAGGCGACCCGGTCGAACTGCCCCCGGACGTCGCGATAGTCGATCAGCTCCACCCTGGCGCGGTCGGACAGACCGGCGTTGAACAGTCGCTGGCGGGCGAAGTCGTGCTGTTCCTTGGATATGGTGACGGCGGTGACGTCAGCGCCGATCTCACGGGCCGCGAACTCGGCGAACCCGCCCCAGCCACACCCGATCTCCAGCACCGACATGCCTGGCCGCAGATCCATCATGCGTGCAAGGGCTGCGTATTTGGCCTTCTGCCCCGCCTCCAGCCGCGCCTCGGCGCCTTCGAACCGGGCCGAGGAATAGGTCATCGAGGGGTCCAGCCAGGCCGCGTAGAAGGCGTTGCCCAGGTCATAATGGGCGTGGATATTCTTCTTCGAACCGGTCCGGCTGTTGCGGTTGCGGCGATGCGCCAGCCAATTCACCGCCATCATCGCCCAGTTGCCGTCGAACAGACGCCGGATGTGGTCGTAGTTCTCGACCAGTGTCTCCAGAAGGGCTGCCAGGTGCGGAGACTCCCATTCACCGGCCATATAACCCTCTGCGAAACCTATATCCCCCGCCGCCAGGACGCGCCGTGCAAACCCGTAGTCCTTTACGTCGAGCACGCCGCTGGGACCGGCGACCCGTCCCTCCAGCACATGGGTTTCGCCATTGGGTAGCAGGACGGTCAGTCGACCGAAGGTCCAGTTCGAAGCCAGAAGCCGCAAAAGCATGGCGAACATGCGAGGCGTTCGGGCCGTGGCGGCCTCGATATCGACGGTGGCGACACTCATGATGGGACCTCTGTTCGCGTCAATCACGGTCGGTCAGATCGCCGCGTCCGGAAACCGCCTTCAGGGCGTCCAGAGCACGTGAGCGGGCGTGGCCATGATCCAAGATGGGGTGGGGATAGGTCTTGCCAAGGCTCACGCCGGCTTCTCGCAGAACTTCGTTCGACGCCGTCCAGGGCGCATGCAGCCATCGCGCGGGCAGGCGGCGCAGTTCGGGAACCCAGCGGCGGACATAGTCCCCTTGAGCATCGAACTTCTCTCCCTGGGCTATGGGATTGAAGATACGGAAATAGGGGGCGGCGTCGGCGCCGGAACCGGCGACCCACTGCCAGTTCTGCACATTGCTGGCCAGGTCTGCATCGACCAGGGTGTCCCAGAACCAGGCCTCGCCCTCGCGCCAGTCGATCAGCAGATGTTTGACCAGGAACGACGCCACCACCATCCGCACGCGATTGTGCATCCAGCCGGTGGCCCAGAGCTGACGCATGCCCGCGTCGACCAGTGGATAGCCGGTGCGGCCTCGCTTCCACGCCTCAAGCCCCTCTGGATCGTCACGCCACGGCATGGCGTCGTATTCCGGACGAAAAGCCCGGTCGGTCAGGGTCGGGAAGTGGTGCAGCAGATGGGCCGAGAAATCGCGCCAGCCCAGCTCCGCCACGAACTTCTCGGCCTCGATGGCCGGCGCCTTGCCCGTTTCCACCGCCTCGCGCGCCCTCGTGACCGCCCGCCAGGGGCTGATCTCGCCCCAGTGAAGATGGGGGGACAGGCGACTGGTGCATGAGACGCCGGGATGGTCCCGGTCTTTCGCATAGGTCTTCAGGCCTCGGGCCAGAAAGTCGGACAGGGCGGATGCGGCCCCGTCCTCGCCTGGCGTCCCGTCGAAGTCTTTCGCCCAGTCGGGCCGACGGGGATGAAGTTCCCAGTCGTCGACCTGTTCGCTATCGACGCCCGCAGGCGTGTCTATGCGACGCGGTCCGGTCGTGTGCTGCGGAGGCTGGGCGTTGGCCAGCAGCGATTTCAGGAATGGCGTGAAGACCTTGTAGGGACCGCCTGATCCATTCAGCACGCCGCCGGGCCGACACAGATGGGCGGCGTTGAAGCCGCGACAATCGACGCCTTCTGACGCCAGCTCATGGGCGATATCGGCATCGCGGGCGAAGGCGGCCGGCTCGAACAGACGGTTCATGAAGACGGCGTCGGCGCCGGTTTCCTGGATCAAGGCGCGTAGCTGGATCAACGAATCGCCGCGCCGCAGGATCAGCCGTGATCCACGTTCGGCCAGGCTCCGGTCCAGGGCGCGCAGCGACTTGTCGAGCCACCAAAGGGAGGCGGCGCCTTCGGGTCGGTCTGGCGCGTGATCGAGGACGAAGACCGGCAGGATCGGTCGTCCCGTCTCGGCGGCGTGGTTCAATGCGGGATTGTCGTTCAGGCGGAGGTCGCGGCGGAACCAGAGAATGACAGGCTTCATGGCCACGCGGGCGAACTCCATAATCACTTGCGTTCATCGGTCCGGCGCGCCACCTGATGGCCGCATAGATACGGCAAACGCCGCCTCCATCACGCCCGAACCTAGAAAGAGCCGCCCCGTGAGCCGACCCAACGCCATCATTACGTTGTCTGAAGGTCTTCGGACGCCTGTCGTCATCGGCGGCGGCGCTAGAATCGCCTTCATCGCCGGTCCCTGCCAGATGGAAAGCCGTCAGCACGCGCTGGAGACGGCCCATGCGCTGAAGGAAATCGGCGAGCGGCTGAACGTCGGCATCATCTACAAGACCAGCTTCGACAAGGCGAACCGCACGAGCGCCAGCGCCGCGCGCGGCATCGGCCTGACCGACGCCACGCCGATCTTCGCCGAGATTCGCGAAGTCACCGGCCTGCCGACCCTGACCGACGTCCATTCCGAGGCCCAGTGCGGTCCGGTCGGCGAGGTGGTCGACGTGCTGCAGATCCCGGCCTTCCTCAGCCGCCAGACCGACCTGCTGCTGGCCGCCGCCGCGACCGGCAAGGCGATCAACATCAAAAAGGGTCAGTTCCTGGCGCCCTGGGACATGAAGAACGTCATCGCCAAGGTCGTCGGGGCCGGCAATCCCAACGTCATGGCCTGCGAGCGGGGCGCCAGCTTCGGCTACAACACCCTGGTCAGCGATATGCGCGCCCTTCCTGTGCTGCGAGACATCGGCTGCCCGGTGGTGTTCGATGCGACCCACAGCGTGCAGCAGCCGGGCGGGCAGGGAACCTCCTCGGGCGGACAGCGCGAGTTCGTGCCGGTCCTGGCGCGCGCCGCCGTCTCGGTCGGCGTCGATGCGGTCTTCATGGAGACCCACCCGGACCCCGACAACGCCCCGTCGGACGGTCCGAACATGGTTCCGCTGGACCAGTTCGAGGCCCTGGCCGCACAGCTGATCGCCTTCGATGACTTGGCCATCAAGATCGGGGCCAAGGCGCCGGTGGCGCAGGCCGCCTGAATCCTCTAGGTCGGGCGAATGTCTGACAGCCTCGATCTGGGCGCCCTGCAGAAGCTGCTGGAGCGCGTGCGCGACCTGAAGGTGGCCTGCGTCGGCGACCTGATGCTGGATCGCTACGTCTATGGCGAGGTCAGCCGCATCTCGCCCGAGGCGCCGATCCCGGTATTGCGCACTCGCCGCACCGTGGCCATGCCCGGCGGCGTGGGCAATGTGGCGCGCAATGTCGCGGCCCTGGGCGGTGTGGCGCAATTGGGGGCCGTCGCCGGCGAGGACGAGGCCGGGAAGACCTTGCGCGACCTGATTGACGCCGAGAACCGGATCGTCGATTTCATCGTCAGCCCGGTAGGCGCCGCAACCATCGTCAAGACGCGCTTCGTCGCCGCCGGACAGCAGCTGCTGCGCCAGGACGACGAGACGACCGTCTCTGTGCTGGATGATACTGATGCGTTTTCAGGTGCATCCGCCATTCTTCTGTCGGACTACGCCAAGGGTGTAGTCGGAGACGCCCTGATCGCCTCGGCTCTGAAGGCGGCCCGGGAAACCGGCGCGCCGGTGATTGTCGATCCCAAGGGGCGCGATTTCGCCCGCTATGGCGCGGTCGATGTGGTCAAGCCGAACGCCTCGGAACTGGCGGGCGCCACGGGACTGCCCGTAGAGACCGACGACGAAGTCGAGACAGCACTGGCGGCGTTGCTCGCCGCCACCACGGCCAAGGCCGTCGTCGTCACCCGTGCTGGCAAAGGCATGAGCCTGGCGCGGCGCGGCGAGGGAGTCAGACATTTCCCCGGCCGCGCGCGCGAGGTGTTCGACGTGTCCGGCGCCGGCGACACGGTGTTGGCTTCGCTGGGACTCGCCCTGGGAGCGGGCCTGACTCTGGAGCAGGCAGTGCAGTTCGCCATACTGGCGTCCGGAGTGGTGGTCGGAAAGGCCGGAACGGCCGTGGTCACGCCCGCCGAACTGATCGAGGCGGAACTGAGCCAGCACGCCGTCGCGGCCCAGGCCAAGGTCACGCCGATGGACGAACTGGCCGCCGAGGTCGAGACTTGGCGGCGTCAGGGTCTGAAAGTCGGCTTCACCAACGGCTGTTTCGACATCCTGCACCGGGGCCATGTGGCCTATCTGGCCCAGGCGCGCGGCTGGTGCGACCGGCTGGTGGTGGCGCTGAACACTGACGCCTCGGTCCGGCGGCTGAAGGGCGAGGGGCGGCCGGTCAACGACCTGGACAGCCGCGCCGTCGTCATCGGTGGCCTCAGCAGCGTGGATCGGGTGACGTCGTTTGACGATCCCACGCCCATCGCCCTGATCGAACGGCTGCGGCCTGACGTGCTGATCAAGGGGTCTGACTATACGCGTGAGGGGGTGGTCGGCGGCGATCTCGTGGAAAGCTGGGGCGGCGTGGTCCGGCTGGCCGACTTCAAGGACGGCTTCTCCACGACCCGGACGATCGAGAAGATGACGACTGGTCCTCAAGCAGCGCCAGCGATAGGACAGACGCAATGACGCCCCGCATGATCGTGGTGACCGGCGGCGCCGGTTTCATCGGCTCCAACATCGTGGCGCGGCTGACGGCCGAGACCGCCTATGACGTCGTCGTCTGCGACCGGCTGGAGACCGCCGACCTGGCCAAGTGGAAAAACCTGGCCAAACACGCCATCGCCGACTTCTGGTCGCCGGAGGAGTTGTTCGAACAGCTGGAACGCCATGCCGATCGGATCGAAGCCGTGGTGCATATGGGCGCCATCTCCTCGACGACAGAGCCGGATGCCGACCTTATCCTGCGCACCAATTTCACCCTGTCGCGCGACCTGTGGGACTGGTGCACCATCCGCGACGCCCGCCTGATCTATGCGTCGTCTGCGGCCACCTACGGCGATGGCGAGGCGGGCTTCAATGACGATGACGATGCGGAGTCCCTTGCACAGCTTCGCCCTCTAAATGCTTATGGCTATTCGAAAATGCTGTTCGATCAGCATGCGGTGCGCCAGGCGGATCGGGGCCAGGCGCCGCGTCAGTGGGTAGGGCTGAAATTCTTCAACGTCTATGGCCCCAACGAGGGCCACAAAGGGTCGATGAAGTCGGTCGTGGCCCAGATCTGGCCCAAGGTAGTGGCGGGCGAGACCGTCAGCCTGTTCCGGTCGCACAATCCCAACTATGCCGACGGCGGCCAGTTACGTGACTTCGTCTATGTCGACGACGTGGTCGATATCGTCGAGTTCCTGCTCCAGTCGCCGGAGGTCTCGGGAATCTTCAACGCAGGCTCTGGTCAGGCGCGGTCGTTCGCCGATCTGGCCCGGGCCACATTCTCCGCCGCAGGCAAACCAGCCTCGATCGACTATATCGACATGCCCGAGGTCATCCGTGACCGGTATCAATATTTCACCCAAGCCCGGATGGACCGCATCCGAGCCGCCGGGTTCGAGGGTCAGTCCACACCGCTGGAGGAGGGCGTGCGCCGCTACGTCCAGGACTTTCTGTCCAAGCCCGATCCCTACCGATGAAATCCCTGTCGGCGCGTCAATGGGTCGGCGTCACCGGGTTCGTCCTGGTGTTTCTGCTGACGGCGGCTGTAGCCGTCTGGCGTGGCGACATTCTGCGCGCGGGTCTGGATCCGCAGGTGCCGTTCCAGACCTATAAGCCGCCACCCGCCCCCGACTATGCCGACCCGGCCGCCTGGGCCCTGCTGGACGCGCGTGTTCAGGGGGCGGGCGACGCTGACATATTCTTCGTCCACTCGACCACCTTCGATGGCGGGCGGGACTGGAACGGAGCCATCGGTGACATAAGGGCCGACGCCTATCTGACCCGGGTGGTTCTGCCCAACTACGCCGGGCCATTCGCACGGGCCGGGTCCGTCAGCGCGCCGCGCTATCGCCAGGCCAGCCTTTACACCCGCCTGACCCTGCGTGACGACGCGCGGGAGGCAAGGGCCTTCGCCTATGGCGATGTTCTGGCGGCCTTCAACGCTTGGCTGGCGCATCATCCTTCGGGACCGATCGTTCTGGCCGGGGTGGAGCAGGGCGCCGATCTGCTGGATCGGTTGATCCGCGAAAGGATCGCGCCGGACAGGACGGTGCGTGACCGTCTGGTCGCGGCCTATCTGATGGACGTCATCATTGCGGCCGACAGCCTGCCGGCCTCCATCCCGCCCTGCGCCGACCGGAGCCAGATCCATTGTGTGGTCGCCTGGTCTCAAGTCGGAGATCGCGACGACGCCGCCGCCCGTCGGCGACTGCGTCGAGCCACGGTCTGGGACGACCGCGGGAATCTGGTCGATCTCGCGGGAAGGCGGTCCGTTTGCGTGAACCCGGTGACCGGCGGTACCAACGAAACCCTTGCGCCCGCCCGGCTGCATCGCGGCGCAACCAATGCAACGGGGCTGGAGTGGGGCGCTCGGCCGGCGTTGCTGACCCGCGAGGTCGAGACACAGTGCCGCGACGGCCTGCTGCGACACTCCTGGCCGGACCTGGAATCCTTCAGAGAGACGGGTAATTGGGCGGACCGCAGAAAGGCGCGCCCGTACAATCTCTTTTACGGCGATCTGGAAGCGGATGTGGCGGAACGTCTTGCAACCTACGCCAGGTCGGCCAACTGAAAATCGGACGTGCGTTCTCCGGTTTCTATGGCGCCGCTCGCGTCAGGCGCGTAACCTCGTCGGATACGGAGGATACGAATGGACGTTCTCACCATCTTCGCCGGCGTACTGTTGCTGCTGGCCATTGCGCTCTTGTTCAGTGTCATCAAGATCGTGCCGCAAGGCCGTGAGTTCACGGTCGAACGCTTCGGAAAATACACCAAGACCCTGAGCCCAGGCATCGGTTTCTTGACTCCGTTTGTCGAAAGGATCGGCAAGCGGATGAACATGATGGAACAGGTTCTTGATGTTCCAACACAGGAGGTCATCACCAAGGACAACGCCATGGTCCGGGTGGACGGCATCGTCTTCATCCAGGTGATGGACGCCGCCCGCGCCGCCTATCGCGTCGATGATCTGCCCTACGCCATCTCGCAGCTCTGCATGACCAATCTGCGCACCGTGGTCGGCTCGATGGAGCTGGACGAGGTGCTGAGCCAGCGCGACAGCATCAACACCCGCCTGCTGCACGTCATCGACGCGGCGACCGAGCCCTGGGGCGTCAAGGTCAACCGGATCGAGATCAAAGACCTGACCCCGCCGACCGACGTGACCAACGCCATGGCCCGTCAGATGAAGGCCGAGCGCGAGCGTCGCGCGGTGGTCACAGAGGCCGACGGCGAGAAACAGGCCGCCATCACCCGCGCCGAGGGCGCCAAACAGGCCGCCATCCTGGAGTCCGAGGGCCGCAAGGAAGCCGCCTTCCGTGACGCCGAGGCGCGCGAACGGGAGGCCGAGGCCGAGGCCCGGGCGACCGCCATGGTGTCCGAAGCCATCGCCCGCGGCGACGTCAACGCCATCAACTATTTCGTGGCGCAGAAATACGTCGAGGCCTTCGCAGAACTGGCCCGCAGCCCGCAACAACGGACCGTCATCGTGCCCGCTGAAATGGGCGCCCTGGTCGGCACCATCGCCGGCATCGGCGAGATGGTCGGACTGGCCAAGAACCAGCAGCAGGAGACGGCGCCGAGCCGTCCGGTCGCGCCGCGTCGGCCGTCCGTTCCGCCCACCGCCTGACCGGGAGATCGCTTCATGAGCTTCGTCGCCGATCTCTACGCCGCGCAGCCGTTCTGGATCTGGCTGGCTGTCGGGGTTCTCCTGCTGGCGGTCGAGTCGATGTTCTCGACCGAGTGGCTGTTGTGGCCGGCTGTCTCGGCCGGGCTGGTGGCGGTCATGACCGCCGTCGGCGTCCGGCTGGGCCTGCCGGGCGAGGTCGCGGTCTTCGCCGTGCTGACGGTGATCGCCACCATCATGTCGCGGCGGCTGATCCAGAAGGCCAATTCAGGTGGTGTCGACATCAATGATCGCAACGGCCGACTGATCGACCAGCGCGCCCGCGTGGTGGAGGCTTTCATCGACGGTCGCGGCCGAGTGTTCGTCTCCGGCTCCGAATGGCCGGCGGTGATCGAAGGCGACGCCCCTCCGGTGGGGCAGGACGTGATCGTGTATGGGGTCGACGGTTCGCTGTTGACGGTGCGGGCGCCGGTCTGAAGGAGGTCGCCGCGCCTAGAGCGCCCTGAGATCCGCCACGCCCCGATTGGCCAGTTGGTCGGCGCGTTCGTTCAGTTCGTGTCCCGCATGCCCCTTCACCCAGCGCCATTTGACGTCATGGCGCTCGCGGGCGGCGTCCAGCCGGCGCCAAAGATCGGCGTTCTTGACCGGCTTCTTGTCGGCTGTCAGCCAGCCGCGCGCCTTCCAGCCGCGCATCCATTCGGTGATGCCCTGCATGACATATTTGCTGTCGGTGTGCAGCTCGACCTTGCAGGGTCGTTTCAGCGCCTCCAGGGCCATGATGGCGGCCATCAGCTCCATGCGGTTGTTGGTGGTGTTCGGCTCGCCGCCCCATAATTCCTTCTCGTGGCCGCCGCCGGCCTGGAGGACGGCGCCCCAGCCGCCGGGACCCGGATTGCCCTTGCAGGCGCCGTCGGTGTGAATGATGACGTGATCGGAGAGACTCATGGTCGCGCACACCTACAGCCTCCCTTGGCGCGGGGCCATGACTGCGCCTATATGCGGGTCGAAGATTAGTGAACGGGACCGGTCATCGGTCCTCGCGAGGAGATTACGCCATGGGCTCCATGAGCATCTGGCATTGGGCCATCGTCATCGTCGTCGTCGCCGTCCTGTTCGGCGGTCGCGGCAAGCTGTCGGGCATCATGGGCGACGCCGCCAAGGGCATCCGCGCCTTCAAGGACGGCCTGAAGGATGACGACAAGAAGGACGGCCCGCACGACGGCGTCAGCTCGCTGCCGCGCACCGAGGCGGAAAAGGAAGAGCTGAAGCGCTAGTCGTCGTCTGTAAGGGCTGACGCATGGGCGGGCTCGGCCCCGGTATCGGGGGTTTCGAATTAGTGGTGATCGGTCTGGTGGCCCTGCTTGTGGTGGGGCCCAAGGACCTGCCTATGCTCATGCGCCGCGTCGGCCAGATGGTCGCCAAGGCGCGCAGCATGGCCAACGAGTTTCGCTCCAGCTTCGACGAGATGGCGCGGCAGTCCGAGTTGGACGACCTGCGCAAGGAGGTCGAGGCGTTGCGGACGGGGCAGGGGCCCATGTATCCTCTGGGCGCCGAGGCCGATGCCGCCTTCAAAGACATCAACGCCGGCCTGAACGCGCCTGCGACGCAGGCGGCTCTGCCCGCGCCCGATGCGCCGGTCATGACGCCCGCCACGGACGAATGGCCGGATACGCCGGCCGCCCCATCCGCGCCGGCCGCCAAGCCTAAACCTCGCTCGCCCAAAACGGCCGCCAAGGCCGCCGCCCTGCCGTCCGCCAAGACCAAGACGACGGCCAAGGCTCCGGCCACCGCCTCGAAGACGCCGGCCAAGCCCCGGACCCCGCGCAAGAAGGCCGCCGAGCTTTGACTTTCTCCGATCGTGACGAGGCCGAGATCGAGGCGTCGCGCGCGCCGCTGATGGATCACCTGATCGAGTTGCGTGGGCGGCTGCTGATCTGCGTCATCGCCTTCGGTCTGGGCTTCATCCTGTGTTTCGCGTTCGCCAACCAGATCCAGATCGCCCTGATCAAACCCTATCAGGCGGCTGCGGCCATCCATGCGGCGGCCCTGGCCTCGGGCTCCCACGCCAATCCTCTGGATCTGATCGCGACCATGACGGGGCTGCGCCCCTATCCTCCGGGCAGCGCGGCCGTGGTGCAACTGATCGCCACCGCGCCGTTGGAACAGTTGTTCACCAAGATGAAGATCGCGGCCTTCGGCGCGGCGGTCCTGACCTTCCCGGTCATCGCCTGGCAGCTGTACCGGTTCGTCGCGCCGGGCCTGTATCGTAACGAGCGCGGCGCCTTCCTGCCCTTCCTGATCGCCGCGCCGGTGATGTTCTGCCTCGGCGGGGCTCTGGTCTATTACGTCATGCTGCCCTTCGTCATGCTGTTCTCGTTGGGACAGCAGGTGGTCAGCGATGGCATTTCGGTGGCCCAGACGACGAAGATTTCCGACTATCTCAACCTGGTGACCTCGCTGCTGCTGGCCTTCGGTCTGTGTTTCCAGTTGCCGGTCGTGACCACCCTGCTGGGCCTGGCCGGACTGATCAGTTCCACGGTCATGGCTGCGGGTCGTCGTTACGCCATAGTCGCCGTCGTCGTCGTCGCCGCCGTGGTCACGCCTCCGGATCCGATCAGCCAGCTGATGCTGGCCGTGCCACTGGTGATTCTCTACGAGATTTCGATCTGGTGCGTGCGGCTGATCGAACTGCGCCGCAAGAAGGCCGACGATGTCGATGGACCGACTTCAGCCTGAGCCCACCGGCTGGGCTTAACCGCGTTTGTCGCCATCGTCGTGCTTAACGGGACAGACCCGTCGTGAGCCGGTCTGCCGGAAGGGCGACAGCCTGAGCTTGGACTCGTGGTCGGCTGGGCCGGGATGTCCCTCGGGGTGCAGTCCCCGATAATAGAGCTTCTGCCATTGATCGGCCGGCGCCGTGGGCTTGGTCTTCTTGACCCAATCCTGGAAGGCCAGCCGTGCGGCTCGCCACGCGTCGAACGTCTTCAGCAGCTCCGGCTGATCCTCCATCGGCCGCAGTTCCGGCTTCAGCCGGTCGAGCACGCCGCGAGGGGTGGGGAAGAAAAAGCAGAACGGCTCGTTTTCCTCGAACCGGATCCATACGTCGGGTCGGGTGAAGCGCCAGTTCATGGTGAAGGTATAGGGCGACCAATCGGTCTCGATCACCCCGCCCATCGGAGCGATTCCGTCCTTCATCGCGTTGGGAGGGCCGCCGACCCACAGGTTCCAGCCCTCCGAGGTGCGCATGATGCCGTCGACATGGAAGGTCAGGGTTCCGCTGCCGAACAGGGAGACCGGCCCACGCTTGGGGTCGACGCCCGGATCGAGCACGATCTCGACGGAACTCGCATCGACGCCCCCGTGCCATCGCGCCTTGAAACCGCAGGGGCTCAGCATTTCCCAGCCATGACTGTTGGCGATGGCGAGCGGCAGGCAGCGATAGGCGAAGCTCTCGGGGGTGGCGGTCATCCAGTCGCGCTTGGGCGAGGCCGGCGCGACGCGCGGCGCCCAACCCTCGCGTACATAGCAGAGGAGCTCGGTTTCGGCCGCACGGACCGGGGCGCCCTTGGGTCGCGCTGGAACCGACCCCTTTAACCGCTTCACCATCTCAAGCCCCGTATGCCGCCGACGCGGCCTTATGGCATGGGCGGCGGCGGCTTGTAAAAAGGCGATCGTTCAGGTGCGGGCGGCTCGTCTCGGAAATCCCGGCGACAAAAAAAGCCCCGGATGGCGGACCATCCGGGGCTCTTCCGAGATCAGTCTGCCGGATCGATCAGCAGCTGTAATACATGTCGAACTCGACCGGGTGCGGGTGCAGTTGCAGACGCATCACTTCTTCCATCTTCAGATCGATATAGCTGTCGATGAAATCGTCATCCATTACGCCGCCCTTCTTGAGGAAGGCGCGGTCCTTGTCGAGGTTCTCGAGGGCTTCCTTCAGTGAGCCGCAGACCTCGGGGATCGAGCCGCGCTCTTCCGGCGGCAGATCGTAGAGGTTCTTGTCGGCGGGCGCGCCCGGATCGATACGATTCTCGATCCCGTCCAGGCCGGCCATCAGCAGGGCGACGAAGGTCAGATAGGGGTTGCCCATCGGGTCGGGGAAGCGGGCTTCCAGACGCTTGGCCTTCGGCGACGAGACGTGTGGGATGCGGATCGAGGCCGAGCGGTTGCGGGCCGAATAGGCCAGCTTAACCGGGGCTTCATAGCCGGGGACCAGACGCTTGTAGCTGTTGGTGGTCGAGTTGGCGAAGGCGTTGATCGCCTTGGCGTGCTTGATGATGCCGCCGATGTACCACAGGCATTCCTGCGACAGGCCGGCGTATTTGTCGCCGGCGAACAGGGGCTTGCCGTCCTTCCAGATCGACTGGTGTACGTGCATGCCCGAGCCGTTGTCGGCGAACATTGGCTTTGCCATGAAGGTCGCGGTCTTGCCATAGGCGGCCGCGACATTGTGGATCACGTACTTATAGAGTTGCAGCCGGTCGGCCATGGTCAGCAGGTCCGAGAATTTCAGACCCAGTTCGTGCTGGGCCGGCGCCACCTCGTGGTGGTGCTTCTCGGGCTGGAGGCCCAGGTCGCGCATCACGCCCAGCATTTCGCCGCGCAGATCCTGACCGGAATCGACCGGGTTGACCGGGAAATAGCCGCCCTTGGCGCCAGGGCGGTGGCCCATGTTGCCCTCGGTGTATTCGGCGCCGGTGTTGGCCGGCAGCTCGGTCGAGTCATACGAGTAGGAGGTGTTATGCGGCTGGGTCGACCAGCGCACGTCGTCGAAGATGAAGAACTCGGCTTCCGGGCCGAAATAGACCACGTCGCCCACGCCCGAGGACTGGACATAGGCCAGGGCCTTCTTGGCCATCGAGCGGCTGTCGCGGTTATAGGGTTCGCCGGTATCGGGGTTCAGCACGTCGCAGAACAGGAACATCGTCGTCTGCTGGTAGAACGGATCGATATAGGCCGTGGTCAGGTCCGGCTTCAGCAGCATGTCGGACTCGTTGATGGCCTTCCAGCCGGCGATCGACGAGCCGTCGAACATCGTGCCTTCGTTCAGGAAATCCTCATCGACCAGGTCGATGTCGAAGGTGACGTGCTGCAGCTTGCCACGGGTGTCGGTGAAGCGAACGTCGACGTATTTGACGTCCTTCTCCTTGATCTCCTTGAGGATCTTGCTGGCGCTCATTCTCGGAAGTCCTGTTTCTTGGTCGTTGGGGAGGAACCGATGGATCAACGCATGGACGCGCCGGCCGTCGGAGGAGGGGTACGCGAACTCAGACGGCCTGGGCCCCGGTCTCGCCGGTGCGGATACGGATCACTTCGGCGACATCGGACACGAATATCTTGCCGTCGCCGATCTTGCCGGTGCGGGCCGAGGTCTGAATGGCCTCGACGACCGCAGGGGCGAGGTCGTCGGCGACGACCACCTCGATCTTGATCTTGGGCAGGAAGTCGATGACGTATTCGGCGCCGCGATACAGTTCGGAATGGCCCTTCTGGCGACCATATCCCTTGGCCTCCAGCACGGTCATGCCTTGCACGCCGACATCCTGGAGCGCCTCTTTGACGTCATCCAGCTTGAAAGGCTTGATGATGGCTTCAATCTTCTTCATGGCGACCCCTGAGCGGCGCGCGGAATGCAGCGGCGCTCGGGCGGGAATGGGACACATCAAGGCCGCTCAAAGCAAGCGGTTTTCGCAGAAAAGTCACGTATATTCGGAGCCCGGATGATAGAAACCAATGACCCGGCGATCTGGCGCAATTTTCTTCCGTGGCCGGGCGCAGAAACGCACAAGCATGCGCGGGGGCGTCTTGGCGTCGTGTCCGGCCGGGCCCACCAAACCGGGGCCGCGCGGCTGGCGGCGCGCGCCGGGCTGAGACTGGGGGCAGGGGTGGTGCGTATTCTCTGCCCGCCCGACGCCGTCGCCGTCATCGCTCCGGCGATCGAAGCGATCATGCTGACGCCCTTCGCCTCGCCCGACGCCCTGGGCCGCGAGGTCGAGGAAATGGACGCCGTCGTGATCGGCCCCGCCGCAGGTGTGGACGAATCCACCGTCGCCAATATCCAAGCCCTAGCGCTGAGCGGCGCGGCCCTGGTGATCGACGCCGACGGCCTGTCGGTGTTCAAGGGGCGCAGCGGCGAACTGTTCGCCGCCCTGGACCGCGACGACGTCCTGACACCTCACGAAGGCGAGTTCGAACGGCTGTTTCCAGGATTGCTGAAGAGGGGCAGGCCCGCCGCAGCGCTGGAGGCCGCCCGCCGCGCCCAGGCCGTTGTGGTCCTGAAAGGCCCCGAGACCGTGATCGCCGCCCCGGACGGCCGCGGCCGGATCAATCCCAACGGCTCGCCCTGGCTGGCCACAGCCGGAACCGGCGATGTCCTGGCCGGCGTGATCGGCGGCCTGCTGGCTCAGCGGATGGACAGCTTCGACGCCGCCTGCGCCGCCGTCTGGATCCATGCCGACACGGCCGACCGCTTCGGCCCAGGCCTGATCGCGGAGGATCTGAGCGACAGGTTTCCGGAAACGCTCAGACTTCTTCGAGGAAGCTCAGACCAAGCGTGAGCCCCGCTCTGTCAGCGCCTGCCGCGCGACAGGCCATCGGCGAAAACGGCGATCATCTCTCTGCAGGCGGACTCCAGATCGTCCGAGCGGCACAACCCTTCGGAGAGCGCGTCGATGCGTCCAGTCCTGGCCCAGGTCAGGGTGATCGCGCCCGACAGCATATGGTAGAACCAGAAGATCTCGGCCTCGGTGCGATCCGGGGCGGCCCGGCCGATCATCGATAGGAACTCGCGGACCGCCGGATCGAAAGGCGACGTCTCGAACCCAGGGATGATCGCTGCGGGCGTGCTGTTCACGTGCGCGATGATCGAGAGATAGTCTTTGAAACTGTTCCCGCCCGCCATCACATAGGCGAATGTCGGTTCGAGATAGGCGCGAAGAACGCCCTCCACCGTGATCCTCTCGCCGGCGTCGTCGGAATACCGCTTCAACGATTCAAGCCGGATCCGATTGACGGATTCGGCGCGTCGTTCGATCACGGCGCGGAAAAGCCCTTCTTTATTCTCGAAATAATAGTGCATCAGGCTGGCGTCGAACTCGCCGGCCTGAGCGATCTGCTTTGTGCTGACCCCGTTGAACCCACCCTGGGCGAACAACCGCTCCGCCGCATCGAGGATCTTTTCACGGGATTCCTCGCGCCGTTTGATGTTGGTCCGCTTCGCGTTCGTCGCCATGCTTCCATCCTTTCAGTCGACCCGGTCCATACTCCCGCTCCGGAGCCCCTCCTAGCTTCCGCAATATAAATTTATTGATCAGTTAGTAAATTTCTTGACGGCGAGCGTGTCCGCTGACAGCTTGCCGGATCACGAGCGGACAACACGCTCGAGGAGGAAATCGCGATGTCAGGGGAGGGGACGACTATGTCGGCTTATCGATCAAATTTGGGTTTCTGGCTGGCCCTGGGAGCATCGGGCGTCGCGCTCGCCGCAGCCATGCCTGCCGCCGCGCAGGACACCGCCGGCGTCACGGGCGAAGCGACGCAGGTCGGGGAAATCGTGGTTACGGCCCGGCGGCGGGACGAGGCGCTGAAGGATGTGCCGATCGCAGTGACCGTGCAGACGGGCGAGCAACTGGAAGAACGCGGCGCTCCCGATATCACCGCCCTCCAGCGGGTCACGCCGAACCTCACGCTGCAGGTTTCGCGCGGCACCAATTCCACTTTGACGGCCTTCATCCGTGGCATCGGGCAACAGGACCCGTTGTGGGGATTTGAACCGGGCGTCGGGCTCTATATCGACGACGTCTATATCGCCCGTCCGCAGGGCGCGGTGCTCGACGTCTTCGATGTCGAACGCATCGAGGTCCTGCGCGGCCCTCAAGGTACGCTCTATGGGCGCAACACCATCGGTGGCGCTATCAAATATGTGACCCGTGGTCTCGATTTCGACGCGCCGCAGTTCAGGGTTCGCGCCGCTGTCGGTACGGACAATCAGCGCGACCTTATTCTCAGCGGGTCCGTTCCGCTTGCGGAGGGCCTGGCCATAGGCGGCGCGGTCGCGACCTACGACAGGGATGGTTTCGGCCGGAACCGTTTCACGGGCGCCTATACCTATAACAAGGACGTCGTTTCAGGCCGGCTCACCGTGGAAGCTCGTCCCTCTAGCCGTATTCTGTTCCGTCTGAGCGGCGACTACACGGAGGACAACTCCAACGCCAACCATGGCCATCGGCTTCGGCCCGTGCCGGCCCCGTTGCAGCCCCTGGTCACGCCGGCGGCCTGCAATCTGGTGCTGGACAGCGTCTACGACACCTGCGCCGGCCTGGGGGACGACAACAAGGTCACCACCAAAGGCGTGTCTCTGCTGGCCCAATGGGATCTGAGCGACACCATCACCCTGAAGTCCATCACCGCGTATCGTGATGGCGAGACTACCGGTCGAGGCATCGATTTCGACAATACGCCGGCGCCGATTCTCGACATCGCCAGCTCCGGCGCGGTCTACGCAGACGACCAGACCTCGCAAGAGTTCCAGCTACAGTATAACGGGCATCGCCTTCAGGGCGTGGCGGGCTTGTATTTCCTTGACGCCGTAGCCAGCGGCCAGTTCGACACCATCCTGCAGGCCGGGGGCATCACTCAGGGAACCTCGGGAAGCATGGACACCGAAAGTTTCGCCGCCTTCGGGGATTTTTCCTATGATCTTACCGAGCGACTGGCTGTCTCGGTCGGAGCGCGATGGACCCAGGATGAGCGCGACGCGGTCGTGTTCAAGGCGAACTACCTTGGTCTCGGAAGCCCGATCACCGGAAGAATGGTGGCGCCGTTCCAGACCCTGACCGATTATTCGGCCTCCGCCACCTTCGAGGAATTCACACCCCGCCTGAGCCTGACCTATTCTCTGAACGACGACCTGAACGTCTATGCGGCCTATGGGCGTGGGTTCAAATCCGGCGGGTTCGACATGCGGGGCGACGCGACGGCCACGCCCTCGACCCAGGACGGCTACGACCCCGAAATCGTCGATTCCTACGAGATCGGCCTCAAGGGTTCGCTTCTCGATCGGCGGCTCAGGCTGGCCACGGCCGTGTTCCACACCGACTATACCGGCCAGCAGATCACGACGCAGCAGGTCAATCCGGCCGGCACGGGCGTGGTCAGCTTCGTGGACAACGTCGGTTCCTCGACGATCCGGGGCTGGGAGTTCGAGGGCCAGGCCTTCCTGACCGACCGTCTGACGGCGAGCCTGTCGCTCGGCTACGTGGACGCCGAGTTCAACGAGTTCCTCGCCTATGTGCCCAATCCGGCCGCGCCGCCCGCCTTCGTCCTGGCGGACGTATCCGGTTCTCGTCAGTTCCAGAATACGCCTGAATGGACGGGCAATTTCAGCCTGACCTACGACCAGGCGCTGGGCGAGTACGGATCACTCAGGGCCATCGGCGGCGTCTCGTTCCGTTCCGAAGCCTCGATGTTCGAAACGCCGTTCCCGGAAGTCGATCAGCCGGCCTATGAACTGTACGACCTCAGCCTGATCTATACGCCGCCGGGCGATCGCTGGCGGGTGGGACTGCATGGTCGAAACCTGACGGACGAACGCTACCGGACCGGGGCCTATACATTCGCCTACACGCCTGCAGCGCCTTCCACCGTCGTCTTCGGCGACTCGGTCATAGGCTTCTACGGACCGCCCCGGACGATTTCGCTGTCGCTCGATGTCAGGTTCTGATCGATGAATGCCATTGTTTCCGGCCCGGCGGACCAGATCCGGGACATCACCTACCGGTCCGCCGACGGGCTGTTGCTGGCGGCGCGGGAGTTCGTCGGGCCACCGCACCCTGCCGGCGCCGTACTGTGTCTCCATGGGTTGACCCGAAACGGACGAGACTTCGACGAGACGGCGCGGCGCCTATCGGCCGAATGGCGGGTCATCGCACCTGATCAGCGCGGACGGGGCCGGTCCGAATACGATCCGACCCCGGCGAACTACAATCCGATGACCCAGACAGCCGACATGTGGACGCTGCTCGACACCCTGGGCGTGGACCGGGTGGTGATCATCGGAACATCCATGGGCGCGCTGATGGGCGTGCTGATGGCGAACCAGAATCCCGGGCGTATCGCCGGCCTGGTTCTGAACGACGCCGGACCCGAGGTGGATCCTAAGGGGTTGGCGCGGATCAAGGCCTATGTCGGAAACACGACCACATATCCTGACTGGGATACGGCCACGACCGCCTTGGCCGGCGTACACGGCCCGGCCTATCCCACCTACAGTCGGGAGGATTGGGAACGACTGGCGCGCGCGACCTTCGTGCCCGAGGGGGAGGGCCTGCGTCTCGACTATGATCCGGCGCTCAAGGCGGCCCTGGCCGCCGCATCGGCCCCGCCCGACATGTGGCCTCTCTTTGAACCCCTGAAGTCGATCCCCACTCTGGTGTTGCGCGGACAGCTATCCGACCTCCTGTCCGAGGCCACGGCGGATCAGATGGTGGCTCGACTGGGCGCGACGCTGATCACCGTTCCCGACAGGGGACATGCTCCCGACCTTTCCGAGCCCTCGGTGACCCCCGCGCTTGATGCCTTCCTGGCTCAGCCCCAGCTACGCCAGAGGCTGGGAGACACCGACAAGACCTAGGGCAGGGGCGACATGCGTCGGCCATCGTCGCGTGTCGTCATAGCCTTGGGTGTCGTCGATCCCCACGGTGACGACATTGAGCCAACGACTGGGACGCCACCCAATATCTCATCGCGCTCACTAATCGCCTCCACGCCACATTCTCGACTATGCATTTATTTCGCATAATATATCTTAGGCGATAAATATCAGTATCGACCAAAGTCGTCCTCACGCTTTCCGCACGGCGGCGCCACTCTGTCTCGATGAGCGCCCTTGTGGTGTGAAGAACGGTCGGAAAGACCAAGAGCTGGGAGGCTAACGTAATGACGGACAGCGCCATGGGTGCGTCGGGCGATGATGGGCGGGTCGTCGGCAAGGACGACAAGCTGGTGATCCTGGCCTCGTCGGTCGGGACCGTGATCGAATGGTACGACTTCTATCTGTACGGATCGCTCGCCGCGATCATCACCGTGCAGTTCTTCTCGGGCGTCAATGAGACGACCGGCTATATCTTCGCCCTGATGGCCTTCGCCGCCGGCTTCGCGGTGCGGCCCTTCGGCGCCATCGTGTTCGGCCGCTTGGGCGACCTTTGGGGTCGCAAGAACACCTTCCTGGTCACCATGCTGCTGATGGGGCTTTCGACCTTCGTCGTCGGCCTGTTGCCCTCCTATGCGACAATCGGCATCGCAGCGCCGATCATTCTGGTGCTGATGCGCCTGCTTCAGGGGCTGGCCCTGGGCGGCGAATATGGCGGCGCGGCGACCTATGTCGCCGAGCATGCGCCGCACGGCAAACGCGGCTTCTACACCTCCTTCATCCAGATCACCGCCACCGCCGGCCTGATGATCAGCCTGATCGTCATCCTGGGCGTGCGGACCCTGCTGGGCGAGGAAGCCTTCAACAGCTGGGGCTGGCGGATTCCCTTCCTGGTGTCGATCCTGATGCTGGGCGTCTCGCTGTGGATCCGTCTGAAACTGTCGGAAAGCCCTGCCTTCCAGCGGATGAAGGCCGAAGGCAAGGGATCCAAGACCCCGCTGAAGGACTCCTTCGGCAGGTGGCCGAACCTGAAGCTGGTGCTGCTGGCCCTGTTCGGCCTCGCCGCGGGTCAGGCCGTCGTCTGGTACACGGGTCAGTTCTACGCCATGTTCTTCCTCGAGCGAGTGCTGAAGGTCGAGCCGGCCCTGGCCCAGACCCTGACGGCCGTCGCCCTGCTGCTGGCCACGCCCTTCTTCGTCATCTGGGGGATCGTTTCGGACAAGATCGGGCGCAAGCCAGTGATCCTGGCTGGGTGCCTTATCGCCGCCCTGACCTATTTCCCGCTGTTCCATGCTCTGACGGGCGCGGCCAACCCGAGGCTGGCGGCGGCCGTGGCTTCTTCACCGGTGACGGTCTATGCCGACCCGGCCGACTGTTCGGTGCAGTTCGACCCGATCGGCAAGACCGTCTTCAACAAGAGCTGCGACCTGGCCAAATCCTACCTGGCCAAGGCCGGGGTCACCTATGACAATGTCGAGGCTCCGGCCGGAACAGTGGCCCAGGTGCGGATCGGCGACGAGACCGTGACCAGCTTCCGTGGCGATCAGATGCCCGCCGCCGACTTCGCCGCGGCCAAGAAGACCTGGGACGGCGCCCTGGGCGAGCGGCTGGTGGGGGCCGGCTATCCGGCCAAGGCCGACAGCGCCCTGGTCAACAAACCGCTCGTGGTCGGAATCCTGTTCCTGCTCGTCTTCTATGTGACCATGGTCTACGGCCCGATCGCCGCAGCCCTGGTCGAGATGTTCCCGACCAATATCCGCTACACCTCAATGTCGCTGCCCTATCATATCGGCAACGGCTGGTTCGGCGGCTTCCTGCCTACCACGGCCTTCGCCATGGTGGCGGCCAGCGGCAACATCTACCACGGCCTCTGGTACCCGATCGTCATCGCCCTCGCGACGGCTGTGATCGGCTTCCTGTTCGTCAAGGAAGGCAAGGACGTCGATATCCACGCCTGATCCTGCTTTCAGGCCGGATGAAGGGGGCGGGCCGTCTGCGGACGGTCCGCCCTTTCTCTTGTTAAACACCCCTGCCCGGCTCAGATAAGCCCATGTTCAGCCTGCTGATCCTCGGCCTAGTGGCCGGCTATATGGCGATCCTGTTCGCCGTCGCCTGGCAGCAGGAACGACCCGAGGCGCGCGCGAGGGGACGGGGGCTGGGGCCGTCGGTCTATGCCCTGTCGCTGGCCATCTACTGCACCTCCTGGACCTATTACGGCGCGGTCGGGACGGCTGCGCGGGACGGCTGGGAGTATCTGCCGATCTATATCGGGCCGATCATCGGCCTGACGGCGTTGTTTCCACTGTGGCGCCGGATCGCCGCCGCCGCCCGACGCGAAAACGTGGGGTCGATGGCGGACTTCGTCGCCTCGCGGTACGGCAAAAGCCAGACCCTGGGCGCAGCGGTGACGGTCGTCGCCATCATGGGCTCCCTGCCCTATATCGCGCTGCAGCTGAAGTCCCTGTCGATGGCCGGCGCTCTGCTGACGGCTGGAACGCCCGTCGCCGGGTCGGAGGGGCTGACGGTCCTGGCCCTGGCCGGGGTTCTGGCCGGATTCGCCATCCTTTTCGGCGCCCGTCGTCCGGATCTGACCGAGCATAATCGCGGCCTGATCCAGGCCATTGGGCTGGAGTCCCTGGTCAAGCTGGGCGCCCTGCTGCTGGTGGCTGTCTTCGCTCTGGTCATCCTGCTGCATGACGGGTCGCCGTCCCGGATCGTCGAAGGGATGGGCGCCCTCGCCTCGCCGCCCGAAATGACGCCCCGGTTCACCGCCATCACCCTGATTTCGACCCTGGCCATCTTCTGCCTGCCACGCCAATTTCACGTGGCCTTCGTCGAGGGCGCCGAACCAAACCATGTGAAGCGGGCGCGCTGGATTTTTCCGCTCTATCTGGTCCTGACCAGCCTGGCGGTCCTGCCGCTGGTGGCGGCGGGCGCCCTGTTCGCCCCGGCGGCGAACCCGGACCTGCTGGTATTGGCGCTGCCGTTCGGGCGCGGCGAATCCCTGCTGACCGCCATCGTCTTCGTCGGCGGCTTCTCCGCCGCGACCGCCATGGTCATCGTCGAGGCCGTGGCCCTGTCCGCCATGGTGTCCAACAGCCTGATCCTGCCCTTTCTGGCGCGCGACCGCTGGCGCACGCGCGGCGACGCCTCGGACATGGCCGGTATCATTCTTCAGGTGCGACGGGGCGCCATCGTCGCCGTCCTGTTGATGGCCTGGGTCTATTATCAGGCGACCGACCAGTCGCGGGGATTGGCGGCCATGGGACTGGTCTCCTTCGCCGCCATGGCCCAACTGGCGCCCGCCCTGTTCGGCGCCGTGCTCTGGCGCGGCGGCCACGCCCATGGCGCCCTGGCGGGAATGACGGTCGGGATCGGGGTCTGGATCATCATGCTGGCCCTGCCCCAGTTGGCGCCCGACGCGCCATGGCATCCGCATGCGATGTTGGGGGTGAAGGACCCGTTGCCCCTGGGTGTTTTCGTCAGTCTGGGGCTTAATCTCGCCGCCTATGTCGGCGTGTCGCGCTTCACCCAGCCGCGGCTGATCGACAGGGTCCAGGCCCGCGCCTTCGTCGATCGCCTGGGCCCCGACTGGCTGGACACCAAGCCGACGCCCTCCGGCGCTTCCGTCGGCGACCTGCGCGCCCTGGCGGCCCGGTTCATCGGCGACGAACGCGTCGAGCGGGCCTTCAACGCCTGGGCGAAAGAGACCGACACCCGGCTGAAAGACACCGATCCGGCCGACGCCGCCCTGGCGCGGGCGGCGGAACGCATGCTGGCCGGCGCCATCGGCGCTGCATCGGCTCGTCGGGTCATCGCGGCCGCCCTGGCCGGCGGCGGACGAGCGCCGGAGGATGTCGTGCGGATGCTCGACGAGGCGTCCCAGGTGGTGCAGTTCAATCGCGAGCTGCTGCAGACCACCCTCGACAATATCGATCAGGGTGTGATCGTGGTGGACGAAGATTTGCGCGTAACAGCCTGGAATCGCCGCTATGTATCGATGTTTGATCTGCCCGTCAGCTTCGTCCATGTCGGTCTGCCGATCGCCAACATCTATCGACTGAACGCCGAACGGGGCGAAAGCCCCGACGATATCGAGGCTTGGGTCGAGCGCCGTCTGGAGGCCCTCAGCCGTCGCATCCCCCACGATCACGAACGGCTCCAGCCGGACGGCCGGGTGCTGCGATCATCCGGCGCCCCCATCCCCGGCGGCGGCTATGCGACAAGCTACACCGACATCACCGCCCTGCGCCGGGCCGCGCGTCAGTTGGAAGAAGCGAACGAAAGACTGGAGGCGCGGGTCGCAGACCGCACGGCGCGTCTGGAAGAAGCCCGGCGGGTGGCGGAGGACGCCACGGCCTCCAAGACCCGCTTCCTCGCCGCCGCCAGCCACGACCTGTTGCAACCGTTGCACGCCGCCCGGCTGTTCATCGCCGCCCTGAAGGAAGAGCCGGCCGTTTCCGGTCCGGGTGCCGAGCCGACCAGCCGTATCCTGGCCGTCAACGCCGACCGCGCCATCGACAGCGCACACCGGCTGCTGACCGCCCTGCTGAATCTGTCCAAGCTGGAAGCCGGAGGGGTCAAGGCGGCCGTGACCCGCCTGTCGCTCGACGGATTGTTCGACGAACTGAGACGGGAATATGCGCCGGTCGCCAAGGCCAAGGGACTTGAGCTGACCCTTGTTCCAAGCGGGCTCTGGGTCTCGTCCGACCGAGATCTGCTGCGGTCCATGCTGCAGAACCTGATCGCCAACGCGATCCGGTACACGGATTCCGGTCGGGTGCTGGTCGGAGCGCGGCGGCAGGGGGATACGGCGCGGCTGCTGGTATGCGACACCGGACGTGGCATCCCCGACGCGGATCAGGACATGGTCTTCGGCGAATTCGTCCGCCTTCCCGGCGCTCCGGTCGACGAGCCCGGCGCCGGCCTGGGTCTGGCCATCGTGCGGCGCCTGTCCAGTTTGCTGGACCACCCGCTCGAGCTGAACTCTCGCGTCGGGCGCGGCACGATCTTTCGTATCACCGTGCCGCGCAGCCGGCCCGTCGAGGCGGTCGAGAGCGCGCCGATACACGACGTCCGCCTGCCTCTCGCCGGACTGCGTATCCTCTGCGTGGACAATGAGCCGGTCATTCTGGACGCGCTCGACGCCCTGCTGACCCGCTGGGGCGCGCGCCCGACGCTGGTGTCCGGCGTCGAGGCCGCCATGGCCGCGTCCGGACCGTTCGATGCGGCCGTGATCGACCTTCATCTCGGCGACGGGCCGGACGGGTTCGCCGTCATCGACTGGCTGCGACCCAGGGGCGTGCGCCGTATCGCCCTTGTCACCGCCGATACGCGGGACGGTCTCAACGACCAGGCGACTGCGGCTGGAGCGGTGCTGCTGCCCAAACCGATCAAGCCTGCGGCGTTGAAAGCCTTCCTGTCAGGTTAGCCATACAAACCGTCTCCTCCCCGCTTCGCGGGGAGGAGACGGGTCAGTTCACCGGATCCATCTGTTTCGCCAGGATCACCGCCTGGGTCCGGTTATGGACCCCGAGTTTGCGGAAGACGCTGGTCAGATGCGCCTTGATGGTGGCCTCGGACACGCCCAGGTCGAAGGCGATCTGCTTGTTCAGCCGACCAGCCTTGAGCCCTTCGAGGATGCGCAGTTGCGACGGCGTCAGACTGGCCACCCGAGCCGGCAGATCGTCGTCTTCGACGTCCGGGATCTCCGGCGCCCAGCCGTCGCCCGCCAGGATGGCGGTTATGGCCTCCACCATCTGCGGCAGGGCGGTCGACTTGGGAATGAATCCGGCAGCGCCCAGGCCCAGGGCGTGGCGCACGACCGACGGCTCCTCGCTTGCCGACACGACGGCGACGGGCACGGCCGGATGTTCGGCGCGAATGGCGGCGAGCCCCGCCATGCCCTCGCTGTCCGAGAGTTTGAGGTCCAACAGCAGCAGATCGACCGGCGCTCCCGCCTGAACAAGAGCGGCGCGCGCCTCGGCCAGGCTGGCGCATTCCTCGACCTCGGAGCCCGGCGCCGACCTGTCGACGGCGGACCTCAGCGCGGCGCGAAATAACGGGTGATCGTCAGCGAGGACGATACGATCCATGGGGCTTCCTTCCCTTGCGCGGCATGCTTTTCGGCCGCGTCTGCATCAGCATGGCGCGGTTCGACTTTGGTCGAAACTAGACCAATGGCTAATGGCCGCCTACCGGGCTAGAGGAAAAGGTTCAACAGGACGCCTGCACGAGACGGGCGCGGGAGGAACCATGATGATCAAATCCAGCCTGGTGGCAGGATGCGCGGCCGCGGCCATGCTTTTCGCCCCCGGCGCCGCCCTGGCCCAAGACGCCCAGGCCGCCCTCGAAGCCAGAATCGCCCAGCTTGAAGCCGAGCTGAACGCGCTCAAATCCGAAGTCGTCGCCGCCCGCACCCAGCAGGCGGCGCAGCAACAGGACATCATCAGACTGGAGACGCGCCCCGCCGCTCCCGTCCAGCAGGCCGCGGCGCCCGCCGCACCCAGCGACGGCTTCCGCATGGGCGACCTCACGGTGAAGTTCGGCGGCTTCGTCAAGGTCGACGCCTCCGCCTCGAACTACTCCGACGGCGATCCCGTCAACGGCGACGCCCTGCGCGAATTCCATATCCCCGGCTCCATCCCGATCGGCGGCGCCGACGAGGACACGGCGACCGACTTCAATGCCCGCCAGACCCGGTTCTGGCTGACGACGGACGGCCTGATCAGCGGCCACAAGGTCTCGTCGCGACTGGAAATGGACTTCCAGACCCTGCCCGGAACGGCGGACCAGCGCACCACCAGCCCGGCCAATCCGGCCTTGCGCCGCGCCTTCGTCACCATCGACAACTGGCTGATCGGCCAGGAGTGGACCAACTTCCAGAACACCGCAGTCCTGCCCGAATCCGCCGACTTCATCGGCGCGGCCGAGGGCACGGTCTTCGCTCGTCAGGTCCAGGTTCGTTATACGCGCGGCCCATTCTCGCTCTCGGTCGAAAACCCCGAAACCACGGTCACGCCCTTCAACGGCGGTGCGCGGATCATCGCCGATGACAGCAGCCTGCCCGACTTCACCGCCCGCTACGCCGTGACTAAGCCCTGGGGCGACGTGCAGTTCGCCGGCCTGCTGCGTCAGCTGAAGTATCAAAACCCGGCGACCGACATCGATTCCACCACCACCGGCTGGGGCCTGTCCGCATCGACCAAGATCAAGGTCGGGTCGAAGGACGATATCCGCCTGATGGTGACCGGGGGCGAAGGAATCGGCCGCTATGTCGGGCTGAACTTCTCCAACGACGCCGTGCTGGACGCCTCGGGTGAACTGGATGCGATCGGCGTAGTCGCCGGCTTCGCCGCCTACCGGCATGTCTGGTCGCCCGGCTGGCGGTCCAGCCTGATCTGGTCAGCCCAGAACGTCGACAACGACACATCCATCACGGGTCTGGCGGTCAACCGCTCGGCCCAGAGCATCCACGCCAACTTGATCTGGTCGCCCGTTAAGGCGTTTGATGTGGGCGCTGAGCTGATGTTTGCCGATCGCGAAATCGAGTCCGGCGCGAGCGGCGACATGACCCGACTGATCCTGTTCGCCAAATACGGATTCTGATGATGCTGGAGACGTCTCGCGTGCCCGATTCCGATATCTACCCCGTCCCTGCAGACTTCGCCGCCAAGGCCCATATGGACCGGCGAGCCTATGAGACGGCACGGATCGCGGCGCGCGAGACGCCCGACGCCTTCTGGTCCGAACAGGCCAAACGCCTCGACTGGATCAAGGCCCCGACCCGGATCAAGGACGTCTCCTTCAGGAAGGAAGATTTCCGCATCCGCTGGTTCGAGGACGGCGTCCTGAACGTCGCCGCCAACTGTATCGACCGCCACCTGCCGCATCGGAAGGACGAGACGGCGATCATCTGGGAAGGCGACGATCCGGCGGACAGTCAGCATATCACCTACGGCCGGCTGCATGATGAAGTCTGCCGCATGGCCAATGTGCTGAAAGCCCACGGCGCCAAAAAAGGTGATCGGATCACCATCTATATGCCGATGATCCCCGAGGCGGCCTACGCCATGCTGGCCTGCGCCCGCATCGGGGCGGTCCATTCGGTCGTCTTCGGCGGCTTCTCGCCCGACAGCCTGTGCGGCCGGATCGAGGACTGCGGCTCCACTCTGGTCATCACCGCCGACGAGGGCGTGCGCGGCGGCAAGGTCGTGCCGCTGAAGGCGAATGTCGATGCGGCCCTGGAGAAGGTGAAGGTCGACACCGTCCTGGTCATCCGCCGCACCGGCGCCGAGGTGCCGATGGTGGAGGGCCGCGACGTGGACTACGCCGCCGAGGCCGCCAAGGCCTCCACTGACTGTCCGCCCGAGCCGATGAATGCGGAAGATCCATTGTTTATCCTCTACACTTCAGGTTCCACAGGAAAACCGAAGGGCGTGCTGCACACCACGGGCGGCTATCTGTTCTGGGCCGCCTGGACGCACGAGCTGACGTTCGACTATCGCCCCGGCGAGGTCTTCTGGTGCACCGCCGACGTGGGCTGGGTCACGGGCCATTCCTATCTGGTCTATGGACCTCTGGCGAACGCCGCCACCACCCTGATGTTCGAGGGCGTGCCCAACTATCCCGACGCCAGCCGGTTCTGGCAGGTGGTGGACAAGCACAAGGTCGAGGTCTTCTACACCGCGCCCACGGCACTGCGCGCCCTGATGCGCGAAGGCGACGGCCCGGTGAAGGCCACGTCGCGGAAATCCCTTCGCCTGCTCGGCACGGTCGGTGAGCCGATCAATCCCGAGGCCTGGCGCTGGTATCACGAGGTGATCGGCGACGGCCGCTGCCCCATCGTCGACACCTGGTGGCAGACCGAGACGGGCGGCCATCTGATCACCCCCCTGCCCGGCGCCACTGACCTGAAGCCCGGTTCGGCCACCCTGCCCCTGCCCGGCGTGGAGCTTCAGATCGTCGATGCTGAAGGCAATGAACTGACCGGCGCCGTCTCCGGCAATCTGTGCATCACCGACAGCTGGCCGGGCCAGATGCGCACCGTCTATGGCGACGACCAACGTTTCTTCGAGACCTATTTCTCGACCTATCCCGGACGCTATTTCACCGGCGACGGCTGCCGTCGCGACGAGGACGGCTATTACTGGATCACCGGCCGGGTCGACGACGTCATCAATGTCTCAGGCCACCGGATGGGCACGGCCGAGATCGAGAGCGCCCTGGTGCTGCACGACGATGTCGCCGAGGCGGCCGTGGTCGGCTATCCCCACGACATCAAGGGCCAGGGCATCTACGCCTATGTCACCCTGAACAAGGGGGTCGAGGCGACCGAGGACCTGCGCAAGGCCTTGGGCGTCCATGTCCGGCGCGAGATCGGCCCCATCGCCGCCCCCGACGTGATCCAGTGGGCGCCGGGCCTGCCCAAGACCCGTTCGGGCAAGATCATGCGCCGCATCCTGCGCAAGATCGCCGAGAACGAGATCGGTTCGCTGGGCGACACCTCCACCCTGGCCGATCCGTCGGTCGTCGACGATCTGGTCAAGAACCGCGCAGGCTGAACGACCGGGCCTTCAGGCTTGTACGTCGATCAAAGCGAGGCCAAAACCCGTGCAAGACGCCGGCCGATGGTCGGGCGATAATTTCTTGGGCGGAGAAGACGAGATGACGATCAGGTTTGACGGCCAGGTGGCCATCGTGACTGGCGCGGGCGGCGGTCTGGGACGGGAACACGCCCTGGCCCTGGCGGCGCGCGGAGCCAAGGTGGTGGTCAACGACCTGGGCGGCGCGCGAGACGGTTCGGGCGGATCGGCCACCGCGGCCGAGGCCGTGGTCGCCGAGATCGAGGCCGCCGGGGGCGAGGCCATGGCCAACGCCGCCTCCGTCACCGACTTCGCCGCCGTCCAGGCCATGGTCGACGCCGCCATGGCCCGATGGGGCCGGGTCGACCTGCTGGTGAACAACGCCGGCGTCCTGCGCGACCGCACCTTCGCCAAGATGGAGCTGGAAGACTTCCGCTTCGTCCTCGACGTCCACCTGATGGGGGCGGTCCACTGCACCAAGGCGGTGTGGGAGATCATGCGGGCCCAGAACTACGGCCGGATCGTCATGACCACTTCTTCGTCCGGCCTGTACGGCAATTTTGGCCAATCGAACTATGGCGCCGCCAAGATGGCTCTGGTCGGCCTGATGCAGAGCCTGTCGATCGAGGGGGCCAAGAACGACATCCGCGTCAACTGCCTGGCGCCTACCGCCCACACCCGGATGACCGAGGACCTCGGCGCCGCCTTGCCGTTGGAGGCCCTGGGGCCGGAACTGGTGACGCCGGGCCTGCTGTACCTGCTGAGCCAGAACGCCCCCAGCCGCTGCATCCTCGCGGCCGGCGCCGGCGGGTTCGAGCGCGCCTATGTGACCTTGACCGAAGGCGTTCACATCACCGGCGCTGACGCCCCGGAACAGGTGGCCGCCCGGTTCGACGCCATCTCCGACCGCTCGAACGAGATCGTGCCGGAGATGGGCGCCGCACAGGGGATGATCGAATTGACCAAGGCCCAGAAAGCCCACGCCTCCTGAACGAAGTCGGCGCGATCAGCCGATCGCGCCGACGCAGCCTTCCGCTTCGCCCGGTGCCAATTCGGCCTCCGTCAGGGCGATGGTCCAGCCATGATGGGTGTTCAGGCCCCAGCGACGCGCCCCGCCGCCGTCGCCGGCGTCTCCGCCCGCGGTGACCACCACCCGGCGACCCTTCGGCAGGGCCGGCGGATCGATCTTGCCCACCGCCAGCGAGGTCGGCGTCTCACCGCCATAGCCGTCGAACACGCTCAGCATCGACCATTCGCGTCGCAGGCCCATCCACCAGGCGTCCTCGGTATTGATGGCCAGAACGGCGATCCCGTGGCCCTCCGCGGCGAAGGCCAGGGCCTTCTGAGGATCGCGGACCATCTTGATGTCGGCGGCCGCCCCGAAACGCAGGCGCGCGCCATCATAGGCGCGGGTGGGTTCGATCGGCGCCCAGACCTGGACCTGAAGCCGGCCCTGGCGCGCCAGGCCCCAGCCGACGATCTCGCGCCACAGATGCTCGACCGCTTCGGCGTTCTCGGGCTGGGCCTTCGACAGCATGCGCGACAGCACGGTCTGTTCGCGGTCCGGGCGCAACTTGGTGTGTGGACCGCTGGGCGCGTCCTTGGCGCGGCCGACGGTGGCGGCGACGGCCAGCCGTTGTTCGAACAGGGCCAGGATCTGGTCGTCGATGGAGTCGATCTCGGCGCGCAGGGCGGCCAGGGCCTGTTGTTCGGGGGTCAAGGCGGCCACGTCAGGCCACACTTGCTGGATGCTGGAATTGGTCATGGAGTTCGGCTTTCGGCATGGGGGGATTTCGATATGCAGGGGCGGACAGCCGCTCTGATCCAGAGCGGTCGCCGGCGAGACAGTCAGGGACGGAGTGCGCCCGACGCCTCAGCCGGCGTATCGAAAGCCGTAGAAGCCATAGCCGAAATAGAGGCCGGACACCGCGCGCGAACGGTCGAGAGAAACAGAAAGAACGCGCTGGCGGAACATGGGTCCGGGTCCGGTTATGCGGATCGTTTGCGATCCGTGCGGCCTTAAAGCACGCAAAGACCGTGCGCCGTCAACCCTCGGCGGCGGCCAAAAGGACAAAACGGGTCCGGTTGTCGCTGGAATCCTGCAAATCGTTGCGCAGGATCGACAGGCCATAGACCTCGGCCGCGCCAACCGGAGCGATGGCGGCTCGGCTGGGATCGCCCGCCTCCGCCACATCGCGCGCGGCGCCCGCCGTGTCGAAATGCTCGATGATCGTAAGATGCATGCTCTTCAGCGTGCCGGCGCACTGGGCCAGGGCGATCGGGTGGCTTTCGACCGTGCGGATATCCGCCATTCGGGCGCCCTCGATCCCCATCAGGGCGTGGCGGATGGGCCGCCAGACATCGGCAAGGACCTTCAGCCCCGAATCGCGCACCAGGGTCGCCGCGGGCTCCACCACGCCGATGCTGGAGTTTTCCACAGGGATCAGAGCCATGTCGCACGCCCCGCTCGTCAGCGCGCCCAAGGCCTCGGCGAAGGTTTCGTACGGCACGGCCTGGTCCCAGGGACGCAGCGCCATGCAGGCTTCATGGCTGAATGCGCCCAACGCACCCTGAAACGCCACGCGGGAGTTGGCGGGCGTATCGTTCGGGCGGAGCATGTCGGTCTCGGTCATCGTCGATCCTGCTGGGCGTAGCCGGGGACTTGAGCCGGACGCCGTGGCCCCTTCGCGGCCATAAGTCATTGCCTTTGCGGCGCCCGCGCCCTCGGGACAAGCTCGGACGATCACTCTATCAAGGCCATGAGGCGCAACCGAGCGGAAATCGACCATGACACACGCCATGCAGACCAGTCGCCGAACCATCCTGGCCGGCCTCGGAGGCCTCGGCGCCAGCAGTCTCGCCGGGTGCGTCACCGGCGCGGCCTCCCCAGTTCTTCCCGCGTCGCCGCGTTTCGTCGTTCCGCCCCTGGCGCCCCTCAGGATGCGAGCGGACCTGATCACCCGCATCACCGTCTGCCTGCGTCCCTTCCGTGCCGCTGGGCCGCGCATCGAGGTGGAGCGGATCGGCGACAAGCGGGTGGTTCACAACTATGGCCACGGCGGCAGCGGCTGGTCCTTGTCCTGGGGTTCTGCCGAGATCGTCCGGGAGATGGCGATGCAGGGCGGCACGGCCGAGGTCGCGGTGATCGGCTGCGGCGCCCTCGGCCTGACCTCCGCCACCCTGTTGCAGCGGGCCGGCGCCAAGGTGATCGTCTATGCCGCCGAACGCCTGCCCCAGACCCGCTCGGCCCGCGCCACCGGCCTGTGGACGCCGGATTCTCGCATCGCCGACGCCGACCGGATTGACGCCGCCTTTCCCGCCCTGTGGGAACGGATGGCCCGCGCGTCCTGGGCCATGCACCAGACCTATGTCGGACAGCCCGCTGAACCCGTGGCCTTCCTGGACCGATATATTATCAGCGACGGCGGACCGAGACCGGCCCCAGCCGCTGCCGCTGCCTCGGCGCCGGCCGCCATCCGCTTCGCTGAATATGGCGACCGCCTGCACGACATCGTCCCCCGCTCTCACGAACTCGCGCCGAGCCAACATCCCTTTGCGGGTCGCTTCGTGCGTCAGGGCGTGGCCATGCAGTTCAACATCGCCGAACTGGGCCACAGGCTGATGGCGGACTTCATCGCGGAGGGCGGCCGGATCGAGACCCGCACCTTCAACACCCCGGCGGACCTGACGACCCTGTCCGAACCGGTGATCGTCAACTGTACGGGATACGGCGCCCGCGCCCTGTTCGGCGACGAAACCATCGTTCCCGTGCGTGGCCAGATGACCTGGCTGCCGCCTCAGCCGGAGGTCCGCTACGGCCTCTATTACAAGGGCATGGGCGTGGTCTCCCGACCGGACGGTGTGGGCGTCCAGAACATCGGCGGCGACATGTTCGGATATGGCGAGACCGACGAGACGCCCGACCGCCTGGAAGCGGAAAAGGCCATCGCCCGCATCGCCGCGCTTTACGAACGGGCCGAAACAGCCGCCTGACGGAAGTCAGGCGGCTGTCGCTCGATTCAGGCGGCCGCGGCCTGGGCCACGCGACCGGCCTTCAGCCGCTCGGCGACCAGGAAGGCCAGTTCCAGCGCCTGGTCGGCGTTCAGGCGCGGATCGCAGTGGGTGTGATAGCGGTTGGACAGGTCGTCCTCGGTAACAGCCTGGGCGCCGCCGATGCATTCGGTGACGTTCTGGCCGGTCATCTCCAAGTGGACGCCGCCGGGGTGGACCCCCTCGGCCTCCGCAACATCAATAAATGTCCGTACCTCGCCGAGGATCCGGTCGAACGGCCGGGTCTTGTAGCCGTTGCCAGCCTTCAGCGTGTTGCCGTGCATCGGGTCGATCGACCAGATGACCTTGCGGCCCGAGGCCTTCACTTCACGCATGAGCTTGGGCAGGCGCTCGCCGACCTTGTCGTGGCCGAAGCGGCCGATCAGGGTCAGCCGGCCCGAGACATTATCCGGGTTCAGGGCGTCGATCAGCGGCAGAAGGTCGTCCGCCGTCATCGTCGGTCCGCATTTCACGCCGATAGGGTTCTTGATCCCCTTCATGAACTCGACGTGGGCGCCGTCCAGCTGACGGGTGCGCTCGCCGATCCACAGCATATGGGCCGAGGTGTCGAACCATTCGCCCGAACCGCCGTCCAGCCGCGTCAAGGCGCTCTCGACGTTCAACAGCAGGGCTTCGTGGCTGGTGAAGACCTCGACCCGGCTCAGGTCCGGATGGGTCTCGGGCGTGACGCCCACGGCCTCCATGAAGGCCAGGGCCTCGGTGATCTTGTCGGCCAGCTCGCGGTACTGGGCCCCGGCGGCGTTGTCGCCCGCGAAGCCCAGGGTCCAGCGGTGGATATTATAGAGGTCGGCATAGCCGCCGCCGGCGAAGGCGCGCAGCAGGTTCAGCGTCGAGGCCGACTGGTTATACGCCCGGATCAGCCGCTGCGGATCGGGCACGCGCTCTTCGGGTGTGAACCCCATCCCGTTGATGATGTCGCCGCGATAGCTGGGCAGTTCGACTCCGCCGATCTCTTCCAGCGGCGACGAGCGCGGCTTGGCGAACTGGCCTGCGATCCGTCCCACCTTCACGACCGGCTTGCGCCCGGCGAAGGTCAAGACGACCGCCATCTGAAGGATCAGGCGGAAGGTGTCGCGGATATTGTCGGTCGAGAACTCCTTAAAGCTCTCGGCGCAGTCGCCGCCCTGGAGCAGGAAGGCGTCGCCCCGCTCCACCATCGACAGGCGGTCGGTCAGGCGCCGGGCCTCGCCCGCGAAAACGAGCGGCGGCAGGGCGCGAAGTTCGTCCTCGACGAGGGCGAGGGCCTTGGGATCCGGATAGTCCGCCGGCATGTGCAGGGCGGTCTTGGTTCTCCAGCTTTCGGGGGTCCAGCGTGTCATGGCGCAAGAATAGGACTTTGCGGCCGCTCAAACAACGAAAACACGAACGGATATTGCCGCAGAGGCTCAGTCCTCGGCGGGCGGCGCCTTTTCGGTCGCGGTGTCGGCCTTGCGCTCCGCCTTGGCGGCCGCCTTTTCCGCCGCCTTGATGGCCGCCGCGCGCTCGCGTTCCTGACGTTCAAAACTGTAGTTGGGCTTGCGGGCCATGGGCGTCCTCGTCTGATAAGGGTTCGAGCCTGAAAGTGGCGATCCCTCGACGGCGACGCAATCGCCAAATCGTTCCGCGCGCGGAACGCTGGCGAAAAACCCCTGGGAGCACGGGTCGGCGTGAATTTTCGGCGACAGGGCTTTCGGGGCACTGGCGACGACTGTCCGCCTCCCCATCTCCTTGAGCGAGGGGGAGGACGCCACGAGCCGGAGGCACGACATGACGCCCTATGATCTGACCCTGGACGAGATGCTGGCCGATCCCATGGTCCGCCAGCTGATGGATCGCGACGGCGTGATGGAAGATCAGATCCGTCGCCTGTCCGACCATGTGCGGCGACGGCCTGGACCGGCGGCCGGCCCTCGCGGGTCCGACCTCATGGCCGCTCGCGAACCGCGATCCTTCGCGCCCTGAGGCTTCCGGCAGCCTGACCTGCCGACCGCACGGTTCATGCGCCATGAGCGGCGGCGGCGGCGGTCGCCCACATGTTTTTGGCGTGAGAAAGCCGGAAAGATACGATCTTTCTGTATCGCGGCGCTTCTATCGGTGGCATCGCTGGCGGCCCCTGTCAGCCTCACTGCCCCGCGAAGTTCGAGATGTCCGAAGAATTCTACCGCATGAAACGCCTGCCTCCGTATGTGATCGCGGAGACCAACGCCATGCGCGCCACCGCCCGCGCCGCCGGCGAGGACGTCATCGACCTGGGCATGGGCAATCCCGACCTTCCGCCGCCGCCGCACGTCATCGACAAGCTGTGCGAAGTGGCGCGCAAGCCCGACGCCCACGGCTATTCGGCGTCCAAGGGCATTCCCGGCCTGCGCCGCGCCCAGGCCAATTATTACGCTCGTCGTTTCGGCGTCGATCTGGACCCCGAGACCGAGGTGATCGTCACCATGGGCTCCAAGGAAGGCCTGGCCAGCCTGGCGACCGCCATCACCGAACCCGGCGACGTGGTCCTGGCGCCCAATCCCTCCTATCCGATCCATACCTTCGGCTTCATCATCGCCGGGGCCGCGATTCGCAGCGTGCCGACGACGCCGGACGAGCGCTATTTCGAGAGCCTCGACCGGGCCATGGCCTATACGGTGCCGCGCCCCAAGGTGCTGGTGATGAACTATCCGTCCAACCCGACGGCGGAAACGGTGGACCTGGCCTTCTATGAACGGGTCGTCGCCTTCGCCAAGGCCAACGACCTGTGGATCATCAGCGACCTCGCCTATTCGGAACTCTATTACGACGGTAAGCCGACGGTCTCGATCCTGCAGGTGCCGGGCGCCAAGGACGTGGCGGTCGAGTTCACCTCGCTGAGCAAGACCTACAGCATGGCCGGCTGGCGGATCGGCTTCGCCGTCGGCAATCCCAAGCTGATCGCGGCCATGGCGCGGGTGAAATCCTACCTCGACTACGGCGCCTATACGCCGATCCAGGCGGCGGCCGTCGCCGCCCTGAACGGACCGCAGGACATCGTCGACCAGAACCGGGCTCTGTATCACCGTCGGCGCGACGTCCTGGTCGACAGTTTCGGCCGCGCCGGCTGGGACATCCCCAAGCCCGCCGCCTCGATGTTCGCCTGGGCGCCCCTGCCCCCGGCCCTGGCCCATCTCGGCAGTCTGGAGTTCTCCAAGCAACTGTTGACCCATGCCAAGGTCGCTGTCGCGGCGGGCGTCGGCTACGGCGAGAACGGCGAAGGCTTCGTCCGCATCGCCCTGGTCGAGAACGAGCAGCGGATCCGTCAGGCGGCCCGCAACATCAAGACCTATCTGAAGTCCATGGGCGTCAATGTACCGCCCGGTCGCGACGTGCCCGACGTCTAAGGCTGCAGCTCAGGGCCGGCCTCGGACTTCCCAATCCAGGGTCCAGCGGTTCGGCCCGGCGCGCTTCAGCTCCGTCACCGAGGCCGGAACCTGGCGATCCAGCCCGTCCAGCAGGGCCACACCCTGGCTGACCGAGGCCACGGTGGCGTTGGTCTGCCAGAAGGGTCCGCCCAGACCTCTCAGCGAGAAGCGGATATGGACCGTGTCATTGACCTGGGGCATCGGCGTTTCCATCGGCGGCTGCGAGCGGCGACGCGGTCCCATGGGGACAGGAAGATGGTGGATGCGACAGGGATTGAACCTGTGACCCCCTCGGTGTGAACGAGGTGCTCTCCCGCTGAGCTACGCATCCTTGCCTTGCGGAGGCGGCGACATAGCCCGCCCGTCCGCGACGCGCAAGCGTCCGTTTCAGATTCCGGCGGCCTGCACGGCGTCCGGCGTCTCCGCCTCCGGATCGCCGGGCAGCCAGGCGACGTGGCCGTCGTAGATGCCCTGGTCGAGGATCCCCTCCTCCCTGGCCACCAGCACCGGGACCAGCATCTGGCCGGTCACGTTTGTCGCGGTCCGCATCATGTCTATGACCCGGTCGATGGCGACGATATAGCCGATGCCTTCCAGCGGCAGACCCGCGGTGGACAGGGTCAGGGTCAACATGACGATCGACGTGCCGGGCACGCCTGCCGTCCCCAGCGAGCCCAGCACCGCCGTCAGGCCGATCAGGATGTACTGGGTCAGGGTCAGGTCGATCTGGAAATACTGGGCGATGAAGATCGAGGCGATGGCCGGATAGATGGCGCCGCACCCGTCCATCTTCACATTGGCGCCCAGGGGCACGGCGAAGGCGGCGTAGGCCTGCGGCACGCCCAGCCGTTCAACCGTCTGGCGCAGGGTGATCGGCAGGGTGCCCAGCGAGGACGAGGTGGCGAAGGCCGTCTGCTGGGCCGCGAAGGCGCCGCGGAAGAAGCTGGTCACCTTGAGGCCGTGCACCTTCAGCAGGCCTGAATAGACGATCAGAATGTGGAACAGGCAGGCGGCGTAGATAGCGCCGATGAATTTCAGCAACGGCAACAGGGCTTCCCAGCCATAGCCGCCGACGACCGAGCCGATCAGGCCGAACACGCCGAACGGCGTCAGCTGGATCACCCAGCGGGTGATGCGGAAGATGACCGAGGCCCCTTCGTCCACCAGTCGCCGCACCCCTTGCGCCCGGTCGCCCAGCGCCACCAGAGCCATGCCGATCAGGGCCGAAAAGAAGATGATCTGCAGCACCTTGCCCTCGGCGAGCGCGGCGAACGGATTGGTCGGGACGACGCCGATCAGCACCTCCAGCGGGGTCGGAATGACCCGTTCCTTGACCTCGCCCAGCGGCAGGTTGGCCAGACCGACGCCCGGGTTGACGATGTGTCCGAAGGCGAAACCGACCAGCACGGCCAGCAGCGACGTGATCGCGAACCAGACGATGGTCCGCACGCCCAGCCGCACGGCCCCTGCCCCCTCGCCCAGCTTGGCGATGGAGCTGGCGATGGTGAACAGCACCAGGGGCGCCACCACCATGCGGATCAGGTTCAGATAGACGTCGCCGATCGGCTGCAGCCAGACCTCGGCCCGCTCGCGCAGGATCAGCCCCGCGATGACCCCCAGCGCCAGACCGGCGAAGGTGCGTTTCCACAGGGGAATCTTGAAAAATCGCGCGACCATTGAGGGACTTTCGACAGGGTGCGCCAATCTGTCCATCGCCGGCGCGATCCGCAACCGCGTCGGCGTTCGATCGCCGTCAGATCTCCTGTCAGCCGCTGTAAGCGCGACTGTTCAGACCTTCAGCGCCTTCATGACGTAGAAGTCGGACAGGATGCCGTCGATGGCTTCCTCGACGTCCTCGAAGGCGTCGATCAGCACGTCTCCACCCAGATCCTCGACCGGCACGGGCGTGTAGCCGAAGGTGGCCAGTATGCAGGGCATGCCCGCATCCCTCGCCGCCCCCGCGTCCGGCGCCGCGTCTCCGACCATGATGGCGCGTCCGGGATCGCCGCCGCCCTTGATCACCGCCTCCGTCAGGTGCGCGCCCGAGGGCTTGCGCGCGCTGACCCGATCCGGCCCGACGATGGCGGCGAAATGACGGGTCAGGTCCAGTTTTTCCAGCAGCAGTTCCGACAGGTCGGACCGCTTGTTGGTCGCCACCACCAGGATGGCCCCCCGCGCCGCCAGACGCTCCAGCGTCTCGACCACCCCGTCGAACGGCCGCGATCCGTCCGCGATATGGGCGGTGTAGTCCACGAGGAACCGCTCGAACAATTCCTCTGACTCGGCCCGTTCGACCGATGCCCCCGCCGCCTCGAACCCGTGCACCAGCAGGGCGCGCGCGCCCGACCCGATCAGGGTCTGGGCCGAACTCATCGGCACGGGCGGCAGGCCTTCCTCGACCAGCAGCCGGTTCAGCGTCCCCACCAGATCCGGTGCGGAATCGACCAGGGTGCCGTCCAGGTCGAAGGCGATGGTCCAGCCTTCCAGGTCGCGATCGGTCATCCATGTCTCCCGCTGGCCCGCATGATGGGCTAGATCGCAGGACGACTAGACCGCGAGACGATTCATGACCAGCCAGACGCGCGCCCGCGCCGCCATCATTCTCGCCGCCGGCCAGGGCACGCGGATGAAATCGCCCCTGCCCAAGGTGCTGCATCCGGTCGGCGGCCGCGCCATGCTGGATCACGCCATCGACGCCGCCGAGGCCCTGGGCTGCCAGCGGATCGTCGTCGTGGTCGGAACCCATTCGCCCGAGGTCCGCGCCCATGTGGTCAGACGCCTGGGCGAAGACGCCGTCGCCATCCAGGACCCGCCGCTGGGCACCGGCCACGCCGTCCGCGCCGCGGAACAGGTCCTGGCCGGCTTCGACGGCGAAGTGATCGTCACCTATGGCGACGTGCCGCTGCTGAAGGCCGCCGATATCGAGCCCGTCTTCAACACTGACGGCGTCACCGTCATCGGTTTCGAGGCCCGCGATCCCGGCGCCTATGGCCGGTTGATCCTCGAGGGCGAGACCCTGGTCGCCATAACCGAGGCCAAGGAGGCCTCTCCCGAGGTCCTGGCCGTCACGGCCTGCAACTCCGGCGTCATGGCCGCCCCGGCCGCCCTGCTCTTCTCCCTGCTGGCGGACGTGACGAACGACAACGCCAAGGGCGAATATTATCTGACCGACGTCGTCGAACTGGCGCGCAAGGCCGGCCATTCGACACGCGCCGTCTTCGCGGCCGAGGACTCGGTCATGGGCGTCAACGCCCAGGCCGAACTGGCCCAGGCCGAGGCCCTGTTCCAGAAGGTCCAGCGCGAGACCTTCATGGCCGCCGGCGTCACCATGGCCGCGCCCGACACCGTCCATTTCGCCTGGGACACCCAGGTCGGCGGCGGAACCGTCATCGAACCCTACGTCGTCTTCGGTCCCGGCGCGGTGATCGAGGGCGGCGCCCGGATCCGCAGTTTCAGCCATGTGGAGGGCGCCCATGTCGCCGGCGGCGCCGAGGTCGGTCCCTACGCCCGGCTTCGCCCCGGCGCGGACCTGGCCAAGGGGGTCAAGATCGGCAATTTCGTCGAGGTAAAGAATGTGAAGATGGCCGAGGGCGCCAAGGCCAATCACCTGGCCTATCTGGGCGACGGCTCGGTGGGCGCGGGCGCCAATCTCGGCGCCGGGACCATCTTCTGCAACTACGACGGCTTCAACAAGGCCCGGACCGAGGTTGGGGCCGGCGCCTTCGTCGGTTCGAACAGCAGTCTGGTGGCGCCGGTCATGATCGGCGAAGGCGCCATCGTCGCCTCGGGCTCGGTGATCACCGAAGACGTGCCGGCCGACGCCCTGGCCTTCGGCCGCGCCCGCCAGACCACCAAGCCGAACGCCGGCGCCGCCTTCCGCGAGAAGGCCAAAACCCAGAAGGAAGCGGCCAAGGCCGCCAAGCTGAAATGAGCGATCTGCAGAAAAAGAACGCCGGCGAAGCCGCCGCCGCCTATGTCGAAGCCGGCATGGTCGTAGGCCTGGGCACTGGTTCGACCGCCGCCTGGTTCGTCAAGGCGCTGGCGGCGCGCGACCTGGCCGGCCTGCGCTGCGTCCCGACCTCGGAAAAGACCGCCGACCTGGCGCGCGAACTGGGCCTGACCCTGTCGACGCTTGAGGATACGCCCCGCATCGACCTGACGGTCGACGGCGCCGACGAGATCGGTCCCGGCCTGGCCCTGATCAAGGGCGGCGGCGCGGCTCTGTTGCGCGAGAAACTGGTGTGGGAGGCGTCCAGCCGCTGCATCGTCATCGCCGACGCGGCCAAGGTGGTGCCTGTCCTAGGGACCTTCCCCCTGCCGATCGAGGTGGTCGCCTTCGGTCACAAGACCACGGCCAACCGCGTCGCCGACGTCTTGATCGACCACGACATCAACCAGCCGGCGCGCGTGCGCCAGGCGGATCGTGGCCTGGTCCGCACCGACGGCGGCAACCTGATCTACGACGCCGCCTGCAAGGCCATTCACGACCCCGTCCGGCTGGCCGACGATCTGAAACTGATCACCGGCGTGGTCGAACACGGCCTGTTCCTGGATCTGGCCGATCTGGCCATCATCGGTCAGGATTCCGGCGTTGAGACCCTGACGCCCTGATCGATCGCAGCGGCCCGCGTGGCCCAAGCGTGGCGGTCTCGCCTTGTACCGGTTGGACCCGGCGCCTAAGTCCCGGCCACGCCTCGGCCTGCCCGGGACGTATTCAGACGATTCAGACTATTCAGACCCTGTTTTTTTAGGTCTGACCGGAGCACCAGATGGCCGACTACGACTACGACCTCTTCGTCATCGGCGCCGGTTCCGGCGGGGTCCGCGCCGCCCGCCTGACGGCCCTGGGCGGCAAGAAGGTCGCTGTGGCCGAGGAATATCGCGTCGGCGGCACCTGCGTCATCCGGGGCTGCGTGCCCAAGAAGTTCATGGTCATGGCCTCCGAGGTCAGCCACGCTCTGGAGATCGCAGAGGGCTATGGCTGGTCCTTCGACAACGCCCGGTTTGACTGGCCGACATTCCTGGAAGCCAAGGACGTCGAGATCGCGCGCCTGTCCGGCATCTACGCCGCCAACCTGGGCAAGGCCGGGGTCGAACTGGTCCACGGTCGCGCCGTGCTGAAGGACGCCCATACGGTCGAGATCGTCGGCAAGAACCAGACCTTCACCGCCGAGAAGATACTGATCGCCACCGGCGGACGCCCGTGGAAGCCGGAAAGCCTGCCGGGCATCGAACACGCCATCACTTCGGAAGAAGCCTTCCACCTGCCCGAATTGCCCAAGCGTATCCTGATCGCGGGCGGCGGCTATATCGCGGTCGAGTTCGCCGGCATCTTCGCGGGGCTGGGCGTCGAGACCACCCTGATCTATCGCGGCCCCAACATCCTGCGCGGCTTCGACGACGACGTGCGCGCCCATTTGGCCGGCGAGATCGAAAAGCGGGGAATCAAGGTCGTTCTGGGCTGCCAGCACGAGAAGATCGAGAAGACCGCCAGCGGCCTGATCAACCACCTCGAGAACGGCATGAAGCTGGAGACCGACGTGGTGATGTTCGCGACCGGCCGCATCCCGCACGTCAAGGGGCTGGGGCTGGAGGCCGCCGGCGTCGAGCTGAACGACGAGGGCGCCATCAAGGTCGACCCGTATTCGAAGACCACGGCCGACAATATCTGGGCCATCGGCGATGTCACTGACCGGATGAATCTCACCCCGGTCGCCATCCGCGAGGCGGTCGCCTTCCACCAGACCGTCTATCGCGACAACCCCCAGCATTTCGACTACGAGGCCGTCGCCACCGCCGTCTTCAGCCAGCCGCCCGTCGGCGTGGTCGGTCTCACGGAATCCGAAGCGCGCCGCTCATGCTCGGCTGGAGTCGATGTCTATCTGACCCGTTTCCGGCCGATGAAATACGCCTTCACCGGGTCCGAGGAACGCGTCCTGATGAAACTGGTCGTCGACGCCGACAGCCAGCGCGTCGTCGGGGTTCACATCGTCGGCCCTGACAGTCCCGAGATGATCCAGCTCGCCGCCATCGCCGTGAAGGCCGGTCTGACCAAGGCCCAGTGGGACGCCACCTGCGCCGTTCACCCGACCATGGCCGAGGAACTGGTCACGCTGAAAGAGAAACAGTCGAGCGCCACCTTGGCCGGCTAGACCTGCGCTCAGTTCGACGTCCGAACGGCCTTGCTGACGATGTGAGGCCGCCCCCGGAACAGTTCGAGCAGGTCCAGCCGGGCCGACTCAGGCACGGGCGCGGCCTCCGGACCGTCGTTTCTGAACCACATCAGGCGCGTGTCCTCCCCCGAAATCCTGGGCCAGGCGGGCCGGCCCACGCCGTTCGGATCTCCCGACCGGGCGAAAGTGGTCCAGTAGCCCATCATCGCCGCCGAAGCCTCCCGGTCCGCGTCTCGCACCGGATAGGGCAGCAGCGGCAGGGTCCCGAACACATACGGACGCTCGATGGCATGGGTCGCTCCGCCGTGCGGCTCGGGATTGTCGGGCGAGGAAATGTCGAACCGGTAGAGATAGGCGTCATGCCCCGCAGCGGCATGGAGCCGCGCCAGCCGCCGCGCCGGTTCCGAGAAGACCGCATCGGTCATGAAGGCCCGATCAAAGTTCGCTTCCCCGCCATAGGCCGCCGTGATCATGGCCCGTTCCAGCCAGGTCATGTCGTCGTCGATCATGCCATAGCCGTTGCGGTCCGTCGGCTTCATCCACCAGAACTCGGCGCTGTTGGTGCCGATGATCAGCGGCGCGGGCGACTGTCGACCGGCGCGGAAGGCGGCTTCGATCGTGGTCGGCACGATCCGGCCGTCGATCAGGGTCAGGTCGCCGTTGGCGAAGACAGGCGCGGGGGTCAGCAACTGTTCGACAGGCGCGGCGCGCAGGTCCGCCGCCGTAACCAGATTATGGCCATGGGCCCAGACCTCGCCCCTCTCGCGCGCCGATGGCAGGTCATAGGCGCCGCGACGGTCCAGCGGGGTCTGAAGCTCCCGCCCCAGCCCCGACTGAACGATCGCCCGTTCGAACAGGCCGCGCGCTGGCGGCGAGATCATCAGCCGGGTCACGATGGCCCCGCCCGCCGATTCGCCGAAGACGGTGACATTGGTCGGGTCGCCGCCGAAGGCCGATATGTTCGTCTTGACCCAGTTCAGCGCGGCGATGACGTCCATCAGCCCATAGTTGCCTGCCGGCTCATCCGCGGGTCGCTCGGCCGCCAGGGCCGGGTGGTCGAAGAAGCCGAGCCGCCCCAGTCGATAGTTCAGCGTCACCACCACCATGCCCTGACGGGCCAGAGGCGCGCCGTCATAGAGGGCGGCCGTACCCGATCCGTTGACCAGTCCGCCGCCGTGGATCCAGACCATGACCGGGGCGGGCGCGCTGACGTCGGTCGGCCGCCAGACATTGAGGTTCAGGCAGTCCTCGCTCATCGGCAGGGGGCCGACGCCGGGATCCCCCTGCGGCGTCGCCTGGATACACAGCGGCCCATAGGTGGAGGCGTCCCTCTGTCCTTCCCAATGCGGGGCCGCGCCCGGCGGCCGCCAGCGCCGTTCCGCCACCGGGGGCGCCGCATAGGGGATGTTCTTGAACGAGGCCACGGCCTCGTCGGCCTGCCCCGCCAGGACGCCCTGTTCGATCTGAAGAACGGGCTGTTCAGCCGGCGGCTGATCTGTCGGTTGAGCCATCATGAGCGAGAGGGTGGCCAAGGCGCCGGCAAAAGTCATGCGCCGTGCTTAGCAAATTCTTCCGACACGCCAATGACGATGCTTTGAACATCGAATTTTGTGTACGGCGCCGAACCCTTTGGCCCGTGCTGCGTTTGGAACCGGGCGGGCTGGGGCGTAGATTGACTGTACTGACTAAAATGGGCGTTTCGGCCGCCGACCTGGCGATCGCTTTCGAGGCTTCGCCGAACCCCTATTTGCTGCTGACCCCCGACCTGCGTATCGCTGACGTGAACCAGGCCTATGTCGATGCGCTCGGCGCACGACGGGCAGACATCCTTGGTCAGCCGCTGTTCACGACCTTTGATTCCGGGCCCGGCGAGAATGCGCCCGAAAATGTACGTCAGGTCCGGGCTTCTCTTGAAAAGGCGCGTGATACGCGCCAGCGCGATCACTTGGCCGTCGTTCGATATGCGGTCCCCCGCCCGCGCGCCGACGGCGGCGAGGAGTTCGAAGAACGGATCTGGAGCGCCACCCATACGCCGCTGCTGAACGCCGAGGGCGAAGTGGTGCTGCTGCTTCAGCACACGACCGACATCACCGACCTGTCACCCGCCGTCCGCGCCGACGAACCTATTTCGGCGTTGGACGCCATCATAGGTGGTTCCGTTCTGCGGCGCGCGCAGTCGGTTCAGGAAGACAATCGGCGTCTCGAAACCGAACGCAATCGCCTGGTCGAGATGTTCATGCAGGCGCCCGGCTTCGTGGCCATATTGACCGGGCGCGACCACTGCTTCCAGATGCACAACCACGCCTATGCCCAGTTGATCGGCCATCGCGACATCGCCGGCAAACCTCTGCGAGAAGCCCTGCCGGAACTCGCGGGCCAAGGTTTTCACGAGTTCCTCGATACGGTCTTCGAGACGGGCGAACCTTATGAGGGGCGAGAGAGCCGGGCGCTGCTCCAGCGCACCCAGGGCGGGCCGTTGGAGACACTCTACCTCAATTTCATCTACCAGCCGATCCGCGACGGAGACGGGACTGTCGTCGGCATCTTCGTCCAGGGCCACGACGTGACCGAGAACGTCCGGGCCACGCAGCGCCAGAAGCTGATGATCGACGAGTTGAACCATCGGGTGAAGAACACCCTGGCCACGGTCCAATCGATCGCCATCCAGACCGCGCGGTCCCACCGCGACCCCGCCACCTTCGCCGAGACCTTTCAGTCTCGGATCCTCGCCCTGTCCCATACTCACGATCTGCTGACGCGAACCCACTGGGAAGGCGCCGACCTCAGGGCCATGCTGGAACACGAGACGGAGGCTTTTGGGCCGTCCCGCATCAGCCTGAACGGACCGGCTATTCCCCTGTCGCCGGCTACGGCCCTCTCGCTGGGCATGATCATCCATGAGTTCGCCACCAACGCCGCCAAGTTCGGCGCCCTGTCGATCCCGGACGGTCGTGTATTGGTAGACTGGGGCCTGGCGGATCAGCGCGATCGCAAGCTCAAGCTGAGCTGGCGTGAAATGGACGGGCCAGAAGTTACGCTACCGGACAGAAGAGGCTTCGGTAGCCGATTGATTGAACGAAACATTCGCCATGATCTGGCGGGAGAGATCGATCTAGTCTACGCCAACGATGGATTGATTGCGGAACTGACGGTTCCACTCGACAGGACACCCGCCCAATGACCCAGCCTCTGAACGGCCGCCGTGTGCTTGTTGTGGAAGACGAGTCGCTCGTCGCCATGCTGCTCGAGACCATCCTCGAGGACATGGAGTGTATTCCCGTCGGTCCCGTCTCCAATATCGACGACGGCGAGGCGATGGCCCGCGACACGGTGGATCTGGACGCCGCCCTGCTGGACGTGAACGTCGCCGGCAGGCAGGTTTTCCCGGTCGCCGAGGCGCTGAGGGCGCGGGGCGTGCCTTTCGTCTTCTCGACCGGCTATGGCGAAGGCGGCCTGCCGGAAGAATGGCGCGGCGCGGCGACCATCCAGAAACCCTTCACCGAGGCCGCTGTCCGCGACGCCCTGATGAAGGCCATGGGCGTCGCCCAGGTCTAGGATTTCAGGTCCCGCAGGACCGTTCTCGCCGCATTGTGACCCGGCGCCCCCGTGACCCCTCCGCCGGGGTGGGCGCCGGACCCGCAGAGGTACAGACCTGATACGGGCATCCGGTAGTCCGCATGGCCCAACACCGGCCGGGCGCTGAACAACTGGTCGAGGCTGAGCCGGCCGTGGAAGATGTCGCCTCCCACCAGGCCGAAACGCCGCTCCAGATCGCGCGGACCCAGCGCCAGCCGCCCCAGTACCGAAGCCTTGAAGCCCGGCGCATGGGCGTCGATCGTCTCGATCATCAGGTCGGCGACCGTGTCGCGATGCTCGTCCGCGAGATCGGGCGATACATGCTGGCAGAACAGGCTGGCGACATGGGCGCCGTCGGGCGCGAGACTATCGTCCAGGGTCGAGGGGATAAGCATCTCGACAATCGGCTTCGACGACCAGCCGCTCAGGCGCGCCTCTGCATGGGCTCGATCCATGTAGGCCAGACTGGGCGCGATGATGATGCCCGCCGTCAGATGATCCCCGGCTTCGGGCAGGGCGGTAAAGCGCGGCAGTTCCGACAGGGCGACATTCATTCGGAATGTGCCCGAACCGGACGCGTATCGTCCCATCCGCTCGGCGAAGTCCGGGGGCACGACAGCCGGATCGACGAGGGTCTCGAACAGTAACCGGGGATGCAGGTTGGACACCACGGCCCGAGCCCGCACGACCTCGCCCGATGCGGTCACGGCCCCGACCGCCCGTCCCTTCTCGGTCAGGATTTCGGCGACCGGCGAATCCAGCCGCATATCGACCTGGTGTTCCGCGCACGCCTTGGCCATGGCCTGGGTGATCGCGCCCATCCCGCCCAGGGCGTGCCCCCAGGCTCCCTTCTTGCCGTTCACTTCGCCGAAGACGTGGTGGAGCAGCACATAGGCCGATCCGGGCGTATAGGGGCTGGCGTAGTTGCCGACGATGCTGTCGAACCCGAACAGGGCCTTGATCGGATCGCTCTCGAACCAGCCGTCCAGCCAGTCGCCCGCCGACTTGGCGAACAGGTCCAGCAGGTCGCGCCGCCCGGTCTGATCCAGCCCCGCCAGACGCCGTCCGACCATGCCGGCTTTCCACATCTGGGGCAGGGCTGTCGCCCAGCCGCCTTCAACCATGTTCGGCGGCGACTGCAGGGTCAGGTCCCGCAACATGGCCGCCACGGTTTCCAGTCGGGCCTCATAGGCGTCCAGCCTGTCGGCGTCGCGTTGCGAGAACTTCGCCACCTCGGCGCGGGTTCGCCCCTCCCCCGCCGCCAGGTATCGGCCGTCTTCGAGCGGCAGGAAGTTCGACATTCTCCGCTCGACCAGCCGCAGGCCGTGCCGAGCCAGATCCATCTCGGCGATGATCCGGGGATTGAGCAGACTGACGGTGTAGCTGGCGGTCGAGTTTCGGAAGCCCGGGTGGAATTCCTCGGTCACGGCCGCCCCGCCGATCACTGAACGCCGCTCCAGCAGCGTCACCTTCAGCCCGGCCCGAGCCAGATAGAAGGCGCACACCAGCCCGTTGTGGCCGCCGCCCACGATGACGACATCAGTCTCGGTTTTCGCCATAGAGCCCTCCAGCTTCAAGGCTTAGCACCGTTCGCGGGATCAGCGAGCGCCCGCACGTCTCGGCGCGAACCAGCCGCCTTCGGACCGCTGTACGGCGCCCGAAACGGCCAGAACCGCCAGCGTATGCTCGATCGTCCGTGTCTTGCGCAGGCCGCCGCCGTCGAAGAACGCCGCCAGAGCGTCCGGCCGCATCGGTACGCCCGAACGACGCAGGCTAGACAGCAGGGCCGAGGCCAGAGGACCGGGCTCAACCGGCAGACGAGGCCTGGTCGTCGGCGCGACCAGAACGGCTTCGGTCTGCACCGGCCCCCGCTCGACCTGCACCCGACCGGCTTGGAAATCGGGCCTGACGAACCGTACGACGCCCTGGGCCTCCTCCCCGACCCTGTCCCGGTTCAGCCGCGCCAGCCGCGCCGCCATCTCCGCGTCCGTCAGGTCCCCGGACCAGCCATAGGCCTGGGCCGTCACGCCATCGATGCGTCTATGCAGATGATCGAGAATGCCGATGCGGCCGATGTCGTGCAGGTGTCTTTCGGCTTCGGAAAGCGGCGTAGGCTCGCCCAGACGCGCCCGCGCATTATAGAGGCCCGTCATCGTCAGGGCCGGATGGTCCGTCATCACCCGCGCCCGGGTGGCGTCCAGTTCCTCTCCCAGCGCCGCCAGCTCCGCCGCCTGATCCGACGTCAGGTCGGGGAAGGGAAACCGGTCGAAACAGACCCCCTTCACATAGACCGCCTCGCGTTGATATTCGCCGATCCGCCCGGCGTTTGCGGCGAACCAGGCCCGGTGCGGCCGCGACGACAGCACGGCCAGAACTGTCGGATCGTCGCTGGCGATCACCACCAGCTTGTTATCGGGCAGAACCGACGCGTCCAGAAAGCGGAACCAGCGGTGCTTGGCCGTCTCGACCGTGACGATATAGCGACCCAGCCCTTCCAGCGCCGTCCTCAACTCGCGCCGAGGCTCGCCGAATATCCACCAGTTGTCGCGATAGGCGGCGCGGTTATTGCGATCCCGCTCCGGCTTCACCGTCTCCAACAGGTGTTGGTAGATCAGCGGGTGCCGGCGACGCACCTCCGCCTCGTCCCAGCCGAACAGGTCGATCGCCTCCACGCCTCGCGCCCGGTCCGCCAGATCACGTCCGTTCCGATAGGGTTTGAGCGGCGACGGCGCCCCCAGGTCGGACCCGCTCAACAAGCTCTGACTCCGTCCCGGCGAGACCATGAAACCCGCGCCCATCAACTGGACGCCGCGATAGGCCAGCCCCGCATTGGCCTTCAGGTCGGCCGCCCGCGTCAGGCCGTTGTCGATCATCAGGTCCGCGCCGATGACGCCCTGTCGCTCGACGAAGCTCAACCGGGGCAGATCCGTGTCCAGGTCCGCCTCCTCCACCACGCCCAACCAGCGCCCCTGTCCGTCGGGCTCCCCGCGTTCGGCCACCGACATGGCGATGCGCACATCGGCCCGGCCGGCGCCCGTGATCCACGGATGATCCGGTATAGCGAACACAAGCCGTATCGGCGGTCGCGCGGCCAGATGATGTTCGATGACGCGGCGTGAAAAGGTCTGGGTCACGGAATTGGTGGTGATAAAACCGAACCGACGCAGGATCGAACCCTCGCGAGTCAGGATCTCGGCCGCCCGATCCCACCAGGCCGTCACCAGATCGGCGGATCGGAAACGTCCGCCGCGCACGACGTCCAGCGCCTCGACATAGCCGTCGCCCAGTTCCGCCCTCAGATCCTTGCCGGCGATGAAGGGCGGATTCCCGACGATGAAATGGACCTCCGGCCAGGGCGTCGGCCGTGGATCGACATAGTGTTCGATCTCGCGGTCGACCGGTTCGTCGAACAACCGGCCGGCGGGCCGCGTCATCACCCGCCCGGCCGCGTCGCGCGCCAGTTCCACCCGCGAACAGCTGACCAGGGCGTCGGTGCGGATGACCCTGCGGAAATCCTTCAGGATCGGCTCGGACGGCTGGGCGTCGCCGAACAGGCGGAAATGCCATTGCAGATAGCCGATCCACATCACCATCTCGGCGATCCAGGCGGCGTAGGCGTTCTTCTCCAGCCCATGGAACTGTTCGGGGCTGACCACATGGCCCTCCAGTCCCAACAGCCCCTGCGCCTCGCCCATTTCGGCGAGGGCGCCCAGCACCTCCCCTTCCAGCTCCTTCATCATCCGCATGGCGACATAGAGGAAATTGCCGGTCCCGCAGGCGGGGTCGAGCACGCGGATGCGGCAGAGCTGGTCGTGGAAATCGCGGACCATGCGTCTCGCGTCGCGGACCTCGCCCTTGACATAGAGGCCGATGGCCTGGGCCTCGACCGCTTCCCATTCGGCGCGCAACGGCTCCATGATCGTCGGTTCGATCAACCGTTCGACATAGGCCCGCGGCGTATAGTGGGCGCCCAGTTCGGCGCGTTCCGCCGGATCGAGCGCCTGTTCCAGCAGGGCGCCGAATATGGCCGGCTCGACCATGGCCCAGTCGCAATTGGCGGCCGCGATCAGGGCTTCCAGCTCCTGTTCGGTCACGGGCATGGGATCGACGGTGCTGAACAGGCCGCCATTGAACTGGCGAATACGCTGCTGGGTCGCCAGGCAATGACCGCCGCGATCCATGGTCCCGAAGAAGACCCGCGCCGCCTCGTGGAATCGGTCGGCCTTGCCGCGATAGCGCTCAAGGAAGCCCAGAAAGCCGCGATTTTCGATCAGGCCGACGCTGTCCGCGAACATGGCGAAGATGCACTGCATGACGAACAGGGCTGTGCGGCTGGCCAGCGCGGCGCGCACGACGCGATCATCCGTCGGCTGCGATTGCCGCTGGCGCATGGATCGTACCAGCCAGGCCAGACGCGCGGCTATATCGGTCGTGACCTCGGCGACCTGGGCGGCGGGGTCCAGGGACATGGGGTCGGTCCAGACCCGTCTCAGCCGCTCGCGCACCTCCGGCGCCCGCAGTTGATCAAGACCGATCCGGTAGTTGGCCCGATCCGGGAAGGGCGCATAGGCCTTGCCCTGCCGCGCGAAATCCGACCACAGCTCGATCGACCGCCCGACATCGACGATGACCAGGAAGGGCGGCCATTCGTCCAGCGCCTTGGCGTAGTTCTCGGCCTGGCGCTTCGCGATCCGCATCAGCCGGTCCACCGCATCGGGCGACGGCGTCCGCCCTTGTCGCGTCGGCTGGGCGAAAAGCGCCAGTTGCACGGCGGGGTCCAACGGGCCGCCGTTGCGTCGTTTCAACGACTGTTTGGCCTCCAGCACGAAACAGCCGCGCTTGGCGCAGTCGATACATCCGGGGTGGCCGGCGCCGTCCTCATGCTGGAACCGGACGGGCCGTTCGAAACAATAGTCGAGGTCGCCCATTCGTTCGTCGTCCGGCGCCGGGGCGTCGATGAGCCGGCACAGCTGGATGATGAAGGTCTGGTACTGCGCCCGTTCGCTGATCGGCACGTCGGCCCAGTGGGCGATAAAGCCATCAACATCCTTTGGTTGCTTCCAGATCATGAAAGCAACCTAAAGTTAGTTCATATCGAAATGCAATCTAAGATCGTCGTCCGTCGATCCAGCGCGCGTGCAGCAGCGGCTTGCCCAGCCAGTAGGCCAGTTCGGCGGGCCGCGCGATGTCCCAGGCGGCAAGATCCGCCGCCTTGCCGACTTCCAGCGTCCCGCATCGATCCTGCAGACCCAGGGCCCGCGCCGCTTCGCGCGTCGCCCCGGCCAGCGCCTCCTCCGGGGTCAGGCGGAACTGGACGCAGGCCAGGTTCAGGGCGGCCGTCATGGAGGCGAGCGGCGAGGTGCCGGGATTGCAATCCGTCGCCACCGCCATCCGCACCCCGTGGGCGCGCAGTCGATCCACCGGCGGCGCCTGGGTTTCGCGCAGCATCAGAAAGGCGCCGGGCAGCAGGACCGCCACCACTCCGGCCTGCCCCATGGCCGCGACGCCGTCGTCGTCGGCATGTTCGATATGGTCGGCCGACAGGGCTCGATAACGCGCCGCCAGGGCCGCCCCGCCGCCGTTCGACAACTGGTCGGCGTGCAGCTTGACCGGCAGACCCAGCGACCGGGCCTTTTCGAACAGGCGCGACACCTCCGCCGTCGAGAAGGCGATGGGTTCGCAATAGGCGTCCACCGCATCGACCAGTCCCTCGGCATGGGCGGCCGGCAGGATTTCATCCACAGCCTTGTCCACATAGGTCTCGCGATCGGCGCGGTGCTCGGGCGGCACGGCGTGGAGGCCCAGATAGGAGGTGCGGACATGGACCCCGCCCTCGCGACCGATGCGGCGGGCGACACGCAACATCTTCAGTTCGCTGTCCAGGTCCAGTCCATAGCCGGACTTGATCTCGACGGTCGTGACCCCGGTCGCTTTCAGCCCCTCCAGTCGCGTCTTGGCCGAGGCGAACAGCGCCTCTTCCGACGCCGCCCGCGTCGCCTGGACCGACGAGACGATGCCGCCGCCGGCGCGGGCGATCTCTTCGTAGGTCGCACCCCCCAGCCGCTGATCGAACTCGCCCGATCGGTCGCCGCCGAAGACCAGATGGGTATGGCAGTCGATCAGGCCGGGCGTCAGCCAGCGGCCGTTCAGATATTCGGTCTCGACCGCTTCCACCTGCGGCAGTTCGGCGCGCGGTCCTATCCAGGCGATCCGCCCGTCGGCGATGACGACGGCGGCATCCTCGATCGCGCCATAGGCGGTCCCGCCCTCGACCATGGTGGCGGCGTGACAGTCGATCAGCAGTCGGTCGGCCTTCATCGCGGCTGGTCCTTCGTATGGGCGGACGAGAACAGGGCCACCAAATCATAACGGTCGCCGGGAAACACCTGGCGAACCCGCGTCACCCCCTGGCCGTCGCGCCAGGTTCTGCGTTCGACGCAAAGACAGGCGGCGCCCGGCTTCATCTTCAGCAACCTCGCGGAGCGAACATCAGCCTCGACGGCTCCGATCCTGTTTTCCGCCTGGGTCCAGGGTTCGTAGTCGAGAAGCCAGCTTCCAGGCGGAACGGACTGAAAATCCACAGTCTTGGCCTGAGGCGTCGCCGCCAGAGCGATCAATCTGTGTTCGAGCGCCAAAGGAATCGTGTCCGCGCTGTGCAGGCAAGTAAGCTCCAGCAACCGACCGCCACAGGCCAGTTCAGCCTCGGTGCCATCGGTTGGATCTCGTTCGACCCGTTCCAGCAGAACATAATCATAGACTTGTCCACGCTCCTGCACCTCGGCCCTCAGGTCAGGAATGGCCAGAAAGGCGGCGTGGGCCTTGGGCTGGGCGACGAAACTGCCCGCTCGCCGCCGACGCGTCACCAAGCCCCGACCCGCCAGTTCGGACAGGGCCTTGGACACCGTCATCCGCGAACAGCCGTAGCGGGCGGTCAGCTCGTGTTCGAACGGAATACGCTCGCCGGGCGCCAGCTCGCCCGACAGAATACGCCCCTCCAGTTCGGCGTAGATCCGGCGATGCAGCGGGTCGGCCCTCATCCCAGCACCGTCGCAAGGGCCTTGCGATAGCGAGCCTCGATGGCGTCCCGCGCCACATGCCGGCCGTCGCGCACCACCTCTTTTCCCGCGCGCCAGACCGAACCTATCGATCCCGTAGACGCGCCGAAGATCCAGCTGTCCAGGATCGCATCCCCCGACCGACCCGCGAAGGCGATCCGGCGCGTATCCAGCGACACGATATCGGCCGGCCCGCCGACGAATAGGCCGCTTAGCGCGCCGCTCGCCTGCTCCCCGCCGGACAAGGCGCGCACGAACAAGGCGCGGCCTGTGGAACGTCCCGGATCGGCCATCACCGCCCGCCCGCGCAAGGCCAGCCTCTGGCTGTACTCCAGCATCCGCAGTTCTTCGGCCACGCCGATCTGAACGTTGGAGTCCGTGCCCACGCCGAACCGCCCGCCCGCCCGCGCGAACGCCGCCGCCGGAAAGACGCCGTCGCCCAGGTTGGCCTCGGTGATCGGACACAGGCCGACGACCGCACCGCGCGCGACCACGCCCCGCCATTCGGTCTCGGTCACATGGGTCGCGTGGATCAGGCACCAGCGCGGATCGACCGGGGCGTTGGCCAGCAGCCATTCGATCGGACGTGCGCCGGACCAGGCCAGGCAGTCGTCGACCTCCTTGGTCTGTTCGGCGACATGGATGTGGATCGGCCCGCCACCGGCCATGTCGGGCAGGCGCGCCAGCTCGTCCGCGCTGACGGCCCGCAGACTGTGCGGCGCGACGCCAACGACCGCGTCAGGCATGTCCGCGCTCAGGCTTCGGCACCGCCCGACCAGGTCGGCGAAACCGTCCAGATCATTGATGAACCGCCTCTGGCCATGGGCCGGCGGCTGACCGCCAAACCCGGCATGGGCGTAAAAGACCGGCAGCAGGGTCAGGGCGACGCCCGTGGCCTGTGCCGCAGTCACGATCCGCGCGGCGATCTCGCCCCTGTCCGCATAGGCGGCGCCAGTCGGGTCGTTGTGCAGATAGTGGAACTCGGTGACGCGGGTGAAACCGCCCTCCAGCATTTCGGCGAAGGCCAGGGCGGTGATGGCCTCGATCTCTTCCGGTCCGCCCCGGTCCAGGAAGCGATACATCAGTTCGCGCCAGGTCCAGAAGTCGTCGTCAGAAGGCCCCCGAGCCTCGGTCAGACCGGCCATCGCGCGTTGGAAGGCATGGCTGTGGACATTGGCCACGCCTGGCAGGGCCACGCCGCCACCCTCGTCCGTGGGGCCGCGGGCGACCCCCGTTTCGACGTTCACGATCCTGCCGCCCATTACGCCGATGCGGACATCCCGCGCCCAGCCCTCCGGCAGCAAGGCCGCCTCGAACCAGAGGGTGCGATCCACAGGCTGCGGCTCAAGGCTCACTGGACAGGTCCGTCTCGTTGCGATCAATATGTCTAGACATACCACGACAGATCCATTTGGCGAGGGAGGTTGAGATGTCGCGCGACTGGCTGACCATCCACGAAGGTTCGGCGCCGCTGGTGATCGGCCTGCCGCATACCGGGACCGATATCCCCGACGCCGTCGAGGCGCGGATGACCTCGCCCTGGCTGGCGCGCAAGGACGCCGACTGGTGGGTGGACCGGCTATATGATTTCGCCGTCGAGATGGGCGCCACGACCGTGCGCACCGCCATGTCGCGCAGCCTGATCGACGTGAACCGCGATCCGTCCGGCGCCTCCCTCTATCCCGGCATGACGACCACGGGCCTGTGTCCGACCGAGACCTTCGACGGCGAGCCCCTGTATCGTCCGGGACAGGAACCCGACGAAGCCGAGATCGCCGAACGGCGCGCGACCTGGTTCGATCCCTATCACGCAGCCCTTCAGGCCCAGATCGAACGGTTGCGGATCGACGGCCCGGTCGTCCTCTATGACGCCCATTCGATCCGGTCGGTCGTGCCGCGCCTGTTCGACGGCGAACTGCCCCAGTTCAATATCGGCGACAACGACGGCGCGACCTGCGCGCCCGAACTGACCCAGGCCGTCGAGGCCGCCTGCGCCGTCAGCGGCTCCAGCCTGGTCGTCAACGGCCGGTTCAAGGGCGGCTGGACCACCCGCCGCTATGGCCGGCCCGAGAACGGGGTCCACGCCATCCAGATGGAGTTGGCGGACCGGGGCTATATCCTCGATCCCGCCGGACCCGTGTCGCCCGACAACTGGCCCAGCCCCTACGAACCGGCCCGGGCCGAAGAGATGCGCCAGCATCTGCGCCGCGTCCTGACCGCCTGCATCGCCTTCGCCGAGACAGCCCGATGAACACCCCGAACACCCGTATCGTCCGCAGCCCGCGCGGGCCGGACAAGACCGCCAAGACCTGGGTCGCCGAGGCGGCCATGCGGATGCTGATGAACAACCTCGATCCCGAGGTGGCCGAACGCCCGCAGGATCTCGTGGTCTATGGCGGCATCGGCAAGGCGGCGCGCGACTGGGCCGCCTTCGACAAGATCGTCGAGACCCTGCAGGCCCTCGAGGCGGACGAGACCCTGCTTGTCCAGTCCGGCAAGCCGGTCGGCGTCTTCCGCACCCATGCGGACGCGCCCCGCGTCCTGATCGCCAATTCCAATCTGGTGCCCAAATGGGCGACCTGGGACCATTTCTCAGAACTCGACCGCAAGGGATTGATGATGTATGGACAAATGACCGCAGGGTCATGGATCTACATCGGCACCCAGGGCATCGTCCAAGGCACCTACGAGACCTTCATGGAGGCGGGGCGCCAGCACCACGGCGGCGACTGGTCGGGCAAATGGATACTGACCGCGGGCCTGGGCGGCATGGGCGGGGCCCAGACCCTGGCCGCGACCATGGCGGGGGCCTCCTGTCTGGCGATCGAATGCCAGCGCAGCCGGATCGAGATGCGGCTCAAGACTCGCTATCTCGACGTCATGGCCGAAACCCTGGACGAGGCCCTGGCCTTGATCGAGGAAGCCGGACGGACAGAAAGGCCTATTTCAATCGGCCTGTTAGGCAATGCGGCGGACGTCCTGCCTGAAATGATCCGGCGCGGCGTGCGGCCCGATCTGGTCACTGACCAGACCAGCGCCCACGACCTGGTCAACGGCTATCTGCCCTCGGGCTGGACCGTCGCGGAGTGGGAGAACAAGCGGGTCAGCGACCCCGGCGCGGTCGCCGTCGCCGCGCGGACCTCGATCGTCGCCCATGTGAAGGCCATGCTCGACTTCCAGTCGGCGGGGATTCCCGTCGTCGACTATGGCAACAACATCCGTCAGGTCGCCTTCGACGAGGGGGTGACGAACGCCTTCGACTTCCCCGGTTTCGTGCCTGCCTATATCCGTCCGCTGTTCTGCCGGGGCATCGGGCCGTTCCGCTGGGCCGCCCTGACCGGCGATCCCGAGGACATCCGCAAGACCGACGCGGCGATGAAGCGGCTGTTTCCCGACAATCCCGGCTTGCACCGCTGGCTCGACATGGCGGGCGAACGTATTGCATTCCAGGGGCTTCCAGCCCGTATCTGCTGGATCGGTTTGGGCGACCGCCACCGTGCGGGCCTTATGTTCAACGACATGGTGGCGTCGGGCGAACTGTCCGGTCCCATCGTCATCGGCCGCGACCACCTCGACTCCGGCTCGGTCGCCAGCCCCAACCGCGAGACCGAGGCCATGATGGACGGATCGGACGCCGTGTCCGACTGGCCCCTGTTGAACGCCCTTCTGAACACAGCCTCTGGCGCCAGTTGGGTGTCGCTGCACCACGGCGGCGGCGTCGGCATGGGCTATTCCCAGCATTCGGGCGTGGTCATCGTCGCCGACGGCACGGCCGAGGCCGCGACGCGTCTGGAGCGGGTGCTGTGGAACGACCCCGCGACCGGCGTCATGCGCCACGCCGACGCTGGCTACGAGATCGCCCGCGCCGCCGCGCGCGAGCACGGTCTGAACCTTCCCAGCCTCAAGGCCTGATTGATGACCACCCTGACCATCGGCGAACAGCCTCTGACCCTGGCCCAACTTCGCGCCGTACTGGACGGCCCGACGACTGTCTCGATCACGCCCGCCGCCTGGGCCGATGTCGACAGGGGCGCGGCTGTGATCGCCGCCATCGTGGCCGAGGGCCGCACCGTTTACGGGGTCAACACCGGTTTCGGCCTCCTGGCCAACACCTCCATCGCGCCCGGCGATCTGGAGACCCTGCAGCGCAATCTGGTGCTCAGCCACGCCTGTGGCGTCGGCCCCCTGCTGCCGGACGCCGTGACCCGCCTGATGATGGTGCTGAAGATCGCCTCCCTGTCGCGCGGCGCCTCGGGCGTCCGGCGCGAGACGCTGGAGGCCCTGATCGCCCTGGTCAACGCCGATGTCCTGCCTTGTATCCCGTCCAAGGGGTCGGTCGGCGCCTCGGGCGACCTGGCGCCCCTCGCCCATATGAGTTGCGTCCTGATCGGCGTCGGCGAAGCGCGTCTGGACGGTCGGACCTTGGAGGCCGAGGCGGCGCTGGCCCAGGTCGGCCTGACGCCCCTGACCCTGGGTCCCAAGGAAGGTCTGGCCCTGCTGAACGGCACCCAGTGCTCGACCGCCCTGGCCCTCGCCGGCCTTTTCGCGGCGGAGGCCGTCTTCGCCGCCGGGATCGCGGCCGGCGCCCTTTCGGTCGACGCCCTGAAGGGATCGGACGCGCCGTTCGACCCGCGCATCCACGCCCTGCGCGGCCAGCCCGGTCAGATCGCCGTGGCGGCGCGGCTGCGTGAACTGATGGCGGGGTCCGCCATCCGCGACAGCCACCGTGACGACTGCGCCAAGGTGCAGGACCCCTATTCCCTGCGCTGCCAGCCTCAGGTCATGGGCGCCGTGCTGGATGTTCTGAACACCGCCGCCGCCACGCTGGAGCGCGAGGCCAACGCCGTGACGGACAATCCGCTGGTCTTCATCGAGGACGGCGACGTCGTCTCGGGCGGCAACTTCCATGCGGAACCCGTTGCTTTCGCAGCCGATCAGATCGCCATGGCTCTGTGCGAAATCGGCAATATCTCCGAGCGTCGCACCTCGATTCTGGTCGATCCCAAGATGAGCGAACTGCCCGCCTTCCTGGTCAAGGAAAGCGGTCTCAACTCCGGCTTCATGATCGCCCAGGTCACGGCGGCGGCCCTGGTCGCCGAAAACCGGATGGTGGCCCATCCGTGCAGCGTCGACACCGTACCGACCAGCGCCAATCAGGAAGACCACGTCTCCATGGCCACCCATGGCGCGCGCCGCCTGCTCGACATGGCCGAGAACACGGCCGCCGTGGTCGGGATAGAACTTCTGGCGGCGGCCCAGGGACTGGAATTCCACCGCCCGCTGACCAGCTCCCCGGCGCTGGAACAGGTCTTCACCCTCGTTCGCGAAGCTGCGGCGCCCTATGCCAGCGACCACTATTTCGCGCCCGACATCGCCCGGGCGACGGACGGCGTCCGGGCTGGACGCTATCGGGTCTTCGCGGACGGTCTGCTGCCGTCCGCCTGATCTGCTCAGCCGGAGGCCCTCAGTCGAACGGTTGAAGCGGCGCGCGACGAAGCGCCGCCAGGTTTCCGGAATTCGTACAGAAGCAGGTCGTTCTCAGTTGCCGGATAAGGCCCTGGAAATGGGCCACAACCGCCTCCGTGGACAGGGTCGCCGCCTGAAGGGCCCCGGCAGCCTGGCCGACGATATCGGCCCCCAGGCGAATGGCGCGGGCGACGTCCAGCCCGTCACGGATCCCGCCTGACCCGATCACCACGGCATCCGGGCAGGCGCGCCGGACATCGACGATGGCGCGCGGGGTCGGTATCCCCCAGTCCGCGAAGGCCAGGGCGTGCGCCTTGTCGGCCGGATCGGCGGCGCGTTCGCCTTCGATCAAGGCCCAGTTGGAGCCGCCGGCGCCCGCGACGTCCACGGCCGCCGCCCCCATGTCGATCAGACGTCGCGCCGTCCGGCCCGACAGACCGGCGCCGGTCTCCTTGACCACCACGGGAACCTCGATCTTGCGGATCAGCGCCTCCAGCGCCGCCCCGACGCCCCACCAGTCGCGGTCGCCCTCGGGCTGGCAGGCTTCCTGAAGCGGGTTCAGATGGACGATCAGGGCGTCCGCCCCGATCATCTCGATCACCCGGCGCGCCTCGTCCAGACCAAAGCCGCGCGTCAGCTGGGCCGCGCCGATGTTCGACAGGATGGGCGTGTCCGGCGCCCGGCGACGCAAACTCAGATCAAGCCCGGCTGCGGCGGAGTCCTGAAGGGCTGTGCGTTGCGATCCCACGGCCAGGGCGATGCCCAGATGCTGGGCGGCCTCCGCCAGACGCGCATTGACCGCCTCGGCGCGCGCCGGTCCGCCCGTCATCGAACTGATCAGCAGGGGCGCTTTCAGCCGTCGTCCCAGGAAGTCGGCGCCCAGGTCGATCTTGTCATGATCGAGGTCCGGCAGGGCCTCATGCACGAAGCGGATCGAGTCGAAACCGGCGTCACGCGCGTGACGCCCGCGCCCGGACAGCACCACGTCCAGGTGCTGGTCCTTGCGGTCGGTCGGAGGGGCGTCGCTCATCCGGCCCGCCTAAGGCCGGATCGTGGCTCCGGTGGGGCGATCAGGGCTGGCGTTCGACGGTCAGGGCGTAGGCGCCTGTCTCGTTGGGACCATAGGCGCGGGCGCGCACCACGTACCAGCCGTCGTCCGGCGCGGTCCAGTCCAGCTTGGCGTGGGTGTCCGACAGGCTGTCGTCGTCGCTGGCGAGACTGTCGAAGTCCTCGCCGTCCTCGCCCAGGTCGATGAAGGCGTCGAAGGCGTTGGACACCAGGGTGATCCGCAGCTTCTCGTCCTTCTTGGCCTGGAACCTATAGGCGTCGAAATAGGCCCCCTCGTCGGTCATGGCGTCGGTCACGCCCAACGTCCCGCGCGCTGTGGCGCCGACCAGGATACTGCCCGGCTTGGGCTCCGGGCCGCGTTCGATCAGTTCCAGCGCGTAAAGCCCCTTCTCCTCCGCCGACAGCGGCGAGGCGCGCAGGATGTAGTCGCCCGAGGCCGGCAGGGTGAAGTTCAGGCGCGAGTCCGTGCCTTCCGCCAGGCCGTCGTCATCGCTGGCCAAGGCTTCGTATTCGCCGTCGGCGGATCCGACCTCCAGATAGGCGTCGAAATCGCCCGAGCGAAGAATGGCCTGGATGCGCTGACCCTCCACGCCGGTGAAGACATAGGCGTCATAATATTTGCCGTCGTCGGCCTGGGGATCCTCGGTCGTGATCTCGCCCTCGACCGTCTGGCCAAAGGTCGCGACGATCGGCGGCGGCGGCGGAGCGACTTCGGTCAGTTTCAGAACGAACCGCCCCTCGCCGTCGCCGCTAAGGGCGCGGGCTTCGATGACATAGTCGCCGGCTGCTTCGAGCGTCTGGGCGATCCGCGAGTCGGTGCCCGAGCCGGCGCCGTCGTCGTCCTGGGCCAAGACGCTGTTGTCCGACGCCCTGCGCAGGGTCAGATAGGTGTCGAAGTCCTTCGACGACAGTTCCACCGCCACACGCTGTCCGGCCTCGGCGGTGAACCGATAGAATTCAGCACGCTGGCCGTCGTCATTGATCCCGGTGTCGTCGCCCAATGCGCCGGTAAGGCTGTCGCCGATGACGATGGGCTTGGCCGGCGGCGCGGGCGGAGCCTCGGCGAGACCGAGGGTATAGCGCCCTTCCCCGTCCTCCAGCGCCGTGGCCCGGATCACATACTCTCCAGCCTCAGGGACCGTGAACACAAGACGGGAGTTCAAGCCATCATCGGGACCGTCGTCATTCTGGGCCAGTTCGACGAAGTCGGGGCCGTTCATCCGGCCTATCCGCACCAAGGGGTCGAAGGCCTCGGACTCAAGGGTGACGACCACCCTCTGACCGGCGGCGGCGCGGAAACCATAGGCGTCGTAGTGACCGCCGTCCTCCTGCTCCGGGTCGCGGTCGGTCAGTTCACCGGTCAGTTCCGAACCCAGGCGGATGGCGGACGGACGCGGCGCGCGCGGCGGCGCCGGTCGTTCGCTTAAGGACAAGCTGTAGTCTCCACCGTCCTGCCCTGACAGGGTGCGGGCGCGCAGGATATAGGTTCCTCTGGTTTCGGGCGTGAACTGCAGGCGGGCGTCCGTGCCTTCACCCAGACCGTCATCGTCCTCCGCCAGCGGATCGTCCGACCCCACGGCATAGAGCGCCAGATAGGCGTCGAAGTCGCTGGAGCGCAGAACGGCTTCCAGCCTCTGGCCCGCCCGCGCCTCGAACCGGTAGTCGTCATAGCGATAATCCTCGTCTCCCGTCGCCGCGGCGTCGCCGTCCGTCAGGGCCCCGTTCACCGAAGCGCCGATCCTCAGGGCTTGCGCGTCCTGAGCCAGGACCGGCGAGGCCGCCCACAGCAGAGCGACGGCGCTGGCGGCGGCGAGGAACGAGGTTTTCATGGAGGATCTCCGGGAGTCTGCAGCGGATCATAGACGCCGAACCGCGACGGCTGTAAATCGCGCCATCCCCATTTCCCCGCCCCGGAGTCCTCCATGTCAGCCGAGCCCCCACGCGCGACCCCGATCGACGGCAAGGCCTTTTCGGTCGCCCTGGTGGACCGCGTCGCCGCCGCGGCCGCGCGTCTGGAGGCCAGCCAGGGCGTGAAGCCGGGCCTGGCCGTGGTCATCGTCGGCGAGGACCCGGCCAGCCAGATCTATGTCCGCAACAAGGGCGAGACGACGCTGCGGGCGGGCATGCGATCCGACACCCATCGTCTGGCCGAGACGACCTCCCAGGACGAACTGCTGGCCATGATCGCCCAGTTGAACGACGACCCCGGCATTCACGGCATCCTGGTGCAATTGCCCCTGCCGAAACACATCGATTCGTCGGTGGTGCTGGACGCCATCGATCCGGACAAGGACGTCGACGGCTTCCATGTCGTCAACGCCGGACGGCTGGCCGTCGGCCTGCCAGGCCTGGTCCCCTGCACGCCCCTGGGTAGTCTGATGCTGCTGAAGGATCAGTTGGGCGATCTGACGGGACTGAACGCAGTCATCGTCGGTCGGTCCAATATCGTCGGCAAGCCCATGGCCCAACTTCTGCTGGGCGAGAGCTGCACGGTCACCATCGCCCATTCGAAGACCCGCGACCTTCCCGCCCTGTGCCGCACCGCCGACATCCTGGTCGCCGCCGTCGGTCGGCCCGAGATGATCAAGGGCGACTGGATCAAGCCGGGCGCCACCGTGATCGACGTCGGCATCAACCGCGTCCCCTCGGCCGATCCCGTCAAGGCTGCCGAGGGCAAGACCCGTGTCGTCGGCGATGTGGCATTCAAGGAGGCCGTCGAGGTCGCCGGTCGGATCACGCCTGTGCCGGGCGGGGTCGGCCCCATGACCATCGCCTGCCTGCTGGCCAACACCTATTCGGCGGCCTGTCGGTCGATCGGAATCGAACCGGAGCCATTGGATGCTTGAAGCGTTGCCGTCCTGAGACGATAGTCGTCGCAACGGCGCAATCGCCGACAGGGGAAAATCCATGGCTCGCTTCAACGCTCGCGCTCTGGCTCTGACCGCCGCCCTCGCCATCACCCCGGCCGTGGCCGGATGCGGCTACAATACCATCCCGACCAAACAGGAACGGGCCGAAGCCGCCTGGGCCGATGTGCAGAGCCAGTATCAGCGCCGCGCCGACCTGATCCCGAATCTGGTCGCCACGGTGCAGGGGGCGGCGATCCAGGAGCGCACGACCCTGACGGACGTGATCAACGCCCGCGCCCGCGCCACTTCGGTCAATGTCTCGGCCGACGATCTGGATAACCCGCAGGCCTTCCAACAGTATCAGGAGGCTCAGGGTCAGCTGTCCGGCGCCCTGTCGCGCCTGCTGGTCACGGTCGAGGCCTATCCGCAGCTTCAGGCCAATCAGAACTTCCTCACCCTCCAGTCGCAACTGGAAGGCACAGAAAACCGGATCACCATCGCCCGCCGCGACTATAACGAAGCCGTGCGCGACTATAACACCACCCTGCGCACCTTCCCGAACGTGATCTGGGCCAAGACGGTGCATGGCGGCTCGCAGCCGATGCAGTTGTTCACCGCCACCGCCGAGGCCCAGAGCGCGCCCCAGGTGAACTTCAACCTGAACGGCGCCCCCGCCGCCGCGCCGGGCGGAAACGCCGCAGCCGTGGCGCCGGGCTCGACCCCGCCCGCCCAGTGACCCTCCTCCCCGCTCGGACGCGGCGTCCGTCGGGCGTCTTCGCAATCGTCATCGGGCTGATGGCCGTGGCGCTGCTCGTCCTGCCGGCGGCGGCGCAGTCGAAGCTGGACTTTCCGGCCTTGACCGGCCGGGTGGTGGATCAGGCCGATCTGCTCGACCCGGCGACCGAACAGGCGCTGACGGCCAAGCTGGCGGCGCTCGAGGCGACATCCAGCGATCAGCTGGTGGTGGTCACCGTCTCCAGCCTGCAGGATCAGGAGATCGAGGACTATGGCTATCAGCTGGGTCGCGCCTGGGGCATCGGCCAGAAGGAAGGCGACAACGGCGTCCTGCTGATCGTCGCCCCGACCGAACGCAAGGTGCGGATCGAGGTCGGCTATGGGCTGGAGCCGATCCTTACCGACGCCTTCTCGTCCCAGGTCATCCGCAACGACATCCTGCCGGCGTTCCGTGAAGGCGACTATCAGGCCGGGGTCGTCCGAGGCGTGGACGCCCTGATCACCCAGCTGGAGCTCGATCCGGCGGAAGCCCAGGCACGCGCCGCGGCCGCCGCGACCGAACAGGAGGACGCTGGCGCCGCGCCGATCCTGCCGATCATCATCATCGGCGTCATCTTCTTCATCCTGTTCATGACGGCGGTCGGGTCGGCGGGGCGGGGCCGGCGCCATCGTCGCGACGGCGTAACCCCGATCCTGATCTGGGCCGCGTCGGAGGCCCTGCGCAACTCCAGCCGAGGCGGCGGCTTCAAGGGCGGCGGCGGATTTGGAGGGGGCGGTTTCGGTGGCGGCGGCGGCGGTTTCGGCGGCGGCGGAGCATCGGGGGGATGGTGATGCGGTTCACCGACGAAGATCGGGCGCGGGTCGCCCAGGCCATCGCGACGGCCGAGCGCCAGACCTCGGGCGAAATCTTCTGCGTCCTGTCGCGCGGCGTCTCCTCCTATGTCGATGTCAGCCTGGCCTGGGCGGCGGCGGCGGCTCTTCTTCTGCCTGCGGCGCTGATCCCGCTGGGCCTGGACCTTGCCTGGATTGGCGGCGACGGCTGGGAGGCCGCCCACGCCTCGGCCCAGGCGGTGGGCGTCGGTCAGGCGCTCGGACTCTACGCCCTGCTTCAGGCGGGGCTTTTCGTCGGCGTGTTTCTGTTGACCCGAATTCCGCCCATCCTGCGCTGGGCGACGCCGCGAGGTCTGCGCCGGGCCAGGGTCCGCAAGGCCGCGTTGCAACAGTTTCTGGCGCATGGCGTCCATGTCACCCGCGAACGGACGGGCGTGCTGATCTTCGCCGCCCTGGCCGAGCATCAGGTCGAACTGATCGCCGACGAATCCATTCACGCGCAGGTGGAGGAAGCGGTCTGGGCCGACGCGGTTGCGGCCCTGACGCGGGGCTTGAAGTCGGGACGGCCGGTCGCCGGCTTCGAAGCCGCGATCGAACACTGCGGCCGCGTCCTGGCGGCGCACTTCCCGCCCCGATCCGACAACCCCAATGAACTGCCGGATCATCTGATCCTGCTGTGACCGTCGCAAGGGGGTCGCAATCGACGCCCAAAAGGCCTAGCCCTCCGCTCACGTCCGTCCCTGCTTCGGGAAGCCATGCCCCGCCTACTGACCTATAACGTCCATCGCTGCGTCGGCACGGACAAGCGACTGGATGTGGATCGCATCGTGGCCGTGATCGGCGAGCACGAGCCGGACATCGTCTGCCTGCAGGAACTGGACGTCGGTCGGGCCCGCACCGGCAAGGTCGATCAGGCCGAAGCCATTGCGGAAGGCCTGTCGATGACATCCCGCTTTCACCCCGCCATGCGGGTGGAGGCCGAACTGTACGGCGACGCCATCCTGACCCCGCACCCCGAAAAACTGATCCGCGCCGACGCCCTGCCGACCGTGCGGGGCATACCGGGCCTGGAGCCGCGCGGCGCCATCTGGTCAGAGGTCCAGATCGACGGCGTCGCCGTCAATGTGCTGAACACCCACCTGGGCCTGGTGCCGCGCGAACAGCGGCTTCAGGCGGCGGCCCTGGCCGGGACCGGCTGGCTGGGCGGCTGCAGCGGACCCACGTTGCTGGCCGGCGACTTCAACGCCACCTCGATCACCCGTCCCTATCAGACCCTGGCGCGCAAGCTGGACGACTGCCAACGACGGCTGAAGCTGAAGCCGTCGGTAAAGACCTTCCCCTCGGCCTTTCCGGCGATCCGGATCGACCATTGTTTCGTCAGCCCTGAGGTTCGCGTCACCGCAGTCAGGTCGGTCTTCTCGCCCCTGGCGCGCGTAGCCTCGGACCACCTGCCCCTGATCATCGATTTCGATCTGGTTCAGCCGAGCGCCGTCTAACCCGGCGCCTGCCCACCCTCCGAGGCGGGTCGCGTGCGGTGCGATCGGTTCAGCCGCTTCCACGGCCGCCAGGCGTCTGACGAGGAGGTGGGGTCTCCCAATTGCAACTCGGCGAACAGGCGTTGGATTCGCGTCGGCGGTTCGGACCCCAGGGGTTTCAGCCGATCGCTGTCGAAGCTGCAGATCGCGGCGCCCGTCGATCCCAGAACGGCCTCGATCGCCGCGAACTCCTCGGCGGCGACCCCGATCCAGTGGCCGATGGTGCGATGGCGGTGATTGACGATCACCGCCCGGCCAGCGTCGTCGGTCGGCTCAGCAGCGATGTCGCATTCGGTGTCCAGCCCCATGGACCGGTTGTTCAGGTTCGAGGAGCCGATCCTCAGCAGCCTGTCGTCAATGATGGACACCTTGGCGTGGACAATGACCCGGTCGCCTTCCTTCGTCAGCGGGGCGAAGGCGAAGAAGCGATTGTATTTGTCCGCCTGCTCCAACCGATAAAGGACCTCGGCGCGGGCCGTGTCCATGGTCATGCTGTCGAACCAACTGGGGCTCTGGCCCGTGGAGACCACCACGACCTCCGGCCCGTCGACCTCAGCCAGGCGCGCCGCCAGAGCCGCCGCTATGACAGGCGAGGTGAAATACTGGTTCTCGAAATAGATTAGCTTTTTCGCTCGCCTGATCGCTTCCAGATGCAGGGCCTCGTTCTCGCGCACCTCGTGGCGACCACCCCATTTCGGCTCTGTTCGGGCGATCCCCACGGGAACATCGGTCATCTGCACCGGCGTTCCGTCCGGCCAGGGATCGCTTGCGACCTCGTCCGGCACTGTCCGTTCCCAGGTCGCCTTGAACCAGCGCTCGCGCGCCAGATCCCCCAGCGCGCGCGCCGCAGGCCCGTCCATCACGCACATTACCTCGTGCCGCGCCTTGCAGATGGCGCCGCTGGGCAGGGCCCGACGCGGATCGCCGTCCAGGTGTTCGTCGGAATCCCACCGGTCGGTCGATATGTCGCCGCCGCCGCAGAAGGCGACCCGATCATCGATTACAATGACCTTCTGATGGTGGCAGGCGCCGATCGGTCCCGGGGAATCCATGCGGAACTCGACCATCCGCTTGCGGAACCAGCGCTGCGCCCTGTGGGGATAGAAGCCCTGTGACGCCGCGATCAGCAGCGGCGATTTCCAGATCAGCAGACGTATGTCGAGGTCCGGCTTTCGCTTCACCAGCATGCGCAACTGGTGGCCGATCTCGTGCTGGCGGTCGCCCGGCCGGGTCTCAGGGTCCAGGTGGGTGCGGGGATCGAACTGCCAGCCCAGAATGACGATCGACCGTTCGGCCTTGTGCAGGGCCGAGGACAGGGCGTCGAAATAGGCCTCGTTTTCCATCAGGATCGAGAAACGGTGCGCGATTTCGCTGCGCCAGACACCCGCGCCGGGGGTCAGCAGACTGCCGTCATAGCTGTCGCCGTCTTGGGTCATTCAGCCTGCCTGCCCGATTCGCATGACACCGCGATGGGGAGCCCTCGTCCACCTCCGTTCCATGCGCGCCACGCCCGGTCAATCTTTAGACTTCGGGATTGTGACGTTCGCCAAACAGGCGCATAAAGTGCGCGGCCATGGGGGCTGTGGGAGACGCTGTCGATGCAGGCGCTGGTCGAATTGATCGCTGGCTTCATCGCATTGCTGGCCGCCGCCGTTCTGTCTCAGTTCGGCGTCGACATACATTCTCCGCCCACCCCCGAACGCGAAGTCCACCGCGTGACCGATTGCAGCCCGGAAAAGGCCGCGCCCCTCGCCGCCGAAACCAAGCGCGACTGCTGATCGCGAACAGTCCACGCCTGTCGGGCCTGTACGACTTGGACCTTGGGTTTCAACCCGCTAGGGTCGAATCGGCGCGTTCTCGCGCGCCGCGCGCATGAATCGAGCTCGACGCCTGATGAAATCCCGTAACCGGCCGCCGCTTAAGTTGACGAACGACGAGGCCGTCCCGCCCGCTGAGACGCCTGACGAGACCACGCCCGAAGTCGAAGCCGAGACGCCGGCCGAGGCAGAGGCGGACGCCCGGAGTTTCGGCGAAACGGAGGTTAAGGCCGAGCCTCAGACCGAACTCGAACCCCTGCCCGCGCCGCCGCCGGAACGGCCGATATCGGAACGCCGCCGTCGCAGGCTGGCTGAAGAGGCGCGTCAGGCCGAGCAGCGCGCCGCCGCGCCGCCGCCGCCGAGACCTCGGCCCGTCGCGCCGCCTCCGGAGGTCGTCGAGCCTGTGGAGGCCGTCGCGCCCGATGTGACCGCGGAACCGACACCCGAATCCTCGGCCTCGGTCGAAATGGCCGTCGCCGCGGGCCAGCCTCCGGCGGCGTTCGAAGCCGTCTGGCCGCCGATGCTGCGTTCCACCGTCTCCGCGCGCGCCTCGGCCGCGGCCGGGGGGCGGACCGCCTATCTGATCGCCGCCCTGGCCTCGACCCTGTGGATCGGCGGCGTCGCCTCCTGGGCCGCCTATGAGCTGGGTTCCGGCGGCGCGGAACTGGATCCGCTTCGCCTTGCGATCTACGGCTTGATCGCCCTGGCGCCGGCGGGTCTGGCCGTGATGCTGGCCCACGCCGTGCGACAAGGCGCCGGCCTGGCCTTTGAGACGAGACGCGCCCGCGATCTCGCGGAGGCCCTGGTCGCCCCCACGGCCCTGGCCGCCCAACAGACCGGCGAGGTTCTGAATTCCCTGCGCGCCGACATCGATCACGCCGCCCTGGCGACCGAACGCGCCCGCAACGACATGGCCCTGTTGCGTCAGGCCCTGACGGAAGAAACCAATCGTCTGAACGAGGCGGCCGAGAACGCCGGCCGCACCGCCCGCCGTCTGACTGAAAATCTCGCCCGCGAACGCGACCAGATGCAGACCCTCGGCGTGCATCTGGACAGCCAGGCGATCGGCGTCATCGACGCGGTCGAACGCCAGTCCCGCATGGTGGCCGACGCCTCGGATCTGGCCCAGGCCCAGCTCCGCGAAGCCGAGGCCGCGCTCGCGGCCCGCGCCGCCGATCTCGCCGCCGCTGCGGGCGAGGCCCAGGACGCCGCCCGCGTCGCCGCCGACGACCTGGCCCGCCAGACCATTCGTCTGGAAAACGCCGGGTCCGGCGTCGCCGAACAGATCCAGTCGGTCGAGGAAGGCCTCAGCCAGCAGCGTGCCGCCCTGGTCACCGCCGCCTACGCCCTGCGCACGGATCAGGAAGACTTTTCCGCCCAGGTCGAAAGCCAGCGCGCCCAGTTCCTCGAAAACCTGTCGGCGACCCGCACCGCTCACGACGACATGGGGCGGACGTCCCAGGCCTCGATCGAGAGCCTGCGCGAAATCCTCGAGGCGGCCGGCGATCAGTTCCGCGCCCTGGTCGACATGTCCCAACGCGAAGCCGACGGTTTCGACGCCGCCACCAAGGTTTCGCTGGACCGGTTCGAGGCCCTGGCCGCCGACGCCCGCGACACCCTGATGGAGGAAACCCGCCGCGCCCTGGAGCAGATGCGCGCCACGGCCGAGGATTCCCGCGCCGCCGCCGCCGACGCCGCCGAACAGGCGCGTCTGCGCGCCGACCGACTGGGCGAGGCCCTGTTCGAGGCCGCACAGAAAGCCGATCAGGCGGCGGACGCGCGGATCGACGACGCTCGCCGCATCGTGGGCGAGACCTCGGGACTGGTGGACCAGGCCGGCGACCGGATGGTTCAGCGGCTGGAAAGCCTGGTCGATCGTCTGAACTCCGCCTTGTCCGAGATCGACACCGCCGTCATGGACATCGACGAACGCGCGGCCCGCCTGCCGGACGAGGCCCGAACCCGCGTCGAGGCCGTCCGCGCCAGCGTCGAGGAAGGCCTGGCCTCGCTCGCCGCCGCGTCCCGCAAGGCCGCCGAGGACACCGAGGCCCTGGACGTCGGCTTCCAGGAACGGGTGCGCCGCAACTACGACATGCTGACCGAGGCCGTGCGCCTGATGGGGGTCGTGTCCGGAGACGCGCCCGCCGGCCGTCGTCGCGACCCTGCTCCGGAACCGGAACGTCCCCGATCGTCGCGCGGCGCGACCGCCGACGAGCCGCAGGACAAGGGCGTGGACAGGAGTTTCGGTCTGAGAGGCCGGCTCCGTCTGGCGCCGACCGAGCCCCCGCGCGCCGCCTCCGCCGCCGACACCGGCCTGGACTGGAACGATCTGGTGTCGGACGCCCAGGACGAACAGCCGCTGGACCTGGATCGGCCGGCGACCGACGAGGCCGACACCGCCGCCCTGTCGGATCGGGTCGCCGCCGCCATCCGCCGCATGGGGGTCGATCCCAATGCGCTTCTGCCCCGATCCCGCGTCGAGGAGGCCGCCCGCCTGCTCGGCAACGGCGACCCGGACGGTGCTCGCCGCATCGTTCGTCGCGTGGCCCCGGCTGCGGTTCGCAGCGTCTCGCGCCGGGTGCTAAGCGATCCCGAACTCCGCGCCGACGCCGAACGCTATGTAGTCGTTTTCGGACAGGACCTGGCCGCCTATGCACGGGCCGGCGACGCCCTGGCCGTTCAGAATCGTCTCGCCTCCGACGGCGGTCGCGCCTTCATGCTCCTCGATGCGGCGGTTGGCGATCTCGGTTGAGGCTTGACGGCGACCCCAAGTTCGAGCCACCTGCGTCGGTCACGAAAACGTCACGTGCTGGGTGGGGTGGGCCTGAATGACGAGCGAGACCGAGGCCTCACAGCGCCCGGACCTACGTCCCGGCATCGCCATCTGCATGTACGACGCGGATCCCGCATGGGATATGGTCGAGAACCTTTCGGGCGACGTCTGGAGCCCGGCCGGCGCACGCACGGTGCCCGTATCCGCAACGGATCCGGACCTTCTGGTCGAGATATTGGGCGACTATCTCAGGAACGGCGACTGTCGCGCCGTGCTGCTGGTGGGACGCACGCAAAAGTGCGACGGATTCCGCCTGCAGATGAGAGCCGAGAACCGCGCCCTAGACCGCAAGGATCGTCTGTCGCTGACAGGCCCGGGGATCGCCCGGACGACCGCCCCGGTCGCCGATATACTCCGCGCCCTCGCGGAAGCGGGCATCGCCGCCAAAGCCTCGTCCGAAGCGGAAGACGATGTCGGCTCGTATCTGCTCTATCGAATCCTCGTCGATCTCGTCGACGGACCGCACACGCCGGCGGTGGGACTGTTGCGTGTTCCGGCGCCCGCCGACGAAAACACGGTGAAAAAGGGCGTCAAGGCCGCGGCCTCCGTCATGGCGGGCCAAATGGCCTTGCTGCCCAGGGTCTGATCCAGAGAGAGCCTAGGCCAAAGCCCGGCCCGCACCCAGCATCGGCCTCAAGGCCAGATTGGCGATCAGCCCGAGGCCGGCCAGCCCCGCCATGGCCAGATAGCCGCCGGCGCCGAAGGCGTCGTACAACGGCCCGCTCGCCAGCGTCGCGCCGCCGATCAACACTCCCGACGACAGGGTCGAGCTCAAGGTCTGGGCGGCCGTCTGGCTTTCGCGCGGCGCGAGCCGCTCGATCAGTTCGATCCCGGCCAGATAGTTGGCGGCGAAACTCAAGGCGTGGAGGGCCTGCAGCGGCCACAGGACCCACAGCGGCGGTGTCGCGGCCATCAGCCCCCAGCGCAGCACCGCCGCCGCCGCTGCGATCATCAGAATGGGCCACGGCCCTATCCCCCGACGTCGCCGCCAGGGATCGAAGACCCACATCAGGCCGATTTCCACCACCACGGCGAAAGCCCACAACATCCCCGTCAGATGCGGCTCTATTCCCTGTTCCCGCCACAGGATGGCGGAAAAGCCGTAATAGAAGGCATGGGCCGCCTGAACCGTGCCGATGGCCAGGAGAGCCGCCATCAGGACCGGATCCCTCAGCAGCCGCCCCATCCCCTGAAATCGCGCCCAGCCGGCCAGGGGCGGACCCTCGTGGACCGGCTCGCCGGGCAGCACGCGCCAGGCCACGAATGCTATGCAGATGCAGGCCAGGGTCACGCCGACGATGACCGCCTCCGCCCCCGCAGCCCGCAGAATGAAGCCCATGCCGATGTTTGCGCCGACGAAGGCCGCGGAGCCGAAGCCGCGCGGAACGGCGAAGGTGAACCCTTCCCTCCGCGCCAGTCTCAGGGTCAGAACATCGGTCAGGGGAATGATCGCGGCCGCGCCGGTCGCGGCGATGAACCAGCAGATCGCCCAGGCGAAAAATCCTTCCACCAGGCCGGCCGTCCCGTAAGCCAGGGCGGCCAGGGCGGCGAGAAGCGCGATCGGCGTCCGCCGATACCGGAAGCCGTCGGCCCAGATGGCGATGGCCGGCCCTGTGATCAGCCGTCCCAGCATGGGAGCGGCCAGCAGAACGCCGATTTCGGCCCCGCTGAGCCCCTGGGCCTTCATCCAGAGACCAGCGTAGGGCAGGCTCACGCCCGTTCCGGCGAACATCAGGGCGTAGTGCAACCCTGTCCGCGATTTCGAGCCGAATCCCATGCGCCGCCATAGCAGACTTCCGGGATGCTCGACCTTGCATTTGACCGCAGATTTACACCTCTCCTCGGCCGGAAGCGCTTTTCCGCATCGCGCGTCTAGGGTTAGGCTGTCTCAATGACAGCGAGTCGCAACCTGATCCTTTTCGCCGCGCTGAACGGCGCCCTGGCCATCGCCCTCGGCGCCTTCGCGGCCCACGGCGCGGGGCCTCAGGTCAAGACATTGCTTTCGACCGGCGCCCATTATCAGCTGGCTCACGCCGTCTTCGCCCTCGCCTGCGCCCTCTGGACCGGCGGCGGCGGGCTGGCGCGCTTCGCCGGCTGGCTGGCGGCGGCGGGCGGCCTGGTCTTCAGTCTCGCTCTGGCTCTGGTCGCCCTTCTCGGCCTTTCCGTCATGGGCGCCGTGGCCCCCATAGGCGGACTGCTTATGATCGCCGGTTGGCTTTGCCTGGGCTTTGCGGCATTGCGTTTGTGATTTTGTTCAGTACGGCCAGCCTAGGCCTTGTAGAAAGACCTTGAAGCATGGCCTTCCCCGCGCCCGTCGAGCCGCGTCGCGAACTGTATCCTGAAATCGAGCCGTTCGCCTCCGGCTGGATGACGACCGACGACATCCACGAGATCTACTACGAGGAAAGCGGCAATCCTCAGGGCCGCCCCGTTCTGGTCCTGCACGGCGGCCCCGGCGGCGCGGTGAATCCCGGGATGCGTCGCTATTTCGATCCGGCCCAATACCGCATCATCATGTTCGACCAGCGCGGCTGCGGCAAATCCCGGCCCAATGCGTCGCTGGAGAACAACACCACCTGGACCCTGATCGAGGACATCGAACGGCTGCGTGAACGCTGCGGCGTCGACAAATGGGTCGTGTTCGGCGGCTCCTGGGGCTCGACCCTGTCGATGGCCTACGCCGTCACCCATCCGGAGCGGGTTCTGGCCCTGGTCCTGCGCGGTATCTTCCTGCTGACGAAGAAGGAGCTGCACTGGTTCTACCAGGACGGCGCCTCGATGATCTTCCCCGACGCCTGGGAACGGTTCGTGGCGCCGATACCTGAGGCCGAGCGCGGTGATCTGATGGGGGCCTATTACAAGCGTCTGATCGGCGACAATGTCGCCGAACGCGAAGCCTGCGCCGTGGCCTGGTCCAGCTGGGAAGGCGAGACGGTCAGCGTCGAAGGCCCCAACGCCAAGCCGGACAAGTTCGCCGAACCGGAGTTCGCCCTCGCCTTCGCGCGGATCGAGAACTGGTTCTTCACCAACGCCGGCTTCTTCCCCGAGGACGGCTGGCTGCTGAAGAATGTCGATCGGATGCGTCACATCCCCTGCTGGATCGCCCAGGGTCGTTTCGACGTGGTGACGCCGATCGCAAGCGCCTGGGCCCTGCATCGCGCCTGGCCGGAAGCCCGGCTGGATATCGTCGGGGACGCCGGCCACGCCTCCTCGGAACCGGGCATCATCGACAGCCTGGTCCGCGCCACCGACTGGGCGGCCGGGCTCTGATCGGCCAGCGAGCCTCAAGCGGTGGCCGGCCCTCCTAATTTTGAAACTTCTTCCAGGTCTTTCAAAGACCTGGAAATAAATTCGACCGCCAACCCGCACCAGGTTCACGCTAACCTATGATGCGGGTTGGTCTTTAACATCGTCGGAAGTTGGACTCGTTAGACTGTTTTTCGAGTCCGACGCGCCGTCTAACGTTTTCCGGCCAGCCTGCCGTCCACGCTCCACGCGCCGGGACCGGCCGCGAGCAGGTACAGGAAGATGAAGCAGAACAGGATGGCCGCGTCCCCGCCGTTCACCGCCGGATAGGGGCTGGATGGGGCGTGAAACATCCAGTAGGCGACCGCCATCTCGCCGGCCAGGATGAAGGCGACAGGCCGGGTGAAGGCGCCGAGCACCAGCAACGCACCCCCGACCAGCTCGATGATCGCGCCGATCCCGAACAGGGACATGATCTCGACCTGTCCCGGCTGCGCGCCTTCCGGGAAGCCGAACAGTTTCACTACGCCGTGCGCCAGGAACAGCACGCCGGCGACGATACGCAGCGTCGCGCGGAAATGCGGCGACGAGGCTTCAAGTTTGTCGAACATCTGATGGTCTCCTCCCCATGACGGGGCTGCCCGCGTCAGGCGGGTCGTCCGACCGAACTCTGTTCGGCCGGACAGATTGATCCGATAATTTGGGTCTCGTCTACTAGGCCGCGTCCACCAGGACGATCTCGGCGTCCGAGAGCGCCTTGACGGTGACGACGTCTTCCTGGGCGATGGCGGCGCCGTCGCGGGCGTTCAGTCGAACGCCGTTGACCTCGACCTCTCCCTTGGCGGGCACCAGATAGGCCCGGCGGGTCGACCCCAGCGCATATTCGGCGCTTTCGCCGGCGTTCAGCGTCGCCGCCACGATCCGCGCATCGGTGCGGATCGGCAAGGCGTCCTCATCACCGTCGAAGCCCGAGGCCAGGACCACGAACTGGCCCGAACGCTCGCCCTTGGGGAAGGGCTTGGAGCCCCAGCTGGGCGCCTCGCCGCGCTTGGTCGGCTCGATCCAGATCTGGAAGATCCGGGTCAGGTCCGGCTCGGCGTTGTATTCGGCATGGCGGATGCCGGTGCCCGCGCTCATCACCTGGACGTCGCCGGCCACGGTGCGGCCCTTGTTGCCCAGGCTGTCTTCGTGGGTGATGGCCCCGTCGCGGACATAGGTGATGATTTCCATGTCCGAGTGCGGATGCGGTGGGAAGCCGGTACCGGCGGCGATCTCGTCGTCGTTCCAGACCCGCAGATTGCCCCAGCTCATCCGCTTGGGATCATAATAGTTGGCGAAGGAGAAGTGATGCTTGGCGTTCAACCAACCGTGGTTGTCCCCGCCCAGCGATTCGAACGGTCTGCGCTCGATCATCGGTCTATCCTCTAGCCGGGCCGTCCCGGCGTCATTTGCTTGACGCCAAGATAGAGATCGGCGACCGAACAGAAATAGAAACACCTGAAACTCATCGTTTCCAGACTGCAGAGATCGCCATGACGCGTTTGCCCGACCTCGAGGCCATGGCCATCTTCGCCAAGGTCGCGGAGAACCAGTCCTTTTCCGCCGCCGCCGATGGGCTCGGCCTGTCGAAGGCGACCGTGTCCAAGGCCGTGACCCGGCTGGAACAGCAGTTGAAGACCACCCTGCTCCACCGAACCTCGCGCCGGTTCGCCCTGACCGACGCCGGCCGCACCCTGGCGGCCCGCGCAGGCCAGATGCTAGCCGAGGCCGAAGGGGCGGTGTCCGAAGCCCTGGACATGTCGGTGACGCCGCGCGGTCTGGTGCGGCTGGCCGCCCCCATGTCCTTCGGCATGGCCTATGTGGCCCCCGCCCTGCCCGAGTTCCTGGCGCGGCACCCCGACGTGTCGATCGACCTGCACCTGTCGGACGAGGTCATCGATCTGGTGGGGGGCGGGTTCGACTGCGCCCTACGCATCGCCGCCCTGCCCGACTCCTCCCTGACCGCGCGTCGCCTGCGCACGGTCGAACGGTTCCTGGTCGCCTCGCCCGACTACCTGGCCCAGCGAGGCCGTCCCACCCACCCGGACGACCTGGAGCGACACGCCTGCCTCAGCTACGCCTATATGCCGACGCCCGACGCCTGGCGGTTCGTCAACGATGCAGGCGAGGAGGTGGTGGTGCGGCCGCGCGGACCCCTGCGCGCCAACAACTCCGACGCCCTGACTGCTTCGCTGTGCGCCGGCCTGGGCGTCTTTCCCCAGCCGGACTTCATCTACTGGAAGGACGTCGCCGAGGGGAAGCTGGAGACGGTGATGACCGACTGGCGCCTGCCGCCCATCGCCCTGCATCTGGTCGCGCCCAACAGCGGACCGCGCCCCGCGCGGGTCACGGCCCTGATGGACTATCTGGCGAAACGGTTCAGCCAGCCGTTATGGCCCGGCGACACGGTCGGACGTTGAGCCTCAGCCGCACTTGACCTGCTGGATCACGCCGGTCGCCTCGTCATAGACGAAGTTCACCCGGTTCTCGCGATAGTCCATCGTCGCGGCGCAGGTGGTGCACAAGACGCGGAAGCTCTGTCCCTCCGGCGCGGTCGGGATAGTCGAGCGGTTGCGGCCGACATAGCTCTGGTAATCCTCGACCTTGCAGGCCTTGAAGGCGGCGTCGCCGCCCGGCATCGGGCCCGTGCCGGGCGTCTCCGTCGGGGCGCAGGCCGACAGCGCCAGGCCGGCGGCCATCAGGGACGTCAGGATGAATGCGGTCTTCATGGTCGTCTCTCCTTGTCGGTCGCCGCTCAGCCGCAGCGGACCTGTTCGATGACGCCGCTATCGGCATTGTAGAAGATGTTCAGCCTGTAGGCCGAGAATTCCTCGGTCACAGGGCAGGTGGTGCAGGTCACGCGACGATTGACCACGTCCACAGGCACCGGGATCTCCGTCCGAGGCCTGCCGACCAGATATTGAAGTTCACCGGCCTTGCAGACGTCGGTCGTCTGGGCGGACGGCATGCGGCTGCCGATCGGCGGATTCAGCTGGGCGCGTTCGACGGTGCGCGGCGCGGCCTGGTCGGGGACAGGCGTCGAACACCCGGCCAGCAGGGCGAAAGCGATCAGGCCGCCTTTTCCCAGCGCCCTTCGTCCGTCTGACGCCAGTAGGCCAGGTTCGCGCCCTGTTCCTTCAGCGCCTTCCACCGACCCCGCGCATTCTGAAGCGCCGGTTCGTCCTGGCCGTCGAAAATGATGAAACATCGTTCGAACCCTTCCGTCCCGCCCAGTTCTGCGTCGTCGACGATGAACAGCGCCTGAGCGCCGTTCAGGTTCTCTCCCGATTCGCTCAGCAGCACAGGCTGGCGATCCGCATGGGGCTGATCCGCCCGACCGTGGGGTAGAAAGCTATCGTCCCGAAAGCTCCACAGCCGTTCATCGACATCGTCCAGCCGATGCGCATGCGAAGACTTGATCAGGGCGCGCCAGCCCCGCTCGAGCGTCTTCTCGAGCAGGGTCGGCAGGACCTGATCCAGAGTGGACCGTTCCAGGTGGTAGAACCAGATTTCGGGCTTGTCGCTCACCCGGCCCTACCCCGGACTCAGGCTTCGTAGCTGTCGGCCACCATGCGATCCAGCGTGCGCACGGCGAAGCCGACGCCGCCTTCCGGCACGGTGGGGCTGGGGCTCTTGTTGGCCCAGGCGGTGGGGGCGATGTCCAGGTGCGCCCACGGCACGCCGTTGGTGAACCGCTGCAGGAACAGGGCGGCGGTGATCGAGCCGCCGGCGCGGCCGTTGCCGGTGTTCTTCACGTCGGCGATCTTCGAATCGATATGCTGTTCGTAGATGTCCGGGATCGGCATGCGCCAGAAATTCTCGCCCACCTTCTTCGAGGCCGCCAGGATCGGATCGGCGACCGCGTCCGAGTTGGAGAAGACGCCGGCGTAGTCCAGGCCCAGGGCCACGATCATGGCGCCCGTCAGGGTGGCCAGGTCGATCATGAATTTCGGCTTGAACCGCTCCTGCGTGTACCAGAGGGCGTCGGCCAGAACGAGGCGTCCCTCGGCGTCGGTGTTGATGACCTCGACCGTCTGGCCCGACATCGACACAACCACGTCGCCCGGACGCTGGGCGTCGCCGTCAGGCATGTTTTCGACCAGGCCCAGCACGCCGATTGCGTTGACCTTGGCCTTGCGACCGGCCAGCGCCATCATGGTCCCGGCCACGGCGGCCGCGCCGCCCATGTCCCACTTCATGTCTTCCATGCCCTCGGCCGGCTTGATCGAGATGCCGCCGGTGTCGAAGCAGACGCCCTTGCCGACGAAGGCGATCGGCTGACCGCCCGCCTCGCCGCCCTTCCACTGGATCACGGCCAGCTGGCTTTCGCGGCGGCTGCCCTGGCCCACGCCTAGAAGCGTGCGCATGCCCAGCTTCTCCATCTCGGCCTCGCCGAGGATCTCGACTTCCAGTCCCAGGCTCTCCAGCGCCTTCACGCGCTTGGCGAACTCGGCCGGGTACAGGACGTTGGCGGGCTCGGACACGAGGTCGCGGGCGAAGATGACGCCGTCCGCCACGGCCGACAGCGGCTCCAGCGCGGCGTCCGCGGCGCGCAGGTCCGACGTCACGACGCGGATCGTGGTGATCGACGGGATCTTGTCCGCCTTCTGGGTGGTCCGGTACTTGTCGAAACGATAGGCGGCCAGGCGCGCGGCGAACCCGGCGCGCGCGGCCTGTTCCGGCGTCAGGTGCGAGGCGTCGATGGTCAGGGTTTCCGCGCCCGACAGTTTCACGGCCGCATAGGCGTTTCCACCGAAGGCCTCGATCGCCAGATCGTCGATCTTGTCCGACGCTCCGGCGCCGACCAGCAGCACTGCATCGGCGTTCACGCCCGATTGTGCGGCGAGGCTCAGCGTCTGACCGGCCTTGCCCGTAAACCGGCTCCTGGCCATCGCCTTGGTCAGGGCGCCGCCCGCCTTGGCGTCCAGATCGGACCCCAGGCCCGCAAAGACACGCTCTTCATGAACAGGCACGGCGAGGATTTCGGCGGCGTCTACGGCGGCGACGAACTCGATCTTCATACAACGACTCCAGCCAGGCCCCACCCGGCGTCTACAAGGAAAGAAATGACAACGGCGCGTCTGCTTGTCGCCGACGCGCCCCCATGTGCTACTAGATGCGCCTCATTACCGCCGCCTGCAACCGGGCGAACTCGACCCGCCCATGACCCTGATTCAAAAATATCTTTTCCGCCAGATCTCGCTGCCTGTCGTCGCGGCCTGCGGCTCCCTGGCGGGAATCGGGATTCTGAGCCAGAGCCTCGATCAACTGGAAGTCATCGTCGAGCGTGGCCAGAGCGTGTGGGTCATGGTCAAATTGACCCTGCTCGCCCTGCCCCAGCTTCTGGCGGTCATCCTGCCCATCGGCCTGTTCGTGGGGGCCTTGATCGCTCTCACCCGGATGCAGCGCGAACAGGAACTGACCGCCGCCTTCGCCGGAGGCATGACCCGCTGGCAGGTGATTTCCCCCCTTGCCCGGCTGACCTTCCTGGTCTTGATCCTGAACCTGATCATGACCCTGTTCGCCCAGCCCTGGGGCCAGCGCGAGGCGCGAAACCAGGCCTTCGCCATCCGCACCGACCTCGCCGCCCTGCTGGTCGAAGAAGGCCAGTTCGTCCAGGGGCCGGACGGCCTCACCGTCTATGTCCAGCAGATCGAGCAGAACGGACTGCTGAAAAATCTGTTCGTGTATCTCGAGGACGGTAAATCCACTCAGAACTGGAGCGCCGCCGAGGCCCGTTTCGGTCGCGACGCGGCGAACGAACCCGTCCTGACCATGATCGACGGCTCCTGGCAGAAATACTCGTCTCGCGGCGTGCTGGAGACCCTGTCCTTCGACCGCTACGACTTTCCGCTCGGCCAGTTCGCCAATGTGACGGAACAGGTTCGCTACAAGCCCGCCGACCTCTATCTGCGCCAGCTGCTCAATCCTTCACCGCGCGTTTTGGAGACCGCAGGCTCTCGAAATGAACTATTGGCCGAGGCCCACGCCCGCATCTCGGCTCCGCTCTACGCACTTGTCGCCATGGCCCTGGCTCTGGCGGCGATCATGGGCGGCGCCTTCAGCCGAACCGGCTATTCGCTGCGCATCGCCAAGGCGGCGGGCGTCTTCCTGCTGGTGCGGGTGACAGGCTACGGCCTGGTCGCCGCCAGCGCCTGGAATCCCTGGATGAATATCCTGCAGTATCTGGCGCCCCTGATCGCGGTCGCCCTGGCCATGCGGCTGCTGTTCAGCGCCCTGAAGCCAAGGCGGGCGCGCCATTGGCCGATCGTCGGCCGGCTGCAGATCCCTGCAAGGATCGCGTAGACATGTCCGTGACCTCCCGCCGCGCCCCGTCCTCCCCGCGCCTACCTCGCCTGGACCTGTCTCGACTGGGCCTGCCTCGGTTGGGCCGCATCGAAACCTATGTGCTGATCCAGCAGCTTCGCTCCCTCGGCGTGGCTCTGGCTGTCATTGCGGCCCTGGTGATGCTGATCGACTTCGTCGAGGTGTCTCGCGGCGTCGGATCGGACCAGGATCTGTCGGCCCTGCGCATAATGGGGCTGGTGGCCTTGAAGTCGCCGTCCGTGATCGTGCAGCTCCTGCCCTTCGTCTTTCTGTTCGGTACGCTCGCGGCCTATATCGGCCTGAACCGGCGCAGCGAGCTCATCGCCATGCGCGCGGCGGGGGTGTCGGCCTGGCGGTTCGTTCTGCCCGCCGCCGGAATGGCCTTTGTCCTGGGCGTGCTGACCGTGACCGTTCTGGGCCCTCTGGCCTCGGCCGGAGACGGCCTGTGGCAGCGCGAACGCGCGCGCATCTCCGGTTCCGCGCCCGGCGCCGGGAGCGACCGCGCCATCTGGCTTCGCGAGGGCGACGATCAAAGACAGATGATCATCCGCGCCGGCCGCCAGGATCGCGCCAATGCGCGTCTGCTGGACGTGACCTTCTTCATCTACACGACCGATGCGGCGGGCAGTCGGGACTTCTCGGAGCGGATCGACGCCCGGTCCGCGGCGCTCAGCGCTGGCCGCTGGCGCCTGACCGACGCCGTCGGGGCCAGCGTCGGTCAGCGCGCCGTCACCTATTCCAGCCTCGACCTGCTCTCCAGCCTGGCCGACGAAGAGGCGTTCGAACGCTTCGCCCGTCCCCAATCGACGCCTTTCTGGTCGCTGCCGAATCAGATTCAGCGCATCGAGAACGCCGGCTTCGCCTCCACCGCCTACCGGCTTCGATTCCAGCAGCTTTTGGTCACCCCTCTGGTCTTCGCGGCCATGTCGATTCTGGCCGCCGCCTTCTCGTTGCGCCTGATGCGGCTGGGCGATCTGGCGAAGATGAGCGTCGCTGCCGTGGTGCTGGGCTTCGCCTTCTTCTTCCTGAACCAGTTCTCGGCCGCCATGGGCTCGGCCGAGGTCGTCCCGCCCTTCGTCTCGGCCTGGCTGCCGCCGATATTGACGGCGCTCGCCGCCTTCACCTTGCTGTTCTATACCGAAGACGGCTAAGCGAACGCTCGCTCAAGACAGACGGATGGTTCATGCAGGGTGATCGCGATCGGCGTTCCAAGGCCTTCCGGGCGCGGCTTCTGGCCGGCGCGGCCCTTTTCGTCTGCGTCCCTTTCGCCGGCGAGGCCCTGGCCCAGGCTGAACCACAGTCCGCTCCCTCCGCCACGCCGCCCGTCTCGGACGGGCTGTCCAAGGGCGCCGTCTATGTCGACGCCGGCAGCGCGACACGCACCGGCGACGTGATCACGGCGGACAGCAACGGCGGCGACAGGGTCTATCTGCGCGCCGACGGCAATGTCCTGCGCGGCGACAACCTGGCCTATGATCTGTCCAACGGCGCCGCCACGGTCAGCGGCCAGGTCGAGGCGATTTCGTCGGACGGCACGGTCGTCTACGCCAGTCATCTGGAAACGGACCGCGAGATGAAGGCGGCCATCGCCGTCGATTTCGCCACCCGTTTCGAGAACGGCGCCAGCCTGATGGCGGCGACGGCGGTGCGACGCAGTCAGAACGTCAACGAACTGAACTACGCGATCTTCACCCCCTGTCCGATCTGTGACGCCAATGGGCCCAAGACGCCCAGCATCTCGATCCAGGCGGAAAAGGTCGTGCAGGACGAAGCCCTGCACGCCGTCATCTATCGCAACGCCGTCTTCAGGATCGGCGGGTTTCCGATCTTCTATACGCCGATCTTCGCCCACCCCGATCCCACGGTCGAACGGGCGTCCGGCCTGCTGGTGCCGATCATCAACTATGACGAGGGACGCGGCGTTTCGGTCGAGCTTCCCTATCTACACGTCGTCTCGCCGTCGGAAGACTGGCTGATCAGTCCGCAGATCAATTCCGAGGTCGCCCCGCTCCTGAACCTGCAATGGCGTCGGCGCTTCGCCAACGGGTCGATCATCGCGCGCGGCGGCTACACCTACGAGCGCAATTTCGGCGATTTCGATCTGGACGGCGACGGCGATTACGAAAGCAACGTCCGATACGGCGACAAGGAACACCGCAGCTATCTGTTGTCCCACGGCGAGTTCGATCCCGACGGCCCCTGGCGGTTCGGCTTCACGGCGGAACGCACCTCGGACAAGACCCTGTTCGACCGCTATGACGTGCGCGATCCCTATCAGGACAACGGCCTTTACTACGGCGACCGTCGCCGGCTGATCAGCCAGATCTACGCCGAGCGCCAGACTGATCGTTCCTATGTCTCGGTCGCGGCCTTCTCGATCCAGAGCCTGCGGCTGGACAACGACTTCGCGGATACGGATTTCCGCGATGCGGACGGTTTCAAGGTGTTCGAGGACGACGACACCCTGCCCCTGGTCGCGCCGCTGATCGACGCGCGCTGGGAGCCGGCCGGTTCCGTCTTTGGCGGACGGTTGCGCGTGAAGGGCTCGGCGGTCTCGCTGTATCGCGACAGCTTCATCGGCGCCCCGATCCTGAACCCCGACATAGTGCCTGAGGTGACGACCGGACTTTCCGGCGTGGACAGCCGCCGGATCACGGGCCAGGTCGAATGGCGCCGAGTCTTCATCACCCCGAACGGCCTGCGGATCGAGCCCTTCGTCGACACCCGGGTCGATCTGTATTCCCTGTCCGACCTGCCGCCGATGATGGGGGTCGAGAGCGACGAGACCCTGAGCCGGACACGGGCCAGCGGCGGCGTCGATCTCAGCTATCCGCTGATCAAACGCACCCAGCGCGCGGACCTCATCCTGGAGCCGGTGGTTCAGCTCTCGATCTCCAACAAGGCGGACATCGATCCCCGAATTCCCAACGAGGATTCCCAGGCCATCGAACTGGACGAGTCGTCGCTGTTCCGTATGGACCGCTTCTCCGGCTACGACCTGGTCGAGGGCGGGGCGCGGGTGACGGCGGGCGGTCGGGCGACGATTCGCTGGTCCGAGGGCCGCAGCGCCAGCCTGTTCGTCGGTCGCAGCTATCGCGCCGACGACGAGGACGCCTTCCGCACCACCATCCCGGACAGCACGACGGGCCAGTTGTACGATCCGACCGGCCTGGCCTCCTCCGCTTCGGACTGGGTGGTTCAGGGCAGTTTCTCCCCCTCGGACCGGATTCGCAGCTGGGTCCACGCCACGGTGGATGGTTCCGGCGACGTGCGTCGCGCCGAGGCTGCGGTCGACGGACGCTGGGGACGTCGCAACCTGGCCAGCGTCAGCTACATCGTGGACCGGTCGAACCCGCTGGAGGGCGACCAGAACCGGAACTACGAGTTCGTGCAGCTGTCGGGGCAGCAGTTCGTCTATGGCGACTGGGGCGTCTCCGTGTCGGGCATCGCCGACCTGGAACGCGACGTCATCACACGCCAGGAAGTCGGCCTGCTGTTCGACGACGACTGCTTGCGGGTCGAAGTCGGCTATCGCCGCGACAATACGCGCGTTCGGGCCAGCGGTCCCTCGGACGGCGTCTATGTGCGCCTAAACCTCGCCACTTTCGGAGGTTCAGGTTATGGACAGGGCGAGATGCGTTGAGCATGACGCTTAGGGGGCGCGACCGCTGCCGGCCCGGCAGATGGACCGCTGTGAGAAATCAGGACGACCAATGGGTTTGATGCGTTTTTCGACGGGGGCCGCACTCGCGGCGGTCTTCCTCGCCGGTTCGGCCTATGGTCAGACGGCGCCCGCTCCGGCCGCCCCTCAGACGACCGTCGCCGGCGCGCCCAATCCCGCCGCGGGCGACGGCCCTTCCGCGGCGCGTCCCGCGCCCCAGTTCGAGATGGCTGACGGCATCGTCGCCACGGTGAATGACAAGATCATCACCGGCTTCGACCTGCGTCAGCAGATGCTGATGCTGATCGCCTCGTCCCAGGTCCAGCCCACCGAGCAGAACCTGCCGGCCATCCAGCAGGCGGCGCTGAACCGTCTGATCGAAGAACGTCTGAAGGCCGCCGAGATCGCCAAATTCGAGTCGCTCAGGATCAGCGACCAGGAAATCGACGAAGAGATCGCCCAGATGGCGCGTCAGGCCGGCGTGACGCCGGCCGCCTATATGGAGTTCCTCCAGCAGGGCGGCATCCAGCCCAACGCCTTCCGCGAGAACCTGCGCACCGAGATCGCCTGGCAACAGCTGGTTCCCGGCCGCTTCGGCAGCCGCTCGCGGCCCAGCACCCTACAGGTCGACCAGGAAGTCCGTCGCCTCAACGAGGCCGCGGCTCAGCCCCAGTATCTGATCGGTGAGATCTACATCGAGGCCGCCCGCGTCGGCGGCCAGGAGGCCGCCATGAACGGCGCCCGTCAACTGGTGCAACAGATCATCCAGGGCGCCCCCTTCCAGGCCGTGGCCCAGCAGTTTTCCTCAGCCCCTTCGGCCTCGGCCCGCGTCCCCGGCGACGCCGGCTGGGTGGTCAAGGGCACGGTCCAGCCCGCCTTGCAGGCCATCTTCGACCAGCTCCAGCCGGGTCAGTTGTCCAACCCCGTTCCCGTCGATGGCGGCGTCTACATCATCTACATGCGTGACAAGCGCGACGGCGCGGCGACCAGTCTCGTGTCGCTGAAACAGGTGATGGTCGAACTGCCGGAAACGGCGTCAGAGGCCGATATCGCCGCCGCCACCCGCACTCTGGAAGGCCTGAGCCAGGGTCTGAACTGCGACAACATCCTGTCCCAGGCTCGCGCGACCCAGGGCGTGATCGGCGCCGACCTCGGCGAATCCGACGTCGCCAATCTGGCGCCCCAGTTCCAACAGTTCGCTCGCACCGGACAGATCGGTTCGGTCTCGACGCCGATCCGCACCCCCCTGGGCCTGCACCTGGTCGCCGTCTGCGGCCGTCGCGTCGGCGGTCCCGAGGCGCCGAACCGCCAACAGGTCGAGAATCGCCTGCGCTCGCAGAACCTCGCCGTGCTGGAACGTCGCTACCTGCGCGACCTCCGCAACGACGCCCTGATCGAGTTCAAATGACCCGGCCTCTGGTCCTGACGCTGGGCGAACCCGCCGGCGTCGGGCCGGAGATCGTGGCCGCCGCCTGGACCGCGCTGCGCGGCGAACCCCACCCGTTCGCCGTCATCGGCGACGCCGGCCTGCTGCGCGCCCAAAGCGTGTCCGTGGTCGAGGTCGCAACCCCGGCTGACGCCGCCGACGTTTTCGTACGCGCCCTGCCCGTCATCCATCGCCCCCTGCCGGCCCGGGTGGTCGTCGGACGGCCCGATCCCGCCAACGCCGTCGCCGTCGCTGACGGCATCGAGGAGGCCGTCGGTTTCGCCCTGTCCGGCGAGGCGTCGGGGGTCGTCACCGCCCCGATCGCCAAGGCCCCGATGTATGAATCGGGCTTCCGCTTTCCGGGCCACACCGAATTCATCGCCGAACTGACCGCCGACGCTCCCTATGTCGGCACGCGGGGTCCGGTGATGATGCTGACGGCGCGCGACCTGCGCGCCTGTCTGGTGACGATCCATGTCGCCCTGGACCAGGTCGCGGGCCTGATCACGGCGGACGATGTCGCCCGGACCGCGCGGGTGGTTCACGAAAGCCTGAAACGCGACTTCGCCATCGCCCGCCCGCGCCTGGCCATGGCCGCCCTGAACCCGCATGCGGGCGAAGGCGGCGCCCTGGGCCGTCAGGAGATCGAAATTTTGCGCCCGGTCGCGGAACGTCTGCGGGCCGAGGGGATCGACATCACCGACCCCAAACCCGCCGACACCCTGTTCCATGACGAGGCGCGGGCGACCTATGACGCCGCCATCTGCATGTATCACGACCAGGCCCTGATCCCGGTCAAGACCCTGGACTTCTGGGGCGGGGTCAATGTCTCCCTGGGCCTGCCCGTCATCCGCACCTCTCCCGACCACGGCACCGGTTTCGACATCGCCGGTCAAGGGATCGCGCGTCCCGACAGCCTGATCGCCGCCGTTCGTCTGGCTTCTGAGATGGCGGAGGCTCGCGCCGCGCGCTAACAGGGCGTGTGACCGACCTTCCCTCCCTCCGCGAAACGCTCGACGCCCACGGCCTTTCGGCCAAGAAGAGCTTCGGCCAGCATTTCCTGCTGGACCTCAATGTAACGCGCAAGATCGTGCGCCTCGCCGGCCCCTTCGACGGCCGCGCCGTGATCGAGGTTGGCCCCGGCCCCGGCGGCCTGACCCGCGCCCTGCTGGAATCCGACGCCGGGCCCGTGGTCCTGGTCGAAAAGGATCCGCGCTTCATCCCCCTGCTGGCCGAACTGGACGACGGCGCCGGTCGCCTGACCATCGTCGAGGCCGACGCCCTGAAGGTGAAGGAGGCGGATCTGGTCTCGGGCCCCGCCCACCTGGTCTCCAACCTGCCCTACAACGTCGGCACCGCCCTTCTGATCAAATGGCTGACCGGCCCGTGGCTGCCCTACAGCCTGACCCTGATGTTCCAGAAGGAAGTCGCCGAACGGGTCGCCGCAGGCCCGGGCGAGGACGCCTACGGCCGTCTGGCGGTCATCTCCCAGGCCGTCTGCACCGCCCGCATCGTCATGCACCTGCCCGCCGCCGCCTTCACCCCGCCGCCCAAGGTGGCCTCCGCCGTGGTGCACCTGATCCCACTGGACGAGCGCCCGTCGCCCGAGCGTCTGAAGAAGCTGGAACGCGTCACCGCCGCCGCCTTCGGCCAACGCCGCAAGATGCTGCGCTCCAGCCTGAAGCAGCTGGGCGGCGCGACCCTGTGCGAGGCCGCCGGCATCGAACCCGACGCCCGCGCCGAGACCATCGACGTCGCGGGCTTCCTTCGTCTGGCGGATGCGCTCCCCAAGGCTCAGGCATGACCGTCGAACCCTTCCGCGCCATCACCGTCAGCCGCCTGGCGCACCGGCTGAAATCCGAAGGCCGGTCGATCATCCATATGGAGTTCGGTCAGCCCTCGACCGGCGCGCCCGCCGCCGCCATCGCCCGCGCCCATCAGGTGCTGGATCAGGACGGCATGGGCTATTGGGAAAGCCCCGACCTGCGCGCCCGCATCGCCCGCCTGTATGACGACCGCTACGGCGTCACGGTCGATCCAGACCGTATCCTGCTGACCTGCGGCGCCTCGCCGGCCCTGGTTCTGGCGCTCAGCACGCGGTTCAAGCCTGGCGACCGCATCGCCCTGGCCCGGCCTGGCTATGTCGCCTATCGCAACACCCTGCGCGCCCTGCATCTGGAGCCGGTCGAGATCGCCTGCGGTCCGGAAACCCGGTTCCAGCTGACTGCCGACCAGATCCAGGCGCTGGATCCCGCTCCGGCCGGCCTCATCATCGCCAGCCCCGCCAACCCGACCGGCACGATTATCCCGGAGGCCGAACTGGGCGCCATCGCCCAGGTCTGCCGCGCCCGCGACATCGCCATCGTCTCGGACGAGATCTATCACGGCCTGTCCTATGTCGGCCCCACGCCGTCCATGCTGCAGTTCGCGCCCGACGCCATGGTGATCAACAGCTTCTCCAAATACTGGAGCATGGCCGGCTGGCGCCTGGGCTGGCTGCTGGTGCCACAGACCCGGATCGACGCCGCCCGCGCCTATATCGGCAACATGTTCCTGACCCCGCCCAGTCTCAGCCAGCACGCCGGACTGGTGGCGATGGACGCCGTGGACGAGCTGGAAGCCCATATCGACACCTACCGCCGCAATCGACAGCTGATGCTGGAAGCCCTGCCCGCCATGGGTCTGAGAAAGATCGCGCCGCCTGACGGCGCCTTTTACATATGGGCCGATATCGGACACCTGACCGAAGACAGCGCGGCCTTCTGCGAACAACTCTTGCGCGACACCGGCGTGGCGACGGCTCCGGGCGTCGATTTCGACCCGGTGGATGGCGGACGCTTTATCCGGCTAAGCTTCGCCTTGTCCACGCCCGAAATCGAGGAGGCTTTGACGCGACTCAAACCCTGGTTCGCGGCCCAGCCGCCGCTCTGAGCGACGACACGGACCATCCCCTAAGCAATCATCCATAGGTTGAAATTTACCCTCTGGAATCTGCACCGCGCTATAAACCGGTTAGTTGCGTAGGGCCGAAGACGACATCGCGATTAGGATACCCCCGCCGGTCGCGGTGTCGTTGCTCTATCACACAGGTTCCCGCAGCAGGGCGGCCTTGTAATCTCCCACCCACAGGTTGCGGAATCGGCGTGATCGTTCCGCATGATAGATGTGGGCCAGTTCGGCGTAGGACCGGTCGAAATCCTCGTTGACGATCACATAATCGAAGGCGTCGCAGTGTTCGATCTCGCCCTTGGCGTTGGACACGCGGCGTTCGATGACGTCGTCGGAATCCTGCGACCGGGTCACCAGTCGGCGGCGCAGTTCTTCCAGACTGGGCGGCAGGATGAAGACGCGCACCGCGTCTTCCGGGCATTTCTCGGCCACGTCGCGGGCGCCCTGCCAGTCGATGTCGAACAGGACGTCCCGGCCCTCGGCCAGGGCGCGATCCACCGGGCCGCGCGGACTGCCGTACAGATTGCCGTGCACATCGGCCCATTCGAGGAAGGCGTCGGCCTCGACCAGTCGCTGGAAACGATCGCGATCGACGAAATTATAGTCCCGCCCGTCGACCTCGCCCGGCCGAATGCCGCGCGTCGTCATGGAGACGGACAGCTCCAGTCCGCCGTGATCGGCCATCAGCCGGCGACACAGCGACGTCTTGCCGGCGCCCGAAGGGCTGGCGACGATCAGGAGGACGCCCCGGCGGGGCGTGCGTTCATTCGACATTCTGGACCTGCTCACGCAACTGTTCGATGACGGCCTTGAGCTCCAGGCCGATTCCGGTGAGCGCGGTCGTAGCCGATTTCGAGCACAGGGTGTTGGCTTCCCGCATGAATTCCTGCAGCAGGAAGTCAAGTTTTCGTCCGGCAGGCGCGGAAACGACCAACTGGCGGGCCGAGGACACATGAGCCGCGAGCCGATCCAGCTCCTCGCGCACGTCCGCCTTGGTCGCCAGCGCCGCGGCTTCCAGGAAGATGCGGTCTTCCAGACCCGGCGCATCGGGCGCCAGTTCGGTGATCCGGCGCGTGAAACGATCGCGGATGGCCTCGACCTGGGCGGCGGCCTCGCTTTCGGCCTGGGCGACCAGCGCCTCGATCCGGGCGATGAAATCCTCGATCACCGGCGTCAGCTGCGCGCCTTCGTTCAGACGCGAGACCTTCAGCGCGTCCAGCGCCCGCTCGACCGTCCCGAGCATGGCCGCCTCAAGCGCCGCACGGGCCTCGGGATCGTCCACCTCCTCGGGCGCCTCGATCACGCCGCGCAGAGCCAGCAGACCGTCGGCGGACGGGGGCGTGGCTCCATCCTCGGCCAGTTCGTTGGCCAGGGTCAGATAGCGGGCCAGGACGGGGGCGTTGATCGTGACCGCCGCCTCGCCCGCCGCGTCCCGTTTGGCCTGGACGCCGACGCTGATCTGACCGCGAGCGAACCGCGCCTGCCCCGCCGTCTTGGTCGAGCGCTCCAGGGCGTCGAAGCCGTTCGGCCCCCGGAACCGGATTTCCAGATTGCGTCCATTGACCGACCGCGCCTCGACGGACCAGGTCCAGCCCTCACCGGCGCCGTCCGCCCGGCCGAAGCCGGTCATGCCTGAAAGAGCGCTCATCTCTGGGCCTGCGTCGCACCGGCCGGAAGAGTGATCGTCGCCTGTCCCTCGGGAGCGGCGGCGGTCTGGTCGGTCGGGGTCGTCATGGGGGCGGCGCTGGCGCCCGGCGCCAGCGGGACCGGCGCTTCCGGCGGCAGCCCGGCCTTCTGGCGCTCGATCTGACGCCAGCGCGCCACGTTCTGCAGATGCTCGTCATAGGTGGCGGCGAAGGCGTGTCCGCCCGTCCCGTCCGCGACGAAGAAGATCGCCCGGTCCGCCGGCGGATTCAGCACCGCCTGCAGCGCCTCCTTGCCTGGATTGGCGATGGGCGTCGGCGGCAGGCCGTCGATCTGATAGGTGTTCCAGGGCGTCTGGCGCTGCAGTTCCGAGCGCCGAATGCCCCGCCCCAACGGACGTCCCTGGGTCAGGCCGTAAACGATGGTCGGATCGCTCTCCAGCCGCATCCCCTGACGCAGCCGGTTGGAAAAGACCGCCGCCACGCGCGGACGTTCGGCCGCCAGCCCGGTTTCCTTCTCGACGATCGAAGCCAGGATCACGGCCTCCTCAGGATTGCGCACGACGGTTCCCGGCCCACGCTGGGTCCACAGCAGGCGCAGATTCTCGTCGGCGGCCCGCTGCATGCGGTCGATCACCGACTGGCGGGTGTCGCCGCGCGATACTTCATAGGTGTCCGGCCACAGACTGCCTTCCTCGGGCGTCGTCTCGACCGCGCCGGTCAGCACCGGCTCCTTCATCAGGATGTCGACCGCCTGGGCCGACGACCAGCCTTCCGGCAGGGTCACGAAATGGCGCACCACCCGGCCCTCGACCAACAGCTTCAGCACCCCGCCCAGCGACGCGCCGGACGGCACCTCGTATTCGCCGGCCCTCAGCCTACGATCGGCGCCGGTGAAGGTCGCGGCCGCCTTGAACAGATCGGTCGAACGGATCACCCCTGCGGCCTTCAGCTGGGCGGCGATGGCAGAGACGCCCGACCCGCTGGCCAGGGTCACCACGGTCTTGTCGCCCTGGCGCGCGCCGGGTCCGGGGCCGTAATAGACGCCCCAGACGATGGCCAGGGCGGCGATCAGGAACAGGCTGAAGGTCGCCGAGGCGGTCAGCAAGGTCACCGTCAGACCCGACCGCCCCTGCACGCTCTTCCCCCGCCCCCGTCCGAACATGTCAGTCGACCTTCTTGAAGATCACCGAGGCGTTGGTGCCTCCGAAGCCGAAACTGTTGGACATGGCGACATCGATCTTCATCGGCTTGGCCTTGTTCGGGACTAGGTCGATCGGCGTTTCCATTTCCGGGTCTTCCAGATTGATCGTCGGCGGCGCCACCTGATCCCGGATCGCCAGAACACAGAAGGCCGCCTCAATGGCCCCCGCCGCGCCCAGCAGGTGGCCGGTCATCGACTTGGTCGAACTCACCGACAGGTTCTTCGCATGATCGCCGGCCAGCCGTTCGATAGCCTTCAACTCGATCCAGTCCGCCATGGTCGAGGTGCCGTGGGCGTTGACGTAGTCGAGATCCGACGGCTGCATGCCCGCGCGCTTCAGCGCCATCTTCATGGCCCGCAGCCCGCCCTCGCCGTCCTCGGACGGGGCGGTGATATGATGGGCGTCGCCGCTCATGCCATAGCCGACGACCTCGGCGTAGATCTTGGCCCCGCGCGCCTTGGCGTGTTCGTATTCTTCCAGCACCAGGATGCCGGCGCCCTCGCCCATGATGAAGCCGGCATGGCCCTTGTCATAGGGACGCGACGCCTTCTCGGGCGTGTCGTTATAGGCGGTGCACAGGGCCTTGCAGGCCAGGAAGCCGGCGATGCCGATCGGCACGACCGAGCTTTCGGCCCCGCCCGCCACCATCACGTCGGCGTCGTCCAGCGCAATCATCCGCGCCGCGTCGCCGATGGCGTGGGCGCCGGTGGCGCAGGCCGTGACCGCCGCATGGTTCGGTCCCTTCAGCCCGTGACGGATCGATATCTGGCCGCCGGCCAGATTGATCAGGGCACTGGGGATGAAGAAGGGGCTGACGCGGCGCACGCCCTGTTCCTTCAGCACGATGGCCGTCTCGGCTATGGGACCCAGGCCGCCGATGCCGGAGCCGACCATGACCCCGGTCCGTTCCTTGTCCTCGTCGGTCTCGGGCTTCCAGTTGGCGTCGTGCAGGGCCTCGTCCGCCGCCGCTATGGCGTACAGGATGAAGTCGTCGACGCGCTTCCTGTCCTTGACGGACATGATCTTTTCGGGGTCGAAGTCGCCCTCGCCGCCGCCGCCGCGCCCGTCCACGCTCGGCACTTCGCCGGCGATGGTGCAGCCATAGCCCTCGGTGTCGAACGAGGTGATCGGACCGATGCCCGACCGCCCGTCGACGATGCCTTTCCAGCTCTTCTCGACACCCCAGCCAAGGGGGGTCAGCAGACCGATGCCCGTAACGACGACGCGGCGCATGGTGCGTGCTCCTTCAACTCCAGTCCGATCCCAAGGAATCACATGGGGATTCGCGGGGGTCAGAAACAGTAAAGGCCGCCGGGCGTCTCCGCTAGGAGCGCCGGGCGGCCCTATGAACCGTCAGCCTGTTCGGCTGCCAGCCGGGGCTGAAATCAGCCCGCCGACTTTTCGTCGATGAACTTGACCGCATCGCCGACCGTCTGGATGTGCTCGGCGGCGTCATCCGGGATCTCGATGTCGAATTCTTCTTCGAAGGCCATCACCAGCTCGACGTTGTCGAGCGAGTCGGCGCCCAGGTCGTCGATGAAGCTGGCCTTTTCCGTGACCTTGTCCGGATCGGCGTCCAGGTGGTCGATGACGATCTTGCGAACGCGCTCGAGGGTGTCGGACATGAGTGTCTCTCTGCCTGTTTAAAATCGCCGTAGAGGCGGGGGTAGCTTCAAAAATCGCCGTCTCACGGCAGCGGCGGCGATGCAAGCCCGAAAGCCTGAAACGCCGATGCGTTCCTGCCCTTTAGCACAGGCTTTCGGGCGGGAAATAGTCTGTTGCGTGTCGTGATCGCGATCAGATCATCGCCATGCCGCCGTTCACATGCAGGGTCTGGCCCGTCACATAGGCGGCTTCGTTCGACGAAAGATAGACGGCGGCGGCGGCGATCTCGTCGCCCGTGCCCAGCCGACCGGCCGGAATCCGACCCAGAATCGCCTCGCGCTGCTGGTCGTTCAGCACATCAGTCATCGGCGAGGCGATGAAGCCCGGCGCGATACAGTTGACCGTGATCCCGCGCGACCCGACCTCCTGCGCCAGCGACTTGGAAAAGCCGATCATCCCCGCCTTGGACGCCGAATAATTGGTCTGACCGGGGTTGCCGGTCACGCCCACGACCGAGGTCACGCCGATGATTCGCCCCGAACGCCGCTTCATCATCCCCTTCACCGCCGCGCGGGTCAGGCGGAAATAGCTTTCCAGATTGACGGTCAGGACGGACTGGAAGTCCTCGTCCTTCATCCGCATCAGCAGGCCGTCCTTGGTGATGCCCGCGTTGGCCACCAGAATATCCAGCGGCGCCCCCGCCGCCGCCTCGGCCGCAGCGACCAGATTATCGACCGACTCGGGGTCCGACAGGTTCGCCGTGGCGAAATACGCCCGCTCCCCCAGTTCCTTGGCCAGATCCGCCAGCACCGCCTCGCGCGTGCCCGACAGCACCACGGTCGCGCCTTGGGCGTGCAGCGCCCGCGCCACCGCCCCGCCGATCCCGCCCGTCGCGCCGGTCACCAGCGCGGTCTTGCCTGCAAGATTGAACATCTGTTCCCTCTCCTATCCTTCTCCCCTTGCGGGAGAAGGTGGCCCGTAGGGCCGGATGAGGGGTCATGCGGACCCCTCCGGTTAATGGTTATAGGGTCATCCGGCTCCACCGGCGAAACCCCTCATCCGTCACGCTTCGCGCGCCACCTTCTCCCGCAAGGGGAGAAGGATCAAAGGCTCTTCGCGAAGGCTTCCAGTTCTTCCGGCGTATTCAGCGGCAGGCTCTCGGCCTCCGGCGCGATCCGCTTGGCCATGCCGGTCAGGACCTTGCCCGAGCCGATCTCGACGAAGCGGGTCGCCCCACCTTCAGTCGCCATCCACTCCATGCTCTCGCGCCAGCGCACCCGGCCGGTCACCTGTTCGACCAGCAAACGACGAATGACCTCGGGATCGCTCTCGGGCCGCGCCAACACATTGGCCACCACGGGCACAGCGGGCGCCAGGATCGTCGCCGCCGCCAGGGCCGCCGCCATCTCGTCCGCCGCCGGCTGCATCAGCGGGCAGTGGAAGGGCGCCGAGACGTTCAGCGGGATGGCCCGCGCGCCCAGTTCCTTGGCCTTCTCGATGGCCCGGTCCACAGCCGCCTTCTCGCCGGAGATGACGATATTGCCGGCGTTGTTGTCATTGGCGACCACGCAGACGCCCACTTCAGCGCCCGCCGCCGCCGCGGCCTCGGCCAGGGCTAGGTCGGTCTTGGGACCGATCAGCGAGGCCATCGCCCCCTGCCCCACCGGCACGGCGCGCTGCATCGCCTGTCCGCGCAGCTTCAGCAGTCGCGCCGTGTCGGACAGCGAGATCGCGCCCGCCGCCGCCAGGGCCGAATATTCGCCCAGCGAGTGACCGGCCACATAGGCCGCCGTCGTCACATCGAAACCGAACTCGACCTTCAACGCCCGGATCGCCGCCATCGACACCGCCATCAGGGCGGGTTGGGCGTTCTCGGTCAGGGTCAGCTGATCCTCTGGCCCTTCGCGCATCAGCACCGACAGTTTCTGGCCCAGGGCCTCGTCCACCTCGGCGAAGACGTCGCGGGCGGCGGGGAAGGCGTCGGCCAGTTGCGCGCCCATGCCGACGGCCTGGCTGCCCTGTCCCGGAAACAGAAGTGCGAGGGTCATCGACCGCTCCCTGAATCATTGATCAAGGCGCGGAGCCCTAAGGCCTGTGTTCTGCAAGGGCAAGCGCGACGCCGGGTGGAGAGGCCTTGCTCGGACAATTGTTCTTGCTTTGTTCTTACGTCCATTCCACTATGCCCGACATGCAGACCGCCAAGGGAAGAGGCGCGCGTTCGAATGCCACAGGCCGTTACGAGCCCGAGCAGCAGGTTGAGTTCGACGACGGCTGGACGCGTGACGACGCCGAGGCCGCGCCGCTGCGCACCACCCTCACGCCCGAACACGCCCGCACCATCATCGCCAAGAACGACAGTCCCGACATCGGCTTCGACCGCTCCATCAACCCATACAAAGGTTGCGAACATGGCTGTATCTACTGCTACGCCCGTCCGTCCCATGCCTGGATGGGCCTATCCCCGGGCCTGGATTTCGAGAGCCGGATCTTCTTCAAGCCCGAGGCCGCGCGTCTGCTGGAACAGGCCTTCCTCGCCCCCCGATACCGGTGCAAGCGCATCCACATAGGCGGCAACACCGACCCCTATCAGCCGGTCGAGCGCGATCTGAAATCGACGCGGTCGATCCTCGAGGTCATGCAACGATTTAGACATCCGTTCAGCATCATCACCAAGTCGGTGCTGATCGCGCGGGACGCCGACATCCTGGGTCCCATGGGTCAGGCCGGCCTGGCCTCGGCCTTCGTCTCCATCACCACCCTGGACCGGGGCCTGGCGAGAGCGATGGAGCCGCGCGCCTCGACCCCCGCAAAACGTCTGGAGGCCATCAGCCGGCTCGCCGACGCCGGCTGTCCCGTCGGGGTCGGTTTCGCCCCGGTCATTCCCGGCCTGAACGACCACGAACTGGAGTCCGTTCTGGAGGCGGCGGCCAAGGCCGGGGCGACCCGGGCCATGTATGTCACCCTCCGCCTGCCTCTGGAAATCAAGGACCTGTTCCGCGAATGGCTGGCCGACGCCCGCCCGGACCGGGCCGCGCGGGTCATGTCGCTGATCCGCCAGACGCGGGGCGGCAAGGACTATGACGCCGATTGGTCCCAGCGGATGAAGGGAACCGGCCCCGTCGCCGAACTGATCGGCGCCCGCTTCAAGGCGGCGGTCAAACGCTACGGCCTCGACACGCCGCTTCGCCCGCTGGACGAGACCCAGTTCCGCGTTCCCGCCGACGCCCGACCGCAACTCGATTTGTTCGGCTAGCCGGGCATTGCGGACGGAGCGGTCGGCGTGAGAGCGCCAACCCTCCTAATTTCGAAGACGATCCGCCGTCTTTTCAGCAGCTTCAATTCAAAAACCGGCAATCAACCCGGCGCCCTGCCGTACGGTGTTATGTTCCGGCTCTGGTCTTTGACATCGCGATTGCGCCGACGGAGGATGAGCCGCTTCCACCACCATAGCCGCCGAAATTGCACTCTCTTGCACAGTGCAATTGAGCCGTCATATTTTTCGTCATAAAAACAATACGGTAACGGCCGATTGTACAGGTTGCACTGGTTTTTCATTGCAGTGCAATTCGCAGACAGAGGTAAGCCCCTCGATCAGGGCCTAGTCATCGCCGGCCGCCGACGGATCGATCGCCCGCGTCACCAGATCGCGCCAGGTCGGATCCGTGTCGTCCACCAGATCGACGTCCTCCATCAGGGCGACCGCCCCTTCCCCGTCCGGCAGGATCAGGCCCAGGATCTCCATCTCCTCGCCGTCCGGCCCCAGATGGGTCTCGGCCTGAACCGCCACGGCCGCCTGTTCGCCGTCGTCGTCCCACCAGATCACCGGCTGGGGCAGGTCCATGACGATCGGGCGCGGATCGTCGGTCTCGGCCAGGGCGAAGACGGCCCGGCGCGCCTGGACGTCGTCCAGGGTCGCCACCGCGCCGACGAAGGGCGTCAGCCGGCTCCAGTCGTCCGCGTCGAAACCGCCGCCGTCCTCGTCGTTCGCATCGTCGCTCATCGTCATCGCCTGAATATTCCCACCAGTTCGACATGGGCCGACCACAGGAACTGGTCCACCGGCGTGACCCGCTCCAGCCGGAACCCGGCGTCGATCAGCACCCGCGCGTCGCGGGCGAAGGTCTGGGGGTTGCACGACACCCCGACCACCACCCCGGCCTTGGTCCCGGCGATCTGGGCCGTCTGGTCGATGGCGCCCGCGCGCGGCGGATCGAACACGATGGCGTCGCAGCCCTTCAGATCATAGGGGGTCAGCGGTCGCCGAAACAGGTCGCGCGCCTCGGCCGTGATCGCCTTCATCCCCTTGGCCGAGCCCACGCCGGCTTTCAGCGCCTCGATCCCGGCCTTTGAGGCGTCGGCCGCGATCACCGGCGCCACCGTCGCCAGCGGGAAGGTGAAGGTCCCAGCGCCGCAGAACAGGTCGGCGATCTTCTTGCCCCCCTTCACCGCCGCCACGGCCCGCTCGACCATGGCCGCCTCGGCTTGGGGCACGGCTTGCAGAAAGCCCCCGGCCGGCAGGGACACGATCGCGGGACCGAAGCCGACCTTCGGCTGACGCGCCATCACCAGCGCATCCCCCGCCAGGCTCAACCGCGCCAGGTCCGCCCGGTGCGCCGCCGCTATCGCCTGCATCTGGGCGTCGGCCGACAGCCCCCCGCCCGAGCGCCGCTCGACCCCCGTCACATCGACGTCCAGCCCCGTCAGGGTCCAGGTCACATGCAGGGTCGGCGCCGATTTCGGATGTTCCAGAAAGGCCGCCGCCACCTCGGCCAGGGCGGGGATGGCCGCCACGATGCGGGGATCGGCCACCGGGCACTGGCGCACCTCGACCAGCCGCCACGACCGCCGCGCCTTGAAGCCCAGCACCACCCGCCCGTCCTCGGTCCGCCGCGCATGCAGGGCCACCCGCCGCCGCGTCCCCGCCGGCGTCGCCACGGTCGGCTCGATCTCGGTCTCGATCCGCTCGCGCGACAGGGCCAGCCGCACCTGTTCGCGCTTCCACTCCAGATAGGGTCCGTCCGCCCAGTGCTGCAGCGAACAGCCGCCGCAGTCGCCATACTGGGGCGAGACCGGCGCGATCCGGTCGGGGCTGGCGGCGACGATCTCGACCTGCTCCAGCCGCCCGTCGCTGACCTCCCCTCGCACCGTCTCGCCCGGCAAGGTCAGGCCCGCAAAGATCGGCCCCTCCGGCGTCTCGACGATTCCGTCGCCCTGTCCGCCGACGCGGCTGATGGTGAAAGTCTGCATCGCCGGCTTCTAGCCGCGCCGTCCCCAGACGCCAAGCGGCCTGCCAAACCCCTCAGCGAGAAGGCCTGCGCTCCACTCGGGCTCAAGTAGCGCGGTAGCCCCCTCAAGAATCCGCTCAAGTCGCGCGTAGCGCGACAGCCCCCAGAAACATGAACGAAGATGAACGGCCCGCTCAAAAGCCATTCAGCTTCGAAGGCCTAGACCTCCATGCAACAGACAGCCGGTCCAGCCGTTCAGCCCATCACTGAACGTCCGACCACAAGGGGTTGAAGATGCGCCTTTCCACCACGTCCCTCGCCGCCGTCGCGGCCCTGACCCTCGGCGCCGTCGCCGCGCCGATGGCCGCCTCGGCCCAGAGCTATGGCTACAGCCAGAATTACGGGACCGGATCCTACGCCCCCGGCTACGACTACAACCGCGGCTATCAGCAGCCCTACGACCCCTGCGCCCGTGAGCGTCAGGGCCGCACCGGGGCCGGAGCGGTGATCGGCGGGGGCGCGGGCGCCGTTATCGGCTCGCAGCTGGCCGCGCGTGGTCGCCGCACCGAGGGCAGCATCCTGGGCGGGGTCCTGGGCGCCGTGGTCGGATCGCAGGTCGGCCGCTCCAGCTCCGACGCCTGCCGCAGCTATCAGGCCCAGTACAGCCAGAACGGCTATTACGACCAGGGCTACGGCCAGCCGAGCTATGGCTATTACGATGACCGTTATACCGGCGATCAGGCCTATCGCTACGACGACCGGCGCGACGATTACGCCCAGGACCGCGGCTATTACGACGAGCGCAGCCGCCCGGTCGCCCCCTATCAGAATTCCGACGGATGCCGCCTGGCCGAGAGCCAGATCCGTCTGCCCGATGGTCGCACGGACACGCGCTATGTGCGCACCTGCCCCGACCAGTACGGCCGCTATCGCGTCGTCGACTAATTCAGCCCCCCTGTCGTCGACGACGTGACGGGAGCCGCCGGAGGATCAGTCCTCCGGCGGTTTCTAATTCCAGGTGGGCTATCGGCCTTCGGCCTGCTTGAGCCGGCTTTTAGGCGGGCTATCGCTTCGCCCAGAGCAGGAACTCGATATTGCCGTCGCCGCCGGTGATGGGGCTTTCAGTCGTCGCCTGAACGGTCCAGCCCATCGCCTCCAGCCAGTCCTCGACCCGCGCAACAGCGGCCGCGTGAGCCTGCGGGTCCTTGACCACGCCTTTCTTGCCGCCGCCGGGCCCGTCGGCCTCGAACTGCGGCTTGACCAGGGTGATCAAGTCCGCGTCCGGGGCCCCCAGATTGAGCGCGGCCGGCAACACCTTGATCAGGCTGATGAAGCTGGCGTCGCAGACGATCAGCGACGGCGCGTCCGGGATCGACTCGGGCGTCAGGTCGCGCGCATCTGTCCGTTCCAGATTGACCACGCGCGGGTCGGCCGCGACCCGGTCGTGCATCTGGCCGAAGCCGACATCGACCGCGAACACCTTCGCCGCCCCCCGCTCCAGACAGACCTCGGTGAAGCCCCCCGTCGAGGCGCCGACGTCCAGCACCACCCGGCCCTCGACCGCGACCGGCCACAGGCCCAGGGCGTGATCCAGCTTCAGGGCGCCCCGCCCGACCCAGCGGTGGGCGTCGGCATAGGCGATCACCGCATCCGTGCCGACCGTCTGGGACGCCCCCTTGGCGGCGATCCCGTCCACGGTCACGCCGCCGGCCTCGATGGCCGCCTTGGCCTTGGCCCGGCTTTCCGCCAGGCCGCGCGCGACAAGAAGCTGATCCAGCCTCATCCGATCTCGCTGAGCCGCGCCAGCGCCGCCTGCAGCCTGGCCTTGCCTGTCTCGGCTTCGGCCAGCTTGGCCCGCTGTTCGTCGACGACTTCCGGCGCCGCGCGCGACACGAAATTGGGATTGCCCAGCTTCTTGTTCACATGGCCGATATCGCTCTCGAAGACGGCGATCTCCCTCTCCAGACGCGCCCGTTCGGCGGTCAGATCGATGATCCCGGCCAGCGACAGGGCCGCCGTCGATCCGCCCGACACGAAGGTGACGGCGCCGGTCGGCGCGGCCTCGGCCGACGACAGCTCGGACACGCGACCCAGGGTCAGGATCAGGTCACGGTGACGGGCGATTCGCTCGGCCGTGACCGTGTCGGGGGCGACGAAGGCCAGCGGCGGCTTGGCCGAGGGCGGCACGTTCATCTCGGCGCGCAGGGCGCGGATCTCGCCGACCAGATCGACCAGCCAGCCGATCTCGGCCTCGGCCGAGGCGTCGACGAAATCGTCCGGCAGCACCGGCCATTCGGCGCCGATCAGCAGGGTCTCGCGAGGCGGCCCTTCCTTGCCCAGTTCGGCCCACAGCTCCTCGGTGATGAAGGGCATGACCGGGTGCAGCAGTTTCAGCGTCTGGTCCAGCGTCCAGGCGGTCATGGCCCGCGTCTCGGCCTTGGCGGCCTCGTCGGCGCCCTGGAAGACCGGCTTGGCCAGTTCCAGATACCAGTCGCAGAAGACGTTCCAGACGAACCGGTACAGGGCGCCCGCCGCATCGTCGAACCGTCCGCCCTCGACGGCTTCGGACACGGCGCGCTCGGCCTTGGTCAGTTCGCCCCGGATCCAGCGGTTGATCGTCTGTTCGACAGTCGCGGGATCGAAGCCCTCGACACGACGCGCCTCGTTCATCTGGCTGAAGCGGGCGGCGTTCCACAGTTTGGTGCCGAAATTCCGATAGCCTTCAATCCGTTGCTTCGACAGCTTGATGTCGCGCGTGCCCGACAGAATGGCCATGGTGAAGCGCAACGGATCGGCGCCCAGTTCGTCGATGATGCCCAGCGGGTCGATGACGTTCCCCTTGGACTTAGACATCTTCTGGCCCTTCTCGTCGCGGACCAGGCCGTTGATGATGACCCGTTTGAACGGAACCTCATCCATGAAGTGGAGCCCCATCATCATCATCCGGGCGACCCAGAAGAAGATGATGTCCGCCGCCGTCACCAGGTCGCTGGTCGGATAGAACCGCTGCAGATCCTCGGTCTTCTCAGGCCAGCCCATGGTCGAGAACGGCCATAGGGCCGAGCTGAACCAGGTGTCCAGAACATCCTCGTCCTGGGTCAAGGCGACCTCGGAATCATAGTCCGCCATCGCCAGTTCGCGGGCGTCTTCCTCGGTCTCGGCGACATAGATCTCGCCGCCCGGCCCATACCAGGCGGGGATGCGGTGTCCCCACCACAGCTGGCGGCTGATGCACCAGGGCTCGATGTTGCGCAGCCACTCGAAATAGATCTTCTCGTACGACTTCGGCTCGAACACCGTCTCGCCCTGCTCCACCGCCTTCAGCGCCGGCTGGGCCAGGACATGGGCGTCGACGTACCACTGGTCCGTCAGCCACGGCTCGATGACCACGCCCGACCGGTCGCCGTGCGGGACGAGGTGTTTGGTCTTCTCGATCTCGCGCAGCCAGCCCTCTTCCTCGGCGCGGGCGACGATGGCCTTGCGCGCGGCGAACCGGTCGAGACCGACATAGTCGCCGGGCACGTCCGGCGTATCCACGTCGGTGATCCGTCCGAAGGCGTCCAGGATGTTCAGCGACGGCAGCCCCGCCCGCTTGCCGACGCCGAAGTCGTTGAAATCGTGCGCCGGCGTGATCTTCACCGCGCCCGACCCCTTGGTCGGATCGGCATAGTCGTCGGCGACGATGGGAATGCGACGCCCGACGATGGGCAGGGTCACAAACTGGCCGACCAGCCCCTTGTACCGCTCGTCCTCGGGATGGACCGCAACGCCGGTGTCGCCCAGCATGGTCTCCGGCCGGGTCGTCGCCACCACGATGAAGTCGCGCGTCTCCCATTCCGTCGCCTTGCCGTCCTCGTCGAAGGCGACCGGATGCTCATAGGTCACGCCGTCGGCCAGCGGATAGGCGAAATGCCAATAGGCCCCATCGACCTCGCGCTGCTCGACCTCCAGGTCCGAAATGGCGGTCTGGAAATGCGGATCCCAGTTCACCAGCCGCTTGTCACGATAGATCAGGCCTTCCTTGTGCAACTGGACGAAGACCTTGCGGACGGCGGCGTTCAGCCCCTCGTCCAGGGTGAACCGTTCGCGGCTCCAGTCGCAGGACGCGCCCAGACGACGCAGCTGCTGCACGATGGCCCCGCCCGACTCAGCCTTCCATTCCCAGACCTTGTCGATGAAGGCGTCGCGGCCCATGTCGCGCCGCCCGACGTTTCCGCTCGCCGCCAGCTGGCGTTCGACCACCATCTGGGTGGCGATGCCGGCATGGTCCGTGCCCGGCAGCCACAGCACCGCCTTGCCCTTCATCCGGTGATAGCGGGCCAGGATGTCCTGCAGCGTATTGTTCAGCGCATGGCCGACATGCAGGCTGCCCGTGACGTTCGGCGGCGGGATGACGATCGAATAGGCGCCTGCCGCTCCCTCTGTCTTGGGCGCGAACAGGCCGCTCTCTTCCCACTGGGCGTAGAGGCGGGGTTCGGCGGCCTGGGGTTCGAAGGTCTTCTCGAGCATGGGTCTTCTTTGAGCGTTGGCGTGCGGCGACGCACGGGCCTCGAATGACAAAGGGCGGCCCCTGCAGGAGCCGCCCCTCGATTAGTCTTCGGTGAAGCGAAGGGCTAGGCGCTGCGCGCGATGCGTTCGACTTCCTTCTGCACCGCCGCCTGGACGATGCCGGGCAGATTACTGTCCAGCCAGTCCTTCAGAAGCGGACGCAGCATCTCGGCGACCATGGCCTCGACCGTGTTGCCGCTGACGAAAGGCATCTCGCCGGAGCCGCCGGCCGGCGCGGCTTCGGGCTTCTTGAACGAGGCGGCGAGACCGGCGAAGGCCGAGGCGGCGCTGGCGGCCGCGCTTTCGCCGACCAGGGAATCATAGGCCGGCGCGGGCTCCGGAGCGGACGTCTCGGCCGGGGCCTCGGGCTCGGGCGCGGTCTCGACGATATCGAGATCGCCGATGGTCTCCGAAGGCGGTCCTTCATAGAGTTCGGTCAGTTCCAGCACGTCGTCTTCAGCGGCTGCGGGCTCGGGCGCCGGCTCGGCCGGGGCCGCGAAAATATTCTCGACCGGGGCCGGCTCGGGCTCGGGCGTGGGTTCGGCCGCCGCGACGGGTTCCGGTTCAGGGGCGGGAGCCGGTTCAGGCGTCGCCGCGGCCGGCGGGGTCTCGGCCGGTGCATCGTCTTCCGAGATGATCCGGCGAATCGACGCCAGGATCTCCTCCATGGTGGGTTCCTGGGCGGACTGATCGGTCATGACTTAACCTTGGGGAGGCCTGGAATGAAACTGGTGCGTCGAGGACGCGCCCCAAACGCCATGCACGGGTCGGGGACCAGAAGACGACGTCCTCTCGACCCCACGATAGTGTCGTCGCATCAACGCCCGCCAGAATCAACGGGCGTTTTGAACGTCTTTCCCCAGGTCCCGTGTCAACTGCGAGGCGCGGTGCGAACGACCTCGCCCTTCAGTTGGGCGTCGATCGGCGCATCGGGCGCGTCGTCGGCGTCGACGACCGGCGGCGCGGCCACGCGATCCAGGGCCTCGATTACGCCGTCCCACGGCAGACCGCCGCGATTGCGCACGCGGTCATAGTTGGCCTTGGCGTCATAGACGTCGAGGTTGGCGTTCAGATTCTCACCCTCCAGCTGGCCCATGGCGGATAGCAGCGAGGCGCGGGCCACATATTCGGCGGCCCGAGCGTTCGCCAGCGAGGTCTGCGAGGCGCGCAGGGTCACTTCCTGGTTCAGCACGTCCAGGGTCGTGCGCAGGCCGACCTGCGCTTCCTGACGCACGCCCTCGGCGGCGACGGAGGCGGCGCGCACGGCTTCTTCGCCGGCCGCGACGTTGGCACGGGTCGACAGGACCTGGGCGAAGGCCGAGCTGACATTCTGCAGCACCGTCCGCCGCTCGCCCTCGACGGCGATCTGGGCGGCGTTGGCCTGCTCCAGCGCCTGGGCGACGCGGGACCGGTTGAGACCGCCGGTGAACAGGGGCACGGACAGGGTGGCGCCGGCGGTGAAGCTGCGGCGGTCGGCCAGCTCATCCAGATTGCCCAGATCGGTCGCCGTGCCGCCGTAAGAGGCGGTGGCGCGCACCGAAGGCAGATATTCGGCCCGGGCGGACGCGACGGCGGCCTCGGCGGCCTGCAGCGAATAACCGGCCGACAGCACACCCGGATTGCGCGCCAGGGCGACTTCCATGGCGGCGTCGAAATCGGTCGGGACGATCGGCAAGGCGGGAGCCGCCTCCAGGTCGCTGGGCGACTGGCCGACGACGGCGGCATAGGCCGCGCGAGTAGTCGACAACTGGGCCTGGGCGTTGGCCAGATCGGCTTCGGACTGGGCCAGCGAGGCCTCTGCCTGGGCCACGTCGGTCCGGGTGATCTCACCAACCTCGAAACGCGCGCTGGTCTCGTCGAGCTGACGTTGCAGCACCGCCAGATTTTCCTGCCGGATGCGCAGGATTTCCATGTCTCGCGTGACGTTCACATAGGCCTGGATCACCGACAGCATGACCGACTGCTCGATCTCGCGCAGGTTCTCGCGGCCGGCCATCACATTGGCGCGGGCCCGATCGACCGACAGCGAGGTCCGGCCGGCCGTCCAGATGTTTTGCGACAGGCTGACGCCGACATTGGCCCCGTCGCTTTCGGACGAGGAACTGGAAATCTGGGTGTCGGGAACGCCGTCGCCGTTGGTGTCCACGAACTGGCTCACGGTCGGAAAATCGCTGCGGGTGTAGTCTACGCCGGCGGAGGCGCTCAGGGTCGGCCGCAGACCTGACCGCGCCTGGACGACCGTTTCGTCCAGGGCGCGCTGGCTGGCGCGCTGCGCCAGCAGGCTGGGGTTGGTCTGATAGGCGAGAGCGATCGCTTCCTGCAGCGTCTCGGCCCAGGCGGGAGCGCCCAGGCCGGTCACGAGAGCCATCACTGCGGCCGAGGCCAGCACACGCGAGCGTTTCAACATTGTCCGTCCTTGCCTGACGCCCCCCGGGACGCCCGAATGTCATCAGGCGTAACTGCGGCCTCATTCGACCATACGCCAGTTAAGTTTTCTTCACGCTACACGGCGCAAGACCTCACGGCCTCCGTCAGAGCGCGAAACTGTGGGTGGGCGTCAGTTCGGCGAGCAGGGCCGGCGACGAATCGAACAGTTCACGGCGCGACAGCCCCTCGCGACCCTTCACATAGAGAGCCGCCTTGCCGATGGCGCCGCGACGTTCGACCACGACCATCCGGCCGCCGACGCGCAATGCGCGACCCCAGGCTTCCGGCAAGGCCGCCACGCCGCCTTCGCAGACGATCAGGTCCCATCCCTCGCCGGTCGGCGTGGCCAGGGGCGCGACGACCGTCTTCACCCCCTCTTCCGCCAGCGCCTCGCCGACCACGTCGAACACGGCCTGGTCCGCTTCCTGGGCCGTGACCGTCAGGCCCATGCGGGCCAGAACAGCGGCGGCGTAGGGGGCGGCGATGGCGAGCGCCTTCTCCCCCTCCCGCGCATCGGCGGCCTGCAACAGCTTGGACACGTCCCGCGCCGGCATCAGCCTGCGGTCGCCGGCGATCTCGACCGACGCATCGGAATAGGCGGCGAAGACCCGGTCGGGCGCGCAGTAGCGCTCGCGCGGCGTCTCCATCATGGCCATGTGAATCTCATGGCTGGTGACGTCGTTCACGCGAACCTGCGAGTCGACCAGGGCCTTGCGCTCGGCGGTGAAATCCATCTTTGGGCAGCCTTCAATCGATAGTCGGGGAGGAAATCTCGCGCGCTTATAGTTCCGTGCGTTGCAGCGGACAATCCGATCTGATAGCGAACGCCCCTCGCGATGACCGCCCCCGAGAAATCGGGGATAAAGCGGCCTGATGGCGGAGTGGTGACGCAGAGGACTGCAAATCCTTGCACCCGGGTTCGATTCCCGGTCAGGCCTCCATCGCGACGACCGAAGAAAAGGCGCGGATCGCAGGATCCGCGCCTTTTTCGTTTCGGCCAGGCGTCAATGGATCAGATGGGCGCGGTGATCCAGCCGATCAGCCCCGCCGCGCCCAGACCGACGGCCCCGACCGCGACGAACAAGGCGGCTCGCACGTTCCGGTTCAGGAAATACAGGATGTTCATCGGTCGTCCCCCCAGCCAGCCGATGGTCGCCATACTTTCGGCCGGCCCGCAAGGTGTACAAAAGCTTAACGGCCTAACATCCTGGTGAGCGCGTGGGGCCGACGCTGGCGACCTGGTGCAGGGCCAGGGCGCTGGTCACGGCGACATTGAGGGAATCGAACCCTCCCGCCATCGGCACCCCGACGGCGCGGCAGCGATCGATCACCGCGCGCGGCAGGCCCGGCCCCTCCGATCCCACCATCACGGCGACCGGGCCGCCGCGACGATAATCGGCCAGTCTCTGGGTGGCGCTGGGGGTCAGAGCCAGAACCTCGACGCCCGCCGCCTGCATCGCCTCCACCAGAGCCTCCGCCGCCTCAGGACGCGCGGACGGCGTCCGCAGCACGGCGCCGACCGACACCCGGATGGCCTTGCGATAAAAGGGATCGCAGCAGGTCTGGTCCAGCAGGACCGCCCGCGCGCCGAAGGCGGCCGCATTGCGGAACAGGCCGCCCATATTGTCGTGATTGCCTATGCCGCTCGCGATCAGGAAGACATCGTCGTCGGCGACCGTCTCCAGGATCGTCCCGACCGAAGGCGCGACGGGCTTCTCCCCCAGGGCCAGGATGCCGCGATGAAGGGGAAAGCCGGCGACCCGGTCCAGGACCGCCTGACCGACGACATAGACCGGGGTCGCCTCTGGCAGGGCGTCTATGACGTCCTTCAGAGCCTCCGCACGCTTCTCCGCCAGCAGCAGGGCGCGTGGCCGGCACAGGGAGGCGGACGACGCCAGAACCCGCAGCACCACCTCCCCCTCCGCGACGAACAGGCCCTCGCGTCCCGTCAGGTCGCGTTCGCGGATATCGCGGAAGCCGGCGATCCGGGGGTCTTCGGGGTCAATGATTGAGATCGTGCGCATTCGTCATTTTTCCCATTGCACGAATCCAAAGGCCGCTGCTATAGGCCCGCCTCCCGAGCAGTTCCGCGGTAGCTCAGTGGTAGAGCAGCCGACTGTTAATCGGCTGGTCGTAGGTTCGAATCCTACCCGCGGAGCCACTCGGTGAAGCCCTTCAAGCTGGGCAGCCCCACTACATCGACATCACGGCCGCCCAGACGGGCGACGCGCGCCTGCGGTTCGCATCGCATGGAGCGGGCGCCCACGCTCGTGAGGCCGTCGGATTCTGTAAATATGGAAGACGGCCCGCTTCATCGCGGACCTTTGGCGCAATTGCGAAGGGGCCGCCCGAAAGCGACCCCTTAATCCGCCATACAACCCAAAAAAGGTCAGATGGTCGGAGCGACAGGATTCGAACCTGCGACCCCTTGACCCCCAGCGGCCTCCAATGCCTTTTCAGGACTGTTCAGGACTGTGCTAGTGCATTGTGTAGACGATAATTTTTGACGCGCCGCATTTCATCGCTATTCTACGAGTTCCTGCATTTTGCTCCCCATATGCTCCCCAGAATCGGGGCCTGCGGACGAGGAATTCGATGGCTGCGACAAGACTGACGGACCGGACCGTCGCCGCGCTCAAGACTGCCGAGGGCGGGCGGCTGGAACTCTGGGACACCGACCTGAGAGGTCTCTATCTACGCGTTTCCGGGCATTCAAAAGTCTGGGGCTATCGCTACCGCCGCCCTGACGGGACCCAGCCCCGTGTCCGCCTGGGCCGGTATGTGTCGCCGGACCAGGCCGGCGGGGACAAGCAGGCGCTGACCGTTGCCGGCGCTCGCGCCAAGGCTCGGAAGCTTCAGACGGATGTCGATGCCGGCCGTGATCCGGCGATCGAGATTCAGGTCGTCAAGGCCGAGGCCAAGGAACAGCCGCTCCGGACCTTCGACGATATGGCGCAGGGCTACTTCCAGGCGACTGAGAGCGGAGAGTATCGTCCGAGCAAGAAGCGCAAGCGACCGCCCACGATCCTCTCGGAGCGGAACCTCTACAAGAAGCACCTGCGCCCGCTCGCCTCCCTCCGAATCGAGGCGGTCACCAAGGCCGTCGTGCGCACGCGTCTCCGGGACATCCTGCAGGAGGGCAAGGGCGTGACTTCGAACCGCGCCCGCAGCCTCATCAGCCAGATCTTCGCCTGGGGCATCACCGAAGACCGTGTTCTCAAGAACCCCGCCCAGCAGTTGGACGATCTCGCAGAGGAAACGCCGCGCACCCGGGTCCTGAACGACACTGAACTGCGGGCGCTATGGCGCGCGCTCGAGGACACGTCAGGCTATCGACGCCCGCTGCCGAACGGCCGCGACGAGGCCTTGATGGTCAGCCGGCCGATCCGGATCGCGATCCAGCTGGCGGCGCTCCTGCTCCAGCGGCGCGCAGAGGTCGCCGAGATGAGGGTCGCCGAACTGGACTTCGCCGAGCGGACCTGGACGATCCCGGCGGGGCGCACCAAGGCCAGCCGCACGACCGTCGTCCCGCTCGGCGAGTTCTCGATCCTGCTGATCCGGGAAGCCCTGGCGCTGCGCCCGAAACCTGCCGACGGCGAAAAACCCTCGCCTTTCGTGTTCGTCGGCCGCGGCGAGACGCCCGGCGCGATCCATCCTTCGGCGATCAGCCACGCCATGCGCGACATTCGGGCGGCGATCGACATCCCCGACATCACGGTCCACGATCTGCGTCGCAGCGGTGCGACCCGGCTCGCCAAGGCGCGGGTCAGCCCCTTCATCCTGTCCAAGCTGCTCAACCACGCCAACGAGCTCGGCGGCGGCTCTTCGATCACGATGTCGGTCTACGTCCAGCACGACTATCTGGAGGAGAAGCGCGAAGCGATCGAATGCCTGGAGCGCCTGATCCTCGCCGCGGTGCGTCCTGGAACCGAGCTTGAGGAGCCCCCTCCCCAGGCCTTGCCGGCGCCGGCGCGATTGCTCTTCCATGAACCGGCTTAGTGGCCATGGCGAACCGACCGATCTTGAAACCTCAGTCGGCGAGGATTAAATGATCTCTCAGGAGAGAACAATTATGTCCGCGACCGACCGGCTCTACACTGTCTCTGAAGCTGCCGCGGTAAGCGGTCTCGGGCTCAAAGCGGTCAACAACTCGATCGACCGCGGGTTGGTGACTGTGGCCGCCGCGCCGAGGACCGGGCGTCTGAAACCCCGGGTTCTGACGGGCGAGGATTTGGTGCGCCTGCGTCTGGAGCACGGGCTGGCCGGCAAGCTGCCCATCGAGCGCCGGATCGACCTGTTCCGGAGGCTTTCCGCGACGCCCAAGGCCCGACATCTGTCGGCGGGGGAGTTCCTGATGGTCGATGTGGCCGCCGCGCGCCGCGACGTCAGCGCCCGGATCAAGACCCTCGCCGAAGCCGAGGCTGCGATCGCGACCGACAAGGCGGTCATGGCAGGCGAGCCGGTGTTCAAGGGCACTCGTATCCCTGTCCATGCGGTCGTCGCCATGTTGGACGCAGGGGCAAGCGAAGCCGAGCTCCTGACAGGATATCCCAAGCTGGACGCCCGGCTGATCGGCCTTGCGAGGGTCTGGGTCGCCGCTCATCCCCGCCGGGGCCGCCCCCGTCGGCTTGAGGCGTCGGGTCTCGCCCCCACGTCGGTGCGGCGTCTGATCCGCAAGACGCCGGCGATGACGGAGCGGTGAACTTCCTGTTCGACGAGTGCCTGCACACCTCTCTCGTAGAGGTCGCGAACGCCTTAGGGCATCAGGGCAGTCACGTGAATTGGCTGGGGCTGAGCGGGACGGCCGATTGGGATCTGATGCCCCGCATAATCGACGGCGACTTCACCTTCGTCACCAACAACGCCCAGGACTTCCGGCGGCTGTATCGCGACCAGGCTGCGCACGCGGGCCTTGTTATCTTCATTCCTCAATGCCGCCCTGATCAGCAACGCGAGCTTCTCGAGGCGGCGATCGAAGCCCTTGCCGATGCCCCGGATCCGCTGATCAACCAGGCGCTCGAGCTCGACTTCGAGGACGACGTCATCACGGTCCGAACCTACGATCTCCCGGCCTGACGGCGTGGGACGAAACACGCCACGCCCGTCGTGCCGCGCTCCCCCCCCTGAACGATCTGGTCCCCGTGAATATTCTCCGCTCGCCATCCCGGACGAACCTGCGATCCTCATCGAAAGACCCAAGGAGGTTGGCCATGGATATCTCAAGCGACGATTTTCTCTATCCGGTCAGACGGACGGGCAAGCGCGGCCGTCCGGCGAATACAGGCCGCAAGGATTTTCACCTTCTCTATGAGATGTGCGCGCGTCTGGCCGCCGATCCGGCCCTTTCGTGGGCCGATGCGGCGCGACAGGTCGCGCCGAAATCGGATTACAACGCCTTTGACCGCCTCCCCCGCAAACTGCGGCAATATCCCCGAATGCTGGATCAGGCGAAAGATCATCACGAGCGCCAGGTTCAGCGGTTTCTGGCGGAAGCCAAACGGCGAAGGCTCGAAGCCTCCTGGATCGGCCTGAAGTCCAAGGCCTCCGCCATCGCCTATCTCCAGATGACCGGATTGATCTCCGCCGACATCTGGAAGGATCCCCGGGTCGTCACCGCCGCAGACGGGTTCTGGCGATACGTTCGCCCCGGGATTGTCGAGCGCTTGATCGAGGACCATCGCCGGCTGGAGCGGATGATGGGCCAGGTCGACGCCCTTGATCGTCACATGCGCCTATACGCTTCGATCTGACTTGGAGATCGACGTCAAACGCGGCCCCCGTCCGTCCGAAACCCGTCCGACGAGGTCTGGCGCGGCGGTTGCGGATTGCTCTAGCTTCGCCCCAACGACCTTGCCGGGAAATTTGATGATCTTCGATCCGCGATCGCCGCTTCCGCACCGCGTCGCGCCTACGACCGGGACAGATGCGGTCGCGACGCGCGAGGCCGGAGACGTTCTGGCCCGCATTCAAGCCTTCGCGGGCGGAGAAGCCGAAGCCCTAGCCTGGTATCATGACCAGCCGATTCCGGCCCTCGGCGGGCGAACGGCGGAAACCTTGGTGAGGATGGGTCAGGGCGCCGCTGTTCGACAGTATCTCGACACCCTCGCGACGGGCGGCTTCGCATGAATCGGTCGCGCCTGACCCTTGCGCCAGCGCCGGCCGAGCCCGGCCGGAGTCTGGAGCGGTCGTGACCATCGCCCCTGATCCGCCCAGCCCCCTCGCGGTTCTTGATCCAGCCCAGCTCGGTCGCATCGAGAACATGCATCGCGGCTTCCTCTATCAGCACCTCTACGCCGTTCAGTGCCTGCTCGCCGCCGCCGCCGCGGGCGCAACTGCCGTCGCCGTCGAAGGCGACGAAGATGTGGAACTGATCTTTCCCGACCGACGCGCCTATCTCCAGGTCAAGCATCGACTGAACCCTCTCGCCGGCTCCGATGTCGATGAGGCGCTCGAACGGTTCGCCGCGCTTCGCAAGGCCCATGCGACGGGCAATCGGGACGGATCATCGCAATTCTTCATCGTCTCGACCTCCGCCCCGAACGCTCCCCTCGCCGCTCGGATGGCCGCGCCGGACTGGCCCGCCGACATCCTCATCCTCTGGCCCGGCTGCGACGTCCAGGGCGACGGCGTCCCGCAACCGCTTCCCTCCCTCCTGGACGCCTTCGCGGCCGCCTGCGGACTGGCCGCGACGCTCCCCTTCGCCATGCTGACGTCGGAGACCCTGGTGTGGAAACTGGCCGGCCTCGTCACCCTGGCCGCGACGGGGCAGGATGAAACCCTGAACCACGTCTTCTACACCTCGACCCTGCCCGCCCTGTTCGAGCAGATGATTCTCCAGCTCCAGGATCTGCCGGCTCCGCCGTCTCCCTACCGGGTGCAGGCCCAGGAGCCCGACTTGACGAGTGAGGACCGCATTCGGCTGATCGTGGGCCATTCTGGAGCGGGCAAGACCTCCTGGGTCGCCCAGGCCGCCCAGCATGCGCCAGGCGCCGTCGTCTATCTGGACGTGATCGACACCCCGGCGCCAAATCTGACCAATACGGTCGCTCGCGAAGTCGCCGGTCGTCTGTTCGGCCGCGGAGGCGGGCGTCTGGGCGAGGTTCTGATTCCCGGAGCCTCGGGTCGGGACATTCTGCTCGGGATCGGCCGGCGCCTCGCCGAGACGAGGACCCAGGCCGTGCTCGTCCTCGACAATGCGCATGTGGTTGGCGCGGACGCCCTCACCTCGCTGGTCCAGGCGACGGCGCCGATGTCGGTGGTCCTCCTCTGTCGGCCTGATCCTGACCTGAACCTGGTGGAGGCCCTCACCGGAGCTCGCCGGGAGGTCCTCGGCGGCTGGTCCCCGGACACGATCGCGGCCGAGGCGCATGATCGGGGTTGTCGCGCGGGCCCGGGGTCGGCTCAGCGTCTTCTCGACCTAACGGGCGGCCTTCCGCTCTACGTCCAGAACGCCATGACGATCGCCGCGGCCGACTACGCCGGCTCGGTCGAGGATTTCTGTCGAGATCTGGCCCTCGCCGCCCAGACGGTCGACACCGCTCAGGAGTTGATCCTGGGGCGTGTCTTCGACGGCTTTGACGCGTCCACTGCCCAGGTCGCCGACCTGCTGTGCCTGAACGATATCCCACTCAAACGCGCGGACCTTCTGGAGTACGTCGCCCTCGCGGTCGGCCGGGAGGGCCCGGACGTGACCGCCGCCCTGCGCAAGCTTCAGGGTGCGGGTCTGCTGCAAACCTTCTCCGGGGATCGGGTCAAAATCCACGACGCCGCCAAGGTGGTCGGCAAGGCGCGGCTCCTCGCCGCCGGGCCCGAGACGATCGGCGCCTACCGTCGCGCGCTTCAGACCGTAATCCTCAAGACGCTTCGGTCAGACTGGAGTTTCGCCAAGCTGGCGCTGTTCCTGCGCCTGACCGGCGACATCGGCGACTACGAGATCCTCGTGGAAATGGCGGCCGACGAGCATTTCCACGAACTCGGCCTGTGGCCCGAAATCGAGGCCTATATCGACAGGGTGGCCGCCGACGTCGCGGTCCCGGCCCGGCAGAGGGTGGTCGCCCTCGACGGTCTGGTCTTCGCTGACCTGAAGTATGGCCCGCCGGACAAGATCATGACGCGGCTCGACCTGATGGATCGGCTCATCGCCGACCACGATCTGGGATGGGAGGAAAACCTTCGCGCCGGCATGAAGCGAATGAGCGCCCTGGCGACGTCGACCGACCGGAAAGGGGCCCGGGCCCAGATCGAACGGCTTGAGCGGGAGATGGCGAAGGCTCCGGAGGACCATCGCCGGATCTTCCGATACAACGCTGCGGTCGCGCGCTTCCAACTCGGCGATCTTGACGCGGCCGAAGACGAGCTCGCCACGATTGTCGGCGAATACTACCGCCTCGTGGGGCTGACGCCGCAGTTGGTGATGGGGCGCAATTCGGACGCCCTGCGGCCCCTGCTGCGCAAGACCGACACCCAGGTCGACGACGTCAAACATCTGGCCGACAGCCTCGACGCACTGGCCAAGGTCAAGGACGCCAAGGGCTCGTTTTCCCCCTTCGTGCGGATCCACGCCCTGAAGTTCTACGAACTCGTCCAGTCCGCCGAGTCCCTGCTGAGGGTCGGACAGGACCTGGTCGATTCATACGTCTGGCATCACGACTTCGCCGGCGCGCGCCAGTTCATGGAATCGACCCTTTTGCCGCAACTCGCCCAGTTCAAACTGGCCGACTACATGGTGACGGTCCGGTCTCACTACGCGGTCGTCCTCGCCTACTGCCGGGCGTTCGACGAGGCGGATCGCGAAATGGCGCGCCTTCAACCCTATGTCCCCGGCCTGCCGCCCCTGCAGCAGAAGGAGCTGCGCGACCAGGCCAGGCTGATCGCCGAACTGCGACGCGACGGTCCGCCGCCCCAACGGCCCATTCCGGCCGGTCTCCCCGACCGCTTCGAGCCGATGCCTGCGCCCGCCGCCGATCTGGCGCCCCGAAACGAAAAGGTCGGGCGCAACGACCCCTGCCCCTGCGGTTCAGGCCGAAAATTCAAGAAGTGCTGCCTCTAGTCGCCTGCGGTCGGCTGCCGAAGGCAAGCCCTCCGACGCGGGCCTGATCACGCGTCACGCGCGTCGGCGGCCGGGCTTCGGAGCCATCTCCACGGCCCGCAAGGCGTCGCGAAGCGTGTGACGATCCACGGTGTAGTCCCAGGGATGCCGACCTTGGCACTGATTGTTCCCGGTGTGCAGAAACCAATCCGCCAGATCTCCGAAACGCGCCTCCGCCGCCTTCTCCAGCTCGGCCCGAACCTCGGCCGCGAGGTCGTCCAGAGCGGCTTGCGCCTTCAATCGGCGCTCGATCTCCGCGAGATCCCGCCAGGCGCGGTCGCGCTCGGCCGGCTCCGTCTCCAGCGCGGCCCGGCGCGGCGCCACCCATCGCTCCCCCTCGCGGCTCCCCATCAAATGGACCGCATGCGCTGCGACCCGGTCGACGAGCTGCAGGCGGGCTTGCCGCTCGGCTTCCGCCTTCTCGGCGGCCGCCGCCGCCTCGCGGGCCTCTCGCCTCTCGACACCACGCTGGACCGCGCCTTGAAGGGGCAGCCCCAGAAAGGCGTCGCCGCTCCAGCGCCCGCTCCACCCGACGGCGGCCTGCAATCGATCAAGGACATCGTCGAACGCATCGAACGCCGCTTCACCGCATAGCCGCTCGAGCGGTCGCCCGAACCCGGGTATTGGCGCGACCTCCCATCGCGCCAGGTCGAAGCCAGCGCGCTCCTCCTCGGTCGCAGCCGCCAGCAGGCCTTCGAGCCGCCGCCTGGACCGCGCAAGCTGTTCAGCCCGCAGGCGCTCGCGGGCCTGCGCCGCCTTGACCGCTTCGCCGAAGACCGGCCGACGTTCCCAGCGATCCGGGTCCATCAGGTGAAGCGGCCCCAGCTTCGTCACGGCCTGGAGATATCGCTTCACAAGCGCCTGGGGGCTGCGGAAGCCCGGGCGGGCGCGAAGGAGCGCCCGATGCGTCTCGACCTCGAGAAGCTCTTTGAATGCGGACCGGACCAGGCCGCTGCGCCGAACCCAGGTCACCGCCGTCACCAAGGAGAATCCCGGCTTGTAATAGTCGTCGATTTGATCGCCGAGGACGTAGCGATGCGCCAGGACGGCCTGCCATTCCTCGGTGGGAACCGAGAAGACCGCGTCGTCGCCGACCTGGACGGCGCACAGCCGCCCCTCGCCGATCGCCCGAAGGGCTGTGATGGCCGCGGAGCCCTCGGCGTGGGAGGGGCGCGCCGGGCCGGCCGCGTCAAGGCCTGAAAGCATCGCCGCCGCCCGGGCGTCCGCCATGGCCTCGGCTTCAGCCTTGAGGACCAGTGTTTCTTGCTCCTGCCGCGCATTGTAGAGCCAAACCCGGGGCGCCGCGCGCAGCACCGCCTCATGGATCGCCTCAAGGGAGCGATGCTTCCACCGTCCAAGGTCGATCTCGATGGCGGCGTGCCGTCCTTTCCGAATGCGGGCGATCTTCTCCGGCCCGCAGCCGTGAGTGACCTTGATCTCGACCAGGAGTTCGTGGACCTGGCCCGTGGCATTCACCTTCCTGAGGACGACATCGGGGGTTAGCCCGTCCATGCGGTATTCGACCTCCACCTCGTCGAAGTTCAGATGGCCCTCCGGAGAGATTTCGCGTTCCGCTCCGCCGTACTCGGCCACGACCGCCGGTAGGGTCAGGGTCAGGGCGGCGGCGAGGGCCGCCTTGGCCTCATAGTGGGCCGATGTTTCCTGCCAGGCCCCGCAGATCCGCGCTCCGGGATGGTGAGCGAAATGTTCGACCCGTCCTTTCGGCCCCTTTCGGGCGATCAGGGGCGAACGGCAATCCGGCGCCGGACACAGAAGATCTTCGTCGAAACCACTGTCGACCGCGCGGACGTGGACGGTGCGCCCGTCGGATTTGCGAAACGCCCAGACGAGGCTCGCGAACGGCGACCCGTATTTCGCATGCGCGCCATCTCTTCGTTTCGCCATCCTGCCCTCGCGCCGCCGATCCTAGAGCCGACTCGCGCCGGCGGCAGAGGCAAAAGCGCCGGCCCTGAAGCGCTTACGTCCGTTTCTGACGTCCCCGATCCCGCTGCGGTCAGCCCGGGGGCAGCGGGAGCCCCTCGAACCCCTGAACGTTGGCGCGTGTGAGATAGACGCGCCATTGCGCTGTCGCCTCGTCGAACACGTCCAGGCTCGTGCGCGCCGTTCCGTCCTCCCCATGGTAGATGAGGACATATTCCTGCGATGTCCCGGTGAAGCCCGGCGTGTGAACAAGCTCCACTGTTCCGCCCAGCCAGTTCTCATCGCGGTACTCGCCGTGCTTGGCGGTATTGGCGATGTCCCGGAACGCCGGTTGCATCGGCACCGCAGCGGCGATCGCCTTCCGGTAAGCGCCCGCGTTCAACCCGCTGCGGCGATCCCGCTGGGTGAGAGCCCGGATCGTCCAGTCTTCCAGCGACTGGGCCGTGATCGCGAAGTCCAGAGCCCCGTAGATGGTGGAGATCAGATCGAACGGCTGAGCCTCACGGGCCGCCTTCAGCCGATTGGCTTCCCACTGGAGCTTGATCCAGATGTGCATCGCCCCGCCCGAAAGGACGAGGAGGCGTTCAGGCGGATTGCCCTTCCCGCCGGAGGATCGGGGTCTGTTCGCCAGGACGAGCTTCCTTAGACCGGCTCGCCGGATGCTGCGCCGGCGTCCGCCTCGTCCGGCCAGTCATCGGGCACGAGGGCCGGCGGCTTGGTCCAGGGCTGCTCGACCAAGGACCGCTGGAACCAGTCGTCCCGCAGGTTGGCATGCTCCGTCACGATAATCTGGAAGCCCGGCGCATCGGTCTCTCCAAAGCGGCGAAGCACCTCGAACAGACGACGAACCGCTTCGAGGTCGGCGTCCGTTTCGGTTTTCTCGATGGATCCGCCAGCGGCCGCATAGACGTTCTCTGACGGGAAATAGACCTGGGTCGGCTGGTCGATGAGAAGAAACCGCGGCAGGGGCTGCTGGGCGCCGACGGCGAACCGATGGAGGGCCAGGAGCGCCGCGAGGTGGTAGGCGAGATGGTTCTCGCCGCCGCCGGTTCGGGGCATGTAGATCGGCCGGCTGGGCCGGTCGATGACGACGGTCAGATTGTGGAGATCCAGCCTCGCGGGGTACTGGCCGAACTCGCCGCCGAGATCGGTGATGTAGCGCGACATATGCATGGCGATGTTGTTCAGCGTCGAGGCCAGCCGCTCGCCGGAGTCGTCCGCCCCAATCCCGCGTTCGAGGTCGTCCGCCCGGGCCTTGAGGCGGCGCTCTTCGGCGACAAGCCGGGCCATTTCCACCTCGGGAACCAGATTTTCGAGAAACAGGCTGACGCGGCCCACCACCCGTGAGGCGGCATTGTTGCGATTGCCCATCTGGGCGATCGCCTCGTTCGAGGCGATGGCGGCCGAGAGCTCGAGCTCCTTGGTCCGGATCTGATCGCCGACCGACTGCAGATCCGACCGCTGCGCGACGAGGTAGGCGTCCAGCGCCGGGCGTTCGCCGCGCACGGCGTTCATCTCGCCTTCGAGGGATTCCAGTTCCGCTAACAGGAGGCCGGCGATCGGACTCGACAGGGCGAGGTTGGCCTCGGCGAAGGGCCATTGCCATTCGCCGGTGTCACGATTGGTGGGTAAGGCTTTAATCGAGGCCAGCCGATCGCGCTGCTCGTTCGCCTCGCTTTGGAACCCTTCGGATCTCTGGGCGAACTGCAGGGCGGCCTCGATCCTGCGCTGGATTTCGCGCCGTCGCTCGCGCAGGCCGTAGAGCTCCGTCTCAATGGCGGCGACCCTTTGCCCGTCGTCCTCGGGAACCGGGGTCGGGCTCCAGGCCAGGGCGCTTCGCAGCAGATCGACCACCGGCTCGCCTGCGCCCCGGTCCGAGGCGAAGATGCCGACGCTCCGGGCCTCCGAAAGCAGACCGAGCGCGCGTTCTTCAGAGGTTTCGACGGCGCCCCTCGCCTGCTCGAGCAGCTTGCCGTTCAGGCGCCGGTCGCGCTGGACGGTCCGGAGCTGCGCTTCGAGCTCGTAGCGGTTGCGCGACGAAACCCCGAGAAGGATCGGCAGGGTGTCCTTGATCGCCTGCGGCTGGTACGGCTCGTTCTGCCGATAGAAGAGCTGATCCTTGTTGGCCACGATCGTCTGCTTCTGGAACAGATAGTAGACGGTGTGTTTGATGTTGGCGTCGTAGCTCTCTCGGCTATGTTCGAGCGGAACCGACGTGCTGTTGTCAGGAATGCCGAGCATGCGCGACAGCAGGGTCTCCACCCCGCTATCGTCGTCGTTGACGAGAAGCTCGTCGAACTCGGGAACATCGATCTCGGAGCCTCGACGCACCATAGCCGTGCTGCAACTCGCACGGCCGGCGCCGGGCGACGGTTTGGCGACCAGAACCTGCTCGCCGGGGAACTGGTAGATGACGGCGAACCAGCTCACCCGATCCCGTATGATGCCCTCCGGGATGTTGAAGCTCGATCGCCCCATGCAGTATTCGATGATCTCGGACAGCGCCGATTTCCCCGTAGAGGAGCGGCCCGTGATCACATTCAGACCATTGAGATGAAAGGCCAGATCGCGCCGACGGCCATCGTAGCTGTAGAGGTGGATCGACTTGATCTTCATGGCCTGATCCCCAGGGTCGAATAGACGGTCGCCCGATCGCCGATCCGGGCGAACTCGCGACCGAGAAACCGCGCCACCCTCTGGCAGGACACCGTTTCGGGTGTGCCGTCGATGGTCTTCTTGACCCCTTCCGGCGTCGTCGTGAGCCGTCCGTCCTCGCTGACGGAGATCACGCCGAGATGCATCAGAAATCCGAGCGCCTCAAAGGCGAAGGGCAGAAGGTCTGTCGTGCGTTTGGAGAAATCGACGAGCATCTGCGGATTGGCCGCGACGATCTTCAGGAAATAGCTGCGATTGGCTTGGGCGAGCGTTTCGCGGGCTTCGCGCTGTAGGCAGAGCGGCAAGACCACCAGGCTGAGGGAGAACGGCATCCCGCGCGGGTCCTCCTCCTCGTAGCCCCGCAACGCCCTGAACAGGATCAGGCCGCAGAAGGCCGGATTGAAGAGATTTCGGATCTCGATGGGGCGCAGGTCCCACCGCTTCATGCGGCGACCCCGAGCAGCTCGCCCAAGCGCCGCATGAAGGCGGGGTTCCAGTGCACCCGGGGCGTGGGCCGGGCGTTGGCGAGGATCTGGAAGGCTCCGCGGACGACATAGGGTTCCGTCACCCGTTCACGGATGCGCAGTTCGCCGGTCTCGAACTCCGCCCATTTGTAGAGCTCGCGACCGGCGGCCTTGAAGGCCGCGTCCTCGCTGGTCTCGGGCAGGGCCTCGAACACGATGTCCCGATAGCGGCTCCATTCCTCGACCAGACGATCCTCGTACTCCTCCATCTCGCCGGAGATCAGAAGGCTCTCCCTGGCCCAGCTCGAGCGCTGTTCGAAGGCCCGGTAGTAGTCGATGATCGCGTGCTGGATGCGATTGGTCGACAGGTCCAGATCCCGAAGCTGCTCGACGAACAGTCGCGTGTCGTTGGCCACGTCGATCTCGCCGTCGGGCAGACGGTTGCGGAAGGTGATCGGGAGGTTGTCGGAACGATATTCCTCGGCGATCGCCGACAGCTTGTCGGAGACTTCCTGTCCCCCGACGGCGGTCGCCCGCTCCCCGGACAGCAGCTTGATCATGAGATCCGTCCACCACCCCTCCAGCCGCTCAAACAGGGGCTGGCGGGCCTCGCGGCGCACCGTCCGGAGATGTCGGTCGAGCACAGCTTGGGGGATTTGCTCCACACGGGGGCTGCCGTCGAAGATGGTGATACGGCGATAAAAGTCGTCGCGCTCAAGATCCGACATCGGCTCCAGCAAGGCGCGGACCTTGTCCGCCGTCTGCGATTGGCTGCGGCCCAGCAAGGTCGCGGCCGTCTCCGCGCGCCTAGCCGCCTCTCCGTTTTCGGAGAAGACGACCAGGGCGGTTCCCTCCCCCAATGTCGCCGTCGTGAACAGGACGAAGTCGGCGTTGCAGGCGACCCGGCCATTGTCCCCATAATAGGTCAGCCAGACCCGCACCGACTTCCAGAAATCGGCGTCCAGATCGGTCAGGCGATCGCCGGCGGCCTTGTGTTTGAGAGAGGCCAAGGACTTGCGGCCGCCCACCTCATCGAACTCCAGGTCGTCGCTCTTTTCAATGTGAAGCGAGGCGCTCTCCGGCAGCGACAGGATTTTGAGCAGCGCCAGACGCGGTTGATAGAGGAACCCGAGGCCGGACTCGGCCGCCGAAAAGATCGACTTCGCCTCCGTCACGCCCTGCCCTCCCATTCAAAGACTCGCCTGTCGCACCCGCAAGCTTCGCCGGGATCATGGATGCAACCTTAGCCCGAAACAACAGGGGTTTGCGAGATAGAGCTCACGCGCCTGTCAGATCGACCACCGGGGCGCCGCTGCTCACCGCCAGGACACGGCAGGGTCTCGCGACGGAACGAGACCGCAGCGCCGGATGTCGCGGTTCGATAGCATCAGGTTCATCCCGATGCCGCGGTGCGCCTGAGGGCCGTCCGCCAGACGTCTGAACACAGCGACAGACCCAGGCGGAGGCGGATGTCCCGCCAGAACATCGCGCACATGACGCATCGCGAACCCGGCCAGGAGATCCGCCACCTGGATGCCGGCCAGGCCGCCCGACGGCACAAAGGCCAGATTTCCGGTCTCACCGAACCGGTAGTCGGCCCGCTCGAAGACGATCTCTTCGCCTTCGCCCGCCAGGCCTTCGGCCGACGCCTTCGCCGAGGCGAGGATGTCGGCGTAGTAGCGCTGCTCATCGTGAAGAATACGAACGCCGTCCAGTCGGCTGTTCCTCAAGCGATTGATGCGGGCGTACAGGCTCGTGAAGGCGGACAGATGCGGCAGGACCCATACCGGTTTGCCGGTATGCCCCGGATCCGGAAGCGGCAGGAAGCGGCGTTGGACTTCCGGCCGGCGCGGCCCCTCCTTCCGGAAATCCTTGAGGCTGTCGAGCGTGATGAACCGCAGCGCCCCCGCGGGCGTGTCTCTCGAGATCGACGGCGGTATCCAGTCGAGGATGGCGCGAAACGCGGCCTTGATGGCGGCCTCGGAGGGCTGGCGACAGGCGTCGAGGAATGCATCGTACACTGCGGTCGGCGCGGCGTCGTGAAGGCATTCGGCCAGTTGCGCACGAAGCCAATAAGCTTTCGGATTCCTGTCCGACGGTCCGACAGGCCGCATCACCAGGGTGCTGGTCATCGTGGCGGCCAGGGTGAACCGCTTGTCCATGACCTCCATCAGGATCGTGGCCTTCACCCTTTCCAGGACGTCGAGTAGATCGGCGACGGCGGCCGGACTGGCGTGACCGGAGGCGGCCTTCAATTCGGCGGCTTGCGGGAACCGCCTTTGGCGGATCGACTCGACGGCTTCGTCGAGGGCGGCCTCCTCGTCGCACCCGACCGCCGCCAGGACGAAGACCGGCTGGTTGCGAAAGTCCAGGGAGGGACCAGCGGTGGCCAAGTCTCCCCCCTGACCGCTCTCGTCCATGTAGTAGGTCAATGGCGCGTCTTCGACCAGGTCGTTGGCGCTGATCATCCTGTGAGACCGGGATACGCCGGGAGGTGCGCTCGCGAGCATCGACCGGCGTCGATCTTGGCACGCTTCAACATCAGATTGCGGGAGTCGGAGACGATGTGGCGGCCGAGGGGGCGGCCCGCTCCGCCTCGGCGAGGAAGGCCGTCATCTCACCACTCAGAGCCTTGATCGTGAACTTCCCCCGGTTCCAGGCCAGGAAACGGCCACGGACGGCGGACATCTCGGCGCGCGCTTGCGCAAGTATCCGCCCCGCACTGTGGAGGCGACGCCGTCTCTCTGACTTCCTCCGGTCGTCGTCCCTCAGGACTTCATCGATCCGGCTGTTGATGGCGAAGACGGCGCTGCGAATGATCGCGATTCTTTCGATCCAGTCCGCTGGAATCCTGGACAGCTCCAGCTCCCTGAAAACCTCGATCATCTCGGCGGCGCGGGCGCCCCGCAAGGCGAACTCGAAAGGTTTGGTGTCGTCAATCAGAGCATCAAGCCGCTCGGTGACGAAATCGAGGGAGTGGCGGGCGAGATGGGCGGCGGCGCGCCCGGCGGCCCTGGAATCCGCCCAGCGCTGGAATGCGACATAGCCGAAGCCCGCCAGCACCGCGAGAACAGCGGCGCCGGCCTGGATGACATCTACGACGGAGGGATCGGGCTCACTGGCCATACGGATCTATCCGCCCGAGGCTTCAGGATAGACGTATTCAAGCAATCCATCCGGCGACACCAGCCGAGCCTGAACCGCCTCCGGACGCCCCTCGACCGCCCGCCGGCACCAGTCCCGCACGCCCTCGATCGGAGCCGGGACGACCTCGTCGATCAGCCTGCCCGTCGCGTCCGTCAGAACAATCCCCCACATGGAACAACGGTCGGCCACGAATCGGCCTGGCGTCAACGCCCGATCACGAGCGCGGGATTGGAGGACGGCCCGTCCGGGTCCAATCTGGCTGAACCGAAGCGTCACCCCAGAGCCGACCAGATATCATCCATGCTGCGGACACGGATCGCGCCTTCTGCGGCGAACCGGGCCGGCCAGGTCAGATCGCCGCGGGTAAAGCAGGAATCGAGAATGAACAGCTTGCGGCCTTGATGCAGGGCGGCGCGCGCCTGTGTCAGGGTGCCGGACGTTTCGCCCGCCTCCACAATGACCGTCCCTTCCGTCAGAGCGCTCATCGTTACGTTGCGCTCGGGGAAGAAGAGCCCGTTTTGGATGGGGTTCTGCCTGCTGTACCGCAGGACGGGCGCCTGCGAGATCAGCAGCTGCTCCGCGGCGATCCGCAGCTGGAGGTCTCGATTGGGCTTCGGATAGAACTGCCCCAAGGGCGTGCCGATGACGGCGATCGTCCGACCGCCGCACGCGAAGGCGGCGGTATGGGCGGCCCGATCAATGCCTTCGGCGAGGCCGGACACCACTGTGAAATCACGTTCGACCAGACCCTTGGCGATCTGCGCCGCCCGCTGCTGGCCCTCTTCGCTCGCCTTGCGACTGCCCACTACGGCGATCGAACGGGTCTCGGTAAGCTCCCAGGCGCCCTGATAGTAGAGCATCTCGACGGGATGGCGCGCGTCCCTCAGCTTTTTCGGATAGTCGCCGGCGTGATTGATCCGGACCCCGAACTGGTGAACGCCCGACGCCTTCAGCCTGGCCAGCACCTCGTCCGCCGCCGCCATGGCGGCAGACGGAGACACCAGATCGGAGGGCATGGCCGACGGATCGCGGGCGAAGCGTTCCGCAAGAGTCTTGAAGGTCGCGCCCTGCTCGAGCCACAAGGCCTCGTAGGCGCCGAGTTCGCGCTTGGGCGATATCGCCGCGATCGCCGGCCCATCCGTCCTGACCGCCAGGTTCACAGAATCGGATTCTCCATCCCGGTGAGAATGCGCCAAGCCTGCAGAGGCATCAACGCGCGATGAGCCCGCAGCATGCTTGGGTCATCCGTCAGAAACGGTCATCCCGGATGCGTCGCGCCATGGCTCTGCAGGTTGGCGGTTGATGACGGTTATAGCATGGCGGCCCGCCGCCGACGAACAGGCGGCGGGACTGTCGTCCTGCGGGCTGACCGTCCGCGTTTGCTCTGCGATCAGTCCGTCTGGCCGAATCTCCCGCCCGCAAGCTGCTCCAGCGCAGCCCACAGCCGCGCCGAGACCTCTGGATCGTCGGCAGCTTCCGGGATCGCGGCCCACCCAGGCAGGCCGCGCAGCTCCAGAGGCCCATTCGGACCGTAATACCCGCCGGCCGCCGCTTGGGCCGAGGCCGCCGCATACAGGGTCGGCAGCGCGCCCTGGGCGGCCGTTTGGAACATGAAGGGCATGTACCGGTGGTTTCGCCCCTCGAGGCTGTCCGGACCCGGGCCGTCCGGGACCAGGTTGGTGCGGGCGATGCCGGGATGGGCCGCAACGGACGAGACGCCCCAGCCTTCAGCGGCGCTGCGCCTCTGCATCTCGAAGGCGAGCATGAGGATGGCCAGTTTGGAGTTGTCGTAGGCCGCGCCGTAGCTGTAGTCGCGCGTCAGCTGCAGGTCGGCGAGGTTGACCGCGCCCAGCATCGCGCGACTGCTCGACACCCAGACGACGCGTGGTGCGCTGCCCTGGCGCAGTAGCGGCAGCAACCGGGCGGTCAGGGCGAAATGACCCAGCACATTGGTGGCGAACACCCGCTCGAACCCGCCGACGCTCACCTCACGGTTTCTCCGCCCCATGACGCCGGCGTTGTTGACGAGAAGATCCAGGTGATCGTGGCCGGCCCGCATCCGGTCCGCAAAGGCGGCGACCGATCGGAGGTCCGAGAGATCCAGCGTCTCGAAGCGGATCGAGGCGCCGGGAACCAGGGCCCTGATCTGACGGACCGCCTCCTCGCCCCGGTCCCGCTTCCGGGATGCGATGGTCACGGCCGCCCCGGCGCGGGCGAGTTCGAGCGCGTCATGAAAGCCCAAGCCACTCCGGTCGCCGACAGGATAGCCGTTGCCGCCCGTCACGACGGCCGTCCGCCCGCGCAGCGAGGGGATGTCCGCCGTCGTCCAGTCGGCGAGCCTGGGCAGGCCCTGCTGACGCGGCGACAGGGGCGGCCGGTTGGCCATGACCGTGACGCCGCCGGCCACGGCGGCGACGCCCAACCCTGCCGCGCCGTAGCGGATCAGCGACCGTCGCGACAGCGCCGACGTCCTGGCCTTGGCGGTTCCGTTCTCTCCCGGTTGCTGCGTCATTCAAGATCCCTTGATTGAAGATTGGGCCTGTCCGGCTCCGGGACATCAGCGGTGCTCCGACGGTCCGATCGGCGCCGATCGCTTCGCCGTGCGACGAAGCCCATCGCCGAGCCCAAGAGGCTGGTGTCCGACCCCAAGACGTCGGTTCAGGCCGTCAGCATGCCGCACGCCCGTTCCGCGCGCGTGCCGAAATCTCGTCCATGTTTGCCCGATCCTCGCTCGGGCAGGCAAAGGGCGCTGCGGAACGACATCGCACACGGCATTTGCCCGATCCCCCGCATTCCTTGCCCGATCCGCCGCACCTTCCGGTCCTGCCCTGTCGGGCGTGCGCCGTGCGTGCAAGTTGACAGCGTCAACCTCGGAGGTACGGACATGCCCACAGTCTTCATCACCGGCGGACACGGCGGCATCGGCCTCGAATGCGCCAGGCGGCTCGTTGCGCAGGGGATCGATCTCATCCTCGCCGGCCGCAGCCCTGAACGCCTCGAACAGGCGGCCGCCGCCCTTCGGTCGGACTCCGGCGTGAAGGTGACCACGGTCGCCCTGGACGTGTCGTCCCTGGTATCGGTCCGGGAGGCCGCTGCGGCGTGCCGTCGGATGATCGACGACGGCGAGACGGGCCGGCTCCAGTCCATTCTTTGCAACGCAGGGGCCACCTTTCGCGGCCCGCCCGCCTACAGCGCGGACGGCTATGAGCTGACCTTCGCGACCAACTACCTCGGCCATTTCCTGCTGGTCCAGCGGCTGCTCGACAGCCTCGAAGAAGACGGCCGGGTCGTGTTCACCGCCAGCGGGACCCACGACCCCGACACCGCCGACGGTCGCTTCATCGGTCGCGCCGTGAGACCGGACGCCCTGGCCCTGGCGAGGACGGGACTGGACGGGGGCGAACCCCTCCCCGGCGGCCGTCGCTATACGACGTCGAAACTGTGCGTCGTGCTGCACGCCTATGAGCTGGACCGTCGCATGAAGGCGGCCGGCCTCGCCCTGTCCTCCATCGCCTACGATCCGGGCGCCATCGCCGAGACCGGTCTGCTCCGGGACCTGCCGGGACCGGCGCGGGCGATGATCGGTTCCCCGCCGGTGCGCTGGCTGATGAAACGCATGGGCCTGACGCTCGGCGATCTGGTCCAATCCGGCCGGGCGCTGGCCGACCTCGCCACCGACCCGACCATCGTCTCGGGCCGCTATTACCAATGGAAGAACGGCGTCCTCAGCCAGAGACGCTCGGCGGAGATGAGCTACGAGCAGGATCTGGCCCGAGCGCTCTGGAAAGACTCTGAGACCCTGACGCACCTCAGCGCGACCGAGGCGCCGGACCGACTGAAGTGACGACCCGCGCCAATCTCATCCAGGCTGCATCGACCCTATTGGACCAGGGCGGCGAAGGGGCCGTCACCCTGCGGGCCGTGGGCCAGGCGGCCGGCGTCTCGCACAACGCCCCCTACAGACATTTCCGCAACCGTGACGCCCTTCTCGCCGATGTCGCCTCGGCCGACCTCGAGACCCTGGGCAGACGCTTCGCGGATATCCGCGGATCAGAGGAGGCGCCCGCCAACCGTCTGCTGAACGCCCTCGGCGTCCTGATCGCGTTCAGCCGCACGCACCCGGCCCGCTATCGCCTGGTCTTCGGCGCGCCGACCCTTGCCCGGGACCACCCCGACCTGCAGGTCAGCAGCGCGGCCTGCCTCGCCGAAATCATCACCCTGGTCGATGACTGCAAGGCCGCGAAGGCCCTGGCCGATGCGCCGACGAAGAGCCTCGCCGCCCTTCTCCTGGCCGCCCTGCACGGCCTCGTGCTTTTGGAAGCCCAGGGCCAGCTGCAAACGGGCAAGGGACTGCCGACCCTCGAAGAGACCATGGCCCTGATGGTCGATCTGTTTTCTCCGTGACCTCCCAGACCAAGGCTGCCGCCGCCAGGCCTGCAACCCGCCGCATGGACGCTGCGGGCCCGCCTCGGCGTCACCGGCGATCTGTCGCCCGGAACCGATCCGCAGCATGGCGCACGACATCGCCGAGCTTCGGCCGTCACCAGGGAATGACGCCGTGGGTGGCGTGGGTGAAGGCGCCGGTCGATTCCTCGTCGGCGCGAAGCAGGGCCAGGCGGACGATCTCCGCGGCGCCCTCCTCCACCGTGTCCGTCCCGCTGAAGCCGGTCAGTCGCGTCCGGGTGTGGCCCGGTGAGACGGCGTTGACCCGGACCCCCTCCGCCTCCAGCTCGATCGCCATGGCCAGGGTCAGACCGTTGAGCGCCGTCTTGGAGACGGCGTAGCCGGCGTCGAAGACCGCCCTGAACGGTGACGCCGGATCCGAATTGATCGTCAGGGAGCCGACGGCGCTGGAGACGTTGATGATCCGCGACCCGGGCGTGTCCCGCAGAAGGGGGACCATGGCCTGATAGACGGCGACCACCCCGAACACGTTCGTGTCCCAGATCGTGCGCATGTCCTGCAGGGGGATCACGCCCGGGCGACCCGCGGCCGCCAGGTCTTCACCCGACTGCGGGCGATCGCTGACACTGGCGATCGCCGCGTTCTGGATCAGGACGTCGAGACGCCCGTACTCCCGACGCACCCGGTCCGCGGCCGCGGCGATCGAGACCGCATCCGTGACGTCGAGCTGGATCGCGAGCGCCGCCGGCCCGACCTCCCGGGCCGCAGCCTCGCCCCGCGCCAGGTCGCGCGACCCGATGAGAACCGTGACGCCGGCGGCGGCGAGATCCCTGGCCGCCTGCAAGCCGATGCCCTGGTTGGCGCCGGTGATCAGTGCGATCGTCTGGGTCATTGTCGGGTCTCCTCATGATCCGCCTTGGCCGCGCGGGTCACGGGCGGGTTGGCCGGTCGCTCACGCCGGCGCCGGGATCGCCATTCTGTCCGAAGCCTCCCCAACCGCCTTGCCGCATCATCCGAAAGGCTTGCCCGAAGCTGCGGACCTCCCCGCGCCGGAGCCCATCTTCCGTCAGAGGCGCCCCGCTCCTGCAGAGCGCCTCAGGCCCAAATTCGGAAAATCGCGCAAGTCTTCGCTTCTTGTCGGCAACTCCGGCGCCCCGGTCTCCGCCACCCTGCCGGCACCTTCAAGGAGACCCCGATGTCCAAGACTTCTCGCCGTTCCATCCTGGCCCTCGCCGCCGCAGGCCCCGCCGTCGCGGTCGCGGGCGCCGCCCGGGCCGCTCCCGCGCTGCGCGCCCGGTCCACACAGACGCGCCCCGGAGAAGGCCGTGTCGCCCTCATCACCGGCTCCTCCCGGGGGATCGGCGCCGCGACGGCGAAGCGGCTCGCCGCCGAGGGCTACGCCATCACCGTCAACTATCTCACCAGCCGCGACCTGGCCGAGCAGGTCGCGCGGGACATCGAGGCTGGCGGGGGGCGCGCGATCGTCCGTCAGGGCGACGTGGCCGACCCCGGGGCGGTGGCGGCCCTGTTCGACGCCAACGACCAGGCCTTCGGCGGCGTCGACGTGGTCGTCAACAACGCCGGCATCATGAACGTCGGCGCCTTCGCCCAGATGACCGACGCGGCGTTCGACCGGATGATCGCCACCAATGTGAAGGGCAGTTTCAACGTCCTGCGGGAGGCCGCGAAACGGACGCGCGACGGAGGCCGCATCATCAGCCTGAGCTCCAGCATCACCCTGCAGCGGCCGCCGGGCGGCGGCGTCTACGCCGCCACCAAGGCGACCCAGGACTTCTACACCAGCGCCCTGGCCAAGGAGCTGGCGGGCCGCCGGATCTCCGTCAACGCGGTCGCTCCGGGCGCGGTCGACACGCAGCTCCTGCGCCAGCACGGCGAGGCGGCGCTGGCCCCGATCCCCGGCATGACGCCCTACGGACGGATCGGCCTGCCCAAAGACATCGCCAACACGATCGCCGCCCTCTGCTCCGGCGACTGCGAGTGGATTCACGGCCAGGTCGTCTACTCGAACGGCGGCATCGGCTGACGAGGGCCCGATCCTCCCGAGGGACGGCGCGCCCGACGCCGTCCCGAACCGCCCCGGCGGCCCGTGGCCGCGGCCTGCCTGATCGAACGTCTTTATTGCCCGATCCTGCGGAGGCGTTGGCGCGGGCGCGGGCCTTGGCTAGGGTCGTCGCTATCCCGAGCGGAGGCGGTCGAGCATGAAGCTGAACCTGAGCGACAGAATCTCGGCCGTCCTGGACGCCCAGCTTATCGGCGACGGCCACTATATGACGCCGGTGCCGGGCCTGATCCTGATGCGGTCGTACGGCCGGATGCCCCCCCAGCACATGCTCTACCGGCCGACCCTGTGCATCGTCGCCCAGGGCGCGAAGGAGATCATGGTCGCCGACCAGACGCTCCGCTACGGCGACGGACAGACCCTGGTCGTGACCGTCGAGGCGCCGGTGCTCAGCCAGCTGGTCGAGGCGTCGGCCGCCAATCCTTATATCGGAGCGATCCTCGAGCTCGATCTCGGCGTCATCCGCGATGTGGTGACCCGCCTGGGAGATGTGGCGGTGACCGGCCCCTCCGGCTTCGGGTTCGAGGTTCAGGATCTGGATGCGCAGATCACCGGATCGCTTCAGCGGCTGCTCGACCTGATCGGCGAGCCCAGGGGCGTCGACATCCTCTATCCTTCGATCATGCGCGAGATCGCCTACTGGCTCGTGCGCAGTCCGGCCGGCCGCAACGTCGCCCGCATGGTGATCCCCGACGGCCAGCCCCACCGGATCGCCCAGGCCATGTCGCATCTGCGCGACCATTTCGACAGTCCGGTGGATGTCAAGGCGCTCGCCCGGTCGGTCGGGATGAGCCCCTCGTCCTTTCATCAGCATTTCAGGGCGCTGACGGCGATGTCTCCGCTTCAGTATCAGAAGCATTTCCGCCTGCTGGAGGCCCGGCGACGCATGGTCAGCGACGGCGACCAGGCCTCCGCCGCAGCGGTCGCGGTGGGCTACGAGAGCGTCTCCCAGTTCAGCCGCGAGTACGCCCGGATGTTCGGCGCCCCGCCCCGGCGCGAGACGCGCAGGGCGCTGAAGGCCGGTGCCCGTCCCGCCGGGGGCGCAACCTCGTCTGATGGCGCCCGGGCCGCCTTCTGACGTTCAGACCTCCGTCTCCTCGATCCCCCGCTGCGTCGCCCTGACGGCGGCGATGAAGGCCTTCAGCGGCGCGGGAACGTGCCGTCGCCCCGCATAGTAGAGGCACAGTCCGGGAAACGGCGGTGACCAGTCGCCCAGAAGGATCTCCAGACGCCCGTCGGCCAGGGCGGCCCGGGCGAAGGTCTCGGGCACGAAGGCTATCCCGACCCCCTCCAGGGCGGCCTCGACCGTCAGCCCGCTGTGGTCGAGGCCCAGGGCGCCGTCGACCTCGATCGCGATCGCCGCGTCGCCGCGCTCGAACTCCCATCGGTACAGCTTGCCGCTGGGCAGCCGCTGGCGAATGCAGCGGTGTCGATTCAGGTCCTCCGGCGTCGCGGGACGACCGTGGGCCTCGACATAGGCCGGCGACGCGACGGCGATGAACCGCTGCCGGCCCCCGAACGGCACGGCGATCATGTCCTGCGGCACCGCCTCAACGAGCCGGACCCCGGCGTCGAACCCCTCCGCCACGATATCGACCAGCCGGCCTTCGGTGACGAGATCCAGCCTGACGGCGGGGTGCGCACGCACGAAATCGGGCACGACGTGGCGGATCAGCCAGCGGGCGCCGCCTTCGTTGGCGTTGATCCGCAGCGGGCCGGAAAGCGCGCCGGCGTCGGAGCGCACGGCGTCGAGCATGTCGTCGAGCTCGCCCAGGGCCGGAGAGAGCCGCTCGAGCAGTCGCGCGCCGGCCTCCGTCAGGGCCACGCTGCGGGTGGTCCGGTGCAGCAGCCGGACGCCGAGCCGGCGCTCGAGGGCGCGCAGGGCGTGGCTCAGCGACGAACGCGACACCCCGAGCGTATCGGCCGCACCCCGAAAGCTCCGGTGTCTCGCCACCGCGACGAACGCCCTGAGATCCGTCAGGCTCACCTCGTCCATTGGTGCGATCTCCTCACCAGCTCATGCGGATAGGTCCGTCTTATCTCACCAGTCCGCCGAGCGCATCTTCCGATCAGACAAGGAGATCTCACATGAAGACCTGGCTGATCACCGGCGCATCCTCGGGCCTGGGCCTGGCCATGAGCCGCAGGCTGCTGGACCGCGGCGATCGCGTCGTCGCCGCCGTCCGACGACCCGAACCGCTTTCCGATCTGAAGTCCCGATATCCGGATCGGCTGGAGGTGCGGACCTTCGACCTGACCGACACGGTCGCGCTCCGGCGTGAGATCGACGCCGCCTTCACCGGCGGACGCATCGACATCGTGGTGAGCAATGCGGGCTACGGGCTGTTCGGCGCCGCCGAGGAAGCGACCGATGCGCAGATCGACCGGCAGATCGCCACCAATCTGGTCGGCTCCATCCAGCTCATCCGGGCGGTCCTGCCGCACCTGCGCACACAGGGCGGCGGCCTTGTGCAGCAGGTCTCTTCGGAAGGCGGCCAGGTCGCCTATCCGGCCTTCAGCCTGTATCACGCGACCAAATGGGGCATCGAAGGCTTCGTGGAGTCCGTCGCCCAGGAGGTCGCGCCCTTCGGCATCCGCTTCACCCTGGTCGAGCCCGGCCCGACTTACACGGGGTTCGGCGCAGGTCTGGACCGGACCGAACCCCTGACCGTCTATGCGGCCACCCCCGCCGGCGACGTGCGACGCGCCGTCCTCGGCGGCGGCTTCGAGATCAGGGGCGACGCCGACCGCACGGTGGAGGCGATGATCGTCGCCGCCGACGCGGATGACCCGCCGCGCCGCCTGGCCCTCGGCAGCACGGCCTTCGAGAACATCGAGGCGGCGCTCGTCAGCCGGCTCGCCGAGCTGCGCAACCAGCGCGACATCGCCCATGGAGCCGACCGGTCATGACCCGCCAGATCGCCCTTTTGATCGTCGCCGGCCTGGCGGCCTGCGCCCCGTCCGACTCCGCGGACCGCCGCGAGACCGCGCCTCCCAATGCCGTGCTAGGAACCTGGCGGATGACATCCGCCACGATGGAGGCTCCGGACGGCGGCGTCAGCCGGCCTTACGGCGATCGCCCCAACGGCCTGCTCGTCTTCACGCCGGACATGAGGTTTATCGAGGTCCTGACCCCGACAGACCACCCGCCCTTCGCCTCCGATGTCCGGGGCGAAGGCACGGAGGCGGAGAACCGCCGCGCCATGGCGACCAGCATCGGCTTCTTCGGAGTCTATTCGGTCGACGCCGTCGGCGTCTTCGCGGGCAATCGGGTCGAGGGGTCCACCTTTCCCAACTGGGTCGGTGATGTCCGGACGCGTGAGGATCTGACCCTGGTCGTCGAAGGCGACCGGATGACGGAGCGTTTCACCCGCCCGGACGGCGGCCGGGTCTCGGCCGAGTTCACACGTGTCCGCTAGCGCCGGGCGCGCACCGTTGCGCCGCCATAGACGACGCGGCGCCGCATCTCGTCGCTGAACAGGCCGTAAAGCATGGGCAGATCCGGACGGGACGCCGCGTCCAGGGCCGCTAGATGGTCTGAGGACAGCTCCAGCGAAACAGCCTTGATGTTGTCCTCCAGCTGGCCGACCCGGCTGACGCCGATGAGGACCGTGTCCACGGCCGGCCGAGACTGCGCCCAGGCCAGCGCGACCTTGGCCGGAGGCTCGCCCATCTCCGCGGCGACGGCCTTAAGGGCGTCGACGATGGCCCAGTTGCGCTCGGTGAAGAGACTGTCTCCGAACGGATTGGCGCCGTTCAGCCGGGCGCCGCTCTCGACGCCGTCTGTCGACGCCTCCATCGCCAGGCCGCCGGCCCGGGTCGGGGCCGCCTCCACGGTCGCCCGATCGTATTTCCCGGTCAGCAGGCCATAGGCCAGCGGGCTCCACGGCATGACGCCCAAGCCGGTGTCGAGCGCGAGAGGCACATGCTCTGCCTCGACCTCGCGACTGACCAGGGAATAGAAGTACTGCAGGGCGATGGGCCCCGGACGACCCTGCGCCGCCGCAAGCGTGACGATCCGCGCGACATACCAGGCCGGGGTGTTGGACATCCCCCAGTAGCGGATCTTGCCCGACCTCACGAGGGCCGACATCGTCTCCAGCAACTCCTCAGGCGGCGTCACCGAGTCCCAGACGTGGATCCAGTAGAGGTCGATGTAGTCGGTCTTCAGCCGGCGCAGCGAGCCTTCCAGGGCCGCGTGGATGTGCTTGGCGCCGTTGCCGCCCGCGCCCGGTCCGTGCCCGGCGGCGAACCCGGCCTTGGTCGCCAGCACCAGCCGGTCCCGGCTCCGGCGCTCGGCGATCATCTCGCCCAACATCGCCTCCCCGGCGCCGCCCGCATAGACGTCGGCGGTGTCGATCAGATTGCCGCCGGCCCCTACATAGGCGTCGAACACCGCTTCGGCGTCCGGTCGCTCCATGCCCCAGCGTGCGACGCCGAAGGTCATGGTCCCGAGCGCCAGAGGACTGACGATGAGGCCCGAGCGGCCGAGAGAACGATAGGCGTCGAGGGTCATGGGAGAGATCCGATCTGTTGCAACCGCCAAACTGGACATGACGCTGGTTGAGCGGTAGCGGCGGTTCATCACAAACCCTCTTGAGCTGACCTCAACAATGGATCGGGACACCTGGAACGACCTCGCCGTCTTCGCCGCCATCGTCGAGGCCGGCGGCTTCACCCGCGCCGGCGTCGGTCTGGGGGTTTCGGCCTCGGCGCTGAGCCATCGCATGCGGTTGATGGAGGCCCGAATGGGCGTGCGGTTGCTGAACCGCACCACCCGCAGCGTCAAGCCGACCGAGGCCGGCGAACGGCTGCTGGCCAGCCTGCGCCCGGCCATGTCCGAGGTCGAGGCCGCCCTGGTCGCCCTCGACGTCGATCGCGCCCGCCCCGCCGGCCGGGTCCGGATCACCGCCCATCGATCGGCCGCCTTCGGTCTCGTCCTGCCGCGCCTCAAGCGGTTCACGGACGACTACCCCGAGATCACCGTCGAACTGTCCGTCGACGACGGCCTGACCGACATCGTGGGCGGGGGCTTCGACGCCGGCATCCGGCGCCTGCCCTCGCTGGAGCAGGACATGGTCTCGGTGAAGCTGGACGACAGCGTGCGTCTGATGATGGTGGGCTCGCCCGCCTACCTCGCCGTGGCCGGCGCCCCGGAACAGCCCGCGGATCTGGAGCGCCACAGCTGCCTGACCTACCGCCTGCCGACGGCCGGCTCCCTCTATCCCTGGACGTTCGAGCGGGACGGACAGACCACCACGATGGAGGTCAGGGGCGGCTTCGTGACCAACGACATCGACATGTTGTGCGAAAGCGCCGTCGCCGGGGTCGGCCTTGCCTGCGTGCTGGAGGCCCAGGCCGCGCCGCACATCCGATCCGGCGCCCTGGTCAGCGTGCTCGACGCCTGGCGGCCGACTCTGCCGCCCAACTACCTCTACTACGCCGGTCGACGGAACCCGCCCCCGGCCCTGCGCGCCTTCATCGATGCAATGAAGCCCGCCTCCGGGCGACCCTGATCTCCTGACCGGACCTCAGTCCCGCGTGCGCAGCGGCTGAAGGACCGCTTCCAGTAGGGCGTCCTCCCGCACCGGTCCCGCAGTCTCGGCGTACTCCGGGTCCCGGATCATGCCGACGAAGGCGTTTCGATCAGGATAGCGGACCAGAAGGACCGCGTCCCACGCCTGGCCGTCCTCGGCCGACAGGGCCGGGAGGCCGTCTCCGAAATAGACCACCTCGACGCCGAACCGGGCGCCGACCGGCCCCACGGCGGCCAGATACTCCGCATAGCGCTCGCGCCCGCCCTCCGGCCTGAAGCGGAGCAGGTTCAACATCACGACGGGCCGCCCGTCGTCGTCGGCGATGAAGTCGGAGAGGGAGTCGGGAATGATGGCGAGCATGGAGCGTCCCTGAAGTCTGGAAGGCGGAAACGGGTCGAGCGGTCGGACGGATGAGCAGGGCTGCCGGTGTCGACTCCGGCCGAGACCTCGATGCTCAAGGACAATCCGAACGGACCTCATTTAACCTTTCGCCCGGCTCGGCGCTCCCCCGATCCCTTGCCCGATCCGCCATATGTCTTGCCTTAAAGACCAGTCACCCGATCCCTCAGGCGGGACCGCCCACGAGTCCGCTGATCGCGCGCGGAACCCAGACGCCCCGGGTGAACAGCCAGGTGGCCAGCACGACAAAGGCCGTGGCCGCCAGAAGCAGCGCCGCGGCCGCCAGGCGCAGCACGGGGCGGGGTCTCGACCGCCGCACCCGGATGAAGACCTCGGCGACCAGCAGGTTGGGGACGTAGAAGAAGAACATCATAATCGCGTCGAACCAGCCGGTGAACCCCGCGCCCCGGCCGAGATCGCCGGCCAGGACGGACCAGGCGGCGTACTCCATCCTGTAGAGCCAGGAGCCGACGGTCAGGGCGAACAGGCGGATGGCCCAGGCGCGATGCCGGTCGTAGCGACCCGCCCGGGCATGACGCCAGGCCAGGACCGCGCAGAGCACCATGAGAACGCCGTAGCCGCCGAAGCCGACGTCCATCAGCGTGCCGCCGATCGTCCCCGCAAAAAGAATGAAACCCAGTCCGCCGACACCGGCCAGGGTCGCCGAGATCACATAGATCCGCCCCAGCCAGCGATGGAGCGCCGGCAGGCGCCGTCTCAGTCCGCCGATCAGCTGTATTGGGCCCAGCAGGAGAAGGACGCCGCCCGCCAGGAAGTGAACGCCGATCGCGATCGTCGCGGCCGGCGCCGCGGCGTCATGCAGGCCCGGGAGGGACTCGTTCCACCGCTCGGCCGCGCCGCGCAGGGCGACGCCGCCGAAGAAGGCCAGGATATAAATCGCGAAGATCGCCCCGCTGACCCAGGTTGCGCCCACGAGCACGCGCCCGCTCCACCGCAGGACCGCATCGGACCAGTCCCGGCCCTCTCCGCCCGCCCGGGCGGCGTCGGCGGTTCGCATCTGCGCCTGAGACTTGTTCATGTCGCGGTCCGCCCGGCGGGTCGAAGCTCCGCGCCCCGACCCTTCATCCGTCACGCCCAAGGGTGATGATCCTCCATCGGAGGTCGATGCCGGAATCTGCGCGAAACTTGCCTCATTCTTCGCCCCGCAGCCTGACCCGCCTGGCCGGCCTCAAAATCCGAAGTCGATCTGATCGGGCGAGGCTCCGGATCTGCCGCGCCCGCGGCGGGCATTCGCCGGCGAGCTCCCCGCGCCCGCGCCTTGGCCCGTCGGCGCATCGGGGGGCGTCGTCCGGTCGGGCGCCGCGACCGGCGTCGGCATGGGCCGCGTCATGCCGGGCAACCGGGGCGTCCTCGGCGCCTTCAGGGGCGGCGGCGGCAGCTGTCCGCCGCGCGTCCGCTTCCAGGACGTCAGTTCGCTTTCCCACCAGCCGACCCGGCCCGGCGACACCCGAACCCGACGGGGGAAGGCGCCGTCGCGCTCCATGCGCCAGGCGGTCGACCGGCTGATGCTGGCGATATGCTCGACCTGATCCCAGGACAGGAGACGATCTTCCCTGCCCCCGGGCTCGATCGCCTCGTCTTCGATCCCGCTCATGCCCGGTCGCCCAGTGACAGGCGCGCCTCCGCCGCCAGAACCCGCGCGAGCACTGCGGCGTCATTGGCCGCATCCACCGCATCGCGCGTCCGCCAGGTTCGCAGGACGGTCTTCAGGGCCGAACTGGCGGCGGGGTCGGCCATCACGGACGCGACCGACGGCGCAGCGCCCAGGGGATTCCGCCTAACCACGACGCCGTCCCCGGGCGGCCGGCGGCGCGCCTGTGCGCACGTCGGTCATCTGCGCCCGGGCCCAGTCCCGCAGCAGACCGCGCGGATAGTAGGGTCTCGAGCGGATGTGCCGGCACGGCGGACCGTTCGACCCGGTCGACCAGAGCCTGGCGAGGGTGGCCGGCTTGAGGCGGATGCCGCACTGGGCCAGGAAGGCCGAGGCCTCCGTGCGGGTCAGCAGGTCGTCGTCGGCGCGGTCATCGCCGGGCTGCAGGTCCTGATCGGTCACGGCGCGCCTCGCGACCGGCACTGCCGGCTGTTTCGCGGCCCCTGCCCGGCGCTCAGCGCCAGGAAACATTCGATCACGGTCGCAACATAATCCCGGGTTTCGGCGATGTCGGGCACGCGCCCGAGCCTCGCCACGCGCGACGGGCCCGCATTGTACGCGGCCAGGGCCAGGCGCAGGTCGCCGAAGCGCAGGATCTGGCGCGCCAGATAGTCGGCCCCGCCGCGCAGGTTCTCGATCGGGTCCGACCGGTCCGTCACGCCCAGCTCCAGGGCCGTCTCCGGCATGAGCTGGGTCAGGCCGACGGCGCCGGCGGGCGATCGCGCATCCGGCCGGTAGGCCGACTCGGTCAGCACCACGGCATGGAGGAGCTTCTCGTCGAGCCCGTGGGCGGCGGCGGCCCGGGCGATGGCGTCCTGGAAAGGCTGGTCGAGCGAATCCAGCCGGGGCGTGTCGGCGTCCGCGATCCACACCGCAGGCTCCGGCTCCGGGCGACCGAACAGGTCCCCGCCGGCGCGCCGCCAGTCGACCGACTGCGCCGCCGCGGGCGCGGCCAGCCCCAGAAGCAGGCCCGCCAGAAGACCGATCCTCACCATGTCAGAACCTCCCGATAGACACCGATCACCTCGGCCGTCCGGACCGGTCCGAAGTAGCGGCTGTCGAAGCTGCCCGAGGTGTCGCCGACCAGAAAGACCTCATCGGCCGCCAGCCGACGGCAGTCCGACCACTGCGGCAGGACGGCGCCGCGACGATCCTTACGATGCACCGCCATGACGCCCCCAGGCGTCACGACCCGTCCGTCCTGCGCGCAGATCCGGTCACCGCCCACGCCCGCCACGCGTTTGATCAGGGCGACCTCCGCCGGCATGCCGAGCGAGGCGAGGTAGGCGCGCGCCCGCTCGGGCTGGGGAACCGCGACGGTCGAGCCCCGTACGATGTTTCCGGCCGGAACGCGGGCGTAGACGCCCCGCGTCAGGCTGGGGCTCTCGTTGACCAGGGCGAGCGCAGGCGTCTGGCGCGCGAGGAGCGCGAGGGCTCCGAGCATGAAGACGGCCACGCCGAGGACCGCCCATCGGTTTCCATTGTCCAGCGGGCTCATGGCCGATACGGCTCCAGGATCAGATCGCGGGTGATCATCACCCGGACGAGAGCGCCCGCGCGCACCCGGATCGAGGGCCGGACCTCCAGCTCGCGGTCGATCAGACGGCCGCCCACCCGCGCGCCCTCGATGGCCGCCGCGTCTCCGGCGTCGCCGAGCAGCCCCCCGGAGTCTGGGTCATCGTCCCGGGCGATCTGGCCCAGGGTGGTGATGGCGCCCGCAAACAGGGTTCCGACCAGAAGCGGGAACAGTCTGCGGTCCACCGATCCCCGCACGCCGACGGCGCCCTGCGCATCGACCCCGGGCTCGCCGGTCAGGACGAGGCTCTTGCCGTTCGGCAGGATCAAACGCTCCCAGGTCAGAAAGGCCCGGCGATCTCCGTAGGCGCTTTCTCCCTCATGGCGCCCGATGAGCCGGGTCCCCTGGGGGATGAGAAGATGACGGCCGCTGACGGTGTCGTAGATGTTCTGGCTGACCGTCGCGATGACCGGCCCGGCGCGCGCGGTGTCGACGGCGGTCAGCAGGGCCGCGGGGATCATCGCCCCGGCCTTCAGCTCATAGGGCGACAGGGGCGCGGTCAGGACATGGCCGTTGTAGGTCGCGCCGTAGTCGGCAAGCTGCGCCGGTTCGGCGCGTCCGGCCGATCGCCCGGCCGCCGCCTGTCCTTCCGCCGAGTGCGCTGCGGCGGTCTGCGACCCCGCGGCCTCGTCGAAAAACAGTCCCGACCGCGCCGCGAGCTCCCTCGGTCCCGGACCTCGAGACGCGGACGCCGGCGCCGGTCGATAGGCCGGCGGAGACGACCGCGGTCCCGTCGCGACGTCGGACGCCGGCGCCTCCACCGGCCCGGCGGCTTCGCCGCGAGGCTCCGGGAGCCGGTCGTAGCTCGCCGGCTGGTGCGTCACGGCCTCGGCCGGGCGCACGACGCCCCGCGCCTGATCCTCCCGCGCCTCCGCGGCACGGGCCCGCGCGCCGTCGCGCAGTTCCGGCTGGACCACGAAGGCCCAGGCCAGGGAGCCGGAGATCAGGACCACGCCGCCGATGACGATGGTCTGGACCACGGAGCGCCTCAGGCGCACGGCCGTCGGTCGTGGGGCGCGCATCGAAAGCCCCGGAGCGGGCGCTTTCGTATCCGCCACGCCGGGAGCGCTCGCGTGCATCGGCTCGGCGGGTGGAGAGGTGTCGGCGTCGGTCATGGCCTGGCTCCTGGCAGACGATGAATGCGGACGATCTGCGGGCGTCGGTCGCCCAGGCGCAGCTCCGCGCGGTCGAGAACCCGGTCGACGATGAAGAGCCCCCCGGCCTGGCGGTAGTTGACCAGCTGGGCCTCGCCGTCCGGGGCGACGACGAACAGGGCGGGCGCCTCGTCGACCTGAAGCTCGGGCGGAAAGGCGATGAAGGTGCGCAGGCCGTCGTTGAAGACCGCCGTCGGCGTCCAGCGCGGCGCGCGTCCTCGGGGCTCCAGCCGATACCGGGCGTCCAGCGCGCCCTCCGGGAGGACGACCGGGTCCGGAACGCGGATGTCGCGTTCACTCTCCACCGGATCGCCCACGGCGGGCCTAACCTCGGCCGCCGGCGCCGCCCAGGCGACCGCCGTATTGAAGGCGGCAGGCGAGCCGCTCTTAAGATCAATGAGATAGACACGCTTGTTCGTCGTCAGGACGAGGTTGGTCTCAAGTCCTCGCTCCAACGGCTTGAGCAGGACATGCACCCGCTGCGCGGCGCCTTCGCCGGACAGGGCCTCGCCGATCTGCCAGCGCACCGTGTCCCCGGCCGCCTTGGCGATCAGGGTCTCCCCTTCGCCCAGGGTCAGGGTCGTGACCCGCAGCGGCGCGGTCCAGACCTCGAAGACCCGGCCCGGCGACCAGGCGAAGACCTGCATCCCGCCCACGAAGGAGTCGGATCGCGACGGCGTCGCCGCCCTCGCATTGGCCTCGGCGATCGCGGCGCGGCCGACGGCGGGGGGCGGCGCTGCGGCCGCAGGCTCGATCTCCGCAAGGTAAGGCCGCGCGTCGTCGTCCGGGATCGCCGCCTCGGTGACCTCCGGTTCAGGCTCAAGCGGCTGGAGCGCGGCGGCGGCCGGCTGCTCCACGACCGCAGCGGCCACGATCGGCAGGTCCGTCGCGACAGGCCCGGGCGCGCCACCTGGGAGCAGCGCGCAGCCGGACAGAAAAAGACCGGCCGTGGTGATGATCAGGAGGCGTCGGGGGTCCATGATACGTCCTCGATTTTCAGGCCTAGGGGGTTCTTCATCAGCTCCGCCTCGGTCCGGGGCGGCTGGGTCGTGGTGGTGATCAGGGCGCGCCAGCGTTCGGTTCCGGCCGATTGGCCGTTGACGAAGCGGGTCTCCCGCCATTGAAGATCAAAAGTCCGCTCCGTCCGTCTGACAACGTTCAGGATTTCGACATTGACGGCCTCGCGTCCGACGTCCGAAAACGGGTCGTGCGTCTGGGCCCAGGCGTTGAGGAAGGCGGCGGCCCGGGGCGTCAGCAGGTCATAGGCGCGAAGCCAGTTCTGGCGAATGACGATGGGATCGATCGACTTGGAGCGGACGTCCCGGACCCAGCCCGCCAGAGCATGACCGACCTGGGCCTCGTTGGGTTCGTAGCGGCCGCCGATGGCGGTGATCCTCTGGGTCTCGCCCCAGTCCGAGACCTCGACCACGAAGGGTTTGACCACGGCCCGCTCCGCCTGGACCCACCAGCCCGCGCCGAGGAAGGCCGCCAGCGCCAGATTGGCCAGGGCGATCCGCCGCCAGTTCCGGGCGTGGGCCAGGGACAGGCCCATCCGGTCGTCCCAGATCTGGCCGGCCCGCTGGTAGGGGGTCGAGGCGGGCGCGGCGGGCATCGGCCGCTTGGGACGAAAGAAGGGATGCATCTCAGCTCTCCTCGCTTCTCAGATTGGGGGACAGGACGCCGCTGGTTTCACCGGCGGGCATCAGGGTTCGACCGGCATTGGCGACGAAGAAGGCCTGAAGCGCGGTCGCCCGGCCCTGCGGGCGACCGGATCCGCCGCCCTGCCCGGCCGCGGCGCGGTGAAAGTCCCGTCGCGCCGCCTCGGTCTCCCGCGCCAGGGTCGCCGCCGGGCGTGCGCCGCCGGGGGCTTCCGTTCCCGCGGCTCCGGCCGAACCGCCGCCTGACGCCCCCTCGGAGGGTTCGTCCGATGGCTCGACCGGCTGAGAGCGCCAGGCGCGGGCAGGTTCGCCGACGCCTGAGGTCGTCGGACCGGGTCCCGGCGCTCCGGCGCCCCGGCCGCCCGGCCGCGGGCCGGGATTGTCGTTCGACGGCGGCGGCGCACCCGGGCTGCCACCCCCGCCTCTTCCGCCTCCGGTCGGCGACACTGCGGCGGGCGCCCGACCGGCCCCGGCGCCGGCGGCCGTCCGCGCCAGTCTCGCCGCTCCGCCGCCCGCCATGGCGCCGGCGCCCGCGATACCGGCGCCGGCGAGGACGCCCGCCCCGCCGACGGCCAAGGCGCCGGTCAGGGCCGCTCCGGCGCCCAGGGCCGGGCCGCCGGTGACGAGGGCCGAGGCCAGGTTCGGGATGAACATCGCCAGCATGGCCAACAGGAGGGCGGCGACCAGGATGGTGAGGGCCTCGTAGATGTCCGGGTTGGCCGACGGCTGCAGCTGGTCGAACACGGTCCGCGCCCCCGAGACCACGATGGCCAGGGCCAGGACCTTCAGACCGGAGGAGACGACGTAGCCGAGCGGCCGTTCGGCCAGGAAGGCGGACTTCGACCAGATGCCGAACGGCAGGAGGACGAAGCCGCCGAGGGTGACGATCTTGAACTCCAGCAGGGAGACGATGATCTGCAGCGCCAGGACGGCGAAGGCCAGCAGGATGCCGATCATGGCCAGACCCAGGATCAAGGCGTCGGCCATATTGCCGACGACGTCGAGGGGATTGTCAACGGGCGCGGGGGTCTCGCCCAGGGCGCGGACGATCTCCCAGCCCTGCTGGAGCACGGCGCCGGGGTTGAGAAACTCGGCCCTCGACAGGGATCCGCCGCCCGCCGTCAGCCCCAGTTCGAGGAAGCCGACGTAAAGGGTTTCAGAGAGTTGCTGCCAGTCGTTGATCAGATACGCAAAGGCGCCGATCAGCAGCACCTTGCCGAAGCCGGCCGCCAGCACCTCCCGGTTGGCCGACAGGGCCCACTGGATGCCGGTCAGGGCGACGACCAGCACAATCAGCAGGCCGAACACGCCGTTGACCGCGCCCTGCAGGGCGTTGAACCCGGCCGAGACGGTGTTCGAGAACACCACCATCAGCGCGTTGGGCGTTTCCATGCTGACCCGGGCCATGGCCGTCAGTCCCGGGCGCGCGCGAACGGATCGAAGGCCGGCGGCGAAGGCGTGCTCCCGGTCGTCGCCCAGCGACGCCGACGCGTTTCCTCGCCCGCGGCGCGGTCCGCCGCCTCCCGGGCCGTCGCCTCGGCCATCAGACGCGACTGGGCCAGCATGATGGTGCGCAAGGCCGCCAGATCCTCGGCCAGGACCGCCAGCAGCTGATTGGTCGCCTGGACGGCCGCGGTCTGGCCCTGGGCGGCCTGGCTGGCGTCAAGCGCGCCCGCCACCCGGTTCGACCGGCTCGCGCCCAGCCGCTCGAGTTCGGCCGCCGTCCGCGCCAGATCCTCGGCGGTGCGGCGGGCGTTGGAGGTCCGGGCCTCGCTCTGTTCCAGCAGCCGCAGGGCGTCGGCTCCGGTGAGGTCGTCCGGATAGAGGGTCTCGAACTGGCGCTCGATCCCGGCGACGGTCGAGGCCGCGCCGCGCACGCTCCGCGCCAGTTCGGCCATGTCGCGCAGGGACTGGCTGCTACCGGTCAGGTGGCTGTAGGGCGAGGCGGCCAGGCTGCGCGCCTCATTGGCGAGGCTTTCCAGTTGGCGGGCGGCCTGCAGCGCATTCTCCAGGTGATTGCGCGGATCGAACACCACCTGCTGGGCGGCGGCCGGCGCCGCGGACGCCGTGAGGACGGCCGCCAGGACGGCGAGGACGGCCCTATTCGGCCGCGAGCGGACCGGCGAAGGCGTCGAAAACGGAATCCACATTCTGCACTCCCTTGGCTTTGAGGAATTCACGGGCGAAGCCGGCCTCGCCGAACCGGGCGAGAACGTCATCGATGACGGTCTGGTCTTCGGGCGCGCCGGCGCCGCAGAGCGCGAGCGCGACGCCCGTCAGCCGCAGGTCGAACAGCCGGCGCCCCCGGGGCTGACGCCAGTAGTAGGCGCGCTTGGGCGTGGCGAAGGCGATCAGCTCCAGCTGACGCCGGTTGAGGCCGAAGCCCTGGTAGAGGCCGGCCGAGGACGGCTCCAGAGCGCGAGGATTCGGCAGGAAGACTTGGGTCGGGCAACTCTCGATCAGGCTGGCGGAGATCGAGGAAGCCGCCACATCCTCCAGGCTCTGGGTGGCGAAGACCACGGCGACGCGTTTCTTGCGCAGGGTCTTCAGCCACTCCCGGATCTTCGCCGCGAAGGCCGTCTCGCCGAGGAACAGCCAGGCCTCGTCGAGCACCAGGAGGGTGGGCCGGCCGTCGAACCCCTGCTCGAGCGCGTGAAACAGGGCCGACAGGACCGGCGCGATAGCCGAAGGCGTCGCCATCAGGGTCTCCAGCTCGAAGGTGTCGAAGCGGCTGGACGTGAGGCTCGCGCCCTCCCCGTCCAGCAGGGCGCCGTGCGGTCCCTTGAGGGTCAGGGGTTCGAGCGCGGCCGCCACAGCCTTGTCCTGCACGAGGGCGCAGAAGACGGTCAGCGTCCTCTGGCCGGACGGGGCTTCGCTCAACGCGGTCAGGGCGGCCCAGATCTCCTCCCGGACCCGCGGGACCGCCTCCAGCCCCGCCAGCCGAACGGTCTCCGCGATCCACTCCGAGGCCCAGGCCCGTTCGTCGTCGCGGTCGATCCGCGCCAGCGGCTGCAGCGACAGGTCCGCGCCCGGCTCCATCGCCCGCCAGCGCCCCCCGGCGGCGAGGGTCGCCGCCCGCGCCGAGCGGCCCTTGTCGAAGAAGACGACCCGGGCGTCGGGATAACGGAACCATTGCAGCGACAGAAAGGCCAGGAGCGCCGACTTGCCCGAGCCGGTCGGCCCCACGATCATCGCATGACCCACGTCTCCGACGTGCAGGGCGAGGCGAAACGGCGTCGACCCCGTGGTGCGGGCGGTCGCGAGCGGAGGGCCGTCCAGACAGGGATCGATCGACGGTCCGGCCCAGACCGCCGAGACCGGCAGGAGGTCCGCCAGGTTCAGGGTCGAGACGAGCGGTCGGCGGATGTCGGCATAGGGTTCGCCCGGCATCGACCCGAGCCAGGCCTCGACGGCATTGAGATCCTCGATCCGGGCCATCAGTCCCTGGGCGTTCAGCGCCGCCTCAATGGCCCGGGCCTTGGCCATCGCCCCTTCTTCGGTAGCGTCGAGGATGGAGACAGTGAGGGTCAGATAGCCGAAGGCGCAGACCTCGGCGCCGAGCGCGGCCAGGGCCCCGTCGCATTCCTCGGTCTTGGAGGCCGCGTCAGTGTCCAGGAGCGGCACCTCCTCCTTGGTGATCGCCTCGCGCAGAAGGACGCCGACGCCCTTGCGTTTGGCGAACCAGCGCTTCCTCAGCTTGACGATCTCACGCTCGGCCTCCGGCTTGTCGACGCCCAGCCAGCGGGCGGTCCAGCGATAGGCGAACGGCAGGGCGCCCAGGGCGTCCAGCAGACCGGGCCGGGTGACGGACGGCAGTCCCCGCACCGAAACGACCTTCAGCCACAGGTCACCCAGCCGCGGCGCGACCCCGGCGGTCAGGGCCGCGTCGGCTAGCCAGCCGTCGAGGAACATCGGGGTCTCCGGCGGCCGGACAGCGAAGGGCCGCGGCGAGACGCAGTCGTGCAGCCAGGTCAGCAGGTCGGCGTCATCCAGCCGCTCGATCTCCAGCAGGCCGTCGGCCAGCAGGTCCTGGGTCGTGGTCGCTTCCCGGCCGAACGTCTCCAGTGCCCGGCGCCAGTCCTGCCCGCCCTTCTGCAGCCCGTCGAACAGCCAGCGCTCGAGCCGCCGGGTCTCATCGGCCGGCGGCAGCCAGGTCAGGGCCAACCGGAAGTCCGTCTCGAAGGCCGGGTCGGCGGTCTCGAACCGGCTGCGGCGCTCCGCGTCCAGCAGCCAGGCTGCGTCGATGTCGAACACGCTTTCCGGATAGGATGCGGCGGGACGACGGCGCGCCTCCACGTGAAGGCACCAGCCGGAGCCTAGACGCCGCAGCGCATTGTTGAGCCGCGCCCGCACCGCCATCAGCTCGTCCTCGGTCGAGGATTCCAGGTCCGGACCGCGGAAGCGGAAGCCGGTCAGGAAGGACCCGTCCTTGTTGAGCACGACACCGGGGGCGACCAAAGCGGCCCAGGGCAGGTGATCCGCGAGGGCGGCCGGTCGGCGGCGGTGCTCGTCGAGGAACCTCATCGTCCCCTCACGCGTCCAGATGGCCCGGCAGGGCGAGATGCCGGCGCAGGACGTCGAAGAAGCGCCGGTCCACGCGCGCCGCCCACAGGCCGACGGCGTGGGCGGCCGCCCACCACAGGAGGCCCAGCCACCAGATTCGCAGGGCCAGACCCAGCACCAGAGCGATGGTGCCCATGGCGATGGCGTAGCCCCTCGGCATTCCGGCCATCAGGACGGGTTCGGCCAGGGCCTGGGCCACGGGAAGGTCCCAGCCGTCCGGCCGGGCGTCATGGGTCGAGGCCGCCATCACCCGATCTCCGCCCCGCCGGCGAAGCCGAAGAAATCAAGAAAGAAGGTGGAGGCGGCGAAGGCGATGCACAGGCCGAACATGATCCCCAGGCCCCGACGCATCGACGAGCCGTTCTCGCTCATCGCCACCCCGGCCCCGAAGACCACTACGGCCACCACGGCCGCCGCCTGGACGACCGGCCCGGTGATCGATTGGACCACCTGCTGAAGCGGCCCCTCCCACGGCATGCCGGAGCCGCCGGCGAGGGCCGGTCCGGCGACCAGCAGGCCATACGTCATCGCTGCGCCGAACAGGCGGCGCCCAGGGTCTTTTTGCATGTCTGAAGTCCTGTCTGTTCAGGGCGTTTCAAGGCGCCGCGACTCATTGCAAACGCCATTCCGCTCCCGCCGTCAACAGTATTTTTCGTACGTAATACCAGTAACTTGCGCGCAACTCTTCAACGACTTTGGCCGACTTTTCTCCCGCCACAACGGCCATGGCGCGCCGCCTTAGGCGCCTTCGGCGCCGCACTGACTTGCGCCGACGCGTGCAACTCCGCGCCGTGTTTTCTCATCTGATTTTTCGCCCATGCCGGCGGGTCGCGCCGTCGATCCGGCACGGCCAAGGGCGCCGATCTGGTGCGACGCCCCGCTCAGGTCGATCCTGCCGGCGCCCCTTACGTCATCACCGTTCGCCGGCCGGGCGACCGCCGCCTTGCGCCTGTTCGTCTCGGATGCGAGCGGGACGCCGAAGGTCCGCCTGTCGAGGATGGCTGCGAGATAGAGGCAAGCTCGCACCTGAACGATTGCCGTCCGTCGAATGCAGTCGCCGTCTAGGTTGAGACCATAGCGGCAAGACCAAGTCTGCGGATTGCGTCTCCCGCCTCCATCTCGTTCAGACTGGCGAAGCCCAGACGCAGACCACGCTGTTCCGAAGGAGGAACGGCGTAGGAATCCGACGGGGCGAAGCGAAGTCCGACAGAGGGGCCGTTCTGGTCGATGCGATCCAGCACGTCCAGATCGGGAAACTGCAGCCAAAAGGCTAGGCCGCCGTCCGGCATGTCATAGGTCATCAGCCCGCCCAGCTCGCGGTCCAGCGCCTCGGCGAAGGCCATGCGACGCGCGCCGTAGATCAGATGGGTCTTGCGGGCATGGCGACGCAGTTCGCCGGCGTCGATCAGTTCAGCCACCGCGTCCTCGGTCAGGGCGTTGCCCTGGCGATCCAGGGTCATGATCTGGCTGGCGATGGCGTCGATCACGGCCGTCGGCGCGACGACATAGCCGATGCGCAGACTGGGCAGGGTCAGCTTGGAGAGCGACCCGATATAGATGACCCGGTTCGGCGCATAGCTGGCCAGGGGCAGCAGCGGTTGGGATTCGAAGTGAAACTCGTGGTCGTAATCGTCCTCGATCACGGCGAAGGCGAACTGGCGCGCGATTTCCAGCAGGCGCAGACGCCGCTCCGGCCGCAGGGCGACCGTCGTCGGAAACTGGTGGTGCGGGGTCAGGAAGACGGCGCGGACCCGGTGTTTGCGGCACGCTCGCTCGACCGCCTCCACGTCGATCCCGTCGGCGTCGACCGGAACGCCGATGACCTGAGCACCGGCGGCGCGAAAGGCGGCCGCGGCCGGGGTGTAGGTCAGACTCTCCATGATCACCGTATCCCCCGGCTTCAGCAGGGCGCGAGCCGCCACGGCGACCGCCATCTGGCTGCCGCGGGTGATACAGATATTGTCGATGCTCGCCTGGAGCCCGCGCTGGGCGTTCAGCATGTCGACGATGCCCTGACGCAGATAGGGCGAGCCCCGCGGGTCGCCATAGTGCAGCCGGTTCCAGCGTGTGGCGCGGGTGATGGCGTCGCGATAGGCGCGGGCCAGGACGTCGGTTGGAAACAGACGGCAGTCGGGGGTGCCCTCGTCGAAGGTCAGGGCGTCGCTGCCCGACAGGACGAAGGGCGGGCCGTCGGCGGCGTTGAAGCGGAACTCAGCCGTGTCGGGCGGACCCGCCCGGGCCTGGCTCTCCACCGGCTGGTCCGGCAGATTGGTGGCGACGCGGGTGCCGCGCGTGCCGTGCGACTGAAGCCAGCCCTGGGCGATCAGATCATCATAGGCCAGGACAATGGTCTTGCGGTTGACCCCCAGGGTCCGCGCCAGCTCGCGGCTGCTGGGCAGATAGGCGCCCGGCGCCAAGCGCCCGCGCTGGACCTCGTGGATCAGGGCGTAGACGATCTGCAGATACAGCGGCATGGCGCGCGCGCCATCGATCCGCTCGGACAGGGTGATCTTCCAGGGTCGCAGCATTGGTCCCATCGACACGCGATACTGACCCCACCCTAGGGGCCAGTTGACGCCAGATGCAACTAGAGGCGCGCCTTGCGCATCAGGGCGGCGATGGGCGCGTCGCCCAGGGCGTCGAGAATTTCCTCGAACGACTGTTCGCTCTCGTCCTGCCCCAGTTTGAACTTGGCGGCCTGGCGCGTGACCCGGGCGCGGAAGGCGAGGATGTGGGGCAGCATCCGCTCATAGCGCTCGCCCATCTGCCGCACCGACCAGGCGCCGCCCTCCAGCGCCTCGACCAATTCGACGATGGAGCGATGGTTCTCCTCGGGCAGGAAGCGGACCTCGACCTCGAACTGGGCCAGGGCGTAGTTCCAGGTCGGCGCCCAACCGGGCTTGGAGATCCAGGCCGGCGGAATATAGGCATGTGGTCCCTGGTACAGGATCAGGGCGCGCGGATCGGCCTTCAGCGTCTCGATCTGCGGGTTCGACCGGGCGAAATGGCCGAAGAACTCGGTCACTCCGCCGGCGTCGTCCTCCGTGGGCAGCAGCGGCAGGGGCGTGACGGCGTGGTCGCCGCCGACGCCGCTGACCATCAGGCCCAACACCTGCGCACGGACGAGATCGACCACGTCCCCAGGCCGCGCGGGCGTATAGCGCGTCATTCGCCGACCGCCCGGGCGCGTCGATCCCGATCAGGCCGCATGGAGCTCGCGCCCCCCGACCAGGGTGCGCAGGACCTTGAGCTCGCGCAGGGTCTCGGGATCGATCTTCAGCGGGTTGGCGTCCAGCACCACGATGTCGGCCAGATAGCCCGGCGCCAGGACGCCCAGCCGGTCCTCCTGGAAGCCGGCGTAGGCGTTGGCCGACGTATAGGCCGTCAGGGCCTGTTCGACAGTGACCTTCTCCTGCGGCAGCCAGCCGTGCGGATGGGCGCCGTCGATGGTCTCGCGCGTCACGGCGGCGTGGATGCCGATGATCGGGTCCAGCGGCGCCACCGGCCAGTCCGAGCCGAAGGTCACCCGCGCCCCGCTGGCCATCAGCGAATGGAAGGCATAGGTGCCGTTCAATCGCGCCTCGCCGATCCGCTCGACCGCCCAGCGGCCGTCGTCGATGGCGTGGAAGGGCTGGACCGAGGCGATCACATTCTGGCGGGCGAAACGCGGAATGGCCGAAGGGACGACGTGCTGGGCGTGCTCGATGCGGAAACGCCGGTCGCGCGGTCCGTTGGCCTGAACTGCGGCCTGGAAGACGTCGAGCACGTCGTCATTGGCTTCGTCTCCGATGGCGTGGACGGTGACGTGCAACCCATGGGCGTCCGCCGCCAGCGTCATCTCACGCAGTTCGTCCAACCCCATGACCCGTGTCCCACGCTGGTCTGGAGCGTCGGTATAGGGGGCGTTGAACAGGGCCGTGCGCGACCCCAGGGAGCCGTCGGCCAGACCCTTGACCCCGCCCCATCGGATCCAGTCGTCGCCCCTGCCCTCCTCGGCGACATAGGCCGCGATCTTCTCCCAGTCCTGCAACGGCACGAAGGAGTAGAAACGCATGTCCGGCTGGCCGCGCGTGCGCATCCGCATCAGCGCCTCATGCGTGCCCCAGCTGATCTCGGGCGCATGGACCTGGGCGACGCCGTGTTTCAGGCCGTGGGCGATCCCGTCGCGCATGGCCTGGTCTGCGTCCTGGTCGGTGGCGGGCGGAACGACGCGGTCGATCAGGGCCTTGGCGTTGTCGCGCAATATGCCGGTCGGCTCGCCCGCAGCGTCGCGATCGATCACCCCGCCCGCCGGGTCCGGCGTGTCGCGGCTGATCCCGGCCAGTCTCAGCGCGACGCTATTGGCCAGATACATGTGCAGGTCGGTGCGCGGGGCTATAAAGGGGGTGTCGGGCGTGACGGCGTCGACCCAGTCGCGGCTGGGCAGCACGCCGCCCAGCCGCTGTTCGTCCCAGCTTCCGCCCTGCAGCCATTTGCCGGGCCGGATGTGTTGCGCCGCCGCCCCGACGCGACGGGCGAAGTCGGCGCGGTCGGTCGAGTCCAGCAGCACCGGTTGGGACAGCATGGTCGCGCCCCAAAGGAAGTGGGTGTGATTGTCCATGAAGGCCGGCATGACGAAGGCCCCGCCCAGGTCGAGGACGCGAGTCCGGGGCGTGATCAGGGCGCGCACGGCCTCTGCGCCCAAGGCCGCGATCCGCTCGCCGGCGACGCCCACCGCGTCGGTCGCCGGCGCATCCGGACGGCCCGTCCAGGCCACGCAATTGACCAAGGCCAGATCCAGCCCCGTATCGACGGCCCGCGCCCAGGCCCTGACGGCCGGCCCAGCGAGGGCGGCCGAAGCCAGGCCCAGGCCCAGCATATGGCGACGACTGATCATTTCGGCGGCTCCCACATCCACGACCTTGCACCATCGCACCGGACGCTGGGCCTGTCGAAACATCCAGTTCAGGATTGCCGACGGGTCCAAGCCATTCACGCCACGGGACCAGACTTGGACCCGTCGTCATCGCTGGATTGGATGTGTCGGGCGGGACCAGTCGTGACGGAGGGTTCGACCGTGGGCGGACGTTCCCTGGAGGGGTCAAGGGCGTCCGTATCCCACGTCAAAGGGGATGAACATGACGATCGCCAAACTTCTCACCAGCACCGCCCTGAGCTCGGCCGCCGCCGTGCTGCTCGCCACCGCCGCCCACGCCCAAGGTCAGGCCCAACAGACGTCGGACGCCGCCAGCGTGGGCGACATCATCGTCACCGCGACCAAGCGTGACGAAAGCCTGCGCCAGACCGCCCTGTCGATCAGCGCCGTCACCGGCGAACAACTGGCCGCCTCCAACGCCAACAGCCTGTCCGACTATATCGTCCGTCTGCCCGGCGTGGCGTTCAACGACTACCAACCCGGCATTTCCGAGGTGGTCATTCGCGGTGTGGCGGCGACCACCTATCACGAGCAGGGCCAGACCACCGTCGGCTATTATCTGAACGAAATTCCGCTGGTCGAGCCCGGCTTCCCGATCGGCATTCCCGACGTCGACACCTTCGACCTGGACCGGGTCGAGGTCCTGCGCGGACCCCAGGGCACCCTGTTCGGTTCGTCCACCCTGGGCGGTTCGGTCAACTATATCGTCAAGACGGCCGACACGGCCGGCTATGACGCCGCCGCCTCGGCCCTGGTCGGGGGAACCAAGAATTCCGACGGCGACGCCAACTACGCCCTGAAGGCCATGGTCAATCTGCCGATCATCGCCGACACCCTGGCCGTGCGGCTGACGGCGCTGGAGCGGTTCGACGCCGGCTATCTGGACAACCCCGGCACGGGCGTGAACGGCAGCAATGACTTCACCACCCGCGGCCTGCGCGGCTCGGCGGTCTTCACCCCAACGCCGAGCACCAAGATCACCTACCTCAGCGCCTATCAGGAGACCGAGCTCGAGGATCAGACCTATCTGGACCTGAACAATCCCTATGTCCGCGACACGCCCCGCGCCGAGCCGCAGGAGACCAGCTTCTGGCTGAACAGCCTGCGCCTGGACCAGGATCTGGGCTTCGCAAACCTGACGGTGATCGGCTCGGTGACCGAGAAGGACAATTCGACCGTCTTCTCCTACCCCTACGCCTATGTGACCGGCGTCACGACCGGCGAGGCCGCCGCCTATTCGCTGGGCGTGGCGGACGCGGAGCTGAAGACCTTCGAAGCGCGCCTGGCCTCGTCCGGAACCGGCCCGCTGAAATGGCTGGTCGGCGTCAGCTATCTGGAAGCGACAAAGTCCAGCCGCGACCGCATCTACCAGCAGGGCGCCGCCGCCTTCATCGACGCCAACCCAGCCCTGTATCCAGGCTACACTGGCGCGCAGCTTGCCCCGAACGACGCCATCTACGGCTATTTCTCGGACACGAAGAACGAGGACTTCGGCCTGTTCGGCGAGGTCTCCTACGCCTTCACGCCGACCGTCGAACTGACCGTGGGCGGCCGCTATTTCGACACCAAGAATTCGGCGACCATCACCAACGCCGCCGGCTCGCTGGCGCCGGGTTCGGTCAGCCTGGCCTCCAGCTTCGGCGTCGATCAATCCGAAGACGGCTTCACGCCCAAGGTCAGCCTGGCCTGGCGTCCGTCGCGCGAATTCATGGCCTACGCCACCTATTCGAAGGGCTTCCGCACCGGCGGCCCGAACCCGAACGCGGCCATTCTTCCGGGCGTGCCGGAATCCTATGAGAGCGACGAGACGACCAACTACGAGATCGGCGTCCGCAGCACACAGATCGACGGCCGGCTGACCCTTGACGCCACCCTCTTCCATATCGACTGGGAGAACATCCAGGCGCGCCTCTTCTCCGACGCGCCCGAATATTATTCATACGTCACCAACGCTGGCGGCGCCGATATCGACGGGGTGGAGTTCTCAGGCGCCTTCGCCCTGACACCGGAGCTGACGCTGAGCAGCAACATCACCTGGCAGGACGCGCGCCTGTCTGAGCTGTTGCCCGACAGTTTCGCGGTCGGCGGCGGCTATGCGGCCGGGACCACCCTGCCCGGTTCGTCGGACTGGACCATCGCCAGCAACCTGATCTACGCCCCGGCCATGGACCGCTCGCCGACCTTGGAGGTGGCGCATCGCTATCTGTCGGAGGCGCCGGTCGCCTTCGGCAACGACGCAACGCGTGGCGACTTCCACGTCGTCGACTTGCGCGCTTCGGTCGATGTGACCGACACGATCCGCCTGCTGGCCTTCGTCAACAACGCCTTTGACGAGTTCGGCGTCCTGAACGCACCCTTCACCTCGCAGGCGGTTCCGGCCGGCTCGATCATCCGGCCGCGAACTTTCGGCCTGCGACTCGACTGGTCGCTGTAGGGTCGAGCCATGCGCTACGCCCTTCTGGTCCTCTCCCTCGTCCTCGCCGGTCCGGCGAACGCCGAGAGCCCGCCTGATCGCACGCTGGAATTCACCGCGCGGGAAGGCACCTGGATGCACCCGGACGTCTCGCCCGACGGCCGCACCATCCTGTTCGACCTGTTGGGCGACATCTACGCCGTGGATGCAGGGGGCGGCGCCGCCCGCCCCCTGCTGACCGGAACCCCGTTCGAAAGCCAACCGGTCTTCTCGCCGGACGGCCGCCACATCGCCTTCATCAGCGACCGGTCGGGGACCACCAATCTGTGGATCGCCAAGTCTGACGGCTCCGAGCCTCGGATGCTGTCGCGCGAAACCAGCCTGAACCTCATGACCTCGCCCAGCTGGAGCGCGGACGGCGAGACCGTCCATGTCTCGCGCATGGTTCACTCCCTGCTGGTGTTCGAGATCTGGGCCTTCGGCCTGGACGGGACGCCGGGCGTGCAGCTCACCAAGGCCGGAACCGAGACCTGGGACGAGCGCCACAACGCCGTCGGCCCGGTCGCCTCGCCGGACGGCCGCTATCTCTACTATTCGGTCAAACAGGGTCACACCTGGACCGTCGCCGATCCGCCCGTCTGGTCCGTCGTCCGGCGGGATATGAAGTCCGGGACCGAGCAGACGGTCGTCCAGGGCGCCGGCGGCGCCATGTCGCCCGCCCTGTCCGCCGACGGCCGCATCCTGGCCTACGCCGCCCGCGACGGGCAGAGGACCGTGATCCGGCTGCGGACCCTGGACACCGGCGAGGACCGGCGGCTTGCTCCGATCGACCATGACGGCCAGGAGGGGGGCTATTACGCCGGTCTGACGCCGCGTTTCCGCTTTTCGCCGGACGACGGATCCATGCTGCTCAGTGTGAACGGCGGCCTGGCCCGCATCGCCGTCGAGACCGGCGCCCGCACCGACATCCCCTTCACCGCCGACGTGCGCCTGACCCTCGGGCCGGACACGCATATGTCCATTCCCGAGGAGACCGGACCGGTTCAGGTTCGCGTCATCCAGTCCCCGCGCCTTTCACCCGACGGCGCCCGCTTCGCCTTCACCGCCCTGGGCGGCCTCTATGTCCAGGACATGGTGGATGGAATCCCGCACCGCCTGATCGAGGCCGGCGACCTGGCCTTTCAGCCCAGTTGGTCGCCCGACGGCCGGACCCTGGCCTATATCACCTGGTCGGCCGCGACCGGCGGCGCGATCTGGACCATCCCCGCGAACGGCGGCGCGCCGACCCGGCTGACGACCGCTCCGGCCTTCTATACCGAGCCGGTCTTTTCGCCCGACGGCGCGATCATCGCCGCCCTGCGCGCCAGCGGCTATGACCGCATCCACGCGCTCAGCGAGATTTCACCCCAGCGTCTGACCGACGTGATCCGACTGCCGGTCGGCGGCGGGGCCGAGACCCTGGTCGCCCCGGTCTTCGGCGCCCGGTTTCTGGACGTCACGCCAGACGGCCGGCGTCTGCGCGTCTATACGCCGGCCGGCGTCGCCTCCATCCCGCTGGAAGGCGGCGAGCCCCGGATCGACTTCGCCGCCGTGGCCCAGTCGCCGTCGCAATATGTCGGCGCGCCCATCGCCGCCGACGAGGTGAGGCTGAATCCGGCCGGTGACAAGGCCCTGGTGCGCCAGGCCTCGCAGATCTGGCTGGTCGATGTGCCCGCCCCGCAAGGCGATCAGCCGCCGAGCCTCGACCTGACCGCCCCGCCCTCCAACGCCGTGCGCTTGACCCGCGTCGGCGCCGACTTCATGGGGTGGGCCGACGGCGGCAAGACTATCGCCTGGTCGGTCGGATCGACCCTGCACACGGTTCCCCTCTCCCAGGCGGGCGAGGACGCGGAGGCCAAGGCCACGACCGTGAAGGCCGTCGTCCCCCTGCCGCGCGACCTCCCCACCGGGGTCGTCGTGCTGCGGGGCGGCACGGCCCTGACCATGCGCGGCGACGAGGTGATCGAGGACGCGGACATCGTCGTGATCGACAATCGCATCGCCGCCGTCGGCCGGCGCGGCGCGGTGGATATTCCACAAGGCGCTGTCTTCCACGACGTGCGCGGCAAGGTGCTGACCCCCGGGCTGATCGACGCCCATACCCACTGGTTCGCCATCCGTCGCCCCGTTCACGAAGTGAACCATTGGGAGTTCCTGGCCAATCTGGCCTTCGGCGTGACCTCGACCCTGGAGGTCCAGCCCTTCACCAGCGACGTGTTCGCCTACCAGGACATGATCGACGCCGGCCGCATGCCGGGGCCACGCGCCTGGTCGACCGGCCCCGGCATCTTCCGCAACAGCCCGAACGCGACCGATGCCGACATCGCCGCCGTCCTGTCGCGCTATCGCGATCATTACCGCACCCGCAACATCAAGGCCTATATGGTCGGCGACCGCGAGACCCGCCGACGCACGGCGCGGGTCCTGGCCGAACAGGGTCTGATGGCGACCACAGAAGGCGCCAGCGACCTGAACCTGAACCTGACCCATTTCCTCGACGGCTTCGCCGGCAACGAGCACGCCCTGCCCGTCACGCCGATCCACGACGACGTGGTTCGCCTGATGGCCGAGAGCGGAACCAGCTACACCCCGACCCTGTCGGTCCTTTACGGCGGATGGCCGGCCCTGTTCGAGCAGATCATCAAGGAACGCCCTCAGGACGATCCACGCGTCCAGCGGTTCTTCCCTGCCGAAATGATAGCCGAGAAGCTCCGTGATCGGCACTGGGCGCCGGAAGAACAGCAAACCTACGCCCGCTTCGCGGCGGACGCCCTGCGCGTCCAACGCGCCGGCGGCCTGGTCGGCATGGGCAGCCACAGCGAGATCCAGGGCCTGGGCCTGCACTGGGAAATGGCCGCCTACGCCACCGGCGGCGCCACGCCGATGGAAGCGCTCTACGCCGCCACCATGGGGTCGGCCAGAACCATAGGCCATTCGGGCGAGGTCGGCAGTCTGGAGCCTGGCAAGTTCGCCGATATCCTTGTCCTGGACGCCGATCCCCGCGACGACATTTCCAACAGCCGCAGGATTCACTGGGTCATGAAAAACGGACGGCTCTACAATCCAGCCACCCTCCAGGAGGTCAGCGACACGCCGCCTCTGGCGCAAGGCCCCGAGGATCGTTGAACGCAAGCGGGGCCGCCCCGTGTGGCCGAGGAGGTCCGGCGTCCGAACTTTCAGATCGCCGGACGCGTGGAGATCGCGCCGTCGGGCCCGGCCTCCACCACGAGGATGTCCTCCACGCGTCGCCCAGACGAGACCCGGCCGATATGCACGATCAGGTCGACGGACTCGGCCACCAGCCGGGTGGGCGTGCGCGCAGCGACCTCGTCGAGCAGGCCCTCGATCCGCCTTACGACATCGAAGGCGGAGTTGGCGTGGAGGGTGGACAACCCGCCGGGATGGCCTGTGTTCCAGCTTTTGAGGGTTTCCAGCGCCGCCATGCCGTCACGCATCTCGCCCACGACGATCCGGTCCGGCCGCATGCGCAGCGCATCCCGCACCAGATCGACCACGCCGATCGGCGGATCGATCCGGGTCAGGACACTGACGCTGTCCCAGGCCGAGCATTGGAGTTCAGGCGTATCCTCTATGAGAAAAACCCGGTCTTCGGCGAAGCCCGGTTCGGCGAGGACGGCGTTGGCCAGGGTGGTCTTGCCCGATCCCGTCCCTCCCGAGATGAGGATGTTCGAGCGTGCGACGACCGCCGCCCTCACCACCTCCGCCTGGGCGGCGCTCATGATCCCCCGCGCCACATAGTCGTCCAGGCCCCAGATCACGGCCGGTCGCTTGCGGATGGAAAAGGCGGGGGCCGACACGAGCGGCGGCAGAAGCCCCTGGAAACGCTCGCCCGACCCCGGCAGCACCCCGGACAGCCGCGGCGTCTCACGCGCGACGCTCTCGCCCATATGGTCGGCGATCAGCTTGATGGTCCGCTCGCGGGCCTCCGCCGATAGAACGGCGCCGCTGTCGCGCCGCCCCTCGCCGCTCCGGTCGATCACGAGTCGGCCATCCGGGTTGGCCAGGATTTCAACGACGTCGTCCGCGAGCAGGGCGGCGAGGACGTCCGGTCCGAGCGCATGACGAAGCGCCTCGCGCTTGCGCTGGCCGACGAGGCCATGCGCGTTCATGGCTCGGACCGCCCCGCCGCAACGGCGGCCTCGCGCGCCTGACGTTCCCTGGACGCGCCGGCGACGATCCGGGCGGCGGTGGCGTCCAGCAGGCGTTCGATCCGCGCCTCCACGGCGGCCTGCACCGTGGGGTCCTCGTCGACAATCCCGTCCGGCAGCCGCAGGAAGAAGGCGCGCGCCACCTCGATCAGCAATTCCTGGACGATCTGCATGTCGCGGGCGGCGGCGCGCATATGATCCCGCAGCGATCGCTCCAGCCGAAGCAGCCGGTCCTCGGGATCGGCCTGCGGCGACGTCTGAAGGCCGCGGCTGATGGCGCGGCCGGCCGCCTGGCTCAAGGGGATTCGCCCCGTTCGCGCCTCACGATTCAGGGCGACCGCCACCTTGGGGTCGGTGAGATAGACCTGCACGCGGCAGGCCGGAGCGCTAGTCCTGGCCATCACGTCGTCCTTGCAAATGATCGAGCACCGCCTCCTCGGCGGCGTAGGTTTCAGCCACCCGGCCCATCACGCCGACCACCCGAGCGATGGTCTTCTTGTCCTCCATCGCCGCCGCCACCTCCTTGAACAGGGGCAGTTGCGCCGCCTCGTCCCGACCCAGGCTGCGCCGCCCGGCCCACGGGTGGAACGGCGCCGGCGGCAGGTCGAGCCGGACCGTCTGATCCGGCGCGACGGCCTTGGCCCGCGTTCGGAACGGTTCGCGTCGGTCGTACCGCAGCTTCCTGGTCCGCAACGGCTTCTGGCCCGCGACGAAGACCAGCTGTTCGTCGTCCGGCAAAGCCCGGATTTCGCCGGGTTCGAGCAAGGGGCGCTCAATCTCCGAATGCGACACCGAATGGCGTCCGGCGCCGAGCAGGGCCGGTCCGCTGCGGGTCGTGCGCCGCTCCGAGACGGTCCCCGTCAGCTTCGACACCTTGTCCTGAGTCAGGGGATCCAGAGCCGAAAAGGCTGTGTAAACATGACAGTTGTCCAAAATCCCGTTGTGCGGGCCGTAGGTCTCGACGATGTCGTTGAGCGACTGGGCGACGAACATCGTCTTGATGCCGTAGCCGCTCATCAGGCGCAGCGACTTCTCGAAGAAGGCCAGCCGTCCGAGCAGCGGGAACTCGTCCATCAGCATCAGCAGGGCGTGACGCTTGGTCCGTCCCGCCGCGTCCTGGGCCTCCGCCGCCGTCAGCGCCTGCGCGGCTGAATAGAACAGCAGCCGCACAAGGGGTCTCAACGCGGCCGCATCCGCCGGCGCCACCTGAATATACAGCGAGATCGGACAGCCCGCGCACATCAGATCCCCGACCCCGAAATCCGAGGCCGACAGGGTCCGCTCGAGATCGTCGCCGGCCAACCATTTGAGGTAGGACCGCGCCGTCCCCTGGACCGAGGTGCGGAACCGGTCGTGCATGGCGGCGTAGCCCTTCACCGCCACGGCGATGAAGGGGTGGGTCTCGGGTTCGCCGTTCGGGCCCGGTCGGTGCAGGGTCTTGAGCATGATCTCGGCCGCATCATCGAGATCGGCCAGCAGCGCGCGCACCTTCAGCAGGGTCTTGTCGGCGTCCTGCGCCGTATAGAGCACATGCAGGATCACGGCCTCGAGGATTTCCGAGGCCGCCTTGTCCCAGATCGCCTCGTCGTCGCGCACGCCGCCGGGATCGGACAGGATGGCGACCAGCCGCTGGATCTGGGCCAATTCGCCGGGGCCGGGCTGGATTTCCGCCAAGGGGTTCCAGCGCGCGGACGCGGGGTCACGCGGCGCGAAGCGCGCACTGTGGGAGAAGCGCGACCGCCAGCCGGCCGTCAGGGTCCAGAGCTCGCCCTTGGGATCGTGAACCAGGACGCTTTGCGGCCAGGACAGCAGGGTCGGCACGACATGCCCCCGCCCCTTGCCGCTGCGCGTGCCGCCGGTCACCAGACTCGGCCGCAGATCCGCGGTGGCCAGCAGCCGCCCGTTCAGCAGACCCATCACGGCGCCGCCGTCTTCAAGCAGGCCCGCCGCTCCGGCGTCCCGCAGCCCGCCCCAGCCCCGAACGCGCCGCTGACGCCCCTTGCCTGTGCTCGCCCCCAGTCCAAGTCCCGCCACCGCGCCGAGAAGCGCCACCATCCCGCTTTTGGCGATGGCGTCGGGCGCCTGCGTCCTGAACCGGTCTCGCCAGATCAGGATCGCCCAGGGCGGATACAGGGCGATCTCCGGCGATGGCCGCCAGGCGGGCCCCAGAGCTGGCGCTGCGCCATAGGTCCAGGCGAACATCTGACTCGCCGCCTGAAGCCCCAGGACGAGGCCCGCCCCAAGGCCGATGAGACCGGTCCGGTTCATTGGTCCGCCCGCCCTGCGCCTTGAGCGAGCGCCAGAGCCAGACGGGGCGCGGCCTGGATGCGGCGATGGTGATAGGTCTCCAGGGCGCCCGGCGGCGGTCCGGCGTCCGGCGCGGCGAGGAGGGCCTCGACCTCCCCCACGAGGTCCGACAGGATCTCGAACTCGACGGGCGCGAGGGGATCGAGACGGGCCTGGACGCCCTCGAAAGCCGCGCCCAGAACCGAATCCCCGACGCTGGCCGTCAGGTGCCGGAAGACGTCCACGACCTCCAGCTGGCCGGCGTGTGGGCCCTCGACGGTCCATTCGCCCCCGCGCGCCAGGGCGTCCTGCAGACACAGGAGGCGAAACCGGTAGAGGTTCGCCAGGATCGAGGCGTCCAGGCGCGGCGCGACGAAGCCCCCGAGCGGCGCCCGCTCGAGGAGGCCTTCTCCGCACAGCCACGACAGGGCTTCGCGGACCGGCGTGGTCGAGAGACGAAGACGGCGAGCCTCGTCCTGGATGACCACCGGTCGCCCCGGCGCGAACCCGCCCGTGCGGGCCGAATGACGCAGGGCGCCGAGCGCCTGGGCGAAGGTATCGCGGGTGCGGATCATGAGGATCGCCCTTGAGACGCCGGGAACGAAACACGTCCCTATCCGGACGGAATTTCAGCGCCTCGCAACCGGCGACGTCCGGTTTTGCGGCCTTTTGTCGGGCAGCCCGCCAGATTTTGTCGGGTCGCCCGCCAGAACGCGCGACAACGGTTGCGGAAATCCAAAGAACACCCTTGGTTGCTATTTCCGTCGTCGTCGCCGACAAATCCTTCAGTTCATGACCCAGTCCGCTTCCGTACAGACGAGTGATGGCGCCCTGACGTCGGGGGCCGTCAAACGTGTGCGACTGCGCCGAGGGCTCACCGCGCAGACGGTGGCCGAGCGGATGAATGTGACCTTGCGCACCTACGAGCGGTTCGAGGCCGGTCGAATGCGGCTCAATCCCGATCTGATCCGCCGCTTCGCCCGGGTCACGGACAGCGATCCCCATGCCCTCTGGATGAGCCTGCTCCTCGACGCGCCCGATCTCGCCCTCCACAGCGCCGACAACCAGTTCGCGACCGTGCTGATGTCGGCCACCCTCAAGTTCGAGGCCCGGGTGGGTCCGCGCCTCGCCCGTCTCAGCACGCGGGCGATCATCGACGCGGTCGTGGCCATGTATGACGGTCTGGCCCAGCAAGCCGAAGACCCGACCGTCGCCCAGTGGCTCAACGAGAGCGGACGCGATCTCGCGGCCGCGCGACCGCAGTCGACCCGCAAGCCCTGACCGCTCGAACCGAAGACGCAAGGCCCGCCCAAGCATAGGCCGGACGCTCTTCAAATATACGCTAAATATAGCTTCATTTCTGTTCAAGGCGCGCGCTCACTGGGCTCGCCACATCCGTGGCGACAACTCAAGGAGACCGAGATGAAGACCTCCATCACCCCCCTGCTCGTTCGTTTCGGCAGCGCCCGCGCGCTGACCCTCGACGGCCAGCCCGGCGAATTCATCGAACTCGCCGTCCTGCCCAGCCGCACCCCGATGTGAACGGGACGGGCGACCGCCCCGGCGGTCGCCCAACCGGCTGGCCCCATGCCCTTTCTCTCCCGCGGCGTCCACATGGCCAAGGTCGGAGACGATCTGCTCATCCTGGACGTCTACGCCGACGACTACGCCTGCCTGTTCGCCCGTGCGGACGAGGTCACGCTCGCCGCAAACGGCGCGATCGCGGCCTCGCCGGACCTGGAGACCGCCTTGTTCGGCGCGGGCTTCCTCGAAATCGCCGCGGCCGAGGCGGGTCGCAAGCCGCTGAGGTCGCCCGTGGGGGCCGTGTCGGTCGAGCCCTCCCAAGACGCGGTGCGCCTGATCGCCGTCGCCGAGGCCTGGGCCGACGCCCTGGTGTTCCGCAAACGCGCCCTGCATCAACTGGTCCGGCCGCCCCGCCTCCATCCAAGAGCCGGCGCGCACGCCGCCGTCATCGCCGCCGATTTCGCGGCCGCCCTGCCGTGGGCCCCGGCGAACGGCGCCTGTCTGCAGCGCGCCTTTCAGCTGCGGCGACGCCTGGCCCGCCGCGGCGTGGCGACCGACTGGGTGTTCGGCGTGCGCACCTGGCCGTTCGCGGCCCATTGCTGGCTGCAGATCGACGACCGCGTCATCGGCGACCGGCTGGAGCGGGTCCGCGCCTATACGCCGATCGCGGTGTTCTGATGCCGATCCCCTATGTCCTGATCAGCGCGCCGCAACCGGAACTCGAGGCCCAGGTGCGAGATCTGGCCGATCGCGCGCAACGCGCCGGCTGGACCCTGACCCGTCTCGATCCCGGCGTCTGGCTCGCATCGCCCGGCGGCGGCGAACCCGCCGTCGTTCGGGTCGGGCCGTGGCGCCTCTTCGGCCGGGTCATTCCGCGCCGCGCGCCGTGCTTCGCAGCGGCCGTGACCGATCCGCACCGGTTCGAACACGGCCTGCTCGCCCGGTTCTGGGGCGCCTATGTCGGCGTGCGGGTCGGGACCTGCGGCGCGACCGCCCTGTTGCGGGACGTCGGCGGCGGTCTGGATTGCGTCGTCTGGGAGGACGCGGGCCTGACCCTGGCCGCCTCCGCGCCCCCTGCCTGGCTCGAGCCCGCCCGCGCCGGCTGGCGGATCGCCTGGCGGCGCGTCGGCGCGGCCCTGCACGATCCCCTGTTGGTCTGGGAGGATCTGCTCCTCGACGGGCCGGTCGCCGTCGGGCCCGGCGCCCTGCAGCCGCTTCCACTGGCCCAGCCCCAGGTCCGTCTCTGGCGACCGATCGATGTCGCCCGACAGGGCGCGCAGTTGGCGACGACGCCCGCCGAGGCGGCGGCGCGTCTACGGGAGAGCCTCGACGAGGCGGTCGCGGGTCTGGCCGCCGCCTCGCCCGATCTGGCGGCGGAGGTTTCCGGTGGTCTCGACTCGAGCCTTGTCGCCGGATCCTTGCGCGCCGTCGGCGCGCCGGTCCGTCTGTGGCTCAACCTGTACACCGATAATCCGGACGGCGACGAACGCGCCTACGCCCAGGCCCTCGCCGATCATCTGGGCTTTCCACTCGAAACGCTGAACCACTCAGGCGGCGCCGTCACGCCCGAACGGCTGGCGGCGGTGTCGGGCGAATTCCGGCCCGGGCTCAACGCCCTGGACCCCGCCCATGACGCCCTGTGGGCGTCTCGCCTGCGCCAGGCCGGGGCGAAAGCGGTGATGACCGGACGCGGCGGCGACTCCATTCTGATCCAGGCCGCCACCGGCGACATCGTCACCGACCTCTGGCGCGTCCGGGGACCGGCGGCCCTGTTCCACCCCGCCCTGCCGCGGCTCGCAGCGCTTGAGGAGGCTTCTGTTTGGGACCTGATTGCACAGGCCCGATCCTGGAGGCCGCGCCCGGCCGCCACTGCGATCCGGGCGGCGCCTTTCGTAAGCGCCCCGCGCCCCCTGGCGTCCTCCTCGCCCTGGCTCCAGCCTGACAGCGCCGCGCTCGGCCCGGCCAAGGCCCTGCAGATCGCCGGGGTGCTCGACGGCGTGGGCCGCCAGTCGCCCTCGCCTTCGGACGACGCCGTCGAGGCCTTGGCGCCCCTCCTGTCCCAGCCCGTCATCGAGACCTGCCTGGCCCTGCCCGCCTGGATCCTCGCCGGCGACCGGGACCGAGGTCTGGCCCGACTCGCCTTTGCGGATCGTCTCCCCGACGCCATCCGGCTGCGCCGGAGCAAGGGCCATATGACCTCGGTCTACGGCCGCATGCTGGCGGCGGGCCTTCCCCGCCTTCGCCCCTGGCTTCTTGACGGCGTCCTGGCGCAGCAAGGCCTGATCGACCGTACCCGCGCCGAAGCCTCCCTGACCCCCGAAGCCTTGGCGTGGCGGGGCGGCTACGGCGAGGTCATGATCACCCTGGCCCTGGAAGCCTGGGCTCGGTCCTGGTCGTCGCGCCTGGAAGCGCACTGAAGGCCGGTACGCGCCGACGGATGGGAGCCGACGCCCCGAACGAGGCGTGGAGGCCGCTGCGGCCTGATCAAACAGCCTCGCGCTCGGGCGAGGCGGAGACGATTCCAGGTGGCCATGGCGAAATGGCCTGCGGTGGTCCGGCCTGAGCTTGCCGCCCTATGTCTCGATGAGTCTCCAGCCAGCGTAAGGTCGCCTGGTTCTAGTGCCGTCCGAATGTTGAACCTGAAACTCGGGTGGTCGTGACCTCGGGTCCGAAACCACAACGCGATGACCGAACCGCTTGCCTTAAGTGCGAATGCGTCTCAAATTCCTTGATTGAGGCGCTGATTTTGCTAGGACGCGGGGATGACATCCATCCTGCTCGCCGTATTCGGCTCCATCGTCGGCGTCGGCGCCGTGGCCTTGTTGCACCTGAAATGGCGCGGCGACGTGCGGAGCCGCGCCTTTGTGGCGGGAGGCTGGGCGGCTGTGGCCGTGTCGATCGGCCTGTGGGCGATCGCGTTCGAACCGGACGTGGGCGCGGCCTTCGCCGTCCTGCTCCTGACGCTTGCGGCCTTGGGCCTGGTCGGTCGAGGCGTTGATCTGCCCGCCCTGGTGCGATTTCCGAACATCCGGCGCGCCGCCAATCCTGAACCCGCCGGGAAACCCTCCTGGGCCGGCGTCGCCGCGCGTACGCTCGCGGTCGTTGCGGCCGCCCCCGCCGTGAGCATGAGCCTGGGCCTGCTGGTCTGGGTCGTGACGCCGGCGCACGAGTCCACGCGCTTCGTCTTGGCCGTATTCAGCTTCCTTCTCGCCTTCGCCGCCCTTCTGGTCTGGGGCCTGAGCGCGGTGCGGCCCTGGCGCGCACTGGGTCTGATCGCCTTGCTGGGCGCAGCGGCCGCCGTTCCCGTCGCGGCGGCGCTTTAAGATGGCGCGCTCGATCTGGCCTAAGTCGCCCCCCGGCTTCGTCCGGCGCCTGCTGGCGGGGCATAAGGTCCTGGGCCTAGCGCTGGGCGGCATCCTCTATCTGATCTGCCTCACCGGTTGGATCGGGGTCTATTATGTCGAGGTCGAGCGGTGGGAGCGTCCCAATCTGCCGGAGTTCACCACCGTGTCGCCGGAGGCCGCCGCCCTGGCGGTTTCGGATAGCCGTCGCGCCATGCTGGCCGACACGCACCGGGGCCCGCTGGACACCGATCTGTTCGTCGGCCTGCCGACGGAGGCCATGCCGCGCATGGTCGGCGGCTGGGGCCATGAGGCCCGCGCCTATGACGCGACCGGCGCCTATGCCGGCGACGCCCGTCATGACCTGACCCATTTCCTGACCGAGCTTCACTATTATCTGCATCTGCCGGAGACCTTCGGCATGATCGTCGTCTGCCTGTTCGGCGTAGGCATGATGGCCCTGCTGATCGGCGGCGCCCTGGCCCACCCCCGGATGTTCCGCGACGCCTTCTCGCTGCGCCCCCGCAAGGAGGGCCAGCTGGCGCGGGTCGATGTTCATAACCGTCTGGGGACCTGGACCCTGCCCTTCGCCCTGGCGATCACCCTGACCGGGACGATGATCGGTCTGGCGCAACTGATGGCTCTGGCGCTTGGAACCTTCGCCTACGACGGCAACGTGCTGAAGCCCTATGAGCCGATCTTCGGCGCCCAGTCCGAAATCGAGGCCGCGACCGGAGGGCGGGTCCTTCAGGGGGATCCCGCCATCCTGAAGGCCATTCAGCAGATCCGTACGGCCCAGCCGGAGCAGCCGATCAGTTTCATCGCCGTCCATATGGTCGGCACGCCCCAGGAATCCATCGAGATCACCACCAAACCGCCCCATCGGCTGGTCTATGGCGAAACCTGGCGGTTCGACGCCGATGGGAACCTGGTCGGCAGCCACAATATGTCGGACGGTCCCGCCGGCCGTCAGGTGGCCGCCAGCGTCTACAGCCTGCATTTCGGCGATTTCGGCGGGCAGCCTGTGAAATTCGTCTATGCGCTCCTCGGCCTCGCGCTCACGGTGATGATCGCCGCCGGCATGGACATCTGGCTGGTGAAGTCGGCGAGCAAGGGGCGTCCGCGCCCCGCGCTTCACCGGCTCTGGATCGTGCTGGTCTATGGCGCACCGGCGGCCATCGCCCTGACCTTCGCGGCCGCCATGCCGACCGGCCTCAACCCCGTCATCCTCTTCTGGAGCCAGATGGTCATTCTCGGCGTCGGATCTCTGGCCAGCATGCGGTTGACTGACGCACCGGCGGCCGAGACGTCGCGGTGGATGCGGTTCGTGCTCGGCGTTTCCGTCCTGGCCATGCCGGCGAGCCACCTGCTGGTGCATGGGTCCACGACCCAGGCGGCCCTCCAGATCAGCCTTCCACTGGCCCTGATCGGCCTGCTCCTGGCGACGACAGCCTTTCCGCGCCGGGCGGCGGCCAAGACCCGCCAAACTGTCCCGGCCGAGTAGCGCCCTTCAAGTCACAGTCGCAGCTTTTCCCCCGCGCCGTTGGAAGACGCCTTGACCCCGAGAAGTTCATAATGCGATGCAATCGCAAATCTGAACTCTCCACTCTTCTAGAGGCCGCCCCCCATGCTTCGCTCCGTCCTGCTCGCTTCGGCTTCGGTCTCGCTTCTCGGCCTTGTCGCCGGTCCCGCCCTGGCTCAAACGACAGCGTCGGATGAGGTCGGCGAAATCGTCGTCATGGGCAAGCGCGTGATCCGCGAGTCGGCCGGCGCGACGGGTCTGGACCTGTCGCTGCGTGAAACGCCGCAGTCGGTCACCGTCGTCGGCGCCGCCCAGATCAAACAGTTCAACTTGACCGACGTGAACCAGCTTCTGGCGACCCTGCCCGGCGTCAACGTCGAGGCGGTCGAGACGGACCGAACCTATTACACCTCCCGCGGCTTCGACATCGTGAACTTCCAGGTGGACGGCGTAGGCCAGCCGCTGGACTGGGGCCTGCAGGCCGGCGCCCTGGACGTCGCTCAATATGAACGGGTCGAAGCCGTGCGCGGCGCCAATGGACTGATGACCGGAACGGGCAATCCCTCGGCGACGATCAACTATATCCGCAAGCGTCCGACGGAGAACTTCCAGGCCTCCGCCTCCGCGGGATACGGCACCTGGGACGAGACGCGCCTGACGGCCGACGTCTCCGGCCCGCTCAATAACTCCGGGACGGTGCGCGGCCGCGTGGTCTACGCCAACACCGACAGCGACTCGTACCTCAACTACTACGGGGTCAACCGGAACCTCTATTACGGCATCCTGACCTGGGATGTGACGCCCAAGCTGAACGCCACGGCCGGTTTCTCGCGTCAGGACAATCTGGCCACGGGCGTGAACTGGGGCGCCCTGCCCCTGGTCTATTCGGACGGGACCCCGATCGATTACGATCCTTCGGAAACCACAGGCGCGCCCTGGACCTATTGGGACACCCACCACGATATCGGTTTCGGCGAACTGTCCTATGCCTTCGACAACGGCTGGACGATCAAGGGCGTCTACACCCATCGCGAATCCGAGGAAGACGCCAAACTGCTGTACGCCTACGGCAACCCCGATCCGGTGACGGGTCTGGGCGTCGGCGGCATGAGCGGCAAATATCCGTCAGAGCTCGAGCAGAACATGTTCGACGTGATCGCCAACGGGGACTTCGGCCTGTTCGGGCGTCGCCACCAGATGGTTCTGGGCTTCAACACCTCGACGAACGACAGCCTGAAATGGGAGGCGTTCGCCGACTATTTCGACTATCCGGCCTATCAGGGCGCCCACGTCGTCGCGCCGGCGGAGCCGACCTATCCGGACGCCTATCTGGCCGAAGACATCGAAGACCGGCTGACCCGCGCCTATGGCGCCGTCCATCTGAACCTCGCTGATAATCTGACCGCCGTCCTCGGTGTCAACGCCATCGAGGTGAAGACCACCGGCTCCTCCTACGGCACGTCTCAGGACCGCGACGAGAACAAGGTCAGCCCCTATGTCGGCGTGGTCTATGACCTGAACGCCAATGTCTCGCTCTACGCCAGCTATTCGGACCTGTTCACGCCGCAGTCGGAAAACGATATCGACCACAACCGCCTGGCCGCCGCCGAGGGCCGTAGCTATGAGGCGGGCGTGAAGAGCGAATGGCTCGACGGTCGTCTTTACGCCACCGCCTCGATCTTCAAATCAGAACAGGATGGCCTCGCGGAGTACGCGGGCTACATTCCAGGCACCTTCGACAGCTATTACATCGGCGTCGACACCGTCGCTGAAGGCTATGAGCTTGAGGTGGCCGGCCGGATCACGCCGCAGTGGACCTTGGGCGGCGGCTTCACCGACCTGTCCATCGAGGATGGCGCGGGCGCCGACACCCGTCTTTATATTCCGCGCCAGTCGCTCAAGTTGAACACTACCTACACCCTGCCCCAGTACAACAACCTGACCCTGGGCGGCGCCGTCCGGTGGCAGAGCGACATCTCCACGACCGACCTCGACACGACGGTCACCCAGGACGCCTACGCCGTGGTCGATCTGCTTGCTGCGGTCGATCTGACCGACCATGTCCGGGCCACGGTCAACGCCAAGAACCTGTTCGACGAGACCTATTACGGCAGCCTGATGTGGAGCCAGGCCTTCTACGCCCCGCCCCGCAGCGTCATGGTCACCCTGGATTATCGCTTCTGATCGGGCCTAGCCGTATCCGAGGACCAGCCAAGGCCTGAGCCGCAGTTCGATAGAGGAGGACGCGGGCCCTTGGGTTGGCTTGTCTCATGGCCGCGACCGGCGTTCGTCTGGAGCGAAGACCTCCGACCGTAGGCTTCCGTATATAATCTTCCCGATCGTGTTTGGAGACTCGCAGGTCCAAACACGATCGAGGATCTGAGTCATGGAAGAAGCGACACGCGTTCCTAGCCGATTTCTAAGAACGCCGGAAGCCGGCCGCTTGCTCGGCTTGTCCAGCAGAACGCTGGAAAAGCATCGGACATGTGGAACGGGCCCCCGGTACCGGAAACTGGGCGGGCGAGTGGTCTATGCGGAAAATGAGCTTCTGGCTTGGGCCGACGCCGGGCTGAGGCCGTCCACCACCGATCCCGCCGTCCTCCCCATGACGCCGACTGATTCCGGACGTCCGATCCGCTAAAGGCAATAGCGGGCTCGGCTTCAGCGGAAGACAGGACGACGGGGCGCCCGGCGCCGACTTAACGAAGAACAGCCCGTCAAACGCAGATCGAACTCTGGCGA
>NZ_JACESA010000010.1 GCF_013912065.1 Brevundimonas sp.
GTGGTGAAGACGTCCATGGCCCGTACGCCCAGATCCAGCCGCTCGCCTACCCGGCCCATTCACGCGGCCGGGTAGGCGAGCGGCTGGATCTGGGCGTACGGGCCATGGACGTCTTCACCACCACCTGCCGGGGCCAGCGGCTGGGCATCTTCGCCGGTTCGGGCGTCGGCAAGTCGGTGCTGCTGTCGATGCTGGCGCGCCAGGCGACCTGCGACGCGGTGGTGGTCGGACTGATCGGCGAACGGGGCCGGGAAGTGCGCGAGTTCGTCGAGGAGACCCTGGGCGAAGAGGGGCTGAAACGCGCCGTCGTCGTGGTCGCCACCTCGGACGAGCCGGCCCTGAAACGCCGCCAGTCCGCCTATATGACCATGGCCATCGCCGAGTTCCTGCGCGACCAGGACCTGGAGGTCCTGTGCCTGATGGACAGCGTCACCCGCTTCGCCATGGCCCAGCGCGAGATCGGCCTGGCGGCGGGCGAACCGCCGACGACCAAGGGCTACACCCCCACCGTCTTCACCGAACTGCCCAAGCTGCTGGAGCGGGCCGGTCCGGGTCCGGTGCGGCCCGACGGCACCACGGCGGCCCCCATCACCGCCCTGTTCACCGTCCTGGTGGACGGCGGCGACCATGACGAGCCGATCGCCGACGCCGTGCGCGGTATTCTGGACGGCCATATCGTCATGGACCGCAAGATCGCCGAGCGCGGACGCTTCCCCGCCATCGACGTGCTGAAATCCGTCAGCCGCACCATGCCCGGCTGCCAGACCCCGCCCGAGCGCGAACTGAACAAGCGCGCCCGCCAGTGCCTGTCGGCCTATGCGAATATGGAGGAGCTGATCAAGATCGGCGCCTATCGCACCGGGGCCGACCCCATCGTGGACCGCGCCATCGCGCTGAATCCCGCGCTGGAAGATTTCCTGGGCCAGGACAAGGACGACGCCACGCGTCTTACCGATTCCTTTACCCGGCTAGAGCAGATTCTGAACCAAGGCATGATCAGGGAGTGATGAAAAAATGACCGCTTGGGCCCAATCCCTGATCCGCATCTCCAATTATGAAGTCGAGACGCTGCAGAAGCGCCTGGCCGAGATCAGCGCGCGTCGCGCCACCGCCGAGATGCGTCTCGCCGTCCTGGACGCCGAGGTCGAGATCGAACGTGAACGCGCCCGCATGGACGCCGACGCCGGCATGATGCTGGCCGCCTATCTGAACGGCTGGAAGGCCAGGAAGGCCGCCGCCGAGGGCGACCTGACCACGGTCGACGCCGAGGAAGCCGGCGCCCGCGACGCCCTGACCGGCGCCTTCGAAGAGCTGAAGAAGTTCGAACACGTCGCTGAAACCACCCGCCTGAACAAGCTGATCGCCGTCGCCAAGCGCGAAACCGCCGCCTTCGACGAGCTGGGCCTGCGGAAACGTGCGGTCTGAGCACGCCCTCACCTCTCCCTCCCCCTGCGGGGGAGGGGCGTCGCGCAGCGACGGGGTGGGGGCGGCCAGGCGCCGTCGCGACGATTTGAGACGAGACAGGTCTGTGGGACGTCGCCCTGCCCGCCCCACCCGGCCTCGCCTTCGGCTCAGCCCCCCTCCCCCGCAGGGGGAGGGAGAATAGAATGTCCATCTCTCGCCGCACCGTCCTCGCCTCGGGCATCGCGCTTCCGCTGACCGCGCCCCTGGCGGCCTGCGACCGCACCTCAGCCGAACCGATCCCGCCGAACGTCCCCCCTTTAAAGTCCGTCGCGCCCAGCCCGTTCGGCACGGCGATCAAGGCCCTTCAGATCGACGATCCCGACTGGGTCGCCCTGGCCCGCGCCAACGTCGATCAACTGACGCCCGAGTGGGAAATGAAGATGGAATACATCCTGGCCGACGGCCTGGATCGTCCCCGCTTCGACCGCTCCGACCGGATCGCCGCCTTCGCCAAGGCCCAGGGCATGGCGATGCACGGCCACACCCTGATCTGGTACGCCCAGGGTAAAGAGGTGTTCGAGGGCTTGTCAGGCGTCGCCTTCGACCGCGCCTTCGACGGCTATATCGCCGCGGTCGCGGGCCGGTATCGCGGCAAGGTCCGCAGCTGGGACGTGGTCAACGAACCGATCCTGGACGACGGTTCGGCCCTGCGCGACTGCCACTGGAGCGCCCGCTACGGCCAGGACGGCTACATCCTCCGCGCCTTCGAGAAGGCCCGGATCGCCGACCCAGACGCCGTTCTTTTCCTGAACGAATACAATCAGGAAAGCATACCGGCCAAGGGCGTCCAGTTCCTGAAACTGGTCGAACGGCTGCTGAAGGCCGGCTGTCCGCTCCAGGGGCTGGGGCTTCAGTCGCACCTGTGGATCGACATCCCCGAAGGCGTCATCGCCGCCTATATGCACGAGGTCGCCCAGTTCGGCCTGCCCATCCACGTCTCCGAACTGGACTGCACCCTGCGGACCGAGAACCGGCTGGACCTGCGTTCGCAGGCCGACCGGCTGGCGCGTCAGAGCGACCGGGTGACGGAACTGGCCTCGGCCTTCGCCGCCCTGCCCGAGCGCCAGCGTTTCGCCTTCACCGTCTGGGGCCTGCGCGACACCGACAGCTGGTATCGCCAGGGCGACAAGGACGACGGCCGCGACAAACCCCTGGCCTTCGACAGTTTCGGCCGCCCGAACCCGATGGCTCAGGCCCTGGCGGCGGGGTTCAGGACCTAGTCGGTCTTAGTCGGCGTCCAGATCGTGCGGCTGCGTCAGCGACGCCGGGTCGCTGGCCGGGAAACTTTCGTCCAGGGCCTCGTCGAGCAGTTCCTCGACATGTTCAGGGTCGGGGTCGGGCTTCGAAGGATCGGTCGTCATCGTCGTCTCCTCTCGCTGCGGATATTACACCCGAACGAGACGATCTGCGACCAAAGCAAAACGCCCGCCGTTTCCGGCGGGCGTTTCAGGTTCAGGTCTCGGAAACCCTTCAGGCGGCGACGCTGTTCGACGCCTCGGCCGGGTCGCGCAGCACATAGCCGCGGCCCCAGACGGTTTCGATATAGTGTTTGCCGTCGGCGGCGGTGGCCAGCTTCTTGCGCAGCTTGCAGATGAAGACGTCGATGATCTTCAGCTCGGGCTCGTCCATGCCGCCGTACAGGTGGTTCAGGAACATTTCCTTGGTCAGGGTGGTGCCCTTGCGAAGCGAGAGCAGCTCCAGCATCTGGTATTCCTTGCCCGTCAGGTGGACGCGGTGGCTGTTCACCTCGACCGTCTTGGCGTCCAGGTTCACGGCGATCTCGCCGGTGTGGATGATCGCCTGGGCGTGACCCTTGGAGCGACGGACCACGGCGTGGGTGCGCGCGATCAGCTCGTCCTTGTGGAAGGGCTTGGTCAGATAGTCGTCGGCGCCGCCGCCGAAGGTCTTCACCTTCGTCTCGATTTCGTGGGTGCCCGACAGGATCATGACCGGCGTGTTGATCTTGCCGACACGCAGCTGACGCAGGACCTCGAGACCGCTCATGTCGGGCAGGTTCAGATCAAGCAGAATGAGGTCGTAGTCATAGATCTTGCCCAGATCGATGCCTTCTTCACCCAGATCGGTCGTATAGACGTTGAAGCCTTCCGACTTGAGCATCAGTTCGATGCTCTGGGCAGTTGCGTGATCGTCTTCAATCAGCAGGACGCGCATTGATGCCCCTCCAGGCAAAAGCTTTGCGGTAACCACCCAGCCACACGGCAAGGTAACCTTGTTCGCAGGTTAAGACCGGAAAACCTTAAGAAGGGTTAATGCCCGGCGAATGAGTCGTTCCTAAGCTGATTTGCGAATCGGCGTCGAGAGTCTGGAGTCAATGATTCGAAATTTATTAACCATGATGCCTCTCGGACTCTCCGACCCCGTCGCTCCAGCCCGCCGACCGGCCTGATCACAACCTCAAGTCCACACTGGGCTCACGTCCGCTTCTGACGTTGATTAGGACGATATTCCTATCACAGGCGCCGCGCCGATCTAGGCTGGGCGCATCGAAAAGTCGTGACGGGAGACGAGGATGTTGGAGGACTACAGAGCGCCGGTCGCCGAAGAGGACCGGACCAAGGCGGGGCTGGCGGTGCATCTGGTGGCGGCGCGGACCGGCGCCCGGCCCGAGCGGATCACCTCGCGGGGCCGGCTGGACCCGCTGAGCGCGCGGGCGCGCTGGCTGGCCATGTATCTGTCGCACATCGCCTTCGGCTGGACCCTGGAGCGGGTCGGCCACGTGTTCGGCATGAACCGCACCACGGTCAGCGCGGCCTGCCGCTGGGTCGAGGACGAGCGTGACGGCCGCGCCGTCGACGAACTGCTGGACCAGTTGGAGGCCTGTATATCGGGTCTCTACGGCGCCCCGACCTGGGAGATGCCGCGATGAGCCGCGCCGTAGAACGCGCCCGCGACCTGATGGTCCGGTCCGGCGCCTGGCTGGCGGCCGAGCACGGGGTCTACGCCCTGCGTCTGGGCGCAGATCGGCGCGGCCGCATCAGCCTGACCCTGGCCGAGCCCGAGTTCCGCGCCCTGATCGACCGCCCGGGCCTGCGCCGTCGCCCCCAGGGCGGCTGGATCGCGCGCCCGGCGGGCGAGGACCGCCCGTCCCCTCCGCCCGGCCGCCCCGGCGTCATCGACGGGTCGCGAGAGCTGATCGGCCCCGACGGCCGCATGGTCCGCCACGCCGCCAATCTGGGCGAAAGCCCGATTGCCTGGCTGGCGCGGCGCAAGGATGCGGCGGGCCGGCCCTGGCTGACCCCGGCCGAGGCCGCCGCCGGCGAACGGTTGCGGGCCGAGGTCGAACAGGCCGGCGCCGGACCGTCCCTGACCATGCGCTGGGACGCCCTGCCGCGCGCCGGGGGCGGATCGGGCGTCCGGGTCGAGCCCGGCGACCGCGCCTTGTCGGCCGGCCGTCGCGTCGAGGAGGCCCTGACCGCCGTTGGCCCGCGCCTGCGCCCGATGCTGATCCGGATCTGCATCCACGGCGACAGTCTGAAACTGGCGGAGACCGGCCTGGGTCTGCGCCGTCGCCAGGGCAAGACCATGCTGAAACAGGCGCTCCAGGCCCTGGCGGAGCATTACCGGATCGGATGAACGGTCAGAGGTATTTCATCCAGGCGTGGGGGCTGCGCCGCTTGACCCCGGCGAACCAGCGGCAGGCGAACCAGCAGGGGACGGCCACGACCGCCGCCAGCCCCCACAGCCAGGCGACGTTCGGCGCGCCGAAGCCGTCGCCCTGGTTGGCCCCGAACAGCGCCAGCCCGGCCAGGTTCAGCAGGTGCAGGCCGTACAGATGGATCAGATAGAAGAACAGGGGCGCGCCGCCGAACACGGCCAGCAGGCCCACCAGCCGCGACGGCGCCTTTTCCAGCCCCGCCAGCGTCAGGGCGCCGACGCCCAGGGTCAGCAGCAGGAAGTCGGCCGAGGGCGGGTATTTGGTCAGGTTCAGCACGCTCATCACCGTCCGCACCGGCTCGGCCTGAACCGTCCAGGGGGTGGGATCGCCATACAGGTTGATCGTCCGCAGCACGGCGAACAGGATCAGAGCGCCCAGGCCGGTGGCGACCAGTCGCCGCAGCCGCGCCGTCTGTTCGCCGACGAACCACGGCCCGACAGCATAGCCCAAAGCCGCCACCCCGATCCACGGCAACAGCGGATAGGAGGTCCGCGCCTGTCCGCCGAACGGCAGGTCGATGAAGCCCCGGTCGTGCAGCACGGCCCATAGCGCATGTCCGGCCTGGCCCTCGGCCACCGTCACCGGGTCCAGCAGATTGTGACCCAGGACAATGACCAGACCCACGGCGATCAGGGCCGGACGGGGCAGATGCACCAGGGCCGCCAGGGCGATCATCGACAGGCCGATGGCCCAGATGACCTGCAGATAGATGATCTCGGGCGTGAACGAGAAGGTCCAGGCGAAATTGACCAGGGTCAGCTCCAGCGCCACCAGGAACAGGCCCCGTTTCAGCAGGAAGCCGGACGCGGCGGCCGCTCCGCCCTGGCCCTGTTTGTTCCCGTACAGCCAGGCCCCCAGGCCGGTCAGGGCCACGAAGACCGGGGCGCACAGATGGGCCGACAGCCGGGTGAAGAACAGGGCCGGCGACGTCGTCTCCACATTCATCGGGTCCGAGACCTGGGCGTGGATAAAGAAGAACTCCCGCGCATGATCGACCAGCATCAGCAGGATGACCAGACCGCGCAGGGCGTCGATCGAACGGATGCGTTCTCCGACTCGGGCCCCGCCCCTGACCTGGGCGGATGGAATGGCGGCGGAAGCGGGCATTGCAGTAGTTGACATCATCAGGCCGAAGCGGATAGCCGATATATTATAACGTTTCAACGGAGTCTGACTTGTCCCTCCTCTCGAGCTGCGCGAGCCTGTGCCTGCTGGCCGCCGCCAACGGCGAAGCCCCCCTCCCCGTCGAGACGGCCGACGCCCAGACGGTGGGCGAGATCGTCGTCCTGGGCCGCCGGGCTACGCCGCGCGACCTGACCCTGGGCGCCGGGCCGGTGACGGACCGGATGTCGCCGTCCAGCCGCTCGATCGAAAGCGACCTGCTGCAGGCCGTGGGCGCCACCCGCCTGTCCGACGCCCTCGAATTGGTCAGCAATGTCAGCCAGCAGAACAATCGCGGCGGCGTGATGGACAATTTCGCCGTTCGCGGCTTCCTGGGAACGCCCGATGGCGGCGCCGAATATTATGTCGACGGCTTCCTGGCCAACCGGGGCATGGCCCCGCCGCGCGATCCGGCCACGGCCGAGCGGATCGAGGTGCTGAAGGGACCGGCCGGCGCCCTGTTCGGCGACATCGACCCGGCGGGTCGGATCAACATCGTGTCCAAGACCCCGCGCTTCGCCCCCGACGCCGTCTTCACCGGCACGGTGGGCTCGTTCGGCCTGAGGCGCGGCGAGCTGGACGTGACCGGCCCGATCTCGGACAGTCTGGCCGGACGGCTGGTGCTGGCGGGCGAGACCAGCGAAGGCTGGCGCGACAATGTCGGCATGGACCGCACCTCGGTCGCCCCGTCGCTGACCTGGCGGCCCAACGACGCCCTGCGCCTGACCTATGTGGGCGAGTTCACCGTCTTCTCGACCCTGTTCGACCGGGGCATGCCGGCGGTGAACGGCGACGCCCTGGCCCTGCCGGAATCCAACTACTACGGCGAGCCGAGCGACGGCACGACCCGGTTCCGCAACGAGCGACACCAGATCACCGGCGAATACCGGATCAACGGCGACTGGAGCCTGAACGGCGGGATCGCCTGGCGCGGCGGCTCGCTGAAGGGCCTGTCCAGCGACCATTCGCGTCTGGTCGGCGAGACCCTGTGGCGCCAGCGCCGGGGCCGCGACTTCACTGTCGAGGATCTGTCGGCCCGTCTGGAGCTGAACGGCGTGGTCGCCACCGGTCTGGGCGTCCACAATCTGGGCTTCGGGGTGAAGGCCTATGAGCTGACCTATGGCGAGAAGTGGCTGCGGATCAATCCGAACGCCGCCAATCCCTATCCGATCGACCTGTTCGACCCGGTCTATGGCGCGGTTCCTTCACCGACACCCCTGCCCTTCACCGACAATCTGGAGACCCGCGAGGTCGTCACCGTCTACGCCCAGGACCTGTGGGAGGTGAACGACCGGCTCAGCCTGGTCGCCGGCCTGCGCTACGACGACTACAGCCAGACCATCCGCAACAACCGCACCGGCGCCGTCGGCGAGAACGAGGACAGTCCGGTCGATTACCGCCTCGCCGCCCGCTATCGCCTGACCGACGCCCTGACCGCCCACGCCAGCTATGGCCAGTCCTTCGTGCTGAACTCGGGCACGGGCCGGACCGGCGCCGGCTTCGCGCCGGAAGAGGGCAAGGGCTATGAGGTCGGCCTGTCCGGCGCCTGGGACGGCCTCGACCTGGCCGCCACCGTCTTCGACATCGAGAAGACCAATATCCTGACCAGCGACCCCGTCGATCCCAACTATCTGGCGCCGGTCGGCAAACTGACCACGCGCGGGATCGAGCTGGACGGATCTCTGCGGGTCGACGAGGCCTGGCAGGTGGTCGCCAATTACGCCTGGACCGACGCCAAGGCCGACGACGCCGCCTTCGCCAGCGAGGACGTGCTGAACGTGCCCGAACATTCGGGCTCGCTGTTCGTCATCGGCCGCTTCCCGACCGCCCACGGCACGGACTGGTCGATGACGGCCGGGGCGGCCTATGTCGGGGACCGGGCGGGCACGCTGGCCGCCGACGGCGTGCGCCTGCCGGCCTACTGGAAGGCCAAGGCGGCGGTCGAATACGGTCTGACGTCCCAGGTCACGGCGCGGGTCGAGGTCGACAACCTGTTCGACGAACGCTACGCCGCCAGCTCCTACAGCGCCCTGTGGATCTTCCCCGGCGCCCCGCGCAGCGTCCGCGCCTCGCTGAGAGTGGCGCTCTAGCCGGCCGCCGCCGAGCTCGCTCCCAGCGCCGCCTCCCTGATCCGTCCCACCATGCTGTTCAGACCATTGGCGCGCTGGCGGGTCAGGGCCGAGGGCAGGCCCAGGCGGTCCAGCGCCGCCCGGGCGTCGAAGGCCAGGATCTCGGCGGGGACGCGGCCGGAGTAGAGTTTCAGCAGCAGGGCGATATTGCCCTTGGACAGGGCGCTGTCGCTGTCGGCGGCGAACCACAGCCGGCCATCGGCGGCCTGGGTCGCCAGCCAGACCTGGGCGGCGCAGCCGGGCACCTTGTTGGCCTCGATCCGGTCGGTCTCGTCCAGCGGGGCCAGACCCTTGCCCAGTTCGATCACATATTCGATCCGCTGCTCCCAGTCGCCCAACAGGTCGAAGTCCTCGGCCAGTTCGGCCAGGGTCTGGTCCAGGCTGTCGGTCGGAGGGGCGCGATCGGTCATGGCCGCCAGATAGGCCGCCCCGCCGTTAACGACAACCGGCCGATTTGTCCCCGGCTATTCATGGTGAACGGCGAGTTTGGATATCGCCTGGAACGGGAGCGCCCTCGCGCCGACTCATTGCCCGGTTTAGGCTCGAGGCAAGCAAACAACGGCGCAATCGCTTGTACGTCCAACCGCCACACCTCCGGCCGACCCTCCCCGCCACGGACGCCCCGCGTTCGTCGACGGCGGCGCCGTCGCTGCTGGCCCTGTGGCACGCCTGCTGGGCGGTGGCGGCCACCGTGACCGCCTTCGCGGCCCAGACCTTTGGCGACCTGGGCGGCGACGTCCTGGCGGCCCTGCTGATCATGGCCCTGCCCGGCATCGGCGGGGTGGCCCTGATGGCGCGGGATTCCGTCGGCCTGCGCTTCACCCTGATGGCGTCCTGGCTGCTGGCCTCGGTGGCGGCGGCGGGCCTGACAGGCGGCGCGACCGGCGCGGTTCCCGGCCTGCTGATCATGCCCCTGGCGGCGGGGATCGCGCTGGATCATCCGCGCCTCGGCGACGGCCGCCTGACCCAGGTGGGGATCGCCGCCCTGGTCCTGCCGCTGATCTCGGGCCTGATCTCGTCGATGCTGAACGGCGCCGAGGCCCAGCCGCCGGTTCTGGCCGCGGTCTCGGGCTTGCTGGCCCTGGCGGCGACCGCCGCCGCCATCCGGCTGACCTGGGGCGAGCGCCAGCGCCGGCTGGCCTCCGCCGAGGCCGACAGCCGCCGGGTCGACGCGGTGCTGAACGCCCAGCCGGGCCTGACCCTGCTGCTCGACCCGACCGGCCGCGCCGTCGCCGCCTGGGGCAGCCCGCCGCCGTCCCTGGCGGTCGGTCCCCTGTTCGACCAGGGACTGATCGCCGCCGTCCACGCCCCCGACCGCCCCGCCGTCGGCGCCGCCCTGCAACGGGCCGCGGCCGGTCAGACCGCCGAAATCCTGTTCAGCCCCCGCGTCGCCCTGGACCGTCGCGTCGTCATGATCCTGCGCCGCTTCGACCATCTGGGCGACCGGCCCCGGCTGATCGCCCAGGCCTTCGACGGCACCGCCCAGTTCGCCCGCGAGCTGGGGCTGGAAACCGCCCGGGTCGAGGCCGAGGCCCAGAGCGCGGGCAAGACCCGTTTCCTGGCCAATATGAGCCACGAGCTGCGCACCCCGCTGAACGCCGTCATCGGCTTCGCCGACATCATGCGCGAGCGGCTGTTCGGGCCCATTCCCGACCGCTACGCCGGCTACGCCGACGCCATCCACCAGGCCGGCGGCCATCTGCTGGACCTGATCAACGACGTGCTGGACCTGTCCAAGATCGAGGCCGAACGCTACGAACTGGCCATCGAGACCGTGGACGCCCGCGACCCGGTCTCGGCCGCCGTGGCCCTGATCCGGGTCCAGGCCGACGACAAGGGGGTCGATCTGGCCCCGGTGCTGCCGTCCTCTCCCCTGACGGTCCAGGCGGACCCGCGCGCCCTGAAGCAGATGGCGCTGAACCTGCTGTCCAATGCGGTCAAGTTCACCCCGCCCGGCGGCTCCGTCACCCTGACCCTGGACGGGGTCGGCCCCTATCTGGAGCTGGTCGTGTCCGACACCGGGATCGGCATCGCGCCCGAGGACCTGCAGCGGATCGGCCGTCCGTTCGAACAGGCCGGCGACGCCGACCAGAAGGCCCAGGGCACGGGCCTGGGCCTGTCGCTGGTCCGCTCCCTGACCGAACTGCACGGCGGCCGGATGAGCATCGACAGCACCCTGGGCGAAGGCGCCGCCGTCATGGTGCGCCTGCCCGTCATCCCGGTCGTCACGCCCGAGGCTCCGTCAGAAGCGCCCGCGGACGCCGTGGAGCCGCAGCCCGTCGAGGCCTAAATCTGGCCCATCGACAGGAAGGCGCGGCCGGCGGCGAAGTCTCCGGTCTCGAAGGTCGAGCGCGCCACGCTGCCGTCGCGGAACAGGTATTCGACGACGAAGATCTCGCGCGGGTCCAGGGCCGACAGGGCGTCCGCCGCCGTCGCCGGGAAGACCCAGGCCTGACCGGCCGCGCGCCCCTTGACCAGCAACCCCTCGTCCGCCGCCGTCACGCCCGAGGCCCAGATCGAGCGGCGCTGCGCCGGGGGCGGCAGTTCGCGCGCCAGCCACGGCCGCGTCGCCACCGTGGCGTCGCGCAGGACGATCCGCACCCCGGTCGGCCGCGACCGGCCATGCCAGGACACCACCGCCGTCAGCTGATCCGGCCGCCCCATGCCGCCGACCACGCCGAACCGCACCGGCGAGGCGCCTGTCACGGTCGCCTGCATCAGCCGCCAGGTCGGGCGCGCATAGACGGCGCGATCGGCGCTCCAGCCCGCCCGCTCGCCGGGAAACTCCATCCGCGCCGTCCGCGACCAGCCGGCGAAGGCGTCGCGGACCCGGCCGCCGACCGTCCTCAGATCCTGGGAATCGCAGGCCGCCCCCGCCGCCCGCGACCGGGCGCGGCTCGCCGTCTCGGCCAGGTCCCGGTCATTGCCGCCCGCACGCAGGGCGGCGCCCCGCGCCTGCCAGGTCGCGGCGGTCAGGGCGGCGGTCAGTTGCGGCTCGAACAGGCCGCAACGGCTGTTCGCGGCCAGGACGAAACTGCGTTCGTAATAGCGCTCGGCCGGCGAGGCGGCGGCCGCGACCGGCGCCGCCAGGACCGGGGCGGCGATCAGCACGGCCGCGATCAGGGCTTGGGTTCGCCGGGGGGAAACGCCTATCCTCATGCCCCGACCCTGGCACACGCCGCCTTTGGGTCTCGTTTCCGGACAGGGTTAGCGAATTGCTTCTTTCCAGCGACCTGTGGGTCAGCGCCCTGATCCGCCGCGCCGAGATCGCCGGCGCCTACGCCACCGTGGTCAAGAAGGGCGACGACCGCGCCGGCTCGGTCATCGTCAAGGCCTATGACACGTCGAACCGCACGGCCAAACTCTACACCGAAGCCTTCGGGACCGACGGCGAACGGCTGTGGATCCAGCCTGTGACCAGCGACAGCGAAGCCGAACTGGACGCCTACATCGCCCGCCAACGCGGCTACGACCCCGACCTCTGGGTCGTCGAAATCGAAGACCGCCAGGGCCGGCATTTCATCACCGAGAAGGTGCAGGAGTAGGGGGCGAGGGGTCGCGTCCTGGCCGCTCCTGATCCGCTGCAACGGCGGCGCCGACCGCAGCGGCCTCGCCTCGGCGCTCTACCTCGCCGCCATGGCGGGCCAGAGCCATCCGCTTCGAACCCAGCTCACCCCCTCTCTACGGCCACGGCCCTCTGCCCATCCTGCGGCGTCTCCTGACGTCGTCGTCGAGGGACGGGACACTGGCTGCGGCTTTCGGACGATTTATGGAGGAATGGGGCAAGGCAGCTTGTGGCTCAAAGCAGCAGTTTGGAATTTCTGCTGCTGGGCCCATCGGCCTTGATCAGAAAACGCCAAGTCCGTCGATTGTTGGAAAATTAGGCCAGGGAGGCTGACAGAGTGCCGCCGCCTATCCCTCCCCAGACCGCGAGCTTGACCTTGAGCATCGCCCCCTGGGAAATCGAGCATCACCACGGCGACCAATACCCCGCCGACCAGACCTTTGAACTTGTCACTCAGTGCTACCCCGCCGTCAGGGGCGCGACCAAAGGGCCGATCAGGTGTCAGGTGATCGATAGGGAATGGACGCCTGATGGAGAGGCGTGGACGGTTGAGGTCGAGGGTGATGCGACAGACATCATTTACGTCCGCATGGCGACCGGCGGCGGATTGGAAATCTGAAACATTAGGCCGGATTCCGTCGATTAACCTAAATCTCGCGGTGTATGGTCGGCGCGGAATAGGAGGCCGCAATGGGTGAGGCGAAACGCCGGGAAAAGGAAATGTCTGATCGCGTGAGGACGATCCTCGAAAAGTGGTCATTCGAGCCAACTCAAGCTGAGGTAGACGCTGTTCGAGAAATTGAGGCCATTTCGCCGGTTCGGGTTGAGAGGGTCGACAATCGGCAGTTGCTCCGGCAGGGAATGGAAGGCGGCGCGTGTCATGCCAACTGCGATTTCTATGAGGGAGCCGATCCAGAGCAACGATGGAAGCGGGTCACGGGTTGGATCAGCGATGATCTCAATGGCCTGTATATCCTCCACTCGATCGTTCAGCGTGGTGACGAACGCATCTGCATCACTCCCCAAGACGATGACCGTCCCCTTCTCACCTTCCGACCTGATCCGGCGGTGGAACGAGTGCCGGACGACAAGCGGTATATCTGGAAGAGGAAGGGCGCCCCGGTAACGGTTGGCTTTCGGCGCGATCCAGCGAAGACGATCGCGGCGAACCGCCGTCTGATTGGCTTCCTCGACGCGGGCGAACCGCCAATGAGCGTGATGCGTGAGGGGCGCTGATCGTTCAATCAGGTAGGGTTGTCCGCAAATCTGACGATTTGTCAGAATCTCAGAGAACAGTTACATGAAAAAACAGGCGGCCCCCTCAGAGGCCGCCTGTCGCGGTTACGATATTCTAAGGCCGGGTTGCCAGCGTCCAGCTTCAAAGGCTGGAACTACTGGCAGAGCCCGACCAATCGGATTGGTCGTCAACGCGCTGCCTTTCATTCTGGGTCAGGCGCGCCAACGCCTGAGAGGTTACGAATCGAGGCCCTTGGCTCATGCCAGGGGCCTTTTCGCATTAGGCCCGATTCGCCCAGCCGCCAAGGCCTCATTCAAGAAAAGAGGGAGTTAATACCCATCTATTTATGGATGATCCAAGCTTATAGTCTCGTCTGTATAGGTGGTCATGGCCGACCACACATTTCCCGTATCGGCGTGGTGGGTGTAACCTCGTAAATTGTGCGTCGAACGCACGTCGTATCTAAAGCAGGTTTACCTTCGGAATGTACGTCATCCTGACTTTTGTTCGTTAGCGTGGGATTTCGACGTATCGACCTAGCGCGGCTAACTTCGGACATACCCTCATTAAGCGCGGGAAAGCGTTCGCGCCGTATTCGGCTTTGATGTCGAGTATCGACACCCTCCGCGCGTTGGTCGCAAAGGTCGGTCTCTAGTGTGCTTTCCGCTGTATGGCCGACAAACCGGGTTTGCGCCGTTCGCGCACGCCGTGCGCTTGCGCTGTATCCGACCAATGCGAGCGTCGCTCGCAGTTCGCGGCGAACCGGGTTCGCGTGTGCCCCCAGGTTCAGAAGTAACTTCGGAGATGCGAACGCCGTTCGCGCCGGGAACGCCGTTCCGATCCTAAATAGGATCATGAAGCTCCTGAACCATGAACCTGAACGCCGTTAAGACCGCCGACGACAAAGCGATCGATCCGATCCGCGCCGGGATGGTGATTTAGGAATGGCCGTCGTTGGCCTCCAGGCCTAGGGCGATCCATCTGGGCCCCGCATTCAGCCCGATCGACTTCGGACGGGTGTCCGCCTGACATTCGCGGGCGGTGGCGTTGCTCTCATGACTAAGTCTGAGAATGAAGCGTTCCTGGTAAGTAATAAGTCAATTAAAGACTTGTCTAACTAGTAATATTTTGGAGCGGATTGGTGCCTAGATTACAGCGAAGAGCTCGTATGATCTTACGTTAACAGCAGATATCAGCGCAGTGCGCACGGTATGTGTTCCATTCTCGCGGGTTCTCCAAGTTTCTCGATTTCCGCAATGGGTCGAATACAGACCGCAGCAGCCATTACACGGAGCGTCTGTTTTGTGGCGCTCAGCGCATGACTGCTTCTGGCGCATCGCCGACATGCCCCATGCCCACACACAAACGGCCCGGCGTCGTTTGACGCCGGGCCGCTCTTCATCAGCATGGTTCAACCAGGCCTAAGCCCTAGCGATACCGCGCCCGTTCCAGCTCGATCTGCTCGCGGGAATAGGGCTGGGCGTCCGCGTCGAAGCGGGACCAGCCGGATTGGCGATAGGCCTCGCCGCGGGTCGTGGCGTCGTAGCCGCGGCTCTGGTTCAGGAGGGTCTGAATCCGGTCGGCCTCGTCGTCGTCGGCCTTGACGCTGACCAAGGTTCCGCCGCGACGGACGCCTTCGGAATAGACGTTCGCCTCTTCGTCGCTGTGGCCCGCTTCCTTCAGCGCGCCCAGCAGACCGCCGGTCGCGCCGCCGGCGGCTGCACCGGCTGCGGCGCCGACGGCGGTGGAGGCCAGCCAGCCGGCGGCGACCACGGGACCCAGGCCGGGGATGGCCAGCATGCCCAGGCCGGCGAGAACGCCCGCGCCCGCGCCCAGCAGGCCGCCGGTCGCCGCGCCCTTGCCCGCGCCGTCAGCGACGTCGTTTTCGCCGTCGCCGTTACGGTCGCCCAGAGGGCCTTCCCCGTGGCCGTTGGTTCCGGAATGCCAGTTGTCGGCGTTGTTCGAGACAAGGCTGATCTTGTCGTGAGAGACGCCGGCGGCTTCGAGTTTCGAAACGGCGTCTAGGGCTTCGGTGTGGCTGTCGAACAGCCGGGTGACGGTCGCCATGATGGGGCTCCTTGAACGAGGTAGGAAAAGCTGAAGGGGGCGGTTATTGGGGCGTCACGACGCCCTTGTAGTCGACGGACACTGTGGTCGGCTCACCGCCCGCGCGGGTGGCCTGGCCCATCCAGATGCCCTGTTCGTTCTGGGTCAGCGGACCCGAGACGACATAGCCCTGTTTCTCGATGGCCTCGCGCGCCTGGCCTTCGGTAAAGGAGTTGGCGCCGGGCGTCAGGGCGGTGTCGCCCGTCGTGTCCTGGGTGTCGACGGCGGGATTCATCGGGGATTCAGCCGACGAAACAGCCGGGCCTTCGACCGGCGCCTCATTGGTTTCGTTGTTCCCGCAGGCGGTGAGAAGGACGGCGGTCGCCGAGAGGGCGAGTGCGGCTTTCAACATGGAGCATTCCTTTCGAGGTTACCTGATCGAAAGGAGCCGCAAGGCCGGATTGTTCCAAACGCCAAAGCTCGTCATTGCGCGGTCGCCAGACGCCGCGCCGGAGCTCCCCCTTACCCCCTCCGCGCGTCGAATTCCGCCCGCGCCGTCTCGATCCGGTCGATGTTCTTTTCCGCCCAGGTCCAGACGCCGCAGAAGGCTTCGGCCAGGGTGACGCCCAGGTCGGTCAGGCGGTATTCGACCTTGGGCGGAATGACCGGATGGACGGTGCGGATCACCAGGCCGTCGCGCTCCATCTGGCGCAGGGTCTGGGTCAGCATCTTCTGGCTGATGCCGCCGACCCGTTCGCCGATGCGGGTGAAACGGGTCTCGCCGTGTTCGGCCAGGACCTCGAGGATCAGCATGGTCCACTTGTCCGCGACCCGGCCGATCACCTCGTTGACCAGGGCCTCGACGCGGGGATCGGCGACCTCGCCGGTCTCGGGATGTGAAATTCTTGCGGGGGGAACAGCCGTCATTTCCATTTCTTTCTGTCGGGTAAGTATGGCGGTTCGAAGTGCCTACTTTCCAATGGAGAGTGACCGTCATACCTGATCTCCAGCCTCAACGCATCCCCGAAGGAGATCGACATGAACATCACCGGCAACACCATTCTGATCACCGGCGGCGGCACCGGCATCGGCCGCGCCCTGGCCGAGGCCCTGCACGCCCGCGGCAATCAGGTCGTCATCGCCGGCCGCCGCGAGTCCGTCCTCAGGGAGACCGCCGCCGCCAATCCGGGCATGGCCTGGGCGACGCTGGACGTCGAGGATCCCGCCGCCATCCCCGCCTTCGCCGCCCAGGTGACGCGGGACCATCCCGCCCTGAACGCGGTCATTCTGAACGCCGGAATCATGAAGAGCGAGGATCTGAAGGCCGAGCCGTTCGACCTGGCGACGGTCGAGGCGACCATCGCCACCAATCTGCTGGGGCCGATCCGGCTGACGGCCGCCCTGCTGCCGCACCTGCGGGCCCAGCCCCGGGCGACGATCATGACCGTGACCTCGGGCCTGGCCTTCATCCCCCTGGCGGCGACCCCGACCTATAACGCGACCAAGGCCGGGCTGCACTCCTGGACCGAGTCCCTGCGTCACCAGCTGCGCGACACGGCGATCGAGGTGCTGGAACTGGCGCCCCCCGCCGTGGCCACCGACCTGATGCCGGGTCATGCGGAGAACCCCAACTCCATGCCCCTGGCCGACTATACGGCCGAGGTGGTCGGCCTGATCGAACGGGGCGAGACGCCGCGCGGCGAGATCCTGGTCGAACGGGTCAAGCCGCTGCGCTTCGCCGAGGTCAACGGCTACGAGGCCGTGTTCGAAATGCTGAACGGCTGAGGCCAGCCCTCTCCCTCCCCCGCGGGGGAGGGGGGCGAAGGCGGAGCCGAAGCCAGGTGGGAAGGGCCAGGCGACGTCCCACAGACTTCCACGGATCGGTGCGCCCTCGCCTTGCCGGCCCCACCCCGTCGCTGCGCGACGCCCCTCCCCCGCAGGGGGAGGGAGAGCGTCCATTCACCGCCCCACGGTGATCTCCATCGGCCGCGCGGTGAACAGCCGGGGGCCGCCTAGGTCCAGCACCACCCGCCGGTCCTCGAAGGCCGCCATGCCGATCAGGGCGGCGGGGAAGCCGGGCACGGCGACATCCTCATAAACGGCCACCGTGGCCTGGCGATACAGTTCGTCGCCGATGGTCAGGGTGCGGACGACCACCGTCTCGGCCTGGACCACCCCGCCCAGCACCAGGCTCTGACCCCGGGTCCGGGGGCGTCCGTCCAGCAGGCCGGCCGCCTGGGCCGTCTCGCGCGTGAGCGCCAGAACGGCCGATGCGCCGGTGTCGATCACGGCCTGGACCGTGGCCCCCTCGACCGAGATCGTCGCCTGCAGGGCCTTGCCCGCCCGGGTCACCTCGACCGGCGCCAGATCGGCGGCCGGGGTCCAGCCGTCGCGGGACAGGAACCGCAGCCGACGCTCGGTCGTGTCCAGCTCCAGCACCAGTTCGCGCAGCACGTCCTGCCCCAGGATCAGCGGCGCGCCCAGCCCCCGGTCGTCGGCCAGCGGCCCCAGGTCCAGGATCGCCGCCCTCAGGCCGGTCAGGCTCAGCCCGCCGATCCCGACGTTCAGCGCCGTCCCCCGCCCCACCTGCGCCCCGCCGCCGACGCCATAGGCGACCATCGGGATGGTGAAGACGTCCCTCAGGGCCAGGCGTTCGACCAGCGACCGGTCGATCACCGAATACTGGGCCCCGGAATCGACCAGGGCCCGCACCGGCGTCCCGTCCACCGTGATCTCGACCGTCGGGGTCACGGCGCGGGGCTCGGCATAGGGTCGCCAGCCGGACGAACCCGCCGCCGAAAACCCGACCTCCGGCCCCTTCCACAGCACATGGTCGCGCAGCCACCAGGCCCCGCCCACGCCGCCGGCGACCAGGCCCAGCCGGATCAGAAGATCGCGTCGTCTCATGGCCCATGACATGGACCGTCGCCGCGCCGGGCGCCAGCGGGGGATTGGTCGCAGGTCTTCCCAGGGTTCGTCACCCTCGGCCACGGACAAGCCCTGGGATGACGGGATTGAAAACGGGGACAAAAGGCAGAAAATTGTCACTCCCTCGCGCATTTCACCCGCCGCACGCCGCACCGACGCTCAACCCGCCGCCTAGCCGACAATTTCTTCCCGCCAAGCCCCAGAAACCGGGTGACGCCGCCGCTCCGTCTGGCTACCACCTGAGCACCATGAGCACTCCCAGCGCCCGTTACGTCTCGACCCGGGGTCAGGCCCCCGAAACCGATTTCGCCGACGCCCTGCTGCGCGGCATCGCCCCTGACGGCGGCCTCTATATGCCGACCGTCTGGCCCCGTCTGTCGCCGGACGCCTGGGCGCCGAAAACCCTGGGAAGCGCCGACTACAAGTCCATCGCGCTCCAGGCCATGGCGCCCTTCATCGGCGACGCCCTGCCCGCCGGCGCCCTGGACCGGGCGCTGGACCGGCTGACCGCCGGCTTCGACCATCCGGCCGTGACGCCTCTGGTCGAGCTGGAGCCCGGCCTGTTCGTGCTGGAGCTGTTCCACGGCCCGACCGCCGCCTTCAAGGATCTGGCGATGCAGCTGGTCGCCGCCCTGACGGACGAGGCCCTGGCCGCCTCGGGCGAGCGGCTGACCATACTGACCGCCACCTCGGGCGACACCGGGGCGGCGGCGGTGCGGGCCTTCGCCGGCGCTAGGTCGGTCGATCTGGTCGTGCTGCACCCTCTGGACCGGGTCTCGCCGGTGCAGCGCCGCCAGATGACGACGGTCGAAGCCGACAATGTGCTGAACCTGGCCGTGCGCGGCGATTTCGACGACTGCCAGCGTCTGGTGAAGGGGCTGCTGGCCCAGGAATCCCTGCGCGAACGCGGCCGTCTGTCGTCGGTCAATTCGATCAACTGGGCGCGGCTGGCGGGGCAGATCCCCTATTATGTCTCGGCCGTGGCCCAGCTGGGCCAGGCGGCGACCTTCGTCGTTCCAACCGGCAATTTCGGCGACGCCTTCGCCGGCATCGCCGCGACGCGGATGGGGCTTCCCGCGACCGGTTTCGTCGCGGCGGTGAACCAGAACGACGCCCTGGCCCGCGCCATCAACGACGGTATCTATTCGCGCCGCGCGGCGGTCGAGAGCGGCAGCGTCTCGATGGACGTCCAGGCGCCGTCGAACTTCGAACGCCTGGTGTTCGAGGCGACCGGCCGCGACGGCGACGCGACCCGGACGGTGTTCGAAACCTTCGCCCGCGACGGCGCCGTGGCCTTCGACCCCGCGCTTCTGGCCGCCCTGCGCGACCAGGTCTCGGCCGTCTCCATCGACGAGACCGAGACCCGGGCCGAGATCGCCCGCGCCCATGAGACCTGGGGCCGCGTCGTCTGCCCCCATACGGCTGTTGCGCTGGCCGCCGCCCGCCGCCAGGACCGCTCGAACGGTCCGGTCGTCGCCCTGTCCACCGCCCACCCGTCCAAGTTCGGCGCCTTCGTCTCCGACGTCCTCGGCTTCGAGCCCGACCCGGCCCCCGTCATCGCCGCCCTTGGCGACCGGCCGGAACGGATGACGGTGGTCGAGAACGATTTGGCGGCCGTGCTCGATCTGCTGATCCGTTAGGACCCGTTCGACACCGCGACGGTTAAGCGCGACAGACCGTAGTTGATGCCGCATTTCACATCATACTGGCGCGCCAGCGACAGGATGGGACGCCAGTCCCAGCTATTGAAGTCGCCCCTGTCGGCGCGCGCCAGCAGATCGCTCGACGCGGCCTCGCGGCCCTGCCAGATCGCCGTATAGATCAAGCCGAACTCACGACCGCCCAGTATGCTGTCTTCCAGCGAACGCCGCGTCGACTGGGCCAGGGTCGATCCGGCCGAGAACCAGTTGGCGGCGCCGTTGGGAGACGCCACTCCGCCGATAGCGCCAAGTCCCAGTCCGACGATGTCGAGACTGCTCCGTGTCGCGTTGCGGTCGATGGACACGGCGGTCAGATAGCGGTCACAGCGAAGATCGGATTCCGCGACCAGCGCGTACATAAGCTGCTTAGCCCTCGGCTCCTTCCACCCGGTCCACTTCGCGTCCATCGCGACTTCGGCGGTCCTGGTCTGTTCAGACGTGACGACATCAACCCCGAGTGGATGTCCGGAGCCCCCGACGCCCAGAGGCGCGCCGGGTTTCATCTGGAGCGTCGAGCATCCGCCGGTCAGCAGAATGCAGGCCAGCACCGCCAACTTGGCTGTTTGTATCGTCATCGTCGCCTCCCCAGGCCAATTTCGGGGAGACTGCGTCAACAATCAGACGTTGTCAAACCGCCGGTATGCGAACCTAACGACGACCGCCGCGCGTAAGCATGCCCATCAGCAACAGGCCGACGCCCGCCACCGACAGGGTCGTGACCAGCGGGCGTTTGCGCGCCTCGCCGGCGACCGAGCGAGCGCGGTCGCGATAGTCGGCGGGGGCCTTTTCGACCATGCGATCGACGGCATCCATCGCCTTGCCGAAGGTCTCCAGCGACCGCCCCTTGGCGTCGTTGAAGGCGCCTTCGACCTGCATCTTCTGGTCGCCGACCAGCTTGCCGAAACCCTTTTGCGTCTTGCCGGTCGCCTGTGCGCCGGCGGCGTCGATCCGTTCGTCGGTCATGATCTCTCTTCCTCGGGGAGTGCGGCCGTGACGGCCGCGTGACATGGAAAATCCCCGGAACCGGCTTCTGTTCCAGCGACACGGGAGCGCAGGCGGTTCGACGTCAGGGTTGGGGCTGGGGCCTAATCGCAGTCGACCAGTTTCGGACGTCTGTTTTCATTTTTTCGGGCGTTTTCGGGTTGATCGATAAGTCTCGCGCGCCGCTACGATAGGTAGTGCGCCGATAAAACAGCCGACCATGCCACAGACCGTGAAAATGGCGACGTCCGTCAACAGGAAGGCGAGAGTCATTTCATTCGTATGCCTCCAATCGACCAGAAGAGCGAAGTCGGCAAGAACAGCAATAAGGAGGCTAGACAAGGCCAATCGCCAGTAGGAGCGACCTTTCAAAGCGATGAAAATTAGCGCGGCTACGAATCCGACGACCACGGAGAGAACAAACGCCACGTAGTAGGTGAAATCCATCGCTGTCGTTCCTTACGTGGGAACGCAACATTAAGCGACCGAAGGTCCCCACCCAAACGAACTCGTGAACCTCTCCTCCCCGTCGCGCAGCGATGGGGAGGTGGCGCGGCGCCTCTTCGGCGTCGTGACGGAGGGGGTCTTCGCCCCAGACGCGGCGCCAGCTTCAAGAACCCCTCCACCGCTTCGCGGTCCCCCTCCCCATTCGCCAAGCGGCGAACGGGGAGGAGACGAGCCGTTTCTCCTCCTAATTCCGCAAGCGAAACCCGCGCCTTTTCAACGCCCTGATATCGCGAAAAGACGACCAACCCGGCGCCCGTCAAAACCGTGCGACACTGTCGTCCGGTCTTTGACAATCGAACCCCGGCGAATTGCACTCTTTTGCATATTGCACCGATTTTCGACGGTGCAGTTCAATTTCCCGAGCCGGTCTTCAGACCGTCTCCGCCGCTCGCCAGTGGTCCATCCGACGCAGGAAGACGGCCGGATCCTTGGGCGTCACCAGGTTGGACGGGTCGTGGAAGATCCGGTCGTGCAGGCGCGTCACCGTGAACCGCAAGGCCGCCGCCTCGCCGAGGCGCGGCAGGGCCGCGCGTTCGGCGTCGCTCAGCGGCCGCACCGCTTCGTAGCCACGCTGGAAGGCGGCCAGGGCCTCGGGCATGGGCCGACCCTCGGCGTCGAAGCCCCAGGCCGACAGGGCGACGGCCAGGTCGTAGGCGAAGGCGCCGGTGCAGCCGAAATAGAAGTCGATCACCCCCGAGACCGCGCCCCCTTCGAACAGGATGTTGTCTGGGAAATAGTCGGCGTGGATCGACCCGGCCGGAAGATCATCCGTAAACGGATCATCTAGCCGCGCCAGAGCCGCCTCGACCTGGTCCAGCAGCACCCGGTCCTCGCCCGAGGCGCCGGCCGCGCACCGGTCGGCCAGCCGCCGCCACAGGACCGGCCCGACCGGGTTCTCACGCCGCCCGCCGAAGCTCTGGGCCGTCTGGTGCAGCCGCGCCAGCACGGCCCCCGCCGCCGCCTGATCCGCCTCCGACGGGCTCCGCAGCCAGGCGCCGGTCTTCCATTCGATCACCGCCGCCGCCCGGCCGTTCAACCGCCCCAGCCAGCCGCCCGAGCGGTCCTCGATCGGGGTCGGACAGGGAAAGCCCCGCCCCGCCAGATGGGCCGTCAGCCCCAGGCAGAACGGCAGGGAGGCCTCGTCCGTCCGGCCCTCGAACAGGGTCAGGACGAACCGCTTCCGGATTTCCCCGGCCTGCGTCTCCAGCCGATAGTTGGTGTTCTCCACCCCCTCGGCGATGGCGGTCAGCTCGACCACCTCGCCCAGGTCGTAGCCGGCCAGGAACCCTCTGGCCTCGTCCAGGGAAACGGGAGTGAAGACGGCCATGGCCTAGTTGAGCCCGGCGTCGGCGCGACGGGCGCGGACGATCTCGGCCAGGTCGGCCATGATGCTTTCCGTCGTCGCCCAGCGGCCGGCGCCTCGGCCCCGGCAGCGCCACACCCGGCCGTCGGCGCCGTAGACCTTCAGGGCGTTGCCCTCGCCGCGCAGGCTGGAGAACAGCGGGTCGCCGTGGTCGGCCGTCAACTTGACCGACGGGGTCAGCACCCCGTCCTTCAGATGGGCGGCGCCGATCTGGCGCACCCCGCCTCCGGCGGGGGTAGCGGGCGTCAGATGATCGCGCGGCGCCTCGCCGTCGGGCGAGCGGCCGAAGGCCTCGTGACACAGCAGCCGCACCTTGGCGGCGGCGTCCAGCCCCTCCAGGTCGGCCGACGGATCCTCTTCGGCGAAGCCCGCGGCGCGGGCGTCGGCCAGGGCCTCGGCGAAGGCCGCGCCGTCGCCCAGCCGTTCCAGCATGAAGTTGACCGTGCCGTTCAGAACCGCCTCGAACCCGACCACCTCGCCGGCGGCGCGGGCCGCGCGCACCGTCTCGACCATGGGCGCCCCGCCGCCGACCGAGGCCGACCAGAAGAGGCGGCGGCCCTTGGCTTTCGCCAGGTCCTGTAGCCCGCCGGGATCGCGGCTGACCGCCTGTTTGTTGGCGCTGGCCACGTCGCAGCCGGCCTCAAGGGCGGCGCGGATCACCGCATGGCCCGCCTCGCCCTCCGACAGCGCCTCCAGCACGATATCGGGCTTCCTGGCCCAGAGGTCGGCGGCGTCGGCGGTGAACAGTTCGCGCGGACAGGCCACGTCCCGCGCCTTCTTCGGATCGCGCACCAGCACCCCGACGACGTCATAGCGCGGGTCGCTGAGCAGCCGGCCAAGCACCCCGCCGCCGACGACGCCGCAGCCGGCGACCGCCACCTTCAGCGGCGGCAGGGCGGGCGCCGGTCCCGGCGGGGCCGATTTGTCGCCGATGACCGTGCCGTCGGCCCGGTCCAGCGCCGCGACCTCGATCTCCACGCCCCGGCTCTCGCCCAGGTCGATGGCGTCGTGCTGGACCAGGGCTCCGCCCAGCTTGCGCGCCACGTCCCAGGACGCCCGGCGATAGCGCAGGGCCGGCGCCGTCTTGTCGTTCGGATCATGGTCGTACAGGCCGTCGACATCCTTCACCAGCCGCACCCGGCTCAGCCCCAGTTCGGCCGCCAGGAAGACCGCCGTCAGGTCCGATCCGCCCCGGCCCAGCAGGGCCACCCGGCCGTCGGGCCGCACGGCGCCGAAGCCCGGAACCACCACCACCTCGTGCCGGTCCAGCGCCTGCTTCAGGTGGTCGGGGCGCAGGCCGCAGGGCCGCGAATGCTCGGGCTCGCCCTCGGCGACGATGCCCAGTTCGCGCACCGACAGGGCGCAGGCGTCCAGGCCGATCCGGTCGCAGGCGATGGCCACCAGGGCCGCCGACTTCTCCTCGCCCAGGGCCACATAGCCGGGCAGCAGATCGTTGGAATGGGCCAGGCCCAGGCCCCGCGCCTCGCCCAGCAGCCGGTCGGTCGCCCCGCCGAAGGCCGAGACCACCGCCACCACCTTTCGCCCCGCCCGCACATGGCCATAGACGGCCGAGGCCACCAGGGGCGCCTCGGCCGGGCTGCGCAGGATGGACGAGCCGAACTTCAGCACCACCACCTCGGCGGCGGCCTGTGCGGCGGCGGGCCGACTGCTGGGGTCGGGGTTCTCGGATTTTTCTACGACGGCGAGGGAGGCGGACATCGGGGTTTCTCGGGATCTGGTGGATTGGAGCGTGGGGTGAAAAAGAAAAACCCCGCCAGGCGGACCGGGCGGGGTTCGGGTTCTGCGGTTGCCGGGGTTCGGCGCGCTAAACTCGTCCCGCCCGTGAGGGCATGGTGGTGGTGGTGGTTCCGCCGGTGGTAATCATGCCGAAGCCCGTCGCGGCGAGGCCTGCGACGGTCGAAAGTTCGGCGATGAGCGAGCGCTGTTGCACAGGGCGGGTCCGGCTGAAATCTGAGCCTAGGGTGATCGGACCGCCCCCGGACTGTCAAGTCGCATTGGATGATTTTTTCACGACAGTCGCTTTTAAGGTCGATTCACGCCCGGCGTTTACAGGGGTCAGCGCCATAAGGGTCGAATTTTTCGCTTGACCGGCGCCGTGGGTTTGATCAACGTAAAGTCACTCATCAAGACCAGCCGAGGGATTAGGCCCTTTGACGCTGGGGCAACCATCGGGTCTTACCGCCCGAAACGGTGCCAACTCCTGCGGGGTCCTTCGGGGTCGCGAGAGATGAGTGGAGCATCGACGAGGCGACGCTCCACGACTCTGTCACCGCATCGAGCCTTGTTGAGGGCGAGACGATGCGGAAGACGATTGATGACCCTGGCTGAAACATCCCTGCTTGAAGAGCCCTTCTGTCGGCCCGCGCCGACCGATGCGCCAATCGTGCGTGAGCCGACCCGCGAACGCGGCGGCGCCCGCGACGTGGTCGTCCCCCTGCCCGCCGACTTCCGCCTGGCCTCGGGCGAGCGGCTGAACCAGCCCAACATCGTCGGCCGCATCCACGGCCGGGCCGGCGCCCCCGTGGTCGTGGTCGCCGGCGGCATCTCGGCCGGCCGTTTCGTCCACCGCACCGAAACCAACGGCCTGGGCTGGTGGTCAGGCGCCGTCTCCGTGCGCGGCCCGATCGACCTGTCGCGCCTCCAGGTCCTGGCCGTCGACTTCGCGCCCAACGCCGAAGCGGCCGCCGCCTTCTCCGACGCCCCCGTCACCATCACCACCCACGACCAGGCCCGTCTGCTGGCCCTGGTGCTGAACCATCTGAAGATCGAGCGGGTCGCCGCTTTCGTCGGCTGTTCCTACGGCGGCATGATCGCCCTGGCCTTCGGCGAGCTCTATCCCGACTGGGCCGAGCAACTGATCGTGGTCTCGGCCGCCCACCGCGCCCATCCCCAGGCCACCGCCTGGCGCGGCATCCAGCGCCGCATCCTGCAGTTCGCCGTCGCCGCCGGCCGCCCGGAAGAAGGCGTCGCCCTGGCCCGCGAACTGGCCATGACCACCTATCGCACGGCCGAGGAATTCAACGACCGCTTCGAGACGACCGCCCCCCGGTCGGTCGGCGGCGCCTATCCGGTGTGCGACTATCTGACGGCGCGGGGCCAGGCCTACCGGACCCACACCACCCCGGCCCGCTGGCTGTCGATGTCCGACTCGCTGGACCGCCACAGCGTGACGCCCGAGGCGATCTCCACGCCGGTCAGCCTGATCGGTTTCACCTCGGACCGGCTGGTGCCGATCGACGACATGCGCGAACTGGCCGCGCGCCTGCCGACCCTGTGGCGCTTCGTCGAAGCCCCCTCCCTGTATGGCCACGACGCCTTTCTGAAGGAGGACGCCTTCGTCGGCGACATCCTCCGCTCCGCTTTCAAGGACATCAAACCATGACCCGCCGCCCCCCCTCTTTGCGTCAGGCTGACCCGCACACCATCGCCGCCCGCACGGGCGTGGACACGGACACGGCCCACGGCGCAGTCATGCCGCCCCTGTATCTGTCGTCGAACTATTCGTTCGCCGGTTTCGAGCAGAAGCGGAAATACGATTACAGCCGCTCGGGCAATCCGACCCGCGACGTCCTGGCCGAGACCCTGGCGGAACTGGAGGGCGGCGCCGGCTGCGTAATCACCGCCACCGGCATGGCCGCGGTCGACCTGCCCCTGGCCCTGCTGGAGCCCGGCGACCTGCTGATCGCCCCGCACGACTGTTACGGCGGCACCTGCCGCCTGCTGAACGCCCGCGCGAAGAAGGGTCATTTCGAGCTGCTGCTGGTCGATCAGGGCGATCCCGTCGCGCTGGAGCAGGCCCTGGCCCTCAAGCCCAAACTGGTCCTGGTCGAGACCCCGTCCAATCCGCTGCTGCGCCTGGTCGACGTCGCCGACATCTGCACCCGCGCCCATGCGGCCGGGGCCAAGGTGGTGTGCGACAACACCTTCCTGTCGCCGGCCCTGCAGAACCCGATCAAGCTGGGCGCCGACTTCGTGGTCCATTCGACGACCAAGTTCATCAACGGCCATTCCGACGTGGTCGGCGGCGCCGTGGTCTCGGCCGACGCGGAGGATCATCAGACCCTCGCCTGGTGGGCCAACTGCACCGGCGTGACCGGCTCGCCGTTCGACGCCTATCTGACCCTGCGCGGCGTGCGCACCCTGTTCGCGCGGATCGAGCGCCAGCAGGCCACGGCCGGCCGGATCGCCGAACTGCTGAACGCCCACCCGGCGGTCAAGGTCGTCCATTATCCGGGCCTGAAGTCCCACCCCAACCACGACCTGGTCGAGCGCCAGCAGGCCGGCCCCGGCGCCATGCTGAGCTTCGAACTGGAAGGCGGCACAGACGCCGTGCGCGACCTGGTCGAGACGCTGGAGATCTTCACCCTGGCGGAATCCCTGGGCGGGGTCGAAAGCCTGATCGCCCATCCCGCCACCATGACCCACGCCGCCATGACGCCAGAACAGCGCGCCACCGCCGGCATCGGCGACGGCCTTGTCCGGCTGTCGGTGGGGCTGGAACATGTCGAGGATCTGATCGCCGACCTGTTCCCGGCGCTGGACGCCGTGGCCCCGGCGACGGCCGTGGCCGCCTGACCGACCACGCGATTTTTCGCTTGCAGGAGGGACCGATCCGGGGCAAATGCGCCGCCCCGGCCGCGGTCCCTTCGTCTATCGGTTAGGACGTCAGGTTTTCAACCTGAAAAGAGGGGTTCGACTCCCCTAGGGACTGCCACCGGCGGATCGTCGAGCAATCGCTCCGATCCCGGATTAACCAAATCCTAACTATTTGGACCAGATCGGGGCAGATAAGCCATTCGATTCACGGACTTTTTTCGGACGCATACAGGAACTATCCACAGCGGTTGTGGTTAACCCACTGTTACTCCGGTGCAGAAGCGCCCTCCCTTTCCTGCTCTCGAGTGGTTCATGTTCATCGCCATCGCCCGTCCGGCGGTGGAGCCCCAAGGCCCCGACGCCGTCGCCGTCCCCGGCTCTCCCGCCATCACCGAACTGTCGCCCCGCGCGCTTCATGCGCGCCTTCTTGAAAACGCCGCGCTCAGACGATTGCGCGGGCTGGAACGGCGGCGCGCCGACCGGCCCGACGACGCCGACTACTGGCTGCACGCCGCCCCCATCGCCGTTCGCAAGGCCAGCGCCCTGCGCGAGGACAAGAGTTTCCTCAGCCTGCCCTAACGCAGCTCGGGCGTCCGGCGCCGCAGCGACGCCTTCAGCTTGTCCAGCCTCTGGGCCGTCGACTTGGGCCGCACCCGCTTGCGGTGCTCCAGCCCCCCGCCCCACAGGGCGTGGACCGGCGTGTCGAGATGCGGATGGCGGTCGTGCTGGTGAACGATGGGGCTGAAGCCGCCGTCAGGATTGATCACCTTGCCGTCGTCGAAGGCCAGGGTCTGGCCCGGCGTCAGACCCAGGGTCGCCACCCGGCCGTAGTTGGGCTGAATCCGCGCGGCGATCAGCCCCTGATGGATCGCCAGATTGAAGGCCGCCTGGTCGGCGCCGAAGGCCCCGCCGATCTCGGACCGGGGCGTCGCCGCCAGCGACAGGATCAGCCGCGACAGCCGCGTCGCCTCGGCGCGCGGCCCCATGATCGTGCCCACGCACAGACAGGCCCGATCGGCCAGAGACGCCGCGATCCCGTCGCCGAATAGGGCGCGCAGATATTTCATGTTGAAGGCGTGATCGCCCAGCGGCGCCTCGGCCTCGATGAAGGCTTCCAGACGATCGGGCGCCGGCGAGAACGGGTCGGCCTGGAAGATGATGTCGCGCACGTCGCAGGCCAGGGCCGCGCCGGGGCGCTCGCCCAGCAGGCCGGCGAAGGCCACGAACCTCTGCATCACCGGATGGGGCGCCCAGCCGCGCCAGACCGGAGCGTCGACGGCGGCCACGTCGTGCCGGACCAGGAAGGCGCGCAGGTCCGGGTCCGCATCGACGACCAGGGCGACCGGCCCGTCGAACACCGCCCGCAACGACAGGACGAAAGGGGCGATGTCGGCGGCGTCATAGCCGGTGGCATAGCCGACCACCGCGTCGCCGTCGGGCAACGGTTCGATCCGGCTTTGGACGTCGATCGCCTCGGCCAGCCAGTCCAGATAGTCCGACCGAACCGCCCCCTGTCTCATGGCCTCAGCGGTCGCCCATCAGTTCGGCAAACCGGTCGAACAGATACAGGCTGTCCGTCGGGCCGGGCGAGGCCTCCGGGTGGTGCTGGACGCTGAAGATCGGCTTGTCCTTGACCGCGATGCCGCAGTTGGTGCCGTCGAACAGGCTGACATGGGTCTCGGTCACGGCGTCCGGCAGGCTGTCGCGGTCGACGGTGAAGCCGTGGTTCATCGACACGATCTCGACCTTGCCGGTGGTCAGGTCCTTGACCGGATGGTTGGCGCCGTGGTGGCCCTGATCCATCTTCACGGTCTTGGCGCCCAGGGCCAGGGCCAGCATCTGGTGGCCCAGGCAGATGCCCATCAGCGGCTTGCCGCTGGCGACCAGTTTCTGGATCTCCGGCACGGCGTATTCGCCGGTCGCGGCCGGATCGCCCGGACCGTTCGACAGGACCACGCCGTCGGGATTGCGGGCCAGAACCTCTTCCGCCGTCGTCGTCGCCGGGACCACGGTGATCCTGGCGCCGGTCGAGGCCAGGGCCCGCAGGATGTTGCGCTTCACCCCATAGTCGATGACGACCACGTCCTTGCGGCCTTCAGTCTTCGGATGACCTTCCGGCCATTCCCACAGGCCCTCATCCCATTCGAACGCCTGAAGCGTCGAGGCGGGCTTGGCCAGGTCCAGGCCGACCAGACCTGTCCAGGCACGCGCCTGGGCGACCAGGGCGTCGAGGTCGAAATTGCCATCGGGATCATGGGCGATGACCGCGTGGGGGGCGCCCTTGTCGCGGATGATTTTGGTCAGGGCGCGGGTGTCCACCCCCGCCAGACCGACCACGCCGCGCCGCTTCATCCATTCGTCGAAGCTCGCGTCCGACCGCCAGTTGGCCGGATCGGTCGGGACGTCGCGGAAGATGGCGCCGCGCGCCGAGGTGTCCGAACCGCCGCCGATCTGTTCGATGTCTTCGACGTTCGTGCCGGTGTTGCCGACATGCGGGAAGGTGAAGGCCAGGATCTGGCTCATGTAGGACGGGTCGGTCAGGATTTCCTGATAGCCGGTCATGGCGGTGTTGAAGACCACCTCGCCCAGGGCCGAACCAACAGCGCCGACGCCGATCCCCTGCAGGACCGTGCCGTCGGCGAGCGCGAGGACGCCAGTGGCGCCCGGAAGAATCTTCGTCGTCATGGGCGCTCTCCTACACGCGAATCCTGCCCAAACCGAGGCCCCGAGACCGCAAGACTGAACAAACGGCGGGGTCGTTAAGCCCTGCCGCCTGTCCCGTCAACTTGCCGCCGACTGGGCGCCCGTCAGCGCCCGTCAGCGCCCGTCGGACACGGACGCGGGTCCGATCAGCTGGAAGGTGGCGGTCACGCCGCCCTGGGCGTGGGGCGCCAGCCAGATGTCGAACAGGCCCGGCTCGATCCGATAGGTCTCGTCGGCGCCGATGAAGCCCAACTGGCGCGCCGTCAGGGTGAAACGCACGACCTCGCTCTGGCCCGGACGCAGGCTGACCCGCTTGAAGTCCTTCAGCAACCGTCCCGGCTGGGTCAGGCTGGCGACCCGGTCGTGGATATAGAGCTGCACCAGTTCCTCGGCGGCGTGCGCCCCGTCGTTCTTGACGGTCACGGCGACGTCGAGACTTCCGGTCCACTGGAGTTGATCGCTCTCCATCTGGATTGGTCCATAGGTGATCGCCCCATAGGTCAGACCATGGCCGAACGGATAGAGGGCCGTATTGGTCGTCTCGCGATAGCGGGACTTGTATTCCTCGGTGTCCAGGCCGGGGGTCGCCGGACGGCCGGTGGTCTTGCGGTCATAGGAATAGGGCTGCTGGCCCGACTTGTGCGGGAAGCTGACCGGCAGACGGCCCGAGGGGCCGTGGTCGCCGAAGATCACGTCGGCGACGGCATTGCCCATCTGCTCGCCCAGGAACCAGGTGACGACGATAGCCTGGGCGTTCTTCACATTGCCTTCCAGCGCCAGGGCCCGGCCGTTGCGCAGCAGGATGACCATCGGCTTGTTCAGCGCGGCCATGGCGTCGACCAGAGCCATCTGCGGCGCCGGCACCACGATCTCGGTGCGCGACTGGGCCTCGCCGGACATCTTCTGGCTCTCGCCGATGGCCAGCACGATCACGTCGGCGGCCTGGGCCGTGCGGATCGCCTCGGCTATGCCGCCGTTCAGCGGCGTCTCGACGCCCGAACCGCGCGCGACGGTCAGCCGTTGCGGATCGGTCATGGCGGCGCGGAAGCCGGCCTCCAGCGAGACCCGGCGTTCCGGCGCGCCCCAGATGGTCCAGGGCCCCCAGACGTTCTCGACGTCGTCGGCGAACGGGCCGATCAAGGCGATCTTCTGGCCCTTGTTCAGCGGCAGAAGGTTGTTGTCGTTCTTCAGCAGGACCACCGACCTGCGGCCCGCCTCACGCGACAGTTCGATATGTTCGCGCGACCCGACCACGGCCTTTTCACGCGCGACGTCCGTGCCGCGATAGGGATCGTCGAACAGACCCAGGGCCGCCTTGGTGTGCAGCAGGCGGCGCACGGCCTCGTCCAGCCGCGCCATCGACACCTCGCCGCTGCGCACCAAGTCCGGCAGGTGATCAAGATAGAGGCCCGACACCATCGACACGTCCACCCCGGCGTTGAAGGCCAGGCGGGCGGCGTCGCGGCCGTCCTCGGCAAAGCCGTGGGCGACCAGTTCCTGTTCGGAGGTGTAGTCGGAGACCACGAAGCCCTCGAAGCCCCATTCGCCGCGCAGGATGTCGGTCAGCAGCTTGCGGCTGCCCGAGGCGGGCACGCCGTTGACGTCATTGAAGGCGCTCATGATCGACAGGGCGCCGGCGTCCACCGCGGACTTGAACGGCGGCAGGAAGACGCCGCGCAGCGTCTGTTCGCTCATGTCGGTGGTGTTGTATTCGACCCCGCCGATGGCGGCGGAATAGCCGGCCATGTGTTTGGCGGTGGCCAGGACGGCGTCGCGGTCGTCCAGTCCCTTGTCGCCCTGGAAGCCACGCACCCGCGCGGCGGCCAGCAGATTGTTCAGCAGCACATCCTCGCCGGCGCCCTCGACATTGCGGCCCCAGCGCTGATCCCGCGCCACGTCCACCATGGGGGCGTAGGTCTGGTGCACGGCCGAGGCGGCCGTCTCGATCGCGGCGGCGCGGGCGGTGCGGCGCGCCAGTTCGGTGTCGAAGGCCGCGGCCTCGGCCAGGGGCACGGGGAAGATGGTCGACAGGCCGTGGATCACGTCCGCCGCGAACAGCAGCGGGATCTTCAGCCGGCTCTCCTCCATCGCCACCTGCTGGATGCGGCGGCCGGTCTCGGCGCCGATGCCGTTGAACAGGGAGCCGACCTTGCCGTCGCGGATCATGGCGGTGACGCGCGCGGGATCCCCGGTGCCGTCCAGCGGATTGACCGCCGTCGGCATCCAGCGGAACGGATCGGCCAGCAGGTTCAACTGCCCCGCCTTCTCCTCGATCGTCATCGCCGCGATCAGATCCTCGATCCGCTGGCGGTGGCGTTGCACGGTGCGGGAGATTTCGGCGGAAGCAGGCATGGGGAAGACTCCGGCGCCCATCAGGGCCAGAAGCCCCAGGCCAGACAAGAAGTTTCGACGGGAAGCCGAAGGCTTTATAGGTCGCGTCTTAATGGGGCGCTCCTTCGGGGAAGATCAGGCGGCAAGGACCGGTCTGCGAGGATCGTGGCCTAACCTCTGGCGGCGGGCGCCGTCCAGACCCGCGCCGGATGTAAATGATGTAAATGCGCCTCAACCCAGCGCGATCATCGGCGTCAGCCCAGGGCGATGTCCAGGAACATCATGCCGACCAGGCCGATCATCAGCCCGATCATCGAACTGTCGCCCTTGGATTGTTCGCGGGTCTCGGGGATGATCTCAGCGGTGACGACATAGATCATGGCTCCGGCCGCCAGACCCAGGCCCCACGGCAGGGCGCCGGGCAGCAGGCCCACGACGCTGGCGCCGATCAGCCCTCCGACCGGCTCGACCAGGCCCGAGGCCAGGGCCCCCAGGAAGGCTGCGCCCCGCCCATAGCCCAGCGACGCCATGGCGGCCGAGACCGCCAGACCCTCGGGCATGTTCTGGATGCCGATGCCCAAGGCCGTCGCCAGCCCCTGATTCATGTCGCCGCCGCCGAAACTGACGCCGACGGCCGCGCCCTCGGGGAAGTTGTGCAGGGTGATGGCGATGATGAACAGCCAGATGCGCCGGGCCAGATGTTTCGACTGGGCCGGGCCTATGGCCAGCATGTCGACGGGTGCGAACCGGTTCAGCAGGCCGATCACCGTGGCCCCGATCAGCACCGCCGCCGCCATGGTCCCCGCCGCCCCGGCCTGGGACGATCCGCCGGCCTGAAGCACGTCCACGCCGGGAATGATCAGGGAGAAGAAGGAGGCCGCCAGCATGACCCCGGCGGCGAAACCCAGCAGCACGCTCTGGGTATTTTGGCTCGGCTTCTTCAGGAACAGCATCGGCACGGCGCCGACCGCCGTCATCATGCCCGCCGCCAGACTGCCCAGGGCGCCGGCCGCGATCGGGGAGAGGGATTCCATCATACCGCTGCTGTGAGGCTCCATACGGCAAGAGACAAGCCCGAACAGCCGCGTTAGAGAAACCTTCATGTCCCAGGCCGCCGCCCTTCCCCCGCGCCCGGACGCCGCCTCCGCCCTGGATTCGGCGCGGCGCATCGTCGTCAAGATCGGCTCGTCGCTGCTGATCGACGCCGCGACGCGCCAGCCGACGCGCGACTGGCTGGCGGCCATGGCGCGAGACCTGGCCGGCCTGCGCGGCGAGGGGCGAGAGGTCATCGTCGTCTCGTCCGGCTCCATCGCCCTGGGGCGGGGCCGTCTGCCGGGGCTGGGATCACGGCTGGAGGACAAGCAGGCGGCCGCATCGGTGGGCCAGTCGCTGCTGATGGCCGCCTGGTCCGCCGCCCTGGCGCCGCACGACCTGGTCGTGGGCCAGGTGCTGCTGACCCGCGACGACACCGAAAGGCGCCGACGCTGGCTGAACGGCCGCGCCACGGTCGAGGCCCTGCTGGCGCACGGCGTCATTCCGGTGGTCAACGAGAACGACACGGTCGCGACCGAAGAGATCCGCTATGGCGACAACGACCGGCTGGCGGCGCGCACGGCCCAACTGGCGCGGGCCGATCTGCTGGTCCTGCTGTCCGACGTGGACGGCCTCTACACCGCCGATCCGCGCCGCGATCCGACCGCCGCCCACCTGCCGCTGATCGAGAGCCTGACGCCGGACATCCTGGCCATGGGGGGCGGCGCCAACGCCCAGGCCGGGGTCGGCACGGGCGGGATGGCGACCAAGCTGGCGGCGGCCCAGATCGCCCGTTCGGCCGGATGCGCCACCCTGATCGCCTCGGGCCAGACCCTGTCGCCGCTGGCGGCCGTCCGCGCCGGCGCCCGCGCCACCCTGATCACCGCCCCCGACGGGCCGATGGCCGCCTACAAGCAATGGATCGCCGGCAGTCTGTCGCCGGCCGGGGAACTGCGGCTGGACGCCGGGGCGGTGACGGCGCTGAAGGCCGGCAAGTCGCTGCTGCCGGCCGGGGTGACCGCCGTATCCGGCGACTTCGAAAAGGGCGACTGCGTGCGCCTGACCGATCCGGACGGCGCTTCGGTCGGGGTAGGCCTGGCCGCCTACGCCGCCGACGAGGCCGCCCGTATCCGGGGCCGCCGCAGCGACGAGATCGAGGCCCTGCTGGGCTATCGCGGCGCCTCGGTCCTGATCCACCGCGACGACATGGTTCTGGACGACCGATGACCGATCTTGAGACCCGAATGCTCGACACCCAGATGCTGGAACGAGGCCGCCGCGCCCGCACCGCCGCCGCCGATCTGCGCGACGCCCCGGCCGCCGCCCGCACCCGCGCGCTGGAAATCCTGTCCAAAAAACTGACCGCCGCAGAACCCGCCATACTGGCCGCCAACGCCCGCGACGTGGCGGCCGCCCGCGCCAACGGCATGACCGAGGCCCTGATCGACCGGCTGTCGCTGACGCCCGCCCGCGTCGCCGGCATGGCGGACGCCGTGGCCACCATCGCCGCCGTGGCCGACCCCCTGGGCGTCGAGACCGAGCGCTGGACCCCCGCCAACGGCCTGGACATCGCCCGCGTCCGCACCCCCATCGGGGTCTTGGGCGTGATCTACGAGAGCCGGCCAAACGTCACCGCCGACGCCGCCGCCCTGTGCATCCGATCCGGCAATGCGGCGATCCTGCGCTGCGGTTCGGACTGTCTGCAGTCGTCCCTGGCCATCGCCGGCCTGATCGCCGAGGCGCTGGAGGAGGCCGGCCTGCCGGCCGACGCGGTGCAGTTGGTCGATACGCCCGACCGGGCCGCCGTGGGCCTGATGCTGTCCGGCCTGGACGGCGCCATCGACGTCATCATCCCGCGCGGCGGCAAGAGCCTAGTCGCCCGTGTCCAGGCCGAGGCGAAGACGGCGGTGCTCAGCCACCTGGAAGGGTTGAACCACACCTATCTGCATGCGGGGGCCGATCTGGAGGTCGCCCGCGCCGTGGTGCTGAACGCCAAGATGCGGCGCGTCTCCGTCTGCGGCGCGACCGAGACCCTGCTGGTCGATCGGGCGGCGGCCGAACGCCTGCTGCCCGCCGTCGCCGCCGACCTGATCGCCGCCGGCTGCGAACTGCGCGGCGACGCCGAGGCGCGAGGCCTGGTCCCGCAGATGAAGCCCGCCGACGAGACCGACTGGGTGACCGAATATCTGGCGCCCATCTTGGCGGTGCGGATCGTCGATGATCTGGACGGCGCGACCGCCCACATCGCCCGCTACGGCTCGGGCCACACTGAGGCGATCATCACGACGGACGCCCAGGCCGCCGAACGGTTCGCGGCGCGGGTCGACAGCGCCATCGTCCTGATCAACGCCTCGACCCAGTTCGCCGACGGCGGCGAGTTCGGCTTCGGCGGCGAGATCGGCATCTCCACCGCCCGCCTGCACGCCCGCGGCCCGGTCGGTGCGGAACAGCTGACCACCTACAAGTACGTGGTGCGCGGCAAAGGCCAGACCCGGCCCTGAGCCCCGGACAGCTTGCCCGCGGTAAGGAAATTCCTTACTCTAACGCCATGATCAAGAGCCGCCTGACATCCAAGGCCCAGACCACCATCCCGCAGGCCGTGCGCGCCGCCTTGAATCTGCAGGACGGCGACGAAATCCAGTATGACCTGGACGGCGACCGGGTGATCCTGAGCAAGGCGTGGCGCGCGCCGGCCGACGATCCGTTCGGCGCCTTCGACGAGTGGGACAGTGACGCGGACCGCAAGGCCTATGCCAAGCTTTAAGCGCGGCGACGTCGTTCGCGTCCCCTTCCCCTACACCCACCGCAACACCCGCCAGCACCGCCCCGCCTTGGTCGTCTCCAACGGCCCGCTGGGCGATGCGGACCGGCTGTTGTGGGTCGTGATGATCACCAGCGCCGACAATCGCCGATGGGCGGACGATGTGCCGCTGGACAACGATTACGCCGCCGCCGGCCTGCCAGCGCCGTCGCTGATTCGACCCGCCAAGATCGCCACCATAGACGCGGCCGTGGCCACGCGGCTGGGCCACATCGACGCCGAGCGGCTGGCGCGGACGATACAAGCGGTGCGCGCCAAACTCTGACCGACGGCGACGAGCGGGCCTCAAGCAGCGCGAAGCGCGATAGGCCTAAAAACTATGCCTATGCTCTGCCCTGGGGCAGGGCATAGGCGATCACATAGTCGCCCCTGGGGGTTTCCATGAAGTGGTGGCCCCCGGCGGTGATGACCAGATACTGGCGGCCGTCCTGTTCATAGACCATCGGATTGGCCTGTCCGCCGGCCGGCAGGACGTCGGACCAGATGGTCTCGCCGGTCTCTATGTCGATGGCGCGGATCAGGTCGTCGGTGGCGGCGGCGATGAAGATCAGGCCGCCGGCCGTGACCACCGACCCGCCATTGTTCGGCGTGCCGATCTCCAGCGGCAGGTGCGAGGGAATGCCCCAGGGCCCGTTCTTGCGCGCCGTGCCGAACGGACGGTCCCACAGGGTCTGGCCGGTGCGCATGTCGATCGCGGTGATGCCGCCGTACGGGGGCTCCTTGCACAACAGGCCCGTCCACTTCACCCGCCAGCCGGCGTTGACGTCGATGGCGTAGGGCACGCCGATCTGCGGATCCCCGGCGCCCTCGCCCTTGGACAGACTGCCGCCGCGCACCGTCGCCTGTTCCTTCTGGGTGAGGTAGCGGGGGTCGTCGCGTGGGAACCAGCCCTTCTCGTTCGCCTCCTTGCGGGGCACCAGCCGGTTGTAGTTGGGCATGTCGTTATAGTTGGCGACGATCACGCCCCGCACCGGATCGACCGCCACCCCGCCCCAGTCCGAACCGCCGTTATAGCCGGGATAGTTGATGTAGTGGTTGGTCGACGGCGGGGTGTAGTAGCCCTGGTAATCGGCCTTCTTGAAGTTGATGCGGCACATCATCTGGTCGATGGGCGACATGCCCCACATGTCGCGTTCTTCCAGGTTGGGCTTACGCAGGGTGGCGAACAGCGAATAGGGCTGGGTCGGCGACCGCTCGCCCTGTTCCGTGCCGCCGGTGGTGGGGGCGGGCCGTTCCTCCACGCCGTGCAGCAGTTGGCCAGTGGCGCGGTTGAATACATACATGTCGCCCTGTTTGGTGGGCAGCAACAGGGCCGGGACAACGCCACCCGCCGTCGGATAGTCGATCAGGGTCGCCTGGGATCCCAGGTCGAAGTCCCAGACGTCGTTGTGGACCGTCTGGAAATGCCAGCGCGGCTTTCCGGTGGTGACGTCCAGGGCGACGATGGCCGTGGAATAGATCTTTTCCCGGGGCCGGCGCAGGCTGGACCAGTAGTCGGCCGACGAATTGCCCATCGGCAGATAGACCAGGCCCAGGGCGTCGTCGCCCGTGGCGGTCGTCCACATATTGGGGGTTCCCAGCGTATAGGTCTGGCCGTCCGGCGGCAGGCCGTCGCGGTCGGGCCGCACCATGTCCCAGGCGAAGCTCAGTTCGCCGGTCTCGACATCGAAGCCCTGGATCACGCCCGAGGCGTTCCAGCGCTTCTGCCCGTCCAGCACCTGGTGACCGGTCACGATCACGCCGCGCACGATGACCGGGGGCGAGGTGATGGACACCATGCCGGGATAGGGGTCGCCCATGCCGCGCTTGATGTCGACGACGCCGTCCTGACCGAAGCCGGAGCAGGGTCGGCCCGTCTGGGCGTCCACGGCGACGATCCGCCCGTCCAGCGTGCCTTCGATGATCTTCGTCGCGCAGGGCTGTGCCGGATCGGCATTGGCCCGCGCATGATAGGTCACGCCCCGGCAGGCCGCCGTATAGGGGATGTTCTCGTCGGCGACCTGCGGGTCATAGGCCCATTTCAGCTCGCCGTTTCGGGCGTCCAGCGCGAACAGCTTGTTGCGGGCCGAGCATAGATAGACGGTGTCGCCGATCTTCAGCGGCGTGGTCTCGGCGCCCCAGCGTTCCTCGGGCAGGTCGCCGGTGCGGAAGGTCCAGGCCCGCTCCAGCCGACCGACATTGTCCTTGTTGATCTGGGTCAGGGGCGAATAGCGCTGGGCGCTGTCGGTGCCGCCCCAGGCGGGCCAGTCGGCGCCGGTCTTCAGCAGGGCGGGGTCGTTATAGGCGCCGCGTACGCCGGGAACGACCCGGTCCACCTGGGCCTGATTGGCCTGGGCCACGACAAATCCGAACACGAGGGTCAGGACCGCCAGCCCCGCCGCGCCGGCGCCCGCCATCTTGCCGCCGCCTCGCGCCTTCAGCACCGGTAGGGTGGCGATGACCAGGAACATCAGCACCAGGGGGCCGACCAGGCGCGGGACAAGGGCCCAACCGTCCAGGCCCTTTTCCCACAGGGCCCAGATCAAGGTGAAGAGAAAGGCCGCGCCATAGATCCAGGCGCCTCTGATGTCGCGGAACATCAGCAAAATCCCTGACGCGATCAGAGCCAGACCGACGATCAGATAATACCAGGAGCCGCCGAGGACCGCGAGCTGAACGCCCCCGACCGTGAGTATCAACCCGATGACGGCGATCACGAGGCCGAGAAGCAGCGTCAGCCACCCTCCCAGACCGGTTGGCGTTGTCCATGTCGGCATGGAAGCCCCCTTTGCTGGTGTGATTGAAGGGCAATGCCTCGACCCGGCAGGGGTTCCAAATGTCGCAGCAGGGAACCAATCAGCGATGCGCAGTTCGCCGTCATATCCGCAATGAAATTATTTCATTCAATCATAATCAGGATTATTTTTGCGTTTTTGCCAAGGTATTGCAGCCTCACGCAAACGGTAATTGCGCAAGTCATGCCATTTGCGGCATATGCCCGTTATGCATAAGACCCTGAAGCAAGGCGGGACTTTCGTCGTCGAACCACGCCGCCTCTCGAAGGCCTCCGCCGAACTGCGCGCCCGCGGTTTCGGCGAGATCACGATTCCACCCTCGACCGAGACGGCCGAGAAACAGGCGTCGCGCTGCACCGACTGCGGCGTGCCCTTCTGTCAGAACGCCTGTCCGCTGCACAACAACATCCCCGACTGGCTGAGGCTGTCGGCTGAGAACGAGCCGCGCGAGGCGTGGCGCGTGGCCTCCCTGACCTCGACCATGCCCGAAATCTGCGGCCGCATCTGCCCGCAGGACCGGCTGTGCGAAGGGGCCTGCACCCTGAACCAGTCCGGCTGGGACGCCGTTACCATCGGCTCGGTCGAGGCCTGGCTGGGCGATCAGGCCTTCGCGAACGGCTGGGTCGATCCGATCCGGCCCCAGGCCGAGCGCGGCGAGAGCGTGGGCGTCGTCGGCGCCGGCCCGGCCGGCCTGGCCGCCGCCGACCGGCTGCGCACCGAAGGCTATCAGGTCACCGTCTATGACCGGCACGACCGGGCCGGCGGCCTGCTGATCTACGGCATTCCCGGCTTCAAGCTGGAGAAGCACGTCGTCCAGCGCCGCGTGGATCGTTTAGCCGAGGGCGGCGTCCAGTTCGTCCTGGGCTGCGAGGTCGGCAAGGATGTGACCCTGACCGAATTGCGCGACCGCCACGACGTGGTCCTGCTGGCCATGGGGGTCTATCAGCCGCGCATCCTGTCGGCGCCCGGCCGTGGGCCGGATTCGACCGTCGCGGCCCTGTCCTATCTGACGCACCAGAACCGCCGCGACCTGGGCGACGCCGAAGAGGACGGCTGGCACGAGGCGCGCGGCAAGCGGGTCGTCGTCATCGGCGGCGGCGACACGGCCATGGACTGCGTCCGCACCGCCGTGCGCCAGGGGGCGGCCTCCGTCACCTGCCTGTATCGCCGCGACCGCGAGAACATGCCCGGCTCGGCCCGTGAAGTGGTCAACGCCGAGGAAGAGGGCGTGGTCTTCGAATGGCTGGGGGCGCCCAAGGCCCTGCTGTCGCAAGGCGACGTCGTCACCGGCGTTCGCGCCGCGCGGATGCAACTGACCGAGGCGGCCCCTGGCGAGCGGCGCGACATCGTGCCCGTTCCCGGCGCCGACTTCGACATCCCGGCCGACATCGTCATCGAGGCCCTGGGCTTCTCGCCCGAACCCTTCGCGGCGCACGAGCCCGATCTGCGTCTGCGCGACGACGGCACGATCAAGGTCGGCTCCGTCAGTTTCGCCACCAGCCTGCCCGGCGTCTTCGCCGCCGGCGACGCGGTGCGCGGCGCCTCGCTGGTCGTCTGGGCCGTCCGCGAAGGCCAGGACGCCGCCGCCGAGATCGACCGTTACCTGAAGACCCGCACCGAGGAGGTCGCGGCATGACCGAGTGGCTGAACAAGTACGAAGAGACCCGCGCCCGCCTGGAAGCCGGCCACGCCTATGATCGCAGCTCCGAGCGCGACGCCTGCGGCGTGGGCCTGGTCTGCTCCATCGACGGCAGCCCGCGCCGCGACGTGGTCGAATATGCGATCCGCAGCCTGAAGGCCGTGGCCCACCGTGGCGCGGTCGATCCCGACGGCCTGTCGGGCGACGGCGCCGGCATCATGGCCGAACTGCCCCAGGGCTTCTTCGCCGACCAGGTGGCCTCGATCGGTCAGTCCCTGCGTCCCGGCCCGATCTGCGTCGGCCAGGTCTTCCTGCCGCGCACCGACCTGGGCGCCCAGGACCGCGCCCGCGCCATCGTCGAGACCGAGGCCCTGCGCGGCGGTTTCTGGATCTACGGCTGGCGCCAGACCCCCATCGACCTGTCTGTCGTGGGAACCAAGGCCGGCGCCACCCGGCCCGAGATCGAACAGATCATGCTGGCCCCGCCGCTGGACGACGCCGGTCAACCGCTGGACGGCGAGGCGCTGGAGCGCGAGCTGTATCTGTGCCGCCGCCGGATCGAGAAGACGGTCAAGACCGAGAACCTGGCCGCCGTCTATATCTGCACCCTGTCCGCACGCTCCATCGCCTACAAGGGCATGGTGCGGGCCGAACTGCTGGGGAACCTGTACCCCGACCTGGAGGATCCGCGCTTCGTCTCGGCCTACGCCGTCTTCCACCAGCGCTATTCGACCAACACCTTCCCCGAATGGAAGCTGGCCCAGCCCTTCCGCATGATGGCCCACAACGGCGAGATCAACACGCTGAAGGGCAATCTGAACTGGATGAAGTCGCACGAGATCCGCATGGCCGCCCAGGCCTTCGGCGACCGCGACCGCGAGGTGAAGCCTGTCGTCCAGCCGGGCGGGTCGGACTCGGCCGCCCTGGACAATGTCATGGAGGTGCTGGTCCACGCCGGGCGCCCCGCGCCGATGGCCAAGGCCCTGCTGATCCCCGAGGCCTGGGCCAAGGACGATGTGGTCATGCCCGCCGAACACCGGGCCTTCTATGCTTACTGCAACGCCGTCATGGAGCCGTGGGACGGCCCGGCCGCCATCTGCGCCGCCGACGGTCGCTGGATCGTGGCGGGCAAGGACCGCAACGGCCTGCGTCCCCTGCGCGCGGTCGAGACGGTCGACGGCCTGCTGATGGCCGGGTCGGAAGCGGGCCTGGTGCCTATCCCCGAAAGCCGGGTGAAGCGCCGGCTGCACATCGGCCCCGGCAAGCTGATCGCCGTCGATATGAAGCACGGCCGTCTGTACGACGAGCACGAGGCCATCGACGCCCTGGCCGCCGCCCACCCCTATACCGAGTGGCTGGACAATATGGTCGATCTGGAGCCGATCATCGGCCCCGGCCCGGAGCCCCGCTCGGCCTCGGGCGAGGACCTGACCCGCCGCCAGATCGCGGCCGGCTACAGCCGCGAGGATCTGGACCTGCTGCTGGACGCCCTGGTGCGTGACGGCAAGGAGGCGGTCGGCTCGATGGGCGACGACGCCCCGCCCGCCGTCCTGTCGGCCCTGCCCCGCCCGCTGTCGCACTATTTCCGTCAGAACTTCAGCCAAGTGACCAATCCGCCGATCGACCCCCTGCGCGAAGCGGGGGCGATGAGCCTGAAGACCCGGTTCAAGAACCTGGGCAATATCCTGGCCGAGGAAGAGGCCCAGACAGACGTCTTCGTGCTGGACAGCCCGGTCCTGACCAACGGCATGTACGACCGGATGGTCGCCACCGTCGGCGCCGGTTCGACCGTGATCATCGACTGCAGCTACGACGCGCCCGGCGAGGGGTCGCGGCCCGGCGCCGGTCTACGCGCGGCTCTGGATCGGATCATGGACGAGGCCGAGGCCGCCGCCCGCGACGGCGCGGCCCTGATCGTCCTGACCGACCAGGAAGGCTCGGCCACCCGTCTGGCCGCCCCGATGATCCTGGCCACGGCCGGGGTTCACGGCCGGCTGACCAGCGCGGGCCTGCGCACCTATTGCTCGATCGTCGTGCGCACGGCCGAGACTCTCGACCCGCACGGGTTCGCCGTCCTGGTCGGTGTGGGCGCCACCACCGTCAACGCCTGGCTGGCCCAGGACCTGTTCCAGGAGCGTCTGGACCGGGGCCTGTATCCCGGCCTGACGCTGCGTGACGCCTGCCTGAACTACAAGCACGGGATCGAGGCGGGCCTGCTCAAGACCCTGGCCCGCAAGGGGATCAGCGTCATCTCCGCCTATCGCGGCGGCTGCGAGTTCGAGGTGCTGGGCCTGTCGCGCGCCCTGACGGCCGAGTTTTTCCCCGGCGCCCCGTCGCGCATTTCGGGCATCGGCCTGGCCGGTCTGGAGCAGGCGGCGATGAAGCGGCACAAGGTCGCCTGGGGCGAGGCCCTGCCCTCGCCCGCCATCGGCGGCTTTTTCAAGATCCGCTCGGGCGGCGAGGCCCACGCGCACGAGGCCAAGACCATCCACCTGCTGCAGGACGCCTGCAACCGGGGCGACTATCGCCGGTTCAAGCAGTTCTCCGAGGCAGTCCGCGCCCAGGCCGATCTGTCCCTGCGCGACCTGCTGGACTTCCGCGAGGGCGTCGCCATCCCGGTCGATCAGGTCGAGAGCGTGTCGGACATCCGTCGCCGCTTCCTGACCCAGGCCATGTCCCTGGGCGCCCTGGGCCCGGAGGCGCACGAGACGCTTAACATCGCCATGAACCGCATCGGCGCTCGCTCGGTCTCGGGCGAGGGCGGCGAGGACCCGGAGCGCTATCACCCGCGCGCCAACGGCGACGACGCCAACTCGGCGGTCAAGCAAGTCGCCTCGGGTCGGTTCGGCGTCACGGCCGAATATCTGAACCAGTGCCGCGAAATCGAGATCAAGGTGGCCCAGGGCGCGAAGCCCGGCGAAGGCGGGCAACTGCCCGGCTTCAAGGTGACCGAGTTCATCGCCCGGATGCGCCATGCCGTGCCCGGCACCACCCTGATCAGCCCGCCGCCGCACCACGACATCTATTCGATCGAGGACCTGGCCCAGCTGATCTATGATCTGAAGGCCATCAACCCCGACGCCAAGGTGACGGTGAAACTGGTGTCCGCCTCGGGCATCGGCGCCATTGCGTCAGGTGTCGCCAAGGCGAACGCCGACGCCATCCTGATCGCCGGTCATAACGGCGGCACCGGCGCTTCGCCTCAAACCTCGATCAAGCATGCCGGCCTGCCGTGGGAAATCGGCCTGGCCGAGGCCCACCAGGTGCTGACGCTGAACAATCTGCGCGGCTCGGTGACCCTGCGCACTGACGGCGGGGTCCGCACCGGCCGCGACGTGGTCATCGCCGCCATGCTGGGGGCCGAGGAATACGGCGTCGGCACCGCCGCCCTGATCGCCATGGGCTGTCTGATGGTGCGCCAGTGCCATTCGAACACCTGCCCCGTCGGCGTTTGTTCCCAGGACGACCGGCTGCGCGAGAAGTTCACCGGCACCCCGGACAAGGTGGTCAACCTGTTCACCTTCATTGCCGAAGAGACGCGCGAAATCCTGGCCTCGATCGGCGCCCGGACGATGGACGAGATCATCGGCCGCACCGACCTGCTGCGTCAGGTGCGGCGCGGCGGCTCGCACCTGGACGACCTGGACCTGAACCCCCTGCTGGTTCAGGTGGACGAGGGTGCGGCCGGCAAATGGGCCGACAAGACCCGCAAGCCCATCGCCGACAGCCTGGACGCCCGGGTGTTGAAGGACGCGGTGCGGTTCCTGGATCGCGGCCAGACGCTGGAACTGTCCTATCCGCTGAACAACACACAGCGGACCGTCGGCGCCGCCGTATCCTCCGCCATCGTGCGACGCTTCGGGGCCCAGGGTCCGGCCGGGCGGCTGAAGCTGCGGCTGGAAGGGATCGCGGGCCAGAGCTTCGGCGCCTTCGCCGCCAAGGGGCTGGAGCTGCACCTGACCGGCGAGGCCAACGACTATGTCGGCAAGGGTCTGTCGGGCGCGGAAATCTCGATCCGCACGCCCGAATGGCGCGAGGACCAGCTGATCTGCGGCAACACCACCCTGTACGGCGCCACCTCGGGCCGGCTGTTCGTCGCCGGCGCGGCGGGCGAACGGTTCGCGGTGCGCAACTCGGGCGCGGAAGCGGTGGTCGAGGGCCTGGGCGCCCACGGCTGCGAATATATGACCGGCGGCCGGGTCGTGGTGCTGGGCTCGGTCGGCTGGAACCTGGCGGCGGGCATGAGCGGCGGCGAGCTGTTCGTGCTGGACCAGCCCGGCTTCGCCCAACGGGCCCTGAACGGCGACCTGGCCGGGATCGCCCCGCTCGACGTGGCGGCCGCCGAACGGCTGCGCGACCTGGTCGAGGCGCATCTGGCGGCGACCGGTTCGCCCCTGGCGCGCCGGCTGTTGGGCGACTGGGACAACACGCTTGACCGTTTCGTTCGCATCACGCCGCTCACGGACATTGTCAGGACGGAGGAACGGCTTAAGACTTCTGCCTGAGACCTAGGCCTGAGCCGTTCCTTCCTCTCCTCCCCGAGACGCCTGAAATGACCCGAACCGCCGCCCTTTTCGCAGTCGCCGTCGCCGGGGCGGCGTCGCTCGCCTCCCCGGCCTTCGCCGCGCCCCTGCTGGCGCATCAGGCGCCCCTGGTCATCGACAATGCGGCGACGGCCTGGATCCTGACCTCCACCGCCCTGGTGCTGCTGATGACCCTGCCGGGTCTGGCCCTGTTCTACGGCGGCATGGTGCGTAAGAAGAACATCATCAGCGTCATCGCCCAGTCGGCGGCGGCCTTCGCCATCGTCTCGGTCCTGTGGTTCCTGGTCGGCTATTCCCTGTCGTTCGGCGCCGGCCCGGATGCGGTCAACGGCCTGGTCGGCGGGGTCCAGGCGGCCTTCCTGAACGGGGTGACGATGGAGACGGCGCACAGTCTGCTGCCGGGCCTGCCGGAACTGCTGTTCGTCAGTTTCCAGATGACCTTCGCCATCATCACCCCGGCCCTGATCGCCGGCGCCTTCGCCGAGCGGATGAAGTTCTCGGCCAGCCTGCTGTTCTTCGCCCTGTGGCACCTGATCGTCTATGCGCCCATCTGCCACCAGGTCTGGGGCGGCGGATACCTGGGAAGCCTGGGCGTGCTCGACTTCGCGGGCGGGGCGGTGGTTCACGTCAACGCAGGCGTCGCCGGTTTGGTCTGCGCCCTGGTTCTGGGGCCGCGCCACGGCTTCGGACGCGACAATATGGCCCCCGCCAATCTGGTCTACAGCGCCATCGGCACCGGCCTGCTGCTGGTCGGCTGGATCGGCTTCAACGCCGGGTCGGCCGGCGCGGCCGACGCCCTGGCCGCCACCGCCGCCTTCAACACCATACTGGCCGCCGCGGCCGCCGCCCTGGGCTGGATGGCGGTCGAGTGGTTCGACCGCAAGCGTCCGACCCTGCTGGGCCTGTTGTCCGGCGTCGTCGGCGGCCTGGTCGCCATCACCCCGGCCGCCGGCTTCGTCGATCCCAAGGGCGCCTTCTTCATCGGCCTGATCGCCGGTCCCGCCTGCTACGCGGGCGCCGTCTGGCTGAAGCACGCGCTGAAATACGACGACAGCCTGGACGCCTTCGGGGTGCACGGGATCGGCGGGATCGTCGGCGCCCTGCTGACCGGCCTGTTCGCCACCACCAGCGTCAACGCCCTGTCCGAAGGCGCGACCGTGTGGAAACAGGCCATCGGCCTGGGCGGCGCCATCGCCTGGAGCGCGGTCGGCACCTTCGCCGTCCTGATGATCTGCAAGTTCACCACCGGCCTGCGCGTCACCAAGGACGAAGAGGTCGAGGGGCTGGACTATACCCAGCACGGCGAAGCCATCCACTGAGCGCCCCACAGCGTCGGGGGCCGGGGCGGTTGATCCCGTCCCCGTCCGCCCCCATCTTCATCTGTGACCGGGAGCCTTGCCGATTGCGGGAGGCCCACGGTCGGTCGCTTTTCGAGGACCCAGATGACGACGACCCGCACCATCCTGTTCGACAGCCCGTTTCTGCTGGGCTTCGACCACACCCGCGCCCTGATCGACCGCGCCGCCAAGGCCGCGGCCGAGAGCTATCCCCCGTACAATGTCGAACAGATCGGCGACGCCGGGGTGCGCATCAGTCTGGCGGTGGCGGGGTTCGCCCCCGAAGAGCTGGCGATCACCCTGGAAGGCCGCCAGCTGACCATAGGCGGAAAGCGCGACGACGCCGGAAAGGGCGAACAGGCCTTCCTCCATCGCGGGATCGCGGCGCGCGGCTTCGTGCGCAGCTTCGTCCTGGCGGACGGGCTTGAGGTTCAGGGCGCGCGGCTGGAGCACGGCCTCTTGCACGTCGATCTGCTGCGTCCCGAGGCCGAGCGCCAGGTGCGACGTATTCCCATCACAGCCGGCTGAAAAGCGCGGCTGTTCGAACCGCCCGGCGATCCGGGCGTTGTCAAACCAAAGGAGGCGGTCCTATGACGCCGTTGATGATGACCAAGGAAGATTTCGCCGGCCTGGGCGCGCCCGACCTCGTCTATGTGCGCGAGGTCAAGGCGTCCGATCTGCTGGAAGAGGCGGTCGAGATGAAGGATATCGCCTTCGACCCCGATCAGTCGCTGTACGCGGTCCACAGCGCCGACGGCGAACGTCTGGCCGTGATGCTGGATCGCGACACCGCCTTCGCCGCCGCCGTGGCGCACGAGCTGGAGCCGGTTTCGGTTCACTGATTCAGGGCGGCTTGGTTCGCCGCCGGGATCAACCGGTATGGATCAGGCCGCCGGGGCCGGGGTCTTGTCCTTGACGAACAGCGCCTTGATCGCGTCCACCGCCCCGGCCTGACGCAACTGGTCGCGCAGTTCCGGCGATCGCAGAGCCCGCGACACCGCAGCCAGCGCCCGCAGATGTTCGGCGCCGTCCTTGGGCGGGGCGAATAGGGCGAACAGCAGATCGACCGGACGGTCGTCCACCGCATCATAGGCCACAGGCGTATCCAGCCGAACGAAGACGGCCGTGACCCGGTCGATTTCCTTCAACCGGGCATGGGGAACGGCGACCCCGGACCCCAGGCCTGTCGATCCCAGGGCCTCGCGCTCCAGCAGGGCCTCGAAGATCCGGCCCTGGTCGATGCCCAGCGCTTGGGACGCGGCCTCGGCGACAGCATGAAGCGCCTGACGCTTGGACGACGCGCCGCCGCGCAGAACCACGCCGTCGGGGGCGAGCAAATCCGCGATATCCATAGGCAACCCAACTCCAGACAAGCGACTGGCGGCCGCGGGCGCCCGTTTAGAGGCTCCCGCGGCAAAGTCAAACTGAGCCGTGGTCTTTAGTGACCGTTCGTCTTGCGTGTCCGCTCCGGGTCGATCCAGCCGACATTGCCGTCTGGACGGCGATAGACGACCGCCAGACCGCCGTGCGCGGCGTTGCGGAACAGCACGACAGGATAGCCGGTCATGTCGAGTTCCAGGACCGCCCGTCCGACCGTGATGGTGCGGATTTCATGCTCGGTTTCGGCGATGACCATGCCCACGGGCGGGGGGCCGTCGTTGTCGCTCGCATCGCCGAAGACGTCGTCCTCAACGCTGTCGGGATCCCGCAGCACGATGCTGCGAGCGACTTCGCGGGCGGCGTTTTCGGTCTTTTCGGGCGACAGGCCCTTGGGCCCTATGTGGTGATCCTTGAGCCGACGCTTGTAGCGGCGGACGCGGGTTTCGAGGCGGTCCAGCGCTTCGGTGAAGGCCGAATGGGCGTCGCCGCCGAACCCGGTCGTCACCAGCGTCTGACCCGACGCGAGGCGGACCCAACAGTCCACCTTGAAGTTGTGGCCGTCCTTGGACACCACGACCTCGGCGTCGTCACCGCCGCGGGCGAAGTATTTTCCGACCCCGTCTTCGAGTTCCTGGGAGATGCGCGAGCCTAACGCTTCGCCGACATCCACTTGCTTGCCGCTGACTTGGACTTGCATGCGGATAGAACGCTCCCACTCGCTTTTGGTGTCAATCAGGATCACCGATTTGTGGTCAAGCTGTTCAGGCGGTGCGCATCATCCGGCGACGTTCGACGGACGACGGAATCCTCAAGGCTTCCCGATACTTGGCCACGGTTCGACGGGCGATGTCTATGCCGGCTTCCTTCAGGATTTCGACGATCCGGTCGTCGGACAAAACGTCCCCCCCCAGGCCCTCGCCGTCGATCATGGTTTTTATCCGATGACGGACCGCCTCGGCGGAATGAGTCGAGGCGCCGTCGACCGACTGGATGGAGGCGGTGAAGAAGAATTTCAGCTCGAACACTCCGCGCGGAGTCGAGACATATTTGTTGGAGGTGACGCGGCTGACGGTCGATTCATGCATGCCGATGGCGTCGGCCACCGTCTTCAGATTCAACGGCCGCAGGAATTCGACGCCGAAAGCGAGGAAGGCGTCCTGCTGGCGCACGATCTCGGATGAGACTTTCAGAATGGTCTTGGCGCGCTGATCCAGCGACTTGACCAGCCAGCTGGCCTGGGCGGCGCATTCGGCGACGAAGGTCTTTTCGGTCTCGGACCGGGCGCCGGCCTGGACCAGACCGTGATAACGCTTGTCCACCAGCAGACGCGGCAGGGTGTCGGCGTTCAGCTCGACGCGCCAGCCGCCGGCCGGATCGGGCCGGACATGGACGTCGGGGACCACGGTCTGGGCCGGTTCGCCGCCGAAGCCGGCGCCGGGGCGGGGCGTCAGGCCTTTCAGCTCCGCGATCATCTCGGCCAGATCCTCGCCGTCGACGCCGCAGACTTTCTTCAGGCCCGCAAGATCGCGGCGGGCCAGCAGGTCCAGATTGTCGAGCAGGGCGGCCATGGCCGGGTCGAACCGGTTGCGGTCGATCAGTTGCAGCTTCAGGCATTCCGGGACCGAACGCGCCATGATCCCGGTCGGCTCGAACCCATGACAGACGGCGACGACGGCTTCGATCCGCTCCAGGGTGACGCCCATCCGGTCGGCGAACTCGGCCATTTCGCCGCGCAGATAGCCGCCCTCGTCGGTGGCGTCGATCAGGGTCAGGGCGATGCCATGATCGGCGGGCGAGAAGCCGGCCGAGGAGGCCTGGGCCTGCAGATGTTCCCACAGGGTCAGCTCATGGGCGTCGGGGCGTTCGCCCTCGCCTTCGAACACCGACCCGCCCTTGCCGGCGCTGGACCAGTCGGAAAGGCCGGGCTGGGCCTCGTCGGTCATGCGGTCGCTGGTGCGTTCTCCGGGTGCGGCGTCGCCATAGACGTCGTCGGAGCCGGCGTCCATGGACGCCACGGAATCCTGGCCCACGCCGTCGCCGAAGGACATCTCGCCGTCGGGCGCCGCCTGGGCGACTGTCTCGGGCGCATCCGGGCCCTCGCCTTCGGGCTCGTCACGCTGCAGCAGCGGATTGCGTTCCAGCTCGGCCTCGACGAAGTCCTCGAGCTCGAGGTTCGACAATTGCAGCAGCTTGATCGCCTGCTGCAGCTGGGGCGTGATGACCAGCCCCTGCCCCTGCCTGACCTCTAACCTTTGCCCGATCACGTTCGAAAATCCTGTCGCCGCGCCGAGTGGCCCGGAACTTGCTGGGGACAGAATGTCGCTGCATTGGTTAACGCCCGACGAACGGCCGCGCGCGAGCGCGGAGCCGGGCGGGCGTCAGGCGTAGTTTTCGCCCAGATAGACCCGGCGAACCTCAGGATCGGCCACCGCTTCGTCGGCCGTGCCTTCGAACAGGACCGCGCCGCCCGAGATGATCGAGACCCGGTCGGTGATGTCCAGGGTCTCGCGGACATTGTGATCCGTGATCAGCACCCCGATGCCCTCGTCGGCCAGATAGCGGATGACCGAACGGATGTCGGCGATGGCCAGGGGGTCGATGCCGGCGAAGGGTTCGTCCAGCAGGATGAAGGAGGGTCGGCCCGCCAGGGCGCGCGCGATCTCGACCCGTCGCCGCTCGCCGCCCGACAGGCCGGTGGCGGGGGCGTGACGCAGATGATCGATGTGCAGTTCGTTCAGCAACCGCACGGTTTCGGTCTCTATCTGGGCGCGGGGATAGTTGAGTTCGACCACCGCCCTGATGTTCTGCTCGACCGTCATGCCGCGGAAGATCGAGGCCTCCTGGGCCAGATAGCCCAGGCCCATGCGGCTGCGCTGGTACATGGGTTGGCCGGTGATGTCCTCGCCGTCCAGCCAGATCGAGCCGGAATCGGGCGGGATCAGGCCGGTGATCATGTAGAAACAGGTGGTCTTGCCGGCGCCGTTCGGCCCCAGCAGCCCCGCCACCTCGCCGCGCTGGACGGTCAGGGAGACGTCGCGCACCACCTGCCGCTGACCGAAGGACCGGGCGATATTGCGCACCCGCAGACCCTTTTCGGACGCCGAGACGTCCGGTTCCGGCGTCGCCGCCGACCGGTCGTCCAGGTTCAGGGCGGAGAGTTCCTTACGCGCCAAATGCTTGAAATCCGTTCTGACAGGCCTGAGCGGCCTCAGTTCGTCCCGTTGGGATAGAAGACGCCCTGGATGCGGCTGCCGGCGCCCTCGCCGCGCGGGGCGCCGGACATGGTCGCCGCGTCGGTGTTGACGTTATAGGTCAGTCGCCCGCCGGTCAGGACGTTCTTGCCCTGATTGAGAATGACGTTTCCGGTCACGACCAGTTCGCCGGTCGAGATCGTATAGACGGCGCGGTCGCCCCGCATCGACTGGGTCGGGGTGACGAAATAGACGGTCCCCGTAGCCTCGATCCGGCTGAAGTCGCCCTGGGCGTCGCGGAAGGCGGTGATCGCCTCTGCCCGCAGACGATTCTGTCCCTGGGTGATTTCCGCCCGCCCCCGAAGACTGATCCGGTCGGATGTCTGTTCGCCGTCGTCGGCGCCGAAGGCGATCGGCTGGCGGGAGGTTCCATTGGCGCTCTGAGCGTCGCCCACGGCCGGTAGAGCCAGTACGGTCAGGGCCGCCAGCGCCGCCGCGGCCTTGGAGCCGAAAGCCCTGGCGCCGAGAAGTTTCGATGTCATCGCCGTCATTCGCCTGATCCCGAGGGATTGATCGTCCCGCTTATCTTGGTGTCGCCAGAGCCCTTGAACACCACGCGCTCGCCCTGATCATAGATCGCATAGGACGAAGCGTTGATGGTTCCAATAGGGCCGGCTCCCTGAACGCCCTTTGAACCGGTGACGATTCCGGTGTTCGTATCGACCACCGCCTCGGGCGTCGTCAGGACAAAGCCTGATCCGCCGTCGGAAATCCGCACGTTCGGACCGATGGTCACGGTGCGGGCCTGTTCGTCATAGGTCCCGCCGTCGGCGGTCATTTCCGTGACCTTGCGCCCCCCCAGATTCAGCTTCAGCGCCGGGCCAACCAGGCGGAAACGGCCGGTGGCGGGGTCACGGACGGCGCCTTGGGCGCCGACGGTGAAGGCGCGTCCCTGCGCGTCCTGGCCGTGGAACAGCGGCTTGTCGAGCCGGACCTCCTGACCCTGGCTGGCGTTGCGCTCCACGCCCGACATCACGGTGCGGAATACGGTCCAGGTCAGGACGCCGCCCGCCAGCACCAGAATGATGATCGGCAGGACGCGGCGATACAGTTTCACGCGACGAGACCGCGCGCGCCAGCGGGCGCCGGCCAGGGCCACCCGAGCCTCGTCCGCCTCGATGCGGGTCTGTTCGCCGGGTTCGGTCAAGCGCGCCTCAGCTGTGGGCGAAGATGTCGATCTCGTCCCAGCCGGCGAGATCGAGCGCCGAACGGGTCGGCAGGAAGTCGAAACACCGGGCCGCCAGCTCGGCGCGGCCCTCGCGCGCCAGCATCAGGTCCAGCCTGGCCTTGGCGGCGTGCAGATAGAGGACGTCCGAGGCGGCGTAGTCCAGCTGGGCCTGGGTCAGTTCGGCCGCGCCCCAGTCGGACGACTGCTGCGCCTTGGACAGATCGACCCCGACCGTCTCGCGCACCACGTCCTTCAGCCCGTGGCGGTCGGTATAGGTGCGGGCCAGTTTGGAGGCGATCTTGGTGCAATAGACCGGCCGCGTCTCGACCCCGAGGTGCAACAGGAACATGCCGATGTCGAACCGGCCGAAATGGAAGATCTTTGTCACCGCCGGATCGGTCAGAAGTCGCTTCAGATTGGGGCAGTCGTAGGCGGGACGGTTCAGCCGCACGACATGGGCGTTCCCGTCGCCCGACGACAGTTGGACGACGCACAAGGGGTCGCGGCGGAAGCGCAGGCCCATGGTCTCGGAATCGATGGCGACGTCCGACCCCAGGTCCAGGTCGTCGGGCAGGTCGCCCTCGTGCAGGTAAACAGTCATGGGCAGGTTCTTACACGCGCAGGGCAAAGGTCGAAAGCGGCCTCACGCAGGAAGGCGCCGCGCGTTGTCCGGCCTCAAGCAGCAGAGCGCCGCGCGCGATGCGGCAGGCTAAAAAAGCAAACGGCGCCGTGTCCGAAAACACGACGCCGTTCATAATATGGTGCCCAGAAGAGGACTCGAACCTCCACGGCCGTTAAGCCACTGGCACCTGAAGCCAGCGCGTCTACCAATTCCGCCATCTGGGCCCCGTCGGTAGCGCCTTGCGGCGTTTCCATCGGGAAGGCGCGGACCTCTAAGGGAGCGTCCGGGCGGGGTCAACAGAGATTTTTCGTCGGCGGTCGGTTTTATTTCCCAAGCGGGACAACGGGCCCGGACGGGTGGCCATTTCACGGGCCGACGGGTATGGTCGGACCGTATTTCCGCGCCTTCTCCTCCCCTTGATCGGTGCGTCCATGATCCTGATCGTCCTTCGCGGCGGCGCCCTGCTGGCGCTGCTGGTCCTGTTCGTCGCCATGCTCGGCCCCTTTCAGGGCGCCGAGGAAGGCTTTGGTCTGAGCGACAAGCCGGCGCACGCCATCGGCTTCTTCATCATTACGGTCTGTCTGGCCCTGATCGCACCAAGCCTGGGCGTGTGGCGCGCGGCCGCGCTGGCCCTGGCGCTCGGGACCGGGGTCGAACTGGTCCAGGGAATGACGGGCCGTTCGGCCAATCCGTTCGACCTGGCCGCGGACTGTGTCGGGATCGGCCTGGCGTCCCTGGCGCGGGTGACCGCCGAGCGGTGGAGACCGGATCTGTTTCTCGCCCGTTAAGCCTGTTCGCTTACCCCGCTTTGAGAGCGCCCTCCTATTTTGAGGAAATGGCGCAACAGCCCCTCTCTTCCGACAGCTCCGAGCGTCGCACGACGCCGCGGACGGCCTATCGCAAGCGCCGGCGGCGGCGCGAACGTGTCCACATGTTCGGGCAGCTGGTCGATCTGGTTAAGCCGGAAGAGGTGTTGCACCACGTTCAGGACGCCGTGGCCGAGGGGCGGAAAACCCTTGTCGCCAACCATAATCTGCACAGTCTCTATCTGATCCAGAAACATCCGGAGATGCTCGCCTTCTATGAAAAGGCCGAGATGATCGAGGTCGATTCGACGCCGATGATCTGGTTCTCGCGCGCCCTGGGCCTGCACAGCCGGGGCTTTCACCGCTGCACCTATCTGGACTGGCGCGATCATTTCTGGAGCGTCGCCGACCGCAAGGGCTGGCGCGTCATGTCCGTCGGCGGCGAGCCCGGCGTGGGCGAAGAGGCCGCCCGCCGCCTGGGCGAACGCTATCCCAGGGCCGAGATCCGCACCCGCCACGGCTTCTTCGACGCCCGCGCGGGGTCGGCCGACAACGCCGAGATCGTCGCCGAAATCCAGGCCTTCCAACCGCACATCCTGTTCGTCGGCATGGGCATGCCGCGCCAGGAGCTGTGGACCTTGGCCGTCCTGGACGCCCTGCCCGACTGCGTGATCTTCTCGGTCGGCGCCGCCTTCGACTACGAGGCCGGAACCCAGACGCCGGCCCCGCGCTGGATGGGCCGCGCCGGGGTCGAATGGGCCTATCGCCTGGTGCAGGATCCGCGTCGACTGTTTCGCCGGTATTGCATCGAGCCCTGGACCCTGGCGCCCCTGGCCATTCGCGACCTGCGGGCGGCCCGTCGTCGCATGATCGGCAAGAAGGCCCGACGGGTCGAGGATTTCGGGGCCCCACCGGTCTCCGACCTCCCCCGAAAGACTTGATCAGGGCCGGATGGCTCCCCCTCTAGGACGGGGCGGCGATCCGCGACCGGCGACGCGGTTGAGCCTCGGCGGGTCCGGTGACCAGAGGATTTTCCACGGTCGGACGCGCGACTGGGGCGGGCGACGCGGCGGTCGGGCTGGAGGCCGCCGTCGCAGCTGAACGCTGGTCGGCCGGAGGCTGAACCACCGGCGTCGACGGCAAGGGCGACAACGGCGCGACGGTGACCAGCACGGGCGGAGGCGCGGGCGGGAGCAGCAGGGCGGGATCGTCCAGTTCCAGCGGCTCCAGCGGCGTGGCGACCAGCGCCATCTTCTCCACCACCGGCTCCACGTCGGCGTGACGACCGGTGAAGGCGGGCGGCAGGCCCCAGGCGCCGCCCCAACGGTAGAAGATATGGGTTCCGATCTGGCGCATCTTGACCAGCCGTTCGGCCCAATAGGGGGCGACCCAGTCGGTGTGATAATGGGTGGCCATGCCGACGCTGGAGGCGACGAAGCCGTTCAGCGCCCCGGTCGCGGTCAGACGGGCGCGAGCCCAGCCATCGACCGAGGGCTTGCGAGCCATGGCCCCGTCGCAGGAGAAGCTGAACTGACAGCCGGTCTTGCGCTCTGAGCCCTGGAAGATGACGCCGCAGACGGTCTTCGGATAGGCCGGATGCCGCATCCGGTTGATCACCACCTGAGCGACCGCCGCCTGACCCGCGGCCGTTTCGCCGGCGGCCTCGTAATAGACCGCCGCCGTCAGGCAATCGAGCGCGCGGGCGTAATCCTCAAGCCTGTCGGCGGGCATGATGAAGGGTTTGGCCGGCAGGATCGGCAGGCCGGAGAATGGAATAGCCGCGTTGAGGACCCGCGCCTCGTCGGGGGTGATCGGGCGGATCTCGTCGGGGGCCAGGGTGGTGTCCAGCATCTGCTGCATCCCGGCCTGCGCCGGCTGGACGAGACCTGTCGCCTGGACCCTCTGAGGCGCCCCGCGTGCGGCGCCGAGCCGAGGTCCGATCAACAACACGCCCGCGACCGCCATGATCGCAAGCACCGAACCGGCCACGCCGAGCATCTGAACCCGTCCAAACCGGCGGCGCGGGCGAAAGATCGCTTGGGGCCCCGCGAAGGGCCGGGGCGACGGCTGGGGTGACTGCCGGGGCGACGGCTGGGGCGTGTCGCGGTCTACGGTCATTCTTGCTCCAGCAGAAAGGCAGGCCAAGCGGGTGCTTGCCGACACCACACAGCAAGTGCGGCGCCGCAATGGCGACGTCGCCTCAAGTTGAACTACGCCACGTCGCACTGCGTCATTCGACCCAGAGCGTGGCGTTCAATTATCAGAAAAGAGGTCGAAAATCTTCCCGAAATGGGACTAGGCCGCCATGCGGACCCATTCGAACGTCTTGCCGGGGGCCTGCCGCTCACGCCAGCGATAGCTGACCTGGTCCCACCGCACGATCCGGCCGGTCAGATTGTCCAGAACATAGTCGCCCCGGTCTGTCGCCACCAGAAGAACGGCGTGGACTTCGCCCCAGCGTGTCTCGACGATGGCGATGGACAGGGCGCCGACCGGATAGCCGGCGCGGACCAGGGCGCGACGCTTGGCCAGGACGAAATCCTCGCAGTCGCCCCGCGCGCGGTCGCCCTGAGGCACGGTCCAGTAGTCGCCGACGCCATAGACGCGCGCGTCCGACCCGCTGCGGATCTGACGATTGACGTTGCGGTTGATGTCGGCGATCGCCTTCCAGTCGGTGTCAGAAACGGTAATGACGGGCGCGGCCTTGATCGGGTCCGACATTCGGGGCCGCGGCAGATCGCGTATGCGCGCGGAAACATTGCGGCCGAAATCCTCGGCGGACGGCGCGGTCTGGTCGCCGGTTGCGCCGGTCTGGACGGCGATCACATCGACGGCCGGCGCGGCGACATCCTCCATGGCGACGGCGGCGCCGTCACGCAGGGGATCCGGAACCGCGCTGAGGGCGGCGGCGCGCTGGGGGAAAACGCGGCTCCAGTCGAAGCCGTTCGACGCCATGGTCGCCGCCGGACGGCTGGCGGCGACCGGCCGGGGTCGTCCGAAAACGTCGGCCCAGTACAGCGAATTGGCGCGGGCGCGGATTTCGGCGAAATTGGCTTGCTCGCCGGGGGCGACACAGTCGCGCGGCGAGCGTTCGCAAAAATCGAGAAAGCCGCTGGGCGGGGCCGCCGTTGCTCCGGTCGGCATGCGCGCCGGACCGGAGGCCGGACCGGAGGATTGCGCGCCGGCGAAGGCGGCGCTTGAGCCGGCGACCGCGACGATGAAGACGACGGCGCCGAGCACGCCGTTGCGGCGAGGCGATACAATCGACATGGGCGATCCCTGTTCCATGGGATCATCCTGCCTGAGCCGTATCAATACGAACCTTAGAAGTACGGTTTAAAGCCGCTTTAGAAGAGTGGTTTAGGCGGCGTTAAGCGCATTTTCGCCACTGGCGCGATCTTTGCTGCGGCGCCGCATACATCGTCTTGGAAACACGGCCCGCCTTGGGCTATGTTGAAAGAAGAGCGAGGGAAATGATCATGCTGAATTTGTTGCGCGCAGGCCTGCTGGCCCTGACACTGACGTTTGGCGTCGCCGCTTGCGGAACGAACCCCCTGACCGCGTCGGGTCTGGTCGACGACACGATTGACGCCGCCGCGGTTCGCACCGTCCCGGAATATCGCCTCGGCGCCGCCGATAAGGTGCGCGTGAACGTCTTCGGCGAAGAAGCCCTGACCGGCGAGTTCATCGTCGGCGGCAGCGGCCGCATCTCCATGCCGCTGATCGGCGAAGTCCAGGCCGCCGGCCTGACCATCTCCGAGTTCCAGACCGAAATCGCCGAAGCGCTGAAAAAGGGTTTCATCAACGAGCCGCGCGTTTCCGCCGAAGTTCTGAACTACCGCCCCTTCTACATCCTGGGCGAGGTCAACAAGCCGGGTGAATACCCCTACACCAACAATCTGACCGTCCTGAACGCCGTGGCCACCGCAGAGGGCTTCAGCTATCGGGCCAATACCCGCCAGGTCTTCATCAAGCGGGCCGACGGAACCAGCGAACAGGCTTATCCCCTGACCACCGCCACCCAGGTGGCGCCCGGCGACACCATTCGCATCGGCGAACGCTTCTTCTGAACTTGAACGCTTGCCAAGCGTCGTATCAGTGCTGATTTAGAGGGGATGTTCGCCAAACTGTTCAACCGCCGTCCCGTGGCCCGTCTTCGCCGCAGGACCTCGACGCCCGAGGATACGGCGGCTTGGGCGGTGGGCGACATCCATGGCCGGCTGGACCTGCTGTCGCCGCTGGTCGACGCCATGATCGCGGACCTGGAAGCCACGACCGCGCGTCGCAAGATCCTGGTGTTCCTGGGCGACTACATCGACCGGGGACCGGATTCGAAGGGCGTGATCGACCTGCTGGCGGGTCTGCGGAGCCGGGGCATGTTCGAGCTCCACTTCCTGCGCGGCAATCACGAGGATCGGATGGAAGCTTTTCTGACCGATCCCCAGCTGGGACCCGGCTGGTGCGACTACGGCGGCCGCGAGGCGCTTCAGTCGTATGGCGTCGCTCCGCCGTTCGACAAGACCGACGCCGACGGCTGGGCCGCCGCCTGCGCCACGCTGAACGCCGCCGTCGACGACCGCCAGCGCGCCTTCCTCGCCGCCCAGGAATACAGTTTCTCGCTGGGCGATTATTTCTTCGCCCATGCCGGCGCCCAGCCGGGCGTTCCGCTGGACCGGCAGGATCCCCAACAGCTGATGTGGGTGCGCCAGGCCTTCCTGCACCATCCCGACCCCTTCGAGCGGGTCGTCATCCACGGCCACACCCCGGCCGAAGCCGTCCATGCCGACGATCGGCGCATCGGCCTGGACACCGGCGCCTATGCAACGGGGGTGCTGACCGCCCTGCGGCTGGAGGGCGAAGACCGCCAGCTGATGCAGACGGCGGTCGTCGGCAGCCAGGTCACCCTTAGCCGCCGCCCGCTCTGAGGCCTACATCCCCTCGATCAGGTGGATCAGATTGCCGTCGGGGTCCTTGAACCATGCCAGCTTGACCGGTCCGGCCTCGTGGATGTCGCCGTTCAGGCTGAGGCCGGGCAAGTCATAGTGTTCGAACACGACGCCTCGCGCCCTCAGCGCCTGGACCGTCTCCAACAGGTCGCCCTGCATGGCGAAGGTGACGGCGTTGGCCTTGTTGGTCCCGGCGTATTCGGACGCATAGACGGTCAGCCGCGTCGCGCCGGTGCGGAAGCTCAGCACCCCGTCCATGTCCGGACCGCCGTCGCCTTCCACCGTCAGGCCCAAGGTGTCCCGATAGAAGCTTCGGGCGCGGTCGATGTCGCTGACGGCGACGATGGCGGATGAATCCCGGTCCTTCAGCATGGTCGCTCTCCTTCTGCTGAAGGCGGAGCGGAGGGAACGGCGATAAGGTTCCGGCCGTCGTCAGATCGGCATGGCCATGATTTCCTTGTAGGCGGAAATCACCTGGTCCCGGACGGAGATCACGGTCTCCAACGAAGCTTCGGCCGAACTCAGGGCGGTGACGACGTCGATCAGATTGCCCTGGCCCTGAATCGAGCTGGACATCTGGGTCTCGGCCGCGCGCGACTGCTGCGTCATGTCGGTCATGGCGTTCTTGACCAGGTCGGCGAAGCCGTTGTCGCCGGCGGCCGGCGGCTGGGCCGCGACCGGCATGGCGCCGCCCTGGATGGCGGCATAGGCCTTGGCGGCCATCATCGGGTTCATGGCCTAGCCCTCAGCGTTTGATGATGTCGAGTGTGCGGCTGTCCATCGACCGCGCCGTCTCGATGACGTTCAGATTGGCTTCGTAGGCGCGTTGGGCCTCACGCATGTCCATGGCCTCGACCAGGGTGTCGACGTTCGGCCGCATTACATAGCCCTCGGCGTTCGCCGCCGGATGGGACGGGTCGTAGTCCATCTTGAACTCGCTGTCGTCCGGCCGCACCTCGGCTAAGGCGACGCCGGTGGCGCCATCGACCTCGCGCGCCTGAAAGACCGGCACCTGACGGCGATAGGGCTCGCCGCCCGGCGTGCGCGCGGTGGACTGGGCGTTGGCGATGTTCTCGGCGATGACGCGCATCCGCGACTGCTGGGCCTTTAGGGCCGAGGCGGCGACGGCCATGGCGCTGTTCGAGGGCGGAACGGGGTCGGGCATGAATCAGTCCTTCTCAGCCTGCGCCGGGCTTCTTGGCGGCCATGCGGATCATGGACATGGATTTCTGGTAGAAGCCGATGGCGGCGTCATAGGCCATGCGGCTCTCGGCCATCTTCAGCATCTGCTCCTCGACCACCACCGAGTTGCCGTCGAGCGTGGTCTCGGAATCGGGCGACTTGGACGCATCGAACCGCGGCGGGCTGACGGCCGGGGCGATATGGGCGACGTTGGTGCGGACCATCTGCAGCCCCCCGCCCCTGCGCAGGGCGGCGGCGAAGTCGGTCGGCTGTTTCAGATCGCGGCCGACGAAGCCCGGGGTGTCGGCGTTGGCCACGTTCTCGGCGATGACGCGCTGACGCTCGTCCAGCCAGCCCAGCCGGCCCTTGATCTGCCCCAGCAGCGGAATGTCGGCGACGCCCATGGCGGTCTCCCGTGCGACGCGGATGCGCCGATGGGCAGAAAATGCCGGCTCCATGGTTAACAGGCCGTTATCTAAACCGGTCGTTAACCGTGGTGGTTAAGACTCCAGGCAACAGCGCCGACAGCGCGGGGCCTCAAGCGTATGAATTTCCTCGATCTCGCCCGCGCCGTCTTCGGCCTGGCCTTCACCCTCGGCCTGATCGGTCTCGCCGCCTATGCGGCGCGTCGCTATGCGCCACAACTGATGGCCAAGCTGAACGCCCAGCGCGGCGAACGACGGATGCAGGTGGTGGAGACCCTGGTGCTGGACCCCGCCCGTCGCCTGGTCCTGGTGCGGATCGACGAGGAGGAACGGCTGATCCTGCTGGGCGAAGGGCGCGAACTGATCGAGCCGCGCCAGCCGGAGATCTTCAAGTGAGGGGTTCAAGGATTCTCCCTCCCCCTCCGGGGGAGGGGCGTCGCGAAGCGACGGGGCGGGGGCGGCAAGGCGAGGCCGCAGGGACTGTCGATGGATCGCCCTGCCCGGCCCACCCGGCTCCGCTGCGCTCCGCCCCCCTCCCCCACAGGGGGAGGGAGAAGGTGTTTGCGGTTCCCGCCGCGTCCGAGCTGAAACGCGCGGCCCTGCTGTCGCTGTTCACCACCCTGGTCTGCCTGGCCTGGCCTTTAGCCGCCTTCGCTCAGGACGCGGCAAGCAGCGGATCGGCGCTGAACATCGACCTGGGCACCGGCGCCGGCCTGACCCAGCGGGTGGTGCAGCTGATCGGTCTGATGACCGTCCTGTCGCTGGCGCCGTCGATCGTCATCATGACCACCAGCTTCGTGCGGATCGTCGTGGTCCTGTCGCTGCTGCGCACCGCCCTGGGCATGCAGCAGTCGCCGCCGAACGCCGTCCTGGTGTCCCTGGCCCTGTTCCTGAGCGCCATCGTCATGGCCCCGACCTGGCAGGACGCCTATGATTCGGGCGTCCGTCCGCTGCTGGATGAGCAGATGGAATTGCCCCAGGCGTTCGACGCGGCGGCGGAACCTGTGAAAACCTTCATGCTGGCCCAGGTGGACCGTTCGGACCTGGCTCTGTTCACCCGATTGAGCCGTGTCGAGGCCCCGACCAACATGCAGGACCTGCCCCTGCGCGTGGTCACGCCGGCCTTCATGATCAGCGAGCTGAAGAAGGCGTTCGAAATCGGATTTCTCCTTTTCGTTCCGTTCCTTGTGATCGACCTGGTGGTCGCCAGCGTGCTGATGTCCATGGGTATGATGATGCTTCCTCCGGTGGTGGTGTCCCTGCCGTTCAAGCTGATCTTCTTCGTGCTGGTCGACGGTTGGCGGCTGGTCGCCGGAAGCCTGGTCGAGAGCTTCCAGCGGGCGTCCGGAACCGGATAATCCCCGCCCCATAAGGCTTTGCGCCTTTTACACGCTTGCAATACCGGACGAAATCCGTGTTGATCCCTCAGTCCTCGCCATGAATCAGGCGACTAACACTGGAAACGCTTCTTATGACCACTCAAGCCGAACTGATCGCCGCCGTCGCCAAGGACGCCGGTGTCTCGCAGGCCGACGCCGGCAAGGTGCTGACGGCGATCGTCGAAAACATCCACGCCAGCCTGAAGGCCGGCGGCGACGTGCGCATCTCGAACCTGGGCGTCTTCGACACCGCCGCCCGCGCCGAGCGTGAAGGCCGCAACCCGGCCACAGGCGCGACCATCAAGATCGCCGCCTCCAAGGCCGTCCGCTTCCGCGTGTCCAAGCCCCTTAAGGACGCCGTCAACGGCTAAGGTTTCTCGGTCCCCACGGGGACCGATCAGCCGATTTAACGGGCGGGGGTCGCGGGGCGATTCTCGCCCGTTTCACTTCTGAAGTCCTGTTTGGCCGCATTGACCCAGCCGACGAAGGTGTCAGCGGTGGACGCGAGACCGGCGAAATCCCCCGCCCCCGCCACGCCCGACAGATTGTCGTCGAGCGCCACGCGGATCGCATTGGCCGAACGCGCCTTGGCGATGAAGGGCGTGTACTGGCCGTGCAGACGGTCCAATGCGCCCCGGTTTCCGCTCAGCGAATAGCCGACGCCGGCGCGGATCAGCCAGCTTTCCTCGACCGGCGTCAGCGGGGTCGTCGCCTGCTTGTAGCGGTCGCCCAGGCGGGCCTCGTAGAGCGGCGCCGCCTCCGCCCATTTCTGCTGTTTCCAGAAGATGTCGCCGCGCACCTCGCGGGCCGGGTCGGACTGGTCGCGATCCAGCACCTCCAGCGCATGATCATAACGGCCCAGGTCCATCAGGGCGCGGGCCTCCAGCGCGCGACGCTCGCTGTTCATGGCGTTGGGCAACAGGGTGGTGCGCGAGCCCCACAGGGCCTGAAGCGCCTTCTCCGGCTGGCGGTCCATCAGATAGACGGTGGCCAGATTGGTGGCGACCTGGGCCTTGGCCACGCCGCCCAACCGCTCGTCCACCTGATGCTTCAGCAGTTCGGCGGCCTGGTCCAGCAGATCGACGTCGATCAGGCGACGCGACAGGCGGCGAACCATCTCGTCGCCGTCGGCCCCGATCGGGGTCAGTTCGCGGAAATCATAGAACAGCGCCAGGGCCTGGACCGGCTGTAGGCCGTCGGCGGCGCCTTCCAGAAACAGGGCGCGGAAGGCGTTGGACTGATCGGCCTGGATCTCGGCGGCCCCCGGCACGCCCGCCATCCGCTTGCCGGCGCCGCGCAGGGCGTCCAGAGCCTCGCGGTAGCGACCCTGCTGCAGATAGAGGTCGGCCAGTTTGCGGATCACCGCCAGTTCGGTGGCGTCGCCGCGCCAACGCCATTTGAGCTGTTCCAGCTGCTGCGCCGCCTGGTCGGGCGTCAGGACGCCCTTGTCGAGCTCCAGGCTGATGGCGCCCAGTTTGGCGGGGGTGGCGATCCCGTCCAGCGGGGCGCGGGCCACGGCCTTGTAGACCTTCAGCGCGCGGTCCTTGTCGCCGGTCAGGTCAAACAGGCGGGCCTGGACCACCCGCGCCGTCAGCTGGTCGGCGGCCGAGGCGTTCTGGCTGAAGACATAGGCCAGCAGCTGGCGGGCGGCGGGCAGGTCGTTGGTCTCGATCGCCGCCAGGGCATGGGCGGCGCCGAACCGGGCGCGCCATTCCTTGGGGAAGTCGTCGATGACCGAGGCGCCGGCCGCGAAGGCCCTGCGTGCGCCCGCCCAGTCGCCCAGCTGCGCGGCCAGGTAGCCCTGCCAGACCTTCGTGGCCGGATCGTTCGACAGCGAGGCCCCGGCGAAATCGACCTGGGCCTCCTCCAGCCGACCGACGCCGACGCGGGCGGCGCCGCGCAGGCCCCGCACCTCGGGCTCGCCCTGCATGTTGGGGGCCTTGGCGATCAGGGCGTCCAGCACGCCGATCGCCTCATAGTTCAGCCCCGATCCCACCAGGAAACGGGCCAGGGCCATCCGGGCCGCGATCGGCGCGCGGGGATTGTCGGTTCCGGCTATGGTCTCTTCGGCCGCGGCGTCCTGCAGACGGCGATAGCGGGCCGAGAAGCCGTCCTCGCCCACGGCGCCCCAGTCCTCCAGGATCAGGGCCGGATGGGCCGCACGCCTCGGTGCGTCGCCTCCCGCGCCGGCGGTCTCCAGCGTCGCCGACGGCGGCGACAGGGTCAGGCCGTCCGGACGGCTGAGGGTGACCAGGTCGCCCGCCGCCTCGATCTTCAGGTCGTCGGTCGCCGTCTCGACCGCCAGACCCTGGGCGGTCGGGATCAGGCTGAGGTCCACGGTGCTGCGCGCGCCCGAGAACCCCTTGCCGGGCGCCAGGGCCGTGACGGCGGCGAAACGGTCGCCGACCAGGGGATCGGTCAGCCAGACGGTCTTGGTCGCCCCGGCCATCCGCGCCACCAGGGTCGCCGAACCGTCGTCGGAACGGTCGACCTGGACGCCCGAAGCGCCGGCGGGCGGCCCGCCGATGGTCACGGTCCAGGTTCCGCCCTGCCCCTCGGCCGAGACCGGCAGGCCGTCCGGCGCGGCGATGCGCACGGCGGTATAGTCGGGACCGGCGGCCCAGCGCGCGTCCTTGGCAGGCCCCAGGGCCTTGGCCCCGGCCATGTCCATCTTGGCGGCCGTATCGAACACCACCCAGACGGCCTCGCCCCGGCGGAAGACGGCGGCGCCGACCGGCGCGCCCCACTGGAAGGTCAGGACGGTCTTGTCCGGCGTCGAGACGGCGCGGACGGGCACGGTGGAGTTGACGACGGCGGCCCGCTCTTCGGCCGTCGGCGCCGGCGCCTTGCCCGGCGCATAGAGGTTCAGCCAGACGGCGCCGTCGGCGACGCCGTAGCGGGCGTCGGCGCCCTCGGCCAGGGTCAGGACCAGGTCGGTGGCGCCGCCTCGCGCCATCCGGGTTTCGACGGCCTTGATCCCTTGCGGAGGATCGACGCGCAGGCGCGAGACATCGGGCGCCGCCGAGACGCCCATGCGGACGATGACCTTGTCCGCTTCGCGCCGGATCTGGCTGCGGACGCCGACGACGCCGCCGAACTCGACCCGGGTGAACTGGCTGGACTGGCCGATGCTGATCGACAGCGGATCGCCGGACCGGGCGCCTTCCTGAGCGGGAGCGGACAGGGGCGCAAAGGCGACCGCGCCGGCCGCGGCGGCGGCCACGGACGACTTCAGGAAGCGCTTGCTGTGCGAGGTCCCGGACATATCCGTGGAGCCTTGCCTCACAAGCTCTTTAATCGCGGTTAACCGCGTTCACCCACTTGGACCGTTCGTCCACGCGACAGATCGGGGCGAAGGGGTCATGATGGGGCATGATCGACTATCCCAAGCTGAGCACCCTCAAGACCGGCCTGGCCTGCCGCTGCCCCCGCTGTGGCGAGGGACCGCTGTTCAAGGGGTATCTGACCCTGCGCGAGGCCTGTCCGAAATGCGGGCTGAGCTATGGGTTCGCCGACCCGGCGGACGGCCCGGCCTTCTTCGTCATGTCGGCCGTCGGAGTGGTCGGCATGATCCTGCTGATGGTGTTCGAGTTCACCGTCAAACCGCCGATCTGGGTCCATGCCGTGGTCACCCTGCCGATCCTGGTGGCCATGTGCCTGGGCTGCCTGCGCCCGTTCAAGGCCTGGCTGGTCGCCGAACAGTTCGTGCACAAGGCCGCCCCGCCCGAGTTTTCCAGCAACGGCCGGCACGGGGACTGATCCCCTTCCCGCCTCAGTCGATGCAGAGCGTCGCGCCGGCCTTGCCGTCCTCGACCACGGCGTTGCAACCGAAGCGGTCGCTGTCGGCCTGGCAGACGCCGGCGGTCGCCGCGCCGGGCGCTAGGCCGGTGTTGCCTTCCAGGCGGCAGTCGCCCTGGCACTGGTCGCCGTCGGTGCAGGGCTTGCCGGCGTCGGCGTAGCGGATCACGCACTGCCAGGACTGCATCCGGCCGACCTGTTTCATCGTCCCGCCGCGCGTGGCGCAGGCCGAGGCGTCGGCGCTCTGCATCGGGGCGTCGGAGCCGGCGCCCGTCGTAGTCTGGGGCGAACAGGCGGCGGCCAGCAGGGCGGCGGCGGCGATAAGGGAAGCGCGGATCATTAGACCTGTCCTTTGGTGAAGCCCGACCAGACGTCGTCGTAGTCCAGCTGCATCTGCGGTGATTCCGACGCCCATTTCGTGACACGGATCGGGGCCCGGGTCTCGAACATGAAGGCCAGGGTGTCAGTGATCTTGTGCGGCTTCAGTTCCGCCTGGATCGCACCTTCGTAGCTGGCCTGATCCGGGCCGTGGCCGCTCATCCGGTTGTGCAGGCTGGCGCCGCCGGGCGCGAAGCCGCCGGCCTTGGCGTCATAGGCGCCGGTGACCAGGCCCATGAACTCGCTCATCACGTTGCGGTGGAACCAGGGCGGCCGGAAGGTGTGCTCGGCCACCATCCAGCGCGGCGGGAAGATGACGAAGTCGATATTGGCCGTGCCCGGCGTCTCGGACGGGCTGGTCAGGACGGTGAAGATCGACGGATCGGGGTGGTCGAAACTGACGGTGTTGATCGTGTTGAACCGCGCCGTGTCGTAGCGGCAGGGCGCCAGATTGCCGTGCCAGGCCACTACGTCCAGCGGGCTGTGATCGAAGGTCGTGGCCCACAGGCGGCCGCCGTATTTCTGGACGCACTGGGTCGGGCGATCCACGTCCTCGAACGCCGCGACCGGGGTCTCGAAGTCGCGCGGATTGGCCAGACCGTTGGCGCCGATCGGCCCCAGGTCGGGCAGGCGGAACGGGCTGCCGTAGTTTTCGCAGACATAGCCGCGGACAGGCCCTTCGATCTCGACCCGGAAGCGGACGCCGCGCGGGATCAGGACCACATGGCCCGGCTGGGCCTCGATCACACCCATTTCGGTGACGAACCGGTGGGCGCCCTGTTGCGGCACGATCAGCAGTTCGCCGTCGGCGTCGTAGAAAACCCGGTCGGTCATCGACCGGTTGGCGACATAGAGGTGGATCCCCGCCCCGGCCCCGCCGTCGGGCTCGCCGTTTCCGCCATAGGTGACCAGACCTTCGACCCAGTCGGTGGGGGTCTCGGGGATGGGCAGAGGGTCCCAGCGCATCCGGTTGGGATTGGGCGGGGTCTCGTCGAACGGGCCGGAGCGGACGCGGCCCTGGTCGAAGGCCACATAGGGACCGTGCTGGGCCGAGGGGCGCAGCCGATACAGCCAGCTGCGCCGGTTCTCGGCGCGCGGGGCGGTGAAGGCGGTGCCCGACAGCTGTTCCGCATACAGGCCCATCGGCGTCTTCTGCGGCGAGTTCTGGCCCACCGGCAGGGCGCCGGGCGCCGCCTCGGTGGCGAAATGATTGCCGAAGCCGGTCAGATAGGCGGGCGCGTTGGATCGCGTCATGTGGTTCTCCCTATCCGGTTCATTTAGCGAGGCGGCCGCGCGACGTCACCCCAAGGGCGAGAAGGCGGTCCGGCGGCTTCCTGATCGCTTCAGACCCGAGATCGAAAAAAAATGGGTCTGAATAGTCTGAATAGTCTGAAATCGGCGTAGCGGGGACGAGCGCCGCGCAGCGGGCAGGCAAGACATGTATTCAGCGTTCCTCTCCACGTGACTGACGACCGCCATTATACGGGCGTTCCGAAGAGCGTCGGGAAAGTCGAGAAGTTTGAGGGTCAGGTGGTTGATCTAGCGCGCAAAACTCTTCGAAATTGGGACGGCTGAGCTCTGGGTGCGCATTCCTGCTTTCGTCATTCCGGGCGAAGCGCAGCGAAGACCCGGAACCCAGCGGCGCCGTAAGGCGAAATCCGTCCGCCGCACGATGTCCGAAGATCGAATCCGCGACAGGTTCGCGTTCTCGCGCGCCGCTGGGTTCCGGGTCTGCGGGCCAAGCGGCCCTTCGCCCGGAATGACGAAAGAGAGAGGTCCCGCCGCTCCGATGAAACAATAAGTTCCGCCGTCTCGCGCCCGAAAGCCGCCGCCGTCGCTTTCGCATTTCGGGTCGGCTGGGATAAGCAGGGACAGGGCCGGGGGACCGGTCCGTGCAGCATCACCCGGCGACGTCGGGACAGGAGACAGACATGGCCCATGATCGCGTCAGCGTGCTTCAGGCGCTCGAGACCCAGGGCGTCTGCCCGGTCTTCTATCATCCTGATCCCGAGGTCAGTCTGAACGTCATTCGCGCCTGCGCGCGCGGCGGGGCGCCGGTGGTGGAGTTCACCAATCGGGGGGACTTCGCCTGCGACCTGTTCGGCGAGATCAATCGCGAACTGATCAGGACCGATCCGGACGTGGTCCTGGGCATCGGTTCGGTGGTCGATAATGGCACGGCGGCGCTTTACCTGAACCGGGGCGCGCGCTTCGTGGTCAGCCCCTGCCTGGTCCCGGACGTGGCCCGTGTATGCAACCGGCGCATGGTCGCCTATTTCCCCGGCTGCGGCTCGGTGACGGACATCGGCGAGGCGCACGAACTGGGCTGCGACATCGTCAAGCTGTTCCCCGGCGCGTCGGTCGGCGGGCCGGACTTCGTCAAGGCGGTCAAGGGGCCGATGCCCTGGGTCAAGATCATGCCGACGGGCGGCGTCGATCCGGACGAGGCCTCGATCGCCAAATGGTTCGGCGCCGGCATCGTGGCGGCGGGCATGGGATCGAAACTGGTGACGGACGCCGCCGTCAAGTCGGGCGACTGGGCCGCCATCGAGGCCTCGGTGGGGGCGGCGGTCGACGCCGTCGCCGCCTTCCGGGCGTCGAAGGCGGGCTGACCGGAGCTCAGCCCGGACCGTCGGGGTCTTCCGGTCCCGGCGGCGGGGCGTCGACCGGCGGCGTTCCGACGCGAACGTGGCGGACGCCGGGCCCCTTGCGGGCCAGAAGTTGGGCCAGGGCCTGGCGGTCCTCGAGGTCCAGCTTTTCCAGCATGGCGATGGCGCCGCCTTCCAGCCGGGCCCGGCCGCGCATTTCGGCCGTCCGGGACTCGTCCAGCAGGGCCTGAACGCGGGCCACGTCCATCCGAGGTTCGCGCGCCGCCTCCACGGCCTGACGCCGCGCCTCGCGCGCCGCCTCGAAGTCGGGGCGGGCCGACAGGGCGACCGAACGCATAGAGGCGCGAACCTCGCGACGCACCTCGGGGCTGAGCTGGCTCACCAGCTGGGGGAAGCCGCCTTCGCGGCCCGGACGGCGTTGTTCGGCGACGCGCTCGTCGATTTTCGCCCGACTGACGAAGAAGGCGGCCCCGGCGCCGAGGGCGAACAGGTTCAGCGCCACCGATGCGGCCAGCGCGATCTTCAGACTGCGACCGCTCATCCCAGAACCTCCGTGTCGTCCACTGCGACCAGGGTGGACTGATACAGGATCGCGTCGGCCCGTTCGTCGGCGGTGACATGGGTGGTCAGGCCCACGCCCGCGACGACGCCGGCGCAGGCCGCCGCCGCCCAGCCCGCGCCCAAGAACCAGGCGATCCGGTCCAGATGGAAGCGACGGGTCCGTGGCCTGGACTGGGGCGCGGCGGCCAGGATGCGCGCCGTCAGGGCGTCGGACGGCTTCGGGGCCGGGGCGGCGTCCAGCAGGACGTCCAGCGCCGCCGCCTGGTCCAGCACCGCCTTCAGCGACGGATCGGCCGCCAGCAGGCTTTCGGCGAAGGCGCGTTCGGAGGCGGGCCACCGACGCAGGTCGGCGCCGTAGGCGTCCGCCAGGGCCTGTAACCGTTCCGCCTTCATCGACCGTCTCCTTCAGCGGCCCCCGGAGCGATGTCCGAAAGGGCCTGACGCAATGCGCGGCGTCCGCGCGACAACAAACTCTCCAGCGCCTCGACGCTGATCTCCATCAGAGCGGCCGCCTCGATATTGGACAGCTCCTGATAATGACACAGGACGACGGCCTCGCGCTGCCGATCCGGCAGATGTTTCAGCGCCGCCGCGACCCGCAACCCCGTCTCGGCCGCCAACAGGCCCCGATCCGGCGCCGGCCCCTCGTCGGGCCGGTCGGGCGGCGTGTCCGTGGGGATCTCGCGTCGTCGCCGCAGCCGGTCGTAGCAGAGGTTCAGCGCCACCCGGTGCAGCCAAGTGTCGAACCGGGCCTTGCCGGGGACCCATTTCGGGGCCTGTCGCCAGGCCTTGAGCATCGCCTCCTGGGCCACGTCCTCGGCCTCGGCCGCGTCGCCCAGCATCCGTTGGGCCAGGGCCAGGATGCGCGGCAGCTTGCGCGCGACAAGCGTCTGGGCCGCCGCCGGATCGCCCTGACCCACGCGGCGCACCAGATCCTCGTCGGGGTCGACGATCGCGACCAAACCCGCCTCTTCCGCTGCTGACGAAAGGGACCGATTCGCACGCGAAGCCCGACCCCGACACTGTTCTTACTCCGAAGCCGGCGCCGGGGAAGCCGGTTGTTGCGGCGCCCGGCCCGGACGGCGTTCGCCGCGATGGGCCGGCATGGCGGCGCGACGTTCTTCGGCGGTGACGACGCCGTTGCGGTCGGCGTCCATCTTGTCGAACCGTTCGCCCAGTTTGGCGGCGACGTCGGAGATCACCACAGGGCCCGCCTGGCGGCCGGGGCCGCGCATCGCATGGCGGGGGCCGCCGCGATGACCGGCCCGTTCGGGGCGAGGGCCGCGCTCGCCGCGCGCTTCATGCGCGGCGTCGAACTCGGCGCGGCTGATGGCGCCGTCGCTGTTCGCGTCCAGCTTGGCGAACCGGGCGTCGGCGCGTTCGGCGCGTCGGGCCTGCATGGCGGTCTCGCGTTCCGCGACGCTGACGGTTCCGTCGCGATCGGCGTCGAGCGCCGTCAGGCGGACGACGCGAGCCTCGACGAACTCCGCGCGGGTGATCTGGCCGTCACGGTCGGCGTCGCCGCGCTGGTGATGCGGGGCCGGGGCGCCGGCGGGGCGGGCCGCAGGCGTCTGGGCCGTGGCGACCCCGGCGACGGCGGCCAGTGCGACGGCGCTGAGGCCGGTCAGAAAGGTCTTTCTCATCTCGATATCTCCTCGGGCCGCTGGGACGCGGCCTTGACATTGCCCTGTCAGGAGATTGAACGCGGCGGTTCCGGATCTCCGTCGCGACCCGCCGGCACCGCCCGTTCGAAGGCCTTTCGCGCCCGCGCCCGCAGTTCGGTCAGTTCGGTCTTCAGCGTCTCGAAGTCGGGCGCCCCGGCCGCCTCGGCCAGGCGCAGCTGGAAGACGCCGGGCTCGGCCTCCGGATCGACCCGGCCCTCGAAGGCGGCGGCCAGCAGATGGGCCAGACGCTGCTGCACCCGCCAGGCCTCGGCCAGAACCGGGTCGTCGTGCAGGGCCTCCAGCGTCGAGAGGGTCAGGGGCTGGCCCGCCACGGCGGCCTGGAGCTGACGGAACTGGGCCGCGAACTCGGCGTCCACCTGACCGCCCGGCGATAGTTTCAGGTCCCAGAAGCCGTGCGGACGGCGCTCGCGGTCCATCAGTGCGCGCATCCGGCGGATGTCGCCCGCGACGTCGACGCCGGGGCGGGGCCGACGCAGGGCGGCCTCGATCGCCGCCGAGACCCTGAGCCCGAAGGCGGGGTCGCTGGCCCAGACCACGCGGGCGCGGGTCAGGACCATGAACTCCCAGGTCTCGGCCTCGTGGGCGTAATAGTCGTCGAACCGGGACAGCCGCACCGAGACCGGCCCCTTGGACCCGGTCGGCCGCAGCCGCATGTCGACCTCGTACAGACCACCCTCGGCGGTGTGGGCCGACAGGGCGGCGATCAGCCGCTGGGTGAAGCGGGCGTAGAAGACGTCAGCGGACCAGCCCTTGATCTCGGACGCCGCCTCGGCCGGGGCGTCATAGACGGTCATCAGGTCCAGGTCGGAACCGGCCGTCATCTCGCGCGATCCGGCCTTGCCCAGGGCCACGACGGCGACGGCGCCGGGGAAGGCGCCGCCCAGACGTTCGGCCTCGGTCAGGGCGGCCGGGGACAGGGTGCGCATGCAGGCGTCGGCAAGGGCCGCATAGGCGCGGCCGGCGGTTTCCGGTCCGGCGCGGCCGGTCAGGGCGTGGATGCCGATGCGGAACATCTGTTCGCGGTGCAGGCGGCGCACGGCGTTCATGGCGCCTTCGAAATCCTCGGTCTCGGCCGCCTCACGCAGGATCTGTTCGGTCAGGCCGGTGTCGTCGGACAGGTCGGTCAGGAAGCGGGCGTCCAGCACCCCGTCCAGCGCCGCCGGCTGACGACCCAGGGTCCGGGCCAGACGGGGGGCGAAGGCCATGACGCCCAGCACCATCTCGAACAGTCTCGGCTGGTTCAGGAACAGGGCCTGGACCTGGACCCCAGCCGCCAGGCCCGAGAAGAAGACCGCGAACCGGCGGAAGGCGTCGTCCGGCGCGCCCGACCGGGCCAGGGCCTCCAGCAGTCGGGGCGCCAGGCGGGTGAACAGTTCGCGACCCCTCGCGGTGCGCGTCGCCGGGATCCGGCCGTGGTGCCAGGAACGGATGGTGTCGGCGACGGAGGCGGCCTCGGAAAAGCCCATCCGGCGCAGGGTCTCCAGGGTCTCGGGATCGTTCTCGACGCCGGTGAAGACCAGGCTGCCATAGGCGGAGTCCAGCTCCTCCCCGCCCTCGAACAGTTCGCCGTAGCGGGTGTTCACCTGAACCAGCAGGGCCTCGACATGGGCGTCGAAGGCGGCGAGATCGCTCCATCCGGCCAGGGCGGCGACGGCGGCGCGGCGTTCGGGGTCTTCCGGCAGGCGGTGGGTCTGTTCGTCGTCCAGCATCTGGACCCGGTGTTCCAGCCCGCGCAGTTCGACATAGGCGGCGGACAGGGCCTGGGCGACCGAGGCCGGAACATGATCGGCCTCGGACAGGGCGGTCAGGGCCTCAAGCGTGCGCTGGCGGCGCAGGGCGGGGTCGCGGCCGCCCAGGATCAGCTGCTGGGTCTGGGCGTAGAATTCGATCTCGCGGATGCCGCCCCGGCCCAGTTTCAGATTGGCGCCGGCGGCCTGCAGCCCCTCGCCGGTCTTGTGGACGTGGATCTGGCGCTTGATGGCCTGGATATCGAGCACGGCGGCGTAGTCGAGGCTGCGTCGCCAGATGAAGGGGCGCAGGGCCTTGACGAAGCGGGCGGCGGCGCGCGGGTCGCCCAGCACCGGCCGAGCCTTGATGAAGGCCGCCCGCTCCCAGTTCTGGCCGACGCTCTCGTAATAGGCCAGGGCCATCGGCGCGGCGACCACCGGCGGAGTCGAGGACGGGTCGGGCCGCAGCCGCAGGTCGACGCGGAAAACATAGCCGTCGGCGGTCCGCTCGCTCAGCAGGCCGGCGATCCCCTTGCCGACGCGATTGGCGAAGTCCTGCATCTCTTCGCCCTCGCGCAGGGCCAGGCCCATCAGGCGAGGCTCGAAGAAGAGGGAGATGTCGATGTCGGACGAATAGTTCAGCTCGTCCGCGCCATGCTTGCCCATGGCCAGGCCGAACAGGCCAGGAATGGGGCCGCGCGGATCGTCGGGCGGCGAGACCAGTCGGCCCCGCGCCCGCTGCTCGGCGGCGACAGCCCGCAGCGCGGCGCGACAGACGGCGTCGGCGAAGGTGGATAGCGCGCCAGTGACCTGATCCAGATCCCAGACCCCGCCCAGATCGGCCAGGGCCGTCAGCAGATGCAGGTCGGCCTTCAGCACCCGCAGCGGCGCCCGCACCGCGTCGGGTTCGTCGTCCAGGGCGTCGGTCTCGGCCAGTATCCGGGCCAGGCCGGCGGCGGGGTCGGTCTCCAGTATCCGACGCAGGTTCGCCGGACGGCGACGCATCAGGCCGGCGAGATAGGGCGAGGCCCCAGCGACCGGGGCCAGGGCCGGCCAGGCGGCGTCGAGGGTCGCGCGCCATCCGTCGGCGTCTGCGGCCTGGGTCAGGGTCTCCTGCAGGCGTTCGGCGGCGGCGGAATTGGCGACGGGGCCTGCGGGGCTCAGGATTTCGAACAGGGGTTGGGGCTTGGGATCGGGCATTCAACTCTTCCGCTCATCCCGGCGAAAACCGGGACCCAGTGCTTTCGCTCGCCACAGCGTTGGACCACGATCCTGACACGGATCACAAGGCCGCGCGCCCAAAGCACTGGGCCCCCGGGATGAACGGAGAGAACTAACCCTGGCTCGCCGGCGGCAGGACCAGGGCCACGCGCAGTCCCGGCCCGAAACCTTCGTAGGCGCCGGGGCCTTCGTCCAGCACCACCCGGCCGCCGTGGGCCTCGGCCACCGCCGTGACCAGGGACAGGCCCAGGCCAGAGCCCGGCTCGGTGCGGCTGTTGTCCAAGCGCACGAACCGCTGGACCACCCGTTCGCGGTCCTCTTCCGGCACGCCCGGCCCGGTGTCCGTCACCGAATATTCGATCTCGCCCGACGACCGTCGCCGCGCCCGCAGTTTCACCGCCCCGCCGGCCGGGGTGTATTTGATGGCGTTGTCGATCAGATTGGCCAGGGCCTGGGCCAGGAAGGGCTGGTTGCCCTCGATCATCAGGCCGGTCTCGACCTCGGCAGAGAAGTCGATGGACTTGTCCTCGGCCGCCGGTTCGTAAAGCTCGGCCATGTCGGCGGCCAGTTCCGAGGCGTCCATCAACTTGGGATCCGGCGCGCCCCCGGCTTGCAGACGGGCGATGGCCAGGACGGTGTTGAAGGTCTTCAGCAGATGGTCGGCCTCGTCCAGGGCGATGCCCAGGGCGTCGACCCCGTCGATCTTGCCCGCCTCGGCGTCGATCAGGGCCACCTCCAGCTTGGCCCGCATCCGCGTCAGGGGCGAGCGCAGATCGTGGGCGATGGCGTCGCCGGCGTGTCGGATCGAGGCCATCGATCCCTCCAGCCGATCCAGCATGGTGTTCAGCCCCTGGCCCAGTTCGTCCAGTTCGTCGCCGGTGTGGCGGATCACCGCCCGCTGTTTCAGGTCGCCGTCCTGCACCGCCTGGACCACGCGGTTCAGCCCGCCCATGGCGCTTTCGACCCGTCGGCTGACGTAGAGGCCGCCCGCCAGGCCCAGCAGCATGACCAGGCCCATGGCGCCCCACAGGGCCTGGGTCAGGCGCGACAGATATTCCTCGATCCCGCCGATATCCTCGCCGACGAACAGGGTGTCGCCGCCGGCCAGCGGCATGATCACGCCGATGGAGCGGCGGTTCTCGACCCGACCGTCCGGATCGGTGCTGGTCAGGCGGAAGGTGCTCCATTCGCCGGCCCCGATCCGGCGCTGCTCCTGCAGATCGAAAGGCATGACCGACAGATTGCCGGTGACGATCCGGCCGTCCGGCCCGGTCAGCAGATACAGATAGGGACCGCCCCGGATCGTCCGTTCGACCAGGGCCTGGTTCAGGGCGTCGATTCCCCGCGTCCGATGGATGGCCGTCAGGGCCTCCAGCTCGGTCTCCACATCGGTCCGGGCGCGGGCCTGGGCCTCGGACGCCGAGGCGAAATAGACATAGGCCAGGATCGCCCCCGCCGCCGCCACGAACAGGGCCAGGAACAGCAGGGTCAGCCGGAAGGGGGTGCGGCGAAGGAGGGAGGGGAGGCGCATGGTTAAGAGGGTTCTCCCTCCCCCTGCGGGGGAGGGTGGTCGCCGCGCAGCGGCGACCGGGTGGGGCGGGCAAGGCAAGACGCACGCACGTCCTCGACGATGCGCGCCAACTGGTCCCTGACCATGAGGTTGTCATAGCGCAACGTCACCAACCCCTCTCTCGCGAAGACAGCGTCGCGAACGCGATCCTGTCTTGCTCGATCTTCGACCAGATGAGAATCGCCGTCCACTTCCACGATCACGCCGCGAGCCCAGCAGAAAAAGTCGAGATAGTAGCCGCGAAGAGGCGCCTGCCGCCGGAAATGCAGCCCCTCCGACCGAAGGGCGCGTAGGGCGATCCACAGACGGGCTTCGGCGGGCGTCATCGTCTTCCGCATCGCGCGGGCTCGAGCAATGATCGCCATGTCGCCCTGCCCTCCCCACCCGGCCGCTGCGCGGCCACCCTCCCCCGAGGGGGAGGGAGAATAAATGCCCTTACGCCTCCAACCGATACCCCGCCCCGCGCACGGTCTGGAGCATGGCCCGGTCGAAGCCCTTGTCGATCTTGGAGCGGAGGCGGCTGATGTGGACGTCGATGACATTGGTCTGGGGGTCGAAATGATATTCCCAGACCTTTTCCAGCAACATGGTGCGCGTCACCGACTGGCCGGCGTGGCGCATCAGGAACTCCAGCAGCTGGAACTCGCGCGGTTGCAGGTCGATCTCGGTGGCCCCGCGATGCACGGTGCGGGCGATCAGGTTCATCTCTAGGTCCCCGACCTTGAGCACGGTCTGGACACCGCCGGTCTCGCGCCGGCGGGCCAGGGCCTCGACCCGCGCGATCAGTTCGGCGAAGGCGTAGGGCTTGACCAGATAGTCGTCGGCGCCGGCCTTCAGGCCCGTGACCCGGTCCTCGACCTCGCCCAGGGCGGACAGGAACAGGACCGGGGTCTGGTCCCCGCCCTTACGGACGGTCTCGACCATGCCGACGCCGTCGAGGCGCGGCATCATCCGGTCGACGACATAGACGTCATAGCCGCCCTTCTGGGTCTCCAGCAGGCCGAAGGCGCCGTCCACCGCATGGGTCACCTCATGGCCGGCCTCGGACAGGCCCCGCACCATGGCCGTCGCCGCCTCGGCGTCGTCCTCGACCACCAGAATCCGCATCAAACCCCTCCCGGAATCAAAACCGCCGCCGATGGTATCCCATCGGCGGCGATTCAGTGAGTTAAGCCTTGGTCAGAATGCCGATCAGTTCTTCGGCAGTTCGAGAACGACCGAGGTCGCGCCGTTCGGCGTCCGGACCATGAGCAGCACGCCGGGGCGGCCCGCGCCACGTGCGGCGGTGATGGCCCTCTCGAGATCGGCAGGGGAGTTGACGACCTGGTTGTTGGCGCGCTGGATGACCGCACCGGCCGGAATGCCCAGTTGCGCGGCCTTGGAGCCAGGGACGGTCTCGACGACAACCACGCCCTCGACATCCGTCGGCAGACCGTAACGCTGGCGCACGGCGGGCGTCAGGGACGCCACCTTCATGCCCTCGACCGTCGAGTTGGCTGTCGCTCCCGGCGTCGCGGAAGGACCGCCCTCGCGCGTCGAGGAATCCAGCTCTTCATCCGACGGCCGCTTGACGGCGCGGATCGCGATCTCCTGACGTCGACCGTCACGGAAGACGGTGAAGCGAACGGTCTGACCGACATCGGTGGCCGCCACCATCCGACGGAGTTCCGAGGATCCGTCGATATCGCGACCGTTCACCTGAATGACGACGTCTCCGACCTGGACACCAGCCCGCTCGGCCGGGCCGTCCGCAGTCACCTCTCCGACATAGGCGCCCTTGATGCTGGCGGGCAGGCCTAGGGCTTCCGCCGCACCATCCGGCAGATTCTGGATGGCGACGCCGACATAGCCGCGCTCGATCGTCTGGCCCTGCATCAGGCGGGACGTGACGGACTTGGCGACCTCGGCGGGGATGGCGAAGCCGATGCCGACCGAGGAGCCGGTCGGCGAATAGATGGCCGAGTTCACGCCGATCACGCGGCCGTGGATGTCGAAGGTCGGGCCGCCGGAGTTGCCCCGATTGATGGCGGCGTCGATCTGGATGTACTCGTTGTATCCGGTCGGATCGATGTCGCGGGCCTTGGCCGAGACGATGCCGGCCGTGGCGGTGCCGCCCAGGCCGAAGGGATTGCCCACGGCGATGACCCAGTCGCCGACGCGCGGCTCGGCCGTCTCTTCGAAGCTGACGTATTTGAAGTCATCGCCCTCGACCTTGATCACGGCGAGGTCGGTGCCGGGGTCGCGGCCGATCAGACGGGCCGGCAGTTCGCGGCCGTCCGACATCTTGACCTTGATCTCGGTGGCGTCGGCGACGACGTGATTGTTGGTGACGATGAAGCCGTCCTGGGAGATGAAGAAACCCGAGCCGGCGCCCTGGGTCGTCTGGGGTTCGACGTCCTCGCCCTGGCCGCCGCGCCCCTGGGGCGGCACGAACTGGAACGGCAAGCCGGGGATCTGGAAGACGCCGCCCTGGGGCTGGTCGACCTTGACCGTCACGTCGATCTGGACGACGGCCGGCGCGACCTGATCGAAGATGTTGGCGAAACTGTTGGGCGCGCCGGGCGGAGGGGTGAAGCTGTCGCCATTGGCGGGGACCGGGCTGATCCGGTTCACCGCCTGGGGCTCGGCGTGGGCGCCGGGCCAGCTGATGACGCCGCCCGCGGTCGCCGCCGCCGCGAGGGTGAGGCCGGCCGCGGCCCCGAGAATGAACTCTTTACGCTTCAGCATCGTGGTCCTTGCGATCTTCTGTCGGGGCGAAACCGCCCCGTCTTCGCGATTGATATAGGCCGAACGGCCCTGGCGCCAATTCCGGCGTTCGATGGATGGTCCTGACTAGCGCCCGTCGTGAGGCGAGGTTGCGTCAGGATCGCGGCGAAGCTTCTCATTTCGGAGAATGTCCGCCAGCCGATCTTCCTCCTCCGGCGAAAGCGGCGCAACCTCGGTCGTCGAGCGGCGCGCGCGCAGCCCCAGAACCGCCCCTGCCAGCACGACCAGAAGCAGCGGACCGAACCACAACAGCCAGGTTCCGACCCGCACCGGGGGGGTGAACAGGACATAGTCGCCGAAGCGGCGCACCAGATCCCGACGCACCGCCTGGTCGGAAGCGCCGGCGGCGATCTGTTCGCGGATCAGGCGGCGCATGTCGCCGGCCACGCCCGCCGGACTGTCGGCGATGGCCTCGTGCTGGCAGACCACGCAGCGGACATCCTCGAACAGGGCCTGGGCGCGGGCCTCCTGGGCCGGATCGGTCAGCGGACGGTCGGGGGCGGCGGCCGGTTCGGCGGCCGTCAGCATCAGGGCCAGGAGCGGCGCGGCCAGGAGGATCGCAAGCCGCCTCATGTCGACCGGCTCCGTCGCGCGCCGACGCCGAGCCGCAGACGGCGGTCCAGCAGGGACAACAGGCCGCCCAGGGCCATGATCATCGGGCCCAGGAAGATCAGCCGCGCCCCGGGGTTCCAGTACAGACGCACGACCCAGGCCGGGGCGTCCAGCGCTCCCGCCCGTTCGCCGATCACCACATAGACGTCGTCCAGCCCCCGGAAATCGAGCCCGACCTCGGTGGTGGTCTGGCCGCCGGCGGGGAAGAAGCGGCGCTCGGCCGTGACGGGTGTCGCCCGGCCCCGGCCGTCGGTCGCCCGCACAGTCAGTCGGCCCTGTTCGGCCAGATAGTTCGGCCCCTCGATCACGCGGACATCGTCCAGGGTCACGGTCCAGGGGCCGGCGGACAGGCTCTGGCCGATCGACAGGGCGCGCGCCGTCTCAGCCTTGGAGCCGGTCTCGACCACCGCCCCCAGGATGAAGACTCCAAGGCCAAGATGGGCCAGGCTCATGCCCCAGGCGCCGAGCGGCAGGCCCTTCAGGCGGCGCAGGGTCTCGGGACCGGAGACGCGGAACAGCCGCGCCCTTTCGGCGACCTCGGCCAGGGCGCCGAGGATCAGCCAGGCGCCGAGACCGATCCCGGCGGCGGCCAGGGCCTTACGGGGTTCCCACAACGCATAGGCCAGTAGGGCGAAGGCGACGGAGAGACCCGCCGCGACCGCCAGCCGCTGCATCGCCCCGGTCAGGTCGCCGCGCTTCCACGCCAGCAGCGGCCCGGCGGGCAGAATGAGGAAGGCGACCGTCATCAGCGGTACGAAGGTGGCGGCGAAATAGGGAGGGCCGACCGAGATGGTCGCGCCGGAGACAGCCTCGAGGATCAGGGGATAGAGGGTGCCCAAGAGGACCGTGGCGGCGGCGGCCGTCAGGAACAGGTTGTTCAGAACAAGGGCGCCCTCGCGGCTGACGGGGGCGAACAGGCCGCCGCCCTTCAGCTGGGGCGCGCGCCAGGCGAACAGGGCGAAGGCGGCGCCGGCGGTGATCCCGAGGATGGCCAGCAGCATCAGGCCCCGCTGCGGATCGACGGCGAAGGCGTGGACGCTGGTCAGGACGCCCGACCGCACCAGGAAGGCGCCCAGCATCGAGAAGGTGAAGGCCAGCAGGGCCAGAAAGACGGTCCAGCCCGCCAGGGCCCCGCGCCGCTCGGTGACGACGGCGCTGTGCAACAGGGCGGCGCCGGCCAGCCAGGGCATAAAGGAGGCGTTCTCGACCGGATCCCAGAACCACCAGCCGCCCCAGCCCAGTTCGTAATAGGCCCAGAAGGAGCCCAGGGTGATGCCGACCGTCAGCAGGGCCCAGCTGGCCAGGGCCCAGGGCCGGACCCAGCGCCCCCAGGCGGGCCAGAAGGCCGTCTGGGCCCGCCCCTCGATCAGGGCCGCGACGGCCAGGGAGAAACAGACCGAGAAGCCGACATAGCCGGCGTAGAGCAGCGGCGGATGCACGGCCAGGGCCGGGTCCTGCAGCAGGGGGTTCAGCGACGCTCCCTGCAAGGGCGCGGGGTCCAGACGCGTAAAGGGGCTGGAGGTGAAGACGGCGAAGGCCAGGAACAGCGCCCCCAGCGCCCCCTGCACCGCCACGGCCGAGGCCTTCAATCCGAACGGCAGGCCGCGCGCCCGAGCCAAGGCGCCGCCGAAAACGGTCAGGACCAGGCACCACAGCAGCAGCGAACCCTCGTGACTGCCCCAGGCGCCGGCGACCTTGTACAACATCGGCTTGTCGGTGTGGCTGTTGGCCGCGACATTGGAGACCGAGAAGTCGGAGACGACGAAGGCGTGGATCAGGGCCGCGAAACTCAGCGCTACAGCGCCTGCCGCCGCCAGGGCCGCGCCCTGGGCTGCGCCCGCCAGAACCGGACTGCGGCGCGCGCGCCCGGCTGCGGACAGGCCGGTCTGGAGGATCGACAGGGCCAGGGCCAGGGCCAGGGCGAAGGCCCCGAGTTCCGCGATCATAGATGTTCCGTAGCGCTACCGGCCTGCGGCCTGCTTGAGCGCATGTCTTGCGCGCTACCGGCCTGCGGCCTGCTTGAGCGCTCCGCCTCCGGCCGCCACTCGCCCTTGGCCTTGATCCGGTCGGCGACCTCGCGGGGCATGTAGTTCTCGTCGTGCTTGGCCAGGACCTGGCTGGCGTGGAAGACGCGGTCAGGGCCGAAGGCCCCCTGGGCCACGATGCCCTGGCCTTCGCGGAACAGGTCGGGCAGGTCGCCGTGATAGACGACGCGGGTCGTGGCGGCGTTGTCGGTGACGGTGAAGGCCACCACGCCGTCGCCGGTCTTTTCCACGCTGCCGGTCTCGACCAGGCCGCCCAGACGGATGTTGCGGCCCTGGGGCGCCTTGTCGGCGGTCGCCTCGGACGGGGAATAGAAGAAGGTCACGCTGTCCTGCATGGCCCACAGCGACAGGCCGACCGCGAGGGCCAGGATCGGGGCCACGGCCGCGACGACCCACAGGCGACGGCGCGCCTTTGGCGATTTGGGCAGCCAACTCATGCGGCGGACGATCCGGGCTCGGAGGACAGACCGACCGCATATACCGGCGCCGCCCCGCCGGACCAACGCGTCATTGCGTCCCCGCCGGCAACCGCCGCTCCAGGTCGATCCGGCGCGGGTCGGTCGGGTCCAGGGCGGCGATCAGCGGCGTCCACATGGCCCGGGCCGTCGTCGCGTCGCCCCGGCGCAGCGCCGCCTCGCCCAGGAAGAAACGGGCGCCCAGCTGGTCGGGATCATGTTTCACCGCCTCGCGGAAGGCGGCCTCGGCGTCGCCGCCGATCTGGCCGTCATTGGCCCGCACCAGGCTCTCGCCCAGCCGCGCCCAGGCCTGGGCGTCGGTCGGATCCAGTTCGATCAGGCGGCGGAAGGCCGAGGCGGCGCCAAGAGGATCGTCGGCGGCGAACCGGGCGGCGCCCAGCATGGCGAGGGCCTGACGGTCGCCGGGCCGCTGTTCCACCACCCGCGCGGTGACGGCCGCCAGCTGGGCCGGCTCCAGCGTGTCCAGACGGTTCGCCCAGTCGTCGACGCGCCGCTCATAGGCCTGGTCCGGCAGGCCGGGCGAGCCGGTCAGGACATAGAGAACAAGGGCGCCCGCAGCCGTCGCCGCGATGCCGCTCAGCACCCAGAGCCGATCATGGTGTCCGACGACCGGCGCCGCCGCGACCCGGCCCGCCAGCAGTCGCCGTCCCGCCTCGGCCCGCGCGGCGACGTGGGCGGCCTCGTCCAGCAGGCCGCGCGTTTTCAGCCGGTCCAGTTCGTCCAGTTCGCGCCCGCCGACATCCGCCTCGACGCCCGCCCTGGGATCGGCGCCGCGTCGCGCCCCGGCCAGCACCAGCAGGGCGGCCATCGCCGCCGCCAGGCCGGTCATTATCCAGAAGGCGATCATCCTCGCCGTCTATCGCATCAGGCGGCGGCGGGCGAGGCCCCCGTGACGCCGGATCCCGTAAAGCCGTCGCCTTTGGGATACATGGCGCGGGCGGCCTCGGCGGCGGCGGCGCGACGGCGTACGGCCCGGGCCGCCTCAAGCGCCTCGATCAGGGTCAGGAAGCGCGCCGCCGTCCCCACCAGACGCAGGGCCGTATCCGAATCGGCGACATCGCCGTCGGCGATACTGTCCAGAGCCTCGTTGGCCCAGGTCGACAGATAGTCGGTCAGTTCCGTCTTCAGCGCCATGCGATCCGCCTCGCACCCGAAGGTGACGGCCGCGCCGCGCAGCCCCGCGACCGCCGACAGCAGGGCGGCGGCCGCCTCGATCGGCTCGCCCTTGGCCGGCGCCTCCAGCCAGGGGCAAAGGCGCGTCATGCGGCCCGCCAGCACCTGGCGTTTCATCGGCAGGGCGGCGTGAACCGCGGCCGAGGTCGATTTCATCAGGCCCGACAACTGTCCGGCGACCTCGACCCGCGCCATCCGCGCGGCCTTGCCCCAGGGCGAGTCCGGCCGCACCTGAAGACACATGTCCATTTCCGCCAGTACGCCGGCGCACCAGGCCGCGTCCTCGACCACCGGCGTCATGTCAGCCCCATCCCGCGGCGACAGGCCGGCGGCGATGCGCCGGACGCGCGTCTGGACCGAGGCGAGCAGGCGTTCGACGAAGACCCCCATTTCGGAATGACTGAGGATGGACTCGGCGTCGGCCAGGCGGCTGGTCCGCGTCACGACCCGCAGCATCCGCTCGGCGTCGGCGACATGGGCGAAGAGAATGTCGATCATCCGCCGCCCGCCGTCCGGCGAAATCGCCAGACAGTCCTGGATCAGCAGCCGCAGTCCCGCCGCCTGGTTGTCGTCGGGCCGTTCCAGCCAGACCGGCAGGCGCGGCACGGCGGTCCGCGCCAGGGCGACCAGGTCGAAACAGCCGGCCAGTTCCGCCGGAGTGGCGGCCGGGGCGCCCCGCGCCTGATCGACGGACGCGGGACGGGGCCAGACGTCTTCCGGACGGTCCCGCAACACCGCCGCGGCGCGCGCGCACAGACGGTCGGCCGCCAGGGTCCATTCGCCGTCGACGGAAACCGCTCCGTCCAGCAATGCCAGAAAAGCCTCCTCCCCCGCCCTCGCCTCGCGCCAGACCCTTGTCAGGACGGCGTGGGGGAATACCAGGGCCGGGATGCCGTCGGTGCGAGCCTGGAACAACGGCACAAGAGGACCGAAGGCCATGTCGCGCCGGGCGCGGTCGCGAACCTCCTCGGCCACCAGCGACGCCAGTTCCGCCGCCTTGCCTCCCCCCAGCGCCGGCGCGGCGACGCCCAGCTGCGCCAGGACGGCGTCCGGCGCGGCCTGGACGACCGCTTGCAGGGCCGCGCGATGGGCTGCGGACAGCGAGGACAAGAGACACTCCCGACGACGGGCGATGGAAGCGGCCAGAGTGCCGCGTTTTAGGTTAACATCAGCTTCTCGAGATTTCCGACGCCGGCGCCCCCTTGAGCCGTGGACAAGGCACGCCATATTCCCGCCACGACGACGCCTGGCGCATCCGCGCCCCTGGGCTAGGGAGCGCCGATGCCGGTTATCGAGATCGAAGGCCTGACCAAGACCTACAAGTCGGGGCTTCAGGCGTTGAAGCACGTCGACCTGACGATAGAAAAGGGCGAGATCTTCGCCCTGCTGGGACCGAACGGCGCCGGCAAGACAACCCTGATTTCCATTGTATGCGGCATCGTCAACGCCACGACGGGGACGGTGGTCGCCGACGGTCACGACATCAGGAAAGATTTCCGCGCCGCGCGGACCAAGATCGGTCTGGTGCCGCAGGAACTGACCACCGACGCCTTCGAGACCGTCCTGGCCACCGTCACCTTCAGTCGGGGCCTGTTCGGCAAGGCGCCGAACCCGGCCCTGATCGAGCAGATCCTGAAAGACCTGTCGCTGTGGGACAAGCGGGACGCCAAGATCATGACCCTGTCGGGCGGTATGAAGCGCCGGGTGATGATCGCCAAGGCCCTGAGCCACGAGCCGGACATCCTGTTCCTGGACGAGCCGACGGCAGGCGTGGACGTCGAACTGCGCCGCGACATGTGGATCATGGTGCGAAAGCTGCGCGAGCGCGGCGTCACCATCATACTGACCACCCACTATATCGAGGAGGCCGAGGAGATGGCCGACCGGGTGGGGGTGATCCTGAAGGGCGAACTGATCCTGGTCGAGGAAAAGACCGCCCTGATGAAGAAGCTGGGCAAGAAGACCCTGACGCTGAACCTGGTCGAGCCCTTGACCGCACTGCCGGCCGACCTGTCCGAGTGGGACCTGACGCTGAGCCCCGACGGGGGCGAACTGGAATACAGCTTCGACGCCAACGCCGACGACACCGGCGTGCCCTCGCTGATCCGTCGGCTGGACCGGCTGGAGATCGGCTTCAAGGACCTGAACACCCGCCAGAGCTCGCTGGAAGACATCTTCGTCAGCCTGGTCCACCGCGATGGGGAAGCCGCCTGATGAGTTTCAACGGATATGGCGTCTGGGCCATCTACAAGTTCGAGATGGCCCGGGCGCTGCGCACCGTCTGGCAGAGCATCGTCACGCCCGTCATCACCACCGCCCTGTATTTCGTCGTCTTCGGCGGCGCGATCGGCAGCCGGATGCAGGCGGTGGACGGGGTCGCCTATGGCGCCTTCATCGTGCCGGGCCTGATCATGCTGAGCCTGTTCACCCAGTCGATCTTCAACGCCTCCTTCGGCATCTATTTCCCCAAATTCACCGGCACCATCTACGAGATCCTGTCGGCGCCGGTGTCGGCGCTGGAGGTGGTGCTCGCCTATGTGGGGGCGGCGGCGACCAAGTCGGCGGTTCTGGGCCTGATCATCCTGGCCACGGCGGCCTTTTTCGTGCCGCTGCAGGTGCTGCACCCCGTGGCCATGCTGGCCATGCTGGTGCTGATCTCGGTGACCTTCAGCCTGTTCGGCTTCATCATCGGCATCTGGGCCGGCAGTTTCGAACAGCTGAACTTCATCCCGATGCTGGTCGTGACGCCCCTGACCTTCCTGGGCGGTTCCTTCTATTCGATCGACATGCTGCCCGAGGGCTGGCGCACCGTGGCCCTGTTCAACCCGGTGGTCTATCTGATCTCGGGCTTCCGCTGGACCTTCTACGGCCAGGGCGACGTCGCTATCGGCATCAGCGTGGCGGCGACGGTCGGTTTCTTCGCTGTTTGTCTCGCTGTGGTCATGTGGATGTTCAAGACAGGCTATCGCCTCAAGACCTGAACCGTCACGAAACCGGCCAGATCGCCAGCGATTAGAGTTGCATGTCCGACGCCCCCAAGATTCCGTCCACCGAGCCGAACGCCCAGCCTGAAGGGGCGCCCGAGCCCTTTGCGCGCAAACAGGTGACCTGGGGCCGCATGCCGGCGACGACCTTCCACGTCGGCCCCGTGCCGGTCGCCCCCAATCCGCTTGACCGGATTCCGAACCGGCCGCCGCTGAAGACGCCGCTGGGCCAAGGCCAGGGGCAGGGTCTCGGTCAGGGTCAAAACCCGCTCGAGGGCAGTCTCCAGCCCCGGCGATCGCCGCCCGCCCCGCGTCCCGGCGGCAGCATCCTCGGCGGCTCGCTGATCCCGCAGGCGCGGCCCGGCGCCGGGCCCCTGCCGACCCCGCCCAAGCCCGCGCCGCAACCGGCGCCCGCCGCGACGGACCTGACGGTGCGTCCGCTGCCCGGCGCGGAGCCGACCCCGCCGGAACCGATCGTCGAACGCTCGACGGCGCCGGTCGTCGAGACGCCCCAGGTTGAAGCGCCCCAGGTCCAAGCGCCATTGGTCGAGCCGGTCGCACCCAGCGTCGCCCGCGCCCCGGCCAAGCGTCCGTCGCGCCTGCCGCTCTATGTCGGGGCCGGCGTTCTGGCCGTCCTGGTCCTGGGCGGCGGCCTGTGGTTCGCCCTGCGTCCCAGCCCGACGCCGGTCACGCCCTCCGCGCCTCCCACCGAGACGGTCACGCCCGCCGTGGCCGCGCCTGTCGTCGAAACGCCTCAGCCGGTTCCGGCGGTCGAACCCGAACCCGTGGAAACGACGCCGGAAGCAGACGCGCCCGTCGCTCCGGCGCCAGACGCCGCGACGGCTCCGGCCCGCACGACGCCCGCGCCCCGGACGCAGACCCCGACGCAGAACCAGACGCAGGCGCCGGTCGTGGCGACGCCCCAGCCCGCGCCGCTGATCGTCGAGACCGCGCCTCTGGTCATCGTTCCGCCCGCTCCGACCGCCGCACGTCCGGCCCAGACCGATCCCGACGCGCCGGTCGTGACCCGGCCGCAGCCGCTGGACTGAGACCTCGTCCGTCTCTCCCCGCTTGCAGGGAGGGGGACCGCCGCGCCTCTTGCGCGGGGGTGGAGGGGCTCTGGAAGTCCCACGGACATCGGTGATGCGGTGAAGAACCCCTCCGTCACGACGCTGAAGAGGCGTCGCGCCACCTCCCCACGAAGTGGGGAGGAGACGGTGGCCGTCACGCCGTGCGGATGATCCCGTCGGCCGCCGTCACGGGCCAGGGCGTCAGCCGGGCGCCGGCGCAGGGGCCGCCGCGGCATTCGCCGGTCAGGGGTTCGAACACCGCCCCGTGCCAGCCGCACAGGATCAGGGCGCCGTCCGGCGTCAGATAGCGGTCCAGCTCGACCGCGATGGGAAATCCGGCGTGCGGGCAACGGTCGACCCAGCCGGCCACCGCCCCGGCCTTGCGCACCACGAAGCCGTGGAAGAAGGCCTCGCCGATCTGGAGCACGAAGCCGCGCGAGCCGGGATCGGCGATATCGGTCTCGGCGCACAGGGCGACGCCCGGCGGGGTCTTCCAGACCCGTTGGCGCTCGGTCGGCGCCGCTTCAGACACGCTCGGCCTTCAGCGGACGCGACAGCAGGCCGTCGATCAGGCCGTCGACGGTGATCTCTCCGGCCAGCAGGGCGGCTATGCCCTCGGCGATGGGGGTTTCGACGCCCAGGCGGGCGGCTAGGGCGCGCACGGCTGGCGCGCTCTCATAGCCTTCGGCGACCGACCGTTTGCCCGCCAGGGCCTGTTCGATCGTCTGGCCCTGGCCCAGGGCGAGGCCCAGGCTCATGTTGCGCGACTGGGGGCTGGAACAGGTCAGGACCAGATCGCCCAGGCCGCACAGGCCCGCCACCGTCTCGGCCTGACCGCCCATGGCCACCGCAAGCCGGGTCATTTCCGCAAAGCCCCGGGTGATCAGGGCGGCATGGGCGCTGCGGCCCAGCTGACGTCCTTCGGAGACGCCGCAGGCGATGGCCAGGACGTTCTTCAACGCCCCGCCCGCCTCGGCCCCGACCAGATCGGTGGCCAGATAGGGGCGGAAGCCCGGCGCCGAGAGGGTGTTCAGCAGAGCCTGACCCAGGGCCGCGTCGGCGCAGGCCAGGGTGACGGCCGTCGGCAGGCCGCGGGCCACCTCGCCGGCGAAACTGGGGCCGGACAGAACGGCAGCCGGGGCGTTCGGCAGGGTCTCCGCCAGCACCTCGGTCATCAGTTTCATCGTGCCACGCTCGACGCCCTTGGAGCACAGGACCACCGGAACCCCGGCGCGGTGATGGGGGGCGAAGGCCGTCAGGGTCGCCCGCATATGCTGGGCCGGAGGCACGGCCAGGATCAGGTCGCAATCGGCCAGGTCCGCCAGATCGGCGGTGAACTTCAGTTCCTCGGCCAGGGACACGCCCGGCAGGTACAGATCATTGGCCCGCGTCGTCGCCAGGGTCTCGACCAGCTGCGGCTCGCGCGCCTGCAAGGTCGTGTCCAGCCCCGCGCGGACGCAGACCTGGGCCAGGGCCGTGCCCCAGGCGCCGGCGCCGATGACCCCTGCGGTGCGGAATTCCATAGGCTCTCCTGAGGCTCTGTTCAGATTCACGCCTTGGCGCCCTTGCGGCCCGGCTTGTGCGAAGGATCGGCCAGGGCGCGCGCTTCGTCCAGCGGCCATCGCGGCCGGGCGACCACGTCGATGTCGCTGGTCAGGCCCAGGGCCAGTCGTTCGGCCCCGGCCAGAGCGATCATCGCCGCATTGTCGGTGCAATAGGCCATTGGCGGGGCCAGGAAGTCGAAACCGTGTTTCGCCGCCGTCGCCTCCAGCGTCGCGCGGATCGTCCTGTTCGCCGCCACGCCCCCCGCCACCACGAACAGGCGGTGATCATGGGTTTCGGCATAGGCGGCGAGCGCCCGCTCTGATCGATCGGACAGCTGCCGGGCGATGGCGTTCTGGACCGCATCGGCCAGATCGGCCTTGTCCTGCTGGGTCTCGCAGGTCTGGGCGATACGGAAGGCCGCGGTCTTCAGACCCGAGAAGGAGAAGTCGCAGTCCTTGCGGCCCAGAAGGGCGCGCGGCAGGTCGATCTTCGACCCGTCGCCCTGCATGGCCAACCTTTCCAGCGCCGGTCCGCCGGGATAGCCGAGGCCCAGGGCCTTGGCGATCTTGTCGAAGGCCTCGCCGGCCGCGTCGTCGATGGTGGCGCCGATCCGGCTCATGTCGCCGATGCCGCGCACCTCCAGAAGCTGGCAGTGGCCGCCGGACACCAGCAGCAGCAGGAAGGGATAGGCGACCTCGGCCCCCAGCCGGGCCGAAACCGCGTGGCCTTCCAGGTGATTGACCGCCACCAGGGGCAGACCGCGCGCCAGGGCCGCCGCCTTGCCGAAGCTGAGCCCCACCATGACCCCGCCGACCAGGCCCGGCCCGGCCGTGGCGGCGACGCCGTCCAGATCGTCATAGGCCAGATCGGCCTCGGCCATGGCGCGGCGCGTGACCTCGGCGATCATCTCCACATGGCTGCGGGCGGCGATCTCGGGCACCACGCCGCCGTAGGCCGCATGGTCGTCGATCTGGCTGTGGACGACCGAAGACAGGACCTCGGCTCGGCCCCCCAGTTCCGAAGGGTGCAGCCGCACGACCGAGGCGGCGGTCTCGTCGCAGCTGGTCTCGAGGCCCAGCACCGTCAGCGCCCGGACATCCCGTCCAGTTGCCGCTGCGGCGGCGCTGCTATAGTCGGCGGAACTCTCCATCGGGTCGAGGTAGCGATCCGGCGTCCGGTAAGCAACGATCATGAACCTTCCTCTCCGCATCGGCACCCGGCGGTCCAAGCTGGCCCTGGCCCAGTCGGGCATGATGCAGCGGGCCATCGGCCGCGCCCTCGGCGTGTCCGAGAACGAGATCGAGGCCGCCGTGCCCCTGGTCGAGATCGTCACCACCGGCGACAGGATCCAGGACCGCCGCCTGATGGAGCTGGGCGGCAAGGCGCTGTTCACCAAGGAGATCGAGGAGGCCCTGCTGGCCGGCCGGATCGACATCGCCGTCCATTCGATGAAGGACGTCCCGGCCGAACAGCCCGAAGGCCTGTGCATCGCCGCCATTCCTGAACGCGAGGACGCGCGCGACGCCTTCATCAGCCGCGACTTCGACAGTTTCGACGCCCTGCCCTTCGGCGCCCGGCTGGGCACCGCCAGCCTGCGGCGTCAGGCCCAGGCTCTGGCCCTGCGGCCGGACCTGAAGATCGAGATGCTGCGCGGAAACATCGACACCCGGCTGCGACGCGCGGCCGATGGGGATTTCGACGCCATACTGCTGGCCGTCTCGGGCATGACCCGGCTGGGCGTGACCGACCATATCCGCGAGAAACTTTCGCTGGACGCCTTCCTGCCGGCGCCGGGCCAGGGCGCCCTGGCGCTCCAGACCCGCGCGGCCGATATCGACGCCCCCTGGGTCGCCGCCCTGAACCATGCCGAGACCGCCGTAGCCGTCGCCGCCGAGCGCGGGGCCATGACGGCGCTGGAAGGGTCGTGCCGCACGGCCGTCGGCGCCCATGCCCTGATCGAGAACGGCGTCCTGCGCCTGACCACCGAAATGCTGAGCCCCGACGGCTCGGCCCGGTGGCGCCGCGTCGGCGAACTGTTCCAGCCCACGCAAGCCGACGCCTGCGCCCTGGGCGAACGGCTGGGCGGCGAGGTCCATGCCTCCGCCGGCGATCAGGAGGTCGATCCGGAGAGCCTGGACGGATGACCTCTACTCGCCCCAACACCCTGGGTCCCCGCATCTGGATCACCCGAGCCGAGCCGGGCGCGTCCCGGACCGCCGCCCGGTTGCGCGACCTGGGACTTGACCCGGTGATCCAGCCCCTGCTGACGGTGGAGGTCCTGTCTCCTCCGCTTCCCGATCTCGACCGATTCGCCGCCCTGGCCTTCACCAGCCGCAACGGCGTCGCCGCCTTCGCCGCCCTGACGCCGCGACGCGACCGCCCGGTCTTCGCCGTCGGGGACGCAACCGCCCAGGCCGCCCGCGAGGCCGGATTCGCCGCTGTCCGCTCGGCCGGGGGCGACCTGAACGCCCTGGCTCGACTGATCGCCGTCGAGCTGAGCGACGCCGCCCTGCTGGTGCCCCAGGCGGAAACCCCGGCGGGCGATCTGGCCGCCGCTCTCGCCGTCGCCGAGGCCCGCGAGGTGTCCCTCCAGACCGTCGCCGTCTATCGTACGGCGCAGGCCCCGGCCCGCATTCCGGCCGCCTTCGACGCCATCCTGGTCCATTCTCCCCGCGCGGCGGAGGCGCTCGCCGGATTCGGCGCGGCCGCCCTGTCCCCCGCCCTCATCGCCTGTATCTCACCCGCCGCCGCCGCGCCCCTGGCCGGGATCGGCCTGACCCCGACCGTGGCCGAGACGCCCGACGACACGACATTGCTCGCGACCCTGAAAGCGGCGCTTGGCAAGCGCGATACGCCCGTATAAAGAGCGCCTCTCGCGCGGGCTGCTTCGTCCGTCGCAACCGGGCCGCTTTAGCTCAGCCGGTAGAGCACCTCATTCGTAATGAGGGGGTCGCGTGTTCGAGTCACGCAAGCGGCACCATTTTCATGAGCCATGGTCAGATCAGCGCCTGTGGCGCAGCGAACCAAGCGCCTTCATTAAACTGTAACCCGTTGCGATACAGTATTTCAGCGATCAGGCAGACTTGGAACCAAGGCGCGCGGCAACAATCGCAAGCCAGATCATGTCGCCACAGAAATATAGCCACAAAATTCCCGCCTCGGTTGAGAAGTGGCATAATTTTTGTACGTAGACTTCCTGTAAAGTCGAGCTTTAGCTTGACGCCTTCGGCGATTTGGGGCCTGACGACGGGATTATCGTTCCCCCGAAGGCCAAGATGAGCGACACAGTAGATCCCATCGACATCGCCATCGGCGCGCGCATTCGCAGCCGTCGAGAAGAACTCCGCATAACCCAGGCCCAATTGGCCGCGGGCGCCGGCGTGACCTTTCAGCAGATTCAGAAGTACGAGCGCGGCGTGAACCGCGTCTCGGCCGCCCGACTGCTGCAGATCGCCGCCGTGCTGAAATCCACCGGCGCCGCCCTGTTGGGCGAGCTGGACGTGGCCGAGGGCGACGAACTGGTCCTGGCCTCGCCGGGCGTGGCTGAACTTCTGTCTGCCTTCCGCGGCATCCGCGACGCCGAGAAGCGCGACGCCCTCCTGGTCGTGGCCAAGGGCCTGCGCGGCTGAGGTCAGGGGCGAGGCTGCAGCAGCCGTTCGACGGCGGGCCCCTCGCCTCCACCAATCGTCAGATCGGCCAGCCATGTCTGGACCGATTCAAGCGCGAGGGTGTCCAGGCTGTCCGACCGGCCGGCGTCGGCGATGTTCTGCCTTACGATCTCCAGCAGACAGGCCGCTTCGGTTGCATTGGACGGCGTATGGTTCAACAGCCGGGCCTCGGCCTCGACCATCGGCCCGAGATCCAGTTCGGCCAACAAATTGTCTTCGCTGGCCACGAGCCCGGACAGGCCCAGTCTGTCCGCCAGATGCGCGGTTTCGAACCAGGACCGGAAGAGCGGCAGAAAGTTCGTGAGGGCTTGAGCGTTCACGATCGGATATCCTTGTAGTTATGAAATGCGCGGTTTCTTGCGCGTTCTGATTTTGCGTAGGGGGCGGTGTTCGCTTCCCAGACGCCGAAAAGCGCCAGCACCATGATCTCGACCCAGGCCACCATACGGGTGGTCACGATCGACCAGGTCAGGGCGTCGGGCCCGACCAGGGAAGAGACATGGGTGCCGAGCGCCAGAAGTTGGGCGCCGGCAGCGAACAACAGCCACCAGCGGTCATAGCGGAGGCTGAGCCGGACGAGCAGCGCCAGGAGACCGAGGGAGATCAAGGCCACCGCCCACCGGAACTGCCCCAGGACGAGATGGTCGACCCAGCCGGACAAAAGCTGCGCGAGAAAAAGCCCCGCCGCCGCCTGCCGCTCGGGCCACCCGCCCTTCCAGACCAACGTCCCCAAGGTGACGATGGTCAGGCCCGTCCCGAAAATCCATAGGGGTGACGGCATTCCGTCGACGCCGGTCAGGCGGCGATCGGGAAGACAGCGGGCGCCGCCGATGCCGAGGTCTTGGTTTCACCCATGCCCTCCATGCGCCAGCCGATATCGTGGACCTCCGCGACCTCGAACAGGCCCGCATGCCCCGAGGCCACCGTCGCACGGACCTTGGCCAGATGGTTGAGGCCAGTGACGATGTCCTCCAGAGCGGATTGACCGACCTCCGCCGCCAAACGCGCCTCGACCCGTCCCTCAAGCGAGGTCTGGATCAGCTTGCAGACTTCGATCATCGCCTGGTCGATCGCATGTTCCGCGGTTCTGACCTGGCGAGCGACCCTCACCCCGATATGCATGCTTCTCATTTGCCGTCCTCCAAAAATGGCCCCCGCGTCAGCGGGCCCATTCGGGAGCGATCCGGTCGAACAGGGAGGGAACCACCATGCCTGCCGTCACGATCCCGATGGCGAGCAACAGGGCGACGGCGGCCCCCGCGACGATGACCGCCAGTCGCCCGACCACGCCGCGAGGCGGAGGCGGTAGGGACCAGGCGGCCCCAGAGACGGGACCGTCGTCGTCCGGAAGCTCGGCCGACGCCGCATCAACAAGCGCGTGTTCGCCCAGATCGGAAATGAGTATCGGCGCCCCTGAGTAACCGCTACTCAGCCGCTTCGCCGCCAGCCGGCGATCGGAAACCCCCATCTTGGCATAGGCGCGATGGAGGTGGTTGCCGACGGTTCGGGGGGAAATGCCAAGGCGCGCGGCGATCTCCTTGTCCTCGAGGCCCAGCCCCGCCAGGCGGACGCACTCGATTTCTCTTGGCGACAGGCTTTCAGGCATTCATCCGCTCCCACGCAATCCTCATAGCGGATTTCGCCGTCGCAACCAGATACGGAGTACGACGGGGCCAGGGCCGGATGATCACTTGAACATATAAGCATGTCTTTATATGTTTGACGGGCTTTCACTGACAGGAGCCTCTCTTGGCCGCTCGTTCCTCCTTCCTCTTCACCTCGGAAAGCGTTTCCGAGGGACACCCGGACAAGGTCGCGGACCGTATCTCGGACACGGTCGTCGACGCCTTCCTGTCGAAGGACCCCGAAGCGCGGGTGGCGTGCGAGACCCTGGTGACGACGCAGCGGATCGTCCTGGCGGGCGAGGTGCGCGCCACGCAGCCGGGCAACACCAAGGAAGAGAACGAGGCCTTCACCCAGACCATCATCGACAGCCTGGAGCCGCTGGTCCGCGCCGCGGTCAGGGACATCGGCTATGAGCAGGAAGGCTTCGACTGGCGGACGGCCGAATACGCCTGCTACCTTCACGCCCAGTCGGCCGATATCGCCGTCGGCGTCGACTCGACCAACGAGAAGGACGAGGGCGCGGGCGATCAGGGGATCATGTTCGGCTACGCCTCGAACGAGACGCCGGAACTGATGCCGGCCACTCTGCAGTACAGCCACAACATCCTGAAGCGGCTCGCCGAGGTTCGCCACGCCGGCGGCTCGCAGCTGGAGCCCGACGCCAAGAGCCAGGTCACGATCGAGTATCAGGACGGCAAGCCGGTCCGCGCGACCTCCATCGTCCTGTCGACCCAGCACGCCAAGGGACTGAGCTCGGCCCAGGTCGCCGAGATCGTCAAACCCCATATCCTGGACGTGCTGCCGGAAGGCTTCACCGACGAAAACACCGTCTGGCACATCAATCCGACCGGCATCTTCGAGATCGGCGGGCCGGACGGCGACGCCGGCGTGACCGGCCGCAAGATCATCGTCGACACCTACGGCGGCGCGGCGCCCCACGGCGGCGGCGCCTTCTCGGGCAAGGACCCGACCAAGGTCGACCGTTCGGCCGCCTACGCCTGCCGCTACCTGGCCAAGAACGTGGTCGCCGCCGGTCTGGCCGACCGCTGCACCATCCAGATCTCCTACGCCATCGGCGTGGCCAAGCCCCAGTCGATCCACGTCGACCTGCACGGCACGGGCAGGATCTCGGAAACGGTTCTGGAGGAAAAGATCCTGGACCTGATCGGCGGCGCCACGCCGCGCGCCATCCGTCAGCACCTGGGTCTGAACAAGCCGATCTACGCCCGCACCACCGCCTATGGCCATTTCGGCCGCGAGCCGGATGCGGAGGGCGGTTTCAGCTGGGAAAAGACCGATCTGGTCGATCAGCTCAAGGCGCTGGCCTAAGAGGTCAGGCGGCCTGGTCTTCGATGATCAGTCCGCGCACGCCCGTCAGGTTCGCGTCGGTAAGATCGATCTGACGGGTCTGGGCGCCATGCAGAGTGGCGCGCCCCAGGTCCGCCCCCGTCATGACGGCGCGACGCAGATCGGCTCCCGACAGGTCCGCCCCTCTCAGCACCGCTCCGGTCAGGTCGGCGGGCAAGAGCCGGTCCGCGCCAATCAGAAGCGGACCCAGCTGGGCCTCGCGCAGATCCGCGCTGTTCAGCTTGGCGTTCTTCAGTCGGGCCCCGCGCAGATCGGCCCGATAGAGTTTGGCCGAGCGCAGGTCGGCGTTCTCGAGATGGGCGCCCTGAAGCTGCACCCCCTCCATGTCGAGGCCGTAGAAGACGGCGCCCTTGGCGGACAGGGCGGTCAGGTTCAGGCCGGTGATCGATTTCAGCGGTCGCAGATCGACGCCGTCGAACACCGACGGCTGGCCTTCGCCGCCGCCGGTCTCGCACCAGCGGGCGTGTTCGCGCAGCATTTCAGCGGCCGGCATCCGGTCGACGGATTCGCCCGCCGAGCGCTTGTCCGTCAGCGCGCCTTCCATATTGGCGCCGTCGGCGCACCACATGGTCATGGTGCATCCGACCAGGATGGCGTCGCGCATGTCCGCGCCGGACAGGTTGGCCCCGGAAAGATCGGCCCCGGCCAGGTCTGCGCCGCGGAAGTCGGCCTGTTTCAGATTGGCGCGGACCATCTTGCAGTCCTTCATCACGGCGCCGGAGAAGTCGGCCTTGACGGCGATGACGCCGGACATCCGGGATCGCTGCAGATTGGCGCCGGCGAGACAGGCGCCCGTGGCCTCGGTCTCCTCGCGCGCACGGGGTGAGATGACCTTGAAGCCCAGCTTGGAGTCGGCCGCCGCGATGGTGCCCTCGCGCAGATCGGCCTCGAACAGGTCGGCGCCCGACAGGTCCGCGCCGCGCAGACAGGCGCCGCGAAGATCGGCGCGACGCAGGCTGGCCTCGGCGAGGGTCGCGTCCTGCATGTCCGCGCCGAAGAAGTTGGCGTTGTCCAGCCTGGCGCCGGTCAGATCGCAGCCCTCCAGACAGGCGGCGGCGAAGTCGGCGTCGGCGAGGTTCCGCCCCTTGAGGCTGAGGCCCGAGATGTCCATCCAGGCGAAGACCGCGCGGGCGCCGCCGGGGCGCGCCTGAAACAGCCGGTCGTGCCGGGCGCAGACTACGTCCAGTTCCGCCTGGGTCAGGCGCTTGCGTACAATGGGTTCAGCGGCCTGGGCCATTGAACCAGAATAAACCCTGCCGGCTTAAGAAAGCCTTGAGCAACAGGGGGTTGTCAGTCCGTCAACAGACCCTGCTCCCGCAGGGCCTCCGCGAGATCGCCGGGCGAGGTCCAAAGACGGGTGTAGCCCGCCTCTCCGAGCCGCTTCAGTTCGGTCACCAGGTCGGCCTTGGGCGAGGCGGCGAACCGGCCGTCGAAACCGGCGCCGTCCTTGCTGATCCGCACCATAGGCCGCCCAGTCTCGAGCCGGTGCAGGAAGCCTTCGCACAGAGCCGAGCCCTCGTCGCACATCAGGCCTGTCTCGACCACAAGTCCCTTGCCGCGCAGGCGTTCGGTGCCGCGGCCGGCGGCGAAGGGCGAGGGGTCGAGGCAGGCGATGACGACCCGGGCCACCTGGGCCTCGGTCAGGAAATGGGCGCAGGACTGCCGACCCGACGACCGGGCGCCGCAGGGTTCCAGCGTGACATAGACGGTCGCGCCCTCGATCTGGTCGCCGGCGGCGGGCACGGCCTGTTCCTCGGCGTGGGGACGTCCGCCGGGCGCCGTGGCGGCCTGGGCGATGATCCGACCGTCCTTGACGATGACGCAGCCCACCGCCGGATTGGGCCAGGTCTCGCCCATGCGGCCGGTCGCCAGTTCGATGGCCTGGGCCATGAAGGCGCGATCGGCGTCGGTCCAGCTCATGCGATCGTCGGCAGCTCTTCGGCGCGGCTGGCGTCGAGATAGCGGGCGGCGGTCGGCTTCAGCGCCTCGTCCAGGTCGATTTCCAGCGGATTGCCGGTGGGAATCTCCACGCCCACGATCTTGTCGTCGGGCACGGCGAACAGCAGTTTGACGATGGCCCGCAGCGAATTGCCATGGGCGGCGATCAGCACGTCCTCGCCGGCCTTCAGCCGCGGCGCGATCTCGGCGTCCCAATAAGGTTTGACGCGGTCCAGGGTGGTCTTCAGGCTTTCGGTGTCCGGGATGGACTGCCCCGCATAGCGGGGGTCGGCGTTGAAATCGAACTCGCCGCCCGGAGCCAGCGGCGGAGGCGGCACGTCATAGCTGCGACGCCAGATCTTGACCTGATCCTCGCCGTGCTTCTCGGCCGTCTCGGCCTTGTTGAGCCCCGTCAGGCCGCCGTAGTGGCGCTCGTTCAGACGCCAGTCCTCGATCACCGGCACATCGGTCAGTCCGGCCGCCTGCAGGGCCAGGGCGCCGGTGCGTTTGGCGCGCGTCAGGACCGAGGTGAACATGACCGCGGGCTTGAACCCCGCCTCGGCGATCAGCGCGCCGCCGTGGCGCGCCTGGGCCTCGCCCTCCGCCGTCAGATCGACGTCGACCCAGCCGGTGAAGCGGTTCTCGAGGTTCCATTGGCTCTGGCCATGGCGGAGCAGGATCAGGCGCGGCATTCGGTCGGTCCTCTTCAAGGTGCTCAGTCCGGGTAGGCCGCCGTCATGAAGGGGTCAAGGTTTGGGCCGCAACGCAATATTGCGCCGCACCCCCTCCGACCGACCGGCTTGTCGTGGTCCGGACGGCCGGTTAGGCTTTCGCCATGTCCGACCGTCTCTTCTATCCCCTGGCCCTGGCCGCCATCGCCGCCCTGATCGCCCTGGCCGTCGTCTGGCCCTGAGCGGGATTGGGCGTCAGTATAGGATCTTGCGCAGATTGATCCGGAACACCCGGCCCTGGGGATCCAGATAGTCTCGCTGGTAGTTGACCGGGGTCGCGCCGTCGCTGCTGGTCACTGAAATCCGGTCGTCGAAGATGTTCTGCACCCCGATGCCGACGCGCGCGCCCTTCAGGAAGGGCATGCGTTCGACCAGGGACGTGCGTTGGGTCAGGTCGGCGAAGGCGAACAGGTTCACCGTCATCCGATCCGAGAAATCAAGATCGGCCGAACCCGCGCCATTGCCTTCGACGGTCGTGCCCGACTTCCAGTTGGCGTTGACGAAGGTCCCGAAGCCGTTCTTGAACACCCCGGTCTGCACCTGGACCTCGTGGCGGGACTGGCCGCCCGAACCGGAGATCGAATCTCCGTCCAGCAGGTCCAAGGGCGCCAGACCGTCGCGGATCACCACCTCGTCCTGAACACGCCATGTGTGGGTCAGGGAGAAGTTGAACATCCCCTGTCCCGGCTGCATGCCGGGTCCGCTGGCCCCGCGCATGCGCCCGCCGCCGCCGCCCGGACCGCCAGGCCCGCCGCCGGAACGACCGCCGCCGGGCGGCGGACCGCCCATCATCATGCCGCCGCCGGGTCGCTGTCCCATCAGGGCCGGGTTCGGCTTGCCGAACGGTTTGGAGAAGTTGAAGCCCCACTGCACGTCCTGCTGTTCCCGGCTGGCGAAATTCAGCGGGCGCGCGTCGATCGACAGCAGGTTTCCGTCGGCGTCGCGGACGAACCGCTCCGGCAGGGCGGCCTCGAGGTCCGGAGTGATGGCGGGGAAGCTGGAGAGCTCGTTCTCGGCCTCGGTGCGGGTATAGGCCAGGTTCAGGCGCAGATCGGTTGCAGAAAGGGGCTGCCAGTTGACGCCCAGCTTCAGGATCCGACGGTTCTCGGCCTTCAGATTGGGATCGCCGCCGGTGATCCGGGTGATCTCGACCGTCTGGTTGGTGTTGAAATCGAAGACGGCGGTGTTCGGGGTCGCCACGGTCGGATCATTCAGTTGCTGGATCGTGGGGGCCTTGTCCTCGTCGGAATAGTTGGCGGTCAGGGACAGGCGTTCAACCGGCGACCAGTTCAGCCCGGCGCCCAGGCTCGCCACGCCGCCGAAGTCGGACAGTTCCTGATAGGCCAGGTTCATATTGGCCGACAGATCGCCGATCTTTGGCAGGACGCCACGATCCACGTTGGAGATCGGCAGGTCGAAGTTGGCCTGCAGGCTACCCAGGTCCCGCGATTGCGACCGGTCGGTCGCCACGCCCGAACGCACGCTCTCGGAATCCAGGGACTGGTGTTCGCCCCCGACCTTGAAGGTCGTGGTGACGCCGCCGGCGGGCAGTTCCCAGGCCGTGCCGTTCAATACGAACTCGGCCTCGGCGGTCTGGGAGACCGAATTGGCGGTGTCGCGGGCGACCACGGTGACCGCGCCGCTGATGTCGCCGTACGGGTCCACGGTCGTATCCCCGGCGTCGATCGCCGCCTGCAGGGCGCCGGCGTCGACGCCGCGCCCGGTAGTGGTGTCCGTCTCGGTACGGCTGTATTCGCCCGTGGCCGTCCAGCGCCAGTCGCCCAGATAGCCGTCCAGGACCGAGCCCAGTTCGGCGGCGCGGGTGTTGGTCTGGCGCGTCAGGGTGCCGGGCAGATCGACATAGCGGTACAGATCCGCCGCGTCGCCGCCTGGCGACCAGGGATTGTTCTCCGGCAAGTTCAGGGTCACCCCGGGCAGGCCCAGATAGCTGCGGCTGCTGCTGTCCTCCAGGCTGCCGCTCAGGGTCATGCCGACCTTGTCGTTCAGGTCGTGCTTGTAAGTTCCCGCAACCGACGCCTCGGCCGCACGCGGCTGAAGGGTGCGATAGGCGTTCAGGTCCGTGTCGCCGGTCGAATCGAGCGGGACGCCCGTATCGCTGCGGTCGATACTCCGCTCGGACTCGTACAAGGCGTTGCTGCTATTGCCGTTGACGTCCAGCGACCAGCGGTCGGCGCCGGCGATCTTCAGAAGATTGTTTTCGCTCTGGGTCGTCGTGCGGCCGCCCTGGTCCGAGCGGCTGACGTTGACCGAGGAGGTCAGGGAGCGGAAGTCGGCCTTAAGCACGATGTTCACGACGCGCTGGTTGGCGCTGTAGCCGTAGGACAGGGCGGTTTCTTCCGGCAGAACGTCGAAACGCTCGATCGCCTCGGGGGGAATGCCCCGGATCTCGCGGAAGCCGGAGATACGGCGCCCGTTCACCAGGAAGATCGGCGATCCTCCGCGCGCGCTTCGGGTCTGGGCCTCAAGAAGGGTGACGAGTTCGCCGATATTGGTCGCGCCGAACGCCTGGATCTGGGCCGAGTCGTACGAGACGATCGGCTCCTGCCCGCCCAGGGCGACCCCTCGCTTGACGCCGGTCACATTGACGTCCGGCAGGACCACGGACGGTTCCGCCTCTTGCGATTGTTGGACAGCGGCGGGCTCGGCGGTCGAGGCCAGCGCAATCAGCATGAGCGCGGTCGGGGTCATGAAACAGCGTTCCGGAGAGGAGAGGTCAGCCTCCTTGGGACGTGACAATCATGGCTGGAAAGCGGCTAAATCCATGACATTTCAGACAGCGTTGCGGCGATTACACAATCGGCGAAAAGTTGCGACGGAAGTCAACTTTCGCCGCGTTCAACTCTGTTGGCGCGCATTCAGATGTTGGCCGAGAAGCGAGGTCGAGGCGGGCTTCAGCTCCAGCTCGACCTCGCCTTGATCAGAACTCTTCCCAGCCGTCGGCGTCGGAGGTCAGAACGACATCGCGGCCACCGGCGACCTTGACCACCCGCTGCGCGGCGCGCGGCGCTGGACGGGAAGCCGGGCGAGGCGTCGGGTGGGCCGAGACGCGGGCGGGCGCCGAGCGGGGCGCGCGACCGCCCGAGACCTGGAAGAAGGACACCTGGGACGACAGCTCGGCCGTCTCCTGGCGCAGGGCGTTGCTGGCTGCGGTGGCCTGCTCGACCATGGCGGCGTTCTGCTGGGTCACCTGATCCATCTGGTTCACGGCGACGTTGATCTCGTGCAGGCCCGTCGCCTGTTCCTTGGCGGAGGCGGCGATTTCGACCACCAGGGCGCTGATGTCGTTCACCTGCGAGGCGATGGCCTGCAGGGCCTGCCCGGCGTCGCTGACCAGACGAACCCCGGCCTCGACCTCGGCGCCAGAACTGTTGATCAGACCCTTGATCTCCTTGGCGGCCTCGGCGGATCGCTGGGCCAGGGCCCGCACTTCCGAAGCGACCACCGCGAAACCACGACCGGACTCGCCGGCGCGCGCCGCTTCGACCCCGGCGTTCAGGGCCAGAAGATTGGTCTGGAAGGCGATCTCGTCGATGACGCCCACGATCTGGCTGATCTGGCGCGATCCGTCCTCGATCTTCTGCATGGCCTCGACGGCGTTCATGACGACGGCGCCCGAGGCTTCGGCGCTCTGGCGAGCGCCGCTGGTGACGGTGGCGGCCTTGGTCGCGCCTTCGGCGGTCTTGCGGACCGTGACCGTGATCTCGTCCAGGGCGGCGGCGGTTTCCTCCAGGCTAGCGGCCTGCTGTTCCGTGCGGCGGGAAAGGTCGTCGGAGGCCTGGCTGATCTCACCCGCGCCGGACTCGATGCCGTGGACCGATCCGAGCACCCCCGTCACCGCTTCTTCGAGACGAGCGATGGAACGGTTGAAATCGGCCTTCAGGACTTCGCTGCGCGCCGGGAAGGCCGCGTCGATGCGATAGACCAGATCCCCGTCGGCCAGGGCCGACAGACCCTTGCCCAGGTTTTCGATGACGACGGCGTTCTCGGCCGCCTCCTGGGCCGTGGCCGCTTCGCGACGGCGGCGTTCGACCTCGGACTCGTCGCGCATCGTTTCCGCTTCGAGTTCCAGAGTCTTGGCGCGCAGACCGTTGTCGCGGAAGACCTGCATGGCACGCGCCATGGCGCCGACCTCGTCCTTGCGGTCCGTGTCGGGGATGGCGACGTCCAGCTTGCCCTCGGCCATGACCGACATGGCGCCGGTCATGCGGCGCACGGGCGCGACCATCATGATGGACAGTTGAACGCCCAGGAAGACGGCGGCCGCGACCAGGATCAGTCCCCCGACCGCCAGGGCGACGAAGGAGGCGGTGATCGCCGAGGCATGCTGGGCGTCGCGCAGGTTCATCCGCTCGACTTCGATGTCCCGTACTTCGGTGATCGCTTTTGTGATGTGGGTGACGCGCACCCGATCGCCGGAATCGATCACGACGCGGCGTGCGGCGTCGATCGCGGCGGGATCCAGAGCCGCCTCGGTCAGGGGCGTCCCGAACTCGGCGCGCCATGCGGCGGCGTCCGCTTCGGCCTTCGTGACCAGCGCGCTCTCTTCCGGCGTCAGACGAGCGGCCTTCAGGGCGGCGACGGACTGTTCGAACTGTTCCCAGCCCTTTCTGTAGACGTCGAGATAATCCTCGTTTCCGGTCAGCAGCACGCCGCGCATCTGCGAGTTCAGGCGAATAAAGCCCTTCTCGGCCACATGGGTGTGCTCAACGATCGCCCTGCTTTCGGCGTTCAGATCGGCGGCGGTCTTCATCTCCGACAGTTGGGAGAAGACCGCGCCGATCATGGCGGCCGCCACGGTCAGCAGGATTGCGAAGGCGATGGCCAGCTTGCGCTGCATCGGGATGTTCTTCGGATTCATGCGATCATCTCTCGGCATGCCACTGTGAAGGAACCCGGAACGGCGAACCGTTCCGGGCGGAGGCTGGTCGTTTAGAAGGCGGTCTGCACGCGGACGGTGGCGGTGTTGCCGCTGTCGTCGCCGGCGAAGGTTCCGGTGCGATTATCCACCGACCAGGCGCTCCAGTGAGCGGAGACGCGGGTGTTGTTCGTGGGATACCAGTTGACGCCCAGGAGCCAGGTGTCGCCCTCGCCGCCGGTCGGACTGTCGCTGTAGTCGGCGGTGTCATAGCGACCGACGACCTCGACCGCGCCATAGCCGTCGGTTCCCAGGGGGTTCAGAACCTTGGGCCGCGACCAGGTGCCGGTGCGGGTCGAAAGCGGCGGCTTTTCGCCGGTGATGAAGAAGCCGGCCGAGATGCTGTAGGCGTCCTGATCGTAATCCCGCGCGGCGGTTTCGACGACACGCTTGCCGCCTTCGGCCATCAGCCAGCCCGAACGATGCACGCCGCCCAGTTCCAGGCCCAGGCCCTTGCTGCCCTTGGGATCGACATAGGCGCCGCCGGCCAGACGCAGATTGTCGTTGCCTCGCGACGAGACGACCAGGCTGCGGGAGGCGACGGAAGCGTTCGGGGTCAGGTCCTCGACGAAGCCCCAGCCGCCGATGTGCAGGAAGCCGGCGTCGGTCTTGAACGGCGACCAGTGGGTCCGGGCCATCAGAGTGACGGAGTCGTTGGTCGTGCCGCCGCTGATGGCGTCGCCGGTCAGAGACAGCGAAGCGTGCCAGACGCTGCCCGTCAGCTTGGACGACAGGCCGACGCCATAGGCGCCGCGTTCCGGTCCGACGGTCGAGACCATCAGGCTGCGCTCCAGGAACGGGACCATGTCCTCGGCCGTGCCGCCTTCGACGCCGCGGTCATTCAGGCGTTGACCGGCGGAGACTTCCAGATCACGGCCGCCCAGCTTGCGATTATAGGACATGAAGGCGTTGGCGACGCTGACCGAGTTGTCGGCGATGTCGCCTTCGATCCAGTAGCTGAAGCCGCCGGGGGTCTTGCCCTGAGCGCCCAGGCGCAGGCCGCGCAGTTCGGTGGTGGTCAGATTGCGGCTGTCGAAGTCCGAGCCGAAGGTGTTCGACAGGTCGGCCGTGACGCGAATACGCGGCTTGAAGGTGAAGCCGTCCGGGCTGCGCAGCTCGGGCAGGCCCGTGGCCCAGTCGACCGAAGTGGTCGCGGTCGCCGCCTGGGCGACCGGACGCGGCGCGGGGGCGGCGACCGGGGCCGGGGTCCCGGCTGCGGCGGCTTGCGCCGGGGTCTGGGTCTGAGATTGGGCTTCGAGTTGTTCGAGGCGGGCGGACAGGGCTTGAACCTGAGCACGCAGAATGGCGATTTCATCGGCGCTGGGCGCGGTTTGGGCGAAGGCGGAGGTGGCGAGCGCAGCAAGGCCGACACCTGCCACGAGGGCGCGGGAAGTAATCATGGGGGTGCTCATCGGCAGTGGGTGGTTATGGACAACAGGCGTAAAGCCTGACCGTTAAGCGAACGCCCAAACGCGAATAAGCAGAACTGCGTACTGCGGTTGAGGCGGCCTCGAATGCAGCGCAGGCGCCGCGCTTTCGCGACGGCGCCTGTTTCCGGGGAGGAAGTCAGTCGGCGGTGACGAGGTCCTTGTCACCGGGTCCGGCGGCCGGGTCGGGCCGGGCGGCGATAGGCTGGGCCGGACCGTTGAGCGCCGCGTGCAGCGCGTCCCGATCCAGTTCGCCCTCCCAGCGGGCGACGACGATGGTGGCCACCGCATTGCCGATGAAGTTGGTCAGGGCCCGGCATTCGCTCATGAACCGGTCGATACCCAGGATCAGGGCCATGCCCGCGACCGGAACGGTGGGGACCACAGACAGGGTCGCCGCCAGGGTGATGAAGCCCGCCCCGGTGATGCCGGCCGCCCCCTTGGACGACAACATGGCGACCAGCAGCAGCAGGATCTGCTGTTGCAGCGTCAGCTCGATGTTCAGTGCCTGGGCGATGAACAGGGCCGCCATGGTCATATAGATGTTGGTGCCGTCCAGATTGAACGAATAGCCGGTCGGCACGACCAGGCCGACCACCGACTTGGAGGCGCCGGCGCGTTCCATCTTGTTCAGCAGCGACGGCAGGGCGGCCTCCGACGAGGAGGTGCCGAGGACCAGCAGCAATTCTTCCTTCAGGTAGCGGATCAGCTTCAGGATGTTGAATCCGTTGGCCCAGGCCACCAGACCCAGGACGCCGACCACGAAGACGATGGCGGTGATGTAGAAGGTGGCGACCAGGGCGGCCAGGTTGGCGATCGAGCCGATGCCGTATTTGCCGATGGTGAAGGCGAAGGCGCCAAAGGCGCCGATGGGCGCGGCCTTCATCAGGATCGCCACCAGTTTGAAGAAGGCGTGGCTGATCGATTCCAGGAAGTTCAGCACCGGCTTGCCGACGTCGCCGACCATGGCCAGGGCGATGCCGAACAGGACCGAGACGAACAGGACCTGCAGGATGTTGCCGTCGGCAAAGGCCGAGACCATGGTGTCGGGAATGACGCCGGTCAGGAAGCCGACGATCGTCGTCTCGTGCGCCTGTTCCGAATATTTGGCGACCGCGCCGACGTCCAGGGAAGCCGGGTCGATGTTCAGACCGTGTCCAGGCCGAACCAGGTTGGCGATGATCAGGCCGATGATCAGGGCCAGGGTCGAGAAGGTCAGGAAATAGGCGAAGGCCTTGGCCGCCACCCGGCCGACCCGGCCGATGTCGCGCATTCCGGCGATGCCGGTGACGATGGTCAGGAAGATGACCGGAGCGATCACCATCTTCACCAGTTTGATGAAGGCGTCGCCCAGCGGCTTCAGGCCCTCGCCGAACGTCGGCCAGAAATGCCCGATGAAGGCGCCCGCGACGATGGCGGTGAGGACCTGAAAATAGAGATGCCGGTAGAAGGGGCGGCGGACGGCCGGCTCGGCGGCGGAAGGTAGCGCGATCACGGAAGGCTCCTGTCACTGCGGGACCATCCCGCTTTCCTCGACGGGCCTCGCTGCTTGCGTCGAGGCTCCAGCCCCTAATGTCCGCCCGTCTCCGAACGCATCCAAACTCCATCGAAGGACATTTTAATCTCTTGTTTTTACAAGATAATGCCTTTCCACTCCTGTTAGACACGATGCAGTTTGTGCGGAAGAACGCACACAGGCATGGCCTATCTGTGCGAAATGTCGCACAAATGGGTTCATGATCAGAGCCGCGCTCGGAAAATTTATCGAAAGATCGTCGAGTCTGACTCGCGGTCCATGGATCCTGCTGTTGGGCTGGCTGATCGCCGGCGTCGCCCTGGCCTGGATCGCGGGCGAGTTCGCGCGACGCGACGCGGTCGGCGAGTTGGAAAGACAGGCCCGCGCCGGCGCCGCCCTGCATGCGGCGGTGCTGCGCAGCGAACTGGACAAGCAACGCGCCATCCCCATCGTTCTGGCCGGCGATCCCGACGTGTCGGAGCTTCTGGCGGCGCCGGATGCAGCGGCGGTCGACCGCGTGGATCGCAAGCTGGAGCGGCTGGCGACCCAGACCCGGGCGGCCGTCATCTACATCCTCGACGCCGAGGGTCTGACGCTGGCGTCCAGCAACTGGCGGGCCTCGACCAGTTTCGTCGGCGCCCGCTATGGCTTCCGGCCCTATTTCAGCAATGCGATGCGGGACGCCGAGGGGGAGTTCTACGCCCTGGGCACCCGCAGCGGCCGCCCGGGTCTCTATCTGTCGCGACGGGTGGATTCCTCCGGGGGCGAACCCTTGGGCGTGGTGGTGCTGAAGGTCGAGTTCGACGCGCTGGAGGCCGAATGGCGGGCATCCGGCGAACCCGCCTGGGTGACCGATCCCGGCGGCGTCGTCCTGGTCACCAGCGTACCGGAATGGCGGTTCCGGGCCGTCGCGCCGATGGACGACCGGCGGCGTCGCCTGAGCCTGACCGACCTGACCCTGAGCCCCGGCGCCCTTTCGCCCCTCCCCTTCCAGACGCCGGACGGCGACCGTCCGCGCCTGGTGCGGACCGCCGTCGGCGACGGCCGTCCGCAGACCTGGATGCATTCAGAGACGGACACGGCCACGCCCGGCTGGACCCTGCATCTGCTGACGCCGGAAAGAGGGGTGGTCGGGGCGGCCGTCAACGGCGCGCGGGGTCTGACCCTGTTGGCCGTCAGCCTGCTGGCCCTGGCCGCCGCCCTGCTGATGCGCCGACGTCGTCAGGCCCGCGCCCGCGCCCGTGCGGAGGAAGAGGGCCGGGTCGAGCTGGAGCGCCGCATCGACGAACGCACCCGTGCGCTGCGCGAAGCCAATCTGGCCCTGAACCGGCAGATCGAGGAACGCCGTCGCGCCGAGGCCGCGCGCGAACTGCTGCGCGACGAGTTGGTTCAGGCCAGCAAGCTGGCGGCCCTGGGCCAGATCGTCGCCAGCGTGGCTCACGAGATCAATCAGCCGGTCGCCGCCATCCAGACCCAGGCCGAGACGGCGGGCGTGCTGCTGGAGCGGGGACAGACGGACAAGGCCCAGGGGGTGCTGCGCCGGATCGGCGAGCTGACCGGCCGCATCGGCGCCATCACCCAGGACCTGCGCCTGTTCTCGCGCAAGGCGCCGCCGGTTATCGACGAAATCCAGCTGGAGGACGCCATCCAGGGCGCGCTGCAGCTGACGCGCGGCCGGCTGGAAGAACGCGGCGTCGATCTGGAGCGACGCGGCGACGGCGAGGTGCGGGTCCGCGCCGACCAGTTCCGACTGGAACAGGTGATCGTCAATCTGATCAAGAACGCCGCCGAGGCCATGGAGGATCAGGACGACGCCCGGCTGATCCTGACCGTGGCGCGCGAGGGCGACCGCGTCCGCCTGATTTTCGCCGACAACGGGCCGGGCGTCGCGCCGGAGGTGGCGCGTCAGCTGTTCACCCCGTTCGTCACCACGCGGGCCAACGGCCTGGGACTGGGCCTGGTCATCTGCCGCGACATCGTCGCCGGCTTCGGGGGCGAACTGGATCTGGTCGCCAGCGACGAGGGCGCGACCTTCGTCGCCACGTTGAGGACCGCATGACGCCCCTGCCGCTGCCCCAGACCGTCGCCCTGGTCGAGGACGACGCCGACTTCCGTCAGGCCCTGGTGGAGCGATTGACGCTCGAAGGCCTGGAGGTCCGCGCCTTCACGGCGGCCGAGCCGGCGCTGAAGGCGCTCGACGCCGACTTCGCCGGGGTGGTCGTCACCGATCTGCGGATGCCGGGGATGGACGGGCGACAACTGCTGACGCGGCTGCAGGCCCTAGACCCCAGCCTGCCGGTCATCATGATCACGGGGCATGGCGACATCGCCGACGCCGTCGCCGCCATGCACGACGGCGCCTATGATTTCGTCGCCAAACCCTTTCCGTTCGAACGGCTGCAGGACAGTCTGAACCGGGCGCTGGAGAAGCGCGGCCTGGTGCTGGAGAACCGCCGTCTGAGCGCTCTGGCCGCCGAGGGCGGACACGAACTGCCTCTGGCGGGGTCGTCCCGCGCGATCACGGCGCTTCGGGCGACGATCGCCCAGATCGCCGACGCAAGGATGGACGTGCTGATCGAAGGCGAGACCGGGGTCGGCAAGGAGGCCGTCGCCCGCGCCCTGCACAACGGCGGCCGTCGGCGGCTGGCGCCCTTCGTCGCCGTCAACTGCGGCGCCCTGCCCGACGGCCTGATCGAGAGCGAACTGTTCGGCCACGAACTGGGCGCCTTCGCCGGGGCCATGCGACGGCGGGTGGGGCATGTGGAGCGCGCCCACAACGGCTCGCTGTTCCTCGACGAGGTCGAGAGCATGCCCCTGGCCGTGCAGGTCAAGATGTTGCGGGTGCTTGAGGAGCGCGAGATCCACCCGATCGGCGCCAACGAGCCCCGCGTGCTGGACCTGCGCATCCTGGCCTCGGCCAAGCTCGATCTGGGCGAGGCGGCCCGGCGCGGCGATTTCCGCGAGGACCTATTCTATCGGCTGAACGTGGTGCGGCTGCGCGTGCCGCCGCTGCGCGAACGGCGTGAGGACGTCCCGCTGCTGTTCGCCCATTTCCTGCGCCGCGCCGCCGACCGCCACGGGGTCGAGCCGCCGTCGATCGATGACGGGATCCGGCGTCGCCTGCTGGAGGAGAACTGGCCCGGCAATATCCGCGAACTGGCCCATTTCGCCGAACGGGTCGTGCTGGGCCTGGAGGAAGGGAACGCCGCAGACCCCGCCGATCTCAGCCTGCCCGACCGGCTTCACCGCTTCGAGGGCGAACTGCTGCGCGGCGCCCTCCAGACCCATCGTGGCGACATCGTCGCCGTGCTGGAAGAGATGCGGATTCCGCGCAAGACCCTCTACGACAAGCTCCAGCGCCACGGGCTGAGACCAGCCGACTTCCGTGCCTGATCGTCAGGCGGCGACGGGTCTCTTCGCCCGCTCGACCGTGGCCACGGCCTCCGCCACGCTGGCGAACAATCCCGCCAGGGTGATCGGCTTGGACAGATGGCCGTCCGCGCCCGCGGCTCGCCCGGCCTCGACATGTTCAGGCAGGGCGTTGGCGGTCAGCATGATGAGCGGAGTGCGTTCGCGGTGCTCCTCCTCTTCCAGGGCGCGGATGGCGGCGGTGGCGGTCAGGCCGTCCATGACCGGCATCTGCATGTCCATCAGCACCAGGTCGAAGCCGCCTTGGCGGTACGCCGCCAGCGCCTGAAGACCGTCCTCGACTACGACTAGTTCGGTCAGGCCGGCCAGCATGATCTCGATGACCTTGCGGTTCGCCGGATGGTCGTCCGCCAGCAGGATGCGCGCGGGGAAGGCCGGCCCCTCCGCCTCGACATCGGCGTCTTCTCCAAGAACAGGCGCGGGGTTTGCGGCCCGGATCAGGGGGATTTCGAACCAGAAGTCGGCCCCCTCGCCCGGCCGGCCGTCACAGTCCAGCACGCCGCCCATCAGGGCGACCAGATCCTGGGAAATGGCCAGACCCAGTCCCGTGCCGCCGAAACGACGGGTGATGGAGCCGTCCGCCTGCTGGAAACGGGTGAAGATGCGCGACTTCTGTTCGTCGTCGAAGCCGCATCCGGTGTCGCTGACGGTGAACCGCACCCGATCCTCGCCGACCGTGTCGACGGCGACCGTGACCGCGCCGGCGTCGGTGAACTTCAGCGCGTTCGAGATCAGGTTCGACAGGACCTGACGCACCCGCACCACGTCGCCCTCGACGGCGTCGCTCAAGTCGGGGTCGACCTGGACCCGAAGCGCCAGGCCTTTTTCGTCGGCGCGCGGCCGGTACAGGGCCGCCGCGCCGCGCACCGTGTCGCCCAGGTCAAAGACAGAGCGCTCCAGAACGATCTGGCCCGCCTCGATCTTGGCCGTATCCAGGATGTCGGACAGCAGCCGTTCCAGGGTCACCGCCGAGGACCGGATCACCTCGACCATCTCACGCTCGCGCGCCGCCAGGCTGGCGCGGGACAGGGCGTCGGCCATGGCGACGACCCCATTCAGGGGCGTGCGGATCTCGTGGCTCATGTTGGCGAGGAATTCTGACTTGGACCGGCTGGCCTCCTCGGCGCGCTGACGCGCGGCGCGCAAACTCCGGGCCTGGCTCCACATCCACACCAGGGCGGCGACGGCCGACAGGACGAAGATGACCGCGATGGTCAGGATCACGCCCTGGAGTTTGGTGTTCGACCGGGCGGTATCGAGCTGCAGACGGCGTTCCGCGAGTTTCTGCTGCATGTCGCCGGTGACCTGGCGGATGCCGGCGCTGAAGCGGCGGGCGTCGGCGACGGTCTCCGCACGACTGTACTCGCGAAGCTTCGCATAGGCCTCCGAGGCCCGGCCCTCGGCGAACAGGATCTCGGCCTCGACCTGGACGATCTCCGACGGTCCCTCCTCCCGGAAGCGGTCGGCGGCGGCGTGGCGGCGGATCTGCGCCAGGTCGCGCTGGGCCGCGGCGATCTGCCCGGTCCGGGCGCGGGCGAGGGCGCGGGCCGGCAGCAATTGCGCCGCCAGGAACGAGGCCTCGCCCAAGTCTTCACCGAACGGCTCCAGACACTCAAGCACATCGCGCGGCGCATCGGCCGCATCGGCCACCATGGCGCACAGGCGGGCGTCGTAGACGGCGAGACTGGGCAGGTTCGCGCGCACCGCCAGCCTGTGATGGGTCTGGTAAAGCCGCTTCGCCTGTTCGACGTCGCCCAACTGGGTCGAAAGCCGAGACAGATTGTAGATGGCGTCGAAGTCGGGCCGGGGATAGGCGGGATTGGCGAGGTCGATCTCGAACCGGCCGAAGGCGGCCGTGGCCCCGTCGATGTCGTTCAGCTTCATCAGGCCGATGCCGGTCATCTCCCACAGGCCGGCCCGTGCGATCTTCGCATAGGGGGCGTCGCCCGGAATGAGGGCGTCGGCGTCGGCGAGCAGTTTCAGACCTTCTCCGATCTGATCCCGATCCATCAGGACCAGGGCCCAGTTGCGGATGGCGTGGATCCTGGCGAACCAGTCGGGCTCCATGGCCGCGCGCGCGCGCATTTCGTCGGCGGCGGCCGTCTCGCCCTGGTCGTAGCGCAGGGTCAGGGCGTTCAGCCGAGCGATCTGCACATAGCGACGGTCGCCCTGTCGGCGCGCGCCCTCCATCAGGCGGTCATTCCAGGTCTTGGCCGTTTCGAACTCGCCCTGGTTCAGGAATATCCAGGCGACGTGATAGAGGCGCTGGAGACCCTCGCGGTCGTTGCGCCGCATCGCCTCCCAGCCAAAGACCTCGAGGGCCTTGAAGTCGGTCGCGCCCGCACGCCGCTCGACGGCCTGGGCCAGATCGAGGGGCGAGCGCGCCACGCCGGGCGTCTCCGCGGCCGCCGCCCGGGCGAAGACGCCCGAGCAGACGACGGCGAGGATGAGAAGGATGACGGGTCTGAGCATGCGGCTTCCGATTTGGTCGGAGACTGACACGCGGTTCGTTGAATAAGCCTTATCGACGTATCGATGGCGATCCTTCTGCGGTCTGCGGCAGACTCCGCGTTGACCGCCCCCGGGCTTTCGGCTATAGGCCCGCCCTCTTGAGATTTCCGCGCCGTGGACGTGTGCTCCGCGGCGTTTTCCGTTCGAAGGTTTGAAATGGCTAACAACCCCGGCGCCCGCAAGGCGATCCGCAAGATCGAAGCGCGGACCGAAGTTAACAAGGCGCGCCGCTCGCGGGTCCGCACCTATCTGCGCAAGTTCCAGGAAGCTCTGGCCGGTGGCGACGCCGCCGTCGCCAAGACCGCATTCGTGGAAGCCCAGTCCGAGCTGATGCGCGCCGTCTCCAAGGGCGTCGTCCACAAGAACACCGGCTCTCGCAAGGTGTCGCGTCTGGCCGCCCAGCTGAAGAAGCTTTCGGCCGCCTAAGCCCTTCAGGGATTTCCCGACCACGGAACGGCTGTCGTCGTTTCGTTACGGGGTTTTATCGTGTTTTCAACGGCGAAGGGGCAAGTGCTCCTTCGCCGTTTTGTGTTTTCCCGTTAACTCTCCTTAAGCACGAATACGGACTCCACGCAGGGGAAACCGCGAAATTCCCAAGCAGGATTAGCGTTTGACGGAGTCAAACAATTTAACTGCGAATCGACCAACGAATCAGCGTTGACCGGACCGGCTCTGAGCGTAAGTTTTGGCCTCTAACGCACTTCCATCCCAACACGGATGAAGACGGCGCGGGACGATAGTTTCGCGTCGGCGGGAGATGTCTGTCCAGGAGCTCGGCCCCGTCCGAAAAGCATCGCTTTTCGGCGCAGGAGAAGTCGTCCCTGAACCATCGCCCTGAAGCGCCGAAGGTCGGAATGGTTTTTAGTGGGTGGCGGAACGATGGTTGGAGGTGCGACGGCGATGGTGGGCGGCGCCAACGGATCGAACATGACAGATCCGGACCGCATCTGGACTGAGGCCTCAGGGCGGTTGCGGGCGGAGATCGGCGACGGTCCCTTTTCGTCCTATATCGCGCCTTCCGCCGTGCGGGTGGATTCGGCCGGCCAGCTGATCCTGGTCACCCCCACCGCCTATGCACGTGACTGGGTCCGCAAGAACGCCCTGCGCCGGATGAACGAGCTGTGGCTGGGGCTGGACGGCCTGAACCGCCGCCTGGACGTCCGCTGCCGCGCCGAAGTCGGCTCCGCCCCGCCCGCCTCGGCCATACGCGCCGGCAATATCGTGGACGCCACCCCCCGGCTCGCCGCCCTGTCGTCTTCCAGCCTGACCGCCGCTCCCACGATCGCCCCGGTCGCCGACGGCGCCCGCGCCGTGCGCGCCGCCGGCCTGCAGGAACGCCTGACCTTCGACAGTTTCGTCGAGGGCCAGGGCAACGCCTTCGCCCTGGCCATCGCCAAACAGGTGGCCAGCTGGGCCGACGGCCATTTTAATCCGGTCTTCTTCTGCGGCCCTTACGGCTACGGCAAGACCCACCTGCTGAACGCCATTGCGTGGGAAGCCCAGCGCCTGCGGCCGGAGGCCAAGGTGGTCTATCTGACCGCCGAGCGCTTCCTGTCGACCTTCGTCAAGGCGATGCAGGACCGTTCGACCGCCGCCTTCAAGGAAAGCCTGCGTTCGGCCGACATGCTGCTGCTGGACGACGTCCAGTTCGTCGGGGGCAAGACGAGCACCCAGGAAGAACTGCTGTCGACCCTGACCGCCCTGATCGAGGACGGCAAACGGATCGTCTTCTCGGCCGACCGCGCGCCGATGGCCCTGACCGAGGTCGAGCCCCGCCTGCGCAGCCACTTAGCCGCCGGCCTGACCTGCCCGGTCGAGGCGGGCGACCGCGAGCTGAAGATCGCCGTGGCCCAGAACCGTCTGAAGGCCCTGTCGGCCCTGGGCGTGGTCCAGGGCGAGGCGGCGCCGGAGGTCCTGGCCCAGCTGGTCGATCGCACCCCCGGCTCGATGCGCGAGCTGGAGGGCGCCGTGAACACCCTGGCCGCCGCCGCCGGATCGCGCCTGTCCACCGTCTCGGTCGACGAGGCCTCGGTCCTGCTGGGCGCCGCCCTGCGCGGCGGTCCCGAGCGCCGCATCACGGTGGACGAGATCCAGAAAACGGTCGCGGACCACTTCAACCTGAAGCAGGCCGACCTGCTCAGCGAGCGCCGCACCCGTTCGGTCGCCCGTCCGCGCCAGATCGCCATGTATCTGTGCAAGCAGCACACGACCCGTTCCTATCCTGACATCGGCCGTCGCTTCGGCGGACGCGACCACACCACGGTCCTGCACGGCGTGCGCAAGATCGAGGAACTGATGGCTCAGGACGACCAGATCGCCCGCGACGTCGAGGCCCTGACCCGCAAGCTGCGGGGCTGAAATCCTCCCTCCCCTGCGGGGGAGGGAGAAATCTGTGAACGGCTCGAACCGCCTTCCTTGCCCCGCCCGCCTAATCCGCTAGTGTCCTAGGCCACTTAACCGCGACCCTTCGAGTCGGGCCGCGCCGGGCGAGACGACATGCAACTGACCATCGAACGATCCGCGCTCCTGAAGGCCCTGGGCCATGTGCAGAGCGTGGTCGAACGTCGAAACACCATTCCCATCCTGTCCAACGTCCTGCTGAGCGCCGGGCGAGACCGTCTGGCCTTCGCGGCCACCGACCTGGACATGGAGATGGTGGACGAGGCCGAGGCGACGGTGAACGTCGAGGGCCAGATCACCGCCCCCGCCCACACCCTGTACGAGATCGTGCGCAAGCTGCCGGAAGGCGCCGAGGTCTCGCTGCTCTATTCGGGCGACGATCCCCGCCTGGTGGTCTCGGCCGGGCGGTCGCGCTTCAACCTGCCGGTCCTGCCGGCGGGCGACTTCCCGGTCATGTCGACCGACAGCGCCGGCGCCTCCTACGTCATGCCCAAGGAAGACCTGGCGCGACTGATCGACAAGACCCGGTTCGCCGTCTCGACCGAAGAGACCCGCTATTATCTGAACGGCCTGTATCTGCACACGGTCGCCGAGGCCGGCGTGCCCCTGCTGCGCGCCGTGGCCACCGACGGCCACCGTCTGGCCCTGGCCGAGACCCCGGCGCCCGAGGGCGCGGCCGGCGGCCCCGGCGTCATCGTGCCGCGCAAGACCGTGGACCAGGTCCGCCGCCTGCTGGACGACGCCGGCGGCCCGGTCGAGGTCACGGTCTCGGCCCAGAAGATCCGCTTCCAGATGGGCGAGGCCAGCCTGACCTCCAAGGTCATCGACGGCGCCTTCCCCGACTATCTGCGCGTCATTCCCAAGGGCAATGACAAACAGGCCGACATCGACAACGCCCTGTTCGCCAAGGCCGTCGACCGCGTCGCCACCATCTCGGCCGAGAAGAGCCGGTCGGTGAAACTGGCCTTCGACAACGACCGGGTGAAGCTGACCGTCCGCAACATGGAGGCCGGACAGGCCGAGGAAGAGGTCGAGATCGGCTATTCCGACGAACCGTTCGAGATCGGCTTCAACGCCCGCTATCTGCTGGACGTCGCCGGCCAGATCACCGGCGAAAACGCCGCCTTCCGCTTCGCCGACCCGGCCTCGCCGACGCTGGTGCTCGATCCGGGCGATCCGGGCGTCCAGTACGTACTGATGCCGCTGCGGGTGTGACACAGGCAAGTCAGCCTGGACTGCATCGGCGCAGCCTCATCTCGCTGGTACCTGCGATTGCGATTGCTGGCTGCTCTAGGTCAGCGTCGGCCGACAACACATACGCAGTCGTTGATACCTCCTCCGAAATCGCCTTGGCCCCGGATGGAAGTCGTTGCGTTATTCAATCGACGACCAGCGGCATCAACACCATTCTGGTGATGCGCAGCGACTTTTCCGACGCGACGCTTCTCTCTTTACCTGAGAAAAATTTCTGGGTGCGGGATGTGTCATTCGGCGAGGATGCCGACCACATTTTGTTTTCGGCGGGGGCGCCGGAGTTCGGCGGGTTCGACACGAGCATCCGCGTATACCGGCTAAACCTCGCAAGGCCCGGCGCGCAGCCCATTCATACCGGCTACGACTTTAATCGCGTCCCCACTATCTCTCCGATGGGCCACAAATTGGCCTTCGCCAGCCGCAGCAATGGCGGGACCAGTCTATGTGTGTACGAAAGGCATTTGGCCGACGGGACGGTTACGCAATATTCTCCGGTACCGTTTCAGTCCATTCAACGCATGGCCTACCGTTCCGATGGAACACTGGTCGTGAATGGAACTCCAGGGTTCGATCCGTTCGATACTACAAAGATTGACGAGGCCAACGGCTTTCAGCGCGTCTTCCTGCTAGGACCGAGCGGCACCGCCGATCCTTCACCCTTCATGGCATTGGGTGCAAAAAACTTGGCCCTCCATGGAGCGCATGACGATCAGGTTCTCTTGACCGCGCGATATGACGCTCCGTCTGGAGCTGCAGATATCCGCGTCGCCCTGATGGATAGCGACCTTGCCGCCCATCGGTTCATTGACTTTTCAGAGATGAAGGGCCGCACCATAACGGGGGCGGCGATCGCCAGCCGGAACGGCCTAACGGCGGCGCGCGGTGTCGATGTCACGGATGTCGGCCGTGCCGGATTTCTGGTCATCAAGGATTTCGGAAACGCCTTGATCTCTGACTTGGCGGCTCAAGCAACCCGTTACACCGTCGTCCTTTGATGGGTTCGCGAGCGGCCGTCATTTGAGCCTGATTTCCCTCACCCTCACCGACTTCCGTTCCTATGAGGGCGCACGGCTGGAGATGACCTCCGGCCCCGTGGTGCTTCACGGCCCGAACGGTGCGGGAAAGACCAATCTGCTGGAGGCCGTCAGCCTGCTGACACCCGGCAAGGGGCTGCGCGGCGCGACCGCCGCCGAGATGGGGCGGCGTGAGCCGGGCGAGGCGGTCGGCCGGGCCTGGGCCGTCATGGTCGAGCTGGACGACGAGACGCGGCTGGGCACCGGCGTCCAGACGGCGGGGGCGGCGCGGCGGATCGTGCGAATCGACGGCGAGACGGCCCAGCCGGGGCGGCTGCTGGACTATCTGCGGCCGGTCTGGGCGACGCCCGAGCAGGATCGGCTGTTCTCGGACGCCCGGGCCGAGCGATTGAAATTCTTCGACCGGTTGGTGTTCGCCGCCGATCCCGATCACGCCGCCAGCGTTTCGACCTATGAGAAGGCCCTGCGCGAGCGGCTGCGGCTGTTGACCGATGCGGCCGACGGACGCGAGGCCGACCCGGTCTGGCTGGACGCGCTGGAGGCCCGGCTGGGCGAGGCGGGGGCCCGCGCCGCCGTCGCCCGCGTCGCCGCCCTGCACGCGCTCCAGGCCGCCATCGACGCCCGGGGCGACCGTCCCTTCCCCCAGGCCGACCTGGGTCTGGACGGTCCCGCCGAACAGATGGTCGAGGCGGGCGCGGAAGAGGACGAGATCGCCGCCGCGATCCGCGACGGCCTGGCCAGGGCGCGCGCTCGCGACGGCGCCGCCGGCCGGTCCCTGTTCGGCCCCCACCGGACCGATCTGACGGCCCTGCACCGCGAGAAGAACCGCCCCGCCGCCGAGGGGTCTTCCGGCGAACAGAAGGCTCTGGTGTTGAACCTGATCCTGGCCCAGATCGCCCGGCTTGCAGCCCCGTCCGGAACCGGTTCCGCCCGGCCGATCCTGCTGTTGGACGAGGCCCCGGCCCACCTCGACCAACGCCGCCGCGCGGCTCTGTTCGACGAGATCGTCGCCCTGAACCTCCAGGCCTTCATGACCGGCACCGAACGCGATCTTTTCGCCGGTCTGGAGGGCCGCGCCCAGTTCGTGCGCGTGGCCGGCGGCGCCCTCGAAAACGACTAGGATCCGGCGACGGAAATCCTCGCTTTTTCGTCGGAAATTCCTATATGTTGCGAGCTTCGACGCGGTGCGATCCCGTCGTCGATTCGAGTGTCTTTAGCGACGCTCCATCCCCGTCCCGGTCGGGACTTCAGAGCCAACGATTTCATGACCGATCCGATTGCCGACCTGCCCGAATACGGCGCCGATTCCATCAAGGTTCTCAAAGGCCTGGACGCGGTGCGCAAACGTCCCGGCATGTATATCGGCGATACCGACGACGGGTCGGGCCTGCACCACATGGTCTATGAGGTGGTCGACAACGCCATCGACGAGGCCCTGGCCGGCCACGCCGACCTGGTCCAGGTCATCCTGAACACCGACGGTTCCGTCACCGTGACCGACAACGGGCGCGGCATTCCGACCGGCATCCACGAGGGTGAAGGCGTCTCGGCGGCCGAGGTCATCATGACCCAGCTGCACGCGGGCGGTAAGTTCGACCAGAACTCCTACAAGGTCTCCGGCGGCCTGCACGGCGTCGGCGTGTCCGTCGTCAACGCCCTGTCCGACTGGCTGGAGCTGAAGATCTATCGCGACGGCAAGGCGCACCAGATGCGGTTCGAGCGCGGCGACACGGTCAAGTCGCTGGAGATCACCGGCGACGCCCCGATCCGCGAGGACACCGGCAAGCCGCTGAGCGGCACCGAAGTCACCTTCTATCCGTCGGTCACCACCTTCAGCCACATCGACTTCGACCTGAAGACGCTGGAGCACCGGCTGCGGGAACTGGCCTTCCTGAACTCGGGCGTGGTCATCAAGCTGGCCGACCAGCGCGGGGCTGAACCGGTCGAAATGGTCCTGCACTACGAGGGCGGTGTCGAGGCCTTCGTGCGCCACCTGGACAAGTCCAAGACGCCGATCCTGAAGGACGTCATCGTCATTCGCGGCAAGAAGGAAGGGATCGAGCTGGATCTCGCCCTGTGGTGGAACGACTCCTACCACGAGACCATGCTGTGCTTCACCAACAACATCCCCCAGCGGGATGGAGGCACCCACCTGTCGGCCTTCCGCGCCAGCCTGACCCGCGTCATGGGCGGCTATATCGAGAGCTCCGGCGCCGGCAAGAAGGAGAAGGTCTCCGTCACCGGAGAGGACGCCCGCGAGGGTCTGACCTGCGTCCTGTCGGTCAAGGTGCCGGATCCCAAATTCTCTAGCCAAACCAAGGACAAGCTGGTCTCGTCCGAGGTGCGTCCCGCCGTCGAGAACCTGTGTTCCGAAGGTCTGGCCCAATGGTTCGAGGAACACCCGGTCGAGGCCAAACAGATCGTGGCCAAGATCATCGAGGCGGCGTCCGCGCGTGAAGCCGCCCGCAAGGCTCGCGATCTGACCCGCCGCAAGTCGGCGCTGGAAATCAGCAGCCTCCCCGGCAAGCTGGCCGACTGCCAGGAGCGCGATCCCGCCAAGTCCGAACTGTTCATCGTCGAGGGCGACAGCGCCGGCGGCTCGGCCAAACAGGCGCGCAACCGCGAGAACCAGGCCGTCCTGCCCCTGCGCGGCAAGATCCTGAACGTCGAACGCGCGCGGTTCGACCGGATGCTGTCGTCGGACCTGATCGGCACCCTGATCCTGGCCCTGGGCACCGGCATCGGCCGCGACGACTTCAACGCCGACAAGCTGCGCTACCACAAGATCATCCTGATGGCGGACGCCGACGTCGACGGCGCCCACATCCGCACCCTGCTGCTGACCTTCTTCTATCGGCAGATGCCGGAGCTGATCACGCGGGGCCACGTCTATATCGCCCAGCCGCCCCTCTATAAGGTCTCCAAGGGCAAGCAGTCGCGCTACCTCAAGGATCAGGCCGAGATGGACGCCTATCTGATCGAGGAGGGCTCGTCCGAGGCCGAGCTGGACCTGTCTACCGGCGAGCGTCGCCTGGGTCTGGACCTGCAGGCCCTGGTGCGCGAGGCCAAGGCCTTCAAGGCCGGCGTGGATCGCCTCAGCCAGCGCGCCCCCGCCTTCGCCATCGAACAGGCCGCCCTGGCCGGCCTGTTCAACGAGCACGCCGATACGGCCCAGGCCGCAGCGGCGGCGGCTGTGCGTCTGAACCTGTACGCCGAAGAGGGCGACGGCGACTGGACCGGCGCGCCGGGCGAACAGGGCGCGGTCGTCTTCACACGCACCCGTCGCGCGGTGCAGGAGACCATCGTGCTGGAAGAGACCCTGCTGCGGTCGCTGGACGCCCGCCGTCTGGCCGAACGGGCAGCCGCCTTCGACGGCGTCTTCGCCGCCCCGGCCGTCTATCGCCGCAAGGATAAGTCCACCACCATCCGCGGTCCGCTCGACCTGCTGAACGCGGTGCTGGACGCCGGCAAGAAGGGCCTGGCCATCCAGCGCTACAAGGGTCTGGGCGAGATGAACCCGGAACAGCTGTGGGAGACCACGCTGGACTCCAACGCCCGCACCCTGCTGCAAGTCTCGGTCGAGCACGAGGAAGACGCCAACGACCTGTTCGCCAAACTGATGGGCGACGTGGTCGAACCCCGCCGCGAATTCATCCAGGAAAACGCCCTGGACGCGGCGGTCGACGTCTAGATCAGTTCAACGCCCATGGCGGTGGCCTCGCCACCGCCGATGCACAGGGCGGCCATGCCCTTGGTCTTGCCGCGAGCTTTCAGGGCCGACAGCAGGGTGGTCAGGACGCGAGCGCCCGAGGCGCCCAGCGGGTGGCCCAGGGCGCAGGCGCCGCCGTTGACGTTGATCTTGTCGTGCGGGACGCCCAGCTCCTGCATGGCGATCATCGGCACGATGGCGAAGGCCTCGTTGACCTCCCACAGGTCGACGTCGTCGGCGCTCCATCCGGCCTTGGCCAGGGCCTTCTTCAGGGCGAAGACAGGCGCGGTGGTGAACAGGCTGGGCTCGTGGGCGTGGGCGGCCTGGCTGACCACACGGGCGACCGGCGTCAGGCCCAGGGCCTGGGCCGTCGATTGGCGCATCATCACCAGGGCGGCGGCGCCGTCCGAGATCGAGGCGGCCGAGGCGGCGGTGATGGTGCCGTCCTTGCCGAAGGCGGGCTTCAGATTGGGGATCTTGGAGGGATCGGACTTGGTCGGCTGTTCGTCGCGGTCGACCGTCACTACGCCCTTGCGGGTCTTGACCTCGACCGGGGTGATTTCGGCGTCGAAGTCGCCGCTGTCCTGGGCGCGCTTGGCCCGGCCGGCGCTTTCGGTCGCATAGGCGTCCTGCTGTTCGCGGGTGAACTGATAGGCCTTGGCCGTGTCCTCGGCGAACTGGCCCATCAGCTTGCCGGGTTCGTAGGCGTCTTCCAGCCCGTCCAGATACATGCTGTCGGAAATGACGTCGTGGCCGATGCGGGCGCCGCCCCGGTGCTTCTGCATCAGATACGGCGCATTGGTCATCGACTCCATGCCGCCCGCGACGACGACCTCGGCCGAACCGGCGAGCAGGGCGTCATGCGCCATCATCGCCGCCTGCATGCCCGAGCCGCACATCTTGTTGATGGTGGTCGCCTCGGTGGAGATGGGCAGGCCCGCGCCCATGCCCGCCTGACGCGCCGGGGCCTGACCCAGACCGGCCGGCAGGACGCAGCCCATGATGATCTGCTCGACCTTGTCCGGCGCCAGCCCGGCCCGCTCCAGCGCCGCCTTCACCGCAGCGGCGCCCAGGTCGGTCGACTTGGCGTCCGACAGCACGCCCTGGAAACCGCCCATCGGGGTGCGGGCGTAGGAGACAATGACGACGGGATCGGCGGACATGGGCAGGCTTTCCTCTTGTTCGGCGTCTGAGATAGCGATCCGGCCGTCGGATGTGAACCGGCCCGGCGCGGGATCAGGCGAAATGCAGTCGCCGGTAGCGCCCCCGGAAATACAGCAGCGGATCGCGACGCGGCTCGAACCGGGCGCGGGTCACCCGGCCGATGAAGACCAGATGATCCCCGGCCTCGACCACCTGATGGGTCGCGCATTCGAAACTGGCCAGGGAGCCGGACAGGATGGGGGCGCCGGTTTCCCAGGTCTCCCAGGCCACGCCGTCGAACCGTTCGGCGGTCGATCGGGCGAAGGCGCCCGACATCGGCTGCTGGCCGATATGCAGCACATTGATGGCGAAATGCTCCGCCCGCTGGAACCGCTCCAGATTGGACGAACTGCGCGCCAGGCAGAACAGGATCAGCGGCGGATCCAGCGACACCGACGAGAAAGAGTTGGCGGTCAGGCCCACCGGCTGGCCCGTCTCGTCCAGGGTCGTCACCACCGTCACCCCGGTCGCGAAACAGCCCAGGGCGTCGCGCAGGGTGCGGGGGTCGGAGCCGGACTGATAATACAGGGCTTCGCGCGGCGCCTGGCGTTCCAGAAAACCCAGTATGGCGGCCTCGTCCGTCTCGCCCGGTTCGTGCAGGGCGGCGGGGTCCAGCGTGAGCAGCGGCAGATTGTCCAGGATCGCAGCCGCCTCGCCGGGCGTGTCCCCGACCACGATCAGGCAGCTGGCCAGGGCGGGGCCGGTGACCACCAAGGCCGGGGCGACACGCGCCAGCGTCTCGGCCGAACACAGAATGGCGGGCCGCGAAGATATGTCGATCAACAGCCCCCGTAGGGCGGCCGCCTCCTCTCCCGGTTCGAGCACCGGCGCGATCAGCACATGGCGACCCGCCTCGACCATTGCGCGAACCCACTGTCGCCAGCCCGGCGACAACCGCTCGGGCGGGCCGATCATCAGGACGACCGGATCCTCGGGATCGCCCCAACCCTGGACGTCAAGGCCTCCGATCCGGGGCGGCGATATGGTCATGAAACGAGGCGGTCCAATCCGGGCAAGAGGCGTCTAATAGGGCAGGTCCGGCCGTGGACGCCACGATTTACGCAGGCGCATCCGGATCAGATCACCCGGCGTCCAGATCCGCCAGCCGGCCCCGCAGCATCTGCAACATGGCCGAGAAGTCCCGCCCACCGTGACCCAGCCCGTCGAACAGGGCGTACATCGCCTCGGCCTGGGCGCCCAGCGGGGTCGAGGCGCCCGACTTTGCCGCCGCATCCTGGGCCAGTTTCAGATCCTTCAACATCATGGCCGTGGCGAACCCACCCTGATAGTCGCGGTTCGACGGTGCGGTCGGGACCGGGCCGGGCCAGGGATAATAGCTGGTCACGCTCCAGCACTGACCCGACGACTTGGAGGCGATCTCGAAGAACCGCTCGGGGTCCAGACCCAGCTTCTCGGCCAGGGCGATCGCCTCGCATGTGCCCAGCATGGATACGCCCAGCAGCATGTTGTTGCAGATCTTGGCCGCCTGGCCGGCGCCGTGATCACCGGCGCGGATCGTGATCCGGCTCATCGGCTCCAGCGCCGCCTCGACGCGGGCGAAATCGCCTTCGTCGCAGCCGACCATGAAGGCAAGGGTTCCGGCGTCGGCCGCCGCCGTTCCGCCCGACACCGGCGCGTCGGCGAAGGCGTAGCCGGCGGCCTTGGCCAGATTCGCCACCTTGCGCGCCGTCTCGACGTCGATGGTGGAACAGTCCAGCAGAAGGGCGCTGGAGGGCGCGGCGCCGATGATCTGTTCCGAATAGACCTTCAGCACATGGGGGCCGGCGGGCAGCATGGTGATGACCACTTCGGCGTCGCGGACCGCCTCGGCGACCGAGGCGACGGGCGTGCATCCGGCGGATCCGGCCCGGTCCAGCGCCGCGGCGCTGAGGTCGAAGGCGGCGACGGCGTGGCCCGCCTTAGCCTGGTTGGCGGCCATGCCGCCGCCCATATTGCCCAGGCCGATGAAGGCGATCTTGGTCATGGTCTCTCTCCCTTGGTCGGCGTCGCTGTCAGGGCAGCGGCGTCCATTTCTCGTTGTCCGGCAGCGGCGCGAACAGCGCGTCCAGCGTCGCCTCCGTAACGCCCGACAGGTCCGCCGGGGACCATCGGGGCGTGTTGTCCTTGTCCACGATCACGGCCCGCACGCCTTCCTGGAAGTCGTGGGTGCGCACCACCCGACCGCCCAGGGCGTACTCCATCGCCATATTGTCGGCGAAGGCCGTCAGGGTCGCTCCGGTTCGCAACTGGCGCAGCGTGACCTTCAGCGACTGCGGCGACTTGGTCTTCAGTGTCGCCAGCTGGACCATGGCCCAGTCGGACCCGTCCGCCTCCAGCGCCGCGAAAATCTCTTCGACCGTGTCGAAGGCGAACAGCCGATCAATGGCCTCGCGATGGGGGTTCAGCGGCGACTCTTCCGGCTCGGTCGGACAGACCCAGCGGTTCGCTTCCTCCAGCGGGTCCCCCTGGTTCGCCAGCAACGCGGCCTTGAAACCTTCGATGTCGATGGCCGGAACGAAGTGGGTGTGTATCCCGAGTTCCACCGTATCCGCCGCTTTCAGCCGCGCCCCCGTCAGCGCCAGCCACACGCCTGTCTGCCCCGGCAGGCGCGGCAGGAACCAGCCGCCGCCCACGTCAGGGAACAGGCCGATGCCCGTCTCCGGCATGGCGTAGGTCGTCCGCTCGGTGGCGATGCGGATGGCCGCAGGCTCCGAAATCCCGACCCCGCCGCCCATGACGATCCCGTCCACGATGGCCGTGATCGTCTTGGGATAGTCGAACATCAGGTGGTTCAGTCGGTATTCGGCCAGGAAGAAGGCCCTGGCCTCCGATGCATCCCCCGCCCCGCTCTCGGCGATCATGCGGATGTCGCCCCCGGCGCAGAAGCCGCGCTCGCCCGCATGGTCGATCAGGACGGACTTCACCGCCGCGTCGTCGCGCCAGCCCACCAGCGCCTCGGTCATCGCCTCGCACATCGACCGGTTCAGCGCATGGATCGCCTTGGGCCGGTTCAGAGTGATCCGGCCGACGCCGTTGTCGATCCGGGCGATGACCTCTTCAGTGGCCACGGGGGCTTCGCTCATCGTCCCATTTCCCGCGCAATGATCACCCGCATGATCTCGTTGGTTCCTTCCAGGATGCGGTGGACCCGCAGATCGCGGACGATCCGTTCCAGCGGATAGTCCTTCAGATAGCCGTAGCCGCCGTGCAGTTGCAGGGCCTCGTCGGCGATCTGGAAACAGGCGTCGGTAGCCAGACGTTTGGCCATGGCGCACCATTTGGTCTTTTCCGGGTGGTCCACGTCGATGGCCCAGGCGCCGCGCAGCACCATCAGCCGGGCCGCCTCCAGATCGGTCGCCATGTCGGCCAGGCGGAACTGCAGCGCCTGGAACTGGCCCAGCGGCTGGCCGAACTGTTTGCGAGTCGTGACGTATTCCTGGGCCGTCTCCAGCGCCAGCCGCGCTCCGCCCAGCGAGCAGGCGGCGATGTTCAGCCGGCCGCCGTCCAGACCGGCCATGGCGTAGCGGAAGCCCGCCCCCTCCTCGCCCAACAGATTGGCGACGGGCACGCGGCAGTCGTCGAACTGGACGATGGCGGTCGGTTGGGCGTTCCAGCCCATCTTCCGCTCCTGAGCCCCGAACGACAGGCCGGGCGTCCCGGCCTCGACGACGACGGCGCTGACGCCTTTCGGCCCCTCGACGCCCGTGCGGACCATGACGACATAGACGTCCGACGTCCCCGCGCCCGAGATGAAGGCCTTGGAGCCGTTCAGCACATAATGGTCGCCGTCCCGCACCGCCGTCGTCCGCAGCGCCGCCGCGTCGGAGCCGGAGCCCGGCTCGGTCAGGCAGTAGCTGGCGATCTTCTCCATTCCCACCAAGGCGGGGACGAACCGTCCGCGCAGATCGTCCGACCCGAACCGGTCGATCATCCAGGTCGCCATATTGTGGATCGAAATGAAGGCCGCCGTCGCCACGTCGCCGCGCGACAGCTCCTCGAAGATCAGCGCCGCCTCGACCCGGCCCAGGGCCATGCCGCCGTGCTCCTCGCCTGTGTAGATGCCGCAGAAGCCCATTTCGGCCGCCTGTTTCATCACATTGACGGGGAAATGCTTGTCCTCGTCCCAGCGGGCCGAATGGGGCGCCAGCTCGGCGTCGGCGAAGGCGCGGGCCGCGTCCTGGATGGCGCGCTGGTCGTCGGTAAGGGCGAAATTCATACCGGCCTCAGCGCATCGTCGGAATGACGAACGAACTGTCCGAATGCTCCAGCGCGCTGTCGGGCCACCGCGCCGTCACGGTCTTGGTCTTGGTCCAGAAACGGACGCCCTCCATACCGTGCTGGTTGATGTCGCCGAAGGCCGAACGCTTCCAGCCGCCGAAGCTGTGATAGGCGACCGGCACCGGGATCGGCACGTTTATCCCCACCATGCCGACATTGACCCGGGCGGCGAAGTCGCGGGCCGCACGGCCGTTCTGGGTGAAGATGGCGACGCCGTTGCCGTACTGGTGGTTCGACGGCAGGGCCAGGGCCTCTTCGAAGGTCTCGGCACGGACGATCTGCAGCACCGGGCCGAAAATTTCCTCCTGATAGGACGACATCTCGGGCTTCACATGGTCGAACAGCGACGGGCCGATGAAATAGCCCTTCTCATGCCCCTGAAGGCTGAAGTCGCGACCGTCGACGACCAGTTCGGCGCCTTCCTGGACCCCCTTCTCGATCCAGCCGGCGACACGGTCGCGGTGCTGGGCCGTTACGACGGGGCCATAGTGGGCGCCCGCATCGGTCGAGACGCCGACGCGAAGACTGGGGATTTCCGCGACCATCCGCTCGCGCAGTTCGTCTGCGGTCTTCTTGCCGACCGGCACCACGACCGGCAGGGCCATGCAGCGCTCGCCGGCCGAACCGTAGGCCGCGCCGGCCAGGTCCTTGATCACCTGATCCATGTCGGCGTCAGGCAGGACGATGCCGTGGTTCTTGGCCCCGCCCATGGCCTGGACCCGCTTATGGTTGGCGGCCCCGGTCTGATAGACATAGTGGGCGATGTCGGACGAGCCGACGAAGCTGACGGCGTGGACCAGCGGATGGGTCAGGATGGCGTCGACCGCCGTCTTGTCCCCGTGCACCACGTTCAGCACGCCGTTCGGCGCCCCGGCCTCCAGCATCAGCTCGCCCAGACGCACCGGCAGGGAGGGATCCCGCTCCGACGGCTTCAGCACGAAGGTGTTGCCGACCGCGATGGCGACGCCGAACATCCACATCGGGATCATGCCGGGGAAGTTGAACGGGGTGATGCCCGCGACCACGCCCAGAGGCTGGCGCATCGAATAGACGTCGATGCCGGGGCCGGCGCCTTGGGTGTATTCACCCTTCAGGGCGTGGGGGACGCCGCAGGCGAACTCGATGACTTCCAGCCCGCGCTGGATGTCGCCCTTGGAGTCGGCGATGACCTTGCCGTGTTCGCTGGACAGCAGCTCGGCCAGTTCATCCATCCGCGCCTCGACCAGGCGTTTGAAGTCGAACATGACGCGGGCGCGGCGCTGGGGATTGGTGCTGGCCCAGCCGTCGAAGGCGTTCTGCGCCGCCTGGACCGCGCGATCGACCTCGCCGACGCTGGCAAGCTGCACCCGGGCCTGTACTTCGCCGGTATTGGGATCGAAAACGTCGCCGAAACGGCCCGACGCGCCGTCGAAGGCCGCGCCGTCGATGAAATGGCGAATGTCGCGCACCATACCTGAGATTCCCTATGAGGTTATTGCTGTTGCGACCGTCATAGCAGGCAAGATCGGCCTCTTGCAGCCCAAAAGGTGGAAAAGAAGGTCCTAGAAAATCTGCGACGTCTCGATGACGGCCTCATCCGTAAACAGGTGGCCGACGCTCAAATTCAGATAAGAATAACAACCGCCTTCGTTGTTCGTCCCTCATCCGCTCAACACGAAGACGAGTTGCAGTTTTTGCTACTGATTATCATCGCTATGTAAGGAATTGCACGGAGGCTTTCTTTCCAGAACGCCACAATTGAGGTACAGAATTCAACTTGGACTAGTGTCGCGAACTTCCCGATAGCGGAAGGGCGTCATGCGGTTGATTGGGAGAGGTTCAGGTGGAGGCCTTTGCAAACAGCATTCTTATGGATGCGCCGATGGCCATCGTCGGCATTGATGAATCGGGCCTGGTCTGTTGTTCCAACGCGAAGGCGGACCGGTTTTTCGGTCGCCCCCTGGAGGGGGTCGACATCGCCGAACTGATCGAGGATTTCGACGTGGCGGCGCTCAAGTCGCCGTCCGGCATCGCAAAGGTCAATGCGTTGAGCCGCAACCTCGGCAGTGAATTTCACTGGCGAGTCCCGCGTGTGGAGGGCGGCCGCGCCCACGTCGATCTTCAAGCCGCACAGTTCTTCAACGACGGCCGACGCTTTATCACCCTCTTCATCCGGGATATGACGGCCCATGTCGCCGCGGAAGTCGCGCTTCAGGATCTGAGGCTTCAGATCACCTACAACTGGCGCCTCAACTCGCTCGGTGAAGTGGCGTCGATGGTGGCCCACGAACTCAGCCAACCGCTTTCCGCCGCGACCAACTTCCTTGCGGCGGCGAACAGCGCCCTCGGTCGACCCGAACCGAACAGGACGGACTTGGAAGGACTGGTGTCTTCGGCGCGGGGCCAGATCGACCGCGCCGCCGACATCATTCGAGGCATCCGTTCCTTGATGACGCACGAGAAGGGTTTTCAAACGCGCGAGAATATTTCGGAAGTGGTCGGCGAGATCATGCCGATCCTGAAGCTGCATGCCCGCGAGACGAATGCGAAGATATCGGCAGTGCTGGATCCAGCCGATTTCGCACACTGCGACCGGGTGCAGCTTCAGCAACTCGTCATCAATCTGGTCAGGAACGCCATGGACGCCCCGGCGAACGGCGTCCAACGCAGGGTCGAAATCTCCGGGTCGCAGACGCTCCAGGGGTATCGAATGACGATCAGCGACAATGGGCCGGGCGTGCCGTCGGATATGGCCGACAGGCTTTTCCAGCCCCTGGCCAGCAGCAAGCCCGGTGGAATGGGGCTAGGACTGTCGATCTGTCGCACGATCGTGCAGGCGCACGGCGGCGACATCGATCTGGTGCCCAGCGCCCTGGGCGGCGCCGCCTTCGCCTTTACGCTCAACGCCCAAAGCGACGGCCTCGACTCGTCGGGCGGAGCGGGGCGACGGCTCCGCCCTGTCAACGATCGCCACCTTGCCAAGATGGTCCGGTCGAAGCCGGCCAACCGACCATTGGTCGCCACCGGCCGACATAGACGGTCGGCCTAGGCCACAACCCTTGGATCAGGAAATCCAAACCAGTAGATGCACAGATTTCGTTGAACGGCGATCAGTCGTTCCATCGATGGAAACAGCTCCTTCGCTTGCGACGTCTGGCGATGCCGAATCAAACCCACCCTAGGTATGATCGATTTCTGCATGTCGCCCAGGCGATCACCACTATTGAGTGGTGCAGGCGTGGGAGTAGATAAGATCGATAAGACCCGGAAGTATCAGTGCTTCCTGGGATCTATAATGCACCCTTGGACCTTTTGTCCTGCCCCCGTTTCACAAGTCGTTAATGTTCAGAGATGATTCAGGGCGGGAAAACCAGCCATTAATCATCGGAAGAACGAGATGTCTAAGAACATGGATATCCAGCAGCGGCTGGATTTTCTGAAATTCGACGACACGGCCAGGTCAGCGCTCGCGCAAACCCGCCCCGTTATCCAAGCGGCCCTTCCCCAGATACTGGACACCTTCTACGATCAGATCCGCGCCACGCCCGAGGCCGCTCGTTTCTTCAGTTCGGAAGCCCAGATTTCGGGGGCCAAGAACGCACAGGCCGGACATTGGTCCCTGATCGCCTCTGGAGATTTCACTCCCGCCTATGTCGACGGCGTGCGTCGCATCGGCATGACCCATGCCCGGATCGGGCTGGAGCCGCGATGGTATATCGGCGGCTATGCAGTGGTCCTGGACGGCCTGGTCAAGGCCATCGTCAAGACCGACGCCGGCAAACGCAAGTTGTTCGGCCGCAAGGACAATGGGGAAGCCTTGGGCGAGGCCATCTCGAGCGTGGTCAGGGCGGCCATGCTGGACATGGATTTCGCCATCTCCGTCTACCTCGAGACCGCTGAAAGCGCGCGCAGAGACGCCGACGAGAAACGCGCCCAGAGCGAGGCCGAACAAAGCCGGGTCGTCGCCGCCACGGCGGAGGCTCTGACCGCGCTCGCGCAGGGCGATTTGACGACGCGCATACACACGGACTTTCCCGGCAGCTACGCGCGGCTGAAGGACGATTTCAACGCTGCAATGGCCCAGCTCGACGTGGCCATGGCGGAGATTTCCGGCAATACCGAAGCCATGCAGGCCGGCGCGAGCGAGATCAGCGAAGCCGCCGACGACCTGTCGCGCCGTACCGAACAGCAGGCCGCCACGCTGGAAGAAACCGCCGCCGCTCTGGACGAGATCACCGTCACGGTGAAGAAGACGGCCGAAGGGGCCCTGCGCGCGGCGTCCGTCGTCGAGACCTCGCGGGTCGCGGCGGAGCAGTCGAGAGAAATCGTCCATAGCGCCGTCGAAGCCATGAGCGCGATCGAGACCTCGGCGGACAAGATCGGCCTGATCATCGGCGTCATCGACGAGATCGCCTTCCAGACCAACCTCCTGGCCCTGAACGCCGGGGTCGAGGCGGCGCGCGCCGGCGAGGCCGGTCGCGGTTTCGCGGTCGTGGCCTCCGAGGTTCGCGCCTTGGCTCAGCGCTCGGCCGAGGCGGCGCGGGAGATCAAGTCGCTGATCACCGCCTCGTCGGTCCAGGTGAAGTCCGGCGTGAGCCTGGTCGGCGAAACGGGCGACGCCTTGGCGGCCATCGTCACGCGCGTCATGGAGATCGATCAGCTGATGTCCGAAATCACCGCCTCCACCCAGGAACAGTCCACCGCGCTTCACGAGGTCAATACGGCGGTCAATCAGATGGACCAGGTCACGCAACAGAATGCGGCTATGGTCGAGCAATCCACCGCGGCCAGCCACAACCTGACACAGGAAGGCCAGCGCCTGGCCTCGCTCGTCGCCCGGTTCCAGGTCACCGGGCAGGGGGTCGTCCAGCCGGCCTTCCAAAGCCCCCGCGCCCCGGCCCGCCTGACGCAGGGCCGGCCAACCGCGCGGCCAGTCTTGCGTCAGGTGGGCTCCGCCGCCCTGGCTGCGGCGCCCGTGGCCAGCGAATGGGAAGAATTCTGAGGTCCTGACCGCTTAACCTGCGGGAGTGGTTTCTTCGCTCTCACCAGGATATCGGCCGGCCGTCCCAGGCGAAGAACCGTCCGCTGTCCGAAGGCCGAAGTCCGTCCATCACGCCGACAAGCGCCTCAGCCGATTGGTCCGGCGACAGCCTTGCCTTGGCGGTTGACTGAGCGGGAAAGGGTGCGCTGAGCGGGGTCTCGACCGTGCCGGGGTGCAGGGCTACGCAGACGCCGAGAGGATGAGTGCGCCGGTATTCCACCGCCAGGGTCGCCACGAACATATTCAGTGCGGCCTTTGAGGCGCGATAACCATACCAGCCGCCCAGCCGATTGTCGGACAGGCTGCCCACGCGGGCCGAAAGCGCCGCAAAGAGGCTGGGCCGGTCGCGCGGCGTGAGGGGCAGGAAATGTTTGGCCACCATGGCGGGGCCTATGGCGTTGACGGCGAACAACTGGTGCAAAACCTCGGCGTCGAGCGCGCGCATCGTCTTTTCCGGAACGACGCCCTGGCCATGGAGCAGACCGGTCGCGACGATGACGCGAACCGGCCGCCCCAGTTCAGCGGCGCTCTCTGCGGCACGGGCGATCTGGCCTTCGTCGGTGATGTCGGCTTCCAGGAAAGTCCACGCCCGGTCCACCGATCCGCCCGGCCAGTCGGCAGGCTTGCGGCGCCCGATGCCGACCAATCTGTCGCGGGGGCGCCGAGCCGCCAGGACCCGCAAAAGCGCCGCGCCGACACCGCCTCCCGCCCCGACGACTACCGAAAGCTCCCCATCGTCCTCAGTCATCTCCCAGAATAGCCTCCACCCGGCGTACCAGAGACTTGAGTTCGAACGGCTTGGTCAGGATGTGCATGCCAGGATCGAGATCGCCGCCGCTCAGGACGGAAGTCTCGGCATATCCGGTGATGAAGAGCACTTTCAGACCCGGCCGTCCCACCCGCGCCGCGTCGGCCAACTGTCGGCCGTTCATTCCACCCGGCAGCCCCACGTCGGTGACGAGAAGATCTATCGGCCGATCCGAGTTCAAGGTCGCCAGCCCCGCCCGCCCGTCCTCGGCCTCAAGGAAATCATAGCCGAGTTCGGTAAGCCCCTCCGACACGAGCATGCGGATCGTGGCCTCGTCGTCCACGACCAGTACGGTCCGCCGATTCCCCGACCTGGCCGGCGCCGGAGACTCATCCGGACCTGCGCCAATGTCCACGACGCCGTGGTGGCGCGGCAGATAGAGGCAAACCGCGGCGCCCTCGCCGGGGCTGGAGCATATCTGGACCTGGCCGCCCGACTGCTGAACGAAGCCATAGATCATCGAAAGCCCCAGCCCAGTGCCCTGGCCGATCGGCTTGGTGGTGAAGAAGGGGTCGAAGGCGCGCGCAATCACGTCCTCGGTCATTCCGACGCCTGTATCCATCACGCAGATGCGGACATATTCCCCTGCCTGCAGATGGAAGTCCGCGTCCTCGGCGGGATTCATCACGCGGTTGGAAACCTCGATCGTCAGCTGTCCGCCGTCGGGCATGGCGTCGCGGGCGTTGATGCACAGGTTGAGGAGAGCGTTTTCCAGCTGTCCTGGATCCACGAGGACGGGCCAGAGCCCCGCGTGATAGAGGGTCTCGAACTGGATGGCCGGGCCGATGGTCTGACGGATCAGATCCTCCATGCCACGGGCCAGGACCTCGACGTTCGTACCCTTGGGCTCAAGGGTCTGGCGGCGCGAGAAGGCGAGCAGGCGATGGGTCAGGGCCGTGGCTCGCTGGGCCGCCGCCTGCGCCGCCGCGATGAACCGGCCGGTTTCGGACACCCGGCCTTCGGCGATGCGTTTGGCTACGATCTCCAGACTTCCTGTGACGCCGGTCAGAAGATTGTTGAAATCATGAGCTATGCCGCCCGTCAGCTGGCCGACGGCCTCCATCTTCTGCGACTGCCGCAGGGCCGCCTCGCTGGCCATCAGTTCGGCGGTCCTCTGCTCGACTTTCCGTTCCAGCGAGGCCGCCAGCTTGGCGAGATGACGTTCGGCCCGACGCCTTTCCCGCGCCGCCAGTGTCCGTTCGCCGACGTCGCTGAGAAACCGGAGCTCGTCTTCCTGCCAGACGCGGACGGTGGCGTGGTTCAGGAAGACGAGAGCGACCATGTCGCCCTGGTCCTTAAGCGGCATGTTCACGACGGCGCGCGCCTTGATGGCTTCCAGCGTGGCCGCCGTCTCCCTGGTGCGAGGGTCCTCCCGGGCGTCGGAGAAGGAGACGGTGACCCCGCGTTTCAGGTCTTCGATATAGGATCCGTAGTCGCGGAAATTCAGCACGCCGGAGAGGGTCTCGGCCCCCGGCGCGTTCCAGTCGCGCGCGATGGTGATGGTTTCGCGGTCCCGGTCAACGATGCCGAATCCCGCGCGGCTGACCTCGAGGGTACGGCCCAGGATCTCGGCCGCGGCATAGATGATGTCCTCGGGATCCTCGAGATCGCGCAGGATGTCCGACAGCTCGACCATGGCGGAGCTCAGGCGTTCGGACCGCACCCGATCCGTGATGTCGGTGGTCACGCCGGCGATCCGCAGAGGCGTGTCATCGTCTCCGAAGACCAGTATCCCGCGCGCCTCCATCCAGCGCACGCCGCCGAGCGGAGTGATGACGCGGTGGGTGATATGATAGTCCGCGCCCTCTCTGATCGTCGCCTCGCTCTGGGCGCGGACGGCGTCGCGATCCTCGGGGTGGATCAGGTTCTGACGGTCTTCGTAGGTAAAGGGCTTCTCGATGGGCCAGCCCATCAGGGTCTTGTAGGCTTCGGAGGCGACCAGGGTGCGTGTCTGCACATCCACGCTCCAGGCGCCGAGGCCGCCTGCCCGCATCGCCAGGTCCAACTCCCGGTCACGCTCGCGATCCACCCTCAGCCGTGCGGTCAGTTCCGCCTCGAGCGCCGCCTTGTCGGTCTGCAGACCAACGAGACGCTCACGTTCGATCGTGACATCGACCTGACTGGCGAAGAAGTAGGTGAGCGCGCCGTTCGCGTCGAACACGGGCGCCATCAGCAGGCGGTTCCAGAAGGGGCGACCGTCCTTGCGGTGATTGCGAATGTCGACTTCGATAGGCTGGACCGCGTCCACCGCCTCGCGGATACGACGGACGGTCGCCGGGTCCGTTTCCGGCCCCTGCAGAAAACGGCAATTGCGGCCCACGATCTCCTCGCGGGGATAGCCGGTCAGACGACAGAATGAATCGTTTGCGAACACCACGGGATTGTCGGGGTGACGCGGATTGGTGATGATCATCGGCATGCGGGTCGCGCGGACTGCCGAAACGAAGGGATCGGTGCTGCCGTCCAGTCCAAGCACTTCCGCCTCGATGCGTTGGGCGTCCAGTTTCACCTGGTCCGACCCTCGCCGATCGTAAGCTGCAGATTCAGTCAATCGCCTTCGTCTCCCCCTGCGCTGCTTTGATTGACGGCGCAGACATTCCTCACAACACGCAAAAAGCTCTACGGTTCATAGCGTCCGGCGGATGTCGCCAGGCGCGAACCCATCGCCGCCCTCGACAGCCCAGGCAGCCGTCTGCCACGCTGCGCCTTGGCGCGGGGGATCAGGAGGGGAGCGGAGTCAATCGCCATCTGCGCGAATTCGTACATAAAATCGCCTTCTGAATACGCTTAAGCTACCGGAACCATTAAAGAAATCCGTCTCGCATCGGAACTTCGCCCGACCAGAAACATTGATGCGTACGGCCCGGCTCGACGGGTCGGAGCACAGACATCATGAAGATCGCGCAGGTCACTCCGCTTTACGAGGCCGTTCCTCCCAAGCTCTATGGGGGCACGGAGCGCGTCGTCGCTCATCTGACCGACGCCCTCGTCGATCTGGGCCACGACGTGACCCTGTTCGCCAGCGCCGACGCCCAGACGCGGGCCCGATTGGTTCCGGTTCGCGACCAGGCCATCCGGCTGGATCCCGCCCCGCTGAAATCAGACCTGGCCGCCCACTTGTCCATGCTGGGCGAGGTTCTGGACCGGGCCGGCGACTTCGACGTCATCCACTTCCATACCGACATGGTCCACTTCCCGCTGTTTCGGCAGTATGCGGACAAGACGATCACCACCCTGCACGGGCGGCTGGACATGAAGGATCTGCCCGGCGTCTATGCGCGCTGGGGCGAGTTCGGCCTGGTGTCGATTTCGGACGATCAGCGCAAGCCTCTTCCCTTCGCCAGCTGGAAGGCCACCGTGCATCACGGGATGCCGGGCGAGCAGTATCTGTTCTCGCCCCAGTCCGAGGGTTATCTGGCCTTCCTGGGCCGTATCTCGCCCGAGAAGCGGCCGGACCGCGCCATTGAAATCGCCACCAAACTGGGCCGTCGGCTGAAGATGGCCGCCAAGGTGGATGCGGCTGACAAACGCTATTGGGAAGAGACCATCCGCCCGATGGTGGAAGGCAATCCGCTGATCGAATTCATTGGCGAGATCGGCGACCATCAGAAATCCGCCTTCCTGGGCGGCGCCGACGCCCTGCTGTTCCCGATCGACTGGCCCGAGCCCTTCGGTCTGGTGATGATCGAGGCCATGGCTTGCGGGACCCCCGTGGTCGCCTTCCGGTGCGGCTCGACGCCCGAGATCGTCGAGGACGGGGCGACGGGCTTCCTGGTCGACACGATGGAACAGGCGGTCGCCGCTGCCGGGCGCGTGCACCTGCTGGACCGCGAGGCCGTACGCGCCCGGTTCGACCTGCGGTTCTCCGCCACGGCCATGGCCCGCCGCTACCTGGACGTCTATGGCGATCTGCTGGCTCGCCGACCCTTCGCCGAACCGCCGGTCAAGGATGTCGTGACCAGTCTGCGGGCGCGGGACGAAGACCGCAGTTTCGCGGCCATCGCCTGAAGCGATCCGATTTCCCAAGAAATTCAGGCGGCGGGGGTGAACCCTCCGCCGCCTGTTTCATTTGATCATCCAAGCGGCCTCTGAGCGCCGCAATAGGATGAGACGTTCGAACTGGCCTCAAAAGACATAGAGAGACCGCATGGACGACGCCTATTCCACTCTGTTGAGCGCCGGCGAGACCGTCGAGGCGTCCGGCCTTGAGCAGCTGATGGCGCTGAAGGCGGGCGACGCCTTCCTCGTGGCCGACGGCTGGGGCGACATGAAAGGCGGGGCGGACGGCCTGTTCGCCGGCGACACCCGCGTGCTGTCGCGTTGGGTCATGACGGTCGGGCTGCTGAAGCCGTCGCGCCTGTCGTCCGGCGTCAGCCAGGACAATGTCTTCTTCTCCTGCCACACGACCAATCGTCCGCTGCCGCCGATGGGCGGCCGGTCGGCCCCCGCCGGGGTCATGCATATCGAGCGCCGGCGCTTCCTGTGGGATCGGCGGATGTTCGAACGCATCCAGATGGTCAACCACGGGGTCGAGGACATACTGCTGCCCCTAGCCTTCGACTTCGGCGCCGACTTCGCGGACATCTTCCAGGTGCGAGGGACGCACAGGGCAAAGACCGGCAACCTGCATGCGCCGACGATGGACGGGCGCCGCGTCACCTTCCGCTACACCGGCCTGGACGGGATCGAGCGATCAAGTTGCCTGGCCTTTTCAGAACCCCCGGCGCGGCTGACCGCACAGCGGGCCGAGTTCATGTTCAGCCTGCCCAAGGGGCGGTCGATGGACCTGTTCATCGAATGCGGCGTGGATTCGTGCGAGGCGCCGGATACGCGGCGCTGGCGCCAGAACGCCATCCAGGCGCGGGTGGCCATGCGGGCCAAGCGTCGGCGCGGCGCCTCGCTGCGCGGGCCTCGCAGTCCCCGGTTCAACGACTGGCTGGATCAGTCGCGGGCCGACATGGCCCTGTTGACCACCGACCTGCCGACCGGCCCCTATCCTTACGCTGGCACCCCTTGGTTCTCGACCCCGTTCGGGCGAGACGGGATCATCGCCGCCTGGCAGATGCTGTGGCTGGACCCATCCCTGGCCAAGGGGGTGCTGACCTATCTGGCCTCGCGTCAGGCGACCGAGACCTCGTTGTTCCAGGACAGCCAGCCCGGCAAGATCATGCACGAGACCCGGGGAGGCGAGATGAGCGCCCTGGGTGAGGTGCCTTTCGGCCTCTATTACGGCGGCGTGGACACCACCTGTCTGTTCATCGCCCTGGCCGGCGCCTACGCCAGCCGCACGGGCGATCTGGACCTGATCCGCAAGCTCTGGCCCAATCTGATCGCGGCCGCCGACTGGATGCGCGACTATGGCGACAGCAACGGCGACGGTCTGATCGACTATCAGCGCGGGGCCGACACGGGCCTGTCGAACCAGGGCTGGAAGGATTCCGAGGACGCGATCTTCCATGCCGACGGCCGTTTCCCCAAGGGACCCATCGCCTTGCTGGAGGTCCAGGGCTACGCCTTCGCCGCCTGGCGTGCCCTGGGCGATCTGGGCGAGCGGCTATACGACAGCCGTGCGCCCGAATGGCGGATGCGGGCCGAACAGGTCCGCGCCCTGGTCGAGGACAAATACTGGATGGAGGACGAGGGCTTCTACGCCGTCGCCCTGGACGGCGACGGCGAACAGTGTCGCGCGGTCGCCTCGAACGCCGGCCACCTGCTGTTCACCGGCCTGCCGTCGGTCGAACGCGCCCGCCGGGTGACCAAACGTCTGCTGTCGGCCGAGTTCCGCACCGGCTGGGGCATCCGCACGCTCGAGCTGGGTCAGGCGCGGTTCAATCCGATGAGCTATCACAACGGCTCGGTCTGGCCCCATGACACGGCCATGGCCGCCGCAGGCATGGCCAACTACGGCGAGCGGGAAGCCGTCGCCGAGATCCTTGCCGAGATCTACGCCGCCGCCGCCCATTTCCACCTGCGGCTGCCCGAGCTCTTCTGCGGCTTCCCCCGCGCCCCGGGCGAGCCGCCCATCGCCTATCCGGTCGCCTGCCTGCCCCAGGCCTGGGCCGCAGGATCGGTCTTCCTGATGCTGCAGGCGACGCTGGGCCTGTCCATCGACGCCTGGACCGGAACCATCGACATGGCCGATCCGGTCCTGCCCGCCGGGCTGGAGCGGCTGAAGATCACCCGGCTGGAGATCGGCGAGGCGGTGGTGGACCTGAACATCCGGCATGTGGACGGGCAGGCCGTGGTCATCCCCCACCATCGCCAGGGCCGGCTCGCCGTCCGCACCCTGCGCTGAAGAAACCGTCTCGCCGGCGCGACGTTAGGGGATCGAACGACGCAGGGAGAGACGACCATGGCCGCAAGACCCACCTGGCAGGGGCATCTGAAACTGTCGCTGGTGACCTGTCCGGTCGCCCTCTACACCGCCACCTCGTCCAGCGCCCATGTCAGTTTCCACCTGATCAATCCGGACACCAACAACCGGATCCGCATGGTCCCGACCGACCCGGACACAGGCCCGATCGAGCGCTCGGACCTGGTCAAGGGCTATGAGGTGTCCAAGGACGAATATGTCCTGTTCGACGACGCCGACTTCGACAAGGTCAAGCTGGAGACGACGCGGACCATCTGTATCGACAGCTTCGTCGACGAGGCCGAGATCGACCGTCTGTACTGGGACGATCCCTTCTATGTGGTGCCGGAAAAGGGGGTCGGCGTCGAAGCCTTCGCCGTCATCCGGGACGCGATGAAGTCCGCCGGCAAGATCGCCATCGGCACCCTGGTGCTGCGGGGGCGCGAGCGACAACTGGCCCTGGAAGTGCGCGACAAGGGGCTGGTGGCTTATTCTCTGCGCGCCCATGACGAGGTGCGGGCCGCGGACGACTATTTCGACGACATACCGGCGGTGAAGGCGGACAAGGACATGGTTGAGATCGCCAGCCGGATCATCGCCCAGAAAGAGACGGAGTTCGATCCTGCCGTCTTCAAGGACCGCTACGACGACGCCCTGCGCGACATGATCAAGGCCAAGCAGAAGGGCGGCAAGGGCGTGGTCGAGGCGCCGGAGCCCGACGACACCAATGTGGTCGACCTGATGGAGGCCCTGCGCAACAGTCTGAAAGGGTCGGCGACCGGCGCCAAGCCGACGAAGAAGCCCGCCCAGAAGGCCAAGACCCCGGCCAAGAAGAAGCCGGCGACGCGCAAGAAGGCGGCGTGATCTAGAGCCCCATCGCCTTCAGCACCGGCCGCAGACTGACCTCTCCAGCGCGGAAATCCTTCCACGGATCGGCCTTCTTCAGCAGGGCCGGGGCGTCGTGCAGGGTGAAGGCGCGCGGGTCCAGGCCCGTCTTCACCTGGCCCCAGGACAGGGGGAAGGCGATCCCCGCGCCAGGCCGCGCCCGCACCGACCAGGGGGCGACCGCCGTCGCCATGCGCCCGTTCCTCAGATAGTCGATGAAGATCTTCCCGCCCCGCGCCTTCTTGGCCAGGGTGGTGGTGAATTTATCCGGATCGGCGCGGCGAACCTCTTCCGCAACAGCCTTGGCGAAGGCCTTGCACTGATCCCATTCGATGCGGCTGCGGCCGTCCGCCCGGATCGGGACCACCACATGCAGCCCCTTGCCGCCGGTCGTCTTGACGAAGGGATGCATCCCCTTGGCCTCAAGCGTCGCCCGCACCGTCTTGGCCGCCGCAATGACCGCCGCGAAATCCAGTCCCTCGTCGGGGTCGAGGTCGAAAGTGACCTGTTCCGGCGTTTCCGGATCGCCCGGCCGACAGCCCCAGGGGTGCAGCTCGAGCCCGCCCGACTGGGCGACGGCGACCAGGCCGCCGACATCGACGACGGCGACATAGGGTTTGCGCTCGTGCACGTCGATCAGCTTCAGGCGCGGGTTCGACCCCGGCATGGCGTGGCGCTGGAAGAAGGTCTCGCCGCCTATCCCGTCCGGCGCCCGGATGATCGAAACCGGCCGGTCGGCGACGTGTGGCAGAATGCGCTCCGCCGCCACTTCGTAATAGCGGGCCAGGTCCGTCTTGGTGATGGCTGGCCTTCCATCAACGGCCGGCCACAGGATCTTGTCGGGACTGGACAGGGTCACCCCGGCGACGACGACTTTTTCCTTGCCGGACCGCGTCGGCGAAGGCTTGCCGGGCGCGGACTTTTTAGGCGAAGGCGGCTGCGGATCGGCAGTCACCTCAGCAGGCGCCTTGTCCTCGCGCAGTCCTTTGTAGGCCGCGTGCCGCAGCGAACCGCCCTCGGTCAGCCCGCCATGCTCCAGTTCGGCGACCAGGACCGGCCTGACCCAATGGATGTCCTTGCCGCCGCGCGGCGCGCCCTTGCCGACAAAGGGCGAGGCGTCCGCCGCCGCTTCCTTCAGGGCCGGCAGCAGGGTCTTCAAAAGGGGTGCGGCGTAACCCGTCCCGACACGGCCGAGATAACGCAAGCCTTGGTCCTCGGCGACGCCGACCAAAAGGGACCGGAACCGGGTCCCACCCTCCGACGACCAGCCGCCGATCACCACCTCATCGCGGCCCCGGCATTTGGACTTGACCCAGGTCGAGGATCGGCCGGTCTGATAGGGGGCGTCCAGTTTCTTGGAGATCACGCCTTCCAGATCCATCCGGCAGGCGCTTTCCAGCACCGCCTGACCCGTCGAGGCGAAGTGGTCGACATAACGAAGCCGCGTCCGGGCCTTGGCCGGGACCCGATCGACATGGGCCTGAAGCCGCGCCTTGCGATGCGACAGGGGCAGGTCCCGAAGATCGTCCTCCCCCTCGCTCAGCAGATCGAAGGCGAAATAGACCAGGTCCTGGGTCTTGCCGTCGGCGATGGCGGCCTGAAGGGCCGAGAAGTCCGGCGTGTGGTCGTCGCTGAGGGCGCACAACTCGCCGTCCACCACCCCGTCTGGCCAGGCCGCCGCGTCGGCCGCCAACTGCGGGAAACGGTCAGTCCAGTCATGGCCCCGCCGGGTATAGAGCCGGGCCCGCCCGCCGCCGGTGGCGATCTGGATGCGGTAGCCGTCGAACTTGATCTCGTGCACCCAGCCGGCGCCGCCGGGCGGATGATCGACGATCTTGCACAGCTGGATCGGGACGAAGGCCGGGGGCGCGTCCAATGTCGCCTCGCCCGATTTCGCCCTGGGCTTCTTCGGCCCCTTTCGCGCCACGGGCCGCGAGGCGGTCCACTGGGTCTTGCCCTCGGCGATCTCGGCCAGGCTGCGGCCCGTGGCGACGGAGGCGTCGATCTCCATATTGGCGTCGCCCTCGCCCGGCACGGCGGCCTCGTCCTTCTCCTTGATCAGCAGCCAGTTGTTGCGTTTCGACGGCTTGCCCCGGTCAGACTTCAGCCGCACCAGAGCCCAGCCGCCGCTCAGCCGCTCGCCGTGCAGGATCATCTTCAGCGAGCCTCGCTTAAGGGCGGCGTCGATATCCGGCTCCTGCGGTTCCCATTCGCCGCGGTCCCACAGCTGGACCGTGCCCGCGCCGTAGTTGCCCGAAGGGATGGTCCCTTCGAACGTGCCGTAATCCAGCGGGTGATCCTCGACCTCGACCGCCAGCCGCTTCACCGCCGGGTCGCGCGACGGGGCCTTGGTCACGGCCCAGGATTTCAGCACCCCCTCGTGCTCGATGCGGAAGTCGTAGTGGAGCCGGGTGGCGGCGTGGCGCTGGATCAGATAGGTCAGCCGACCCTTGCGCCCCGCCTTGGCCTTGCCCGCAGGCTCGGGCGTGCGGCTGAAGTCCCGCTTGGCCCTGTAGGTGTCCAGACCGTCCGCCATGCCGCCCTCGCCCATCGCCGCTTACGGACGCGGCGCGATCCGCCACACGGTGTTCGACAGGTCGTCGGCCACCAGCAGGATGCGGCGCTGAGGATCGAAGGTCACGCCGACCGGACGACCCCGCGCCTCGCCGTCCTTGATGAAACCGGTCAGGAAATCGACCGGAGGACCGGCGGGACGACCACCAGCAAACGGCACCCAGACCACCTTGTAGCCGGCCAGATCCTGACGGTTCCAGCTGCCGTGCTCGCCGATGAAGGCGCCCTGGCTGAAACGGCCGCCGAAGCCCCCGTCACGGGCGAAGCTCAGCCCCAAGGCCGCCACGTGCGAGCCAAGCGCGTAATCCGGCTTGATCGCCGTCTGCACCAGGTCGGGCTTCTGCGGATGGACCCGCGGATCGGTGTTCTGACCCCAGTAGGAATAGGGCCAGCCGTAGAAGGCGCCCTCCTGCACCGACGTCAGATAATCCGGCACTAGTTGCGGACCCAGTTCGTCGCGCTCATTGACCACGGCCCACAGGGCGCTGGTGTTCGGTTCGATGGCCAGGGCGGTCGGATTGCGAATCCCGGTCACGAAGGTGCGGTGGGCGCCGGTCTCGCGATCAATGGCCCAGATCACCGCCCGGTTCTCCTCCACGGCCATGCCGCGCTCGCCCACATTACTGTTCGAGCCGATGCCGACATACAGGGTCAGGCCGTCGGCGCTGGCGGTCAGGGACTTGGTCCAGTGGTGGTTGATGGCCGACGGCAGTTCGGTCAGCTCCTGTCGAGGCGCCGTGATCCGGGTCTGGCCGTCCTGATAGGGGAAGCGCAGCAGCGCCCCCTGTTCGGCGACATAAAGAGCGCCATCGACGAAGGCCATGCCGTAGGGCGCGTCCAGATTGTCGATAAAGGTGCTGCGGACCTCGGGCTGGCCGTCGCCGTTGGCGTCGCGCAGCAGGGTGATGCGGTCGCCGCCCTTCACGCTGGTCTTGCCCTTGGCCTTGATCACCCCGGCGATGAAGTCCTTGGGTCGCAGCTTGGGCGCATGGCCGCCCGATCCCTCGGCGACCAGGATGTCGCCGTTGGGCAGGACCAGGATCTGACGCGGAATCTTCAGGTCGGTCGCCATGGCCGTGACCGCGAAGCCGTCGGGAACCACCGGGGTCTCGCCGTTCCAGCCCGTCGGCGTGGCGATCTTCATCGGCGGCACGAGGGTTTCGTCCTGACCCGGAAGATCGGGATTGGCGCCGGTCTGGTTCAGGTCTGAATCCGACCCGCTGCAGCCGGCGAGTGCCAGCACCATGGCGGTGGTGCAGAAAAGCGTCCTGATCATCACGCGATCTCCCGCACGGTGGTGGTCGAGTAAGCGAACCAGCCGGCCACCAGCGCCAGGACGGCGGACAGGATCGACAGGGTCAGGCCGAAGGCGCCGACGGAGCTCCAGGCGTCCTGGCTATGCTTGAAGGCGTTGATCAGGCCGAAGATCCAGGCGAGGGCCAAGGCGGCCAAATGGATCAGAGCGGCGTTCCGCGTCGGCCCGCGCCACGCCAGGGCCAGATCGACGATGGCCCACAGGCCAGCGAGACCGCCGAACACCAGGGCGCCCACGATCAGCCAGGCCGAGAAGTTCGACCACTGCATCTGGGCGGACTGCAGATAGGCGATGTCGCTGACGACCGCCGAGGTGAAGAGGGCGATGGGAAAGGCCATCAGGATTCCGCGCAACGGTTCGATTTTCGCGCGGAAGGCGGATGCGGCATGCATGGGGTCTCCTCCGGATTCGCAGACGACAGCGACTCCGAATCCAACCCGCAGCGTGGCCTTTAGTTCATCAGGAACGCACGGGCGCGCCGTCGGCCGGGGCCGGCGGCGCGCCTCGGCGCTTAGAAACGCTTGGTCAGTTGAACGCCGTAGGTGCGGGGCTCGTTGACGAAGGTGGTCAGGTTGTTGAAGTCGATGGCGCCGATGACATTCTCTTCGTCGGTGACGTTGCGAACATAGGCGGCCGCTTCCAGCCCCCGGTTCAGGTCACGCCACCCGGCGCGCAGGCCGCCTTCGAACGCGGTGTCCTGCATGAACTCGACCGATTCATAGAGGAAGAGGTTAAAGTCCTTCTGCATGACCCAGTCGGTCGAGGCGAAGAACTCGGTGTCGTCCCCCAGCGGCAGAACATAGTTCAGCGTCAGGTTGGCGGTGTATTCCGGCGCCTGCGGGAAGGGGTTGCCGTCGATCTTGGCGCGACGGGTGGTCCCAACCATCACGATCGGGTCGGTGACGGTGCAGTTGGAACCGCAGACGGCGACCAGCAGATCGCTGTCCTTGATCTCGGTGTGGTTCCAGGCGGCGCCGGCCGAAAGGCTGAAGCCCGCGCCCAGATAGATGTCGCCGTCCAGCTCCACGCCGTGGCCCTCGCCCTTGTCGGCGTTGATCAGGCGGTTGGTGTTGTCCGCGCCGCCGATGGCGGTGAACTGCATGTCGTCGACTTCATAGATGTAGGCCGTGCCGTTCAGGCGGGCGCGACCGTCCCACAGACGGGCCTTGAAGCCGGTCTCGTAGGACATGACCGTTTCCGAGTCGGCGGTGGTCAGGACCGGCAGGTTGCGGCCCTGGATCGACGGGCCGCGATAGCCCTTGGCCACGCGCGCGAACAGATTGAGGCCGTCGTTGACTTCATACAGGGCGCTGACGTCCCAGCTGACCTGCTCGTCGCCGACCGAAGTGGCGCCCTGGCCGCCCACCGGCGTGCCGGTGACGATCCGGCCGTTATAGTCGCGGCTGTCGTCGGTGTAGCGAACGCCCGCCGTCAGCTTCAGGGCCTCGGTCACCCGATAGCTGGTCTGACCGAAGACCGACCAGCTGTCGGACTTCTGCGTGATGTCGGTGACCTTGGTCGGCTGGAGCCCGCCGACGCCGTTGAAGGTGCCGGTGACCAGGTTGATCCGCTCGTCCCAGTAGAAGGCGCCGACCTGCCAGCCGAGGCGGGCGTCGCCGTTCGAGGCCAGGCGCAGCTCGTAGGTGTTCTGCCTCAGATCGCTGGAAAGGGTGCCGCTCTCGGAGTTGAACGGCGTCTTGTACGAGGCGGTCGCCGAAGCGCTGGCCACGCCGCCGTCGATGTCGCCGTCGCCCGACGATGAACCCTGATAGGCGCCGACGATGCCGGTCAGGGTGGCGGCGCCGAAATCATAGGCGACGCGCAGCGACTGCGACGTCGTCTTCTGCTTCTGGAAGTTGTTGCGACCGCCGTCGTAATAGACGGTCTCGCGGTCGAAATTGCCGTTCAGCTCGTTCGAACCCTTGGTCAGGGAGTTGGCGCGGTTCATCGTGCCGGTGCCGTCATAGTCGCGCGCCTGCAGGGTCAGCAGGGTCGACAGGCGGTCGGTCGGCGTCCAGGCCACGTGGACGCGTGCGGCGACGTCGTCGAAATTGCCCAGGTCGTCGCCGTCGGCGTCGGCGAAGGACGCATTATAGGCGTTGTCGACCCAGTCGTCGCGGTGGTTCCACAGACCCGACACGCGCATCGACAGCGTGTCCGTCAGCGGCATGGTCACGCCGGTCTCGGCGCGCACCGAACCCAGGTTGCCGTAGGTCAGCGAGCCGAAGCCGGTGAAGTCGTCCGAAGGCTTGACCGAGTCGATCTTGATGACGCCGGCCGGGGTGTTGCGGCCGAACAGGGTGCCCTGCGGACCGCGCAGCACTTCAAGCTGCTGCACGTCGAACAGAGGGAAGCCCTTCAGATAGACGCTTTCCAGCACGACGTCGTCCAGCACCACCGAAACCGGCTGCGAGGCGGTGAAGTCGAAGTCCACATTGCCGAGGCCGCGGATGTAGAAGCGCGGCGCATAACGGCCGTTCGAGCTCTCGACCTGGAGGCTGGGCACGCGGGCCGACAGCGACAGGATGTCGGCGCCGCCGGCCGAGATCTCTTTCAGGGTCTGAGTGTTCAGGGCGGTGACGGCGAAGGGCACCTCGCGGATGTTCTCGCTGCGGCGCTGAGCCGTGACGACGATGTCGTCGACGCCGGTCGTCTCTGTTGCGGGAGAGGCGGTTTGGGCGCTGGCCGCGCCAGCGCTCAGCAGGGCGATCCCGCTGACGGTGGCGACGAGGAAGACTGAGCGAAGCATGAAAATGTATCCTTGGCGACATGGGGAGGAGATGTCGCGCGAGCCCGTAGGACCTCTCGCGGCGAGTCGCCAGCGGAGACCGCGCGGAAAACTTGAACCTTTGAAGACGCGGACACAGGGGGGTCAGAATCGTATGCCGGCACGACGAGCCGACCGAGACCGGTATTGTGCAGCTTCGGTGATAATGCGATTTTGAAAGCTTGCGTGGCCCGGTTCCGCATTTCCCGACATTGTTTGGATCGACCATGTCCTTCGTCACGCCCTCACGCCGTCGGCTGCTTCAAATCGCCGGGGCTTCGGCTCTGGCGCCGGGACTGTCCGCCCTGAGACGACATGGCGTCGTCGGCCGAGTGCTGGCGGTCTCGGACATGCATTCGGCCTATGAGCGGATCGGCCAGTTGCTGGCCGCATTCGAGGGCGAGGTTCGGTCCCAGGCCGTTCCGCATGTGATCGCGATCGACGGCGATATCTTCGAGCACGGCGATGTCGTGGCCGTGCGCTCGGGCGGCGCGATCGACTGGGCCTTCCTGGCGGAGGCGGCGCGCCTGGCGCCCACCGTGGTCAATATCGGCAATCACGACAATGATCTGACGCCGGACCTGGCGGAGGTGGTCGGCCGTATGCGGAGCATCGGCGTCGTCGTCGTCAGCAACATCGTCGATACACGCACTCAGGCGGGCTACGCCGAGCCGGTCGCGAACGTGGCGTTCGGCTCACGCTCGCTGCGGGTCGTCGGCATGGCGACCAACGCCCTGAACACCTATCCCCAGGCGTCGCGCGCGCAGCTGTCCATACCGGACCCCGCCGAATGGGCCGGCGCCCGTCTGCCGGGGCTGCTCGACGGCGCCGATCTGCGCCTGGTGCTGAGCCACGCGGGCGTCGCAGCCGACAAGACCATTCTGCCGCTTCTGCCGGATGGAAGCCTGATGATCGGCGGCCACAATCATCTGCTGTTCCAGCACCGCCAGGGACGCAGCGCCTATGCCCACACCGGCTCGTGGACCAATGCCTATACGGTCGCTGAATATCTCGAAGACGGGACGGTGACGGTCGCGTCGCGGCCTGTCGCGACCGAGGCCGCCGCCTCGCCCCGGCTGCGGAACCTGATCGCCGAGACGCTGGCCGCCCATCTGACCGACGAGGATCGGGTCGTTCTGGGCGCCAGCCCGCGCGCCCTGTCGCTGGGCGACACCGGACGCCGGGTGGCGACGGGCCTGGCGGATGCGGCGGGCGCCGACGTCGGCTTCATCGGCCACACTACCCTGGGCATGGGCGCGCCGGCGGGGGCGGTCTCCCGATATGTGTTCGATTCCATCGTCCGTTTCGACGGCAGTCTGATGGTCGCCGACGCGCCCCGCGCCCAGGTCGAAGGGTTCATGGCCCGGGCCAATCAGGATCGGCCGATGCCGCTGGAAGAGCGCAGCGGGGACTTTCTCTATGGGGCCGCTGCGAGCGCCCCAATGACGGCGGCCATCGAGGACGACAGGGTTCGGATCGTGACGACCGACTGGTGCGCCGCCAATCAGGGCGAGTATTTCGGAACCACGGGACTTCAGTTCAGCGAAGTGGCGGACCGCAAGGTGAAGGCGGTTTCGATCGCGGCGCTGCTCGACGCCTGATCCAGGATCCGCGCAAGACCCGGCTCGACACGTCCCGATCCACGCTCCATTGGGGGCTTATGTCCAGCTCCCTCCCCTCCGGCGGCGCCGTCGACGCCAAACAGATCATCGATGTCGCCATCGATCGGGCATCGGCCGAAGGCGTGCGGAGCCTGACCCTGCGCGATCTGGCGCAGGCCGTGGGCAAGAGCACCACTGTCATCGTCAACCTGTTCGGCGCCAAGTCGGGCCTGCTTCAGGCGGTCGGGGAAGAGGCCTTGCGGCAGGACGTCGCCTTTCACGCCGACTTCTTCGCGGCGGTCGCGGGCCTGCCCCTGGAGCGCGACAATCTGCTGGCGCTGGCGCAACACTATCTTCGTCTCCGCGCCGGGAGCGACGCCGGCTTCGTGCGGATATGGGAGGCTCTGCTGCTGGATGCGGAGGTCGGCCCGGAGCGGCGCGACCTGATGAAGCGATGGACCGCCGCGCGACGCGACGCATGGCGGGGTTATCTGAGCGCCGACCCGAGACTGGCCGATCTGGCCACGCCGCTGGTCGCCTATCTGACCATCGAACAATTCTACGCCGGCGCCCTGGCGGGACGGACCGACTACGAGGTGATCGCCGCCGAGAGCCTGGGGGCTCTGATCGACCACATGCTGGACCGTCCCGAGCGGCCGGCGACGGCGACCTTCTGGTATCGCGAGAACCTGGTCCTGCCCCAGGCCCCCGCCGACGGGCTGGAGCCGGACTCGATGCGGTGCAAGCTGCTGGACATAGCCGCGGACCAGATCCTGGCGGGCGGGATCACCGCCATAACCAATCGGTCGGTCAGCGCGGTGGCGGGCACCTCGACCTCCACCATCGCCTACCACTGGCCCGACATGCGGCGTTTCGTTCTCGATGCGGTGTGGCACAGCGTGTTCCGCGACATGCCTCGCTACCTCGCCGGACAGAGGCCCGACGCAGACGCGGCGACGGCGGATCCCGACAACTGGACGCGGCTGATGGCGCCGACGGTTTCCATCCGGCCGGACGACGAGGGCTTCTATGTCCGGTACGCCCGCCTGATCGCCAGCGTCTGTGTGGAGGCGCGGCGCGACCCGTCGCTGCGGGATCTGGCCATGCTGTTGCGGGGTCCAGAGGGCGGCGGCACCTATTACAACAGCACCGGCGTCTGGCCCGCCGAGTTCGCCCTGACCCGCCTCGCGGCGACCCGTTTCGCCCTCTGGATCAAGGGCAGCGCCCTGGTGTCCTCGGCGACGGGGATACCGCTGTCGGCGGAGGACCTTCTGACGGCGGCGACCCAGCTGGTCGCACGTCCCACGAGATAGAACACGCGTTATCCGGGCGGACACCTCATTCCAGCATGTCCGTATAGAAACACTTCAGCAAAGCGTCACAAAAGCATAGCCTGTCCGGTTTATCTGCCGCGTCGTTGTCGAACAGTTGTTTTTCTGGTGCAGCGAGGCGGCTTCGGCCTCCCTCCCCGACGCTTGCCGCCGCCTCGTCCACGACCGGAGGAAGCGATTGTTCGATGACATCCCGCAACGCTTCGGCGCGCGAGGGAGGGGGTGTCCCCGCGCGTCGCCCGAAGGATGGTCAAAAAATGAAACGTCTTCTCCTCGGCGCCTCCGGCGCCGTCCTCGCCCTGGCGGCCATGCCCGCCTCGGCCCAAACGCATTCCGAGACCCGCGCATCGACGTTGCAGGACATCGTCGTCACCGCCCAGCGTCGCGAACAGTCCAGCCAGGATGTCGGCATCGCACTGAGCGTCGTCGATGGCGGCGACCTCAACGAAAAGGGCGTCAACGTCATCAACGACATCGAGAATGTCGTGCCTAACCTGGAGGTCGACAGCCAGTTCGGCAGCGGCCAGCCGAGCTTCCGCATCCGGGGCATCGGCACCCGCGAATACTCCAGCAACAACGCCGCGACCGTCGGCGTCTACGTCGACGAGGTGGCGCACCCCTATACGATCACCACCCAGGGCGCGATGTTCGACATCTCGCGTCTGGAAGTCCTGCGCGGGCCGCAGGGCACCCTGTACGGCCGCAACACGACCGGCGGCGCGATCAACATCATCACCAACGCCCCGACTGCGGCCTCGCACGCCGGCCTGACCGCCGAATATGGTTCGTATGACCGCTACAAGGTCGAGGGTTATGTCTCCGGCCAGGTCGTCCCCGGCCTGCTGGGCCGCCTCGCCGCCGTCACCGAACAGGGCGGCGCCTGGCAGTATAGCCGCGACACGCGCCAGAAGCTGGGCGACCTCGACAAGACCGCCATCCGCGGCCGCCTGACCTGGGACGCCTCGCAGGACGTGACCGTCGATCTCGCCGCCACCTATTCGGTCGACAAGTCGGACGGCCTGGGCTTCCGCCTGCGCGGCCCGTACACGGTCGCCGACGGCAGCGTCACCTATCCGGCCGACACCGCCTGGCGCATCACGGGATGGGAGCTGTCGCCGGAGATGGCTGCCGTTTCCGGCCGCGCCCTGGGTTCCAAGCCGGGACGCGACAACAATGGCCTGGATCTCAGCGCCCGCGTTAAGGCCGACCTGGGTTGGGCCGTGCTGAACACCGTCACCGCCTACCAGAACTTCGAACGGTCGGAATACAACGACTGGGACGGCACGCGCTTCAATGAATCCGACGTCTATTTCTACAATGACATCGACGCCTTCTCGCAGGAGGTCCGTCTGTCCTCGAACGACGGCGGTCGTCTGAACTGGATGGTCGGCGCCCACTATGCGGACGAGAGCATCGACGGCGGCTTCTACACCCAGTTCCGCGGCGCCAACCGCACCCTGATCAACACGCCGTACGAACAGAGCGTCGAGGCGATCGGCCTGTTCACCCACAACAGCTACGCCCTGACCGACCGGCTCAGCCTGATCGCGGGCCTGCGTTACGAGTACGAGGAACGCAGCCTGACCACCTCGGGCACCCGGCGGATCAACGTCCCCGAAGGTCCGAAAATCACCTACGACACCGACCTGTCGGAAGTGACCGGCCGTCTGGGCATGGAATACGACCTCACCGACAACGCCCTGTTCTACGCCAATGTGGCGCGCGGGGTGAAATCGGGCGGCTTCACCACCTACAACGCCACCTCGGCCACGCCGTTCAAGCCCGAGATCGTCATCGCCTACGAGACCGGCGTCAAATCCGACCTGTTCGACAAGATGTTGCGGGTGAACGGCGCCCTGTTCTTCTACGATTATGAGGATCAGCAGGTTCAGGGCCTGGAGTATGATCGCGAAGCCGGCCGCCTGGGCAAGATCACCAATGTGCCCAAGTCGGAAATCTACGGCGGCGAGATCGAGCTGGTGTGGACGCCGATCACGGGTCTGACGATCAGCCAGAACTTCGGCTACAAGACCGGCGAATACACCGAATACTACGCCATCGACGGCGCGGCGACCGATGCGGCCAACCCGGCCAACGGCCCGTGGGACGTGATCATCACCAACGACCGCTCGGGCGAACCGCTCCAGTTCCCCGAGTTCAACTACGGCGGTTCGATCGCCTATGACTGGTCGATGGCCGGCTTGGCCCTGCGGGCCGAGACCAACTACAATCAGCGCGACGCCATCTACAACGCGGCTTCGAGCTCGGTGCTTCCCGGCTACTGGCTGTGGAACGCCAATCTGAGCGTAGGCCCGGAGAACGCCAACTGGCGGGTCGGCCTGTGGGGCCGCAACCTGTTCAACACCTACTACGAAGAGACCCGCAACGGCTTCAACGGCTCCGCGCGTCCGACCACCTCGCCTAATCAGGGCCGCACGATCGGCGCGCGCCTGACGATGGACTTCTAAGACCGAGAGAAAGGACGGACCGGCCCAGGCCGGTCCGTCGCACCTTCGCCTTCTCCAGAAAGCCCGCCGTCATGCGACATGCCGCCCTTTCGATGAACCGCCGCCTGCTGTTGGGCGGTCTGGTCGCCGCGCCCCTGGTGCTGCGTTTCGGCCAGGCCCAGGCGGGCGGCGCCTATCTGTTCCCACTGGGCGTCGCCAGCGGCGATCCGGCGCCGGACGGTTTCGTCATCTGGACCCGTCTGGCCGTCGATCCGGTGGCGCCGGACGGTCTGGGCGGGATGGGAGGACCGGTAGCGGTCCGCTGGGAGATCGCAACGGACGAGAGTTTCCGCCGCATCGTCGCGGCGGGCGACGTCGTGGCTGACGGGGCCGACGCCCACAGCCTGCATGTCGAGGTCGAGGGGCTGAGGCCCGGCCGACCCTACTGGTACCGGTTCACCGCCCAGGGCCAGCAAAGCGCCGTCGGCCGCGCCCTCACCGCCCCGGCGCCCGACGCCGAGGTCGACCGGCTGCGTCTGGCTGTCGCCTCCTGCTCGAACTGGGAGTCAGGCTATTTCAGCGCCTATGGCCATATGGCGGACGAGACGCCGGACCTGACCCTGTTCCTGGGCGACTATATCTACGAATACACCCGCACCGGCGCCCAGGCGGCCAATGTCGTGCGGCCCTATGGGCTGGAAGAGGCGACGACCCTGGCGGGCTATCGCAACCGCTACGCCCTGCACCGGACCGACGCGGACCTGCAGCGGCTGCACGCCGTCGCTCCCTGTCTGGCGGTGTGGGACGATCACGAGATTCAGGACGACTATTCCGGCGTCTGGTCCAAGACCCCCGGCGTCACGCCGAACGATTTCCTGCGTCGCCGCGCGGCCGGCTACAAGGCCTTCTACGAGGCCATGCCCATTCGCCGCACGCGTCTGGACGCCCGGCTGCAGATGCCGATCCATCGTAGCGTCCGCTATGGCAGGCTGGCCGAGTTCTTCATGCTGGACGGTCGTCAGTACCGGTCGAAACAGGCCTGCAGCGACGGCCCGAACGGCGGCAAGGGCCAGGTGGTCACGGACGCCGCCTGTCCCGACCGGCTGGACCCGGCGCGCATCTTCCTGGGCTTCGAACAGGAACGCTGGCTGTACGACGGCCTGGCGCGATCGCAGGCGCGCTGGAACATCCTGGGCCAGGACCTGGTCATGGCCGGGCTGCGGTTCGGCAACGGCGACGCCGAGACCCGCTACTGGACCGACACCTGGGACGGCTATCCCGTCGCGCGCGACCGGATGACCCAGGCCCTGACGACGCTAAAGCCGCGCAATCCCGTGGTGCTGAGCGGCGACTATCATTCGTTCTGGGCCAATGACGTCAAGCTGGACAGCCAGGACGAGTCGTCGCCCACGGTCGCCACCGAATTCGTCGGCACGTCGATCACCTCGGGCGGCCCGCCTTACGAAGCCCTGATGGCGTCGATGCCGTCCAACCCGCACATCAAATTCTTCGACAGCCGCGTGCGGGGCTATGTGTCGATGGACGTTACGCCTGACCGGATGACCACCCGTTACCAGGCCATCAGCGACGTCCGCGACCCCAGGGCGACCCTGTCCACCCTCAATACCTGGGTCGTCGAGGACGGCCGTCCGGGCGCCCAGCTCGCCTGAAAACTCCAAGGTTCAAAGTCTCATGCCTGTCTTCTCCCGCAGCCGTCGCCTGACGGCCGCCGCCCTGGCGCTCGCCGTCGCCGGCTGCGCGACCGCCCCTGTTTCGGCCCCGACCTTCTGGACCGGATTCCGCGACCATCCGCACGGCTATCTGGCCAAGGACGCCGCGCCGAACGCCGCCGCCTTCCTGCCGCCGCCGCCCCAGCCCGGCTCCCTGCGCGACCAGGACGACATCGCCGTCTATCGCGCCACCCGCGCCCTCAAGGACAGCCCGCGCTGGGCCCAGGCCCGCGCCGACAACGAGATCGAGACCCCCGCCGCCCCCCATGCGTTCGACGAGGCCCTGGGCGTCGCCTTCTCTCCCGAGCGGACGCCCACCCTGACGCGCCTGCTGGGCCGGATGCTGGGCGATCTGGAGACGATCCAAACC
>NZ_JACESA010000011.1 GCF_013912065.1 Brevundimonas sp.
AAGAGCCTGTCCATTCCTTCCTCCTCGACGCTGCTGAAGGCTGCAGCATCCGGCATCACGCCGGACGAGGGAAAGGACATACGGACTTAGCCTTCTGGGCGGCGTCCCGGCGTGCGCCTGTGGATGACGACGGCGGGCGCGCGAAGCCGGCTTGACCCCGCTTCGTGTTCTGCTTTTGTTCTTGCCATGCCCCTCCGCAAGACCGTCACCATCGAATGGCAGGACGCCGGCTCCAGCCGCGCCTATTTCGTGCGCCCGGGCAGCCGGTCGCGCCCGTGGATCTGGTTCCGGGACGGCGACGTGCCGGCCTTCGAGGAAACGTCCGCCCGCTTCGTGGTCGAGAAGCGCGGCGGACGCTGGGTCGCGGTCGAACGGGTGGACACCTGACCGCAGGGGTCGCCCATTGACGGCGGACGCCCGCGGGCCGATCAAGGCGGCTCGATTTCAAGGAGACCCGCGATGACCCTCAAGATCGCCGCCGCGGCGGCCGCCTTCCTCGCCCTCAGCGCCGGCGCGGTGCTCGCGGCGGAGGCCTGCGCCTGCTGCAAGGACATGGCCCCCGGCGCCGCCATGGAGTGCTGCGACGAGATGAACGCTCCGGCCCCGGCTCCGGACGCACCCGCCCCGGCTCCGGCGCCCGCTCCCGAAACGCCGCAGAGCGGCGGGCACGCAGGTCACACGCCCGGCTAAGCCGCGGCGTCATCGTCACCCAGGACCGCCATGAACCGTTCTCCGACCATCCTTGACCGCCGGTCCATCCTGAGCGGCCTGTCCCTCGCCGCCTTCGCCGCCCCGGCCCTCGCCGCGCCGCCGAAGCGGATGACCGCCTACAAGACGCCCTGGTGCGGCTGCTGCGGCGGCTGGATCGCCCACATGCGCCAGGCCGGCTGGACCGTCGAGGTCGTCGAGCGCGAAGATCTCGCGCCGACCCGGGCGCAACATGGCGTTCCGGACCGGCTGGCCTCCTGCCACACGGCGGTCGTCGGCCCCTATGCGATCGAGGGCCATGTTCCGGCCGGCGACGTCGACCGGCTGCTCAGCGAACGCCCCGCCGCCCGGGCGCTGAGCGCCCCCGGCATGCCGGCTGGCTCGCCGGGCATGGAAGCCGCCGGGCGCGAACCCTATACGACCGTCCTGATCCTCAACGATGGTTCAACCCGCGTGTTCGGCCGCCACAACGGCGCCTGACGCCCGAGGCGTCGCGGGTGCGTTCCTGTCCGCAGCCGCCAGCCTGACGCGCGACGGGTTGAGCCAGCTCTGCACCGGCCGGTCGAAGCCATAGCGGAACACCGCCGCGGCCGCGAAGGCGCCGATGAAACCGATCGACCACAGCGCCCAGCGAACCCCCGACGACAGGGCGTCCTGGCCCAGGGCGTCGAGCAGGCCGAACCAAACGATACGGGTGACCTCATTGGTCAGGAACATCGAGAACGACATCAGGGCCAGATGTTCGATCAGGCGTGACGGCCTGCGCACCGATACGGCCCCGGCGGCCCAGATGATCACGGTCATCAGGCCCAGCGACAACAGGCTGAAGGCGCCGAAGGCCTGAAGGATGACAAGCGCGATGGCGGCGCCGACCCCGATCGCGCCGGCCAGACGGGATGCGACATAGACGCGTGAACCGTAGAAGGCCGCCGCGACCCCGAGCAGGAACAGCGGCAAGGCGCGCAGGACGCCGTAGCGCATCGGCAGGCGGTAGATCGGATCGCCGAGCCACAGCGAGGCCGCGAGGTCGGCGCCGACGACCAGCAGCGTCGCGCCGATCACCACGGCGATCGGCGCCCAGCGCCACAGGGCCCGGCAGATCCAGGGCAGCAGGAGGTAGCAGGCAATCAGGGCCGAGAGCGTCCAGGTCGGGGCGTTCCACCCCTGCCCGCCCGGCACGCCCCAGGCCTGGAGCAGCAGCACCTGGGCCGGCAGCTGCGACCAGTCGAACCAGCGCGGGTTGCTGGGCGCGATCCCCGCCAGAGCCGCGCCGCCGACGAGGACGACGAGGATAAGGCTGACGACGAGGTGGGCCGGAATGACCCGCAGCAGCCGCTGGCGCGCATAGGCGCGCAGCGACGCCTGACCGGCGGCGAGCCGGTCGCCGTAGATGCGCGCCAGGACGTAACCGGAGTCGATGATGAAGAAGTCGGTGAGCAGATAGCCGCGGTCGAACACCGGATGCAGCTGGGGCAGCGGGACCGGCGAGGCCTCGCGGAAATGGTAGAGGATGATCAGCGCCCCGACGATGAAGCGGAGCGCGTCGAGCCAGCCGCCGCGGGCGATGCGCGGTGGGCGGGACTTCATCGGCGCGGCGTCGCTGCGGACCATGGGCGCAGCCTAGTCCGCAACGGGGCAAGGAATGGTTATCAGCGCGGGCCGCTCACTTCGCCACCGACCCGGGCTTTGGCCCCGGCCGTGTGATCATGGGCGTAGCCGCCGTCGTCACTCAGGCTTCTTCCCCCGCTCTCGTTTCGGCCCGGGAGTCGCGGAGGATGTCGACGCCGCCCTTCACGGCGATGCCGGCCACGATTAGGCCCACGACCAGATCCGGCCAGGACTGATCCAGCCACAGGACCAGGCCACCCGCGATCAGGATGCCGCCGTTGGAGGCGAAATCGTTGAAGCTGAAGGTCTCGGCGGCCTTCATGTTCACATCCTCGCTGCGTTGGCGCCGGATCAGTTCCAGGCACACCAGGTTCACGATGGCGGCGACCACCGCCATGCCCATCATCGTCCAGCCTATGGGCTCCGTCCCCATCAGCGTTCGTCTCAGCACGTCCAGCAGGACGCCCGCAGCGAAGATCAGCAGCAGGATTCCGGAGGCCCGGGCGGCGCGGGTCTTCCAGATCAGGGCGCGGCCCACCGCCAGAAAGCTGATGAGGTAGACGGCGGAGTCAGACGCATTGTCCAGGGCATTGGCCAGCAGAGCGCTGGAATCGGCGAGCAAGCCGCCGATCCCGAGCCCTACAAACAGGGCGGCGTTGAGGATCAACACCACCAGCAGGGTGCGGCGCTGGACGCCTTCCGTCTCGTCTCGTTCGCTCATCAATCCTCGATCCCTTCCGCCTTGCGATGCTTCACCGCCTTGGCGGCGAAGGTGGGCAACACCAGCAGTGTCAACGCAGTCGCCGTCAAAAGGCCCCCGATGACCACTGTGGCCAATGGTTTCTGGACCTCGGCCCCGGCCCCGTGGGCGATGGCCATGGGAATAAAGCCCACGATGGCCACCAGGGCGGTGGTCAGAACCGCCCGCAGGCGGCTGGACGCCCCTTCGATCGCGGCCTCACGCGGCGCCAGGCCCGCCGTCAGCCGCTCGCGGATGGCCTGCATCAGCACCAGGCCATTCAGGGTCGCCACCCCCGAGACGGCGATGAAGCCGACCGCCGCCGAGACGGAGAAGGGCATGCCGCGCAAGAGCAGCGCCAGGGCCCCGCCGACCAAGGCGAGCGGGACGCAGGCGAACACCAGACCGGCTTCAGCGAATGAGCCGAGGGCCATGAAAAGCAGGACCCCGATGAGGATGAATACGATCGGAACCACGAGGCCCAGACGCTGTTCGGCGCGCTTGAGATTCTCGAACTGACCGCCCCAATCGAGCCGGACGCCCGGCGGAAGATCGATCCGCTCCACCCGCGTCTGCGCATCCGTGACGAAACCGCCGAGATCCCGGCCGCGGACGTTGGCCTGCACCACCATGCGCCGACTGCCGTTGTCGCGGCTGATCTGGTTGGGCCCCTCGGCGGTCTGGATGCGCGCCACCGAGGACAGGGGCACCACCACGCCGGTGGAGGAGACGATCGGCAGGGCGGCCAGGCTGGTTGGATCGTTGCGGGTCGCCTCGGGCAGACGGACGACAACGTCGAAGCGCCGATCCCCTTCGAAGATGCGTCCAGCCTCTGTTCCGCCGATGGCGGTGGAGACCGCCTCCGAGACGTCCGCCGCCGACAGGCCGTAGTTGGCCGCCGCGAAGCGGTCGACGCTGACCGTCAGCGTCGGCAACCCCGACGCCTGTTCCACTCGAACGTCGGCGGAACCCGGTGTTTCCTCCAATGCGCGAGCCACCTGCTCGCCGACCCTCTGCAGGGTGTCGAAGTCGTCGCCGTAGACCAGCACCGCCAAATCGGTCCGGACGCCGGAGATCAGTTCGTTGAAGCGCAGTTCGATTGGCTGGCTGAACTCGAAATTATTGCCGATCTGCTGACTAACCGCCTCCTCTATGCGCTCGATGAGCGCCTCCTTTTCGAGGCCCGGGTCTGGCCAGTCGCCTCGGTCCTTGAGGATGATCACGCTGTCGGAGATGTTACGCGGCATGGGATCGACGGCGGCCTCCGCCGTGCCGGTGCGCGAGAACACCGTCTCCACCTCGGGCTGGGCTTTGACGACCCGCTCGAGGGCCATCTGCATAGCCAGGGACTGGTCCAGCGAAGCGGACGGCACCCGCAGGGCCTGCATGGCGATATCGCCCTCATCGAGGGTGGGAATGAACTCCCGGCCGAGGGTGGCGAAGGCCAGACTGCCGACGACCAAGGCGCCCAGGGCCGAGGCGAGCACGACACGGGGCTTGTCTACGGCGGCGCTGATCGCGGGTTGGATCCAGCGGCGGGCGAAGCGCAGGACGCGGGTTTCGTGCTCCTGCACGCGGTCGTTGGCGTCGAGGTGGGCGCTTTTCGGGTCGCGTACCAGCAGCGCAGTCATGGCCGGGACGAAGGTGAAGGAGAAGATGAAGGCGCCGACCAGGGCGAGCATGACGGTCGCCCCCATGGGAATGAAGGTCTTACCCTCCACGCCCTCGAGCATCAGCAGGGGGGTGAAGACCAGCAGAATAATCAGCTGGCCGAAGGCGGCCGGCTTCACCATCTGCCGGGCCGCGGCCATGGCGACGTCCAGTCGTTCGTGACGGCTGAGCATGCGGCCCAATTCCGCGCGCCGCCGGGTCATCATCAGCAGGGTATTCTCCACCACCACCACCGCCCCGTCGACCAACAGGCCGAAATCCAGGGCGCCGAGGCTCATCAGGTTTCCGCTGATGCCGAAGCGGTTCATGCCGATGACGGCGAACAGGAAGCTGATCGGGATCATCAGGGCGGTGATGCTCGCCGCCCGCAGGTTCCCCAGCAGCAGGAACAGCACGACGATGACGAGCAGGGCGCCTTCGGTCAGATTGCGCGCCACCGTGCCGATGGTGGAGTTCACCAGGGCGCTTCGGTCGAGCACGGTCACCGCCTCGATCCCGGGGGGCAGGGTCTCGCGCACCTCCTCGAGGCGCTCTCCGGCGGCCTGGGCCACGGTGCGGCTGTTGCCGCCGGCGATCATCAAGGCCGTGCCGAGCACCGACTCGTGGCCATCGCGGCTCGCGCCGCCCAGCCGCGGAGCTTGCCCGACCTCGACCGTCGCCACATCGGCGACGCGCACCACCAGGCCGCCCCGGTTGACGACCGGGGCCTGGGCAAGATCCTCGACGGTGGAGGCCAGGGCGTCGGTCCGGACGGTCAGCGCCTCGCCGCCGCGCTGGACGTAGCCGGCTCCGGCCTGGGTGTTGGCCCGCTCCAGGGCCGTGACGAGGTCGCCCAGCCCCAGCCCATACGCTGACAGGCGGGCGGCGTCGGGGCGGACGGCGTATTCCTTCACATAGCCGCCGATGGTGTCGACGCCGGCGAGCCCGGGCGTCGTCCGCATCTGCGGCGCGACAATCCAGTCCTGAACAGTGCGCAGGTAGGTGGCGCGCGCCTCGGGCGTGGTCAACCGCTCCCCCTCGGGGGTCAGGTAGACGCCGCCTGGCTGCCAGCCGGGTTGTCCCGGCCGGGCGAGGTTGCGGCTGTTGAACGGCAGATAGTCCACGGTCCACATCAGGACCTCGCCGAGGCCGGTGGTGATCGGCGCCAATGCCGGCTCCACGCCCTCGGGCATGCTTTCGCGCGCCTGGGCGAGGCGTTCGGCCACCTGCTGGCGCGCGAAATAGATGTCCGTCTGGTCGGTGAAGATGACCGTGATCTGGCTGAAGCCGTTGCGGCTCAACGAGCGAGTGCTGGTCAGTCCGGGAATGCCGGCCATGGCCGTCTCGAGCGGATAGGTGACCTGCCGCTCGATCTGTTCCGGCGCGAGCGCCGGGGCGACGGTGGTGATCTGGACCTGCCGGTTGGTGATGTCCGGAACGGCGTCGATCGGCAGCTTGGTCAGTTCGAACAGACCGAGCGCGGCGACCAGCGCGGTCGCCAACACAACGAACCAGCGGAAGCGCACCGAGGCTTCAATGATGGATTTGAACATGCCGCGCCTCAGTCGTCATCGCCGGCCTCGCCCTTGGCGAGTTCGGCTTTCAAGAGAAAGGCGTTGGCGGCGGCGATGCGTTCACCCTCGTCGAGGCCGCGCAGGATCTCCGTGCGCCCTCCCGCCTGACGACCGGCCAGCACCGGGACGGCCCGGAAGCCGCCCTGGACCTGAACGAACACGACCGTCGCGCCTTCGATGGTCTGCACGGCTTCGCTGGGGACCGTCAGGCCGCCGGGGACGGCATCGCCCGTAACGATGGCGCCGGTGACGGCGGATCCCGTCGGCGGCAGCGACACGCCCGACGGCCGGGCCCGAATGATCGTCGCGCCGCTCTCGGCGCCGGCGCCGGGCGCCACGCCGGTGACGACGGCTTCGAATTCCCCGTTGGGCCCGGTCGCCCTCAGGCGCGATCCGGCGCGGACCTGGGCGGCCAGAGCCGGCGGCGCGTTGAAGACCAGTTCAATCCGCGCGGGGTTGGTGACCTCGGCGACGACGCCGCCCTGGGGGACAAAGCCTCCGGGGCCGACCTGCACCGAGGTGACGACGCCCGAAATCGGGCTGGTCACGCTCAGCCGTCCCGAAGCGTTTGGCGATCCGGCCGCCGAAGCCCTGGCGCGGGCGGCGCGCGCCGACGCCTCGGCGCTGAGTGACTGGGCTCGGGAGGTCTCCACCTCCTGCCGGGCCACCACGCCCTGGTCGGCCAGGTTGCGATCGCGCTGATAGGCCTGGCGCGCGGCTTCGGCCTGCGCCACCGCCGCGTCGGCGTCGGCGCGGAAGGTCGCGGCGTCGCCGCTGACCAGTGTGGCGAGGGCCTGACCGGCGCGCACGGACTGCCCCGGCGCGACGAGCACGCGCTCGACCCGGCCGCCGACCGAGGCGGCCACGGCGGCGCGCGCATCGACCATGGGCTCGACGCGTCCCGCCAGCCGGGTCTCTGACCCGCCGCCGGCGCCGACGGCGACCACGGCGATGCCGGCGGCGCGGATCTGTTCGGCCGTGAGCGCCACGACGCCTTCGGGGGCCTCGGCGCCCTCGCCTTCCGCGTGCCCCTCCTCTTCCGCGTGACCGGCCTCGCCCTCGGCGGCCGGCCGCGCGTCGGAGCGATTGAGAGCCAGGAACAGCCCGCCGCCTCCGAGCAGGACGACGGCGGCGACGCCGCCAATGAGCAGCGTTCTGTTGGATTGCGGCTTGCGCATTATTGGACCCCTCCGAAGGGTGCGCGCGCTTGCAGGCGCGCGAGATCGATTTCGGCGCGGACGCGCGCCAGGCGGGCGTCGACGGCGGCGTTGCGGGCGGTGATGAGGGCGGCGCGGGTTCCGCGCAGCTCCAGTTGCGAGATGCGGCCGGCCTCGAAGCCGATCCGGGACAGGCGATAGGCTTCCTCGGATGAGGTCACGCCGGCGTCGGCGGCCGCGACGCGGCTCACCGAGGCGTTCAGCCGGGCGACCGCGGCCTGACCGTCGGCCTCGGCCTCCTGGCGCGCGCCGGCCAGGCGGGCGTCCGCGGCGCGGAACTCGGCCTGGGCCGCGTCGATATTGCCGCGGTTCCGGTCGAACAGGGGCAGCGGCATGCTGATGCCGAAGGTCAGCGCTGTCGCATCCTCGGCTTCGTAACGCCGAACGCCGACGCTGGCGCTAACGTCGGGCCGCGCGCGCACCCGCTCGACGGCGATCCGCCGTTCGGCCGCTTCGCGTTCAGCCTCGGCGACGCGAACGGCCGGCGCCCCGGGAGCGGCTTCGATGGCCGTCCGGGTCGGCGCGTCGTCCAGCAGGCTGTCGACGATCGAGGTGACCGGCGCGGGCAGCATCGCGACAGCCGTCAGGCGGGCGAACGCCGCGTCCCGCTCGGCCTGCGCCTCGTCACGGGTCGCGCGGGCCGCCGCCGCCTCGCTCTCGGCCTGGATGCCGCGCAGCATGGGCTCGCGTCCCTCCTCCACGAGCACCAGGGCGGCGCGGGCGTCCGCGATGGTCAGGCTGAGCGCCTCCTCGGCCAGGGCGAAGCGCCGCTCGGCGGCTTCCGCTTCGGCGTAGGCGAGTGCGAGCCGTCCGGCGGCGTCGACGACCGCCTGATCGCGACGCAGCGAAGCCGTTCCGGCCTCCGCCCGCGCCACCTCGACCCGGGCGCCGCGCCGGCCCCACAGTTCGAGGTCCTGGGTGAGCGAGAGCGTGGTCTCGGCGTTGTCGTAGCCGGAAAAGGGACCGCTGCCGAAGGCGTTCTCCGCCTCGAGGGCGGCGGTCGGGTTGGGCCGCACGCGCGCCTGGCGCACCCGGGCCTCGGCCGCTTCGAGCAAGGCGTCGGCCTCGGCCGCGGCGGGGCTGGCCCCGATGCGCTCAAGCAGGGTCCGGAAGGATGGCGCGGGATCGGCCCAGGCCGGGCCGGTCAAGGCGGTCGTCAGGGCGACCACAGCGCAGCCGACCGCGAAAGGCGGCAAGCGGCGAATAGGGGATGGCATGTCTCATGTCCCGGAAGGTTGACGTGAAGGGCGCGCGCGAACGCGAGGTCACGTCAGGTTCTGGGCGGGCGCATGGGACCGGCGGGCATCCGGGAGGCCGGCGCCTGATCGAGCGATGGCGCCAAGGGCGCGCGATCGAGGGCCATCGACCTCATGTCGTCAATGGCCGGCGGCGCGGTAATGCCGCAATGGTGGCAATGGCCGTGGGCGCAGGCGACCTGACCTGCTGCGTCCTTGCGTTCGCCGTGACCTGTATCGGACACAGCGACGACGTCCGACGCGGCCAGGCCTTGCAAGCTTCCGGTCTCGGGTGCGCAGGCGAAGGCGTCGGCTGCGGAAACCAGGACGAACAGGGCCAGGAACGACGCGAGCAGCGCCGCCATCCACCCATGCCTAGTCGAGGGAAACCCCATGCCGTCCCATAACACGGTGCGCCGCGACATCAATCGCCTCATCGTCGCACCGCCCGATACAGAGAGATGGATCCGGTGGCGGTCGGGATGACATCGAGCACTTGAACCTGTGTGAAGCCGGCCTCGGCCATCAGCGTAGGCAGAACGCCGTCGGCGTTCGGTTGGGTGTTTTCGTAGCCGTCCAGAGACTGCACCAGGCGGAAGAGCACGCGCATCGCACCCGACTGGCGGCCGTAGTCCGCGACATGCAGCGTTCCGCCCGGCTTGAGCGCCCGCAGGCTCGCGGCGAGGCCCGCTCGCTTCTCGGCCATGGGCAGCTGATGGAAGACCAAGCTGGAGACCACCTTGTCGGCGGCGTCCTCGCCCAGGAGCGCCGCCACATCGCGCGAAAACCCCTGGATGAAACGGACGGCCTGACCTGCAGCGGCCGTCTTCGTCTCGGCCCGCCTGAGGATGTCGCCGTCGGGATCGAGGCCGAAGATGCGCGCGTCCGGCGCCCGGTTCGCCATGGCGATCGCGAATGAGCCGGTTCCACATCCAAGATCGATGATCGTCTCGCCAGGGGACGGAGCCACCTGTTCGAGAAGGCGGCTCCGCCACAGCGGTTCCCGGGTCAAAAGCGCGATGGCCGGATCATACAGCCCGCTCAGGGCTGTATGGCCGAGCGCGGGGGTGAAGTTCGCGGTCACGCGGCGGCCTTCAGTTCTTCGCGGGACTGACGAATGATCGACCAGCCGGATTGCAGGAAGACCACCGCCAGGATCGCGCCGGCGATCAGGTCGGGCCAGCGAGAGGCGGTCAACCAGACGGCCACGCCCGTGGCCGCGACCACCAGGCTCTGGATCAGGTCGTTGCGCGTGCACAGCCAGACCGAACGGACATTGGCGTCGCCTTCGCGATGGCGGACCAGCAGCAGCGCGGCCAGGGCGTTGGCGAAAAAGCCCAGGGCGCCCAGGCCGGTGATGACGACGCCTTCCGGGGGCGCCCCCGAGGTCGCCCGCCAGATCGCGTAGCCAAGGATGAACAGCGCCAGCGCCGCGAGGCTGGCGCCCTTGATGATGGCGGCCCCGGATCTCACGGCGACCGAGCGCCCGATCACGGCCAGGCTGATGCCGTAGGTGGCGGCGTCGGCCAGGAAGTCGAGGGCGTTGGCACCCAGCGAGGCCGAGCCCTGCAGGGCCGCGCCGCCGGCGATGGCCAGGAAGGCGGCGCCGTTGATAGCGATCACCGCCATCAGGATGCGGCGATAGGCCGGCGTGGCGCCGTCGAACTTGACGGCCGCGCCGCAGCCGCAGCCGGCGGCCGCCGGTTCGGGGGACGAGAGGGAGTCAGTCATCGAAGTCCGCCTTTCACCACGAGAATGCATCCTCCAGTCGCTCGAGGATCAAGAACAAAAATGGATGCCTCGCCCAAAAAGACGCGGTTTGGCGGAACCGACTTGATCCTCTAGTAGCTAGAGGACGCACAATCGGACGAAATCCACAGGAGGCCTCATGATCACGATGCACCCGTCGCGACGCGGTCCCAGCCGCATGCGGGCGATCGCCTTCTCGTTCTTCATGCTGATCGCCGCTCTGGATCAGGCCGCCAAGGCCGCGGCTCGCGCCCGACTCGAGAGCCCGGTGGACCTCACGCCGTTCCTCGCGCTGCGTTTGGGATTCAATCCCGGCGTCACCTTTGGCCTGTTCGCAGACTCGGGCGCGGTGGGACGATGGGCCCTGAGCGCCGTGGCATTCCTGATCATCGGCGTCCTGCTGACCTGGATCTGGCGTACGCGAAGCGCCGTCACGGCGGTCGCGGCGAGCCTCATCGCCGGTGGAGCGCTCGGGAACCTGCTCGATCGTCTGCGCTCCGGCGCGGTGACGGATTTCATCGATCTTCATTGGGGCGACGCGCACTGGCCGACCTTCAACCTCGCCGATGCGGCCATTGTTTGCGGCGTGGCGCTGCTCCTCCTGACCGTCCGGGGCTCGGACGGCCGCCCGGCGACGTCGACCCTGGGACGGGCGGCGCGATGACCTTTTCCGCCGAACAGAAGGCGATCGCCGTCCGTTCGGGGTTGGCGATTCTCATCACCGCTGCGGCGGTGGCGTCAGCTTGGCTATGGCTTTCGCCACGTCTCCTGGGCGCCGCGCCGGACATGGCGACAGCTGATCGGCTGGCCTACGCCCTGAAGGCGGACCTCCTCGTTTTCCTGTGGCTCGCCGGTTGTTTGAGGGCCGTGGCGAGCATCCGGTTCCGGTCCGACGCCGACCGGCCGGGTTCCGCCTATGCGGCGCCCAGCTCGAGGCTCGCCGTGCCTGCCGCCGTGCTTCAGAACACCCTGGAGCAGACGGTCCTGGCGGTGGGCGCCCACCTGGTGCTCGCCACCGTGCTGCGCGGCGAGGAGATGGTCGTGCTGCCGGTGCTGGTCGCCCTCTATCTGATCGGCCGCGTGTTGTTCGCCCACGGTTATGCCCGGGGCGCGGCGGCCAGGGCCTTCGGCATGGCCCTTACCGGCGCTTCCACGATCGCCGCCTTCGGCGCCGCCATCGTCCTCATGGGGCTGGGCCGATGATCCTTTTCCGTCCTGCGCCTGCCGCCCTTCAGCCCGCTGCTGCGAGATGATGCGATGACCCTGCCCTCCCCGGCCTCGTCCGGCCTGCGCCCTATCGGCAAGCTCGCCGCGGCCACCGGCGTCAAGGTCCCGACCATCCGCTTCTACGAGGAGATCGGCCTGCTTCCCGCCGCCCCGCGCACCGCCAGCGACCGGCGGATGTATGACGACGCGGCGGAACGCCGCCTGTCGTTCATTCGGCATGCACGGCAATTGGGCTTCGATCTGGACTCGATCCGCTCCCTGCTGGATCTGTCCGATCACCCTGATCGGCCCTGCGCCGAAGCCAGCATCCTCGCCGAACGTCATCTGGCGGAGGTGACGCATAAGATCGCCCGACTCCGGGCCCTGCAACGCGAGCTTTCGCGGATGACGGCGGAATGTGCCGGCGGCCGCGTGTCCGCCTGCAAGGTGATCGAAGCCCTGCACGATCCCTCGGCGCCGGTTTGAAGACGAACCCGACCCGGGTTTGCACCGCTCCTCGGCCTCGCCGTGCAGGTCGGCGCTGAAGGTCAGAACGGGCCCGGGATGATGCAGGAGCCATTGGGTCACCGCGACGTTTTGAGTAATCCCGCGGCCCTCGTCGCGCTCCCTTCGTCCATGGAGGACTTCGATGGCGCATCGATCGACACAGCGACACGCCGATCAGACGTTCGCCCTTTTGACGGACCCGTACAGGCGCATCTCCCGCCTGTTCGAGCAGGCCGGCGCGGACGCAATCGAGACCCGTCTGGCGCTGAAGGAGACGGCCTGTCTGAGAGGGCGCGAAGCGGCCCAGGTCTTCTACGACGAGACCCGCATCTCGCGCGCGGGCGCCATGCCGGCGCCTGTCCGACGCACACTGCTCGGCGAAGGCGGCGTCCAGGGCCTGGATGGCGAAGCGCACCGCGCCCGCAAACGCGTGTTCATGGCTCTTATGTCGCCGGAACGGATCGCGCGGCTGGGCGACCTGTTCGAGGCGGAATGGCGACGCGCGGCCGTTGAATGGGCTGGCCAGGAAGAGATCGTGCTGTACGACGCCCTGCAGCCGGTGCTCACCCGCGCCGTCTGCCGCTGGGCGGGGGTGCCGCTGAATCCCGACGACGAAGCGAAACGGGTCAGTCACCTCAGGGCGCTGTTTGACGCGGCAGGATCGCGGGGGCCTCGCCACCTGTGGTCGAGGTACGCGCGGCGACGCGTCGACGCCTGGCTGGCCTCGATCATCGAGGGCATTCGCGCCGGACGACTGGCGCCGGATCCAGACACCGCCGCCTACGCCTGGGCCTGGGCGAGCGCGGATGATGGCGAACCGTTGGCGGCCCGGACGGCGGCGGTCGAACTGGCCAATGTGCTGAGGCCGACCGTGGCGACCTCGGTCTATATCGTGTTTGTGGCGCACGCGATGCAGGCGCACCCCGCGGCGGCCCGTCTGGCCACCGCGGACGCCGGCCGCCGCCGCGCCTTCGTTCAGGAGGTGCGACGCCTTTATCCGTTTTTCCCGGCGGTGATCGGGCGTGTGCGCGCGCCGTTTCGCTGGCGCAACCTTGACTTCCCGGTGGGTCGGCAGGTGATCCTCGATCTCTATGGCTCCAATCACGATCCTGCCGTCTGGACCGATCCCGACGAATTCCGGCCAGAGCGTTTCATCGACGGCTCCGGGGACGCGTTCGGCCTGATTCCCCAAGGCGGCGGGAACGCCCTGACCGGTCACCGTTGTCCCGGCGAAAGCATCGTCGTCGAATTGATGGAGCGGGCCCTCGGCTTGCTCGCCGGCCTGAACTACCGGCTGCCGGCTCAGGATCTGGAGATCGACTTCCGCCGCCTTCCGGCCCTCCCCAGGAGCGGGTTCCGAATGATGACGCGTCGGACTTCCCCGCGTGAGGGCGGCGCCTGATGTTTGCTCATGCGGGTGGCCGGCGCCTTCGTCCCTCTTTCACTTACAGCGAAGGCTGACGCGATGGCTTCGATGACATCCTATGACCTGGTGATAATCGGCGGCGGGCCGGGCGGGTACCCCTGCGCCATCCGGGCGAGCCAGCTCGGCATGTCGGTGGCGGTTATCGACGACCGGGAACTCCTCGGTGGAACCTGCCTGAACATCGGGTGCATTCCGTCAAAGGCGCTGCTGCAGGCCACAGAGCGGCTGGAGATGGCCCGCAATCTCGAGGCTTTCGGCGTCTTGGTCGACAATGTGCGGGCCGACCTTGCCGGCGTCATGCGGCACAAGGCCAGGGTCGTGACGGAGCTTGGTGAAGGGGTCGCCTACCTCCTGCGCAAGAACAAGGTCACCCGCCTGCAGGGCCGCGGCCGGCTGCTGTCGCGCGACCGTGTGGAAGTGAGCGCCCCGGACGGCAGCTTCGAGGTGCAGGCCCGCAAGGCGATCGTGCTCGCCAGCGGATCGAAAGCGGCGACGTTGCCGGACCTGCCCATCGACGAGCAGCGGATCGTCACCTCGGCGGGCGCCCTCAGCCTGACGGCGGCGCCGCGCCATCTGGCGGTGATCGGCGGCGGCTATGTCGGACTGGAGCTGGGCTCCGTCTGGCGCCGTCTCGGCAGCGAGGTCACGGTCGTCGAGGTGCTCGACCGGATCGCGTCCGGCGTTGATTCAGAGATGTCGACGGCGCTGCACAAGGTGCTCGAGGCCCAGGGCTTCCAGTTCTGCCTGGCGCACAAGGTGGTCGGATCGCGAATGGAGGCGGACGACGTCGTCCTTGAGGTCGAGCCCATGGGAGACGGCGCGCGAGGAACCATCAAGGCCGATGTCGTGCTCGTGTCCATTGGCCGACGTCCCGCCACCGACGGACTCGATCTGGAGACGGTCGGCATCAAGCCGGACCCAAGGGGCTATATTCCGGTCGACGACGGCTTTCGAACCAGCGCCGAAGGGGTCTACGCCATCGGCGATGTCATCGGCGGCGCCATGCTGGCCCACAAGGCGGAGGAAGAAGGGATCGCCCTTGCCGAGCGCCTTGCCGGCGCCGCGGGCCATGTCGACTACGGAACGATCCCGGCCGTCGTCTACACCTGGCCGGAACTGGCCTCAGTCGGGCGCACCGAGGACGACCTCAAGGCGGCCGGCGTGGCCTATCGCGTCGGGCTCTTTCCGTTCTCGGCAAACGCCATGGCCAAGGCGCGGTTGGAGAAGAACGGGCTGGTCAAGGTGTTGGCGGACGCCAGCACGGACAGAATTCTCGGCGTGCACATCCTAGGGCCGGACGCGGGCAGCCTGATCCATGAAGCGGTCGCCGTCATGCAATTCGGCGCGGCGGCCGAAGACGTGGCGCGGACGAGCCATGCGCATCCGACGCTTCCGGAAGCCTTGCGCGAGGCATGCCTGGCTGTGGCCGACCGCACGATCCACCTTTAACGACCGCCCGTTGCGTGGCTGCCCGGGCTGGCCGCGCGGCGCCGAGGCGTCCCGGCGGGCGTAGGGGACCCGTAGCCGCCTACGAGCCCGGCCGCGTCGCGAGTAAAGCGCGACAGCGTCGCCGCCTGAATGCTAATGCGAGCCGTTCACATCTGGATTGACCATGCGTCCTCTGCTCCGTCTGCTTGCCCTGCTGTTCGCCCTGGGGCTGGCCGCGCCCGCCCTGACCCAGACGCCGTCCGCCTCCGAGGCCCAGGTCGCCTGGCGGCTGCTCGACTATGTAGCGGTCGACTACGCCGGCGCGGTGGCCGACGGTCAGGTGACCAATCCGGCCGAATACGGGGAGATGATTGAGTTCGGCGGCCAGATCCGGACCCGCCTGGACGCCCTGCCGCCGAATCCGGCCAAGGCCGGTCTGGTCCGCGACGCCGAGGCCCTGCAGGCGGCCATCAGGGACAAGGCGGATCGGCGCGTCGTTGGCGACCGGGCCAAGGCGCTCGCCGGCGCGGTGCTGACGGCCTATCCGAGCCCGCTGGCGCCTTCGTTCCCGCCTGATCTGGCCCGCGGCGCGACGCTCTATGCCGAGCAATGCTCGGTCTGCCATGGCGTGACCGGACGCGCCGACGGCCCGGGCGCCGAGGGGCTTGATCCGCCCGCGATCGCCTTCGCGGATGTGGAGCGCACCCGTCAGCGCAGCGTGTTCGGCCTCTACCAGGTCATCGATCAGGGGCTGGAGGGCACGGCGATGGCCAGCTTCGCCCATCTGCCGGCCGAGGACCGCTGGGCCCTGGCCTTCTACGTGGGCCGGTTCGCCTTCACCGACGCCGAAGCCGCCGAAGGTCGACGCCTCTGGGAGAGCGACCCGGCGATCCGCGCCGTCTTCCCGGACCTGGCCGCCCTCACCCAGGCGACGCCGGCCGAGCTGGCGACAAGGATCGGCGAGACGAAGGCACGGGCGGTCACGGCCTACCTGCGCCGCCACCCGGAGGCGACGGTCCGCGCCGAGGGATCGACCCTGTCCCTGGCCCGGACGCGACTGGCCGAAAGCGAGGCCGCCTATCGCCGGGGCGATCGCAGGGCCGCGACCGACCTGGCCCTGTCGGCCTATCTCGACGGCGTCGAACCGATGGAGCCGGCGCTGGGCGCCCGCGACGGCGCCTTGCTGCGGCGGGTCGAGACGGCCATGACCGACCTGCGCGTCTCGATCAGCAGGGGCGCGCCGGTCCAGGAGGTCGCGGACCGGGTCGCCCGCGCGAACGCCCTGCTGGACACGGCCGAACGCGCACTCGCGCCCCAGGAGGCGGACAATCTCGCCAGCTTCCTCGGCGCCTTCACCATCCTGCTGCGCGAAGGTCTGGAAGCCATCCTCATCGTGGTGGCGATGATCGCCTTCCTCAGGAAGGCCGAACGTCCCGAGGTGCTTCGTTACGTTCACGGCGGCTGGGTGGCCGCGCTGGTCGCCGGCGGCGCCACCTGGGCGGCCGCGACCTTCTTCATCTCCATCAGCGGCGCCAGCCGGGAGCTGACCGAAGGGTTCGGCTCGCTTCTGGCGGCCATCGTGCTCGTCTCGGTCGGCATCTGGATGCACGGCAAGTCGCACGCGGACGCGTGGCAGACCTATATCCGCGACAAGCTCTCCCATGCCCTGTCGAAGCGGTCGGCCTGGTTCCTGTTCCTGCTGGCCTTCGTCGTCGTCTACCGCGAGGTGTTCGAGACCATCCTGTTCTATGCGGCGATCTGGAGCCAGGGCGGCCATCTCGGCATGCTGGCCGGCGCCCTTACGGCGGTGGCCATCCTGGCCGTGGTGGCCTGGGCCTTGCTGGCCTACAGCAAGCGCCTCCCGATCGGCCGGTTCTTCTCCCTGAGCTCGATCCTCATGGCCATCCTGTCGGTCGTCCTCGTCGGCAAGGGGGTGGCGGCGCTGCAGGAGGCGGGCTGGCTCGATGTCCATCCGCTGGCGTGGGTCCCCCGCATCGAGAGCCTCGGTCTTTATCCGACGATCGAGGGCGTCGCCGTTCAGCTTCTGACGATCGTCATCCTCGTGGTCGGCTTCTCCCGGCATGCGGCGCCGAGGGGCGCGCGCCCAGCCTCTTGAGCGGGCGTCTCCGTCTGAGGCCCCAACTTCGGCCGGGCGGGGTTTCGGAGCCGCTCGGGCGCCGATAGCCGCGCAGTCCGCGGATACCCAAGGTGCGGGGGCCGCAGCCGATAGCGTGTGAAACCACCCCTGTTGCGGAGATTAGGCGCCCTATTCTCCGCACTCCGCGCGGAGAATAGCCTTGCTCTTGCGGCGAATAACGCCCATATTCTCCGCAGGGAGTGCGGGGAATGGCGCAATACATCCATGAGATCGAAGGCTGGCCGCGTCTGGACTGGCGCGCTGACGCGCTTGCCGATCGCCTCGCCGCCGTCCGTCATCGCCAGGGCCTTCTGCTTGGCCGGATGCACACGCTCGGCTTCGACCTCCGCGCTGAAGCCGTCCTCGAGACCCTTACCGAAGATGTCCTGAAATCCAGCGAAATTGAAGGCGAGCTGCTCGACAAGGATCAGGTGCGATCCTCCATCGCCCGCCGCCTCGGCATGGATATCGGGGCTCTCGCCCCCGCGGATCGCAACGTCGAAGGCGTCGTCGAAATGATGCTCGACGCGACCCAGAACTTCGCGTCTCCGCTCACCGAGGAACGGCTGTTCGGCTGGCACGCCGCCCTGTTTCCGACCGGGCGCAGCGGCATGACGAAGATCGTCGTCGGCGCCTGGCGCAACGAGAGCTCCGGCCCGATGCAGGTCGTCTCGGGCCCCTTCGGACGAGAGCGCGTGCACTATGAAGCGCCCCTTGCCGACCGTCTGCAGGACGAGATGCGCGCGTTCCTCGACTGGTTCAATGACGAGCCGCGGACGGATCCGGTCCTCAAGGCCGCGATCGCCCACCTGTGGTTCGTGACCATCCACCCGTTCGACGACGGGAACGGCCGGATCGCGCGGGCGATCGCCGACATGGCGCTCGCCCGCTCCGAGAAAAGCGCCCAACGCTTCTACAGCATGTCCGCCCAGATCCGGCTGGAGCGCAAGGACTACTACGCCACCCTGGAGGCGACCCAGAAAGGCGCGCTGGACGTGACCCTCTGGCTGGACTGGTTCCTCGGCTGCCTAGATCGCGCGTTCGACGGCGCGGAAACTACCCTGACCCATGTGATGCGCAAGGCGCGCTTCTGGGAGGCGCTCGCAGGTCAGACGTTGAGCGAGCGCCAGAGCACGGTCATCAACCGGCTGCTCGATGGCTTCGAAGGCAAGCTCACCTCGACCAAATGGGCGGCGCTGACGAAGTCTTCGCCCGACACCGCCTTGCGCGACATCAACGATCTGGTGGAGCGGGGCATCCTCGTGAAGGATGAAGGCGGCGGTCGCAGCACAAGCTATTCGCTGGTCGACCGAGGATAGAGGCGTCCCCGCACGACGCCGGCAGGCTCTATGCCGGGCGGGTCCGCTCAAGACCCGAGCCTCAACAGGGAGGATCGCAATTCGCCACTTCTGGCGAGTTACCGCCAAAAACCGGCTTACTTCGCCAGAAGTGGCGAATTCCCACCTTTGCCAGGCGCGCGACGCCGCAAGGCGCCGCCGACGCGGCCTCACGCCTGACGCGCGATGGCGATGGCCGAGAGGTCGGAGGCGGCGTCGACCGCAATTCCGGCCGCCTTGCGCTCGGAATAGCGGTCCACGAGCTGGGCCGCGTGAGGCCGGGTGAGGATGGTGAAGCGCAACAGTTCCTCCATCACATCGACGATGCGCTCATAGTAGGCCGAGGGCTTCATCCGTCCGGCCTCGTCGAACTCCTGGAAGGCCTTGGCCACGCTCGACTGGTTGGGGATGGTGATCATCCGCATCCAGCGGCCCAGCAGGCGCAGGGTGTTGACGGCGTTGAAGCTCTGGGAACCGCCCGACACCTGCATCACCGCGAGCGTGCGGCCCTGGGTCGGGCGCATGCCGCCGAGGCTCAACGGCAAATGATCGATCTGCAGCTTCATCAGGCCGGAGACCTGGCCGTGGCGTTCCGGACTGCACCAGACCATGCCTTCCGACCAGAAGGCGTGCTCGCGCAACTCGCGTACCGCCAGGTGGTCGTCGTCGCCGGGCGAGCCCGGCAGAGGCAGGTCGGAGGGGTCGAAGATCCGGGTCTCGCATCCCATGCGCTGCAGCAGGCGGGCCGCTTCCTCGACGCAGAGCCGCGAATAGGAGCGCTCGCGCAGCGAGCCGTACAGGAGAAGGATGCGTGGCGGGTGGTCGTGCGGACCCAGGCCGGCGGCCGGATCGTTCGACAGATAGGCCGCGTCCAGGGCCGGCAGATGATCGGGATCCGGCAGCGGCCGCAGGCGGGCGAAGATCATCCGAGATCCTTGGTCAGATAGGCGGCCGAGGCCGGTCAGATGTCCGCGAACTCGCGGGTTCGTCGGATGGCGGCGGGCGCGGCCGCCCGATCTGCGGCGGCGAAGCCGCGCCGGGCGAAGAAGGGCTCGGCCGTCGTGGTGAGCAGGTGGAGCCGTTCCCCGCCCAGCTCGCTCGCCACGGCCTCGGCGGCGCTCAGGATCCGGCTCCCGAGCCCCCGCGCCTTCAGGCCAGCGAGTACAACCAGCGAGCGCAGCAGCAGGTCCCGCCCCTCCCCTTGGCCGACGTAGCCGGCCAGGGCGCTGTCGTCGTCGGCGCGGAAGTAGCGACCGGCCCAGGGCTCCGGCAGGCCCTCGCCCTGCAGGGCCGCGATCAGGCCGGCGTCATCCGCGTCCACGAGATGCAGCACGACCATCAGGCGGCGTCCGCCGGCGGGGCCGTGTCCGGAAACCAGCGTCGGCCAATCCACAGCGCGACCGAGACCAGAAGGATCAGCACCGGCACCTCGACCAGCGGACCGATGACCGCAGCGAAGGCGACCGGCGAGGTCAGCCCGAAGGCCGCGATGGCCACCGCGATGGCCAGCTCGAAATTGTTCGAGGCCGCGGTGAAGGCCAGGGCGGTCGTGCGCGGATAGCCCTGCGCTTCCGGACACCCGTTCTCGGCGAGGAAGGCCAGCTGTTCTTCGCTCTCCACACCTTCGGCGATCACATCCAGGCTAAAGTTCCGGCCGAGATAGATCACGGCGCGGACGATCGCCGCGTCTTCCCGGTTCGTTGTGACGTTCCTGACGAAAGACTGGTCGATTTTCAGCCGGGTGCCGATGTCAACCGCAGCATGAGAAACCCGCCGTCTCGGCCGCCGCGCGCGGATGGCGACGGGCATCCGGCATGTACCGCAGCACCTCCTCGGCGATCTTGAGATATTCGCCCACTGGGCTCGCGGCCTCGAGAATGGGAAGCAGCGGCTCGAATGGATCGCGGTGGACGCGCGCGACCCGCTGCACCTCTCGCGCCCGCGACAGGGCGTGCCGGTTCATCCGCTCGCAGGCCATGTCCCAGTCAGCCTGGACGGTCTCGATGTCCGCCTGCGTCAGGACGCCGGGGATCGGCCGGAGCCGTTCGGCCAGCCACGGACATTGGCGCAGCCAACCGAACTCCACCCGGGTCAGGGCCGCCGCCAGCAGGAGCATCTCCGACTCCCAACCGGTGAAGAAGCCTCGCCTCTGATGTACCAGTCCCAGACTGGCGGGCAGACCAACAGGGCAAGCGAGAGATCTTCAGGCACGGCCCCTGCCCCTTTCACCTCGCCGTCCGTACGGGCGGCCAGGGCTCCGAACAGCAAGGCGAGATGCTCGCCGCGCTGGGCGGCCGTCTCCGGCCCCCAGACCCCCGATCGCTGAAAGCCCAGGTCTGTCAGGGTCGCGGATTTGAACTGGATGAGCGACCGCATCTCGGCCTGCAACTGTGGTGGCGCGGCCAGGTTCGCCGATCCCGTCTGCCGTCCTTCTCTTGTCGGCACGCTGGCGTCGTCAAAACGGAAGGCGAACCGGTGGCGCGCGGCCTTGGAGTGGTAGAGACTATAGGCCGTGCCGCCCGTCAGAATCCGCGTGCGGACCCAGTCGAGGATTTCAGCGCGCTCCTTGGCTGATCGCCGCCGAAAGTCATCCGGCAGATGCCAGGCCAGTCGCCGCGCCTCGGCCGGGCCCACACCGGTCGGCGCCTGGCCCTTTGTCGCCCGGTGGGATCGAAGCTTCCCACGTAACCGACCCGGCGCCAGCCGATAGCGAAGCTCGATCAGATCGATCACCTTGAGGCTCGCCGGGGTCTGCGGCGACTTCATCCCGCGCCGCCACTCCGAAAGGGTCTTGCGATCCGTCAGTCCGCCCTGAGATTTGACCGCGCGATGCAGACTATGGGCCGTGTCGCCGTGGCGTTTCATCTGACCAGCCAGGGCCTCATGAAAGTCCTCGGGATCGTCGTCATCCGGCCACTGCGGGTCGGGATGGAGAACCACCGGCAAGGGCGGACGTCCCCGTTTACGGGCGGACGGGTTGGGCAAGTCAGGCGACGCGCAGGCGGACATAGGGACTCCATCGACGACCGCCCGGAGTGGCGGCGGATGAAGAGACGCTCCGAAATCATGAGGCCCCTCAATCGGGTCCCCTCAAACCTGGGGACCGTTCCGAAAGGGTCAGGGCAAAAGGTCCGCCTATCGTGGTCTGGCACTTCACGACGGCTATTCCCCGCAGATTTTGCGGAGAATAGCCGTCCTAATCTCCGCACGCCGTCTTCGACGGCTCTGCCGGCCAACCCGCATCGCGGAATGGGCGGCCGTCGCTGGAACAGATGGTCGGCCGCGAAGGGGGACAGGATGTTGCGCCGGGCGATCGCCACGCTAAAATCCGCCTCGGCGGGCTCCGGGACGATAGGCGCCAATCCAGAGCCGGGGGACGCCCAGTGCGTCGGCAGCGGTTGGCGGTGAAACGCCGGGCTTCCACACAGAAGTTCCTGGCCCGCCCCCTCCTCCCCGATGCGCGCTAGAGTCGGTCCGCGACCGCAGCGATCCGCGCCAGAATGGCGTCGAGCGAGGGCTGGTCCCGATAGTAGAGCGCGCGGGTGGCGCCGTAGGCGCGGTCATAGAGTCTGCGGGTGTCGGGATCGTTCAGCCAGAAGGCCTCGTTGCGCCGGATGTCCGGCTCGTCGGTGCCGCGAAAGCGGGCCGTCTTGTGCGCGACATAGGCGTCCGAGCCGATGAAGGCCTGGACGTCGTCGTCCCCGAGGAGACTGTAGACGTCGTAGTAGTGACGCATGAAGTGGGTCGGCATCTCGCCACTTGCCTGCTGTTGGCGGAACTTGGTCGAGATGGTCTGCAGCTTCTCCACGAAGGTGTAGCCCGGTTCGTAGCAGGCCACATCGATGGCGCGGTTGTCCGTAAGCTCCTCACCACCCTGCTGAATGGCGAACTCATAGGCCCAGGAGGAGATGGTGATGGGCCGGTTGGGCGACACCTGGTCAAAGCCGGCCTCCAGAAGCACTCCGGTCTTCACGCCATCCGGAAGCGGATTGAGCTCTGGATAGCGCAGGCGGACACCGGCGCCGCGCATCTGGCCGGTGGGGTCGTCGAAGGCGGCGTCGCGTTCGACGGCCTGGAAGCCGGGGATGACGATCCGTTCGGCCAGACCGTCGAAAAAGGCCTGACGCGCCGCGACATGCGCCGCCTTGGTATGGTTCCGCCCGACGGGCAGATCGCCGTCCGGATGGATGAGGATGTCGATGTCCTCAGAGAACCGATGGATCAGTTGATATCCCTTCGACAGGGAGGTGCCGCCCTTGAGCTCGAAGGCGAAGCCGCCAGCCTGCAGCCCCCAGAGAGCCTGCATGATCCAGTAGTCCTTCTCCACCAGGCCCGGGTCGATGCCCATCTGGCCGGCGAGGACCTCGATCAGGTCCCGGAAGTCCGGGGTATCATGCAGGAAGACGGTCACGACCTCACGCGGCCTCCAGCGCCTGGCTGAGAAGCCGTTCGGCGCGCACGGACCCGAAGTCCCGCGCCGCCTTGAACAGGCGCGCGGGGTTCATGCGCCGGGCGCGATCAAGGGCGCGCGGCAGGACCTCGGCGCGGGTCTCGGCGAGCCGGTCCAGGTTCTGCAACAGATCGACGAGAAGGACCTCCTCGGTCAGCTTGGCCGGGACCGAGGGCTTTTTGCGGAAGTCATAGACGCGGCCGCCGAGGTCGAACCGGCCATGGCGTTTGAGATTGTAGACCACTGGCTCGTTGTACAGCTGGGTCGTCCCTACCCCCAGGCCGTTGTAGGCGTTCGGCGAGACCAGCAGGAAGCGGTCGTCCTTGAGGAAGCTCTCCACCAGTTTCTCCGGCCGGGCGGGAGCCTTGCCGTAGCGCGTCTGGCGCGGCGCCAGATAGAGGCCGCCGGAGACCTTCTCCAGTCGCCCTTCCTCCACGAGTTGGCGCAGATGCCGATCCACGGCATTGGACCACTTCTCGAAATCCTGACGACGATAGACCTGACCAGGCCGCAGTCGTTTCTTCACATCGTTGAGCGCCGACATTGGGAAAATCCTTAGCCACCTACGTAGGAAGCGTCCGACGCTTATGCAAAGATTTTGATTTAAATTCCATGCATATTTTGCGCGCCCACGTCCGTTGGAGCTCGCGATCCTTCGTGCCGCGCCGACACGCCGACCGGCCGACTTCGACGAACATACCTCTTTCCTTGAACTCGCTGCCGATCCGTCCATAGAGAACCCATGACTGACGCTGAACGCATCGAAGCCTTGCTGGACCTCGTGGATCCGGCGCGCGCCGGCAACGAGAACCGCGGACGTGAACTGACGGTGCTCGGACTTGCCGAGGCCGTCGCAAAAGGCGGTTACCGCCCGACCAACGCCGGCTGGGTGATGATCGGCAACCGGGGCCGAGCTTTCCAGCCCCGCTGAAGGTCGGCAATCCGCAACGACACGGTGGCGATTTCACCCAGGGAGACGTGCGGATATCCCCGTCGTCGCCTTTCGGATTCCCTTGAGTCGTATTCAAAGGAGAGCCCCATGGCACAAGCCGCCGCACCGCCGCTCAAGCGAACCATCAAGAAGCCTGAGCTTCGTCAGATGGTGCCGCTGGCCGACAGCACCATCTGGGAGATGGAGCAGAAGGGCCAGTTTCCCAAGCGTTTCCTGCTCACGCCGCGCTGCGTGGTGTGGGACCTCGCTGAGGTCGAGGCCTGGTTGAAACTTCGACGGGATCGGCCGATCCCGAGGGCAGCCGCTCCGGACGTCCGCTTGCGGCGCTCGCGCCCTGTCAGACGCGCGGATCAAAGCGCGGAGCCGAGGTCTCCTGCACCGTGACCACGGGTGTGAAGGGCTTGCCAACTTCCCAGGCGTCGACCGCATCTGACCATTGCTGGGCCATATGCCGGCGCTGCGCTTCGAACTCCGCCTTGTTGTAGACGCCGCGTGAAGATCGCTCCTCGTGAGCCAGCCCCTTCTCGATCCAGTCTGAGTTGAACCCCATCTCGTGGAGCAGGGTCGAGGCCGTCCGCCGCAGGTCGTGGACCGTGAATGGCTCGAGCGGCAAGCCCTGGCTTGAAGCCCGCTCCGCTATGGCGCTGGTCACCCTGTTGAAGGTCGCGCGAGACATCGGCGCGTCGGCGTCATAGCGCGACGGCAGGAGGTAGCGAGAGTTCCCCGCGCAGGTCTTCAGCGCGATCAGAATGTCCAGCATCTGGGTGGAGAGATAGACGTTGTGAGGGCGCGACCGCTTCATCCGCGCCTTGGGGATCGACCAGACCGCATTGGCGAAGTCCACCTCATCCCACGTCGCGTCCTGCAACTCGCTCTTCCTGACCATGCTCAGGAGGATGAACTTGAGGCCAAGCCGTATGGTCGGAAGCGTCGCGACCTCTCCCAGCAAACCCAGCATGATCCTGACCTCCGCAGGTGACAGGTTGCGATCGCGCGGCCGGAAGGTCGCGATGGACGCTGGCCCCACCCCGTCGGCGGGATTGTCGATCTTCTCACCATGCAGGATCGCCCAAGCGTAGATCTGTTTGACGATGTCGCGGACGTGAATGGCGGTCGCCGGGGCGCCTCGCTCGACGATCGACTTGCAGTGGGCCCTCAGATCGTCTGGCGTGATCTCCGACAGAAGACGATTGCGCCAGTGCGGCAGCACTTCGCGGTTGAAGATCGATCGCCGCATGTTTCGCGTGCTGTCCGCCATCGGCGCGGTGTCCATCCAGCGGTTCGCGACATGCTCGAAGCTGGAGGCCTCCTTCAGACGCCGTTTCGCCCTTTGCTTTTCGATCGCCGGAGACGCGCCTGCGGCGATGGTGCGCTTGATCTCGAACAGACGCTCGCGCGCCTGGGCGAGGCTCAATCCGCCGCGCCCGTACCGCCCCAGGGTCAGCGTCTCGCGCCGTCCATTGAAGCGATAGTCGTAGCGAAACGAGATCGCTCCGCCGGGCGAGACATAGACATACAAGCCATCCCTGTCGGTACTCTTGTAAGGCTTTGATTGTGGACGCAAATTCTTCAGTGCAACGTCGGTAAGCACGGTAAAAACACCTCGATCCATGCAAGCGCGGATTTGCCCGATGCACGACCGATATTTGTCTTTAAGATCAATACGTTGATCCAAAATAATACCGTCACCGCCTTGCGATGAGGCTGACGGTACGAGGGAGATTCCGGCATCGCAACAGGAGGCGATACCGTCGCCGGTGACGGTAAAACGAAAAAAGACCCTCCGAAAGATATCGAAGGGTCTCGTCAGAATTCACAATGTTGTCAGGCGCGTGTCGAGGTTTTCGGAAGCGATACCGAAAGGTAGCGAGAGCCCCGAATTATTCCCACTCGATCGTGCCCGGCGGTTTGGACGTCACGTCATAGACCACGCGGTTGACACCGCGGACTTCGTTGATGATGCGGGTGGCGGTCTTGGCCAGGACGTCCCAGGGGAATTGGTAGAAGTCGGCGGTCATGCCGTCGGTCGAGGTGACGGCGCGCAGGGCCAGGACCTTTTCGTAGGTGCGGGCGTCGCCCATGACGCCGACGGTCTTGACCGGCAGCAGGACGGCGAAGGCCTGCCAGATGTCGTCGTAGAGGCCGGCCTTGCGGATTTCGTCCAGATAGATGGCGTCGGCGTCCTGAAGGGTGGCGACGGCGTCCGGCGTGATCTCGCCGGGAATGCGGATGGCCAGGCCCGGTCCAGGGAAGGGATGGCGGCCGACGAAGGCGTCGGTCAGGCCCAGTTCGCGGCCCAGGGCGCGGACCTCGTCCTTGAACAGTTCGCGCAAGGGCTCGACCAGTTTCAGCTTCATATAGTCGGGCAGGCCGCCGACATTATGGTGGCTCTTGATCACATGGGCCTTGCCGCTGGACGAGGAGACGCTCTCGATCACGTCCGGATAAAGGGTGCCCTGGGCCAGGAATTCGGCGCCGTCGATCTTGTTGGCCTCGCGGTCGAAGATCTCGATGAAGACGCGGCCGATGATCTTGCGCTTGGTCTCGGGGTCCGACTGGCCCGCCAGTTCACCGAGAAATTCCTTAGACGCATCAACGTGGATCAGCGGGATGTTATAGTGATCGCGGAACAGGGTGGTGACCTGTTTCGCCTCGTCCTTGCGCAGCAGGCCGGTATCGACAAACACACAGGTCAGTTGGTCGCCGATGGCCTCGTGGATCAGGACCGCCGCGACGGAGCTGTCGACGCCGCCGGACAGGCCGCAGATGACCTTGGCGTCGCCGACCTGTTCGCGGATCTGGGCGATCTTCTCGTCGCGATAGGCGGCCATGGTCCAGTCGCCCTTCAACCCCGCGATGCCGTGGGTGAAGTTCTTCAGCATCTGGTGGCCGCGCGGCGTGTGCATGACCTCGGGATGGAACTGGACGCCGTAGAAGCGACGGGTCTCGTCGGCGATGACGGCATAGGGCGAGCCCGGAGAGCTCGCGACGACGTCGAAGCCTTCGGGGATGGCGACGATCTTGTCGCCGTGGCTCATCCAGACGGTTTCCTCTTCGCCGACGGGGGCCAGGCCGGCCAGCAGGGGCGAGGCCTTTTCGACGGTGATCTCGGCGCGGCCGAACTCGCGCGTCAGGCCGCCCTCGACCTTGCCGCCCAGCTGTTCGCACAGGGTCATCTCGCCGTAGCAGATGCCCAGCACCGGCACCCCGGCCTCGAACACGGCCTGGGGCGCGCGGGGGCTGCCCTCTTCGTGCACGCTCTCGGGGCCGCCCGACAGGATGATGGCCGCAGGGTTCATCGCGGCCAGGGCCTCTTGCGCCTTCTGGAACGGATGGATCTCGCAATAGACGCTGGCCTCGCGCAGGCGGCGCGCGATCAGCTGCGTCACCTGGCTGCCGAAATCGACGATGAGGACGGATCGGTGGTCGTGCGGCGTGGTCATGGCGTGATCGAATCCGGGGCGAGGAGTTGCGCGGGGTCTTGGCCTTGTGGGGCCGGGATTTCAAGGGATGCGAGGCCCTGAGCCTCCAGCACGACGATCAGGCGGTCCAGCGCCAGGGCCAGGTTCTGATCGACGTGATGCAGGGTCGACGTCCAGTCCTCCAGCGCCTTCAGCTCGGCGCGACCATCCGAGACGCCGCGAAGCGCGACGAGGGGCAGGCCGAAGGTCTGAGCCGACCGGACCAGAGCCCAGGTCTCCATATCGACCATCTCGGCGTCGACGGCGTCATAAGCGGCGCCGGAGACGACATTCCCCCCGGTCGACAGGCGGGCGACCGGCACGCCGGGGATGGGACACGGCAGGGCAAGGATCGCGGGCTGGTCCAGCAGCGGGGTCACACCCTTGGGAAAGCCCAGGGCGCTGGCGTCCATGTCGCGATAGGCGACCGAAGACGCCTGATAGACGGCGGCGTGCTCCAGCACCCGCGATCCGCACGACCCCAGCGAAACGATCAGGTCGGGCAGGTCCCCCGCCGTCTCCAGCCGCGCCAGGGCGGCGGTCAGGACGACGGCCGCCTCGACCGGGCCGATGCCCGTCATCAAGGGCTGGATCCGGGCGCGCAGGTCTTCGCCATATTCAGCCGGGGCCGCCATGACGCACAGGACCGAGACGTCGCCGTATCGCTCCAGCCGCATCCCCATCAGGCGACGCGCTCATAGACGGCGGCGAAGAACCCGTCGGTGTCGGCCGAGGCCGGCGACAGGCGCAGGCGGGCGCCGGACGCCAGTTCGGGCAACCGCGTCCGCGCCGCCCCGGTCAGCTGGGGCGCCGACACCAGGTCAGCGACGGGGACAGGGCGGAAGTCGGGATGGGCGGCCTCGAAGGCGTCGGCGCTGGCCTCGTTCTCGCGCGCCAGCATCGAACAGGTGACATAGACCAGTCGGCCGCCGGGCTTTACCAGTTTGGAGGCCTGGCCCAGGATGCGGACCTGAAGCGCGTGCAGCTTCTCGACCTCGTCGGTCGTCAGACGCCAGGCGTCCTCGGGACGACGACGCCAGGTGCCCGCGCCCGAACAGGGGGCGTCGACGAAGACCAGGTCGGCCTGTCCGTTGACCTCTTCCAGACCGCCGCCATTCTGGCCGATCAGGATCAGGTCCGCCTCGACGCCCGCGCGTTGCAGGCGGGGCCGGATGTTCTCCAGCCGCTTGTTGACGACGTCGGAAGCGATCAATTTGCCTTGGCCGGTCATCGCCTGGGCCAGACCCAGGGTCTTGCCGCCGCCGCCGGCGCAATAATCGACGACAGTGGCGCCCGGTTCAGCTCCGGCCAGCCAGCAGACGATCTGGCTGCCCTCGTCCTGGATTTCGAACTTGCCGGCCTTGAAGCCGTCCAGCGCCTGGATATTGGGCGGCGGCTCCGACGGCAGGCGCAGGCCCCATTCGGACCAGGGGGTGCGCGAAACCTCCAGGTCGGCGGCGCGCAGTTCGGCCTCGACCTCTTCCACCGTGGCCAGGGCGCCGTTGACACGCAGGTCGATCGGGGCGCGGGGCGCCATCAGGGCGTGGGCCTCCTCGGCCCAGCGGTCGCCGAAGGTCGCCTTGAAATCCTCGACCACGAACTCGGGCAGGCCTGCGGCGACCCAGCCGGGCAGTTCGCCCTGCCCCGCCGTGATGCGGCTGCGTTCCTGTTTCGACAGCGGCCGCGGGCCATAGCCGTCGCCGGCGTGCAGGGCTTCGATCTCTTCCAGCGACAGGCCGTCGATGGCGTGCAGCGACCCGATCACCAGCGCCCGGCCGTCCTCGCGCCCGCCCATGATCCACGACAGGCGGCCGCGCGCCCTCAACACCTTGTAGACCCGGTCGGCGATGGCGCGCCGGTCCTTGGACCCGGCGTAGCGGTTGGCGGTCCCCCAGGCCTTCAGGACGGTTTCCGCCGGTTGGCGGCCCTGGGCGATGGAGTCCAGGACGGAGGCGGCGGCGGCGAGACGGGCGGCTGGGGTCACTCAGATCTTTCAGATGAAGAGGGCGGTCAGGATCAGGATCAGTCCCGCGAGCGAGACCAGCCAGACCAGGGACCGGATATAGGGAACGCCGAGGGCGTAGAGAGGCAGATAGGCGACGCGCGCCCAGAAATAGAGCGCGGTCCCCCACAGGGTCAGCACGCCGTCCTCGCCCGACACATGGGCGATCAGCACGGCGCCGATGAACAGCGGCAGGGTTTCGAACAGATTGGCCTGGGCCCGCTCGAGACGACCGGTCAGCGGCTTTGTCGCCGTCGGCGTCTCGTCGCGCGGACCCGCATTCCATTTCAAGCCGAACTCGACCGTCCGCGCCCCGGCCGGCAGGAAGACCTGCACCAGCGCCAGGATCAGCGTCAGAGCCAGATAGGTCAGTTCGGTCGTCATGGCCTTATCCCTGTCTGTAGTTCGGCGCCTCGCGCGTGATCATCACGTCGTGGACATGGCTTTCCCGCAGGCCGGCGCCGGTGATGCGCACGAAGCGGGCGCGTTCCTGGAAGTCCGCGATCGTGCCGGCGCCCACATAGCCCATGGAGGCGCGCAGGCCACCGACAAGCTGGTGCAGGACGGGCGTGATCGGACCCTTGTACGGCGTCTGGCCCTCGATGCCCTCGGGCACCAGTTTCTCGGACGAGACCTCCTTCTGGAAATACCGATCCGCCGAGCCGCGCGCCATGGCGCCGACCGAACCCATGCCGCGGTACGACTTGTAGGACCGACCCTGATACAGGAAGACCTCGCCGGGGCTTTCATCGGTGCCGGCGAACATCGAACCCATCATGGCGACATTGGCGCCGGCCGCGATGGCCTTGGCGAGGTCGCCCGAATATTTGATGCCGCCGTCGGCGATGACCGAGGCGCCCGTGCCTTTGGCGGCGCGGGCGGAGTCCATGACGGCCGTCAGCTGCGGCACGCCCACGCCCGCGACGATCCGGGTGGTGCAGATAGAGCCCGGACCAATGCCGACCTTGACCGCATCGGCGCCCGCGTCGATCAGGGCGCGCGTCGCATCATAGGTGGCGACATTGCCGGCGATGATCTGCAGCCGGTTGTTCTCGCGCTTGATCCGCTCAACCACGGCCGCCACCGAGGCAGAGTGGCCGTGGGCGGTGTCGATCACCACCACATCGCAACCCGCGTCGGCCAGGGCCATGGCCCGCTCGTAGCCCGCGTCGCCGACCGTCGAGGCGGCGCCAACCAGCAGACGACCCTGGTCGTCCTTGGCGGCGTGGGGGAAGGCCTGGGCCTTCTCGATGTCCTTCATGGTGATCAGGCCGACGGCCCGATAATCCTCGTCCACCACGATGACCCGCTCGATCTTGCGGGTCTTCAGCAGCTGGCGCGCCTCTTCCCGACCGGCGCCCTCGCGGACCGTGATCAGGTCGCCGGTCGTCATCAGCGAGGCGGCGGTCAGGTTCAGATCGTTCTCGAACCGCATGTCCCGGTGGGTCAGCATCCCGACCAGCTTGCCAGTCGCCGGATCGACGACAGGGAAGCCGGTGATCTTCTTGCGCGCCACGATCTCGCGCACTTCGCCCAGGGTCGTCTGCGGGCCGACCGTGACCGGATTGACCACCATCCCGCTCTCATAGCGTTTGACGGCGCGAACCTCGTCGGCCTGCTCCTCGATGGTCATGTTGCGGTGCAGCACGCCAAGGCCGCCGGACTGGGCCATGGCGATGGCCAGGCGATGTTCAGTCACCGTGTCCATGGCGGACGACAGCAGGGGTATGTTCAGCTTGATGTCGCGTGTCAGCTGGGTCGAGACATCGACCATCGCCGGCATGAACTCGGACGGGCCGGGTTCGAGCAAAACATCGTCGAAGGTCAGTCCTTCGCGTATCTCCATAGGGAGTCTCCGTTTTGCGGGCCGCGTATAACGGTGCGGAGGGGCCTACGGCAAGGGTCTTGCGGCTTATGGACCCAATAGAATTTATTGGTTTGCAACCCGCGGGGCCAAAGACCATTTTGACAGCATGGTCGGCGTCATCCTCAGCACCGCGCGCAAACTGGCTCTGAAGATCGCCAGCTATGGGGTCATGCACCTTGTGGTGGCCATCTTGGTCGCCTTCGCGATCACGCGTGATTGGCGCATCGCCCTGGCGGTCGGCATGGTCGAGCCCTTCTTCCAGACCATCGCCTATTCGATCCATGACCGCGTCTGGCACCGGATCGAACGCCGCCGCATGGCCTCGAACATCGAAGAGGCGGCCGAAGCCTTCACCGCCCGCCTCGACATCATGTCGCCCGATGAACAGACCCGTGTCCACGATCACCACGGCCACAGCCACGCCCTGCCCCGCTCGTTCAAACAAGTGGCCGTCAAGACCGTCACCTACGGCGTGATGCACTTCACCGTGGCCGTAGCCGTAGCCTTCGCCTTGACCCAGGACATCCGCACCGCCCTGGCCATCGGAATGATCGAGCCTCTGGTACAGACGGTCTTCTTCACGCTTCACGACCGCATCTGGTCGCGGATCGAGGAACGGCGCGCGCGAACGCGGCCCGCGACGGCCTAGGCTTTCCAGTCGATCTCCGCGCCGTGCGGCTGACAGATCGCCAGTCGCCGTGTGTCGCCGCCAGGCCATACGGTCAGGTCCAGCGCCGGGCGGCGATCGACGCTGTCCGACACCGCCTCGAAGCTCAGCCAGGCCAGCGGGGCGTCCGGGGTCGCCTGGTCGCCGACCGTTTGCAGGTGACGGCGCACGCGCGCCTGGCTGTCGGGGCTGAAATACTGATAGGCGATGGTGTGCATGACGACCCGGCATAGGCCTGGCTCAGCCGCCACAGACAGATTGGTCTCAAGCCAGGACGCCGCATCGTCTTTCGTGATCACGGCCGGATCGGTCGCGGCCAGGTCCAGCGCCGCTTCCAGCCTTTGCAACCGCGCCCGCTGATCCGCCCAGACATAGGCGCTCAACCGCTCCCTGGTCGCCGAATCGCGGACATCCAGCGGATTGCGATCGACGCCCGAGCGCCGGGCCACATCGACCGTCGCCGACGGTGGAGACGCCCCGTTCCACACAGGCTCCAGCCTCACCGGCGAACCCGCCGCACCCGCTGTCGTCTCCCCCAATCGATAAGAGTAGCGATCCAGGATCGTATTCAGCCCGGCGCTGGCGCCCAGTTCATAGAGGCCGAACGGCAGACGGAACCGATCCGCCAGGACCAGCAGTCCAGCCATCAGAGCCGCCGAACGCCCGACTTCATTGGTCTGGGGCGGCCCGTCCAGCCACGGCGACAGGTAGTCCGCCTGTTCGACCAGCGCCCGGCCTATCGTCGCCCAAAGCCCATCGTCGGTCGGCGCCGTCGCGGGCGGATAGAGGGCCGACAGCGCCGCATCCCGTCCGGATCGCGCCAATGCATGCAGCCCGCCCATCAGACGCAGCGGCAGGGCGTCTCCCTGATGGGACGGCGCCCCGGCCCAGCCGAGCACGCGCCGGCCGATTTCGCCCTGCTCCGTCAGCCGTTCGCCCATCAGTCGACACAGTCGCCCGGTGAAGGGAGCGCCCGCGGTCGTGCAGATGACCGCCTGGTCCAGGAACGCCTGCCGGACCAAGGCCTGGGTCATCGCTTGTTCAGCGCCACCAGAAACACCTCGGCGCTGTCCTTACGGCTCGAGGCCGGCTTGACGTATTTAACCGTCTCGAACTCCTCGCGCAGCCGCGCCAGCACCCCCCCGGCGTCGCCGCCCTGGAAATTCTTGGAGACGAAGTTCCCGCCCGGCTTCAGGGTGCGGATGGCGAAGTCGGCGGCGATCTCGATCAGGGCGATGATCTTCAGGTGGTCGGTCTGGCGGTGGCCGACCGTGTTGTGCGCCATGTCCGACAGCACCAGGTCCGGCGCGCCGCCGATGGCGTCGATCAGTTGCTGGTCCACGCCCGGGTGGGTGAAGTCGGCCTGCAACAGGGTCGCGCCGGGGACCGGCTCGATCATCAGCAGGTCCACGCCCGCCACGGCGCCCGCCCCACGATTGACCGCCACCTGAATCCAGCCGCCCGGCGCGGCGCCCAGGTCGATGACCTTGCTGCCCCGCTTGATCAAGCGGAACCTGTCGTCGATCTCGATCAGCTTGAAGGCCGCGCGGCTGCGCCAGCCCTCGGCCCGCGCCTTCTCGGACCATTTGTCGGACAGCTGGCGCTTGATCCACTGCTGGCTCGACATCGACTTGGTGTCGGCCGTCTTCATCTTGGTGCCCATGCCGCGCCCGGCGGCGGTCCCGCCCGTGGGCGGTTTCACCATTCGGCGACGTTCTTGAGGCTTTTCGTCTTCACTCATCGTTCCCACATAGCCCCGACCGGCGTTGCGGGCTATGTCCCGCCTCAAATCAACCCCCAAGAGGACGACCGAAATGGCCGACACCCTGACCTTCACCCTGGACACCGGCGACGGCGAAGCCCGCGACGTGGTCATCAAGCTGCGCTCGGATCTGGCGCCGGGCCACGTCGCACGTATCACCGAACTGGCTTCGGAAGGCTTCTACGACGGCGTCGTCTTCCACCGCGTGATCCCCGGCTTCATGGCCCAGGGCGGCGACCCGACCGGCACCGGCACCTCCGGCTCCACCAAGCCGAACCTGAAGGCCGAGTTCTCGGCGGAGCCGCACGTGCGCGGCGTCTGCTCGATGGCCCGCACCTCGGATCCGAACAGCGCCAACTCGCAGTTCTTCATCGTCTTCGACGACGCCACCTTCCTGGATCGCCAGTACACCGTCTGGGGCCAGGTCGAGTCCGGCATGGAACACGTCGACGCCCTGCCGAAGGGCGAGCCCCCACGCGCGCCGGGCAAGATCGTCAAGGCGACCGTCAACTAGAACGCGATATTGGCGTTTCCTTAGGATCGTATCGGTTGTATCCGGTACGATCCTCGGGGGACGTGACGTGCGCATACTGCTGGTGATCGAGCCGTCGGGCGGCGGCTCGGGACGTCATGTCGTCGATCTGGCCCAGATGCTGATCGACGGCGGCCACGCCGTCTCCCTGATCTATTCGCCCACCCGCGCCGAGCCTCTTTTCGAAGCCGAGGCGGCCGCCCTGCCCCTTGAACATCTCGAACGCCTGCCGATGCGGCGCGCCGTCGGGCCTTCAGATGTCGGGGTCCTTTTCGCCCTGCGCCGCTTGATGGCGCGGCTCGGTCCGTTCGACATTGTTCATGGTCACAGCGCCAAGGCCGGCGCTCTGGTTCGGCTGGCGGCGCCTGCCAAAGCGGCTCGGATCTACACGCCCCACGCCCTGGCCACTCAGCAAGGCTTCAGTCCGGCCTCGGCCTTCTATGGCCTGATCGAGACCCTGTTGGCGCATTCCAGCAGCGAGGCGGTCATCGCCGTGTCGGACGACGAGGCCCGACATGCGCGCGGCTGGCGTTTCCCGACGGAAAAGCTGCACGTCGTTCTGAACGGTCTGGCCCCGCCCCCTGCGGCGACCGACCGTCTCGCCGCCCGCGCCGCACTGGGCGTGTCCGACGATGTCTGGGTGGTCGGTTTCGTCGGCCGGCTCTGCGCCCAGAAGGATCCCGTCCGCTTCGCACAGGCGCTGCGCCTGGCCCGCCTTCAGGACCCGACTATTCTCGGCGTGGTCGTCGGCGACGGGGCGCTTGGCGATGACGTCCGCGCGGCCGGAAGCGACGCCATACGCATGGTCGGCGCCAGGAACGCACGGATGCTGGCGCCCGGCTTCGACCTGTTCGCGATGACCAGCCTCTATGAAGGCTTCTCCTACGCCATGGTGGAGGCGGCTGTGGCGGGCCTGCCCATTCTCACCACCGAGGTCGGCGGCGTATCGGCCCTGGTCGAGGCCGGCGCCAGCATTGACCGGCTGCCGGTCGACGCGACGCCCCAACAGCTGGCGCAGGCCATGATCGCAATCCGCGGACGGTCCGCGGCGCCGACGCCGGCCCCCACCCTGATCAACCGCTTCTCCGTCTCGCGAATGGCGGCCGAAACGGTGGCTATCTATCGCCAGGCCTATGCTCGACGAAGGCGGGTTCGTGGCTGACCCCGCCAAGCCCACGATCTTCGTCAACGGCCGTTTCCTCGTCCAACCCCTGAGCGGGGTCCAGCGCTATGCGCGTGAGATGGTCCGCGCCCTCGACCGCCGACCCAACGCCGCCGCCCGTTATGTCCTGCTGGTTCCCCAGGGCGCCGACGCCTCGGACCTGGATCTGCGCGCCATCCCGGTTCGCCCGATTGCGGGCGGTCCCGGCCATCTGTGGGAACAGACCGCCCTGGTCTGGGCGGCTCGACGGGGGGTATTGCTGTCGCTCGGCGGCGCAGGCCCGATCCTGCACCCGCGACACCTGGTGGTGATCCACGACGCGGCGGTTTTTCGCCATCCTGAGCATTTCAGACGCGGTTACGCCGCCTTTCATCGCCTGCTGGGCCGGATGCTGGCGCGCCGGGCGACCCTGGCGACGGTCTCTCGCTTCTCGCAGCGGGAACTGGCCGAGGTTCTGCATCTGCCCCGCGACGCCGTTACGGTCGTGCCGAACGGCGCGGACCATCTGGGGCGGAACCAGACCGACGACGCGGCCCTCGCCCGTCTGGATCTGGTCGGCCGCCCCTATTTCGTCGCCCTGGGCAATCTGGCGCCGAACAAGAACATCGGCGTGATGATCCAGGCGCTGGGCCGTCTGCCCGACCCGGACCTGCGGCTGGTCCTGATCGGCGCCGCCGCGCCCGCCGTGTTCGACACCGCGCTTCAGACCCGCGACCCGCGCCTGGTCTTCGCCGGCCGCCGCACCGACGCCGAGGTCGCCGCCCTGCTGGCCGGCGCCCGCGCCCTGATTTTCGCCAGCCTGTACGAAGGGTTCGGCATTCCTCCGCTGGAGGCCTTCGCCCACGACTGCCCGGTCATCGCCTCCGACATCCCGGCCGTGCGCGAGGTCTGCGCCGAAGCCGCCCTCTATTTCAACCCACGCGACGACGCCGCCCTGGCCTCGCGAATGGCGGCTGTCCTGCAAGGCGGACCGGGAGGAGACCCGGCGCGTGTCCAACTGGGGCGCGACCGTGTGGCCCTCTATGCCTGGGATAGATCGGCGGAAATCCTGGAGGCTCTGTTGGCCAGGACAGCCCGATAGAGAACGACGTGGGCCTTGGCGATCGAAGCCTCGGTCCAGACCGGCTTGGACGGGGCCACGAGGTTCCGCCACGACGCCGGTTGATCCAGAACCCGCGCCAGCACCGCCGCCAGAGCCTCGACATCGCCGGGTGGAACCAGGGCGACCCGCCCAGCCCCCGCCGTCGCCTCCGGCAGTCCCCCGATCCGTGAGGCGATCACGCCCCTGCCCTGCATGGCCGCCTCGACCACGTTCCGGCCGAACGGTTCGGCCCAGACGGCGGGGGCGACGACCACGTCGACGTCCTGATAAAAGCCGCTCGCCTCCGTCTGACCCAACCAGGCGATGCGGTCGTCGACGAAAGTCCGACGCAGCCGCTCGACATAGGCCGCCTCGCCCCGTCCGGCGATCCTCAGCCGCCAGTCTCCGGTCAGCCGCGCCGTGGCCCGTAGCAGCACCTCGATCCCTTTTTCGGGCTCGACCCGACCGATGAAGCCGAAGGTCAGGGGGCCGTTTCTTGATCCAATCCCGTCCGCCGCCGGACCTCCGCCCCCGGCCGCATTGCCGATCACCGTCGCGGGCGTCTCGCGGAAACAGCCCGCCTCCTGGTGCCGCTCCAGCACCGCCCGGCTGATCCCCACCACATGATCGACCCGCTCCGTCGCCCCGCGTCGTCCCTGGGTCAGCAGGACGCAGTCGAGACAGGAGCCCGCGCACGACCGGCCGTGACGAAACAGGGCCGCCCGGCAGCAGAGGGTCGAATAGTCACGCAGGGTCTGGACCAGGGGCAGGCCCGCGCGCCTTACCGTCCGCACTACAGCCCCGCCGAAACCGGTCGTCACATGGGCGTGGATCAGGTCCGGCCGTTCGGCCTTCACTACCCGGCCCAGGGGGCCGTCCATCAGGGAACTGACCGCCTCCAGCCCGTGCCACAGGGCGCGTCGCGTTGCCGGGCGTCGTCGTCCGTCATAGGGCCAGTACAGATGGCGCAGCGGCAGTCTATGGATGCGAACCCCGTCGCGCGTCTCGACGCATTCCTTACCGAGCGGAACCAGGGTCGCCACCGCCGTGGAGACGCCCGCCGCGACCAGGCTTCGCGCCAGTTGCTCCACGCTGCGTTCGGCCCCGCCGACATCGGCCGGCGGATACAGGCTGTTGACCAGCAGAACCCTCACGGCGCCACGGGTTTTCGCCCGGCCAGGGCCGCGACCAGACAGATCAGAAAGACGAACCCCGCGCCCTGCGCCAGGTCCTCGCTGAACATCATCGTCAGCAGATAGACGGATAGGGGCGTCAGGGCGTCAAGCCGGGCCGCCGACCACAGGTGCAGACCCAGGGCCAAAACCGCCGCCAGCAGGCCGACCGTCCGGCCCATGAACAGATAGCCGTTATGACTGACGGTCAGGGCGCGGAAGGTCCCCAGTTCGTCCGCCGTCGACCAGCCCACGCCCAGCGGCTGATCGGCCACGAAATCGATCGTGCGGGTCCAGGTGGCGACCCGCCCTTGAAGATTGGCGTCCATCTGTTCCAGATCGAACCGGGCCGCGAAGCGGCTGACATCGATATCGACCCGCGTCACCTGCAGGGCGGCCAGACCTCCGGCCAACAGGCAGACGGCCAGGGTCAGGCCCAGGGGACTGCCGGGTTCACGCCAGCGCCGTCCGACGACCGCGCGCGCCAGCCAGGCCGCGCCGGCCGCGATCATGCCGCCCCGCGACAGGGTGCACAGAAAGCCGACGACCGTCACGCCCGCCGCCGACAGGTCCAGACTGCGGCGCGACCAGGCCCCGCCGACGACGGCGAAGGCCGCGGGGGCCGCCAGTCCGATCATGCCCATGGCGGCGTTCGGATGCTCGGCCACCGTCGTGATCCGCACATGGGCGACGATCGACGTATAGGCCGCGCGCGGCGAGGCCAGGCCCACGGCCTGAAGCGCGTCTCGGCCGAACAGGGACAACAGGCCATAGGTCGCCAGATGGCAGGCGGCCCCGGCCAGCAGGGCGGTGAAGAACAGTCGCCGCCGATCCGCCTCCGCCACGATCAAGGCGCCGACGGCGGGCGCGACCAGGGCGGCCGCCAGCCAGCGGAACCAGAAGGCGAAATCCGACAGGTTCAGGGTCTGGCCGATGCCGGACGCCTGGATCATCACCGTGACCAGCAGGACGAAGGCCGCCGTGGGACCGGCCGCCCGCGACGCCGTTCCCATCCGCCGCCATTGCAGCACGACCAGGGGCAGGGCCGCCGCCAGGGCCAGATCGCCGAGACGCGGCGCGCTGATCCGGCCCGGCGCCAGGAAGACCGGCAGGGTGACGCCGACGCCCAGCAGCACCAGCACCCAGGCCTCATAGGCCGCGCGGAGATCGTCCAGCCGCACCCCGGAAAACGGCGTCGGCCGCAGGATCAGGGCGCGCAAAACTCGACCTTCGGATCGAACCGGGCGCCGTCCACCAGGCCCGCGACCAGCAGCCCGGCCTTGCGCCATCGCCCCCGCCTCGCCAGCCTGAAGGCGATCCGCGCCCGCGAGCCCGCGTAACGCAGCGCCGAGGCCGTCCCCTCGTGCCGTCGCTTGGCCAGGATGATATTGCGGGTCAGCAGCCGGTGCAGCCGCTCGCGTCGCGGGTCGGTCTCGGTCTCCAGGCTGAGCCAGCCGGGCGCGGCGCGGACATGCTCGACCCTGCTGAACGCCGCCAGAAAGCCGGGCCGGTCCGCCGACAGCCGCAGCGTATATTCGGTGTCGTCGCCCCAGATGAACATCGGCGCCAACGGCAGGCCGTGTCGCAGGACCTCGGCCCGGGAAATCAGGACGGACACGAAGGTGGCCTGACGCACCGGGACCAGGCCCCGGTCAAGCCTTTCACTCCAGGCAGCGTAGCCCAGCGCGTTCTTTCGTGTGTCGATCTCGGGCGTATTGGTCAGTTGTCCATCCGGGGTGCGGACGCTGGAGCACAGAAAGGCGGCCGACCGCCCCTCGGCCGTCAGTTCCGCCTCGGCCTGGAGCAGTTGCGCCAGCGCGTCGGGCGCGGGCAGAACGTCGTCGTCCATCAGCCACAGACGCTCCGCGCCGCCCTCGACCGCCGCCCGCATTCCGACGTTGAACCCGCCGGCCCCGCCGATATTGACCGGCAGGCTCAACACCGTGACCCGGCCGGCCCAGTCCCGGTCCAGCATCATCGCCGTGCCGTCGTCGCTGGCGTTGTCCACCACCAGTATCCGCGCGCACGGCCGGGTCTGAGCCGCCAGACAGGCCAGGCATCGCTCCAGCAGGCCGCGCCGGTTCCAGGTCACGACCACGGCCCAGACCGTCATGTCGCAGCCTTCAGGATGGCCGGCGCCAGCACCTTCTCGACCAGGCTCAACCCCCGCCCCACAGCCTGATCCATATTATAGTACCGGTAGTCGGCCAGCCGTCCGGCGAACCAGACCTGGCCCTCCAACGCCCGCGCCATCGCCCGATAACGATCGGCCAGAACACGCGAGGCCTCTGTCGGGATCGGATAGAAGGGCTCGTTCACGCCCGGCGCGTGGGCGATCGGATATTCGGTCAGCAGGGCGGTCGTCCCGGCCCGCTCGCCCGTCAGGTGGCGGAAATCGGTGATGCGGGTGAAGTCGAACTCGTTGGGATAGTTGACCGTCCCCACCGGCAGGCCGTCCTCGACCGCCACGGCGCGATGTTCGAACCTCAGGCTCCGGTACGGCAGATCGCCCTCCGACCGGCCGAAATAGTCGTCCAGCGCCCCGCAATAGACCATCCGCCCGAACCGCCCCGGCGCCACATCCGCCATCTCGGTGTTCAGGGACAGATGGATGTTCGGGTGATCCAGCATCCGCTGGAACAGGGCCGCATAACCGTCGGCGGGCATGGCCTGATAACGGTCGGTGAAATAGCGGTCGTCGCGGCTGATCGCGACCGGCACCCGGCCTGTAACCGACGGATCCAGCGCCTCCGGCTCCAGCCCCCATTGTTTGCGGGTGTAGTGGGCGAAGACCTTGTCGAACACATAGTCGCCGAGGAAGCGCAGGTCGCCGTCGGCGGCGTCCTGCATCAGGGTCGCGATACTGGGCCGGGCGCCGAAGCCGAAGGTCTGGATCAGCCGCTCCGACAACCGCTCGGCCATTCCGGCCGGGAACAACAGGCCCAGAGAGTCGAGATTGAACGGCACGGGCACCAGGCGGCCGTCCACATGGCCGCGCACCCGATGGAAATAGGGCCGCCAGTCGGTGAAGCGGCCCAGATGGTCGAAGATGCGCCGGCTGTTGGTGTGGAAGATGTGCGGCCCATAGGGATGGATCAGCCGCCCTCCCTCGTCGCGCCGATCATGAGCGTTGCCGCCCGGATGGTCGCGCCGGTCGATGACCAGCACCGTCTGATCCAGTTCGCGCGCCAGCCGTTCCGCCACCGTCGCCCCGGTGAAGCCGGCGCCGACGACCAGCCAGTCGTATCGAGCGGACGTCCCGCCTGCCGTCCGGCGTTTCAACGACCGCCCGTGCTCGCCCCCGTCCACGTTGACCCCGCCCCAGCCATCAACTTGGGCGGGAGTTAATACACGCAACAGACCATGTCACAAGACGAGAAAACTTAGGATTGGTCGTCGGTCTTCCCGTCAAACCGGGCGTTCTTCGCATCGCGCCAGGTTTCACGCAGGCCTTCGACCGGCTGGTCCGCGCCCAGCAGGGACAGGCGCTCGACCCAGACGGTCGCCAGCTGATCAATCGTTGACGAACCCCATCCCGGGGGCTGTTGGCGTGCCCAATTCTGCACCGATCCGGCGTTGAAGATCAGCAGGAAGACACAGGCGACGAACAGGGCCTGGCTGGTCCATCGCCGCGCCCGCGCCGCCTCGCCCTCCTCGTCCAGAGCCGGCGCCGGGGGGAAGGCGAACCGGCCCAGGGCGACCAGGGCGTTCTCGCGCGTCGGCAGGTCGTGGGCGTCGGCGCCGCCGATCCAGTCGCTGGATGGATCGCCCGCGCTGTCGGCGCTGAGCGCAGGCGGCGACAGCGGCGCGCCCAGCGGCGGAAAGGGCGACACCGGCGGCGTGGTCCGGGTCGGGAAGGGATCGATCGGGTCTTCGGGGTCGCTCATGACGTCGCTCCCTTAGAACTGGAAATAGATGAAGGGCGCCACGCCCTCGGGCCGCATCGCCTCGACCAGCAGGATCGCCAGTCCAACCAGAACGCCCATTGTCGGCGAAGGCGCCGTCTTCAGTCGCTCGGCCATACCCTCGATCGCGCGCGGCGGCAGCCAGTGCATGGCCAGGCCGCCGACGATCAGCACCAGCAGGAAGGGCGTCAGCAGGCTCAGCGGCGCCAACCGACCGATGCCCGCCAGCATCTGCATCGCCAGGTCGAAGGTCTCTGCCCGGAACAGTATCCAGCCCAGGCAGACGATGTGGAAGGTTATCAGCACCCCCAGCCAGGTCGGCACGACGCTGCGGCCCTTCACCACCGCCCGCCCCAGCCGCTCGACCACCTGGGCCCCGCCGTGCAGCGCGCCCCAGGCCACGAAGGTCCAGGCGGCGCCGTGCCACAGCCCGCCCAGCAGCATGGTGATCATGACGTTGACGCAGGACGACCAGAGCCCCTTACGCCCCCCGCCCAGCGGCACATACAGATAGTCGCGCAGCCAGCTGGACAGGCTGATGTGCCACCGCCGCCAGAAGGCCTGGATCGACGACGCCCGATACGGCTGGTCGAAATTGCGCGGGAAGGAATAGCCCAGCAGGGCCGCCAGACCGATGGCCATGTCCGAATAGGCCGAGAAGTCGCAATAGATCTGGACCGCATAGCCATAGACCGCCGCCACAATATCGATGGTCCCATAGGCCGACGGATCGAAGAAGACCGGATCGACCAGCCGCGTGGCCAGTTCCGACGCGATCACCGTCTTCTTGAACAGGCCCCAGACGATCAGCAGCAGACCCAGGCTCGCCATCTCGCGCGTCAGCCGCGGCACCCGCGCGAACTGGGGCAGCAGGTCCGAGGCCCGCACGATAGGACCCGCCACCAGGTGCGGGAAAAAACTCATCAGCAGCATGACGTCCAGCAGGCTGTCGGCCGGCCGGGTCGTCCCACGATGGACGTCCACCAGATAGCTGATGCCCTGGAAGGTGAAGAAGCTGATCCCCACGGGCAGGACCACCTGCAGCAGAGGCAGGTCGCGCTCCCATCCGAAATTAACCAACAGATCAATAGCCTGCTCGACGAAGAAGCCGTAGTACTTGAAGAAGCCCAGGATGATCAGATTGGCGGCCACGCCCAGTCCGACCAGCAGTTTTCGCCGTCCCGCCCGATCGCTGCGTACGATCAGGGCCGCCACGCCCCAGTTCAGAACGGCCGAGGCGATCAGCAGGCCGACGAACCGCCAGTCCCACTGAGCGTAGAAGAACCAGCTGGCCAGCAGCAGGAACAGTTTGCGACGGCCGTTCTCGCGATCCAGGCTCCAGCTGACCAGATAGACGATCAGGAAGAAGACGGCGAAGGCCAGGGTCGGAAACAGCATCAGTCCGCCTCCCCCGCCGACGTCTTCCACCGCTCATAGGCGCCCGTCAGGTCGTCGCTCAGCACCCCGCCGATCCAGTCCGCGCCGACGGAGGTGAAATGCACCCGGTCGGGCCGCATGTAGGGTTCGGCCATCGTCGCCAGCCGTTCGGCGGAACAGTCGCCGCCCATGCGTCCCTGCCAGTCCCAGTAGGCGACGCCCGCCTCGTCGGCCACCCGCCGTTGCACGTCCCGCACCACGGCCAGCGACGTCGGGGCCCGACGCGACCCGTCCGCGCCGCAACCGCCCGTCCCGCCGCTCTTCAAGCCATCGGGCGCGCCGAGGATCAGCAGGGCCGCATCCGGCGCCAGCCCTCGAAACCGCGCGACCTGCCCCCGCAAGAGATCGGCATAGGCGACGGGGTCTACGCCTTCTTCGAATCCATCATTGACTCCAAAGGCCAGGACGATCAGCGACGGCTTCCAGGCGGCCAGTTCTGCGGCCGCCACGGCCTCGTCCCGCGTCGCCAGATCACGCAGGGCCGCGCCCACTACGCCTAGGCTGGAGACGACCACGCCGCCGCCCCGCCTCGCGGTCCAGACGTCGTGCACGACCATCGCGCCGGTCGGCTGAAGGACAGCCGTCTGCACCGGCGCGGGCAGGTCGAGGGTGCGGCACTGCGGCCCCGAGGTCGACGACCGGAAGTCCGCCGTCATGTCCAGGTCCGCAGTCGACACTGTCACGCCGCCCGCCTCGGGTCCCCCGTCGGCGCAGAGGCCGATCCGGTCGAAGGCGGCGACCGCCTCGGTCGTCAGCGTCAGGCGCCCGGCGGGGCCGACGACGGCGACCGCCCCCGTCAGTCCGGTTCGCGCGGTCGTCGCGCCGAGAGGGCCGGTCAGGGGTGCGACCGAGACCGGCCAGGCGTCGGCCGCCACCTCGACCTGCAGCGGCGCATAGGCGGCATAGGGGACGCCCGGAGGCAGGACGCCGCGCCCGCCGGCGCCGAACCGCGCCTGAAGCCGGGCGCGCAATGCCCCGGTGATCCGGTCGCCGGCGGTATGGCTGTCGCCGATCTGAAGGACGTGGACCGGCGCCTCGGCGGCGCCGGCCTCGGTGGCCCGCAGCGCCTCGAACCATCCGTTCAGGGCCTCCGTGCCGCACAGACCGTCCCGACAGACCGACGCGCCCGGCGCCGGAGCGGGCGTCGGCGCATAGGCGACCTCGGTCCCGCTCTGCATCTCCAGCATAAGCAACGCCGCCCCCACGGCCCCCAGGCTCATGGTCAGCCGGTCGTCTGCGGCTGGGCCGCCGCCGCATCCAGACCCGCGTCCTGCTTCAGCCGCTCGGCCACCGGCGCGCCTATGCGCCGATAACCGGCCATGGTCATGTGGATCCCGTCATTGGCCCGCATCAGCTGCGGTCGCCCGCTGGCGCCGGGCAGATAGGCCTCGTATTCGCCCGCCGCATTGGCGGTGACGCCGGTCGTCTCGATCAGGGGCACGTTCAGCGCCGCCATCCGCTCGCGCACCACCGCGTTGACGATCGTCATCTTGGCGTCGAACCCGGCACGCTTCATCTTCGGCAGGCCGACCCAGTAGACGGTGGCGCCCTGGGACCGCAGCAGGGCGACCAGATCATCGATCCGGCGGGCGTAGGCGACCTTCCATCCCGGCGTGCCGAAGGCGTGGACCTCGCCGTCCAGACTGATGCCCTGGGCGTCATTGGTGCCGAACAGGACCACGGCCGCATCGACCGGCGTCTCGCGCAGTTGCCGCGCCGTCTTGGCCTGGATGTCGACGTAATCGTAGCGCGACAGGCCGGTCGAGACCTCGCTGAACTTGGTCACCTGGAACCCGTCCTTGCCGTTCAGGTCGCGATAGAGGGCGGTCCACAGGCCGTCGGCCATCGAATCCCCGAACACCCCGATCCGCAGCCGTCCCTGCGCCGCCCGTGTCTTCAGCGGCGTGGCGGGAGGAGCGGCGACGGGCTTGAAGGCCACGCCCTGCTCTTGCGCGACCTGTTCCGGCCGAGCCGGTTCGCTTCGAACCTCTGACGGGCTGGCCGAGGCGTTCGCCGTCCCGCCCAGCATCAACGTCGGATGCCGCAGCCAGCCGCGCCCGTCGGGCGTCAGCATCAGGCCGATCACGACCCCGACGACCAAGGCCGCCGTCAATCCGTTGATGCCTGTGCGCAAAGCCGCCCGCCCTTCCGTAAAGACGGTTACCTATAGCTTAACGGCCCGCTTTAACGCCATGCCGGTCTCGTGTCAGGCGAGCGACAGGTTGACGACGGTTCAGCCGAACCGCCCCTCGGCCCAGCGCGCGGCGAAATAGCCGCCGGTCGCGGACACCATCGTCAGCACCGTGCCCCAGATCAGGTCCACCACCGTCAACTTCGTCTGCCACACCGCCAGGGTCGCCTGATTGGTCAGGTCATAGGTGGCGTAGGCGACGAAGCCCAGCACCGCTCCGTTGATCGCCGCCCGGGTCCAGCTTTCGTCCTTCAGCGCCGGCGCCACGGCCAGAAAGACCGTCCCCGCGATGGAGATCAGGTAGAACAGCACCGCCGCCTTCATGTCGGGCTTGTCCGCCAGTATCGGCCCCAGCACCGGCTTGTAGAGGCGATTGGTCATGGTGGTCAGCCAGACGGCGTCGATCACCGCGAAAGTGACCCCGGCGCCCAGATAGGCGAAGACATATTTGATCACGACGGCCTCCTCAGGCGGGCTTCAGGCGATAGTGGCTGACCGCCCAGGTGCGGCCTTCGTCATTGCCGAACAGGCCGGCGGTGGCCAGGTAGAACCGCCGCCAGCGCCGGGTCCACAGCCTGGCGTCCGCGCCATAGGTCTCGCCCATCAGGATCGAAATCCGTGCGGCGTTGCGGTCCATATTGGCCAGCCAGTCATTGGCGGTCCGGGCGTAATGCCCGCCGTTCCAGGTCCATTCGTTCTCGACCTCGAACAGGTCGGGAAACTGCCGGATCAGCCCATGGCTGGGCATCACGCCGCCGGTGAAGAAATGCTGGGCGATGAAGTCGCCGCTGTCGGTGTGATCGAACCGATAAGGGGCGTCGCGATGGGTGAAGACGTGAATGAACATCCGCCCGTCGGCCTTCAACCAGCGCCTGGCCTTGGTCAGCAGGGCGCGCCAGTTGGCCATGTGTTCGAACATTTCGACGGAAACGATCCGGTCGAACCTCTGATCAGTGTCGAACTGGTTCATGTCGGCGGTGACGACCGTCAGATTGGTCAGGCGTCGTGCGCGGGCCTGGGCCTCGATATAGGCCCGCTGTCCGTGGCTGTTCGACACCGCGGTGATCCGGGCGCGGGGATAGGTCTCGGCCATCCACAGCGACAGCGAGCCCCAGCCGCAGCCCATTTCCAGGATCGCCTGCCCGTCCTGGAGATCAGCGTGGGCGCAGGTCTCCAGCAGAGCCGCCACCTCCGCCTGATCGAGCGTCTCGGCTCCGGTCGGATACAGGCAGCAGGAATATTTCAGCCGCTCGCCCAGGCACAGGCGAAAGAACTCGGGCGGCAGCTCATAATGCTGCTGGTTCGCCGCATCCGTATGCTCTGCGATCGCCCGCTCGGCCATTTCGCGGGCGAAGGCGGCCTGATCGTGCGGCCCCTCGCGATCCAGCCGTTTGCGCGCCTCGGTGACCAGGCTGTCGATCGCCGGACGCGCGACGAAATCCGGAAAGGGCGCGTCCTGCAACTGGCGAATGGCGACATTGGTCAGGTTCATCGATCGCTCCCCTCAGATAGTTTGAATACGGTCGAAGCCCATCTTCGGATGCGACGCGATTGTCGTCGCGACGGCTTGCCCGCAAGATCGCTTCCGGACTAAGAGCGGAAGACGCCGCAATATTCATCAGACGGTGAAAAGGGAGAGCGATGGGAAAGATCTACGCTGACGTCACGTCCGCGCTGGAGGGGATCACCTTCGACGGCATGACGGTCATGTCCGGCGGCTTCGGCCTGTGCGGCATTCCCGAGAACCTGATCGCCGCCCTGCGCGACTCCGGCGTAAAGGGCCTGACGGTCATCTCCAACAACGCCGGGGTCGACGGCTTCGGCCTGGGCCAGCTGCTGGGCACGCGCCAGATCGCCAAGATGATCTCGTCCTATGTCGGCGAGAACAAGGAGTTCGAGCGCCAGTATCTGGCCGGCGAGCTGGAGCTGGAGTTCAACCCACAGGGCACTTTGGCCGAGCGTATCCGCGCGGGCGGCGCCGGCATCCCCGCCTTCTTCACCGCCACCGGCGTCGGCACCCTGGTCGCCGAGGGCAAGGAGGTCCGCAACTTCAACGGCCGCGACTACGTGATGGAGACCGGCCTGATCGCCGACCTGTCCATCATCAAGGCCTGGAAGGCCGACGAACGCGGCAACCTGGTTTTCCGCAAGACCGCCCGCAACTTCAACCCGATGATGGCGACGGCCGGCAAGGTCACGGTCGTCGAGGTCGAGGAGATCGTCCCCGTCGGTTCGCTGGACCCCGACCACATCCACACGCCCGGCGTCTATGTCGACCGCCTGGTCCAGACCGTGTCCGAGAAGCGCATCGAACAGCGCACTGTTCGTCAGAAGGAGCAAGCATAATGCCCCGTACTCGCGAACAACTGGCCGAACGCGCCGCGCAGGAGCTTCAGGACGGCTTCTACGTCAATCTGGGCATCGGCATCCCGACCCTGGTGGCCAACTACATCCCCGCCGGCATGACGGTGACCCTCCAGTCCGAGAACGGCATGCTGGGCATGGGTCCATTCCCCTATGAGGACGAGGTCGATCCCGACCTGATCAACGCCGGCAAACAGACGATCACCGAGATCCCCGAGAGCAGCTATTTCAGCTCCGCCGACAGCTTCGCCATGATCCGGGGCGGCCACATCAATCTGTCGATCCTGGGGGCCATGGAGGTGGCCCAGAACGGCGACATCGCCAACTGGATGATCCCCGGCAAGCTGGTGAAGGGCATGGGCGGCGCCATGGACCTGGTCGCGGGGGTCAAACGCGTGGTCGTGGTCATGGAGCACGCCAACAAGCACGGCCAGTCCAAGGTCTTGAAGGAATGCACCCTGCCCTTGACCGGCACGGGCGTCGTCAGCCGCATCATCACCGACCTGGCCGTCTTCGACGTCAAGCCGGACGGCGCGGGTCTGGAACTGATCGAACTGGCCGAAGGCGTCACCCTGGACGAGGTCGCCGCCAAGACCGAGGCCGCTTACACCGTCGCGGCGGCGCTGGCTCACGTCTGACGGCGGGGGCGACCGAGTGCCGCCCGCCCGTCTATTGAACCTTGTTGGACCACAAAGCGGCAGCTAGGGTCGCCTCCTTCAATCCTCCTTGATCGGAGGGGCGCGGCGGGGGCGCTGATCATATCCCGGTTTTCCTTGCGCCTGAGGGCGGGAATAGGCGACGCCGGTCATATGCCGACCTTGCACGAGACGCTGCCGGCCGATCCTCCCGATCTCGGCGCACGGCTGATTTCGCATCAGACCGGCGACCGCCGATTCGGCGCGCCTATTCACGCCTGGTATCCTGTCGACAGGGCCTCCCGCGCCAGGACGCCTGCCCGCACACGATTGCACGGCGAATGGATCGATCTTCCGGCCCGGGTCTTGGGCGACGACGTCCAGATCACCGAATGCGGTCAATGGCGTCTGGTGAATCGGCTGGGTCTCATCTGGGCCTGTCCCGCCGGTTCGATCACGCCGCCGGATCTGCCCTCGCCGTCGAACGCCCCCCTGATGTTGATCGGCTATTCCGAAGCGCCTGCGCGCGCCGATTACGACCAGGCGGTGCTGGGTCTGCTGGATCCAGCCCATGTGCCGATGATTCATGATGCGTGGTGGTGGCGCAGCCAGCCTCGTCGCACCAAGACGAAGAATTATGCGCCGTCGCCTTACGGGTTCACGGCGATCGCGGCGGACGCCTTCGCCTCCACCCCCGCCTATGATCTGGTTTCGAACGACCGCAAGGTCAGCATCGAATTCCGCCTGCCGTCCATCCGGCTCGAACGGGTTACAGCTCGCAACTTCGAACTGGTCAATCTCACGACCGTCACGCCTCTGGCCGAGAATGAGGTCGTGATCCGGAACCTGATCCTCTGCTCCATCGGCGCGCTGCGGTTCGCCAAACCCATGCTATCGGCCTGGGGACGGACCTTTCTGCGCCAGGACGTGGCCATACTGGAACGGCTGGAGGGGCGCAGCCCCCACCTGCCTCTGGTCTTCGCGGGCGACCCCGATCGTCCATCCGCTTTCTACTTCGCCTCCAAGGCCGCCCTCGCCCGCGCCCAGCGCGACGGCGCGCCCTACAGGAATCCCGTCGAGGCGGAGACCCTCCAGTGGGTCACTTGAGGCTTCGCTTCCACGGTCGAAACGCGTCAGATCGGGTCAGTCCGCTCCGTTGATCTCGTCCGGGCTTGATTCAGGCGCATGAGGCCTGAGCCGTCAAGGTGACGGATCGGAGGCCGCCTCAAACCTTTTTTGGTCACACCCCATTGTCACGGTGAAGCTGTTGTAAAGACCTGCCGCCTGGCCAACTGGCCGCCAGGGGGTTTTCTGGATGAGATAAGCTGATGAACCGCCGCACCTTCGGACTGACAATGCTGACCATGGCGCTGGGCGCCTGTGCGACCGGACCCAGCATATCGTCGGACACCACGCCTGGGGCGGAGTTCGCTCACTACCGCACCTATGACTGGGTCAATCTTCCCCCGCCGCCGGGAATGAATCCAGTGGCGCTGGCGCGCATCCGGCAGGGCATCGAGCGAGAGATGGCGGCAAAGGGTTATTCCAGGGCTCGCCCAGGCGATATCACGCTGATCGTCACCGTGGCTGGCAAGGAGCAACTGGATATCAGCCAACGGGGCCCCTTCGCCCATGACCTCAGCGTCCGCAACTACACCGATGGCACGCTGGCGGTGGACGCCTTTGACACGCGAACCCGCCAGCCCATCTGGCACGGCCAGGCAGTCCAAAGGGTTGATCCCCGCAAGCTTGATCCTGAACTGATCGAAGCCGCGATTACTGGCGTCATGGCCCGGTTGCCTTCACGAGACCAGGCGGCGGACGGGCCCTTCACCGGGACCTGAATGGATCCGCTGGCTCTCCCTGCCTACCCTGACTTTCTTGCCCCGCTTAACTCTCCGCAGGGCCGGTAAACGGCTTGTAGATCGCCCGGAACGCGGCCAGCGTCTCGCAACGTTCATTGTGCGCGGCCAGGGCAGGCCAGGCGGCCAGGTCGATCTCGTCGGGGCTGGACTCGCGGGCGTGTTGAAGGGCGCAACCCAGGGCGATGTCGGCGTGGGTCAGGGCGTCGCCTGTCAGCCATTCGGTCGTCGCGGCGGCGCGCAGGGCCTCCAGCGTTTCCAGGCTAGCCGTGATCTGGGCGCGGCAGCGCTGCAGCCAGACCTCCGACCGCACCTCGTGCAGCGCCTTTTCGTAGAACAGGGCCACGATCTTGTCCGATAGGCCGGTCGCCAGCGCGGTGCGATAGAGGATTTCGCGCCGCGCCACGCCCGAGGCGGGGATCAGCGCCTCGGCCCCCGTGACGCGCCGCCGGTCATCCAGCCAGTCCAGCGCGCAGGCGCTGTCGATCACCACCGCCCCATCGCCCAGCACCAGGGCCGGCACGCGGCGCGCGGGGTTGTAGGCGGCGATCTTCTCGCCGTCGCCGAAGGTCGACCACGGCCGGTTCTCGAACGCCATGCCGTACAGGGTCGCGGCGATCCCGACCCGCCGCACGAACGGCGAGTCATACTGGCCGATGAGAATCATCATCCTGCCCCTGAACCCCGGTCAGTTCGCCGACTGGATCGTCCAGTCGGCGATCTGGGTGTTGATGTCGCGCGTCGCCCTGTCGAAAGCGTCGACGATGGCCGCGACACGGTTCTCGGTCGCCGGCTGGGTCACGGTGAAGACCCGCTCCACCGATCGTCCCTGCTCGGGCCGGATCGCGCCGCCGGCGGCCTGACGTTCCGGGGTCGAGCGCAGCTGGGCGCGCGCCGTGACTATGACGTCCGGGACCGCGCCGGGCGAGGAATAGCGCGCCTCGAAGGTCGTCACCGACACCTGCAGCACCAGGGGCGGCGTGCCCGGCTCGCGGCGGCCTAGAACCCGAATCCGGTCGGCCCGATTGGCGAAGGCCGCCTTCAGGCTGTCGTCGAACAGGGTGGCGGCCGGCGAAACCCAGCGGGCCCCGCCGATATAGGCGGTTTCCGTGCCCGTGACGCCCAGGATGCGGTCGTCGCGGGTCGCCTCCGGGAATTCGATGCGGCGGACCGAAACCGAAAGCGGCGCGGGCGCGGCGCCCTCGGCCGATGGCGCGTCGAGGGGCAGGCCGAACCGGTACATCTGCACGGGGTCCGGCGTGGACAGAAGCGAACAGCCGCTCAGCGCCGCAGCCAGGCCCGCGACGGCGGCCATTTGAAGGACAGGACGAAGGATCACGGCTGCACCTCCAGCTCTTTGGATTGGGGACGACCGATGAAGTCGCGCGGACTGGACCGCACCTCGTCGATCAGGGCCTGCAGCGACCGGGTCGCCTCCTGCAGTTCTTCTATGGTGCCGCTCAGCTGCGGCAGGCTCGAGGCGGCGAAGTCGCCCAGCGGCTGTTCCAGCCCTGTGATCGAGCGGTTGGCCGAGGCGATAGCCGTGCGGGCCTCCGCCGTGGCCTGATTGATGTTGGCGATGGCCTGGCGGCCGTCGGTGTTGATCACCTGACGCGTGTCGGCGGCCAGACCCTGGTATTCCAGAATGGCGGCGTTGGCGTTCTTCACCGCCTCTTCCAGCTCGGCGAAGATGGCCTTGCGCGCCTCCAGTTCGGTGGTCAGGGCCTCGACGTTCTTCACGCTGGTCGAGAAGCTGCGGATGTTGTCGTCGGACATGACCCGGTTGATCCGATTCAGCGCATCCACCGTCTGGGCCAGCACCGTGCCCGACCCGCTGAGCAGTTCGGCGATGGGCGACGGCTGGCTCTGCAGCACCGGCACCACATTGTCGGGATACTGCTCCTTCAACAGGGCGCTGTTCGGCGATCCGGCGGTGATCTGGATATAGTTCAGGCCGGTGATGCCCTGCGGCTCCAGCTGGGCGCGCGACGTCACGCGGACCGGCGTCGTGCCGTCCACCCGCACCCGGGCGATGACCTGGTCGCCGCGCTTGGTGTCGATGTTCAGATCGGTGACCTCGCCGACGCGGATGCCGTTGAAATGCACCTCGCCGCCTTCAGACAAGCCGTTGACCGGCCCGTAGAAGACGATGTCGTACAGGTCGTAGTCGCTGTTGAACTGCAACCGGGCCAGCCAGATGGTGAACACCGCCAGCGCCGCCAGCAGGCAGACTGTGGCGATCCCGACCGCGGCGTAATGTGCGTCTCTTTCCATACTTCGGCTCTCCTCAGGCCGCCTTGGTGGCCGCGCGACCGCGCGGTCCCAGGAAGTATTCCTTGATCCACGGATGGTCGGAGCGCTCCAGCTCCTGCACCGTGGCCTTTTCCACGACCCGCTTGTCGGCCAGCACTGCCACCTTGTCGCAGATGGCGTACAGGCTATCGAGGTCGTGTGTGATCATGAAGACGGACAGGCCCAGGTCGTCCGACAGCTGGCGGATCAGTTCGTCGAAGGCGGCCGCCCCGATGGGATCCAGTCCCGCCGTCGGTTCGTCCAGGAACACCAGCTCGGGGTCCAGCGCCAGGGCCCGCGCCAGTCCGGCCCGTTTCTTCATCCCGCCCGACAGTTCGGCGGGCTTCAGGTGATGATGTTCCGGCTTCAGCCCGACCATGGCGATCTTCAGCTCGGCCAGCTCATACATAACCGCCTTGGGCAGTTTGGTGTGCTCCACCAGCGGCGAGGCGACATTCTCCAGCACGCTCAGCGACGAGAACAGGGCGCCCTGCTGGAACAGGATGCCGGTGCGCTTCTCGATGTCCGCCGCCTCGCCGTCGGTCAGGGTGGCGCGGTCATAGCCCAGCACCTTCACCGACCCGCCCTCGGGCTCCTTCAGGCCGATAATGGTGTTCAGCAGCACGGTCTTGCCCGCGCCGGACCCGCCGACCACCCCCATGACTTCGCCCCGCCTGAGGTCCAGGTCCAGGTTCTCGTGGATGGTGCGGTCGCCGAACTGGCTCAGCAGGCCGCGCACCTCGATCAGATTCGGGGTACGGTCATCGGCCGCCGCGCCCGGCGCCGAGGTCGTCGTCGCCTCGGTCATATGTCCAGCTCCAGGAAAATCAGGGCGAAGACGGCGTCCAGCAGGATGATGGCGAAGATCGCCTGCACCACCGCCGCCGTCACCCGCCGCCCCAGGCTTTCCACATCGCCCGCCACCGACATGCCCTGGCGGCAGCCGATGGCGGCGATCACCAGAGCGAAGACGGGCGCCTTCACCAGACCGACCATCATGTGCTGGGCCATCATTCCGTCCTCGAGCAGTCGCTGGAAGAAGAAGGCCGGTCCCAGATTCAGCGAGCTCCAGCAAACGATCAATCCGCCCAACAGACCGCCGATCATCCCCATGAAGGTCAGCAGCGGCAGCATCAGCACCAGGGCGGCCAGACGCGGCACCACCAGGGCCTGGAACGGGTTGACGCCCATCACCTGCATGGCGTCGACCTCCTGGTTCATCCGCATCGACCCGATCTCGGCGGCGAAGGCCGACGCCGACCGCCCCGCCAGCAGGACCGAGGCGATCACCACTGCGAACTCGCGGAACATGGCCACGCCGATCAGCTGCACCGCGAACACCTGGGCGCCGAAGTCGGTCAGCAGGTCCACGCCGATGAAGGCGACGACGGCGCCGATGAAGAAGTTCGTCACCATGACGATCGGGATGGCGTCCAGCCCGGCGCGCTCGGCCTGGCTGACCCAGGCGGGCCAGCGGATGCCGCCGGGGTGTTTCGCGGCCTCGATCACGGCGGCCATCAGACGCCCCAGGAAGGCCAGCGACAGCATGGCCTCGCCGCCAAAGTCATGAACCCCCATGCCGATCTTGGCGAAGGTGCGGGTGAAGGCGTCGGGTCGTCTGGGGGGCGGGGCGCTCTGGCGCTCCAGCGCCTCGATCATCGTATAGATTCGGCCCGCCTCCGGACGATGGGCCCAGGCCGACGGGGGCACCCCGCAACGCGACGCCTGCACCAGCGCCAGGGCGCCGGCGGTGTCGAACCGGCCCAGGTCCCGGGTGTCCACGCTCTCGACCTTGCGCCCGCCCAGGTCCCTGTCCAGCCGTTGCGGCAGACGCCCCAGGGCTGTCGTCGTCCAGTCGCCGATCAGGCGCAGCTTCGCCGCCCCCTGCCCCGCGTCGGAAATCTCGTAGTCGGTCTGGCTCATTGCGCCCCGGAAGTCGGATCGAACGTCACACTGCACCGATCCATGCGAGCAGCGGCCGGATTTCCACTCCGCCTAATGGTCAAGCCTCGGCTCGACGTCAACGCGCGATGACATTCGCCGTCCCTTTTCCGTATCGAGTGTGTCGAACCTGCGTCCCCCATCGGGCTCCCCAACCGCCACGCTGGCGGTCCGATCCAAACGCGGCCGCTCCCGTTTCGTTCGCCGGTCAGCCGAGATGTCGTCGCGCTGCAATCAGGTCCTCGACAAACCCGCGCCGCGCCTCGGCGCGCGCCGCCTTGTCCGGCAGCCTCAACAGATAGGAGGGATGGACCGTCAGCAGGCCGACAGATCCGTCGTCCAGCGCCAGGGCGCGTCCTCTTTCCGTCATCACCGCGGGCTTGCGGCCCAGTATGGCCAGGCCGGCGGTAGCGCCCAGCGCCAGCACCGCCTTCGGCTTGATCAAGCGTCGCTCGGCGTCCAGCCACCAGCGGCAGGCCTGTACCTCGCCGCTGGTGGGCGTCTTGTGCAGCCGGCGCTTGCCGCGCGGCTCGTGTTTGAAATGTTTGACGGCGTTGGTGACATAGACGTCGGACCGGTCGATCCCCGCCTCCTCCAGCGCGGCGTCGAGCACCTGTCCCGCGGGGCCGACGAACGGCTTGCCCGAGAGGTCCTCCTGATCGCCAGGTTGTTCGCCGACGATCATCAGCCGCGCCGACGAGGGCCCCTCGCCGCACACGCCCTGGGTCGCGTCGCGATACAGGGGGCAGCGGCGACAGGCCTGAACGCCACGCTCGACCTCGTCCAAAGTCTTTGGCGGGCTGTCCGCCTCCGGCCGCGCCGCATGAAGGTCCGGCGCCATCGCGCGGCTGAAACGCGTGTTGGGATCTGGCGCGGGCGTATTGACCATGGCTTCCGTCCGAACCTGCGACGCCGCCGTCAGTTCCGGTATCAGGGCCGCCTCGGGCAGGTTCTTCCAATAGGCCTTGGGCATCTCGCCCTGCATCGTTTTCAGCTTCAGCCTCGCCGGATTGAAGGTCGAGGCGTAATAGGTCTTCCAGAATTCCTCGACCTCGTCCTCGGCCGGCGCCATGTCCCGCGTCGCCGCCGGTCCGAAACTCAGCCGTTCCGTGTCCCAGAAGGCCGAGCCGTCCGGCGTCAGGATCGACCACCGCATCGTGGTGAAGCGTCGCTGGAAAAAGGGGGCCGTCTTCTCCACCACCCGATGGGCCGGCTCGAACCAGGCGACCCAGGCTTCGCCCCGCGCATCATGCGTCTGTCGGAAGCGCACGAAGGCCTTCATCTTGTGCGCCGCACGACTGACGTTCTTGGCCCGCTCCAACGCCTCGGCCACATCCCGGTCGGAGATCACCTTCATCAGATCGGGCTCGTCCACCAGCCGCCAGAGCAGGCGGTACAGGAGGTCGAACCGATCCACCGCCCGGTGCAGGATCACCTCACGGGCCAGGTCCACGAAGGCGGCAGGCACGGTGAAATCCTCTGTCTTAAAGGGCGCTGGGAGGACCGTGGGCGCGGACAGACCCTCGAACAATCCACCCTGCCCTTCGGCGCCGCCCACCCGGAACCTCGCCTCGCTGGGGTTCACCCCAGCCAGCCGCATTCCCCGCGCGGCGACCCTCCACCCGTCGAAGTCCGTTTCCGACGCCAGCACCGCCGTACGCATCAGAACAGGCTCAACTGTTCCGGCGCGGCCGACACGCGCGCCTTCAGGTCTACGGCGTCGGTCAGCCCGCCCGGCGTCCAGTCCAAGGCCGTGATGAACGGCCGCACCTTGGCGACTGAACGGGTCAGCCGCCCCACGTCCTCCAGCCTCAGCGTCCGGTAGCGTCGCACCGACACGATCCGGTCGACCGCCTTCACCCCCAGGCCCGGCACCCGCAGCAGCATCTCGCGCGGCGCACGGTTCACATCGACGGGGAACTGCTCGCGCCGGTTCAACGCCCAGGCCAACTTGGGATCGACCGCCAGATCCAGCATCCCGCCCGTCGTCGCCTCCCCGATCTCGGGCGCCGAGAATCCATAGAAGCGCAGCAACCAGTCGGCCTGATACAGGCGGTGTTCTCGCATAAGCGGCGGCTTCGACAGCGGCAGGATCGAACTGGAATCCGGGATCGGGCTGAAGGCCGAATAATAGACCCGTCGCAAGCCGTAACCGCCGTAAAGCGAGGCGCTGCGGTCCAGAATTTCGGTATCGGGCGCCCCGTCCGCCCCAACGATCAACTGGGTGCTCTGCCCGCCGGGGGCGAACCTCGGCGGCTTGATCCGTTCACCTTTCGCCGGCTTGGCCGCCTCTACGCCCAGCCGCACCTGGCTCATGGCCTTCTTGATGACGCCGACATCCTTCTGCGGCGCCAGCCGCGCCAAGGCTTCGTCGCGCGGCAGTTCGATATTGGCAGACAGCCGGTCGGCATACAGACCCGCCAACTCGACCAGTTTGGGATCGGCCTCGGGGATCAGCTTCAGATGGATATAGCCGCGAAAGTCGTGCACCTCGCGCAGCGTCTTGGCCACCAGGACCATCTGCTCCATCGTATAATCGCCGTTGCGGATGATGCCTGACGAAAGAAACAGCCCCTCGATATAGTTGCGGCGATAGAAGTTCAGCGTCAGGTCCACCACCTCGTCCACGCTGAACCGGGCCCGCTCCACGTTCGACGAGGCCCGGTTGATGCAGTAGGCGCAGTCATAAATGCAGAAGTTGGTCAGCAGGATTTTCAGCAGGCTGACGCACCGCCCATCCGGCGTATAGGCGTGGCAGATGCCCATCCCCTCGGTGGAGCCGATGCCCTTGCCCCCGACCGAGTCGCGTTTCGACGTCCCCGACGACGAACAGGAGGCGTCATATTTGGCCGCATCCGCCAGAATCGACAGCTTTTTCCGAAGATCTAGACGCGCCATTTGTTCATGATACGTTCCAATCCCGTCGTCCGTCCAGCGGAGCCGTATTTTTTGCTCGCCCAACGGCTGGTTCTAGCGAAGAAGCTCCAGCAACGAGGTGCTGCGCAGCGAGTTGATCACCTGCGCGGACGCCTCGATCGCCACCTGCGCCGCCTGCAGATCGGTGATCGCCTGAGCCGGGTCATAACCGGCCTTGTCCTGCATCATCTTGTCTAGAGCGAGATTTTGCGACTCGTGCGCGTTCAGCGCCGTTTCGACCTGGTTCTGCACCAGGCCGTTCTTGGCGGTCTGGTTGGTGACGCCCTCGTTGGCTTGGTCGAACTGGGTCAATTGGGCGGTGAGAAAGGCGACGACGCCGGCGCCGGGCTGACCGGTCAGGGTTCCAGGACCCGTGGGCGTATAGGTGACGCCGCCGATGACGACCGGAGTTCCGTTCTGATAGGCCTGCATGTTGCGGAACACGTCGGTCAGAGGCCCGCCGATCTCGCTGGCCAGAAAACCGGTCTCGACGAGGGTGTTCTCGTCGATGCGCGACTTCTGTTTCAGGTCGTCGTTCGCGAAGGTCGAGGCCGTCGAGGGAGCCGCAGCCAGATCCGCCATGGTCTTGGCCGTAGCCGGCGCGGCGTCGCCGCGTCCACCGCCGAACAGATAGGAGCCCTGGTGTTCGGCGTTCAACCCGCTCTGGATGTGCTGATACTGCAGGCCGAGCTCGGTCATCAGATTGGTGATATTGCCGGCCGCGATCCCATCGGCGATCGCTTCTCGCGCGCCCGTCCCGCCTTCGTAGATGCGGGTCATGGCCAGGTCCTGAGCGCTCAGTCGCGCCGCCGCGCTCTCGCCGGCGCCGATGAACCCTTCCAGCCGCGCCTTTGTCGAGGTCAGGCTGGTCAGTTGTTCGGCGCCCCGGCCATAGCCGGACATGTTGGTGGCGATCTTCTCGCTGTCGATCCGCTCCTGCGCGAGTTCCGCGCGGCTTTGGGCGCTCATGAGATTGAGCAGCGCCGACTGATAGTTCCCGAAGGTGGCGACCCGTGTCATTGCAGAATCCCGAGCAACACGTCGTACATGTCCTTGCTGGCCTGGATCAGGCGGGCGGAGGCGTTATAGGCCTGTTGGAAGGTGGTCATATTGACGAGCTCCTCGTCCATGTTGACGCCCTCGGCAGAGTTGCGGCGACTGCCCGCCTCCTGCGCCAGAGCCGTCGCCGTCTCGGCTCGGGTCTTGGCCGCGGCGCCCTTGGCGCCGATGTCGCCCGCAAAGTCGGCCGCGTAGGCCGAAAGGGTCTTGATCCCGCCGCCATTGCCGCCGGCGGAAGCGAAGTTGACGTTCTTCTTGCCGGCGTCGGACAGCAACAGGCCGCCTCGCCCGTCGTTCTTGCTCAGCGCCGACGTCCCCGCCGGGGCCGACAGGTTCAACTGGGCCAGAGCCAGTTTCCCGGGATCCTGCTGGATGTCGCTGCGAACCGAATAGGCGCCCGCTCGCGTCGCGCCGGTCCCGCCCAGACCGAACAACTCCGACATCGACACGCCCGAGGGGTCCTGGGTCGTGCCGTCATTCACCACGCTCATGGTGGTGGCGGCGGAGGCGTTATAGGCCTTGAAACTCAGGGTTCCAGACGCATCCAGGCTGAACGCGCCGTACCGTCCCACGCCCGACACGGGATCGTTCAGAGCGGTCAGCAGTTCGCCCATGGTGCCGGTTCCCGCCGGCACGGCCACCGTCACGTCCCTCAGTCGCGAGCCGGACTCGCTGGTGAAGCGGAACGTCAGGTTCTCGCCCACGTCGAACCCATGTTGCGACGTCAGGGTCAGGCCGGTGTCGTAGAAGGTCGGCGTCGTCGTGCTGACCAGGTCGTTCATCCCGAACCAGTGCGAAAATCCGCGTCCGCCCTTGCTGCTCGGCGTCGTGGCGTCGTCGGCGATGGCGATTCCGTTGCCGGCCTGTCCTTCGATCTGCAGCCGTCCATCCGCGAAACTGACCGTCGCCGCCCCGCCCAACTGGGCGTTGATCGTCGTCAGGAAGGTCGTGGGATCGGCGGCGACGCCGTTGATCGTCATGGTCGCGCCCGAGAAGACGATCTCGGCCGAGGCCTGTATCACGCCCGCGCTGTCCACCGCCGTGATCGTCGTCGTGCCGGTGAAGCCTGTCAGGGCGTTGTCCAGCGACTGGCCGGTGTTTCGGCCAGTCAGACTGGTGGGCGCCGGCACGCTGCTGTTGGTGTTGTGCGCCCGGTTCAGCTCGTCGGCCAGCTTGGCCGTAAGTTCGCCCAGCCGGGCTGCGGCGGCCGGCGCATCGACATCGCGCAGTTCGACCAGCCCCCGGATCTCGCCAGAAGACACGCCGTCCAGCAGCGGCCAGCGCGTCCCGTTCGGCTCGGTGATCATGATGTCCGAAAAGGCCGTGGCGGCCCCCACGGTGCCCGCGGCCTGATAGGACAGCGTCGCATGTCCCTCTCCGACCAGGGTCATGCCGGTCCCGGTCCGCAACGTCACGCCGCCGTTCGCCCGGGGCTCGATCTTGACGTCCATATACTGGGACAGTTGGTTGATCAGCGTCTGTTGGGCGTTCTGAGCGCCGGTCACGTCCTGGTTGATGACCGAACCGGAAGAGATCGTCTTGTTCAGCTTGTCGATCTGTTCCAGCAGCGGATTGACCGTTTCGACCGCGCTCTGCAGACGGCTATCGGCCTCCTGCCGCGCCGACTGGATCTGCGTGGCGATGCCGGAGGCCTCGTTGAACAAGGCTTGCGTCTTGTAGACCGTATCCTGACGCGCCGCCGAAGAGGTCGGACTTTCGCCCAAGGTCGCATAGCTGGCGAACAGTTTGTCGATACCCGCGAAGAAGCCGCCGTCGCCGCTGGGATCGCCGAACTGGGTTTGAATCTGGTCGTACAGTTCATAGCGCACCGTCTGGCGCGCCGAGTCGGCATTGGCGCTCATTCCGGCGGCCTGAAGGAACCGGTTCGTCGCCAGGCGCACCCGTGCGACGTCGACGCCCGAGCCATATCCCTCTGTTACGGCCGCCGTCTGATCGGCGACCTTGCGCACGTAACCGGCGGTGTTGACGTTGGCGATATTGTCGGAGGTGATGCGCAACTGAGCCTGCGCCGTCTGCAGGCCCGAGGTCGCGATATTCATGATGGACGTCAGCGACATGAATGCGTCTCCCTCGCCTCACCCGGCAAGCTCTGCCCTGAAACACGCAATTCTTGCCCGGCCACGCGCCGCCGCCGCTCAAGGAGAGCGTTGTTTTTCAACGATATTGCTAACCGCGCAATCTTCATGACCGGCAAGGTGCGCAAGCGTCGGGCCAAATATGTCCGATACGAAACTTCTTCCCGAAAATGCGACAGCCTCGATACGTCGATGACGCATTCCGTGCCGGGCAAAAACTTACGAAGGCACGGCAATAAACGACCATGATCGGCGCAAGACCCCTCCCGACTTTCGAATTTATCTATTGTTATCAACGCTCAACAAACTGGCCCGCCCTTTGCGACGAGGGAACATGAAGAACCAGGCGCAGCAGGCGCCGCCCAAACCTGAAAGTCGCCTGCGCTCCCATGCCGTCCGCATTCGCCATGTTCGCCTCCGTGCCTCCGGTTCCCGCCGGAACGCCCGCCGCTGCGCCGAACGGTCAGGACGGCGAGGCGGCCAATCTCTTCTCCTCGCAACTGGCTGACGTCTTCCAGGGCTTGGCGAAGACCGAGGCGGCGCCGACCGACACGCCTCATCGCGCGCCGGGCCGCCTGTCCATGCTGAAGATCTCGGCAGCCGATCTGGGGGCCGCGGAGGCCGCGTCCGTCCCGGTTGAAAAGGTCGAGGTCGACGCCATCCAGCCGCTCCTGATCGATACGCCTACGCCGGACGCCGACGCCCAGACCGATCCGGCAGACCCAGCGGTCGTGGAGCCGTCACAGGATGTTCCGGTTCAGGCCGCGCCTCAGCCCATTTCGCTCGTCCCCGCCGTGACGCCATCGACCGTGGCTGAGCCTTCGTCCGCCGCTTCTACGGAGGTCGCGACCAAGGGTTCGACCGATACGGGCCTGATGGTCCTGAACGTCGCAGAGGCGAACGCCCCCCGACCGGTCGCTCCGTCTATCAACGAGGTCGTTCAACAGATTCCGGTCGAAGCGGACATCAAGCCCGCCAAGCCGGATCAGACCCCGCCTTCGATCGAGACCAAGGCCGAGGCGGACCCGACGGCTGCCACGCCGGTTCCTTCCGTCAAGGTTCTGGGGTCCGAAGACGGTGTGAAGAGCCTGCCGACGAAAACGACGACCGATCCGACAACGCCTGTCCCTCAGACAGCAACCGCCGCCCCGTCTCCCGCGGCGGCGATGGGCCAAGGCTCGTCCGTCGCAACTAACAAGGTCGTAGCCCCTGCCCCCGCCGGAAACTCCACCTCGCAGTCGACTTCACCCGCCACGACGGTAGCCGGTGTCGCCGAGGCCTCAGTCGAACCCACGGCGACGCCCAAGGTCGAGATCAAGGTCGCCGTCCAGCCGGCCGCGGTCACAGCCCAACCGGTCCAGATCGCCGCCGCCGCAAATCTGAAACTGGCGGTATCCGAAGCGGTCAAGGCGATCGACGTCGAAAAGGAGTCAGCGGCTGAGACCGTGTCGGACGCCCTCCCGGCCTCCGACCTAGGTTCCGAAGCCGGCGCCGCGACGACGCCGCGGTCCGACCTAGCCCCGGCCAAGCCCGCGACGCCTTCCTTGCAGCAACACCCCGTCCTGCCCAGGTCCGCCCAGACCGATGCGGCGAGACCCGCCCAAAACGGATCGCAATCAACTTCGACCGATCACGTCGCGATGGCCGACGCCGCCCCGCCCCCAGGCCGGACCGCCGCTGATGCAGCCTCAGTTCAGACCGGCCCCGCTCCGATCGGGATCGTCGCGACAGCGGATGCGGCGTTCCTGGTCTCGGACCCCGCCGCACCTGTCGATGCGCCTGCGGAAACCCGCGCCCTCGACGTCGCCACGACCACGACCCAGGCGACCAGCGCCTCCTCCCTGTCGCGCGCCACCATCGAGACCACCGCGCATCTGGCCGCCCAGATCGCCCGCAAGCTGGAAGGACGTTCGACCCGGTTCGACATGGTCCTGACGCCCGAGGATCTGGGCCGGGTCGATGTCAGCCTCGAGATCGGTTCGGACGGTCAACTGGCCGCGCGCCTGGCCTTCGACAATCCCGCCGCCGCCGCCGACCTGCGTGGACGCGCCGACGAACTGCGCCGCCAGCTTCAGGAAGCCGGCTTCCAGGTCTCCAGCGACTCTCTCGACTTCACCCAGCGCGACACGTCCTCCGGCGGAGGGTTCGACCGGCAGCAGCAGCAGCGTCAGACCTCGTTCGCCGGCGCTTCGCGTCTGATCGACCAGGCCGATCTCTCCGTCACGCCCCCTCCGGGCGCCTGGACCAACCATTCCCAGACGCGCGACCGCGTCGATGTGAGGGTCTGACCCCATGGCCGATGCGATTTCATCTGTTGACGCCTCGGGCCGCCTGAACAGCGGCACGCAGATGATGGCCTCGAATTTCGAGACCTTCCTGACCCTGCTGACGACGCAGTTGAAGAACCAGGATCCTTTGTCGCCGCTCGACTCCAACGAGTTCACGGCCCAGCTGACCCAGATGGCGGGCGTCGAGCAGCAACTGCTGACGAACGACCTGCTGACCAGCCTGTTGGCCGCCCAGTCCGCCGGCGGTCTCGACAACGCCTCGAACTATATCGGCAAGGAGGTCACAGCCGCCTGGACCGCCACCTCGCTGGAAAACGGCAAGGCGTCCTGGAGCTACGAACTGGGCGCGAACGCCGAGAATGTGAAACTGCAGGTGGTCGACAGCAAGGGCAAGGTCGTCTGGGAAGGCGCCGCTCCGGAAAAGACGACCGGCCTGCACGACTTCACCTGGGACGGCAAGATGACCGGGGGCGACACCGCCGAAGATGGCGGCGTCTATACGCTGAAGGTCTCGGCGACCGGGGCGGGCGGCGCCGTGGTCGACAGCCAGGCCCTGATCCGCGGCCGCGTCACCGGCGTCGAGATGTACGACGGCGCCCCCTATCTGGTGATCGGCGATTCCATACTTCCGCTTTCGACCGTGATTTCGCTGAACGAGATCGCGAACAAGCCGAGCAACGACGATACGGAGAATCCGGACGTCCCGACCGAGGAGGCGGCCGCATGATGCGCTCCGCCGCCTTCCCGATGATTTCCATTCAAGGAGCGTATTCATGAGCTTGAACAGCGCAATGCTGGCCGGCGTGTCCGGCCTGGCCGCCAACTCCGCCGCCCTGGCGGCGATTTCCCAGAACATCGCCAACGTCAACACCGTCGGCTACAAGCGCTCGCAGGGCGAGTTCCAGACTCTGGTCAACAGCCAGACCCGCGCGGGCGGCTCCTATTCCGCCGGCGGCGTCATGGCCAACGCCCGGTCCTTCATCAGCCAGGAAGGCCAGCTCCAGCGCACGACCGAGAGCACCGACCTCGCGGTCAGCGGCCAGGGTTTCTTCGTCACCACGACTCAGGCCGAGAACGTCGGCGCCACCGACACCCGCCTGTTCACCCGCGCCGGCGCCTTCCGCGTCGATAACCTGGGCTATCTGAAGAACAGCGCCGGTCTTTATCTGCAGGGCTGGCCCGTCGATTCCAACGGCGACATTTCAACCGACCCTTCCGACCTGTCGCGCCTTCGCTCGATCAATATCGGCCAAGTCGGCGGCACGGCCGAACCGACCACCCGCGTCCAGATCAACGCCAACCTGCGTTCTACTCAGGCTGTTTCGTCCGCAGCCGGTCCCAACACCTACAACGGCGTGGATGACGCAGCCATACCGCCAGTCGCCCACAATCTGGACGTTTCCTACAAGCGCACCGGCGTCGACACCTATGAGGTGACGGTCAAGACCGGCATCACCAAGATCACGGGCACGGCCGTCTATGCCGCCGGCGCCCTGACGAGCTTCACCCCCACCGCAGGCGCCAACGGGTCGGCCACGGCCACGGCTACGACGCTCTCCATCACCCCGACCAGCGGCACGCCGCCGGTGGCGGGCACCGCGTTTGACATAGACTTCACCCAGATCGGCCTCGCGACCGACGGCATCGCCAAGACCAAGTATGATCCTTCGGTCAACTCGATGGCCATGTACAGCGCCGACGACGACAACCCCGTGGGTGTCAAACCGGATTTCAAGATGAACATCCCGGTGTCCGACTCCAAGGGCGGTCAACGCAATCTGGAAATCCGATTCCTGAAGAGCGCCGAACCGAACCAATGGTATGCTGAAATCGTGTCGGTTCCGGCCAGTGACGTCGTGACCGGCTCCCCCTATTCCAATGGCCAGATCAAGACCGGCCTGATCGCCTTCACCCCTTCAGGTCGTCTGGACATCGACACGATGCAGAGCTGGCCGGCGGGAACCGGCCTGTTCGACGACCCTGAACAAGCGAGCTTGTCCTTCCTGGAATCCGATCCGAACAACACCATCGACCCCGCCGACCCGCTGGACGACGGAAAGGTCAAATGGGCCGACGGCCTGGGCATCGCGGCCCAGACTGTGACCCTGGATCTGAATACGTCGGCCGGCGGTCTCAGCCAGTTGAACACGGCCTCGGTGGTGCAGTCGACGATCACCAACGGCACCGCCTTCGGCAATCTGAGCGAAATCACGATCGACCAGGGCGGTTTCGTCACCGCCATCTTCGACAACGGCGTCATGCGCCGGATCGCCCAGGTCGCCATCGCAACCTTCCCCAGCCCCGACAGCCTGAAGGAAATCTCCGGCAACGCCTACGCCGTCAGCCTGGAGAGCGGCACCTTCAACCTGAAGGGGGCCGGCACCGGCGGCGCGGGCACGATCGAGGCCCAACAGCTCGAATCCTCGACCGTCGATCTGTCGGCGGAGTTTACGGGCCTGATCACCACGCAGCGGGCCTATTCCGCCTCGTCCAAAATCATCACCACGGCGGACGAAATGCTCGCCGAACTGATTAACATCAAACGCTGATCGGCGAGTAACTAAGCGTTAGTTTCAATGAATCGTCGTTCAAGGAAGGTTTACAGAGTCATTTGTGGGGGGACGAGTTTTATCCGTTCCTTCACCACGACGCTTAAACCGACCTTAGCGGGGCGCGGCTACATTCATGACACTACGGTGTTGGTGAAAGAGGCATAAGCCCATGTTGCAAGAGCGACGCCTGAATAGCAAAGGCGAACAATACGTGGTCGGACCGACTGGCACGCCCCTGACCCTGAACGATCTGCCGCCGTCCGATACGGATCGGTGGGTGATCCGCCGCAAGGCCGAGGTCGTCGCCGCCGTTCGCGGCGGCCTGCTCAGCCTGGACGACGCCCTGGCGAAGTACCGGCTGACGGCGGAAGAGTTCCTGGCCTGGCAGAAGGCCATCGACAAATGGGGCATGCAGGGTCTGCGCACGACGCGGATCCAGAGCTACCGCTCCTAAGACGGGTTCCCCCGAAGACGGCGAGGGCCGCATCCGGCGACGGATGCGGCCCTTTCGTTTGTCGTCCGCCCTCGAAATCGCCCCGGTTACATACTAAATGGCCGCGATGACCCTGGTCGAAGACATCTGCCCCGTTCCGAACATCGTCCGCACCGACATGGATGCGGCGGTCGAGAGGGCGCGGGCGGCGGTCGGACTGCCGGTCGGCGCCCGCGTGGTCGCGGCCATGTCGGGCGGGGTGGATTCCACCGTCGTCGCCGCCCTGCTGCACAAGGCCGGTTATGATGTGGTGGGCGTCACGCTTCAGCTTTACGACCATGGCGCGGCGCTGAAGAAGAAGGGCGCCTGCTGCGCGGGTCAGGACATCCACGACGCGCGTCTGGCCGCCGAGATGATCGGCATCCCCCATTATGTGCTGGACTACGAAAGCCGGTTCCGCGACGCCGTCATCGACCAATTCGCCGACAGTTATCTGAAGGGCCAGACGCCGGTCCCCTGCATCCGCTGCAATCAGACGGTCAAGTTCCGCGACCTGCTGGACGTCGCCCGCGACCTGGGCGCCGAAGCCATGGCGACGGGCCACTATGTCCGCCGCGCCGTCGCCGGCAATCGCTCGCAGATGCGCAAGGCGATCGATCATTCGCGCGACCAATCCTATTTCCTGTTCGCCACCACCCAGGACCAGCTCGACTATCTGCGCTTCCCCCTGGCGGATCTGGAAAAGCCCCAGGTGCGGGGCGTCGCCGCCGAACTGGGCCTGAAGATCGCCGCCAAGCCGGACAGCCAGGACATCTGTTTTGTCCCGTCGGGCGACTATCGCACCCTGATCGATCGTCTGCGCCCGCAAGGCCGCGAGGCGGGCGAGATCGTGCATATGGACGGCCGGGTGCTGGGCAGCCACGCCGGCATCACCGACTACACCATCGGCCAACGCCGGGGTCTGAACGTCGCCGTCGGCGAGCCCCTTTTCGTGGTCAAGCTGGAGCCTGAAACGCGCCGTGTCATCGTCGGTCCGCGCGAAGCCTTGCTGACGGCCTCCCTCATGCTTGAGGAAACCAACTGGCTTGGCGACGAAGCGACCATAATCGAGGCGGCTGAGGCCGGCGCCCCCGTCCTGGCCCGCGTCCGCTCGACCCGCGCCCCCTCCTCCGCCCGCCTGGCCCTGGTCGACGGAGAGGTCCGCGTCGTGTTCGACAAGGGCGAGGAAGGGGTCGCGCCGGGTCAGGCCTGCGCGCTTTATGATCCGGCGGATCCGGACCGCGTTCTGGGCGGCGGCTTTATTCGAGAGACGACGGCCGTCGTTTCCTAGCGCTGTTATATTAAATCCACGACAGGCTGCATCCGTCGTGGTTCTCTGTCGCCTCTTACGGTCACAATCCTGACGAGAGAGGTTCCCGATGCGCACTGCCGTCTGCCTGGTTTCCGTATTGGCCTTGATGGCCGCCCTTCCCGCCCCTGCGCTTGCGGCCGATCCGGCTCCGCCGCCGACGTCCGGCCCCGCCTCGGCCACGCCCGCCTATACGGCGGCCCAGTTCTACGACACCACCAACTATGGCCTGGCCTACAGCGGGGCCAAGGCCTTCTCGCCCGACGGCCGGTCGGTGCTGATCCGCTCGGACAAGACGGGGGTGTTCAACGCCTATGCTCTGCCGGTCGCCGGGGGCGATCCCGTGGCGCTGACCTCCTCGACCACCAGCGCGGTCAGTCCGGTCAGCTATTTTCCGACTGACGCCCGCATCCTGTTCAGCCAGGACGGCGGCGGGGACGAGCTGAACCATCTTTTCGTGCGCGCCGTGGACGGAACGGTCACCGACCTGACCCCGGGCGACAAGGTCAAGGCTGACTTCCTGGGCTGGAGCCGCGACGGCAAGACCTTCTACGTCATGTCCAACGGTCGCGACGCGGCGGCGTTCGACGTCATCGCCTATGACGCCGCCACCTACGAACACCGGATGGTGTTCGAAAACACCGGCGGCTTCTTCCCCGCCGCCCTGTCGCCGGACGGCCGCTGGCTGGTGCTGGACAAGGCGCTGACCAGCGCGAACAACGACCTCTATCTGGCGGACCTGACCCAGCCGGGCGAGCCGAAGCTGCTGACCCCGCACGAGGGGAACGTCTCCTACGCCGCCTTCGACTTCACCCCGGACTCGAAGGCCGTCCTGATCGGCACGGACCAGCACGGCGAGTTCCAGCAGGCCTTTCGCCACGATCTGGCGACCGGCGCCGTTACGCCTCTCATCCAGGCCGACTGGGACGTCAGCTTCGTCTTCTATTCGCCCAGCGGCCGCTACCGCGTCTCGGGCCTGAACGCCGACGCCAAGACCGAACTGACTTTGCTGGATGCGACCGCCAACCGTCCCGTCGCCCTGAGCGGCCTGCCCGACGGCGACATCGGCAATGTACGCTTCAGCGAAGACGAGAAGACCATCGCCTTCACCGTCTCGTCCGACACCTCGCCGTCCGACATCTTCGTCGCTGACCTGACCACCGGCCAGGCGCGCCGCCTGACCCACGCCCTGAACCCCGCCATCAATGAGGACGTCCTGGTCGAGGCGACCATCGTCCGCTACCCCGGCGAAGGCGGCGTGATGATCCCGGCCGTTCTCTACAAGCCCAAGGGCGCCTCGGCCGCCCATCCGGCCCCGGCCATCGTCCTGGTCCACGGCGGACCCGGCGGCCAGACCCGGCGCGGCTATTCGGCCATGGTCCAGCATCTGGTGAACCATGGCTATGCGGTGCTGGGCGCCAACAACCGGGGCAGCTCCGGCTATGGCAAGACCTTCTTCCACATGGACGACAGGAAGCACGGCGAGGCCGACCTGCGCGACATCGTCGCCGGCGGCGAATGGCTGAGGCAGCAGGACTGGGTCGCCGACGACCAGGTGGCGGTAATGGGCGGCTCGTACGGAGGCTATATGACCGCCGCAGCCCTGGCCTTCCATCCGGACGCCTTCGCCGCCGGGGTCAACATCTTCGGCGTGACCAACTGGGTGCGGACCCTGGAGTCGATCCCCGCCTGGTGGGGCGCCAACCGCATCGCCCTGTATGACGAGATGGGCGACCCCGCGACCGACGCCGAACGCCACCGCCGCATCTCGCCCCTGTTCCATACCGAGGGGATCGCCAAGCCCCTGCTGGTCGTCCAGGGCGCCAACGACCCGCGTGTGCTCCAGGTCGAGAGCGACGAACTGGTCGCCGCCGTCCGCGCCAACGGCGTGCCGGTGGAATACGTCCTCTTCCCCAACGAGGGCCACGGCTTCACCCGCCGCGACAACCGCATCACCGCCCAGGACGCCTATCTGACCTTCCTGGACAAATACGTGCGGAAATGACCGATGGGCGGCGCGCGTTCGATGCGCGCCGCCTCTCACCCCGCCGCGAACACCCTCAGCCGGTTGCCGTCCGGATCACGCGCCAGAAAGCCTCGCCCCCCGCTCATGTCCATCGGCGGCAACAGGATGCGCGCGCCGCGATCCCACCAGTCGATGTGCAGTTCGTCCACTGACGAGACGGCCTCCATGCGGAACTCCACGTCCCGCTCGTTTTGCCAGGATGCAGGCGCGACCGCACGCCACAGGCTCAGGGTCCGCCCCGGCGCCAGGACGAAAACGGCGCGATCAGGACCCGCTTCCAGCGGTCGACGCCGCAACAGGCCGGAATAGAACCGCGCAGCCGCCTCCGGGTCGGCGACGCTCAGCGGAATGTCTTCGATCTCGGTCACGCGGCCCTCCTGGTTTTGCAGGAACAAATCTAGACCGAGACACTGCCAATATCTGTCAGCAGCCTTCCGCTGGCTTCGATTTTTCGTGAATCTCGCGCCAGGTCTTCAGCAGGACCTGACGACGCGCCGGATAGCGGCCCTCCATCACTTCCGCCTCGACGATCCGGTCGGTGCGGAAGCTGCGGAAGTCGTCGCGCAGCTCGCACCAGGCGATCATCAGCCGCACCCGGTCGAAGAAGGCCAGGGCGAAGGGCCAGACCACCCGTTCCGACGCCGTCCCGGCCTCGTCGCGATAACAGAGCTTCAAACGACGCTCGGTGCGGATCGCCTTTCGCAACAGGCCGGGATCGACCACGTCGACCGGAAAGGGCGCGCCGGGCACGACCAGCAGGGCCGAGGTCTCCATATCGTCCCGCAGATCCGGCGGCACGACGGCCGCGATCCGGGCCAGCGCGCCCAGGGCCGCGTCCCGCATACGTGCATCGGCCCGGTCCGCCACCCAGCGCGACCCCAGCACCAGGGCCTCGACCTCCTCCGGGGTGAACATCAACGGCGGCAGCATGAAGCCCGGCTTCAGCACATAGCCCACGCCCGGCTCCCCCTCGATCGTCGCCCCCTGGGCCTGCAGGCTGGCGATGTCGCGGTACAGGGTCCGAAGACTGATCCCCATTTCGTTCGCCAGCATCTGGCCGCTGACGGGCCGCCGATGCCGCCGCAGGACGTTCAACAGATCGAAAAGGCGCTCGGACCGGGACACGGACCGAGCCTAGCAGACCTGCTGCCAGAAAGCGGCAGCAACCTCGGCGGCGGTTCGCCCGCCCCGATCTGTCGCAGGACGCAGTCGTCAGCCTGTCACGCTGAGCCCTTAGGTCAGCCCCTAGATCAGCCCCTAGATCAGTACGTCTGAACCGCCAGGATCTTCCCGCATGACCCTTCGCCTCGCCGCCGCCGCGTCCATGATCGCCCTGATGGGCGCCGTCCCGGCTTTCGCGCACGAAGGTCACGATCATCATCACCCGGCCCAGCTCCAGCCCGTCTCCCCCCGTGAGACGGCGCCGACGGATCAGGCTCGCACATGGCTGGCCGGCGACCACCACGTCCACAGCCGCTACAGCGTCGGCTATACGCCCGACCCCGCCAACCCGGACGCCCCGCCCACCCCGGTCATCGCCGGCGACGCCATCTATCCCATCCCTCAGAACGCCCGCATGGCCCATCGTTTCGGCCTGTCCTGGATGGTCTCGACCGACCATGGCGGCCCCAACCATTCCAAGCTGAACGCCGAACAGGCCTATCCCGAACTGCTGATGGCGCGGCGGGAAATCCCCGACCTGCTGCTCTTCTACGGCATGGAGTTCGACACCCCCGGCGGCGATCACTCCAGCCTGATCCTGCCCCGCACCGAGGCCGAGCGCGACACCCTGCGCGACCTCGAAAGCCGCTTCGCCAAGCGCGAGCCCTGGCCCGCCGACCCCGCCCGCGATCAGGAGCCGCGCATGATCGAGGCCCTGCGGGTCATGGACGGCCTGAACGACCGACCGGTCGTGATCGCCAACCACCCGTCGCGCTCGGCGACGGGCCTGGGCGAATACGGCCAGTATGATCCGGCCGAGTTGCGCGACTGGAACGACACCGCCCCGCGCGTCGCGGTCGGCATGGAAGGCGCTCCGGGTCACCAGGCCTCGACCCTGAACGCCGACGGTTCCATCAAGGCCGATGGAATACGCGGCATCTACGGCCGCTCGCCGACCATGGGCGGTTTCGACCAGATGACGGCGCGGCTGGGCGGCTTCTGGGATTCGATGCTGGGCGAGGGCCGCCGCTGGTGGGTGACCTCGACCTCGGATTCGCACCGCCACTATACCGAAGGCGGCGTGGATTTCTGGCCCGGCGAATATTCCAAGACCTATGTCATGGCGCGCCGCGATCATGCCGACGTGCTGGACGGCCTGCGCGAGGGTCGGGTCTTCGTCACCACAGGCGACCTGATCTCGGAGCTGGACGTCACGGTCGAGGCGGCCGGGCGTACAGCGACCATCGGCGGCGCCCTGGCCGCCCCGGCGGACCAGCCGGTGGTCGTCGTCATCCGCCTGCGCGACCCCGCCGGCCCCAATGTCTCGGGCAAGGACAGCGCCGTCGCCCGCCTGGACCTGATCGTCGGCGACGTCACCGGCCCGCGCCCCGACCGCGACGCCGACCACAATCCCTCGACCCGGGTCGAGCGCCGCTTCACCGCCGCCGACTGGACCCGCGACGGCGAGATCATCACCGTCCGCCACACCCTCCCCGCCTCGACCACGCCCCGCTACATCCGCGTGCGCGGCACGAACGGCGCGGAGCTTGAGCCCACGCCCGACCCCGCCGGCGAAGACCCCTGGAGCGACCTGTGGTTCTACGCCAACCCGGTGTTCATCACGCCTGAGGGGTGAGGGAGAGCGGGGCCTCGGACTGCTCTTCGCGCGCAGCAGGTTGTGCGCACGACCTGTAGAGTGTAGAGCGGCGCCTCCGAAGAAGAGATTTCGATGTCCACCCAATACGTCACCATGAATGCGCCCAAAGCCTGGGACCGCCTGCCGGTCCAGGGCGAAGGCGTGTGCGTGGAGGGCGCATAGGGAGATACGGGTCGATCGACTTCGGTTTTCCAGAAACCCCTCCTGCTTCCAGCCGGAGGGGTTTCTTGCATCTGCGGATCCCTTTTCGCGCTGGTCCAGAAGGATCACAGCCAGAAAAGGAGACGTCCGCCATGCGTGGCTATGACGTGATTGAAACCCCGGACCATGTGCCGATCAAGGCCTGGACCAGAGGCGTGCCCATCGAGGATGCGGCGCTGAAACAGCTGAAGAACGTGGCGTCGCTGCCGTTCATCCACAAACACGTCGCGGTCATGCCGGACGTGCACTGGGGCATGGGCGCGACTGTGGGCTCGGTGATCCCGACCGTGGGGGCCATCATCCCCGCCGCCGTGGGTGTGGACATCGGCTGCGGCATGATGGCGGTGCGGACCTCGATCCGCGCCGAACATCTGCCGGATGACCTGTCGGCGATCCGCTCCGCCATCGAGGCGGCCGTTCCGCACGGCCGCACCGACAACGGCGGGCGCAACGACAAGGGCGCCTGGGCCATCGAGCCGCCGGCCTCGGCGGTCACCCGCTGGGCCGATCTGAAGGCGGGTTATGACGCCGTGGTGGAAAAACACCCCAAGGCGGCGCACCCGCGCGGCTTCGGCCACCTGGGCACCCTGGGTACGGGCAACCACTTCATCGAGCTGTGCCTCGACGAAGCGGGCGATGTCTGGGTGATGCTGCACTCTGGTTCGCGCGGCGTGGGTAACCGGTTCGGGACCTATTTCATCGAACGGGCCAAGCACGAGATGCGCCGCTGGCACATCAATCTGCCGGACCAGGACTTGGCCTATTTCCCGGAAGGGACGGACGGCTTCGTCGATTACGTCCGGGCGGTGTCGTGGGCGCAGAAATACGCGCGCGCCAACCGCGAGGTGATGATGGACAGCGTGCTCGGGGTGCTGAAGGCCTTCTGGCCGGATCTGGAAACGACGCAGGAGGCGGTGAACTGCCACCACAACTACGTCTCGAAGGAGAAGCATTTCGGCAAGGACGTCTTCCTGACCCGCAAGGGGGCGGTGTCGGCAAAGGACGGCGAGCTGGGCATCATTCCCGGCTCTATGGGGGCGAAATCCTTCATCGTGCGCGGCAAGGGCAATGCGGAATCGTTCTGCACCTGCTCGCACGGCGCCGGTCGGGCCATGAGCCGGACCGAGGCCAAGCGCCGCTTCACGATCGAGGATCACGTCCGCGCCACCGAAGGCGTGGAATGCCGCAAGGACGCCGAGGTGATCGACGAAACCCCGATGGCCTATAAGGACATCGACGCGGTCATCGCGGCCCAGACCGACCTGATCGAGGTCGTGCACACCCTGCGTCAGGTGGTGTGCGTCAAGGGATGACGGGAGCCGGTTCCGCCGCAGGGTGGGGCCGGCTTTCGTCGTTCTGAGCTTAGTGAACCGTGGCGAACGGCTCCGCTTCGGTCTCCCAACGCCGTCCACCTGGGTGCATCAAAGCCGTATATGTCGAAAGCGGCTCCCCCGTCAGATCCAGAAGCGAAGCTATGCGCGTCGTCTCGGCCTTCAGCATGGCCTCCAGACCATCCCATTCAGCCGCAATGTCGTGGGCATCCGCGTGATGCGTCAATCGAACCCGCCCCTGGTCGTCGATGATAAAAACTCCGCGTGAGGACCAGCCGACCGCTCCGCCGATAACCATCTGCCCCTCACCCATTCCGGCAGGTCTTCCGATGAGATTTCCGTAGTCGATGCTTATAGGCTGTCCCGCGTCAGGCCCTACCGACCGATCCATACTGTGGATCACGCCGTAGAGATTGAGACCCACAAATCTAAGACCGTTGGCGGCGGTCTCCAGGAAGCGTGTGTAATCATTGCGAGAACAGTTCGCTCCGGACAACCAGCTGTTCAGATCGCCGGCGGCCAATGGGTCGTAAAGCCGCGCCATATAGGCGAACGGTCCGACATGAGGTTGCGGCCTCAAGAGGTCGCCACCGGCAACCCGCCGAGGCGGTTCGCCGAGAAGATCAGCAAACCAGTTCAGAAGCGCAGGCCGGTGCAAGCGAGCCCCCTAAGCCGCCTCTTCCTTCGGCATCACATCCCCCACCGTCGGCCGGTTCTCGGACCGCGTCAGCAGGATGTCCCGCGGCTTGACGATCTCGTTGCAGCAGCCGCAGGCGATGCGGGGGGTCAGGGTGTGGCCGCAGGTCTTGTGGATCATGTCGATGCCGCTGTCGGTGTCGCCATAGACGTGTTTGGCGCCCCAGCCGTGCAGGGTCACCAGAACGCCGTACAGATCCTTGCCCTTGGCGGTCAGCACATATTCGTTGCGCGGCGGGCGTTCGGAATAGAGCCGCGGCTCCAGCACCCCGTGCAGGACCAGGCTTTTCAGCCGCGCGGCCAGGACATTGCGCGCCACGCCCAGATTTTCCTGCCACTGTTCGAACCGGCTGACCCCGTTGAAGGCGTCGCGGATGACCAGCAGGGTCCACGGGTCGCCGATCACCTCCAATGTGGCGGCGATGGAGCAGCTTTGGCGGCTGTAGTCGGCGGTGCGTCCCATGCGACGAAAGTGACCCCGCGTCAGCCGGTTGGCAAGAGGGTTGCCAATCCGAACCCAGTAGGTCAGTCTTGTTTGGCAACGGACATGCGAACCTCCCGGTTCGTCTTCCTTGTTCCTAATGACTGGCGGAAGGTCGTTTTGGCCTTCCGCCCTTCTTTCGCCTGACGCAGGATCGCGCCCATGGCCCCCATGACCCCGCCTGTTTCGCTCGACGCCGCCCTGGCGTTCCGCACCCTGGACGACGGCGGCCTGTCCGCGCCCGTGCCGGGACATTTCTCCAACGGCCCGTCAGGCCTGGCGCCGGAAAAGGGCTTCCCCTTCGGCGGCCTGCTGGCGGCCCTGTGCGCCCAGGCCATGCGTGAAGGCCTGGCCCTGACCGCGCCGCTGCGCAGCCTGTCGGTCCAGTACCTGTCGGCCGCACGGTTCGGCGACCCGGTCGATTTCCGCCCCCGGCTGCTGCGGGGCGGCCGCAATGTCGTCTATGCGGCGGTCGAGGCCGAGCAGGACGGGCGGATGACCCACCACGCCACCGGAACCTACGGCCTGAACGCGGATACGCCCCCGCTGACGCCGCTGCACCTGCCGCCGCCCCCGCTGGAGAGTTTGGATCCAAAGGCCACGATCTACGGCCCCATGTCGCCCCATTTCGCCCAGCATGTCGAATACCGGTTCGACGGCGGTCCGAACATTCTCGGCGGCAACGCGGGCAAGCCTGTCGTCGAGCGCACCTGGATGCGGATGGCGGACCGGCGTCCGCTGGACGAGGTCGGCCTTTGCTATCTGCTGGACGCCCTCTATCCGCCCGCCTGGACCGCCTCGTCCACGCCGACGCCCATGACCACCGTGGACTTGCGCATAGACATCCTGACCGACCCGACGCCCCGGACGGCGCCCGACGGCTGGGCCTTCTTCGAGTTTCGGATGCTGGACCTGGGCCTGGGCTGGACGGTGGACGAAGCCGCCGCCTGGGGCGTCGACGGAACGCCGCTGGCGATCTCGCGACAGCGGCGCAAACTGCTGCCGCAGCGGGGCGCCTGAAGTCAGCCTCCGTTCACCCTTATGTGCGACTATCCCAAATCTCTGGAGTCGTCTCTCATGCGTCGTCGAAATCCCCTCTTCCGCGTCGCTCAAATCGTCATCGTCGCGACGGGCTGTCTGATGCTTCAGGCCTGCCTGGCCGGCGCCGTCGTCGGCGGAACCGCCGCCGTGGTTGGCGGCACGGCCAAGGCCACCGGCGCGGTCGTCGGCGCGGGCTTCGACGCCGTCACCACCTCCGACGAGGAAACCCGCGCCCGCCGCGAACGCGAACAGCGCGACTACGAACGCCAGCAACGCCGCTGCGAACAACGCCAACGCCAGGGCAAGACCTGCTGATCGCCGGAGCCCCAAAGTCTCTCGCCCCTCGCGGAGACGGAGGCGGTTTCGTGCTACGGTCCTGACATGACCCCGACCATCCTGATCCCCGGTCTCGCCTGCACGGCCGAAATGTTTACGTCCCAGACCGTCGCCCTTTGGCCGCACGGCCCGGTCACCGTGGCCTCGACGCTCGAGGGCGACACCATCGCCGCCATGGCCGCCGCCATCCTGCGCGACGCCCCGCCGCGCTTCGCGCTCGGCGGCATCTCCATGGGCGGCTATATCGCCATGGAGATTCTGCGCCAGGCGCCCGAGCGGGTCATCAAACTGGCCCTGCTAGACACCTCGGCCCGCGCCGACACGCCCGAGCAGATCGACGCGCGACGTCTGCTGATCGAACGGGTCGGGAACGGCGAACTGGAGGCCGTCCTGGCCCAGGTCACGCCCAACCTGCTTCATCCCGACCATCGCGACCGTCAGGACCTGATCGACACCCAGATCCGCATGGGCCGCGACGTCGGACCGGACGGCTTCATCCGCCAGGAGGCCGCAATCACCAAGCGGATCGACTCGCGTCCATACCTTGCAGACATCAAGGTTCCGACCCTGGTCCTGGTCGGCGACCGTGACCCGCTGACCCCGCCGGACCGCGCTCAAGAAATAGCCGCCGCCATCCCTGGCGCCGACCTCGTCGTCATCCCCGACTGCGGCCATGCCTCTACCCTGGAACAGCCCGAAGCGGTCAGCGCCGCCTTGGTGGAGTGGGTCTCCGCCTGAGGCGCTCCGTCGGCTGCAGCCCCGGCAATGACGACCGCTTTCGATTTAATCGATTGCACCCTCGCGTTGTCTGCGGATATCCAGAGCAGGGGATACAGTAGGGGGAAGCGTTTTGACCGACATCACCGAAGACGCGCCGACGCCGGCGCGTCCACTTCATGACGCCTTGGGTCCGATCTCCGATCCCGACGAAGGCGCCGAAACCCTGGTCTTCTCCACCACGCTCCAGCCGTCGAAATTTCTGGGCCTCAGCCTGAAGAACGGCCTGCTGAACCTCGTGACCCTGACCCTCTGGCGGTTCTGGGGCAAGACCGAGGTGCGCCGCCGCATCTGGAGCGGCGTCCGGCTGAATGACGAGGCCTTCGAATACACCGGGCGCGGCGTCGAACTGTTCGTCGGCTTCCTGCTGGCCCTCGTCGTGCTCGGCCTTCCCTTCCTGCTGATCGTCTTCGCGGTGCAGTTCAACCAGCCGGGGCTGGCGGCCGTCATCATCTTCCCCTTCTACATGTTCCTCTACTGGCTGTGGGGCTTCGGCGTCTTCAGCGCCTTCCGCTACATGGCCAGCCGCACGACCTGGCGCGGCATCCGCTTCCGGCTGACCGGATCGGCCAGCGGCTACGGCCTCCGCTTCCTCGGCTATCTTTGGCTCTCGGGATTCACCCTTGGTTGGTTCTGGCCTGCGGCGGAACGCAAGTTGGCGGCGTCTCTGTGGGACGGCCTGCGCTTCGGAGACCGCAAACTGACCTTCCGTGTGGGTCGCGCGGAGAGCGAGAGCGTCTATGGTCCTTACGCTATCGGCTGGTTCGGCACCGTTGCGGGCTATGTTTTACTGATCGTCGTCATCGGCGGAGTGATCGCTGGCTTCAGTTACGCCGGGCTGCTGCCGGAACCCGGATCCGGCGCACCGCCGGACGTCATGATCATCGTCGGCGTCTACGGCGTCATGGCGCTGCTCGCCCCGATCTTCCTGCTGGTGTGGGCGCCCTATCAGGCGGCCATGCTGCGCTCGATCGCCAAGGGGGTGTCGATGGACGGCGCGGACTTGACCCTGGACGTCAAGGCTCTCCCCCTGTGGTGGCTGACGGTCAGCAACCTGTTCCTGATCATCATCACCCTGGGCTTCCTCATGCCCTGGGCCCAGGCGCGGACAGCGCGTTTCCTGATCCAGCGGCTGAAGTCGACCGGCAAGGCCAAGGTCGGTCTGGCGCATCAGACCGGCCGCGGCCCGGGATCGGGCGAAGGCCTGGCCGACGCCTTCGGCTTCTCGGCCATCTGAGATGGACGGCCGCTTCTACGACGGCAAGAACGCCCGGTCTCATCCAGCCGTCGTCTCCGTCGATGCGGAGGCCGTGACCATATCGACGGAGGAGAAGGAACGTCGCTGGCCGTCGAAGGGCCTGGCGCTGACCTTCGAGGCGAACGAGGCCCGCCTGTCGCACAGCGCCGAACCGGACGCCCGGCTGGTGGTTTCGCGCACGGACTGGACCCAATCAGGCGGTCTGCTGGCCAAACAGACCGCCCGCCGCGACCGTTCGCGCGAGCGGCGCCTGGCCGTGGCCCTCGCCGTCGTCGCGGCGGCCGTGACCGGCTTCGTCTTTTTCGGCATCCCGGCCCTGTCGGGTCCGCTCGCCCGGGCGACACCGGTCGAATACGAGCGCAACATGGGTCGGAACTTCGACCTGCAGATGAACGCCCTCTTCCCCCGCTGCGACGGCGAGGACGGCCAGGTCGCCCTCCAGGCCATGACCGACCGTCTGGCCTCCAACGCCGACACCGCGTTCGACATCCGCGTCCGCGCCGTCCAGGCGCCGATGATCAACGCCTTCGCCCTGCCAGGCGGGTCGATCATCGTTACCGACGACCTGATCCGCTCGGCCGAAACCCCGGACGAGGTGGCGGCCGTGGTCGCGCACGAAATCGCTCACGTCGAAAAGCGCCACGTCATGCAGGCGGTGTGGCGCAGCCTCGGGTTCGGCCTGATCCTCGACGCCGTCGTCGGCGGCGGCTCCGGCGCGGGCCAACAGGCGGTGATCCTGGCCGGTCAGGCGACCGACCTCAGCTACGGCCGTGCGGCCGAACACGAAGCCGACGAACGGGGCCGCGCGCTCCTGCAGGAAGCCGGCTTCAGCTCAAAAGGCATGGCCGCCTTCTTCGACCGCCTGTCGAAGATGGAGGATCAGAAACTGGCCGAAGCGGCCGAGTTCGCCGCCACCCACCCGGCCTCCGGCCGTCGCGCCAGAGAGGCCCGCGCCGCCGAACGCCCCGGCGCCCCCGCCCTGTCCGCAGAGGACTGGCGTATGGTCAGATCGGCCTGCAAGGCCGAAGACCCGACGCTGCGCGTCATCCGCCGCCAGTTGGGCCTATAGGCTCAGCACACACCGCTCATTGATCGTCGGCCGCGCCACCTGCACCCGGCACAGACCCGGCCAGTCGGGCTGGAGCGCCTTGACGAACCACAGGCACAGGTTCTCCAGGCTGGGCAGTTCCAGGCCCGGATGCTCGTTCAGCATGCCGTGGTCCAGCTGTTCCGCCGCCGCCTTCAGCGCCCGGTCCAGCGCGCCCAGGTCGGCGACCCAGTTGTGTTCGGCGTCCAGGGTCTCGGACCTCACCGTCGCCTCGACCGTGAAGGAATGGCCGTGGATGCGGCGATAGATGCTGCCCTCGGGTTCGTTGGGGAAGTGGTGGGCGGCGTCGAAGGTCGCCTGTTTTGTGATTTCGAAGACGGGCATTATCGGACGCCGATATATTTGTGTGTCTGGACGCTGAGGCGCCACTGGGGATGGGTCAGGCAGTATTCGATGGCGGCGGCGGTGTTCGCCGCCTGGTCGGGGCCGTCCATGGGCTGGAGCCAGAACCGTTCGAACGCCAGGTGTTCGAACCGCTCGGGCGGGGCCTTGGCCTGCGGATAGACCAGCTTCAGCTCCTGGCCCTTGATCTGGATCACCGCCGCGTCCGCCTTGGGACTGACGCAGATCCAGTCGATCCCGTCCGGCGCCGCCAGGGTGCCGTTGCTTTCAATGGCGATTTCGAACCCGCGCCCATGCAAGGCGGCGATCAATGGCGCGTCCAGCTGCAGCAGGGGCTCGCCCCCGGTGCAGACGACCAGTTTCGGGTCCCCCGCCCGGCCCCGCCACATCGCCGCGACATGGTCGGCCAGCAGGTCGGCCGTCGCGAACTTGCCGCCCCCGTCGCCGTCCACGCCGACAAAATCCGTGTCGCAGAAGCTGCAGACGGCGGTCGCCCGATCCTGCTCGCGCCCGCTCCACAGATTGCAGCCGGCGAAGCGCAGGAAGACGGCGGGCCGCCCCGCCTGTCCACCCTCGCCCTGCACCGTCAGAAAGACTTCCTTGGCCGAATAGGTCACCGACTTGCGACCCAATCTTCATACCCCGCCGCACGCAGTTCGCAGGCCGGGCATTCGCCGCAGCCATAGCCCCAGGCGTGGCGGTGCGTCCGGTCGCCCTGATAGCAGGTGTGGCTGTCCTCAATGATCAGTTCGACCAGGGGCGCGCCCCCGATCCGCTCGGCCAGCGCCCAGGTCTGCCCCTTGGTCAGCCACATCAGCGGGGTGTCGATCACCACCGGCTTGTCCAGCCCCAGCGACAGGGCGCGCGCCATGGCCTCCATCGTCTCGTGACGGCAGTCGGGATAACCTGAGTAATCCGTCTCGCACATGCCGCCGACCAGAACCTCCAGCCCCCGCCGGTCCGCCAGGGCCGCCGCGGCGACCAGGAAGATCAGGTTGCGGCCGGGCACGAAGGTGGTCGGCAGGCCGCGCGCGTCCATCTCGATCTTGCGGTCGGCGGTCAGGGCGCTCTCGGCGATCCGGCCGTATCCGGTCAGGTCCACCACATGGTCCTCGCCCAACCGGTCGGCCCATTGCGGCAGGGCGGCGTCCATGCCGGCGCGCACGGCCTGACGCGCCTCCATCTCGACCAGATGGCGCTGGCCATAGTCGAAGCCGACCGTCTCCACCCGCTCGAACCGCTCCAGCGCCCAGGCCAGACAGGTCGCGCTGTCCTGTCCGCCCGAGAACAGGACCAGAGCCGATGTGGGGAGTTTTTCCAGGATGACGCTCATGACGAATCTGCGGTCGGCCGGTCGGCCGCGCGCATGCACAAAGGGATGGGGACCCATATGGGTCGGGGCGGCCTTCTACACCAGACCCGGGGGAGACGCCAAATCACCGCTGATGACACCCGTTGTCATCGGTAAAAGTTTCTGATCCGGCTTAACTAATCGGCAAGTGCTCCTGGTCCATGCTCTGATCGAGTAAGGAGTTCCAGGCAGTATGCCGACCATTGATATCCTTTCAGAATATCCGGAGCCCATCGCCCCGTCGATGCTCGGCTGCGAGGTGCTTGCTCGTTTCGAACGCGAGCCTGATGTATTGGTCATTCCGGTCGTGGAACATGGCCGCCCCCTTGGGCTGGTCGAACGCACTGCATTCCTTCAGAAAATCGCCGGCCGTTTCGGTCATGCCCTCTACGATGGTCGCCCGATCAGTTTCGCCATGGACCCCGAGCCGGCGGTGGTTGAAGGCGACGTCGAGGTGGACGCTTTCTGCGACATCATGCTGAAGGGCGGAGCCGCAGCCCTGTTGCGCGGCTTCATCGTCACCAAGAACGGCCGCTATCACGGGGTCGGCACTGTCGCGACCCTGCTCAAGGTCGCGACGGATCGCCAGCGCGCCCACGACGCCCAGATGGCCGACCAGGCCGCCCTCCTCAACGACACCCGCGCCCAGGCCATCGCCGCCGCCCGCGCCAAGAGCCAGTTCCTGGCCATCATGAGCCACGAACTGCGCACGCCGATGAACGGTGTGCTGGCCGTCGCCGAACTCCTGCGCCGCCAGCCGCTGAACGACACGGCCCAGACGCATGTCCAGACCATCATCGATTCCTCTGAAAGCCTGCTGCGCATCCTTCAGGACGCGGTCGACCTGTCCAAGGCCGAGGCCGGCGAGCTTGAACTGACCCCCGCCCCCACCCCGCTGCGCGCCGTCATGGACGATGTTCAGGCCCTGTGGGAGCCGCGCGCCTCTCAGGACGGCGTGACCCTGATGGTCGGCTACGAAGGCGACACCGAACTGGCGGCCGTCATCGACGGCGTGCGCCTGAAGCAGGTGTTCAACAATCTGATCGGCAATGCGCTGAAATTCGCGCGGAACGGCGTCGTCGAGGCCGGGCTGAAGGCCTGGGTCGACGGCGATCAGGTTCGCATGGAAGCCCGTGTCCGCGACGACGGCCCGGGCGTGGATGCAGATCGCGTCGAAAGCATCTTCGAACCCTTCGTCCACGGCTCCGGCCCCGACGGCGCCGGGCTGGGCCTGTCCATCTGCCGCCAGGTGATCGACCGCATGGGCGGCCGCATCTGGGCGGAAAACAACAAGGGCCGGGGCGCCACCTTCGCCTTCGACCTGACCGCCCGTCGCGCCATCGTCGAAGCGCAGGCGCCGTCGAACGTTTCCGATCTGTCCGAACTGAACCTGCAGTCCGCCCCTCATGTCCTGATCGTCGACGACAACGCCACCAACCGCGTCGTGGCCCAGGCGCTGTGCGAGATGTTCGGCTGCAGTTCCGAACTGGCCGAAGACGGTCTCGAGGCGCTTCAGGCCGTTCAGGAAAACCGCTACGACCTGGTCCTCATGGACATCAAGATGCCGCGCATGGACGGGGTCCAGGCGACCCGGGCCATCCGCGCCCTCGACGGCCCCGTCAGCCGCGTGCCCATCGTCGCCCTGACCGCCAACGCCGATCCGGAAGACGCCAAACACTATCTGTCGATCGGCATGGCCGCGGTGGTCGAAAAGCCGATCAAGCCCGAACGCCTGCGCATGGCCATGAACGCCGCCCTGGCCCCCCCCGAGGTTCAAGCCGAAACCGGCGGACAAGCCGAAACCTCCCCCTCTCGACGCGCGCGCCGGCGGGCCTGACCGGCTTCAGTCCGCCCCGACCGAGGCCGCCTCTTCGTCCTCCTCGTCATAACCGACCAGCCGCAGCGCCCGCGCCTTCTGGCCGTTCAGTTCGGCCCACCGCAGCAGTCCCTCCTCACGGCCGTGGGTGATCCAGATCTCGTCGGGCTTCAATTCCTCGAAGGTGGCGACCAGTTCACCCCAGTCGGCGTGATCCGAGATCACCAGCGGTAGCTCCACCCCCCGCTGGCGCGCCCGCGCCCGAACCCCCATCCAGCCGGAAGCAAAGGCCGTCACCGGATCGGCGAAACTGCGGGCCCAGCGATCCTGGATCGCCGACGGCGGGGCGATGACCACCTCCCCGCCCAACGCGCCTTTCGGCAGGCCGCGGGCCGGCAGGATCGGCCCCAGATCGACGCCCTCGCGTTCATAGAGGGCGTTCAGCCGCTCCATCGCCCCGTGGACATAGATCGGCCGCTCCCAGCCGGCCTCGCGCAACGACCGGATGATCCGCTGCGCCTTGCCCAGTGCATAGGCGCCGACTAGATGGGCGCGATCTGGAAACTGGCCCAGCGATCTTGCCAGCCGCCCGATCTCCTCCTCGGCCGGCGGATGCCGGAACACCGGCAGGCCGAAGGTGGCCTCCGAGATGAAGACGTGACAGGGCGTCGGCTCGAACGCCGGGCAGGTCGGGTCGCGCCGACGCTTGTAGTCGCCGGACACCACCATGGTCAGTCCCTTCCACCGGACCTCGACCTGGGCCGAACCCAGCACATGGCCGGCCGGGATCAGCCGCAGATCGACGCCGCCGATCGAGGCGGCCTCGCCATAGTCGACCGGCTGCTCGCGTCCTGCGAAGTCGGGGCCGTAGCGTTCGGCCATGATGGCCAGGGTCTGGCGCGTGGCGAGCACTGCGCCGTGACCCGCTCTCGCATGATCCGAATGGCCGTGTGTGATCACCGCCCGGTCCACCGGTCGCACCGGATCGACGTAGAAGTCCCCCGGCGGGCAATACAGGCCGGCGGGTGTGGGATGCAGCAGGTCTTCGGGTCGGATCATGGTTGCGTAACGCTCTCGACGCCGTCGGGTCGCCCCTCCATACAGTAAGACGATCATAGGCTTAACGGACGTTCGTTCGCATGCACGACAGTTTCGTCGACACCATCCTGCCTCAGCTCGCGGCCGGTTCCGCCCATACCGGCGCCCTCGGTTTCGCCTTCGACGGCCTGCATGAGGGCGAGCCCCGCATTCGCGTCCCCTGGCGCGAGGATCTGGTCGGCGATCCCGACACAGGCGTCCTCGCCGGCGGTCTGGTCACCACCCTGCTCGATCATATCGGCGGCCTGGCGGTATGGACGGCCATGGAGGAGTTCCAAGCCATCGCCACGCTGGACCTTCGGGTCGACTATATGCGCGCAGCCCGGCCCCGCGCGGATCTTCTGGCCCAGGCGAAATGCTACCGGTTGACCCCGACGATCGCCTTCGTGCGCGCCTGGGCGTTCGAGGAGGATCCGTCCGATCCCGTCGCCGCCGCCCAATCCGCCTATGTGCTGAACCGCGCGCCCGCCGCCAGGGGAGCCGCCGCATGAGCGATCTGCTCGAACGCATCCCCTACGCCCGTTTCCTGGACCTGCGGACTCTCGTCAGCGGCGACGAGATCACGGTGATCATGCCCTTCGCGGACCGGTTGATCGGCAATCCCATGCTGCCCGCCCTGCACGGCGGCTCGACGGCGGCCCTGCTGGAGATGACGGCCATGGCCCAGGTCGCCCTCGCCTTCCCCAGCCCGCGCCTGCCTCGCCCGATCAATGTCACCGTGGCCTATCTGCGCACGGGCCGTCCTGTCGACGTCTTCGCCCGCGCCCAGATCAGCCGCGCCGGCCGACGCGTCGCACACGTCCAGGCCGAAGCCTGGCAGGAGGCGCGCGACCAACCCATAGCCTCCCTCACCGCCCACTTCCTGCTCGACAATCCCTAGGCTTTTCCAGCCCTTCGCGTAACGGCGGCGCTTCAACGCAAGATTGCAAAAAAGGTTAACGAGACTCTATCGAACAGGGTTAAGACGTGTTAAGACTTCACACGTTGTAAACCTTGTTTTGAGGGCTTTCTCATGGAACGGACTGAAGTCATCGCCAGCGTCGCCGGCGATCTGCATGCGACCGAACACGCGATCGACGCCGCCATCACCCAGGCGACGATGCTGGTTCAATCCTTCATCGGCGCCCGCACCGCCCTGTCGCTTTCGCCCGTCGCCGCCACGGCGTCGCAGGCCAAGGCCATGGAAACCATCGCCGCCCTCGCCGCCGCCCGCGAATCGATCGTGGCCTGCCACGCCGAGCTCCAGAAGGACCATCGTCGGATGGGCTTCGGAACCTACGCCGCCGGCCCGGTCGGCAAACCCGACGACTGGCTCGACCCGAAAGAAACTCGCGCCTCGGCTCAACTCCGTTCGGTTGCGTGAATTCTTGGTAAGCTTACCGGACTGACATTCTCGCTTAACCGGAATTGGTCCACTGTCGCCCCCGTGCATTCAGCGCGGGGGCGATTTGCTATGGTGAACATGGGTTATGCCGTCGTGGGGGCCGTATTCATGGTCGGCATGACGTTGTTCGCCTTTATCAAGGGTGGGTCCCGCGAAAGACTGGGGGCAGGCATCTATTTTCTTGCGTGGATTGCGTCCCTCGTCGTTCAGGAAAACGTGGGTTTTCGCGGCCTACCGATCGGCATGTTCCTGATTGACGCCGCCGTGCTTGTGGCGCTCGCGGCTATCGCATGGCGCGCGCCCCAGTCATGGCCGACCTGGGCTGCGGGATTGCAGCTCGTGACCGTCATGGGCCACGTGATGATCCTGACCACGAAAAGCGTGCCGATCGCGTCGCTGTACACGGTCATGAACCTGACCAGCTACCTCATCATCCTCTGCATCGGCGTCGGCACCTTCTGGGCCTGGCAGGAACGCAAGCTGGCCGCCCAGTATGAATAGGTAGAAATTCCTACCATCTTCTCCTAAACTTTCCCGACTCACTTGCGGGAAGTCCATGCCCCTGTCGCACGCCAAACTTTGGAAGGCCGTGGACGCCCTGGCGCGGCGCGAGGGCCTGTCGCCGTCGGGGCTGGCGCGGCGGGCGGGGCTGGACGCGACCAGTTTCAATCCGTCCAAGAGGTTCGGCGCCGGGGATCCGCCGCGTCCGCGCTGGCCGTCGACCGAGAGCGTGACCCTGATCCTGCAGGCGACCGGCGTCTCGCTGGCCGATTTCGCCGCCCTGGCCGACGATGCGCCGCCGGCGCCGACGACTGTGCCCCTGCTGGGTCTGGCCAGCGCCGGCCTGGACGGCTTCTTCGACGATGCGGGCCTGCCTGTCGGCGACGGCTGGGACCAGACCGAACTGCCGCGCGTCAACGCTTCGACTTTCAGCCTGCGTATCACCGGCGACTCGATGTCGCCCCTGTACCGTGAGGGCGACCGGGTGATCGTCGATCGCGGGGACCCGACCGTGCGGCGGGGCGACCGGATCGTGGCCCGGCTGACCTCGGGAGAGGTGGTGGCCAAGGAGCTGACCGGCCTGACCGCCCGAACCGCAACCCTGTCCTCGATCAACCCCGACTATCCGCCCCGCGTGGTGGCGCGTCGGGAGATCGAATGGATGGCGCGCATCCTATGGGTCAGCCAATAGCGGTACGACGGTGTCGACGCCCGCTCAGATCGGCGGCGGTTGGGTCTTGAAGAAGGCCGTCGCGCCGACGCCGACATAGAGGGCGACGAAGATCGCCACCAGCACGATAATCAGAATGATGACGCCGCGCTTGCTGCGAAGGATCGGGGGTTTGGACGTTCGCCTGGACATGCCGACCTAACCCTCCAACCGGCTCCAGGTTGCCCTTCGCCCGAAGCCCGGCCCAGAATCAGGCCCAGAAAAAGCCCCGCCCGGCGAACCGGACGGGGCTTCGGCTCCAACGGCGAACCGCGAGCCTTGCGACAGTCCCGGCGGCGGGTACTGGACGGGGCGTGAACGGCCCCGCCGCCGGAACAGTCTTTCGGAAGGCGACCCTTAGCGGGTCACATAGTTGGCGTTGACCCAACCGCCGCCGGCGATCTGAATCCAGTCGCCCTGCGAGGCCACGGCCGTGAAGGGCTGGCCGGCCGACAGGCTGCCCGACTGGCGATAGCCGGTGCCGGGGCCGCTGCGGATCCGCAGGTTCGTGCCGGCGCGATAGGTGTTGGCGTTGGCCTGGGCCGCCGCGCGGGTGCGTTGCTGGTTGCAGCCGATATACGAACCGGCCGCGGCGCCGGCGCCGGCGCCGACGATGGTGCCGGCCGTGCGCTCGTTGCGCGCCAGGTTCGAGCCGACGACGCCGCCGACCACCGCGCCGATCAGGGCGCCGGCTTGCTGACGCCCGCCGGGGGCGTCGCAGTTGGTCACGCCGTTGGCCTGGGCCTGGGCGGCCATCGGGGCGGCGGTCACAAGGGCGGCCAGAGCCGCTGCGGTGGCCAGACCCGTATTCAGAAACTTATTCGACATAGCTCAATCTCCTGTCATCGCGTTTGCCGATGAGAGGGAGAATGCCCGGCCGAACCTGAAGGCTCCCGGAGCTTCGCCGTTATTTTCGGTTCATCTTCATGGCGGCGACGATCAGGCCAGTTCGCCTCGCGCACCCGCCTCGACCAGTTCGATGGTCTGCGCCAGACCATAGATGGCCGCGAAAGACCCGAACCGCGGCCCCTGCGAGGCGCCCAGCAGCACCTCGTACAGCGCCCCGAACCAGGCCCGCAGCGGCTCGAACTCATGCGCCTTGCCGACCGCATAGACCTCGTTCTGAATCAGCTCGCCGTCGGTCGTATCCGCCGGCAGAGCCTTCAGCCGTTCCGCCAGATCCAGCAGGGCCGCCTTCTCCTTGTCGTCCGGCAGGCGGTACGACTTCGAGGGCTTCACGAAGTCCTCGTAATAATGCAGCGCATGGTCCATCAGCCGGTCCAGCAGCGGCTCGTTCTCGGGCGTCGCCTCGGGCAGATATTTGGCGAAATAGGCCCACAGCTGGTCCTTGGTCGAGGCGTTGGCCACCCCCACCAGGTTCAGCAGCAGCGCGAAGGACACCGGCGACGTATGGGTCGGCGGATCGCCAGCGTGGATCGACCAGACGGCGTTGTCGATCCGCTTGGCCGGCTCCTGGGTCTTGTAGGCTTCGATGAAGGCCAGATAGTCGTCGATGGCGCGCGGAATGACGTTGAAGTGCAGCGACTTGGCCGACTTCGGCGACTGGAACATATACCAGCTCAGGCTCTCGGGCGTGCCGTAGCGCAGCCACTCCTCCATCGTCAGACCATTGCCCTTGGACTTGGAGATCTTCTTGCCCTCGATATCGAGGAAGAGCTCGTAGTTGAACCCCTCCGGCGGGGTGCCGCCCAGGGCGCGGCAGACCTTCGAGCTCTCGCGCACGCTTTCGATCAGGTCCTTGCCCGACATCTCGTAATCGACGTCCAGAGCGACCCAGCGCATGGCCCAGTCTGGTTTCCACTGCAGCTTCACATGGCCGCCGGTGACAGGAACCTCGGTGCGGTTGCCCGGCTCGCCGGCCGGGTCCTCGAAGGTGATCGTCCCCTTGTCGACATCGCGGGCCAGCGTCGGGACCTGCAGCACATGGCCGGTGATCGGGCTGACCGGCAGGAAGGGCGAATAGGTGGCCCGCCGCTCCTCGCCCAAGGTCGGCAGCATGATGGCCATGACCGCGTCGTACCGCTCCAGCAAGGTCAGCAGGGTCGCGTCGAACCGGCCCGAACGATAGGTCTCGGTCGAACTCATGAACTCGTAGTCGAAGCCGAAACCGTCCAGGAACGCCCGCAGCCGCGCATTATTGTGCGCCCCGAAACTGTCGTGGGTCCCGAACGGGTCGCGGACCACCGTCAGCGGCTTGTGCAGATCCTCGCGCAGCATCTCCGGATTGGGGATCCCCTCGGGAACCTTGCGCAGCCCGTCCATGTCGTCCGAAAAGGCGATCAGCCGCGTCGGCCAACGGTCGCCGGTCAGCGCCCGGAAGGCGTTGCGCACCATGGTCGTGCGCGCCACCTCGCCGAAAGTGCCCATGTGCGGCAGGCCCGAGGGGCCATAGCCCGTCTCCAGGATCACCGGCCGCTGCAAGGCCGGGAAGGTCGCCAGCGCCTCGTCGGTCTTGCCCGCATCGATCAGCAGTTTCGCCGCGTCGCGTTCCGCATCGCTCAGCCGTTTCTTGAGCACATGCGCCAGCAGATTGCGGGCTTGCTCAAACGGCCAGGACTTGGCCTCGCGGGCGAGAGTTTCAAGGTTCTGAAGCATGGCGGGCGGTTTGGCGCGTCAGGCCCGCGGGGTCAATGTTTCAGCGGCGTCTTCCCACCGCCAGACCGACCACCGCCGCCCCCGCCGCGACGATCAGCGCGTCCTCGATCAAGCCGCTTTTCGTCTGACCGATCCGCGCCATCGCCGTCTTGCGGCCGGCCAGCGTCAGATAGGCCAGGGGAACGGCTGTCGCGACCGCCAGCCCGCCCCCCAGCTTCTCCCGGCCGCGCGGCGCCAGGGCCGAACCGGCGATCCCGGCGCTCATCACCCGCGCCAGCAGGCCCAGGAACACCGTCCGGTCCGGCGCCGACCTCATCTTGTCGCCGAACAGCTCGCCGACGCCCATGGCCAGGGCCCCGAACTTGAACAGCGGATGATTCAGCAGCCACAGCCGCCCCGGCGTGTCCCGGTGCGCCAGCCGCGCCCCGGCTATGGCGGCCATCGGGGTCATGGACCGGGCGCTGGCGACGGCGCCGATGAGGACGGAGGGAAGCAGGTCGAGGATTTTCATCCCGCTTCAACACCGAACCGGGGGGACGGTTCAGTCGCGAACGGGCTTGCGTGGGATCGGTACCGGCCGCCCCGCATTAAGTTTGGAACGCCAAACAACCCCATGAACCGCCATGAGCTACCGCCGCTTCGCCGCGATGATCGCCGTCTCCACCGTCGTCATGTACGGCCTGATGTTCCTGAACACCTACCAGATCGAACACGTCCGGTTCAGCGAGACCCGCCTCTACATGGCCCTGCTGATGGGGGCGGTCATGGCCGCGATCATGATGGGGTTCATGTGGTCCATGTATGCGAAGCCACGATGGAACCAGCTCATCATCGCCGGCGCGCTCGTTGTGTTCGCCGGTTCGCTGTGGCTGGTTCGAAGCCAGGCCGTCATCGGCGACGTCGCCTATATGAAGGCGATGATCCCCCACCACTCCATCGCCATCATGACCAGCGAGCGAGCCCATATTCGCGACCCGCGCGTCCGCGAACTGGCCGACGGCATCGCCAGGACCCAGGTGCGTGAGATCGCCGAGATGAACACCCTGATCGCCGACCTGTCGCGCAATCCCCCGCCGCCCGACGCGCCGGACCTGGCGCCGGCCTCCCCTGCCTCTTGACCCTCCGGCCCCCGCGTGGCCTTTGCCCCGCCTGATGAAGACCGCCGATTTCGACTTCCACCTGCCCGAAGACCGCATCGCCCTGCGCCCCGCCGATCCGCGCGATTCCGCACGGCTGCTGGTGGTGAAGACCGGCGCGCTGGACGACCGCGTCATTCGGGACCTGCCCGACTTCCTCCAGCCCGGCGACGCCCTGGTGTTCAACGACACCCGCGTCATCCCCGCCCGTCTGTCGGGCGTCCGCACCCGCCCCGGCCCGGACGGCGAGACCCTGACCGTCGCCGTCGAGGCCACCCTGCACCACCGCGACGCCCCCGACGTCTGGTCCGCCTTCATGAAGCCGGGCAAGCGGATAAAACCCGGCGACCGCATCCGGTTCGGGCGTGTGGCGGACGCCGCCTGCGACCTGGGGCGGCTCGACGCGACGGTCGCGGACAAGGGCGAGGACGGCCTGATCACGCTCCGGTTCGACCTGTCCGGCCCCGCCCTGGACGACGCCATCCGCGATGTCGGGGTCATGCCCCTGCCCCCCTATATCGCCGCCAAACGACCCGAGGACGACCGCGACCGGTCGGATTATCAGACCGTCTTCGCCGAACACGACGGCTCGGTAGCCGCCCCCACCGCCGGCCTGCATTTCACCCCCGCCCTTCTCGACGCCGTCCGGGCGAAGGGCGTCTCGACCCACGCCGTGACCCTGCATGTCGGCGCCGGCACCTTCCTGCCGGTCAAGGTCGATGACCTGGCCGACCACAGGATGCACAGCGAATGGGGCGAAGTGTCCGCCGAGACCGCCGCCGCCCTGAACGCCGTCCACGCCGCCGGCGGCCGCATCGTCTCAGTCGGCACCACGTCGCTGCGTCTGCTGGAAAGCGCCACGACCGCGGACGGAGACATCCGCCCCTTCCACGGCGACACCGCCATCTTCATCACCCCCGGCTATCGGTTCCGCGCGGTCGATGTGCTGATGACGAACTTCCACCTGCCGAAATCGACCCTGTTCATGCTGGTCAGCGCCTTCGCCGGGCAGGAAACGATGAAGACCGCCTACGCCCACGCCGTCACGCACGACTACCGTTTCTACTCCTACGGCGACGGCTCGCTGCTGTTCCGCGCCTAGCCGCCCCACCGTCTCCTCCCCGCTTCGCGGGGAGGGGGACCGCCGCGCCTCTTCGCGCGGGGGTGGAGGGGCTCTTGAAGTCCCACGGACGCCAATGACGACCTTCTCTACCCGACGAAGTCGAGCAACGCGCCCGCACCGCTTTCGTCATTCCGGGCGGAGCGCAGCGGAGACCCGGAACCCAGCGGCGCGCGTAAGCGCGAACCTGTCGCGGACTCAGTCTTGGGACATAGTGCGGCGGATGGATTTCGCCTTCGGCGCCGCTGGGTTCCGGGTCTTCGGGCCAAGCGGCCCTTCGCCCGGAATGACGAAAGCAAATGACGACCTAACCTCCCCGACGGAGTCGAGCAACGCGCCCCGCCCCATCTTTCATCGCGCCCGCACATCGGCGACGCGGTTTAGAACCCCTCCGTCTCTCCGCTTCGCTCCGAGCCACCTCCCCACGATGTGGGGAGGAGACAGACCTCGCCGCCCCACCGTCTCCTCCCCGCTCTGCGGGGAGGGGGACCGCCGCGCCCCTTGCGCGGGGGTGGAGGGGCTCTTGACGCCCCACCGACGCAAACGACGACCTTCCCCGCCCCAACTGTCACAATGACGCTGGTCCAAACCCAGTCTTTCCAACCGCTTGCGTCTTTCTCGCCCCGATCGACGCCCCAGGGGTCCCGGCGCCCCTATGCTGCTTCCCATCCCCGCCGATGGGGAGGGCGTCGGATCCACGCCCTGACGGCGGCGGGGCTGTGGTCGAGCGATGAAGCCGGCGGGGTGGAGACCGCCGGGGGCCTTAAGGGCGGCGATGGATGCCGCCCTCTGCTCGCCGCGCGCTTCGGATGCGGACCGCCGTCGGTGTCGTCACCGGCATGTCCGCCCCGGCGAAGGCGTCGCAAGGCGTCCCGCCGATCCGGCAAGGCTCGAAAGCAAGGGCCGCCAGCCGGAGGGCGCGTGGAAAACGACCGCGCGGGACGAACGACTGCGCCGAAACGGTAACAAAACACATCTCACCGGGCGCAGACCCGGCGTCCCGCTCCCTCCCCCAACTTCGCCGCGAAAGCGGCGAGGACGCTTCCGCACACCTGCCCTGTGGCCTTCCGCCGCCCGACCCCTTAAATGCCGCCTGCTGACAAAACAGAGCCCCGCACCGTGTCTTTCGACGACATACCGCATGACCTCCCCGATGATCTCCAGGACGGCCTGATCGCCGTCGGGGAGGCCGCGCGCGATCTGCGCGAGCCCTGGTGGATCTTCGGCGGGGCGGCCATGGCGCTTTACGGCCTGACCGATCTGCACGTGCCCGACATCGACGTCCTGTGCGCCCCGCGCGACGCCCGCGCCTTGCTGGCGGAACTGGACGGTCATGTCGTGCCCGATCCCGGCGAGGGCCTGTTCCGCTCGTCCGTCTTCGGCCGCGCGCCGAACCAGCCGATCCTGGTCGAGGTCATGGCCGATCTGGAGACCCGCGACGGCGCCGAATGGCGGCCGGTCGTCTTTACATCGCGGCGCCGGGTCTTCATCGACGATGTCCCGCTGTTCGTGCCCGATATCCGGGACCATATCGCCCTTTACCGCCTGTTCGGCCGCCCCAAGGATCTGGCGCGGGTCGAGCGGCTAGAACGACTGATCGCCTGATGCCCTTCCCCTTCGAGATTTCCGCGACCGAGGGCCGCGCCCGCACCGGCGTGCTGAAGACCGCGCGCGGCGACATCCGCACCCCCGCCTTCATGCCGGTCGGCACGGCGGCGACGGTCAAGGCGATGACGGTGGATCAGGTGGCGGCGACCGGCGCCGACATCCTGCTGGGCAACACCTATCACCTGATGCTGCGTCCCGGCCCCGAGCGGATGGAACGGCTGGGCGGGCTTCACAAATTCATGGGTTGGGACAAGCCGATCCTGACCGACAGCGGCGGCTTCCAGGTCATGTCCCTGGCCGGCATCTCCAAGGTGAAGGAGGAGGCCGTGACCTTCTCCTCGCACATCGACGGCTCCAAACACGTCCTGACGCCGGAACGCTCGATCGAGATCCAGGCCGACCGGATCGGCGCCGATATCTCGATGCAGTTGGACCAGTGCGTCGCCTATCCGGCCGAGAAAGACGCGGCCCGCAAGGCCATGGAGCTTTCGATCCGCTGGGGCGCCCGCTCCAAGGCCCGGTTCGGCGAGCGCGAGCACCAGGCCCTTTTCGGCATCCAGCAGGGCTCGACCTTCGAGGATCTGCGCCGCCAGTCGTCGGACCAGCTTCGGGAGATCGGCTTCGACGGCTACGCCATCGGCGGCCTGGCGGTCGGCGAAGGCCACCAGGCCATGTGCGAGGTGCTGGACTATGCCCCCGAAATGCTGCCCGCCGACCGTCCCCGGTATCTGATGGGGGTCGGCAAGCCCATCGACCTGGTCGAGGCGGTGTATCGGGGGGTCGACATGTTCGACTGCGTCCTGCCCACGCGCGCCGGCCGCCACGGCCAGGCCTGGACCTGGGACGGGCCTTTGAACCTCAAGAACGCCCGGTTCGCCGAGGACCAGGACCCGTTGGACCCGACCATCGACGGGCCGTCATCCGCCTATTCCAAGGCCTATCTGCATCACCTGATCCGGGCCGACGAGATCCTCGGCAAGGTGCTGCTCAGCTGGCACAATATCGCCTTCTACCAGGCCCTGACCGCGGCCATGCGCGCCGCCATCGCCGAGGGCCGGTTCGAACAGTTCCGCCGCGACTTCCATGCCCGGCATGTGTCGAACGGCTAGAGGCGGCTCCCTAGCGCCGCGGCCGGAACCAGCTGGGCGCCGCCGGCGGGGCGCAGTTCCGCTGCATGCCGATTCCCTTCAGGAAGGCGCGGCGCATCCGACCCGCCTGGATGGCCGACTGGACATGGCGGCTGTGCTGCTCGGCGCCGCTCAGGCGACGAATCCAGCTGCGGCCGGGAATGAAATCGGTCGTCGTGCCGCGGATCGCATCCAGCGTCGCCCGCGCCGCAGCATCGGCGGCCCGCTCGCTGGCGTAGGCGCCGTCCTGGCGCGGCGGCTCGTCCGTGTCGGGGCCCAGCGCCTCGTCCAGCCTCGCCACCTCGGCTCCGATCGTGGTGCACTGGTTCAGATTGCGCAGATCATAGGGATTGGCCTCGGCCTGCAGCAGCACGGTCGGAATCAACTCGCGGCGCAGGTTGAAATCGTCCAGCGGCGCCGTGACCGCCTCGCCCAGTCCGGCGCCGATCTGCTCGGCCCCGCCCATGGCGGAACGACCGGCGTTGCAACCGGACAAGAGGACGGCCGCGACGGCAAGCAAGGGTATCGGCTTCATCCGGCCCTTAGACCACGAAGCCGCTCCGATCAAAACATCCGAGACAGGGCCACGACCATAACGCCCCAGGCCAGGCCGCTGAACAACAGTCCCAGCGCCAAGCCTCCCGCGAAGTCGAACTCGTGGTCGTGGTCGTGTCTCATATCCGCTCCCTAGGGCTTTTTTTGTTTGTCCTATTGGTAGCCCTAACAGGATCAGATCCGCAATCAGGGTCCCTACGGATTATCTATCGCCGAAATGTCGCTTTTTTTACGGCAAAGCCCAAGGCGTGACTTCAGGCTCGCAGCCCTCTCGCCATCAGCATGGCGCCGTCCAGGCCCGCATTTTCCAGCGCCGCCGCGACCAGGAACCCGCTGTCGCCCATCAGGACCGCCGGACCATAGCCATTGACCCGCCGACGCGCCGCCACCTCGACCTCCGCGATCAGCCCCGGCGTGGACATGACCCCGCCGCCGAAGACGATTCGGTCCGGCGCCCAGGCGAACAGCAGGCCGGCGACCAGCTGCCCCAGATAATCGGCCACCCAGGCCCGAATCTCGTCGGCGTCTTCCAGCCTGCGTCCCGCCAGCCTCGCCTGGACCGCCGGCCCGGCCGCCAGACCTTCCACGCAATCGGGATGGAAGGCGCAGGCGCTGGGCTGGGCGTCGCCCTCGCCCCGCCGGACCGACAGATGGCCGATCTCCGGATGCAGCCCGCCCTTCAGCGTTCGCCCGTCGACGCACAGACCGCCGCCAATCCCGGTGCCGACGGTGACATAGGCGACAGCCCGCGCGCCCCGCCCGGCGCCCAGCCGCGCCTCGGCGACCGCGGCGGCGTTGACGTCCGTATCCACGGCGAACGGCGCGCCGAAATGATCGGCCAGGCTCTTCGACAGATTGAAACCGGCCCAGCCGGGCTTGGGCGTCGCCAGCATCAGGCCGCGGTCGGCCGAAGCCGGATCGACCATCAGAGGACCGAAACTGGCCACCCCCAGCCCCGCGATGGATCGGCCGTCCGCCGCCTCGATCAGGGCCTCGACCGCCGCCTCGGGTCGTCCGGTGGCGAACCGGCCCTGGTCCAGCACCGCCCCCGCCGCATCGGCGATCCGCCAGACGATCTTGGTCCCGCCCGTCTCGACCGCGAAGAAGACCGGCTGGCTCACGGCGTCTCCAGAAGGGAGAAAATGGTACGTCCTCTCGGGCTCGAACCGAGGACCCTCTGATTAAAAGTCAGATGCTCTAACCAACTGAGCTAAGGACGCACCGCGCGACGTTCGGGACTAGGCCCAAACCGTCGAAGGGCGCCTTCTGTTGCAATCCGCTCTTCCGGTCAAGACCGCGTCTGCTACTCAATGCGGATGCGACCGCTGAATGGACTGCGTATCCTCGAATTCGACGGCCTGGGGCCGGTGACCTTCGCCGGCATGATGCTGGCCGACCTGGGGGCCGAGGTGCTGCGCCTGACCCGCGACGCTGCGGCCGGCCCGGCCGCGTTCGACGAGGTCGGGGGCGCCGTCCTGCACAGGGGCCGCGCCGCCGTGCCAGTGGATCTGAAGTCCGACGCCCATCGCGAGACGATCCTCGCCCTGGTCGACCGGGCCGACGCCGTGATCGAGGGGTTCCGGCCCGGCGTCATGGAACGGCTCGGCTATGGCCCGGAGGTCCTGCAGGCGCGCCGTCCGGCCCTGGTGTTCGGCCGGGTCACGGGCTGGGGCCAGATGGGACCGCTGTCGCAGGAGGTCGGGCATGACCTCAACTACCTCGGCCTGACCGGCCTGCTGCATGCGATGGGCGAGCCGGATCGTCCGCCGGCGCCGCCGCTGAACCTGGTCGGCGACTATGGCGGCGGGGCCATGATGCTGGTGACCGGCGTGCTGGCGGCCCTGCTGGAGGCCCGGACCACCGGACGCGGCCGCGTCGTGGACGCCGCCATGACCGACGGCGCGGCTCTGCTGGGCGGCCTGTTCCATGCCCTGCGCGGCCAGGGAATCTGGAGCGATCGGCGCGGCGCCAATCTGCTGGACGGCGGCGCGCCCTTCTATCGCTGCTACACCTGCCGGGACGGAGGCTTCGTCGCCGTGGCGGCGCTGGAGCCCCGCTTCTTTGCGGCGCTTCTGTCAGGGCTGGAGATCGATCCGGTCGAGGCTCCGCAATACGACGTCTCGGGCTGGCCGACCCTTCACGCCCGGTTCGCGGCCCTGTTCGCCCGGCGCGACCGCGACGACTGGATCGCCCATTTCGCCGGCAGCGAAGCCTGCGTCACGCCGGTCCTCAGCCTGGCCGAGGCGCCGGACCATCCACACAATCGGGCGCGATCCACCTATCTGAACGGCCTGCCCGCCCCGAGCCCGCGCTTCGACGGAGCGGACCTCGCCGCACCGCCCGCCGGACGACGCCTGTCGCTCGAAGAGGCGCGGACCCTCTGGCGCGACGAACCGGGATGACCCTCGCCCTTTTCGGCGCTATGGAACGACGTGGCGCCGCGGGCGTTGCAACGGCTGACGCCCGGGGAATTTTTCTGATGAGACGCTCGATCTTCGTTTTGGCCGCCACGACGCTGGGTGCGTTGATCGTGGCGGGCTGTGACGATTACCAATCGGGTTCTCGCGACGAGTACGCAGACGCCCCGCCCATGGAAGAACAGGCGCCGGCCGCCGAAGATTCTGCGGAACCCGTCGTCGCGCCGGAAGTGACCGATCCCGCCCCGACCTCGGCCCCCGCCCCCACGCCGCCGGAAGAGCGGACCTCCGAACAATCGGTTCAGCCCGAAAGCGAGACCCTGTTTTACTGAGGCGCGCCCCGTCGCCGCCACAACCGGATGCAAGGGCGTGCTCGGCGCCGACCTGGAGTCCGCGCCCCTTGACGAAAGCTAGAGTTTGACGTTCCGGCCCACCCTGTTTCTCGCCACTTTGGCGATCTGCAGCCTTGTCTCCCAGGCCGCCTCGGCCGATCCTCGCGCCCAGATCCGGGGCGAGATGGACGCCGAGCTTCGGCGGATGCTGGAACGCGCGGTCGGCGAGGTGGACGGCGCCCCGGAAAGCCGGTTCGAAGCCCGACGACGCGCCCGCGCCGCCCTGTCCTCCGCCGAGGCGCTGCTGAGGTCCGAAGCCTATTATCAGCCGGTGCTCGAGGACGTGGTCGAGGGCGAGGAGCGACCGTCGGCCATCGTTTCGGTCCAGCCCGGCCGCCGCTTCCTGCTGACCCAGCCGACTATCGATTGGGTCGATCCCGCCCCGGACAGCGACAGCGCCGCCGCCGCCTTCGACGCGATCGGACTGAAGGCCGGAGAGCCCGGCCGGGCCGTGGACGTGATCGCCGGCGAGGGCCGGATCGTCGCCACCCTGACGCGCGACGGCTATGCCGACGCCAAGGCCGAGCCGCGCCGCGTCGTCGTCGATCACGCGACTTTCACCGTCGCCCCGGAATATCGGATCAACTCGGGCCAGTTGGTCCTGCTGGACGGGGTGATCCTGCAAAGAGCCGGGCGGACCAATCCCAACTGGGTGGCGGGCCTTGCGCCGTGGACCGAAGGCGACCGCTACGATCCCGATCAGGTAGCCGAACTGGAGCGCCGCCTGCTGGACACCGGGGTCTATGACGGGGTCGGCGTCGCCCTCAGCCCGATCGATCAGACCAATGCCGACGGCTATCGTCCCATCATCGTCAATCTGAACGACCGGCCACGCCGGGTCATTGAGGCCGGCGCCACCTGGTCGACGGCCGAGGGCGCGGGCGTCGACTTCATCTGGACGCGCTACAACCGCTTCGGTCGGGGCGACACCCTGGTCATGGAGACCCGGTTCGCCGACATCGACAGCCGTATCGGCGCCGACCTGTCCCTGCCCCACTGGCGCAAGCCCGGTCGGACGCTGAAGCTGAGCGGGGGCGTGGTCAGGGAAGACACCGACGCCTACGAACGCACCGCCCTGGTCCTCGCCGCCGAACTGCAGCAGCGGATCGGCCGGACCTCCTATTTCAATTACGGCCTCGGCCTGGACGCGGGCCAGTATAACGAGAACCGCTTCGACTATACTTCCGTCCCGCCCAGCGCCGTGACCTTCGACCGCGATCTGGCCATCGTCACCGGACGGACCAGCGCCTATATCGACAATTCCAACGACCCGCTGGATCCGACTAAGGGCTGGCGTTTGACCGTCTCGGTTCAGCCGACCGCCGTGGCCGGCGAGGACACGGTCGTATTCCTGCGTAGCGAAAGCCAGGCCACCGCCTATCTGCCGCTTCAGGACCAGGCCAGGACCGTCCTGGCCGGACGCGTCCGCATCGGCGCCATCATCGGCGGCGGCGAGTTGAGCATTCCATCCGACCGTCTCTTCTACTCGGGCGGCGGCGGCTCGGTGCGCGGCTATTCCTACCAGGGCGTCAACCCGGAATTGCCGGACCAGACCCCTCGCGGCGGCCTGTCGCTGTTCGAGACCTCGCTAGAAGTCCGTCACGACATAGGACAGAGCTTCCAGGCCGTGGCCTTCGTCGACGCCGGCGCGGTCGGCTTTCAGGAGACGCCTGACTTCAGCAATCTGCGCTACGGCGCCGGCGTCGGCGTACGCTACAAGCTGCCGTTCGGCCCTATCCGCGCCGACATCGCCTTGCCGTTGGACAAACGCGAAGGCGACTCGGCCTTCCAGATCTACATCAGCATCGGGCAGGCGTTTTGACCGAAGCTCCGCCCCCCGCCCCGCCTGAACCCACGTCCTCGGACGAGACTCCCGCCGCTGTGCGCCGCAAACGCAGCCTGCCGCAGCTGCTGGCCCTGATCGCGGGCGGCGTGATCGGCGGGCTGCTGGTGCTGGCGATCATCGCCCTGATCGGGGGGCGTATGTACATCGTCTCCGACGCCGGACGCGACCTGGTGACCGGCTTCGTCCAGGGCCAGAAGATCAGCCGCTATGGACGGATCAACGTCTATGGACTGAAAGGCGACCTGTTCGACGACTTCACCTTGGAACGGGTCACCGTCACCGACCGGGACGGCGTTTGGCTGGACGCCCGCAACGTCCGGGTCGACTGGTCCTACTGGCCGCTGGTCACGCGCCGATTCCATGCCAGCGAGATCAGCGCCGACGTGATCCAGGTGATCCGTCGCCCCGTCCTCGACGCCCCCAGCGGGGAGCCGGGCGGGCCACAGCCCATCGATGTGGATATTGACAAGTTCTCCGCCCGAGTGGAGCTGCTGGAAGGCTTCTCCAAGGAATACGGGCGATGGGACCTCTCGGGCGAGGTCGATCTGCCACGGCGGGGCGCCAAACACGCGACCGTCAGGGCGGACAGCCTGAACCGCCCCGGCGACTATCTGCGGCTAGCGGCGACCTTCGGCGGCGAACTGGAGGATACTCGTATCGACCTGCGCGCCAACGAGGCCCAGGGCGGGCCCCTGGCCGGGGCCATGGGCTATTCGCCGGATGAGCCGTTTTCCGCCGTCGCGGTCGTGAACGCCGACATCGTCCACGCCAGGGTGCGGACGGGCCAATTCACGCCGCTGATCGTGGAGGGACGGTTTGGCGAGAACGGGTCGCGCGTGTCCGGCTTCTTCGATTTCAGCGGGTCGGACCTGTTCGCCCCCTTCGTCGAGCGTGTCGGCCGCACCGCCCGCTTCGGCTTCGCCATGGTCCCCGCCAAGGACAAGGCCTTCCAGGGCGTCGGCTGGAAACTGATATCGGACAATGTCGCCTCGGAAGCGCGCGGCGTCATCCGCATGTCCGACCGCAGTTCACCCGATGGGATCAGACTGGACATCCAGACCGCGTCGATGAGCCGGCTGGTCGGTTCGGACATCGCCGGCCCGGCCGCCTATTCCGGCCTGTTCAAGGGGGACGCCGAGAACTGGACACTCGAAGGTCAGGCCACCCTGCTGAACGCCAACCTGGCCAGTTATCGCGCCACCCGCATCGCAGGCCCGCTGAACGTTGAGGTGCGCGACGGGCGAATGGATCTGAACGGCGACATCCGCGCCGTCGGCGGCTCGACCGAAGGCGTGATCGGCGGCCTGCTGGGCGCGACCCCACGCATACAATTGGAGGCGGCGCGGATGAAAGACGGCGCGCTGCTGCTGGAAAAAATCGATCTGGACGGTCAGGGTCTGACGCTGAAAGGATCGGGGTCGCGCAATCTGCTGGGCGGCATGGGCTTCCGCGGCGAGGCGCAACTCACCGACGCTTCGCGCATCCTGCCCGACGCGGAGGGCGCCTTCGGCGGTCCGATCCGCGCCTCGTCCGCCAAGACCGGCGCGCCCTGGGTGCTGAGCTTCGACGGCCGGGGTCGCGAGCTATCCGTTGGCATGGACGAACTGGATCGACTGCTGGGTCCCAAGCCGCGCCTGGAACTGAACGGCAAGCTGAACGACGGACGGATCGAGGTCGATCGCGCCGAACTGACCGGAGCGGCCGGACGCGCCGGCGCCAAGGGGCTGATCGAGACGAACGGTCGGCTGCGGCTGGCGCTGGACTGGAACGCCCAGGGGCCGTTCGGCGTCGGCCCGGTCGAAATCGGCGGCGACATGAACGGGCGCGGCGCCCTGACCGGAACCCTGTCCCAGCCGCGCATCGACCTGACCGCCGGCTTCGACCGGGTCACGGCCGGCGCCCTGACCCTGACCGACGCCGACCTGATCCTGAGCTTCCGCCGGGGCGCCGACGCCTCGGACGGGCGGATCACCGTGACCAGCGGCTCCAACTACGGCCCTGCGCGCGCGACGGGTAACTTCTTCCTGGGCGGCCAGCGCATCCGGTTGAGCGATCTCGACGTGAACGCCGGCGGCGTGACCGCGCAAGGCGCCGTGGCCCTGTCGAACAATATCCCCTCCAGCGCCGACCTGACCTTCACCGCCCGCGCCGGCGCCTTCCTGGCCTCGGGCGAGGCCAACGGCCGGATCCGTCTGACCGACGGCGGCGGATCGGAAAGCGCCATCCTCGACGTGAGCGGACGCAATGTCCGCCTGGCGGGCCAGTCCTGGGTGATCCGCACCCTCGATCTGGACGGACGCGGCACGCTGGACAACCTGCCTTTCACGCTTGCCGTGGATGTCGGCGGCGGCGTTCCGGCCCAGTTCAACGGCACGGGCGTCTATTCGCGACGCGGCGACGCCCAGACCCTGACCCTGCGGGGCGGCGGTCGGGTGCGCGAGGTGGCCTTCACCACGCGCAGCCCGGCCTCCATCACGCTGGACGGCGCCCAGCGGACGGCCCATCTGGACCTGGGCGTCGGCAGCGGCGTGCTGCTGGCCGATCTACGTCAGGACGACCGTACGGCCATCATCCAGGCCGACCTGACCAGCGTGGATCTTCAGACCCTGTCGCCAGACTTGCGCGGCCGCGCCACCGGCCGGGTCGCCCTGCGCGGCTCCGGCGACGATCTTTCAGGCTCGGCCAATGTCACCCTGCAGGATATCCGCAGCATCGACGCGCCGCGCGGTCTGGCCGTCGACGGTCGGCTGGACGCGACCCTGGTCAACAACAGCCTCAGCATCAAGGCGGTCGCGTCGGACGAAGACGCGGTTCAGGCTTCGGCGGAACTGACCCTTCCGGTCGAGGCTTCGGCCGCGCCGCTTCGCCTCGCCATCGCACGCCAGCGTCCGATGTCGGGCAATGTGTCGATCAATGGCCAGATTCAGCCGATCTGGGACCTGTTCCTGGGCGGCGAACGCAGCCTGGCGGGTCAGGTGGCGGGACAGGCGACCATAGCCGGCACCCTCGCGGCGCCGCGCCTGAACGGCCGGTTCGACCTGTCGCAGGGCTCCTATCGCGAAAAGGCCGTGGGCCTAGTCCTGGGCGACCTGACTCTGCGGACCAGTTTCGACGACACGACCGCCCAGATCGAGACCTTCACGGCCAACGACACTGCCGGCGGGACCATCTCGGGTCAGGGGCGGATAGGGCTGCGCGAGGGATCGGGTTCGACCGCCCAACTGAACCTCACCCGCTTCCGCGTCATCGACAACGACATCGCCGAGGCGCGCGCCTCCGGTCCGATCACCATCGTTCGGGGCCCGGACGGCAATATCCAGCTGTCGGGCCAGATCAATATCGACGAAGCCCGTATCGAACCCGAAGTGCCCGGCTCCACCGGCATCGTCTCGATGGACGTGGTCGAGATCAATCGTCCCGGCGGCGATCCGGTCGAGACGGAGGTCCGCCAGCGCGGTCCTCAAATCGGGATGGACATCGCCCTGCGCTCGACCGGAGGCAAGGTTCGTGTCAGCGGACGCGGCCTGAACGTCGTGCTGGACGTCAACGCACGGGTACGCGGCACCTTCACCCAGCCCCAGCTGAGCGGCACGGCCAATGTGGTGCGCGGCGACTATGAGTTCGCCGGCAAGCGGTTCATATTCGACGACACCGGCCGCGTGACCCTGTCGACCGACCCCAAACAGATCCGCCTGAACCTGTCGGCGACGCGCGAGGACACCGCCCTGACCGCCTCGATCGACGTGACAGGCACGGCGGACCAGCCGAAGATCGCCCTGACCTCGACCCCCGCCCTGCCCCAGGACGAAATCCTGTCCCAGGTCCTGTTCGGCCGTTCGGCCTCGCAGCTGTCGCCGTTCGAGGCGGCCCAGCTGGCGGCCGGGGTCGCAGCCCTGGCGGGCGGCGGCGGATTCGACGTGATCGGGAACCTGCGCGAACTGGCCGGGCTGGACCGGCTGTCCTTCGGCGGCGAGGCCTCCGCCGTGACCGTCGCCGGCGGGCGCTACATCACCGACGACGTCTATCTGGAGGTCATCGGCGGCGGCGAGGGCGGGGCCGCGGTCAAGGTCGAATGGCAGCCGCGCCGCAACCTGGCGATCAGCTCCCAGTTCGGCGGCCAGGGCGACACCAGCCTGTCGATCCGCTGGCGCCGCGAAAGCCGCGACCCAGGCCAACGCGCCGACCGTCGCCCGAACCGGGGTAGGAATTGATTTGACCACCTCATGAACTCCTGGGTTTCTCGCGAAACCCGGCGGGTTCATGACGGACAGACAGGCGCCGCCCTTCACCTTTGCCGAGGCTCCGTCTAGGGTCCGGCCGATGCGGATTCTGACCTCGGACCAGGCCGTCCTCGACCACGTCGCCGCGCGACGCGAGGCCATCATCGGCCGCACCATCGACTGGGCGAACATCAACTCCGGCAGCCGCAACGCCGCCGGTCTGAACGCCGTGCTGGATGCTTTGGAGGCCGAGGCCCGGCGTCTGCCCGCCGTCGTCGAACGCATGCCGACCCAGGTCTCGACCACCGTCGCCGACGACGGGTCGGTACGGACCCAGGCCCATGCCGACGCCCTGAAGATCACCGCCCGACCCGAGGCGCCGATCCAGGTCGTGCTGACCGGCCACTATGACACCGTCTTCGACGCGGACAGCGGCTTCCAGACGGTGGCCACCCGGACGGACGGCGCCCTGAACGGACCGGGCGTCGCCGACATGAAGGGCGGGATCAGCGTGCTTCTGGCCGCGCTGGAAGCCTTCGAAACCCATCCTGACAAACACGGCGTCGGCTGGACCGTGCTGCTCAGCCCCGACGAAGAGATCGGCTCGCCCGCCTCCGCCCCCCTGCTGGCCGAACTGGGCGCGCGGGGGCATTTGGGCCTGACCTATGAACCGGCCCTGGCGGACGGCACCCTGGCCGGGGCGCGCAAGGGCAGCGGCAACTATCATCTGATCGTCAGCGGTCGCGCCGCCCACGCCGGCCGGGCCTTCGAGGAGGGCCGAAACGCCGTCGCCGGCGCCGCCATCATCGCCTCCGCCTTGCACGACCTGAACGGCCGGCACGAAGGCGTCACCGTGAACGTGGCCAAGATCTCCGGCGGGGGCGCCCTGAACGTGGTCGCCGACAATGCGGTCGTACGCTTCAACGTCCGCGTGCCGGACAAGGCTGCGGCCGACTGGATCGACGCCTCGGTCCGCGCCATCGCCGCCGCCCCTCCCTTCGAGGGGCTGAGCCTGCATCTGCACGGCGGCTTCACCCGCCCGCCCAAGCCGATGGACGCCGCCCAGACCGCCCTTTTCGAGGCCGTGAAGACGGCCGGCGCCCTGCTGGGTCAGGACATCGCCTGGAAGCCGTCCGGCGGAGTGTGCGAGGGCAACAATCTGCACGCCGCCGGCCTTCCCAATATCGACACCCTGGGCGTCCGGGGCGGCGACATCCATTCGGACCAGGAGTTCGCCTGGCCCGACAGCTTCGTCGAGCGCGCCCAGCTGAGCGCCCTGATCCTGTGCAAGATCGCCTCGGGCGAGATCGACGCGGCCAAGCTCAAGGCCTTGCGGCTGGAGACCCTGTAGAATGCTTGTCGTCCGTCCCGCCGGTCCCGCCGACCTCGACCACCTTCTGGAACTGGCCATCCTGTCAGGTCCCGGCTTCACCAGCCTGCCCGAAGATCCCGACGCCCTGTCCGACCGGCTGGAGCTCAGCCAGGCCAGTTTCCGCAGCGAGGTCACCCCGCAGGAGGCCTGGTACACGCTGATGCTGGAAGACGGCGACACAGGCGATATCGACGGGGTCGGATCGGTCAAGGCGACCGTGGGCCTGAAACGCCCCTTCTTCTCGTTCCGCGTCGTCAACAACACGGCGTCGTCGCCATCCATCGGGGTCAAGCTGGATCACCAGACCCTGGTGCTGGTCAATGAATGCACCGGCTGGACCGAGGTCGGCTCGCTGTTCCTCAAGGCCGACCGGCGCAAGGGCGGGGCCGGCCGTCTGCTCAGCCAGTCGCGCTATATGCTGATCGGGGCCCAGCCCGAACTGTTCGCCGAGAATGTGCTGGCCGAGTTGCGCGGCGTGTTCACGCCCGACGGCGCCTGCCCCTTCTGGGACCATGTGGCGCACAAATTCTTCCCGATGGAGTTCGACGACGCCGACCGGATGAGCGGATCGACCGACAAACAGTTCATCCTCGACCTGGCCCCTCGCCACCCCATCTATACCGAACTGCTGCCCGAACCCGCCCGCGCCGTGATCGGCAAGGTCCACCCCCAAGGCGTGCCGGCCATGGCCCTGCTGGAAAGCGAAGGCTTCCGCACCAACGGCCTGGTGGACATCTTCGACGCGGGACCGACGGTGTCGTGCGGCCGCGACAATATCCGCACGGTCCGGGACGCGCGACGCCTGACGGCCGAGATCGTTCCCGCCGTCGAGGCCGAACTGCCCGCCCTGATCTCGACCGACAGCATCGCCGCCTTCCGCGCCGTTCGCGCCAAGGCCGATATCGAGGGCGACATCGTCCGCCTGACCGCCGAAACCGCCGCCGCGCTGAAGATCAAGGCCGGCGCTCTCGTCCGGGTGAAATCATGACCGTGTTCAAATCCATCGATCCCGCCACCGAGGCGACCAACTGGGAAGGCGAGGCCGCCAGCCCGGCTCAGGTCCAGACCGCCGTCGACGCCGCCCGCGCCGCCTTCCCCGCCTGGGCCGACGCCCCACGCCTCGAGCGCATCGAGGCCGTCAAACGCTATCAGGCCGTGCTGAAGGACCGCGCGCCCCAGATCGCCGAGGCCATCGCGCGCGAGACCGGCAAGCCCTTGTGGGAGACGAAGACCGAGGCCGCCGCCATGATCGGCAAGGTGGACATCTCGATCCGCGCCTATGACGAACGCACCGGCGAACGGTCGAACGATACGGCCTTCGGTCGCGCGACCCTGCGCCACCGCCCCCACGGCGTGGCGGCGGTGCTGGGTCCGTTCAACTTCCCCGGCCACCTGCCCAACGGCCATATCGTCCCGGCCCTGCTGGCCGGCGACACGGTCGTGTTCAAGCCGTCGGAGGAGACGCCTCTAGTGGGCCAGGTCATGGCCGAGGCCTTCGCCGCCGCCGACCTGCCGACCGGTGTCGTCAACGTCGTCCAGGGCGGGCGCGAGACCGGCGCGGCCCTGCTGGACGCCGGGATCGACGCCCTGATGTTCACCGGCTCCGGCGCGGCCGGCGCCCATTTCCGGCGCAAGTTCGCCGACGATCCGCATGTCATCCTGGCGCTGGAACTGGGCGGCAATAATCCGCTGGTCGTCTGGGACGCCGCCGACGCCCAGGCCGTGGCCGGGATCGTGGTCCAGTCCGCCTTCATCACCACCGGCCAGCGTTGCTCCTGCGCGCGGCGCCTGATCCTGCCCGAAGGCCCCCAGGGCGACGCCGTCATCGAGGCCGTCGCCGCCCTGTCCGACCGTCTGGTGTTCGGCCCCTGGGACAGCGATCCCGAACCCTATGCCGGGCCGCTGATCTCCGCCCGCGCGGCGGAGGCGGCGTTGAAGGCCCTGCAGGAACGTATCGACATGGGGGCCAAGGTGATCCGCGCCTCGGGGCCCGTCGCCAATCTGCCGGGCGCTTTCGTCAGACCGGCCATCATCGACGTGACGGGGATCGACGTCCCCGACGAGGAGATGTTCGCCCCCTTCCTGTCGGTCGTGCGCGTTCCGACGTTCGACGCCGCCATCCAGGCCGCCAACGCCACCCGCTACGGCCTGTCGGCCGGTCTGGTCAGCGACAATCCGGCCAACTGGGACCATTTCATCCGTCGCATCCGCGCGGGCGTGGTCAACTTCAACCGTCCCACCACCGGCGCCGCCGGCGACATGCCGTTCGGCGGCCTGGGCGCCAGCGGCAACCACCGCCCCAGCGCCTACTACGCCGCCGACTACTGCGCCTATCCGGTCGCCAGCTTCGAGGCCGACGCGGTGGCCAACATCGAAGGCGAGATCAAGGGGCTGCGATGACCCACGCTGTCGAAGCCAACGCCGACGGCCTGATCGGGCCGACCCATTCCTACGCCGGCCTGTCCCCCGGCAATCTGGCCTCCAGCCTGAACAAGGGCGAGGCGTCGAACCCGCGTGCTGCGGTGCTGCAGGGGCTCGACAAGATGAAGGCCCTGGCCGACCTGGGTCTGCCCCAGTTCGTCCTGCCGCCGCACGAGCGGCCGAACATTCCCTTCCTGCGCGGCCTGGGCTTCACCGGCTCGGACGCCCGCGTTCTGGAACAGGCCTGGAAGGACGCCCCCTCCTTCGCCGCCGCCGCCTGTTCGGCCTCGCCGATGTGGGCCGCCAACGCCGCGACGGTCACGCCGTCCGCAGACGCCGCAGACGGCCGGGTCCATTTCACCCCCGCCAATCTGATCACCAACCTGCACCGGTCGCTGGAGCACCAGCAGACGAAGCGGGCGCTGGACGCCCTCTTCCCTGACGCCAGCCGTTTCGCCGTCCACGACGCCCTGCCCTCGGTCGCCCATCTGGCCGACGAAGGCGCCGCCAACCACGTGCGTATGTGCGCCGATCACGGCGCGCCGGGCGTCAATCTGCTGGTCTGGGGCCGCGAGGCGTTCGAGCCCTGGGACGGCCCCTACCCCGCCCGTCAGACCCGCGAGGCGTCGCAGGCCGTCGCCAGACGCCACGCCGCCTCGTGCGTCGTCCTGGCCCAGCAATCCAAGGCCGCCATCGCCGGCGGCACCTTCCACAACGACGTCGTCTGCGTCGGGGCGCTGGAGACCCTGTTCCACCACGACCTCGCCTTCGAGGACACGGCCGGAACCTACGCCGCCATCCGCCGCGCCGCCGAGGGCCTGTTCGAGCCGATCTTCGTCGAGGTCTCGTCCGCCGACCTGCCGCTGGCGGACGCCATCAGCAGCTATCTTTTCAACTCGATGCTGATCCGGATCCCAGGCGAGGATCGCCTGACCCTGATCTGCCCGACCGAGACGCGGGACAACCCGCGCAGCCATGCCGTGGCGCAGGGCCTCGCCGCATCGAACGGCCCTATCGGCCGGGTGCAGTACGTCGATGTGCGCCAGTCGATGCGCAACGGCGGTGGCCCGGCCTGCCTGCGCCTCCGGGTCGCCTTGAACGAGGCGGAGCTGGCGGCGGCCAATCCCGCCATGCGCCTGACCGACGCCCTGCACGCCGAACTCTCGGCCTGGGCGAACCGCTGGTATCGAGATGAACTGCGGCCCGGCGACCTCGCAGATCCGGCGTTGCTGGACGAAAGTCGGAGCGCCCTGGACGCCCTGACCACGATCATGGACCTGGGTAGCGGCTTCTATCCGTTCCAGCGCGCCTAGGCCGCGAACCGGCCGCCCTTGTTGGCATAGGCCTGGGTGCCCCGGGTGAAGACCTGGTCGGTCGGCAGGACGGCGTCGATCGCCAGGGGCTCGCTGCCCTTCAACGCCTCATAGACCGGCCCGAAGTCCTTCAGCGTCTCGTCCTTCAGGGCCTCCAGGCTGTCGATGACGAAATAGACCTGCTGGAAGTCGTCAATCCGGTACAGGGTCCGCATCACCCGCTCCAGATCGAAGCCCAGCCGGTTCGGCGACGGGTCTTCAAGCGCAAAGACGCTTTCGGTCGCCGACGAAACAATTCCGGCGCCGTAGATCCGCAGCCCATCGGCTTCCCGCATCAGGCCGAACTCGACCGTGTACCAGTACAGTCGCGCCAGATTGGGCAGCATGCCCAGGCCGGCGGCCCGCTGACCACCCTTGCCATAGGCCTCCATATAGGCGGCGAAATCCGGGTCGGTCAGCATCGGCACATGGCCGAACACGTCATGGAAGATGTCCGGTTCCTGCAGATAGTCCAGTTGGTCCGGCTTCCTGATGAACTGACCCGAGACGAAGCGGCGATTGGCCAGATGGTCGAAGAAGACTTCATCCGGCACCAGACCGGGCACGCAGACCACGGTCCAGCCGGTCAGGGCCTGAAGCTTGGGATTGATGATGTCGAAGTCGGGGATCCCGCCCGCGTTCAGGTCCAGCGCCTTCAAGCCGTTCAGGAAGGCGTCGCAGGCCCGGCCCGGCAGGATCTTCATCTGACGCGCGTAAAGCGTGTCCCAGGTCTGATGCTCGACATCCGTATAGGCGGCCCAGTTCTGGGGAATGGTCCAGTCGGCAGCCGCGCCTTCCGGCGGCTTTTCGAAAACGTGTTCGAAGTCGGACATGGGACGTTCCTCTTTTTTCGGCATCCTAGACTTCGCCGGTCGTCCCATCAAAGGCCTGTCAGTGAATCCTCTTGTCCAGCGGGGCATGGTGGCCCTGACCATCGACGGTGAACCAGCGCTGGGCGTCATCGGGCAGCAACACGGACTGGCCGTCCTCCAGAACCCCCTCGGCCGCATAGGCGATGAAACCGCCGTCTTCGCCCAAGGCGAAGACCTGATAGAAGGGCTGATCCGCGGCGACCGGGCCGGTGTCGGCGGCGGGGCCGTCGTAGGCGGGGTCCACATCCATCACCACGCCGCGAAAGGCGTCGTCGCGGTGGCGAACGATCTGGCCGATGGCGAAACGGGCTGTTTGAACCTGGGTCATATTCCTTGATACGCCGCCCAGTATGAGCCGGACGCCCACAGGTCTGTTCATCTTCCTGACAGAATGGCTTGGCGCGGACGATCTTGGCGGGCTAGGCTGCTTGGGACGGGCGCCGTTCTGGACCGCCCATATTGGAATGACGGCCCATGCCGGAGACCCACGGCGCGCCCCGACGGCGCGACGAGCGGTCCCAGCCTTCCCGCGAGCGGGATGCGTCGGGTCGGGATGCGCCCCTGTACGGCGCGCTCGATCTGGGGACCAATAATTGCCGGCTGCTGATCGCGCGGCCGTCCCGCGACGGCTTCAGGGTGGTCGACAGTTTCAGCCGCATCGTGCGGCTGGGCGAGGGCCTGTCCCGCACGGGCCGGCTGGACCCGCGCGCCATGGACCGGGCCTATGACGCCCTGGCCCTGTGCGCCGACCGGATCGTCAGGAAGGGCGTGGAGTCGGTTCGGCTGAGCGCGGTCGCCACCCAGGCCTGCCGGGCTGCGGAGAACGGGGCGGACTTCATTGATCGGGTGCGTAAGGGCACGGGCCTGCGGCTGCGGATCATCGATCCGGCGGAAGAGGCGCGGCTGGCGGTCGAGGGCTGTCTGAACCTGATTGATCCCCGGGCCGAGGGGGTGGTGATCATCGATGTGGGCGGCGGGTCGACCGAACTGTCCTGGCTGAAGCGCGAGGGGTCGGACTGGAAGACCACCGGCTGGATGTCGGCGGCCCTGGGGGTCGTCACCCTGGCGGAACGTCACCCGGAGCCTGAGGGCGCGGGCGAAGACTGGTACGAGGCCATGGTCGCCGACATGGGCGCGGCCCTGGCGGGAGGCGGGATCAACGATCCCGGCATGCTGGATCTGCTGCGGCGGGACCGGGCGCATCTGATCGGAACCTCGGGCGCGATCACCAGTCTGGCCGGCATCCACCTGAACCTGCCCCGCTACAATCGCGACCGGGTCGACGGGCTGTGGATGACGCGCGGCGACTGCGAGGCGGCGGCGGAGCGGCTGAAGGCCCTGGGGCCGGACGGGCGGGCCAAGGAAGCCTGTATCGGGCCGGACCGGGCCGATCTGGTCCTGGCCGGGGCGGCGATCCTGGAAGCCATCCAGCGGGCCTGGCCGTCGGAGCGGGTCCGGGTCGCGGACCGGGGACTGCGCGAAGGCCTGCTGTTGCAGCAGATGCGCGAGGACAAGAAGCCGCCCAAGCGCCGGACGCGGCGGCGAGGGCGCGGTCGAGGACCGGCCGCGGCCTGACGCACCTCGCCTCCTCGCGTCGTGACGGAGGGGTTCTTCACCGCATCACCAGCGCCCGTGGGACGTCCAGAGCCCCTCCACCCCCGCGCGAAGAGGCGCGGCGGTCCCCCCTCCCCATGCATGGGGAGGAGACAGTGCGGGCTCAGCCGGCCGTCGCCATCCGCACCGGCACGTCGATGTCGCAGACCGAGAAGTCGGCGCCCTTGGCCTGGCGGGCCTGATCGATCAGGGCGCGGAAGGTCGGCGAGGCGGTGTTCAGCATCTGGACCGCCGGGCGTTCGGCGGCGGGCAGGTCCGAGGCCAGGCGGACGCGGGTCATGCGGTCGGGATCGGCGACGATGCCGCTGGGCTCAGGACTGGCCTTGAGGGCGCGGACGACCTCGAGCCCGACGACCACGCGACCCCAGACCGTGTAGCGCTTGTCCAGGGCCGGATAGGCCTGGCGCATCAGGAAGAACTGGCTGTTGGCGGTGTCATTGCCCTCGTCCCGCGCCATGCCGGCGACGCCCGGGCAATAGAGGCCCCAGCCGTGGACCTTGCGGTCGGCCGTGCCGGTCATCAGGGCGTCGGGCTGGGTCTGGACCGGGACGGAATGATAGAAGCCGACCAAGGCCCCGGCCGGCGTGGCGGCGGGCGTGAAGGCCATGTCCGGCCCGCGTCGGAAGGTGAACTCGGCCTTCAAATCGGGATACCAGCTCTGGCCGTCGCCGGTGCCCAGGGGGTCGCCGGTCTGGGCCATGAACCAGTCGATGACCCGGTGCCAGGCCAGATTGTCGTAGAAGCCGCGCGAGGCCAGCAGCTTGATCCGCTCGACATGGGCCGGGGCGATCTCGGGGGCCAGTTCGACCAGGATCCGGCCCTTGGTCGTGTCGATGACCAGCAGATTGTCGGGGGCGACGGCGCGCCATTCGGTCGGTGCGGGCGGGGGCGGCGGCACGGCCGCCTCCTGCGCGAAGGCGGAGCCGGACGACAGAGCGGTCAGCCCCGCCGCGATCAGTGCGTTTCGAACCTTCATAGCCCCTGCCCCCTCATGAAATCCCTTAGCCGCCGACGATCTCGGCCACCGGCTGGACGTCGCAGATGCTGAAGCCGCCGCCGCGCGCCGTGCGGGTCGCGGCGATCCGTTCGGCGAAGGCGGGGCTGGCGGGGTTCAGCACTCGTACGGTGGGGCGTTCGCCTTCCGGCAGGACCGAAGCCATGCGGACCCGCGTCATGACGTCGGGATTGGCCACCTTGCCGTCGTCGGCGTCCGAGCCCTTGTTCAGCTTGTTCACCACATCCAGACCCGAAACCACTCGGCCGAAGGCGGTATAGACGCCGTTCAACTGGTCCCGTTCGCCCATCATCAGGAAGAACTGGCTGTTGGCGGTGTCGGGCGCTCCGGCCCGCGCCATGCCCAGCACGCCGGGGCAGAACAGGCCGTGGGCGTCGACCTTGAAGTCGGCGGTGATCATCATCTGGGCGTCCGGCTGGGTCTCGACCGGCAGGACGCCAACCAGGCCGCGCACGCCCTGGCCCGCGTTCGGCACGACGGCGAAGCCCGCATCGCGGCCGCGCCGGAAGCTGAACTCGGCCTTCAGATCGGGCAGTTCGCTGCCGCCCTCGCCGGTGCCCTGGGGGTCGCCGGTCTGGGCCATGAAGTCGGGGATGACGCGGTGGAATTTCAGCCCGTCATAGAAGCCTTGGTTGGCCAGGGTGCGGATACGTTCAGCATGGGCGGGCGCGGCGACCGGCGTCAGCTCGACCAGAATTCGGCCCTTGGGGGTGTCGATGACCAGCAGGTTCTCGGGCGCGACGGTGCGCCAGTCCGCAGCGGGAGCCTGAACCTGTGCTGGGGCCTGGGTTTGGGCCACGGCCGGGGCCTGGGTCGAAACCGACGCCAGAAGGGCGGCGGCGGCCGCCGCAATCACACCAAGACGCATTGACGCACTCATCCTCTGTTCTTGACCTTGTCCCGCACGCGCGCGGCGATGGCGGGGCTGACGAAACTGTCGATCGCGCCGTCCAGGCGGGCGATCTCCTTGACCAGTCGCGAGGCGATGGCCTGGTGCCGGGGATCGGCCATCAGGAATACCGTCTCGATGTCCTGATTGAGGCGCTGATTCATGGCCGTCATCTGGAACTCGTATTCGAAATCGGCGACCGCGCGCAAACCGCGAATGATGACATTGGCGTTCAGCTCTTCCGCGAAATGCATCAGCAGGGTCGAAAAGGGCTGGACCACGATGTCGCCGCCCAGGTTCGCCACCTCGGCCTGCAGCATCTCGACCCGCTCGTCGGTGGTGAACAACGGCCCCTTGTCATCGTTCTGGGCCACACCGATGACCACCCGGTCCACCAGCTTCAGCGCCCGTTTGATGATGTCGATATGACCGTTCGTCACCGGATCGAAAGTGCCCGGATAAAGTCCGATGCGCATGGCGTGTCTCCCCAGCCTGTCGCCTGCTGTTCGGCGTGACTTAGCAGGTGCGAAAGGTTCGGCCTAGCAGCCCGTTGGCGTAGAGGCGTGTCGCAAAAACAGGGTGACAAGGCGCCAAAAGCGCCAAAGCGGGCGCGTGAGACGGCGGGGCGGGGTTTGGCGTCACATCGTTCATCACGCGACCTTACACCCGCCGCCAACCCAGGGGCGCTGATTGCTGAATTCGGTGATGATGATACCGAAATCGTTGGATTTTTTCTGCAGAATTAGGAGGCGGGCGGCGTCAAAGGCAGCGGCTCACTAGCGGCCCAGGCGGTTTCGATCGCCGTCAACAGGGTCTGATCCACGGCGAAAACCGCATCGTCAATTGCGGTGATGGGACTGACCGGCGTGGCGCTGTTGCACAGAAATGCGCCATCGAAACCCGACAGTTCGGACACGTGGACCGGGCGGGTCTGCGACGACAGGCCCAGCCCGGACGGCCCAAGCCCGGACAGGCCGCGCTCGATCAGGACCTGGGTCACCCCCGCCAGCATCGGCGCCTGGGGCCAGACGATGCGGTCCCCCTGAATGAAGCCGACATTCCAGGTCACGCCTTCGGACACATGGCCCTGATCATCGACGAACAGGGCGTCGTCGAAGCCCGCCGCCCGCACGGTGCGGCGGGCGCGCGTGGCGCCGAAGGTGGCGACATGTTTCAGGTGCGCCGGCTCACGCTCGTAATGCACGGCCGTCACCCGCATTTGGGCGGCGAGCGGCGGCGGGGGCGGCGAAACCACCGTCATCAGCTTGGGCCGACCGACGAAGGACGGGTTGCGATGGCCGATCTCGGGCGAGAACAGACTGACCCGCATCCAGCAGGCGTCCCGGCCGTCGACGGCGAGCGCCAACAGACGCCGGAACTCGGCCTCGCCGGGGCTTTCGCCGAACAGTTCGACGGCGGCCTGATCCAGACGGGCGAGATGCAGGTCCAGCCCCCGGACCGCGCCGTGCTCGACGCGGAAGGAGGTGTAGGCGCCGTAGTTGACCAGGGCCTGGTGGGCCAGGTCGTCAGGGGTGGCGGGAAGGCCGTCGATCAGGATGTCAGACGTCATGGCCGCTCCCCTCTTTCTTCCCTTCTCCCCTTGCGGGAGAAGGTGGCCCGAAGGGCCGGATGAGGGGTCCGCTGGTGGGTCAGTTCGCACCACCGCAACCCTCACCCTTTGGCTGCTACGCGCCGCCCTTCGGGTCGCGCAAGACCGATCGCTACGCTCTCGGTCGCTCAAGCCCTCTCCCAAAGGGAGAGGGTGTTAATCAGTCCTCGCCGCCCTCTTCACCGGCGACGTCCGCCTCATCCGCGCCGCCGCTTTCGGGCAGGCGTTCGACCGAGACGACCTTTTCGTCCTTGCCGGTGCGGAAGATGGTGACGCCCTGGCTGGAGCGGCCGACGATGCGGACTTGATCTATCCGTGTACGGATCATCTGACCGCCCGAGGTGACCAGCAGCAGGTCGTCGGTCTCCTCGACCGGGAAGGCCGCGGCCAGGCGTGTGCCGGCGCGACCGCCCAGGCCGTGGGCCGTCAGCCCCTGGCCGCCGCGACCGGTGCGACGATACTCATAGGCCGAGGACCGTTTGCCGAAGCCGGTCTCGGTGACCGTCAGGATGAACTGTTCGGCGGCGCCCAGTTCGGCGATCCGTTCCACCGTCAGAGCCGCGTCGGCGACGGCGTCGTCGTCAGCCTCGACCGGAGCGACATCTTCCTCGCCGTCCGCGCCGGCTAGGGCCTTGCGCATGGCGTTGGCGTGTTTGACGTAGGCCGAGCGTTCCTCGGGCGTCGCGTCGACGCGGCCCAGGATGGCCATGGAGATGACCTCGTCGCCGTCCTGCAGGCGCACGCCCCGGACGCCGGTCGAATCCCGGCCCTTGAAGACGCGGACGTCGTCGGCCTTAAAGCGGATCGCGCGGCCCAAAGCGGTGGTCAGCAGCACGTCGTCGTCGGCGGTGCACAGGCCGACGCCGACCATCCGGTCCTCGCCTTCCAGCTTCATGGCGATCTTGCCGGCGCGGTTGACCGTGGCGAAGTCGGACAGCTTGTTGCGGCGCACATCCCCGGTCGAGGTGGCGAACATGATGTCGTAGTCGCCCCAGGTCGTCTCGTCCTCAGGCAGGGGCAGGACGTTCATGATGCTGTCGCCCGGCTCGATAGGCAGCAGATTGACGAAGGCCTTGCCGCGCGACTGCGGGCTGCCCAGCGGCAGGCGCCAGGTCTTCAGCTTATAGGCCTTGCCGTTGGTGGCGAAGAACAGGACCGGGGTGTGGGTCGAGGCGCTGAAGACGCCGGTGATGGCGTCCTCGTCCTTCATCGTCATGCCGGACTTGCCCTTGCCGCCGCGATGCTGGGTCCGATAGGCGTTCAGGGCGACCCGCTTGACGTAGCCGCCGTGGGTGACGGTGACGACCATGTCCTCGCGCGGGATCAGGTCCTCGTCCTCCATCTCGCCGTCGCCTTCCCCGATCAGGGTGCGACGCGGCACGGCGAACTTGGCCCTCACGTCGATCAGGTCGTCGCGGATGATGGCCAGGACGTTCTTGCGGTCCGACAGGATGGTCAGGTGGCCCTGGATGGTGTCGGCCAGGCCGTTCGCCTCGCCGAAGATGTCGTCGCGGCCCAGGCCGGTCAGACGCGACAGGGTCAGGGCCAGGATGGCGCGGGCCTGTTCGTCGGTCAGTTGCAGGCTGTCGCCGTTGATGACGACGCTGCGCGGGTCGGCGATCAGCTCGACCAAGGCCATCATGTCGCCGACGGGCCAGGGCTTGGCCTGCAGGCGTTCGCGCGCCTCGGTCGGATCGGCCGAGGAGCGGATGATGTGGATGACCTCGTCGATATTGGCGACGGCGACGGCCAGACCGACCAGGACATGGCCGCGGTCGCGGGCCTTGTTCAGCTCGAACTTGACGCGACGGACGACGACTTCCTCACGGAAGTCGAGGAAGATCTGCAGCAGCTGGCGCAGGCCCATCTGCTCAGGCCGGCCGTGGTTTAGCGCCAGCATGTTGACGCCGAACGAGCTTTGCATGGCGGTGTAGCGCCACAGCTGGTTCAGAATGACGTCGCCCGAGGCGTCGCGCTTCAGCTCGATGACGATCCGCATGCCCTGGCGGTCGGATTCGTCGCGGACGTCGGAAATGCCTTCCAGACGCTTTTCGCGCACCATTTCGGCGATGCGTTCGATCAGGGTCTGTTTGTTGACCTGATAGGGCAGTTCGGTGACGACGATGGCTTCGCGATCCTTGCGGATCTCTTCCACCGAGGCGCGGCCGCGCACGACGACCGAACCGCGACCGTCGCGCAGCGCATTGCGCGGGGCGGTGCGGCCCATGATCTCGCCGCCGGTGGGGAAGTCGGGACCGGGCACGATGTCCAGCAGGGCGTCGTCCGACACGTCGGGGTCGTCCAGCAGCGCCAGGGCCGCATCGACGACCTCGCCCAGATTGTGCGGCGGGATATTGGTCGCCATGCCGACGGCGATGCCGCCCGCGCCGTTGACCAGCAGGTTCGGGATCCGGCTCGGCAGGACGACCGGCTCCAGCTCCTTTTCGTCGTAGTTGGGCTGGAAATCGACGGTGTCCTTGTCGATATCGGCCATCAGGGCGACGGCGGCCGGGGCCATCCGCGCCTCGGTGTAACGCATCGAAGCGGGCATATCGCCGTCGACCGAGCCGAAGTTCCCCTGGCCGTCGACCAGCATCAGCCCCATCGAGAAGGGCTGGGCCATCCGCACCAGGGCCATATAGACCGAGGCGTCGCCGTGGGGGTGGAACCGGCCCAGAACGTCGCCGACCACACGGGCGCATTTCGAATAGCTGCGCTCGGGTGTCATGTTCAGGTCGTGCATCGAATAGAGGATGCGACGGTGAACCGGCTTGAGGCCGTCTCGGGCGTCAGGCAGGGCGCGGCTGACGATCACGCTCATGGCGTAGTCGAGGTACGAACGCTTCAGTTCGTCCTCGATCGTGATCGTGGAAATGTCGGAGCCGCCGCTCCCGCCATTGATCGGAGTTGCGGCGTTTTCGTAGCTGTCGTCGGTCAAGGAAGCGTGGCTTTATGCGGCCGGAATCGGAACGTGATCCGCTGTGACGATTTCTAGCATTGCAGGGCTTCGGAGGCAAAGCGACGTCGCCGTGAAAGCCCGTCTCTGAAAGGACTTTTCACATGCGCGCACCGACCCTCGCCGCCGCCCTCCTTCTCGCCGCCCCCCTGGCCTTCGTCGGCGCCTGCGCCTCGACCGCCGACGCGGCCCAGATGCAGGCCCAACGTGCGCCCGTCGGGGCCACGGGACAGGCGGTGCTGGTCAACGCCCAGGGGGCGAACATCGGCCGGGTCGAGATGCGTCAGGGACCGACCGGCCTGATCATCAAGGTCGAGGCCTCGGGCCTGACGCCCGGCTGGCACGGCATCCACATCCATGCGACGGGCGAATGCGCCACGCCCTTCACATCGTCCGGCGGCCACATCAACCACGGCGCCCCGAAGGCGCCGCATGGTCTGCTGAACCCAGGCGGCCCCGACGACGGCGACCTGCCCAACGTCTATGCGGGCGCGGACGGCAAGGTGAACGCCGAACTGTTCACCACGCGGGCGCGCATTTCGTCGGAAGGCTCCGGCCAGTGGCTGTGGGACGAGGACGGCTCGGCCATCATCATCCACGCCAATCCCGACGACCACTCGACCCAGCCGATCGGCGGGGCCGGCGACCGGGTCGCCTGCGCCGCGCTCAGCGCAAGCTGATCGTTTCGGGAGCGGCGACGGCGTCAGGCCTTGGCCGCTCCCGCACGCAGTCCCCGCTCGGCCAGGGCCACGACGGCGACCCCGCCCATGGCGATGGCCGAGCCGGTCAGAATCTGCGGCGTCAGCACATCGCCCATGAAGCCCCAGCCGATCAGCATGGTCACCACCGGCGTCACCAGCAGATAGGGCGTCACTCGCCCGGCCTCGCGCTGCTGCACCAGCCAGAACAGCAGAGTGGTCGCCAGAACCGACGAGACGACGCCGGCCCACAGCAGCGAGGCCCAGACCATGGGGGTGGCGCGCTGCACCGCCGCCCACTGATCCTGCTCGAACACCGCCGAACCGAAGGCCATGACCGGGAAGGCGCCCAGGGCCAGCAGGCCCTGCATCTTCAGCGGCGGAATCGAGGTGGTGCGGCGCGCGACGACCGTGGTCACGCCCCAAGCCGCGCCGGCCGCGATGGCGACCAGGATCGCCTTCCAGTCCTGCAGCGCGTGGGCGTCCAGGGTCATCCAGGCCACGCCGACGAAGGCCACCCCCATGCCGACCAGGGCCGCCTTGCTCAGCCGCTCGCCAAGGATCAGGAAGGCGAACAGGGTGGTGAAGGGAATCCACAGCTGGTTGGCCACCGTCACCGGACTGACGTCCGTCGCCAGCCAGTAGGCGACATAGCCCAGGCCATACTGGATCGGCCCGCCCAGGACGACGATTACGGTCAAACTTTTCCAGTCCGGGAACGGCGGACGCACGAAAGCGATCAGGCAGGCCGTCGCGATCCCGAACCGGATCGCCCCCACGAACAGGGGCGGCAGGGTCTCGGTAGCCAGCTTGGCCCCGGCGTTGTTGACGCCCCACACGACGATGATGGCCACGATGGCGGCGATCTCCAGGCCGGTCAGAGCGTGGGGACGCACAGGCAGGGGCGCGGGCGCAGGAGCGATGTCGGTCATGACGGGCCTATGGCACGGCGCGCCGCCGACGTCGGTTCATTTTCTATGACCCAAGGTTTCGGATCAGAATTCCGGCTTGGCGACCATCAGCCAATAGATGGCCAGCACCCCCGCGAAAGCCGGCCAGCCCAGGCCGAACCACCAGCCGAACAGGCGATGATAGGCGTTCGGCAGAGACGCCCCCTGCCCCGCCGCCTGTTCAGCCAGTCTTGTCATCCGGTACTGGATCCACACGACCGGCAGCCAGCAGATCCCGACGAGAACATAGAGGCCATAGGCCGCCAGCAGCCACGGACTGCTCAGGGGCCAGCCCTGCAGATGGATCAGTCCCAGGCCGCTGATCGGCTGAACCACCACCGCGCTGGCGGTGAAGACGAAATCGGCCAGGACAACGATCCGACCGACCTCGGCCACCGTCCGGGCGTCCCTGGTCGCATGGGCGCGCAGCATGAAGAAGGCGATCCCCGCCCCCGTTCCGAACAGCACCGCACCCGACAGGATATGGACGATCTTGAGCAGGACATAGAGGCTCATCGGCGCGCGTCCGTGGCGGCGACGAACAGGCACAGGACCATCATCGGCAACACCTTCAGCCACGGCCCCAGCGGGTCGATCCAATAGTGCGGGAGGCTGAGCGTGCCCGCGATCAGATAGCCGACGGTGGCCAGACACATGAAGACCGCCACCCGCGCCGTCCATGGCCGCACGAACAGCATCAGGCCTAGCACGACATCCAGCAAGGCGCCCCACCAGGCCACCGGCCCGGCCCAGCGGCCGTATCCCCCCTCGTGCAATATGGCGACAGCGCCGTTCCAGCCCGGGCCGAAGCTGATCAGCCCCGTGATCAGCCAGAACAGCCCCAGGGTCAGTATGGCGAGGGGTCGCACGAACCACAGCCGTGCATGCCAGACATCCTGAACCGAGACGGGGGTCTCGGCCAGAAACCGCGAGAAACCGCGCGACGACACGCCCAACGTCTCGGCCCAGCCGCTGTCCTGACCGGAAACGTCATGGTCCATCTGGCGCATGGCCGTGGTGCGGATAGGCGAGGACCAGCCCAGCCGGCCCAGCAGGTCTCCGACGACCAGGGCCGGCGCGGCCAGACTGCGAGGCAGGCGCGCCACCGGCGCGGGCCGCAGTCCCATCCAGCCGCGATACAGGCGCACGGTCTCGACCATCGTCACCGCTTCCGGTCCTGCCATGTCGAGCGACTGATGCGACGGCGCGCCGGGGCTCAGGGCCGCGACCACCGCGGCGGCGAGATCGCCCAGGGGGACGGGCCGGAAAATCTGGTCTCCGCCGACGACGGGGCTGAACAGGGGAAAGGCCGCCAGAGCCCGGATCAGGCCTGTGCCGCCGAAGGCCGCCCGATCCACCATCAGCGACGGCCGAAGGATCAGCCAGTCCAGACCGCTGGCCGCCACCAGCCTTTCGGTTTCGGCCTTGGTGCGCGCATAGTTCGTGCCCGCCGCGTCGTCGGCGCCGACGGCCGACATATGCACCAGCCGCCGGACGCCCGCCGCCTCGCAGGCCGCGATCAGGGCGCGTGGGCCGTCGACATGGGCGGCGCGGGTGCTGTCGCCCGCTCCGTCCTGCAACACGCCGACGCAGTTCACCACGGCGTCCACGTCCGCCAAGAGCGGGGCCCAGGCCTGCGCGGTCGTGAGTCTGGAAAAGTCCGCGACGACCCAGTCGAAGCCCGGCGCCCGCCGCGCGGGTTCGGCGATGCGACGCGCGCCGGCGCGCACGATCCAGCCCTTAGACGACAGGGCTGCGGCGATGTGCGAACCGATGAAGCCGTTGGCGCCCAGCACCAGCACCCGTCCGCTCATCCCAGGACCCTGTCGGCCAGATCGACGCCGCTCGGGGGCAGGCTGCACCACGTCGGCCCCGGAATCCGGCGACGGCGGCGCGCGACGAAGTCGTAGAGGGCGTCACGGACGAAGCGCGGCGCGATCCGTGCCGACACCGCCAGCCTGTAGGGCGCCGGCAAACGGGCGGCGATCCCCAGGGCGCCGTCAGACCGCTCGCGCGCCACGCCGTCCTGAATCAGCAGCATCGTTGAGGGATCGTCGGGGTCCAGCCCGTAGTGGATCAACAAGGCCCGCCCTAACGGCGACTGCGTCGGCGCAAGACGGAACACCCCGGCCCGGTCGCGCTTCAGGATCATGCGCGCCGAGTTGGAGCACAAAGCGCAGTCGCCGTCGAACAGGACCAGGGGCCGGTCGTCCGGAAAGTCCGGGACGGCGGGATCGTCACGATAGCTGTACGGCCCCCGCCCCATGGTTCGTTCGGCTATCGGCCTTAGAACGGAATATCGTCGTTCAGGTCGTAGCTTTCCTTGGGGCCGCTCGGCTTGTTGGCGCCGCCGGTGGAGAAGCCCGAGGAATAGTCGTCGTCGCCGCGACCGCCGCCGCCGTAACCGCCGCCTTGCGAGGCGCCGCCTTCAGAACGGCCGCCCAGCATGGTCAGTTCACCCTTGAAGCGGCTGACCACGATCTCGGTCGAATATTTCTCGACGCCCTGCTGGTCGGTCCATTTGCGGGTCTGGAGCGCGCCCTCGATATAGACGGTCGAGCCCTTCTTCACATAGTTCTCGACGACCTTGACGATGTTGTCGTTGAAGATGACGACCCGGTGCCACTCGGTCTTTTCCTTGCGCTCGCCCGAGGACTTGTCGCGCCAGGTCTCGGACGTAGCGATCGACAGGTTGGCGATACGGTCGCCGTTCGGCATGGACCGGATTTCGGGGTCGCGGCCCAGATTGCCGACCAGAATGACCTTGTTGACGCTGCCCGCCATGGAAACTTCCTTCTCTCGAGGAGCGGCGAGTCCTTCGACCGCCCCGTAATTCAGCCGGATGTCTTAGGCCTGCGGCGGATCACCGCCAGCCGCTTTCGACATCAGACCCGCCAAACCGGTGGATTAACGAAATGTTCCACCTTTGTTCACTTTGTGCAAGCCCCTGCGAACGCGGGCTCCTCGCCTATTTGGGTTCGGGCGGAGGCGCGGCTATGGCGATGGGTCGTCCGGTCTCGTCGCGCTGGATGGCGCCCGGAATGGCCAGTCGCCCGTCGCCGGTGCGGGCCATGGCGAAGAACCGGCTGCCGGTCAGGCTCTGGCCGAATTTCACGCCTTCGCGGTCCACGAAGATGAAACGGCCCTGATAGGCGCCGGTCACCTCCTGGTTCGAACCGCCCATGCGCAGGAACCGCAGACGCATCTCCTCCAGCTGGCCGGCGCACAGTTCGATCTGGGCGACGTTCTCGCCCATCTTCTGCAGGCGCGGCGCCTCGCCGTCCGGCGTCGCGACGAAATAGCAGACGCCCGGCTCGAATTCGAACTGGGGTTCGTTGCTGCACGCCGCCAGGGCGGCGGCGCCGGCGACGACGACGGAAAGAACAAGGGCGCGCATCAATTCAGACCCGGAAATTGGCAGTTGCGATCCTGCTCCGCCAGGGTGCGGAAACGGCTGTTGTCGCCCGACTGTTCCACCCGGCGCGGCACCAGACGCAGCGTCGTATCGCCCCAGCGGCCATACTGGGCGTCGCCTGGACGGACGCAGGTTCCGGCGTACAGGGCCTGGACGCAGGCGTTCAGGCTCATGCCGCTGGACAGGACCCGCCAGTCGGATCCGGTGTGGCGCAGGCATGGCGCGCCGCCGACGGCCGGCGCGGGCGCGGGGATGCTGGGTGCGGACGGACCTGGCTCGACGCGCGGCGCAGGATCAGCCTCGGCCAGTTCGACCGGCGGCAGTTCCGGCGGCGGCGCGAAGGCGGCGGTCGGGGCGGCGGCCAGGGCCCCCGTCTCGTCGATGCCGACGTCCAGGGCGTCGGTCGCCAGCCCGTTGCGCTGGGCGCAGTCGGCCAGGGTCGCCATGCCGACGAAGCGGCCATCGACGAAGCAGCGCAGTTCCCGGGTCGGTTCCAGCGTCGGGGCGTCGGCCAGATCGACCGTCAGCCCCCCCTTTGCGGCGGGCGGCGCTTCCGGCGTCTTGTCGCCGCCGCCCGTAAAGATCAGGGCCAGCACGACGGCGGCGATGATCACCAGCCCGGCGCCGACGGCGATGATGACGCGATTGTCTTTCGGAAGGGCCATGACGGGCTTTCGCAACTGAGGCGCCCAATAACCCGGAACCGGCGTCGGGCGTCAACTGCCTAGCGTCGCATAGGGCGACGGCGCGTCGGATCAGGCCGTCAGGCGGCTGAGCGCGGCCTGGAAGTTGGCCAGTTGAGTCTGCTGATAGGCGGTCGATGAACCGTTGCCCGTATAGCTGTTGGTGACGGCGGCGGTCGACGGCGCCAGCGACTTGTAGGCCGACCTAACCGATGTCAGGGCCAGGGCCAGGGCGTCGTTCGTCGCCTTGATGGCGTCCGCATTGCTGAGGTTCAGCGTGTTCGTCAGATTGAGGCCGTAGGCCTTCTTTTCCTTGTCGCCCGTATTGCCGATATAGCCCGGCGACAGGCCCAGGGCGCCCAGGGCGTCCTTGCCGAAGGCTCCGGACGAGATCGTGGCGCCCTGTTTGCCGTTCGCGGCCTCGATCTGGATACGCTCGGTCGGCGGCGAGACCTTCTTGTCGACGACCACGGTCGCGACCAGCTGACGGTTCGAGGCGTTGGTGATCTTCTTGGCCAGGCTCGCCATCGTGTCGTTCGCGGCGATGGTCACGGTTATGGCTCGCGTGCCGTTGCCCGGCGTGATGCTGAACTGGTCGCCGACCCGGGCGGAGGTGGCGACGGTCAGAAGCTTGGAGTCCGCCTGCATGATCTCGCCCTGCGGCAGGCCCAGCTTGTCCAGCACGCTGGCGCCGCCGGACACGACCGTCAGGCTGCCCGTTACGGCCTGGTCGCCCTGGGCGCGCCAGGTCTGGCTGTACTCGACGGCGCCGGTCAGCGGGTCCAGTCGCGCCAGATAGGCCTGGGTCGGATCGGTCTTCGCCGCATCGCTGGGCCGATCGGCGACGCCAGTGATCCAGACCTTGCCGTCCTTGACCTGAACATCCGACGCCGTGTCGACGCCGGCGCCGCCATAATAGGTCAGCCGTTCGTTGGCGGAGGGTTGAAGGTCGGGGTCCAGAACGGCCACGAACACGTCCGTGCCGCCAGCATGGGCGTTGGTCGCCCCACCTACGTCCAGAGCGGCGTTGTCGGTTTGGCCCGTCAGGATGACGCGACCGTTGTCGACCGTGATCCCGGCGATCGCGCCCTGGGCCGCGCCGAGATCGCGGGTCGACGACAGAGTAGGCGCGCCCGAGGCGTCGAGGGTGAACTGACGGACCATGATCCGGCCGTTCTCGACGCCTGCGGTATAGAGGTTCGAGCCCGAGGTCGTCATGGCCTGGACGTTGTCGTCGCCGGCCGTCCCGAACTGGGTCGAGCCGACCATCAGTCCGCTGAGCGGCGAGGTGGGGGTCAGCCTTTGCTCGCTGAAGGCCTGGAGATAGCCGTCCCATCCGCCCAGCGCGCCTTCGGCGCCTGGCATCATGGATCGCGACCGACCCGCGACATAGACCGTGCCGTCGGCGCCGAAGCTGACCTCGGTGGCCTCGTCGGCCGCCTTGGCGCCGCGCCGCTGGGTCCACAGCTCCTGCCCCGAGGCGTCGAAGACGGTCACGAAACTGTCCGCGACATTGGCGTCGTCGCCGCTCTTGCCTGCATCCAGGGCGCCGGTCACCGAACCCGCGACCGCGATCCGGCCGTCGTCGGCGATGGCGAGGGAGAAGCCGTTGGCGCTCGACGCGGCCCCCAGCAGCTTGGTCTGGGTCAGGTTTCCGGCGGAATCGAACTTCATCAGGGCGACGTCGCGTTGCCCCTTGATCGGCTGGTCGTCCTCGCCCTCCGTCAGGTCGGCGAGCACCCAGACGGAGCCGTCCGCGGCGACCGCGCTGTCGCGCACGGCGGCGACCCCTTCAGGCAGGGCGACCTGGCCGGCCCGGCCATCGACCCAGAAGGTCTCGCCCAGTCCCTGCGTCGCGGTCGGGGCGCTTCCCCCATCCGCCTGGAACTTCAGCATTTCAGCCCTGCCGCCGGTGGTCTGGGTCACATAGACGGCGTCGGAGGTTTCCGCAGCGGAGAAGGATACGGTCTCGCCCGCCCCGCCCCACACCTTCAGCGCCCACTGATCCGGCCCCGCCGGCAGGGTCACGGTCTTGTCTCCCACCTTCACCGACTTGGTCGCGCCGGGAGTCTGCTCGCGACCGATGCGCGTCTCCACGCCTGCCGCTTCGAGCTGCGCGTTCATGAAGGTGGTGACATTGTCGAAGGTGCGCGGGGTCGAACCCATGCCCGAGAGGTCGATGTCGATGGTGTTCTGCGCGCCGCCGGCGATCGAGACCCCGATGGAAAACCGAACGTCGCCTTCAAAAGCCGCGACCGTATCGGTCAGGGCGCCCTCGTGCACCGGCGCCGTCACGAAGGTGGTGGACGTCTTCTCGATGGCGGCGGTGGTCTTGACGGTGTTCTGGGCCACCCCGTCGACCATCCGAAAGCCTTCGAACTTGGCCGTGGCGAGATAGGCCGAGAGTTCGGCCAGACCCGATGCGAACCGCTTGTTCAGCAGGGCGGATTCCGAGGCGCTGACGCCACGCGTGGCGGCGCGGTCCGCAAGGGCCGACAAGGTGTTGAGCGCCTGATAGGTCGTGAAAAGCTTGCGATAATCGGCGGAGGCCGAGGCCAGATCGACGTCCACCGCCGCTTCGTTGACGATGCGACGCCCCGCCAGGGCCGACCGCACCATTTCGCTGGCGGTTGGGACGTTCTCCGTCGCCGTCCAGGGCGCGGTAGGCTGGGTGCGTTTGGCGGGAGTCGTGGACGTGTTCGAGGTCGACGACGTCGTGCTCGACGTCCCCCCGTACAGTCCCAGCAGATAGCTGTTGTTGATCATCGATCGGCTCCGCTACGCCAGATTGCGCCGATGGCCGATAACGAACCCTTAAGCCGGGTTTAGTTCTGGAACAGGGACAGGATGACCTGAGGCGCCTGGTTGGCGATCGACAGGGCCTGGACGCCGAGCTGCTGCTGAACCTGAAGCGCCTGAAGGCGCGCGCTTTCCTTGGCCAGGTCGGCGTCCACCAGATTGCCGATGCCGGATTCGAGCGAATCGGACAGCTTGCTGACGAAGGTCGTGTGACGTTCGATCTGTTTGGCCTGGGCGCCCAGTTCCGCGAGACGCGAGCTGGCCGTGGTGATTGCGGCCGTCACCGCCGTCAGCGCCGAGGTGGCGGCCGCCTGGGTCGTCAGCGCCTCCCCCGTCAGGCCGAGCCCGGCCACGGTCAGGTTCTGCCGGTTCAGAGAAATGGTTTCGGTCGCGTCCGCGCTGGCCAGGAAATCGAGCGCAACGGCCGAACTCCCGTCCAGAATATTGGCGCCGTCGAAGGTGGCGTTGGCCGAGAATGATCCGATCGAGCCCAGAAGGGCCTGGAATTCCTGGTCATATGAGGCGCGCGTGGCGGCCGTGGAGCTGGGATCGGCCGCCGCCGTCGCCTTGGCCTTCAGTTCCAGCAGGATATCCGAAATCTGCTCGCCCGCGGCCAGCGACACATCCGCGATCGACGTGGCCCGGTTCAGGCTGGTCGTCACCGCCTCCAGCGATCCCTTGTCCGCTCGCTGCCCCTGGGCGACGGCCCAGACGGCGGCGTTGTCCTTGGCGCCCTGAACCTTCAAGCCCGTACTCACTCGGCCTTGGGTCGCCGCCAACTGGTCGTTGGTGCGGTTCAGGTTCTGCAGGGCGATCATCGCCGAGGTGTTGGTGTGGACGCTGGTGGTCATGGCTTCAAGCCCCGGACTTTCTGTTCCCTGCAGGATTAACCATGAGTCGTGAGCGTATGGTTAACGACAAAGAAACCACGATATCGCCGTCCGGCAAGCCGGCGGCGTCGCATCCTTCGACCTGAACAGCCTTCGCCTAAACGGAGGTCTTCAGCAGATTTCCGCCCCGGTAGCTGGGGTCTTCAGCGAGAGTCTGAACGACTTCCCGCGGCAGTTTCAGCACGATATTGCCCGTGATCGGATCGCTGATCGTGTAGACGAAGCGTCCGTTTCCGGCGGATTCGATAGTCAGGCGATAGTTGGTCGATTCCGCCGCATCCTCGGCCGGCGGCGAAGCCGGCGGTGGGGACGGGACAGGAGTGACGTCGGTATTTTCGGAAGCAAAGAAGTTTACCGAGGACACGCTCGCGACATTGTCAGCCATGGCTCCTCGCGCGGACGATCCGCGCCCTTCTGGGTTCAAACGGGAGTGAAGGGCCGGGGCGGCGTCAACCGCCCCGGCCAATCATCTTAACGGAACAGGCTCAGCAGGATCTGGCTGGACGAGTTCGCGATGGACAGCGCCTGCACGCCGAGCTGTTGCTTGGTCTGCAGGGCGGTCAGCTTGGCGCTTTCCTTGGCCAGATCGGCGTCGACCAGGTTGCCGATACCGGCTTCCAGGGCGTCTTCCATCTTGCCGGCGAAAGTCACCTGACGATCCAGCGACTTCGACTGCGAGCCCAGGGTCGCCATGTCGGCCGTGAAGGCTTCGATCGCGGTCTGGACTTCAGCGGCGGTGGCGCCGGCCGGGGTGCCGTCGGCGGGGGTGCCCATGCCGACGGTCTGGGTCGTGCCGGCGGTGTCGGTGATGACGTCGACCGAAGCGGTCCACAGGTTCTCGCCGTCGAAGTTGGCTCCGGCGAGCGCGCTGTCGATCTCGGTCTGCAGGGCGTCATAGTCGGCTTGCAGAGCCGTGGTCGTGGCGGTCGAGCCGCCGGCTTCGATGGCGACAGCCAGCGACTTCATTTCCGTCAGGGCGGCGACGACCGTGTCGCCGGCCGCCAGGGCGACGTCGACGATGGACTGACCGCGTTGCAGCGATTGCTTGACGGAGCTCATGGCGCCCATTTCGGCGCGCTGGTTGGTGGCGATGGCGAAGAGGGCGCCGTTGTCCTTGGCCGACGAAACGGCTTGGCCGGTGCTGACGCGGGTTTGCGTCATGGCCAGGGACTTGTTGGTGGCGTTCAGGCTCTGAAGAGCGATGTTGGCGCCAAAGTTCGTATTAACGCTGTTAGCCATTTTGGCTGTCCTTTTCACTTCGTGATGTCCGGCGTCGTTTTGACGGCCGGGAGCTTTTTGCCCGCTTGGGGTGAAGCAATTGCCGGGCCAGTCGCCGTTAACCAGCGCCCTCGCAACACGCTGTTTTTATTGCGTTATATGCTTGTTTAGATTAACCCTCCCCGGCAGTTTCCGCCCAGCACGGGCAGATTTTGCCGGGCGGGTGGGAAAAATCTGCCGGGCAAATGCTTCCGACCAAGCAAAAAGGCGGCCGGACCGAAGTCCGACCGCCTTTCTGACGCATGGTTTGACGACGCCGGCCATGGAGGCCGACACGCCCTTTGGCTTAGGAGCGGAACAGGCTGATCAGGATCTGGCTGGACGAGTTCGCGATCGACAAGGCCTGGACGCCCAGTTGCTGCTTCGTCTGCAGGGCCGTCAGGCGTGCGCTTTCCTTGGCCAGATCGGCGTCGACCAGATTGCCGATGCCGGCTTCGACAGCGTCTTGCAGCTTGCTGGTGAAGGTGACCTGACGATCCAGCGACTTGGACTGGGTGCCCAAGGTCGCCAGATCGGCCGTGAAGGCCTCGATCGCCGTTTGAACGTCGGCGGCGGTCGCGGTGGCGGGCGTGCCGTCGCTGGCGGCGGCGATGCCGATGTCGAAGGTGCCGCCGGCGGTGTCGGTGATGACGCTGGTCACAGCGCCGTCGGTCCACAGGTTGACGCCGTCGAAGTTGGCGCCGGCCAGGGCGCTATCGATCTCGGTCTGCAGGGCGTCGTAGTCGTTTTGAAGCGCGGTGGTGGTCGCGGTGCTGCCGCCGGCCTCGATGGCCACGGCCAGGGCCTTCATTTCAGTCAGGGCGGCGACGACGGTGTCGCCTGCGGCCAGGGCGACATCGACGATCGACTGACCGCGTTGTTGGGATTGCATGACCGAGTTGAGCGCGCCCATTTCGGCGCGTTGGTTCGTCGCGATGGCGAAGATCGCGCCATTATCCTTGGCGCTGGAAACCTTCATCCCCGTCGAGACACGGTTCTGCGTCACGTCCAACATCTTGTTGGACGCGTTGAGGTTCTGCAGCGCGATCATGGCGCCGACGTTCACATTTACGCTGTTGTTAGCCATTTTGGCTGTCCTTTTTCACTTCGTGTGATGTCCAGCGCCATTTTAGCGCCGGGAGCATTTTGCTCGCTCTCTAGAGAGCAAAGGCGGGGCCATCCGGTTTCGGGCCTGGTCCAAAATCTTATCTTTGATTTATAACGATATTTCATCCGGTCTCGGTGAGGCGCTCGGCAACTCCCGCCATGCGGCGGCAGAAGTTGCCGAGTCGTTTTTGCCCCTCGCTTCTAAGGCCGCCGCTTTTGGGAAGGTTCAGGGTCGATGCGGCTCACGGGAAGGCCTTTCGATCCAATTCGAAATGGGGTCCGTCGCGCAGCGTCTTCCAGTCGCCGCCCCAGAAGATCGGAACGCCCCGCTCCCGCGCCGCCGCCTTGAAGGCTTCGGCGATCCGGCCGTACAGAGGCCAGTCCCAGCGTATCTGGCCGTCGATCAGGGCCGCCACGTCCACCGCGTGACCGGTTAGGTGACGCGACTTCAGCGTGCGGCTGGCGCCGGCCGCGACCAGCGCCGCCTGACGCTCGGCCGTGCGCAGCCCCTCGGTGATCATGAAATCGACCGTGCTCCGACTGATCGCCGCTTCGACCACGGCGATCAGACTCGGATGAACCCCCTTCAGCCGCGCGCGCGACCGGGCGGAAAGCCGGAAACTCATGGTCGGCCCACCGGCGGCCTAAGCCGCACATTGGCGACCAGGGTCGCCAGCTGCTGGGCCGTCGGCGCCACCAGATAAAGGACCAGGATCAGGGCCAGCAGCCCCATCAGACCGTCGGTCATCTTCAGCAGCATTTCGGCCGGCATCCGCGCCACCGTCCGCATCAGCAGCACCCACAGACCGGCGCTGACGGTGAAGGCGTATAGTCTGCGCCACAGCCAACGGCTTTCGGCCAGGGTCTGGTCGTGCGGGCGGCGCGTCGCGGGCGTCGTTCGTCTGGTCATCCTTCGTCCTCCTCGTCATGGACTCCGCCCGCGCAGGGACCGTTGAATCCCGTGTGCGCACGTCGGTCGGCGTCGTTCAGCATCTCGGGCGCTTCCCAGGCCTCGGCCTCGAGCACCTCAACCGGCAAGGCCGGGGGCCGCCGGCTCATCCGACGGCCGTGATGCGAACCACGCCTCCACCGCCCGCCCCGCCCGCGCCCGACAAGCTAAGGCCCGCACC
>NZ_JACESA010000012.1 GCF_013912065.1 Brevundimonas sp.
CCCCGCCGACCGTCCCGGCCCGCACGACCACGGCCCCGTCCGTTCCATCGACATCAGCCCGCAGGGTGCGCGTCCAGACCGCGCCCGCCCCCGCGCCCGTCACCGCCTCGTCGGCCGCGTCGCGCGTCGCCAGGGCCTGCATCATCGCGGCCCAGTCATAGGGCGGCCGATAGGCCAGGCCGATCCGCACCGCCCCGCCCCGTTCGGCCTCGACCTTGCGCCGCCGCAATTCGGAGGGCGCGCGGCCGTACAGGGCCTGAAAGGTCTCGTTGAACCGTCGCACGCTCCCGAACCCCGACGCCATCGCCACCTCGGCCATCGACAGGTCGCTCTCGTGGATCAGTTGTTTGGCTAACAGCACCCGCCGGGTCTGGGCCACGCTGACCGGTGCGGCGCCCAGATGCTGGCGGAACAGCCGCCGCAGATGCCGCTCCCCCACCCCAAGCCGGGTCGCCAGGGTCTCGGCGTCGCCGGCGTCCAGCGCCCCGGCCTCGATCAGGGCCAGGGCCCGGCTGACCGTGTTCGACGTGCCTCGCCAGGCGCCCATCTCCGGCGCCGTCTCGGGTCGACAGCGCAGGCAGGCGCGAAATCCCGCCGCCTCCGCCGAGGCGGCCGTAGGATGAAAGACCACATTCTCGCGCCGGGGCGTCCGCGCCGGACAGACCGGCCGGCAGTAGATTCCGGTCGAGGTCACGGCCGTGAAGAACCGCCCGTCGAACCGGGCGTCCCGCGCCCCGAGGGCGCGCCAGCAGGCCTCCTGATCCAGCGTCTGTTCCATGACCGGCAAGATGGGCGCTCAGCCGGAACATGTCTCGCGGTTTTCGGACATCAATGGGCGTATACGCACCGTTTCCTTTTCCGAACCTGCAGCTAAGGTGGTCGCCTCCGGGGGGTTCATCATGTCCATGTTTCGTCGTTCCGCGCGTTCGCTCGCTCTCGCCCTGGTCGGCGCCTGCGCCGCGGCCCTGCTCGGGGTCCAACCCGTCTCGGCGCGCCAGACGACCGAAATCCCGACCGTCCGCCAGACCCTCGGCTATGACAGCGGCCAGGAGATCACTCGCGCCGCCGACGTGCGCCGCTATTTCCAGGCGCTGAAGACCGCCGCCCCGACCCAGGTGGTGATCGGCGACTATGCGACGACCTGGGAGGGCCGCCCGCTGTTCTGGGCCGCCGTCGGCTCGCCCGCCAATATCGCCCGCCTGGACCAGATCAAGGCGACCTCTCGCGCCCTGGCCGACCCCCGCCTGACCTCGCCCCCGCAGGCCGCCGCCCTGATCGCCGACCAACCGGTCCTGGTCTGGATGGCCTATTCGGTTCACGGCAACGAGATCAGCCCCGCCGACGCCGCCATGGCTGCAGCGCGGCGCCTGCTGACCGATCCGACCGCCCAGGCCTGGCTGGCCAATACGGTCGTCGTCTTCGTCCCGACCCAGAACCCCGACGGGCGCGAGCGTTTCCTCAACAGCTTCGCCTCGGGCCGCGGCTCCCTGCCCAATCCCGACCCGGCCTCGGCCGAGCGCGACGAGCCCTGGCCCAGCGGCCGCTACAACCATTATCTGTTCGACCTGAACCGCGACTGGTTCATCCAGACCCAGCCGGAGACCCAGGGACACTCGGCCCAGGTCCGCGAGTGGCGGCCCCAGGTCGTCGTCGACAGCCACGAAATGGGCTCGGACGAGACCTTCTTCTTCCCGCCGGAAGCCGAACCGCTGAACCCGTGGATCTGGCCGCGCACCCTGGAAAACCGCGCCCTGTTCGGCCGCAACACCGGCGCCCGGTTCGATGCGGCCGGCCTGCCCTACTTCAATCGCAAGGTCTATGACGCCTTCTATCCCGGCTATGGCGACGGCTGGCCCGGCTATCTCGGCGCCGTCTCCATGACCTATGAGGCCGGTTCGGCGCGGGGCCTGGCCGCGCGGCGCAGTTCGGGCGAGGTCTTCACCTATGCCGACACGGTCCGCGCCCACCTGACCGCCACCCTGGCGACGATCGAGACGGCGTCGCGCAATCACGACCGGCTGCTGAACGACTTCTACGCCTATCACCGCGACGGGCTGACGGGCCGCGGAGCCTATGTCCTGTCGCGCGCATCGGACCCGGCCGCCGCCGACCGTCTGGCCGGCCTGCTGGTCCGTTCGGGCATAGAGGTCGGCGTCGCCCGCCAGGCCTTCGGCGCCTGCGGAGGCCAGTATCGCGCCGGCGACTATGTCGTGAACCTGGCCCAGCCCCAGCGCCGCATGGCCGAGGTGCTGCTGACCCGCGACGTCCCCGTCCCGCCCGCCTTCCTGGCCGAGCAGGAACGCCGTCGCGCGCGCGGCCTGGGCGACGAGATCTATGACGTCACCGCCTGGTCCCTGCCCCTGATGTTCGGCGTCGAGTCCGCCCGTTGCAACAGCGCGCCCGGCGTCGCCGTCGACGCGCGCGGCCCCGAACTGGTCACGCCGGCGACGGTGCGGAACGCCGAGGCCCGTTACGGCTTCCTGGTCGCCCCCGGCTCGGCCCAGCCCCGCTTCCTCGCCGCCGCCCTCCAGGCCGGGCTGACGGTCAACGCCTCCGACAAGCCCTTCGTCCAGAACGGCCGCGACTGGCCCGCAGGAACCTTGATCCTGCCGAAGGCCGGCGCGCCCGCCGATCTGGCCGCCACCCTCGACCGTCTCGCCGCCCAGACGGGCGCCGAGGTTGTCGGCACGGACCAGTCATGGGTCGAACAGGGCGCGGGCTTCGGCTCCAGCGACGTGGTGCGGCTACGCGCGCCCCGTGTCGCCCTCGCCTGGGACAGTCCCGCCGCCCCCGACGCCGCCGGCGCGACCCGCTGGCTGCTGGAACGCGACCTGGGCTATCCGGTCACCGCCATCCGCGCCGCCAGCTTCGGCGAGGCCGACCTGTCGCATTATCAGGTCCTGATCCTTCCCGAGGGCCGCAACTACGCTTCCGTCCTGGGCGAGTCCGGGGTCAAGGCGCTGCGCGACTGGGTCTCGCGTGGCGGCACCCTGATCAGCCTGGGAACCGCCACCCGCCTGCTGACCGACCCCGACAGCGACATGCTGGCCTCGCGTCGCGAGGACGGCGCCTTGGGCGAAGACGAAGACAAGCCCGAAAGCCCCGCCCGGATCGCCAACCAGACCGACTACGCCGCCCTGCTGGCCCACAGCGACCACGGCCCGGACTCGGTCGCCGGCGTCCTGGCCCGCGCCCATGTCGATCCGGACCACTGGATCGGCGCCGGCCTGCCGTCCGAACTGAACGTTCTGGTGCGCGGCGCCGACATTTACGCCCCGCTGAAACGCGGCGAAGGGACCAACGCCGTTCGCTTCGAAGGCTCGGACCGGCTGCTGGCCTCGGGCCAGCTCTGGGCCGAGAACCAAGCCCAGCTCGGCTTCAAGCCCGTGGTCATGGTCGAGACCCTGGGCGCGGGCCAGTTGATCGCCTTTACCCAGGACCCGACGGTGCGCGGCTATCTGGAGGGTCTCAAGCCGCTGTTCGCCAATGCGGTGTTCAAGGGGCCGGCCCACGTCTCGCCCCGCTGGTGACATCCTGGCGATCAGGACTGGACACGCGCCCAGACGGGCATAACCTCGTTTTCGCCCGCAGAGGCGCAAATATAAAAACGGGAGCTACGCCTTGGTACGTCTGTCCTATTCCACGCTTGCCTCAATAGGGGCCGCGGCGGCCGCCGCCGGTCTGGTCGCCTTCGCCGCCACGGCCCAGGATCGCCCCAATCCGGAACCGGCCGCTTCAGGTCGCGCCCTGCCCGTGGGCAGTTATCGCGAGACCTGCCGGGGCATCAGCCTCAATGGCGACCGGCTGCGCGCGCGCTGCATCGCCAAGGACGGCCAGTCGGTCTCTTCGACCCTCAGCGTCCGCAGTTGCCAGGGCGCCCAGATCAAGAACGACAACGGTCGGCTGGCCTGCGCCGCGCCGACCTCGACGCGCTCGACCTGACAAGACCCACCGGTCCCGGCACGCCGGGACCGGTGTTTCTTACATCGGCCAGAACAGCAAGATAGCGGGCGGGCCGATCACCAGCACCAAGAGGCTCAGCGGCGCCCCCAGCTTGGGATAGTCCGAGAACTTGTACCCGCCCGGCCCCATGACCAGCGTATTGCACTGGTGCCCGATGGGGGTCAGGAAGTCGCACGCCGCCCCCACCGCCACCGCCATCAGGAAGGGGTCGGGCCGATAGCCCAGTTGCTGGGCCAGGGTCGCCGCGATCGGCGCCACCACCAGAACCGTCGCCGCATTGTTCAGGAAGGGCGTCACCGCCATGGCGGCGAACATCATGCCCGCCACCGCCACCACGGGCGGTATGCCCTGGAACACCGACTTCAGCCCGCCGGCGATCAGGTCCGCCCCGCCGGTCTGCTGGATCGCGTCCGACACGGGGATCAGGGCGGCGATCAGCACCAGGAGCGGTCCGTCCAGCGCCGCATAGGCCTCGCGCATCTTCAACCCGCCCAGAGCCACGATGACCACAGCCGCGCCGAAGAAGGCGATCGACACAGGGATCAGGCCGAACCCCACCATGATCATGGCCGTCGCCAGCACGACGGCGGGCAGGAATTTCCGCCTCTGACCGCCCAGCCGCACCTCGCGTTCCGCCAGGGGCAGCAGCCCCAGGGCCGCCAGCCGCCCGGGCAGGCCGGATTCCGACCCCTGCAGCAACAGCACGTCCCCCGCCTGCAGCTTGGCCGTCCGCAGATGCTGGGTCAGTTCATAGCCGCTGCGTGACACGCCCAGCAGGTTCAGCCCATGCTGGCCGTACAGATCCAGCGACCGCACCGACTGTCCGGTCAGGGGCGAGTCCGCCCCGATCACCGCCTCGGCCAGGCTGACCTCGTCCTTGGCCTCTTCCAGCAGCACCGGCCGGTCGCCCCGCACCAGCTTCAGCTTGGTGGCGTTGATGAAGCCTTCCAGCGCCTCCTGATCGCCCTTGATCAACAGGGTGTCGCCGGGCCTGACGATGGTGTTGCCGCGGGGCCGGGCCCTGCGCCTGCCGTCGCGGATCAGGGCCATGACCTGCACCTCGTCCGGCGCCAGGGCGATCAAGGCCTTGATCGGACGCGGCTCCAGGCTCCAGTCATCTGGCGCCTGGGCCTCGGTCAGATAGGCGTTGGCCGACAGGGCGGCCGCCAACCCCAGGGTCCCGGTCCGGTCCTTGGGCAGCAGCCGATAACCGAAGGCCAGAAACGCGAGGGCCGCCCCGGTCAGGATCAGTCCCACCGGCGCATAGTCGAACATGCGGAACGGTTCCCCGATCATGTCCTGGCGCACCTCGGCGACCAGGATGTTGGGCGAGGTCCCGACCAGGGTCACCATGCCCCCGGCCATGGCGCCGAAGGCCATGGGCATCAGCAGCCGCGACTGTTTGGTGCCTGTCCGCCGGCTGACCTGCAGGGCCACCGGCATCATGATGGCCAGGGCGCCGACGTTCTTGGTCACCATCGACAACAGGGTCACGGCCACGGTCAGCACCGGCACCTGGGACCGTTCCGTCTTCAGGTGCGGCATGATCCGCTTCAACGCCATCTCGACGATGCCGGACTTGGCGAAGGCCGCCGACACCACCAGGGCGGCGGCGATGATCACCGTCACGTCATTGGAAAATCCGGAGAATGCGTCCTCGGCCGGGATCACCCCTATGGCCAGACCGACGACCAGGGCCGCCAAGGCCACCAGGTCGTACCGGAACCGGCCCCAGACGAAGGCCGCGACCGTCAGACCGACCAGGCCGAAGGCCAAACCCTGTTGTAAAGTCACGCGTCAGCCTCGCCCCCGGCCGCCCATCGCCGCCGATGCACTGCAACGGCGAAAGCGGCCGGAGGTTCAACCTCTTCTACCGTCCCGCAACCAATCGGCCAGCCGCTCGCACGATGCGGAACACCTCGGCCGCGAAGGTCCAGACCACGATGATCATCAGGATCGCCGCCAGGCCGCCGGCGTCTCCCGCCGTCCGGTGGAACAGCGCCTGCACCCGCTCGGCGAATTCCGTGACGGTCCCGACCCAGATCACCGGGCTCAGCGGCGACCAGAACCACAGCCACAACAGGCCCCAGGCCGCCGCCGCGCCGAAGGCCATGTCGCCAAAGGCCGTCAACCGCACATTCCCGCCCGACGCCGCGCGCGTCAGGTCGAACAGAACCTTGGCGAGGGCGAACAGGGTCACCGGCCAATAGGCCGCCTCAACGATCTGGGCCAGCATCCGGCCATAGTCGACGCCGTCCACGACCGACGCCAGCTCCTCCGGCCGGATCGAGGCCATCGGCAACAGGCCGGTCCACCACAGCAACAGAACGGCCCAGGCGATGGCGCTGGAAACCGCCCGCGCCACAGGCGACATCTCGGCGCTCTTCTTCACGGCAGAGCCCGTTTTGACCCGACCCGACTCGGCGGCGCCCGCCAGCCTCTGGCTCCAGGTCTCGGCGTCGATGTCCCCACCCAGTTCGAACAGGCCCAGGTCCTTGACCCGCCATTTGGCGATGAAGTCCGGCTTCTTCTCCTGACGTTCCAGAATGAAGCCGATCAAGGTGATCACCCCGATCACCGACACGGCCCCGCTGAACAGGGCGGCGAAGCTCTGGCCGATCGCCTCGCCCATATAGAGGTCGCCGCTCAGCACCCGCGCCGCCAGGCCGATCAGGGTGACGCAGACCATCACCGCCAACGCCGTCTTCACCGCGAACATCCACCACGGATAAAGCTCGGGCCCGATCAGCGCCTGTGGTCCCGACCGATACCGCGCCGCCACTGTCAGCGGATGGCCGACCTCGCGCAACAAGGCCTCGACCTCGTCGTCGTCGGGCGCCCGGCCCAGCCGCGCCTCCAGAGCCTCGATCCGTCCCATGATCTCATCGCGCAACTCTGCGACGATGTCGTCGCGCGTCGCCTTGGGCAGCTGGGCCGCGACGGCCTTCAGATAGCGTTCGACCAGTTCCATCCCGGTCCCTCCCTCTTTCCCGATGTTCACAGCATCTTCTCCAGCGACGCCGACAGGCCCCGCCATTCGGTCGCCAGCCGCGCCAGCATGACTTCTCCGCGCGGCGACAACCGATAGAACCGCTTCTTGCGCCGCTCCTCCTCGCGCCATTCGCTGTCCAGCAGCCCCTGGCTCTCCAGCCGCCGCAGCAGCGGATAGAGGGTGCTCTCCTCCATCTCGACCCCCGCCTCGCCCAGGGCCACCCGCAGCGAATAGCCGTACTGCTCGACCCTCAGGCTCGCCAGCACCGCCAGGATCAACGACCCCCGCCGCAGCTCCAGCCGCAGACTCTCGAACAGCAGTTCCTCGCCCTGACCCACGCCCAGATCCCTCCACGTCACATAGTGTGTGACATACAGTGTATGGGACATACTGTTCGAGACGTCAAGCCTGGTCGACGGGATCGCCTTCACGCACGAAAAAGGCGGCGGACCGAAGTCCGCCGCCCTATTCGTTCTCGGAATCGTTTGGGTTAGAACGACTTGGTCAGGTTGATAAAGGCCGTGCGGCCGACATAATCGTAACCCGAGTAAAGCGGCACATTGCCGACGCGGGTCGCATACCCGGTCGAGATATAGTCTGGGTCTTCATTGAACAGGTTACGGACACCCGCAGTCACCGACCATTCGTCGGTGCGGTACTGAACCGACGCGCTGTGCAGGTAATAGTCGTCGGTTTCGGTGTTGATCCCGTAGTCGTTGATCAGAGATTCACCGTAGCGGTTCTGGTAGTAGTCCTCGTAACCCGAGGCGGCAATCCACTCGACGCCGTAACGAACCCGCCAGTTGTTCCACGAGTAGGTGGCGTCGAACGTAGCTGAGAACTCGGGAGTACCGATGGTGCCGACATCATCATAGATGGGGTCATCAGCAAACAGCGTGCTGTAGCGCTCAGTCATCTGGGTGACGGCCAGGTTGAACAGAGCCGTACCAGGTCCGAAATCGCGGCGGTAGCGGACAGTGTAGTCCAGACCCTTGACCACGTCCGTCGCGACGTTGACGTAGCTGTCATAGACGGTCAGGGCGTTGGTGCTGGTGTTGCGTTCGACAAGGGCGCAATAGCCGGCGTCCGAGGCGAAATCAGAGGCGGACGACGTGTAGCAGAAGTTCAGAATGGCGCCCGAACCGATCCGCGACACGCCGTTGTCGACCTCGATTTCGTAGTAGTCGACGGCGAAGGACAGGTCGCCCCAGCCCGACGGCAGGGTCGGCTGGAAGATAGCGCCGACAGTCATGTTGTCGGACGTCTCAGCCTCAAGACCGGCGACAGCGCCGCCCGAGGTGATCACGCGAACGCTGCTGGTTTGGACGAAGGACGATCCGTAACCTTCCGCGGTGCAGTTCGCTACAAGGGCGGCCGGGTCGTTCGGGGTCTGCTCCGAGCAGGGATCGTTGGCGCCGGAGATAAAGCCGCTGGTGGCGCCGACGAACTGTTCGAACAGCGCAGGTGCGCGGTACGAAGTGCCATAGGTGCCGCGCAGCGACAGCCAGTTGACCGGAGTGTAGACCAGACCGACCTTGTAGGTCGTGTCTTCGCCGTACGATTCATAGTCGGTGTAGCGGGCCGAGGCGCTCAAGGTCAGAGCCTGGGCGAACGGCAGGTTGGCCAGCAGAGGCACCTCTACTTCACCGAAGACTTCCCACACCTGGTCCTCACCCCGGGTGATGCCCGCAGTGGAGAAGCCATAGATGTTGGAGTTCTGCATATCGAGAGCCGGCGTGTCGTCGATCGAGGCTTCGCGCCATTCGGCGCCGATGAAGGCCGAAACCTGACCGGCCGGCAGGGTGAACAGGGGGCCATCCAGACCAACGCTGACGACCTTTTCGATGTATTCCGTCGTGCCGGTGATCGGACGGAAGACATAGTTTTTCCAATTCTCCGGCAGATCACCGCCGACAGTCGCGGTGTTCAGGAAGGGCGCCGGGATACAGTTGGCCGTGGGATCGGTGATGTTGACACGGCAGGTTACTGTACCGGTCACGCCGGTGGACAGAACGCCCGTGCGCGTCAGGCTTGCCGGGGTGCCCGCCGGAGCGACGACGACGTCCAGCGAGTTCTGCAGCAGGTTCGTGATGAACTGCTCGAACATGTATTCTGACTTGGACTTCGTATAGCTGGCGTAGGCGTCGTAGCGCCAGTTCGGGACAATGAAATCACCGCGAATGCCCACGACTTCCTTGTTGAAGTCGACGGTCTGCTCGCTGTCGTACAGGCCATAGCCGATAAAGGCGCGAACACCGACGCGGGCATTGGCAGCCGGACCCGTGGTCGGGCTCAGGCCCTGGTTGGCCGAGAAGTTCGAAGCCGTGAGGTTCGAGGGGATCAGCAGGTTGCCGCGGTAATAGTCCAGGGCCAGCTGACGATAGCCGACCTGCGACGATTCACGACGGTTAAACAGGATTTCGCCGTACAGTTCAGCGTTGCCAAGAGCCTGCAGGTCGTAAGCGCCCTCGGAATACAGGGTCGTCACCGTGACCGGCGAGATCAGCGACTCCTTCAGCATGTCCGGCTCAAAGCTGTCGCGGTCGTAGTAGCCGACGCCTTCGAAACCGACCAGGCCGGTGGTGACCGCCGAGTTCGGACGCCACCGGGTGAAGGCGGCTCCGGCGTTGCCCGGACCAGGCACGCCGGCGAGCGCGCTGGTGCCGATCGTGTTGATTGTCACGCCCCCGCCGTCGATCGTGTAGCACTTCGGCTGACCGGTCTTCGGATCGATGAAATCGGAACCATCCACGTACCCGTCGACGGCGCAACGCGCCCAGTCGCGGGCGCCAAGGGTAACTTCCTCACGGTTCATGTACTCGGCCGAACCAGCGATGCGCCAACGGTCGCCGCTGGTGCCGGCGACGATCGAGATGCGGCCCTGTTGACCTTCACTGTCCGCGTCGAGCGGAGCGTTGTACTGGCCTTCGACGGTGATGCCGTCGAGATTGTTACGCGTGATGATGTTCACGACGCCGGCGACGGCGTCAGACCCGTAGATCGACGAGGCGCCGTCTTTCAGCACTTCGATACGTTCGACCATGGCGGAGGGCAGGACGTTCAAGTCGGTCGAGCCGACCGACCCGCGCGAACCCGCAGGAGCGACGCGACGCCCGTTCAGCAGGATCAGGGTGCGGGTGGCGCCCAGGCCGCGCAGCGACAGGGTGTTGGCGCCGGGGCCGCCGTTGGTGACATAGCCGCCGTAGGCGTTGTTGATCTGGTCGGTGCCGCCGGAGATGGCCGTGCCCTGAAGGACATCCGTGGTCGAGGCGAAGCCGGCGAGCGTGGTTTCGTCGCGCGTCACGACTTGGACCGGCGAGGGCGAGTTATAGTTGTCGCGACGCAGACGCGAGCCGACGACGACGACCTCCTCGACGGCGGCGGCTTCCTCGGACTCGTCCGTGGTCGTAGACGTGGACTGCGCCAGTGCAGCCGGCGCAAAGCCGATCACAGCCACGGCCGCAAGGCCCGCGACCATGGTCGAACCCAGCAATTGGTTCTTGAATTGCAGCATATTCAGTTCGCCCCTCTTTCAAATCAACATGTGTCGCCTCGTCGAAACGGGCGAACCAGTGCTGCTGTTATAGGGCGACCGACACAATGCGACAGTGATACGGTCGCCTTCTCGCCACTTTCCAAGCAGCCACGTTACATTTCCGCCACATCTTCGTGATAGAATCGTGTTGAAATTTCGACGCAAAGTATGTTTGTTCGGCGAACATCAATGCTCAATTATCATTCAAGTTCGTAATTTTGACCCTCAATTATGGGACAAGGGGAGATTTTTTCCTTCTCGTTCGACTGATATTTCACGCCACATATGACAGGATCGAGGTTGTTTCCGCCCCAATCTGGACGCAAGTTTTGTCGACTGGCGTCCCAAAAGACAAAAAGGCGGCGGACCGAAGTCCGCCGCCTCTTTCCGTCTGGAGCCGACGTCGCCCTTAGAAGGACTTGGTCAGGTTCACGAAGGCCGTGCGGCCCAGGTAGTCGTAGCCCGAGTACAGCGGGGCGTTGCCGACCCGGTTGTACACGCCCGACGAGACGGTCGGCGGGTCTTCGTTGAACAGGTTGCGGACGCCGACCGTGGCGGTCCAGCCGTCGGACGCATACTGGACCGAGGCGTTGTGCAGCCAGTAGTCGTCAACCGCGAGGTCGTAATCCGAAGTGGCCGGATCTTCCTCGTAATAGGCGTAGCTGTCGGTGCCCTGGATCCATTCAACGCCGTAGCGCACGCGCCACTTGTCCCAGGCGTAGGAGACATCGGCCGTTCCGGTGAACTCCGGATTGTTGACCATGCCGGTGTAGTCTTCCAGCGGATCATCAGCGAACAGCTTGGACGAGATTTCCGTGTACTGGGTGATCGCCAGGTTGAACAGCGCCGTGCCGGGACCCACGTCCTTGCGGTAACGCACGGTGTAATCCAGGCCCTTCACATTGTCCGTGGCCAGGTTGACGTAGCTGTCCTGGACCGTGAGGCTGTTGTCGGCGGAGTCACGCGACACCAGGCGGCAGAAGCCGGTGTCGGCCGCGAAGTCGCCGGGGTTGGAGTCGTAGCAGCGGGTCAGGATTTCGCCTGCGCCCGTGCGCGACACGCCGTTTTCGACCTCGATTTCGTAATAGTCGACGGCGAAGGCCAGATCGCCCCAGCTGGAGGGCAGCGGCGGCCGCAGCACCAGACCCAGCGTCATATTGGTCGAGGTCTCGGCCTCCAGGCCGGCGTCGGCGCCGCCCGAAGTGACCACGCGAACGCTGTTGGTCGATTGGAAGTCGCCCGCCAGACCTTCGGCCGTGCAGTTGGCGACGCGGTTCGGGTTGACCCCCGGCGCGCCGTAGTTGTTGCAGCGGTCGTTGGTGTTCGACAGGAAGCCCGTGGTCGCGCCGACATATTGTTCGAACAGCGCCGGGGCGCGGTACGAGGTGCCGTAGGTGCCGCGGACCGTGATCCAGTCGATCGGACGATAGACCACGCCGATCTTGTAGGTCGTGTCGTCGCCGTAGGAATCATAGTCGGTGTAACGGAACGAGCCGTTCAGCGTCAGCTCGCGCACGCCGGGCAGGTCGACCAGGATCGGCGCTTCGATTTCGCCGAACACTTCCTTCACCGAGTCCGAGCCGCGCGTGATGGCCGAGGTGGAGAAGTTGTAGGTGTTGCCCAGCTGGCTATCCAGGCCGGGGGTGTCGTCGATCTCGGACTCACGCCATTCGGTGCCGAAGAAGCCCATGACCCGACCGGCCGGCAGGCTGAACAGCGGGCCGTCGATGCCGATGCTGGCCACCTTCTCGGTGAACTCGGTCGTGCCGGTCACCGGGCGGAAGACATAGTCGACCCAGTCCTGCGGCAGGACGCCGCCGATGGTCTGGGTGTTCAGCACGGGAGCGGCGACACAGCCGGGATTCGAGGCCAGTTGCGCGCATTGGAACTGCCCCGGCGCCGTCTGGACCACGTCCAGCGACTCGATCAGACGATCCGTCAGGAACTGTTCGCTGGTGTAGGTCGACTTGGACCGCGAATAGCTGACATAGGCGTCATAGCGCCATTCCGGCAGGACGAAGTCGCCCTTGATGCCGGCGACGTAGCGGCCGAAGTCCACTTCCTGTTCGGAGTTGTCGTTGCCGAAGCCGATGAAGGCGCGCACGCCGACGTTCTGGCCCTTGTTCAGGCCTTGGTCGCCGAAGGCGGTGCTGGCCTGCAGGTTCGCGGGGATCAGCGGGCTGCCCTTGGCGTAATCCAGCGCCAGCTGACGATAGCCGGTCTGCGACGACTTGCGCTGATTGAACAGGGCTTCGCCATAGACTTCGGCATTGCCCAGGGCGTGCAGGTCGTAGCCGGCTTCGCCGTACAGGGTCGTGATGTCGACCGGCGAGATCAGCGATTCGTTCAGCATCCGGTCTTCGAAGGTGTCACGGACGTTCAGGTTGTTGCCGCCGCCGCCGACGCCTTCGAACCCGACGAGGCCGGTCGTGACGGCCGAATTCGGGCGCCAGCGGTTGAAGGTCGTGCCGAACGCGCCAGGGGCTGCGACGCCTGTGGTCGTGCCGGTGCCGATGGTGTTGATCGTCACGCCGTTCGAGCCGGTCGTGGTGATCGGATAGCATTTCGACTGGCCGGTCAGCGGATCGATATAGTCCTGGCCGTTGCGGAAGCCGTCTGTCTGGCAACGGGTGAACTCGCGGTCGCGCAGGGTCAGTTCGTCGCGCTCATAGCGTTCGATCGAACCGGCGGCGCGCCAGCGGTCGCCGCGCGTGCCCGCCGTCAGCGACAGACGGGTCGATCCGCCGGCGCCATTGGCTTCCAGCGGCTCGTTGCGCTGGGCTTCGAAGGTCAGGCCTTCGAAATTGCGGCGGGTCTGGATGTTGACCACGCCGGCGACGGCGTCCGAACCATAGACCGACGAGGCGCCGTCACGCAGCACTTCGACCCGGTCGATGATGGCGGTCGGCAGGACGTTCAGGTCGGCCGCGCCGACCGAACCGCGCGAACCGGCCGGCGAGACGCGGCGGCCGTTCAACAGCACCAGGGTGCGGCTGGGGCTCATGCCGCGCAGGCCGATGGTGTTGGCGCCGGGGCCGCCGTCGGTGACGTAACCGCCGTAGGAGTTGTTGATCTGCGAGGTGCCGCCGGTGACGGCCGTGCTCTGCAGCGCTTCCGTGGTCGAGGCGAAGCCCTGCAGGGTCGCCTCTTCGCGCGTCACCACCTGGGTCGGCGACGGGGCGTTGTAGTTGTCGCGGCGGATGCGCGAACCGATGACGACGATATCGTCGACGCTGGTGGATTCGTCGGCCTGGGCGACTGCCGCATCCTGCGCCGAAGCAATGGACGGAGCAAACATCGCCAAGGAAGCGACAGCAATTCCACCGACGATCGTCGATGCAAGAAGGTTGTTCTTACGAGTACGCATACGCCTCTTCACAATTAGCATTGATACAATACTCGAACACACATGAATATCACCGATATGTATCGGCGATATACAGAATGCATCCGCTATGTGACCGGCGTAGGCCCAGCGAAAACGAACTGCAACTAAAAAGTCGCATAAACGTCGAGAATGGGGACGAATTGCGCGCGAATTGTATCGGCCAGCCCCGCTATGGAGCATTATATTTCTACATTACGCCGTTTTGTCGCCACTTTTTGGCATTGAGAAGAGGAACCAGCCACGCTTTAGGAGCGCTATGGCGCCATATGACGCCACGCACTAAGTTCTGTTCATGAACCGTTCTTCGACGCCGAAGCCCGCCGCGCCCCAGTCCGCCAAGCCCGTTCACGTGCCCGACCCCGGCGTGCGCGAGGCCGCCGCCGCCTTTAAGCGCGACCAGGCCGCGAACGGGGGCAAGATGCCGATGTTCGCCCCCGTGTCCGGCCCGCGCCTGACGCCGGAGGAGCCCGTCGCCGCCCCCGCCGACTGGGTCCCGCACCGCCCCTCGCACGAGGGCAAGAAGAAGGGCGGCCGCTTCCGGCTTGAAACAAAATACACCCCCGCCGGCGACCAGCCCGCCGCCATCGCCGAACTGGTCGCCCAGGCCGAGGCGGGCGATCGCGATCAGGTGCTGCTGGGCGTCACCGGCTCGGGCAAGACCTTCACCATGGCCAAGGTCATCGAACAGACCCAGCGCCCGGCCCTGATCCTGGCCCCCAACAAGACCCTGGCGGCTCAGCTCTATTCCGAGTTCAAGTCCTTCTTCCCGGACAACGCAGTCGAATACTTCGTCAGCTACTACGACTACTACCAACCGGAAGCATATGTACCAAGAACTGATACATATATAGAGAAAGACTCGTCCATAAACGAGCAGATCGATCGGATGCGGCATTCGGCGACGCGGGCGATACTGGAGCGGGAGGATGTGATCGTGGTGGCGTCGGTCAGTTGCATCTACGGCATTGGGTCGGTGGAGACCTATACGGCCATGACCTTCACGCTGAAGGTGGGGGACCAGATCGACGAGGCCAAGCTGCGGGCCGATCTGATCGCGCTGCAGTACAAGCGCAACGACATGGGCTTCGACCGCGGCATGTTCAGGAAGCGCGGCGACGTGATCGAGATCTTCCCGGTCCACCTGGAAGACCGCGCCTGGCGCATCAGCCTGTTCGGCGACGAGCTGGAGGCGATCCAGGAGTTCGACCCCCTGACCGGCAAGAAGACCGCCGACCTGACCGAGGTCACCGTCTACGCCGCCAGCCACTATGTCACCCCGCGCCCGACGCTGAACCAGGCCGCCGCCGGCATCAAGGCCGAGCTGAAGGAGACGCTGGACTGGATGATCGAGAACGGCAAACTGCTGGAGGCCCAACGGCTGGAGCAACGCACCCGTTTCGATCTGGAGATGATGGAGGCCACCGGCAGCTGCGCCGGCATCGAGAACTATTCCCGCTGGCTGACCGGCCGCGCGCCGGGCGAGCCCCCGCCCACCTTCTTCGAATACATCCCCGACAACGCCCTGCTGTTCGTGGACGAGAGCCACGTCACCATCGGCCAGATCAACGGCATGTTCCGCGGCGACTACCGCCGCAAATCCACCCTGGCGGAATACGGTTTCCGCCTGCCCTCCTGCATCGACAACCGCCCGCTGAAGTTCGAGGAATGGGAAGCCATGCGCCCCCAGACGGTTCACGTCAGCGCCACCCCCGGCGCCTGGGAGATGGACCAGGCCGGCGGCGTCTTCGTCGAACAGGTGATCCGCCCCACCGGCCTGATCGACCCCCCGGTCGAGATCCGCCCGGTCAGCGGCCAGACCCGCAACCAGGTCGACGACGTCATCGACGAGGTCAAGGCCACCACCCGCGCCGGCTACCGCTCCCTGGTCACCACCCTGACCAAGAAGATGGCCGAGGACCTGACCGAATATATGCATGAACAGGGGATCCGCGTCCGCTACATGCACTCCGACGTCGATACGCTGGAGCGGATCGAGATCCTGCGCGACCTGCGTCTGGGCTCCTTCGACTGTCTGATCGGCATCAACCTGCTGCGCGAGGGGCTGGACATCCCCGAGTGCGGCCTGGTCGCCATCCTGGACGCGGACAAGGAGGGCTTCCTGCGCTCCGAGACCTCATTGATCCAGACCATCGGCCGCGCCGCCCGCAACATCGACGGCCGCGTCATCCTGTACGCCGACCGCATGACCGGCAGTATGGAGCGCGCCATCGCCGAGACCGACCGTAGGCGAGAACGCCAGATGGCCTATAACGCCGAACACGGCATCACGCCCGAAAGCGTCAAGCGCGACATCAAGGAGCTGATGGACAGCCCCTATGAGTCCCGCGAAATGGACCGCCTGACCCGCCCCGGCGTCGCCGAGGCCTCCAAACCCTTCGTCGGCTCAAACTTCCAGGCCGCGCTCAAGGACCTGGAAGGCCGCATGCGCGAAGCCGCCTCCAACCTGGAGTTCGAGGAAGCCGGCCGCCTGCGCGACGAGATCAAGCGCATGAAGCTGCTGGACCTGGAATTCGCCAACGAGGCCCTGACGGGGGCGGGGGAAGAGGTGGACAAGTCGGCGCCGAAGAAGTGGCGCGCGGAAGCGGCGGCGGAGAAGGCGGAGGCGTTTAGGAAGGGGCGGTAGGAGGGGCGCGGTTAGGCCAGAGGGAGTAGTGCGATTGAGCGGATAGTCTTCTCCAGGGATGCAACAAAGCCCTGAAACGCGCTGGGGGCCTAAAGCAGTTCCTTGTTGAAACGAGCCACATACTCGAAGGGGCTGTTGCTACGCTCGCGACCTTTAATCCCGGCGGTGACGCTCAACATCGACAAGGCAGTCAGTCCCCCAGTTGCAAGCAAGGCCGAAGCTAGCGGCAGGCCTGCAGCAACTGCGCCCGCGTGCGATGCGATGCCGACGCCGACCGTTTTCCAATCGAACTTGATGTCCAAGCCACTAAGCCGCATCCTGAACGGAGCCTCCTGCGACGCTCTGATGTGATCAGAGAGCGACTTGTCGAAGGCCGTTAATGCACTGATTGCAGCTAAGTCCTTGTCCGGCGACGCTAGAACCTCGAGATAAATGTTGTCGATATGGTGCCGCAACGACAGCAGTTCGGCTCGGCGCCTTGCCCGGAACTCAAGAACCGCCTCTATCGGGACCTCTCTATCGGGAATAGGTATCGCGTCATAAAATTGGAGCAAAAGCCCTCGCTGTTTCTCCATCTGCTCTTCTGGGAATGATATCGAATCTTCCCCACGAGCGAGGCTCCAGCGTCCAGGCTCTTTCCGGTCGAGAAAACTGAAGCTCTCTAGATGTGCCTTCAAAAAGGCGATAGCTGCGTTCCCACCGCCGGATATGCGCGCCTGAGGCCGGAACAGTATCCCTTCCGCCATAAGGAATTTGGCATCCGGCCCTTCACCGATACTTATGAAGTTGTTGTTGGGAAAAGCCAGTCGGTCCCACAAAAGTAAGTTCGCTCTGAGCTGCAGCGGATCAATATCACTACTTTTCAGATAAAATCGACCGCGTTCCAGGTTGATTGGCGGGGATATAACTAGGCCCCGTTCGGTCAAACCGAGAGGGTCGTGATCTGACATTATCTCGATGGATCCGAAGAATGTCGGATTAGCCGGCGGGCCCCCAAGCGTCGGGACCAATGGTCCCGGTCCAACGGACGATGAACCTAACAGCTGGCTTTTGAGCGACATTGCAAAGTCCGGATGTTTCCGATTTGTTCGGTCGGACAATACTTCGCTCAGAATCACCGGCCATGTCAAAGTCCGGCATCGCCCCGCCATTGGCATCCGAGGACGAGAGGCGTCGCTACTCGGAGCCCCGGAGGCGGCCCGTGAATGGGGACACGTACCATTTAGGCAAATGACCTAAATCAACTCCACCTATACGAATGCCCAGCACCCGCGCCACGCGGCTGAGCGTGTCCAGCGTCACGTTCGACGCCTCCGCGGCGAGGACGCGGTTCAGTTGAGTGCGGCGGGTCTCCATTCGTCGGTCCTGGGGCGCGGGTCAGGCCCTGGGCCTTCATCGCCGTCCTGATCCCTTCTCCCCTTGCGGGAGAAGGTGGGCGACCCTCGGGCTTGTCCCGAGGGGAGGTCGGATGAGGGGTTTCACCGGCCCTGACGATCCACGCCGAACCGACCCCCAACCGGCCCTGCGGGCCACCTTCTCCCGCAGGGGGAGAAGGAAGGGGTTGCAATCTTGGCGAGCGTTTGCACAATCTGGATATGGACGACTGGCTGCAATCCCGCGCCAAACAGATGCGCCGCGAGCCCGTCCATTATGAGCGGCGGCTGTGGGGGCTGTTGCGGGATCGGCGGCTGGCGGGGCTGAAGTTTCGGCGGCAGATGGTGGTCGGGCGGTATATCGTCGACTTCGTCTGTCTGAGGCATCGGCTGATCGTCGAGGCGGACGGGCCGCAGCATGACGACCGGATCGAGGACGCCGAGCGGGACGCCTGGCTGCGTGAACAGGGGTTCCGGGTGCTGCGGTTTGCGAATGGGATGATCGGCGACCAGCGGGAAGCGGTGCTGTCGGCCATTGTGGCGGCGACCGAGGAAGGCCTGACGCGCGATTAAACCTTCCTTCTCCCCTTGCGGGAGAAGGTGGCGGCCGAAGGCTGACGGATGAGGGGTTTCACCGGCCCTGACGGTTCAGGCCGAACCGACCCCTCATCCGACCTCGCTGCGCTCGGCCACCTTCTCCCGCAAGGGGAGAAGGAAGAAGGGAAGGAAGGAAGGAGATGGGGTTGCGTCCGGGTTTGGCGTAACGACGGTTTAGGTCGTGGAGCTATGAGCCAGGGCATTCACCGCAAGATCCGATCCGACGCCGTCTAGGCCGAGGTGCGCAAGGCGTGGGAGGATGGGGAGACGGCGCGGTCGGTGGCGCGGCGGTATGATGTGGGGGTGCACGCCCTGTGGAAGCGGCGCGAGGCGGAGGGTTGGGCGCGGCCGGAGCCGAAGGCGGGGCCGGTGGAGCCGGCCGAGGGCTGGAGCGCCTATATGCAGGGGCGGCGCGACGCCTTCGAGGCGCGGTTGGAAGAGGCGCGGGCGCTGGCGGAGTGTCTGGTCGAGGCGATGAAGGACGAGCGGCTGACGCGGGCGCCGCACTGGCATATTCCGTGGCTGTATCGCTGGCGCGCCGACCATCTGGGGGCCGAGGCGACGGCGCGGGACCGGGAACGGGCGGTGGAGGCGGGGCATCCCTGGGCCGAGCGGTTCTGGGACGAGGACGGGGTGCTGAGGCCGCTGCGCCGGCTGGATGAAGAGATGGCGCGGCTGCACCCGCAGGACTGGCGCTGGGCGTTGGGGGCGCCGGAGGGGGTGGAGGTCGAGGGACCGTAGCTTTCCCTCCCCGTTCCGGGGAGGGGGGTCGAGCCGGAGGCGAGACCGGGTGGGAACGGCAGGGCGACGCTTCACCGACCTGCCTAAATCACAACGGCGGGGCGACGTCCCACGGACCAGCCAAAATCACAACGGCAGGGCGACGCCCCACGGACCCGCCTAAATCAGAGCGGGGCGGCCTTGCCTGACCGCCCCCACCCCGTTGCTTCGCAACGCCCCTCCCCCGCAGGGGGAGGGAGAGGGCGGGGCGCTGGGGATCAATCGTCGTCCATCTTCAGGGCGGCGATGAAGGCTTCCTGCGGGATTTCGACCTTGCCGAACTGACGCATCTTCTTCTTGCCGGCCTTCTGCTTCTCCAGCAGCTTCTTCTTGCGGGTGGCGTCGCCGCCGTAGCATTTCGAGGTCACGTCCTTGCGCAGGGCCCGCACGGTTTCCCGGGCGATGATCTTGCCGCCGATGGCCGCCTGGATCGGGATGACGAACAGGTGGGGCGGGATCAGCTCCTTCATCTTCTCAACCATGCCCCGGCCGCGCGTCTCGGCGCGGGCGCGGTGGACCAGCATGGACAGGGCGTCCACCGGTTCGGCGTTGACCAGGATGGACATCTTCACCAGGTCGCCGACCTTGTATTCGGTGATCTCGTAGTCGAACGAGGCATAGCCCTTCGAGATCGACTTCAGCCGGTCGTAGAAGTCGAACACGACCTCGTTCAGCGGCAGTTCGTAGACCACCATGGCGCGGGCGCCGACGTAGGACAGTTCGACCTGGGAGCCGCGGCGGTCCTGGCACAGCTTGATCACGCTGCCGAGATATTCGTCGGGCGTCAGTATGGTGGCCTTGATCCAGGGCTCGCTGATGGTCTCGATCTGCATCACGTCGGGCAGGTCGGCGGGGTTGTGCAGGTCGATCTCGGAGCCGTCGCGCAGGCCGATCTTGTAAACCACCGAGGGGGCGGTCGCGATCAGGTCCAGATTGAACTCGCGGCTGAGCCGTTCCTGGATGATCTCGAGGTGCAGCAGGCCCAGGAAGCCGCAGCGGAAGCCGAAGCCCAGGGCGGCGCTGGATTCCATCTCGTAGGTGAAGGAGGCGTCGTTCAGGCGCAGCTTGCCGATGGCGGCGCGCAGGTCCTCGAAATCGGCGGCGTCGACCGGGAACAGGCCGCAGAAGACCACCGACTGGACCTCCTTGAACCCCTTCAGCGGTTCGGCGGTCGGCTTCTTTTCATCGGTGATGGTGTCGCCGACGGCGGCGTGGGCGACTTCCTTGATCTGGGCGGTGATGAAGCCGACCTCGCCGGGGCCCAGCTGGTCCACCGGGGTGTTCTTGGGCAGGAAGACGCCGACCCGGTCGATCAAATGGGTCGAGCCGTTGCGCATCATCTTGACCCGCATGCCGGTCTTCAGCACCCCGTCGAAGACGCGCACCAGGACGACGACGCCGAGGTATGGGTCGTACCAGGCGTCGACCAGCATGGCCTTCAGCGGCGCATTGGGGTCGCCCTTGGGGGCCGGGAGCTTGGTGACGATGGCTTCCAGCACGTCCTCGATACCGATGCCGGACTTGGCGCTGCACAGCACGGCCTCGGAGGCGTCGATGCCGATCACGTCCTCGATCTGGGCCCGGACCCGTTCGGGCTCGGCCGCCGGCAGATCGACCTTGTTCAGGACGGGGACGATCTCGTGGTTGTTATCAATGGCCTGATAGACGTTGGCCAGCGTCTGCGCCTCGACCCCCTGCGACGCATCGACGACCAGCAGCGAGCCCTCGCACGCGGCGAGGCTGCGCGACACCTCATAGGCGAAGTCCACGTGGCCCGGCGTGTCCATCAGGTTCAGAACATAGTCCTGCCCGTCCTTGGCCTTGTAGTTCAGACGCACCGTCTGCGCCTTGATGGTGATGCCCCGCTCCTTCTCGATATCCATCGAGTCCAGGACCTGCTCGGACATCTCGCGCTGGGTCAGGCCGCCGGTGAATTGGATCAGTCGGTCGGACAGGGTCGACTTGCCATGGTCGATGTGCGCGACCACGCTGAAGTTGCGAATGTTCGAGATAGGGGGAGTCGTCATCCGCGCGCCCCTATCACGCGTAGAGGTCCGGGGCCAGCGGGCGCGGCGATCCGCGCCCCTGACAGTGTCAGATTAAGGCTTTGCAACAATAGGTATCGGCGTTTGAGAGCGGCCCGCAGACGCGGTATGGAACACTCCCCCGAAACAGCCGGCTTCCGCCGGTGCGACGCTTCGCCTGCAACCGAGGAACTTCCCTTGTCCAAGACGACCCGATCCGTTTTCGGCCCCCGCGCCTTCGTCATGGGCGCCGTCGCCCTCTCGGCCCTGGTGCTGACGGCCTGCGGAGGTCACGGCGACGACACCGAGGAGAAGGCCGCCGGCGGTTCGCGCCAGACCGTCACCGCCGCCACCGTGACCCAGACCAATCTGCGCCGCACCGTGACCGCCTCGGGCACCGTCTCGGCCTGGGAGGAAGTGCCGGTCGCGGCAGAGACCGGGGGTCTGACCGCCGTCGCTGTCTATGTCGATGAAGGCTCCTACGTCCGTCAGGGCCAGCCGCTGGTGCAGATGAACGACGTCCTGCTGCGCGCCCAGTTGCAGCAACAGCAGGCCCAGGTGCAGCTGGCCGAGGCCAATGTCGCGCGCGACGACGCCGCCCTGGACCGCGCCCAGCAGCTGAAGGAGCGCGGCTTCCTCAGCCAGGCCTCGCTGGACACCGCCCTGGCCAACCAGCGCGCCTCGAACGCCAATCTGGCCGCCGCCCGCGCCACACTGGCCCAGACCCAGACCCAGCTGTCCCAGGCCACCGTCCGCGCCCCCGTCGCGGGCCTGATCATCAGCCGCAGCGTCACCAAGGGCCAGATCATCGCCGCGGGGACTGAACTGTTCCGGATGGTCCGCGACGGCCGGCTGGAGCTGGACGCCCAGGTGCCCGAGACCGAACTGGGCCAGATCCGCGCCGGCCAGTCGGCGACCGTGACCTCCAGCGAGGCCGGTCAGACCTCGGGCACGGTGCGGATCGTCACGCCGGAGGTGAACCCCACCACCCGCCTGGGCCTGGCCCGCATCTCGCTGGGCTCCAACACCCAGCTGCGCCCGGGCATGTTCGCCCGCGCCGACATCGACGTCGGCGACCAGCCGGCGACGACCGTGCCGACCGGGGCGGTGCTGTATCGGAACAACAAGCCGGGCGTCTTCGTCCTGCAGCCCGCCGGGACGGTGCATTTCCAGCCCGTGACCGTGCAGTCGCGCACCGACGCCCGGACCTCGGTCGAGGGCGTCGCCGTGGGCGCCCAGGTCATCGTCGACGGCGCCGGCTTCCTGAACGAAGGCGACCGCGTCAGCGTCGCCCAGGCGCCCGGAGCCGCCGCGGCTCGACCCGCCGCCCAGCCCGCGACCAAATAGGATCGACCATGAACCAGATGTCGTCCTGGGCGATCAAGAATCCCATTCCGATCATCCTGCTGTTCCTGCTGCTGACGCTCGGCGGCGTGGTCGGCTTCATGGGGATGCGGATCAACTCCAACCCCGATATCGACTTTCCTCTGGTCGCCGTCACGGCCGCCCGCCCCGGCTCGGCCCCGGCGGAAATGGAAGTGCAGGTCACACGGCTGATCGAGGATTCCCTCGCCGGTCTATCCGGCGTGCGCCACATCAACTCCAACATCACCGACGGGGTGTCCTCGACCGTCATCGAGTTCGAACTGGGCACGGACACCGACCGGGCGACCAATGACGTCCGCAACGCCATGACCGGACTGCGCTCCAGCCTGCCCCAGGACATGCAGGAGCCGGCGGTCCAGCGTATCGACATCACCGGCGACGCCCTGATCACCTATGTGGTCCGGTCGCCGACGATGACGCCGGAGCAGATCAGCTGGTTCATCGACAATGAGATGAGCCGCGCCCTGCTTGCCCTGGGCGGGGTCGGCGAGGTCAACCGCTCCGGCGGGGTCGATCGCGAGATGCGGGTTGAGCTGGATCCCCAGCGTCTGGCCGCATACGGCGTCACGGCGGCCGAGGTCAGCCAGGCCCTGAACAACGTCAACAACAACCTGCCCGGCGGTCGCGTCACCGTGGCCGGATCGGAACGCGCCGTCCGCACCCTGGGCGCCGCCACCTCGGTCGAGCAACTGCGCGAGACCCTGGTGCCGCTGGGCGACGGCAAGACCGTGCGCCTCGACAATCTGGGAACCGTCGAGGACAAGTGGAGCGAACCGCGCCGCCTGGCCCGATACAACGGTCAGGAGGCCGTGACCTTCAACTTCCTACGCTCGCGCACGGCGTCCGAGGTCAAGGTCGCCGAACGGGTCCGCGAAGAGGTCAGGAAGATCGACGAGGCCCATCCCGAGCTGACCATCCAACAGGTCACCGCCAGCGTCGAGGAGATCGAGGAATCCTATCTGGCCTCGCTGGAGGCCCTGGCCACCGGCGCCATACTGGCGGTCATCGTGGTCTTCATCTTCCTGCGCGACTGGCGCGCCACCCTGATCGCGGCGACGGCCATGCCGATGTCGCTGATCCCGACCTTCGCCATCCTGGGTCCGCTGGACCAGTCGCTGAACGTCGTGACCCTGCTGGCCCTGTCGCTGACCATCGGCATCCTGGTCGACGACGCCATCGTCGAGATCGAGAACATCGTCCGGCACATGCGGGACGGAAAGCCGCCCTATGACGCCTCGCTGGAGGCGGCCGACGAGATCGGTCTGGCGGTCGTGGCCACCACCGCCACCATCATCGCCGTCTTCGCCCCCGTGGGCTTCATGCCCGGCATCATCGGCCAGTTCTTCAAGGCCTTCGCCCTGGCCGCCTGTATTTCCGTGGCCTTCTCGCTGCTTGTGGCCCGCACCCTGACGCCGCTGATGGCGGCCTATGTGCTGAAACACACCCATCACGAGGACCGGGATCCATTCTGGATGAACGGTTATCTGCGGGCTCTGCGCTGGTCGCTGGGCAACCGCTGGAAAGTCTTCATCATCGGCGGCCTGTTCCTGGTCGGTTCGATCGCCACCTCGGTCGTCGCCAAGATGTCGTTCGAGTTCATGTCGCCAGGCGATACGGCGCGCGCGGCCTTCCAGGTCGAACTGCCGCCGGGCTCCACCCTGCGCCAGACCGACGCCGTGGTGCAGCAGGTCACCCGCAGGCTGGAGGCGCGGCCGGAGGTCACCTCGGTGTATGCCGCCATCGGCGGGCAGGACGTGACCCAGGCCAACATCTATGCCGACATGACGCCCAAGGGCGACCGTGAGCTGAGTCAGCAGGCCTTCTCCCGGGTCATGGTCGATGAACTGAAACAGATTCCCGGCGCCCGGATCCGCGCCGGCATCGCGCAGGAGGGCGGCGGTCCCGGCGACGGAACCACCTATACCTTCTCGATCCTGAGCGACGATCCCGCCGCCCTGAACGCCGCCGCGCGCCAGGTCGAGGACGAGATGCGCGGGGTTCCGGGCCTGGCCAATGTGGTCAACTCGGCCGCGATCGCGCGGCCGGAAATCCTGGTCACGCCGCGTCCGGACGAGGCGGCCCTGGCCGGGGTGTCGGCCGGCGCCATATCCCAGGCGGTGCGGGTCGCCACAATCGGCGACATCGACCAGAACCTGCCCAAATATAACCTGGGCGACCGCCAGATCCCGATCCGACTGCAGTTGACGGAAGAGGCGCGCGAGGATCTGACCGTACTGGAGAACCTGCGGGTGCCCGCCACCGGCGGCGTCTCCGTGCCGCTCAGCGCCGTCGCCGACATCGAATTCGGCGCCGGCCCGGCCACTGTCACACGTCAGGATCGGTCGCGGATCGCTTCGATCAGCGCCGAACTGGACGGGATCACCACCGGGGCGGCGGGCACGGCGGTCAATCGTCTGCCGTCGGTACAGAACCTGCCGGCGGGCGTCCGTCAGGTGCCGGCCGGCGACACGGAGTTCATCCAGGAGATGCTGACCGGCTTCGCCATCGCCTTCGCCTCGGGCATACTGCTGATGTATGCGGTGCTGACCCTGCTGTTCAAAAGCTTCGCCTATCCGATCACCATCATGGCGGCGCTTCCACTGGCCATCGGGGGGGCCTTCATCGCCCTGGCCATCGGCGGCGCCAACTTCTCCATGTCGGCCCTGATCGGGGTGCTGATGCTGATGGGGATCGCGGCCAAGAACTCCATCCTGCTGGTCGACTATGTCATCATGGCCGAGAAGGATGGAATGCCGCGTCGCGAAGCGATCCTGGACGCCGCGCACAAGCGCGCCCGCCCGATCCTTATGACTACCTTCGCCATGGGGGCCGGCATGGTGCCGATCGCCCTGGGGGTCGGAGCCGACGTCCAGTTCCGCTCGCCCATGGCCATCGCGGTGCTGGGCGGGCTGATTTCCTCGACCTTCCTGTCCCTGCTCTACATCCCGGCCATCTTCACCATCGTCGACGACTTCGCCGGCTGGGCGCGACGCATCCTGCATCGCTCCACCGCCGGTCAGCGGGAACTGGCCAAGCCGAAGCAGGGCCCGTTGGTGGAGTGAGCCCGCTCGTCTCCTCCCCGTTCGCCGTTTGGCGAATGGGGAGGGGGACCCCGAAGGGGTGGAGGGCTCTTGAAGCGGGCGCCGCGTCCGGAGTGAAGAACCCCTCCGTCTCCTCGCGAAGAGCTCGGATCCACCTCCCCATCGCTCTGCGACGGGGAGGAGACGTTCACGAGTTCGGCTTGGGGTGGTTAGCGAGCATCGCATGCCGCCCGGCAGCATCTCAAGCCCCCCAAGAACTAAGAATACCCGGCAGCAGCCCGAACTATTTTCTAATCCTTGAAACCGTTATGAAGCCCAAAGAACGTTAGGGCCCTAGCTATTCACGCGAGGAATCAAGCCTAAACATTGTGTCCGGCTCTGCCGCTCGAAGAGGAAGAAATAGGTATGCATAGGCAGACTCTACGCGTCCAGAACATTGGTTTTCATCAAGGGCTGATGTTAATCGATCCAGCTTTCCCTGTTGTGATGCTGAAATAGAGGCCAGCAACATAGTTTTTGATCGCTCGTCTGTCTCAGCATCAAAATCACTACGCAAAGATTCTTCGACATCCTCCGCGCCGAGCCATTCATTGAGGTACGGCTGACAGAGAGCCGTTTGATAGGCTACATTCACCATGGCTGCCTCAAGCCACTCATCTGTGAATGGGCCCTGAGCAGACGCGACCTGAATATTAACGGCCGCAACGATCAATCCTACTAACATTTCGGCTCCGCTGGGTGATCGGGGCTTGTCTCGTTGCTAAAAAAGGCATCGACGATGAGCGCTTTGTTTCGAGGCAGGTAGCCTAGCATGCGACCGTAAGCGGTCCTTGCCGAGGTCCGCAATGGGTCGCAACAGGAACTACGCGAACGGCCTACAATCACACGCTCCCTTCCCCTCCCGATCTCACGAAAAAGGGCCGACCGGTTTCCCGGTCGGCCCTTCGTCGTTCCACCCTTTGAGCCTCACGGCCCGGGCGGCTGGACGATCAGTATTTGACCTTCAGCGTGACGCCCCAGGTGCGCGGCGCACCGAGGAAGGCGTTGTAGGTCGCCGTGTCGGTGGCGATATTATAATAGGTGCCGTCGGCCTGGGGCGTGGTCGTATTGGTGAAGGCCGTGCCCTGCAGCGGCGCGGCGAAGCCGACCTGGGTGTACTCCTCCTCCAGCAGGTTCTGGGCCCAGACGTCCACGGTCCAGCGCTCGTCTTCCGCACCGATGGTGATGCGGCCGTTGACGACGGTGAAGGCTTCCTGGTTCTTGTACGGCAACAGGTCCGAGCCGGTATTGTATTCGGTCGAATATTTGGCCGACAGGTTGAAGCCGCCACGCAGGCCGCCGCCCAGCGATCGGTCGAAGGCGAGGGCGCCGGTCAGCGACCATTCCGGGGCGAACGAGGCACGGGCGCCCGGCAGCAGGGACAGTTGCGGGAAGCGCGCCGGGTTCGACAGGTCATTGGCCGTGAAGTCCCCGTATTTGGCGTCGGTATAGGTCACCCCGCCCTGGAACATCAGGCCTTCCAGCGGCGTGAACCAGACCATGTCGGCGTCGACGCCTCGCGACGTCAGCTCCGGGATGGATTCCACGACGAAGGCGGTGCCGAGGAAGGTGTTGAGCTGGAAGTTCTCGAACTTCTGGTCGAAGTAGGTGATGTTCAGCAGCATGGAGCGGTCGAACAGCGTCGTCTTCACGCCGACCTCGTAGCTGTCCACCGTCTCTGCTTCGAAGAACAGCGAGGCGTCCGGGGTCACACCCGTCTGCACCCGGTCCATGTTGTAGCCCGCGCCCTTATAACCCCGCGCATAGGAGGCGTAGGCCATGATGGCCTCGTTGAACCGGTACGAGCCCTTGAAGGTGCCGCTGATGTCGGTGTCGTCGAAGTCTTCCTGAATCCGCCGATTGTCATAGAGCGGGTTCGACCAGGGCAGACACAGAAGTCCCAGGGCCGCCGCAGGGGTCGCCACGGTGCCCGGCAGGCGGTTGGCCGGATTCTGGTTGGCCAGGGCGCCGCCGCAGGCCGCGCCATTGGTGCCCAGATTGTCCTGCAGGCCCAGCAGCCGTTTGCTGTCATAGGTGTAGCGCAGGCCCAGGTTCAGGTCGAAGGCCTCGGTCACGCGCCAGGTGTTGTTGGTGAACAGGGCCACCGACTCCGAACGTTGGCTGTAGTGATCCTCATACGCCTTGCCGGGGGTGAACAGCGGCGCCGAGGCGCTGGGCGGGGTCAGACCGAGGACGCAGAGCGGCTGGCCCAGCAGCGGGCCGCTGGTTCCGACCGCGAAGCCCTGGGGATTGGTGAAACAGCCGGTGCGCGACGGGCTGGGTCCGCCGAAGGCCGCGGGCACGGTCGCCGTCAGCAGGAAGGAGACGAAGCCGTTGTAGTCGGAGCCATAGACGTAGCTGTCGTCGCGATAGACGCCCTCCTTGGTCGCGAACAGGCCGACCAGCCAGTCGAACTTGTCCGTCGAGCCCGCCAGGCGGAATTCCTGGGTCAGGTTGTCGACGCCATAGCCGTTCGAGCCGTCGTTCTCGCGATAGAGGATGTCGGCGCCGGTATAGTCCAGGTCCATGCCCTGCTGGAACGACCAGTCGCGCCACGAGGTCTGCGAGGTCAGGGTGGCGTTCAGGCTGGGCAGATCGATGGTCGCCTCGGCCGACAGCCCCATGTCCTCGATCTCTTGAGGGGTCTCGCGGTTCGAATAGGCGGTGCGGCTGTAGGGCACCGTGCCGAAGCCGGCGACCGGCGCGGCCTGGCCGGAGCCGTTGGGCGCGGTCAGGGCGGCGATGAAGGCCTGGGTCGGGCCGACGCGGGTCTGGACCGCGGCGCAGCAGTATTCGTCGCGCTTGGTGTAGTCGGCGATCAGCCGGATCGAGACCTCGTCGCTGGGCAGGATCAGCAGCTGGCCGCGCGCGGTCCAGTAGTCCTGGGTGTTGTCCTCGGTCAGGGTGCGCGGTCCATCGCCGACCTCGACGTCGTAGAAGCCGTCGCGTTCACGATGGGCCACGAACAGGCGGCCGGCGATCTGGTCGCTGAGCGGTCCCGTCGCCGAGATCGAGCCGCCGACGGCGCCGTAGTTGCCGCCGGTCAGTTCCGCCGAGACCGACGGATCGAACGAGGGCCGTTCGGTGATGATGTTGATGACGCCGGCCGAGGTGTTCTTGCCGAACAGGGTGCCCTGCGGCCCCTTCAGCACCTCGATGCGGCTCAGTTCGCCCAGGTCGCCGAAGCCGACCGAGTTGCGCGAACGATAGACGCCGTCGATGACGACGCCGACCGAGGACTCCAGGCCCGGGTTGTCACCGACGGTGCCGGCGCCGCGGATGCGGACCGTGGTCGAGGCTTCGGACTGGGTCGAGGTGACGGTCATGCCGGGCGTCAGGATCTGCAGATCCTTGATGTCCTGCACCCCGGCGCCGTCGAGGATTTCCTGCGACAGGGTCGTGACCACGATCGGCACGTCCTGCAGACTCTGTTCGCGTTTCTGCGCGGTAACGATGATGTCGTCGATGGTGGCCGGCCCCGTCTGGGCGGCGGCCGTTCCGGCGAAGGCCCCGACGAGGCCAAAGGCGGCTGCACCAACCACGGCGGCGGATGCGGTTGTCCTGAGATAGCGGATCGTATGGCGCATGAAAGCGTCCTCCCGGCTCTGAAGCCCGGTCGCGCGGAGCGACCGCAGCGTTTCCTAGTTCCCAACGACGCGCCTCTACGTGGAGACGCGTTCAGTACCGCAGAGGCTAAGCCCGCTTCGGGCTTAGCTACAAGCGAGCGTTGTTAGCCGCGACGATTTTTCGCCGCAGTTCACCGTTGTGTGACACGGAAGAGACAGAAAACGCTGACGCTAGGTAAGTTTTTGCTCGGTTTTCAAGCCGATGGGCTCGACTTCGGGCTTCGCTGCAGCGGGATCGACGGCGCGGCCTCGCCCCGCCAAAGCCAGAACCAGGGCGGCCGCGACGGCCGAGAGGATCGAGCCGCCGATGACCCCAAGCTTGACCTCGACCTGTTCGGGCGAGTCCACCGCGCCGGGGAAGGCCAGGACGCCGATGAACAGGCTCATGGTGAAGCCGACGCCGCACAGCAGCGACACCCCATAGACCTGCAGCCAGCTGGCGTCGGTCGGACGCGCGCCGATCCGCAGCGCCGAGGCCAGCCAGGCGGCGCCGAACACGCCGATCTGCTTGCCGAAGAACAGGCCCAGGGCGATGGCCACGACCAGGGGTGCGAAGGCCTGTTCCATCGACAGTCCGGCGAAGGACACCCCGGCCTTGGCGAAGGCGAACAGCGGCAGGACCAGATAGGCGTTCCACGGGTGCAGATCGTGGATCGCCTCCTTCAGCGGGCTCTGATGGTCCTCCTTGCGGGCCTTGATCGGCACGATCATGGCGAAGGCCACGGCGGTCAGGGAGGTGCTGAGACCCGACAGGACCGTCAGATACCAGACGACGGCGAAGCCGATGACCCAGCCGGGGGTCGGGATGCGAACTTGGCTGGCGATGAGGCCGCCGATCGCCAGCAGGCCCAGGGCCCAGAACAGCGGGGTCCAGTTGGCCCCCTCGCTGAACAGCACGGCGATCAGGGCGATGGCGCCCAGGTCGTCGACGATGGCCAGGGTCAGGAGGAAGACCCGCAGCGACGACGGCAGGCCCTTGCCGACGAAGCCGAAGATGGCCAGGGCGAAGGCGATGTCGGTGGCCAGGGGAATGGGCCAGCCGGCGTGCGGCGCCCCCATGGTCCCCGACAGCAGCAGATAGACGGCGGCCGGTCCGGCCATGCCCCCCAGGGCCGCCAGCACCGGCGTCGCCAGCTTGCGCGGGTCGCTCAGTTCCCCCCGCACGATCTCGTATTTGATCTCCAGCCCCACGACGAGGAAGAAGATCGCCATCAGACCTTCCTTGATCCAGTCCGAGATCGTCTCCTCCAGCCGGATCGGACCGATCTGAAGCACGTGGTAGCTCTTCAGCCAGGCGAAATAGTCCGCCGACCAGGCCGAATTGGCCACCAGGACGGCGGCGATGGCGGCCAGGGCCAGGGCCGAACCGGACGCGGCCTCGGTCTTGAGGAAGTCGAGAGTAAATTTGCGCGCCACGGCGGCCTCCAATCGCAATACTGAAGCTGTCGTGACGCCAGGTTATCGACGGGCGTCGGACCGGGTTCGCCGTTTCCACATGGGAAGACGGCGCCGGCCTGGCCGCGAGACGCGGCCTGATGTCTGAGAACGATAATACGGGGCCGGGCGAGAGGTTCAACCGAAACCGTAACCATATGGGGTCCTAAAAAGCAGGGTTGCGAAACCGGATCGGCGGCCGCACCTAGCCGGCATGCCTCCCTCCCCCGCCTATCGCCCCGAACCCCGTTTCTTCGACCTGGGACCGGAGTTCGCCGACGCCGTCGCCCCGGCCGACTTTCCCCAGGCCGTGCTGCGGTTCCGCAACGACCGCGCCGCCGCCGAAGTCGGGCTGGAGGGATTGAGCGAGGCCGAGTGGATCGCCGCCTTCGGCCGCTTCGCGCCCCTGCCCGGCCAACCGGGACCGATCGCCATGCGCTATCACGGGCATCAGTTCCGCCAGTACAATCCCGACCTGGGCGACGGACGCGGCTTCCTGGCGGCGCAGATGCGCGACACCTCCGACAGACTCCTTGATCTGGGGACCAAGGGATCGGGCCAGACGCCATGGTCGCGCGGCGGCGACGGGCGGCTGACGCTGAAGGGCGGGGTGCGCGAGGTGCTGGCGGCCTCGATGCTGGAGGCCCTGGGAACGCCCACCAGCCGGGCCTTTTCCCTGATCGAGACCGGTGAGGCGCTGGAGAGGGGCGACGAGCCGTCCCCGACCCGCTCGGCCGTCCTGGTGCGGCTGTCCCACTCCCATGTGCGGTTCGGAACCTTCCAGCGCGCGGCCTATCTGGGCCGGGTTGACCAGATCGAGACCCTGATCGAGCACGTCCGCGGCCTGTATCATCCCCAGGTCGCCGCCGGAGACGCGCCCGGTCTGCTAGGCGCCATCGTCGCAGCCTCGGCGAAACTGACCGCGCGCTGGATCGCCGCCGGCTTTGTCCACGGGGTGCTGAACACCGACAACCTGAACGTCACGGGCGAGAGTTTCGACTATGGCCCCTGGCGGTTCCTGCCATCCTACCAGCCCGGTTTCACCGCCGCCTATTTCGACCAGGGCGGCCTCTACGCCTTCGCCCGCCAGCCCGAGGCGGTGTTCTGGAACCTGACGCAGCTGGCCGGCTGTCTGAAATTGGTCGCCGACGCCGGCCCCCTGACGGAGGCGCTGAACGGATTCGGCCCCGCCTATATCCGCGAGCTGCGCGCCGCCTTCCTGATGCGGCTGGGCGTGCAAAGCCTGGGCGAGGCGGCCGACCAGCGACTGCTGGACGCGACCCTGGCCCTGTTGCGCGCCAATAGCGAAGGGGGCGATCTTCGGTGGGAGCCGCTGTTCTTCGACTGGTTCGGCGGCTTCGCCTCCTCGGCCCGCGCCCTGTCGGGGCCGCGTGCGAAACTGTACCAGGGCGAAGCCTTCGACGCCTTCCGCTTCGCCCTGATGGAGCACGAGACCGACCGGATCGAACGTCTGGAGCACCCGATGTTCGCCGCCCGCGAACCGGAGGAAATGCTGATCGACGAGGTCGAGGCGATCTGGGCGGCCATAGCCGACGCCGACGACTGGGCTCCCTTCCAGGCCAAGCTGGTCCGGCTGGAGGCCGCCCGCGCGGCCTGGGGCTTCAGCGGCTGAATTTGAAACCTTACGAAAGCTTCATCTCGTTTATCGATAATATTCTTGCCTGTTTATCGATAAATCCATATCGATAGTCACCAAATCGTCGCGGAGGGCGGCGCAACGGAGGGCTATCGAATGAAACTGGTCGGCAAATATTCCATCGCCAGCGCACTGCGCTGGTTCCTGGGTTTCATCAATGTGTTCGTGATGATCGGCACGGTGCTGATGGGCGGCCTGGTCGTCGCCAGCCTGTTCGTCCCCGACTTCGCCAGCGGCTTCATGGACGGGCTGAACGACGAGCGCGTGAACGCCGGCGGGCCGCTGGCGGTGGTGGAGCGACTGACGGTTCTGGGCGCCTTCCTGGCCTGCGGCTTCACCTGGTGGGTCATCAACCGGCTGCGCGCCATCCTGTTGTCGGTCAATCGTGGCGACGCCTTCGAACGCGCGAACGTGAAACGGCTTCGGGCTATCGGTTTCGGCCTGCTGGGGATCCAGGTCACCGCCATATTGCTGTCGGTCGTCGCTCCGCTCAGCATTGGCGATTCCGCCTCCGACTACGACATCGGCCTGGGCTCCTGGCTGGGGATCCTGGTGGTCTTCATCCTGGCCGAGGTGTTCCGCCAGGGTTCGGCCATGCGCGACGAACAGATGACCACGGTCTGAGGCGCGCCATGATCATGATCCAGCTGGACAGACTGCTGCTCGAACGCCGCATGTCCCTGACCGAACTTTCCGACCGCGTCGGCGTGACCTTGGCCAATCTGTCGATTCTCAAGACCGGTAAGGCCCGGGCCGTCCGCTTCTCGACCCTGGACGCCCTGTGCCGCGAACTGGACTGCCAGCCCGGCGACCTGATCGTCCAGGCGCCGGGACCGCAGCCGGAAGAGGGCTGATCTGGCCTGAAACATAAAGTCATCAACTGATGTCATCAGTTGATGTCATCGCATGATGACAAGTCTGGGGAGCCTCGCTATATCCCCTCTTGCGAACGGAGCCGTTCATTCCGATATCGTGACTGTTACGAATTAAGGTCCCTCCCCGATGACCACCTCGACCCTCCCCGTCGCCCAGGCGCGCTCGCGCGCCGCCTACAAGAACATCGCCCTCTGGACGCTCCAGGGCTGGATCGCGATGTTCTTCATCGCCGCCGGCTACGCCAAGCTGACCGAGCCGATGACCAACCTCATCACCCTGATGGGCTGGCCCGCCGTCGCGCCCGAGAACATGGTGCGGGGCGTGGGCATGGTCGAACTGGTTCTGGCGCTGGGCGTGCTGGCGCCGCTGATTTCCTGGCGCTTCGGCCGCCCGCTGCTGCTGACGTCGGCAGCCGGCCTGATCGTTGTGGAATCGACCATGCTGGTCGTCCACGGTCTCAGCCAGGACATCGGCCTGGCCGTGGTGAACCTGATCCTGCTTTCCTTCACCGTCCCGGTGCTGCTGGGCCGTCGCAGGCCCCAGTAATAAAGAGATCGATCGCCGGGCCCCCTCTCCCCCCTCCGTCCCGGTGCGTCGCGCCCGGAGTCTCCCCAAGGCTCCGGGCTTTTTCTTGTCTGGGCGCGGACACGGAAAGCTTACCCTTACGCGCACGTAAACTCTTCCCTTTACGTGCGCGTAAAGTTATGGTCGCCACATGGCCACCGCCGACGACCACCGCACCTATTCCATTCGCCAGCTGTGCCGCGAGTTCAACGCCACGGCGCGCGCGCTCCGCTTCTATGAGGACAAGGGGCTTCTGACCCCGGCGCGCAAGGGTCAGACGCGGGTCTATGACGCCCGCGACCGCGCCCGGCTGAAACTGATCCTGAGGGGCCGCCGCATCGGCTTCACCCTGCAGGAGATCCAGGACATGATGGATCTCTACGATCAGAAGGACCACAACGTCCATCAGATGGCGGTGGCCCTGGTCCGCCACCGCGCCCAGATCGCGGCGCTGAAACAACAGCTCGAGGACATCGAGGGCGCCATCCAGACGGCCGAAGAGGCCTGCGCCTGGATGGAGTCAAAACTGTCCGAACATCGCCCCGACCTGCTGCCGGGCGCCGAAGACTATGAGAAGCTGCTGCGCGCGCGTCTCAACCACGACCATCACCACCCCTTCAAAGCGAGAGCCTGATCCATGGCCTACAAGTCGCCCGTCCGCGATTTCACCTTCATCCTGAACGAAGTGCTGAACATCGACCGCTACACCAACCAGCCGGGCTTCCAGGACGTCTCGTCGGACCTGGTCGGCCAGATTCTGGAAGAAGGCGCCAAGTTCGCCGACGAGGTCATCGCCCCGATCAACAATCCGGGCGACAAGGAGGGCTGCCACTGGGCCGAGGGCGGCGTGGTGACCGGTCCCAAGGGCTGGAAGGAAGCCTATAAGGCCATGTCGGAAGCCGGCTGGATGGCGCTGGCCGCCGATCCGGCATACGGCGGCCAGGGCATGCCCAGCGTCGTGGCCTCGGCCTTCGGTCAGATGACCGCCGGCGCCTCGGCAGCCTTCTCCATGTATCCGGGCCTGACCGCCGGCGCCTATGCCGGCATCCACGCCAACGCCTCCGACGAACTGAAGCAGAAATACCTGCCCAAGATGGCGACCGGCGAATGGTCGGGCACGATGAACCTGACCGAGCCCCAGTGCGGCACCGACCTGGGCATGGTCCGCACCAAGGCGGTTCCGAACGGCGACGGCTCCTATTCGATCACTGGTCAGAAGATCTGGATCTCGGCCGGCGAGCACGACTTCGCCGACAACATCATCCACACCGTCCTGGCCCGTGTCGAGGGCGCGGTTCCGGGCATCAAGGGCCTGTCCCTGTTCGTGGTGCCCAAATTCCTGGTCAACGAGGACGGCTCGCTGGGCGAGCGCAACAGCCTCGAATGCGCCGGTCTCGAGCACAAGATGGGCATCCACGGCAACGCCACCGCCGTCATGCAGTACGACGGCGCCAAGGGTTGGCTGATCGGCCAGGAAGGCCGGGGCATGAACAACATGTTCGTGGTCATGAACGAGGCCCGACTGGGCACCGGCCTGCAAGGTCTGGCCATCGGCACCGCCGCCTATCAGGCCGCCGTCGAGTTCGCCAAGGACCGCCTGCAGGGCCGCAGCCTGACCGGCGCGAAGAACCCAGAGGGTCCTGCCGACTCGATCATGGTCCACCCTGACGTGCGCCGCATGCTGCTGGAGGCCAAGGCCTTCGTCGAAGGCGGCCAGGCCTTCATCCTGTGGACCGCCCTGCACGCCGACCTCGAGAAGTCGGAAGACGAAGCCGTCGCCACCAAGGCCAAGGACTACATGGGTCTGCTGACCCCGGTGCTGAAGGCCTATCTGACCGACAAGGGCTTCCATGTCGCGTCGCTGGGCATGCAGGTGCACGGCGGTTCGGGCTATACCGAACACTTCCCCGCCTCGCAGTATCTGCGCGATGCGCGCATCACCATGATCTACGAAGGCACCAACGGCATCCAGGCGCTGGATCTGGTGGGTCGCAAACTGCCCGCAGCCGGCGGTCGCGCCATCATGACCTGGTTCGGCGAGATCGACGCCTTCGTCGCCGAAAACAGCGGCAATGAAGCCATCAAGCCCTTCGTCGACGGCCTGGCCGACGCCAAGGCCAAGCTGCAGGACGGCACCATGTGGCTGATGCAGAACGGCATGGCCAATCCGGACAACGCCGGCGCCGCCTCGACCGACTATCTGAACCTCTTCGGCCTGACCGCCCTGGCCTATATGTGGGCGCAGATGGCCAAGGCCGCCCAGGCTCAGGTCGAGGCCGGGGCGACCGACCCCTACTACGCCACCAAGCTGCAAACGGGCCGCTATTTCGTCGAGCGCATCCTGCCCGACGCGGACGCCCACCTGAAGAAGATGAAGACCGGTGCGGACGTGCTGATGGCCATGCCGGCCGAGGCGTTCTGAGCCGACATTACGATCAAGCGGGCCGGCGATCTCGCCGGCCCGTTTTTCTTTCGACCAGACGGGCAAAAGCCCGCGAACCTCAGGGACGAAACCGATGAACGTGCTCAACAGCCCCGACCCCGATTTCATGCAGGAAGAAGAGATCACCCTCTTCTCTGACAGCGTCGGCAAATGGATCGACGAGCACGCGCCGCCGGAAAAGGTCCAGCAATGGATCGCGAACTCCAGCGTACCACGCGACCTGTGGACCCAGGCCGGGACGGACGGCTTGCTGGGACTGTCCATGCCCGAGGAAGACGGCGGCATGGGCGGCGACTATCGCCATGAGGTCGTGCTGATGCGCCAGCTGGGCTGGAAGGGCGCGGACCACTTCGGAATCAGCCTGCACAACGCCATCGTCGCCCCCTACATCTGGCATTACGGCACCGAAGAGCAGAAGGCGCGCTGGCTGCCGCGGCTCCAGTCCGGCGAACTGGTCGGCGCCATCGCCATGACCGAACCGGGCGCGGGCTCGGACCTGCAGGGCGTCAAGACAACCGCGGTCAAGTCGGGCAACGGCTATGTGGTCAACGGCTCCAAGACCTTCATCACCAACGGCCAGCTGGCGAACTTCATCATCGTCGTCGCCAAGACCGACCCGGCCGAGGGCGCCAAGGGCACCTCGCTGATCGTGGTCGAGACGGACGGGGCGGAAGGGTTCGAGCGCGGCCGCAACCTGCACAAGATCGGGATGGAGGGGAACGACACCTCCGAACTGTTCTTCAACGAGGTGAAGGTTCCCGGCGAGAACATCATCGGCGGCGCCGAGGGCCAGGGCTTCGTCCAGCTGATGCAGCAACTGCCCCAGGAACGGCTGAACATCGCCGTCCAGGGCGTCGCCGCCGCCGAGCGCGGGCTTGAGGCCACCCTCGCCTATGTCAAGGAACGCAAGGCCTTCGGCAAGCGAGTGATCGACTTCCAGAACACCCAGTTCAAGCTGGCCGAGGTCAAGACGAAACTCACCGTCGCCAAGGTCTTCGTCGATCACTGCATCGGCCTGCACCTTGAGGGCAAGCTGGACGCCGCCACCGCCTCCATGGCCAAATACTGGGTCACCGACATCCAGGGCGAGACCATCGATGAGATGCTGCAGCTGCACGGCGGCTACGGCTACATGAACGAATACGCCATCGCCCAGCTGTACAAGGACGCGCGGGTCCAGCGGATCTACGGCGGCACGAACGAGATCATGAAACTCTTGATCGCGCGCACCCTCTGACCCCACAGAGGCGGACATGATCCGCCTCCACGTCTCCTCCGCGCTCGCCGCCGCCGCCCCGGTCGCCCCCACCCTCGACCAGTCGCGCTATCTGACCCAGGTGATGCGGCTGAAGCTCGGCGATGAACTGCTGGCGTTCAACGGCCGCGACGGCGAGTGGCGATGCACCGTCGCCGAGGTTCTGAAGAAGGGCGTTATCCTGCGCGCCGAGGAACAGGCGCGGCCCCAGGCCTATGGCCCAGACCTGGAGCTGATCGTCGCCGTGGTGAAGAAGGCGCGGGTCGAGACCATTGTGGAGAAAGCCGCCGAACTGGGGGCGCGCCGCGTGCGGCTGGTCCTGACCAAACGCACCAACCCCGACCGCATCCGCCTCGACCGGCTGGACGCCATCGCGGAGGAGGCCGCCGAACAGACGGGGCGGCTGGACGTGCCGCCCGTCGACGATCCCGTCAGGCTGGACGCCCTGTTGGACGGCTGGGAGGCCGGCCGCCGCCTGATGTTCTGCGACGAGACGGGGGGCGCGCCGGCCATCTCTGCCCTCGCGGCGGCGGGGCCGGATCCCCAAAGCCGGAAATGGTCGATCCTGATCGGCCCGGAAGGCGGTTTTTCACCGGAAGAAGGCGAACGCCTGCGGTCCCTGCCCTTCACCACCGCCGTCTCCCTGGGGCCGCGCATCCTGCGCGCAGACACCGCCGCCATCGCCGCCATGACGCTGTGGCAGGCCGCGATCGGAGATTGGGAGCACTGAGCCGAGGGAGGCGCAGCACGACGGGCGATAGGGAAAGCAACTCAACCCCTTGAGCCGAGCACGAACCTCGCCCATCTAGCCGCGACACACGGTCGCTCAGAGACGCGCCGGAGGGGATCTGTCGCATGACCGAAAACGCGCCGCTGAGCCGCGAGGCCCTGATCGAGGCCATGTCCCGGGGGGCCAAGCCCAAGGACCAGTGGCGGATCGGCGCCGAACACGAGAAGTTCGGCTTCGACAAGATCAGTCTGGCCCGTCCGGCCTATGAAGGCCCAAACGGCATCAAGGCCATGCTGGAGGGCCTGCAGCGGTTCGGCTGGTCTCCGGTCGAGGAGAACGGCGTCCTGATCGGGCTGGAGCGTCGCAACGATGAGGGCTTCATCGCCTCGGTCAGTCTGGAGCCGGGCGGACAGTTCGAACTGTCCGGCGCGCCGCTGAAGACCATCCATGACATCTGCAACGAGACCGGCCAGCATCTGATGGAGGTCAAGCAGGTCGCCGACCAGATCGGGCTAGGCTTCCTGGGCGCCGGTTTCGACCCGCTGTGGACGCGCGAGGACGTGCCGGTCATGCCCAAGGGCCGCTATGACATCATGCGGGCCTATATGCCCAAGGTCGGGAGCCTCGGCCTGGACATGATGCTGCGCACCTGCACCATCCAGGCCAACCTCGACTTCGATTCCGAAGCCGACATGGTGGCCAAGTTCCGCACCTCGCTGGCGCTGCAGCCGATCGCCACCGCCCTGTTCGCCTGTTCGCCCTTCACCGAGGGCCGCCCCAACGGCTTCCTGTCGGCTCGCGCCAATGTCTGGACCGACACCGACGCCGACCGGACGGGCATGCTGGGCTTCGTGTTCGAAGACGGGTTCGGCTTCGAACGCTATGCCGACTATGCGCTGGACACGCCGATGTATTTCGCCAAGCGCGGCGGGAAGTACGTCGACGCTTCGGGCCAGTCGTTCCGCGACTTCCAGGCCGGGAAACTGCCCGCCCTGCCCGGCGAATATCCGACCATCAAAGACTGGAACGACCATCTGACCACCCTCTTCCCCGAGGTGCGGCTGAAGGCCTATCTGGAGATGCGCGGCGCCGACGGCGGCCCGTGGAGCCGGATCTGCGCCCTGCCCGCCCTGTGGGCCGGCGTCCTGTACGACGCCCCGTCGCTGGCCGCCGCCTGGGATCTGGTCAAGGACTGGGACATCGCCGACCACGAGCGTCTGCGCCGCGACGTCACCCGCCTGGGCTTGAAGGCCGAGGTGGCGGGCCGCAGCGTGCGCGACATCGCCGTGGACCTGGTGAACATCGCCAAACAGGGGCTGAAGAACCGCGCGAAATTCTCGGGCGGCATGGTCGACGAGCGCGGTTATCTGTCTGAACTGGAAGATATCGCTGATAGCGGTATCACGCCGGCCGAACGCCTGTTGGACCTCTATCATGGCCCCTGGCGAGGCGATGTGTCGCGAATTTACGCTGATTTCGCCTACTGAAAAAAGGCGTCCTTAACTCCGCGGCGCCAGGGTGGATCCACCGAAGGATAGCCCCGCAATGATCAGCCAGCCGCTCACAGCCTCGCCCTCTCGCGGCGCGCCCGATGTGGATCTGGACACCTTCTTCGACGTGTCCCTGGATCTGCTGGTGGTGCGCGAGATCGACGGACCCGTGATCAAGGCCAGCGCCTCCTGGTTCGCTGTTCTCGGCTATCGCCCCGAGGAGCTGATGGGTCGGTTGCTGCCGAGCCTGGTCCATCCCGACGACCAGGAGGCGACGCGACAAGCCATTATCGAAGTCACCAACCGGCGTCCCGGCGATCCGGTGCTGGGTCAGGTCAACCGCTATCGTCACAAGGACGGCCACTACATCACCCTGGAATGGCGCGCACGGCGGTTCGGCGACCGCATCTACGGCGTGGCCCGGGACGTGACCGAGAAGGTCGCCGCCGAGCGCGCCCTGATCGAGGCCAAGGCCGCCGCTGAAGCCGCCAACCAGGCCAAGTCCGATTTCCTGGCCAATATGAGCCATGAGATCCGCACCCCCCTGAACGGCGTGATCGGCATCGTCGACGCCCTGTCGCGCACGGAGCTGGACCCCGTCCAGGCCGAGATGGTCGCCCTGATCGCGGCCTCGGGCGTGACCCTGGAACGCCTGGTGTCCGACATCCTCGACGTCTCGAAGATCGAGGCGGGTCAGTTGGCCCTTGAATCCCGGCCCTTCGACCTCGACGAGGCCGTGGCCGCGCCGCTGGACATCATGCGTCTGCGCGCCGAGGAAAAGGGCCTGGCCTTCAGGATCGAGCGCCCCGCCGACGTGCACGGCGCCTTCATGGGCGACAGCACCCGCATCCGTCAGATCCTGACCAATCTGATCTCCAACGCGGTCAAGTTCACCGAAGCCGGCTCCATCACCGTCCGCATGGCCCTGAGCGAGGGGCCGGACGGGGAAACGGCGCTGGAGGTCGAGGTCGAGGACACCGGGGTCGGTTTCGACGCCGATCACGCCGCCCGCCTGTTCCAGAGGTTCAGCCAGGCCGACGCCAGCATCACCCGACGCTTCGGCGGCACGGGTCTGGGCCTGTCGATCTGCCAGGCCCTGGCCGAAATGATGGGCGGGCGGATTACGGCCTGTTCGACGCCCGGCGTCGGCAGCTGTTTCTGCGTGCGCCTGCCCCTGGCCCGCGCCGCCGCTCCCGCCGCCCCCGCGCGCCAGCGCGCCGCCCCGCTAGTCGGCGCCAGACCGCAGCGCCCGCTTCGCGTCCTGCTGGCCGAGGATCATCCGACCAACCAGCGCGTCGTTCAGATGATCCTCACATGGCCGGATTTCGACCTGACCATCGTCGAGAACGGCGCCCGCGCGGTCGCCGCCTTCGAGGGCGGGCGTTTCGACCTGGTCCTGATGGACATGCAGATGCCGGTCATGGACGGACTGACGGCGACCCGCGCCATCCGCGCGCTGGAAACAGGACGCGCCGCCAACGCCCATACCCCGGTCATCATGCTCAGCGCCAACGCCATGGCCGAGCACCGCGATCAGGCGCGAGACGCCGGGGCCGACAGCCATGTGCCCAAGCCCATCACGGCCGCCAGCCTGCTGGCCGGGATCGACTCCGCCCTGACGGACTGAAGACCGCCGACCGAAACCTCTGTTCAGGCCACGGCGGAAATCAGCGGCGAACCGTTCCTGCGCCAGTCGCTGCCGATCCAGCTCAGGACCATGTGGGTCAACTCCACGATATTGATCGGCTTGGCCATGCAGTCGTCCATGCCGGCTGCGGCGTATTCGGCCTTCTGCTCCGCCAGGGTGTTGGCGGTCAGGGCGATTATGGGAACGGCGCCGCGATGGCCCGGCAGGGCGCGGATGGCCCGCGTGGCAGCCACCCCGTCCATGACCGGCATCTGGATGTCCATCAGGATCAGGTCCCAGTCGCCGGTGCGGGCGGCTTCCAGGCCCTGGGCGCCGTCCTCGGCCGTGGCGCAGACTATGCCCTGGGCGCCGAGCACGGCCACGACAAGGGCGCGGTTGCTGTCATGGTCGTCGACATACAGCACCCTGCCGGCGCGTGCGGGCTCGACGTCCGTTTCGGCGGCGTCGACGACCGGTTCTGGAAGCAGGGACCGGGCAAGCCCGTCTTCGGACGGCTCCGGATCGGCCTCGACCGCCGGGCCGTCGCCGACGGACAGATCGATCATCTCGTTGACCACCGACAGCAGCCGTTGGCCCGCGGTGTTGATGCGTCCGACCTGGGCCGCCTGGTCGGCGTCTAGACGGGCGTTCGACAGGAGGGCCGAGAAGCCGATCACCGTGTTCAACGGCGTGCGCAGCTCGTGCGACATCTCGGTCAGGAAACTCTGACGCGCCTCGGCCATGGCGGCCTTCTGTTCGGCGGCGACGCGGGCCTGTTCGGCCTCGACCCTTTCGGTCACGTCGCTCTCGTTCAGCAGCACGCCGGAAAGGCCGGTGACCGGGTCGATGACCGGGCGGACATCCAGATGGTGCCAGCGCAGACCCTCTCGGGTGACGATCTCGCAAACTTCCTTGACGACACGCCCGGCCAGAGCGGCGGCCAGGATCGGCTGGCCCCGTTCAGGCTCCGCGAACCGCGCCTCGAAGGCGTGGGTGGTCGAACCATAGGCGGCGAAGGCGGCGGGGTTGGAGAAGAGCGGCCGACCCTCACCGTCGAACAGGCTGATCAGGGTGGAGGTGTGACGCAGGGCTTCGACGGCGCGACGCTCCTCGCTCTCGACCTCGACCGGGGCGGCCTCGAACATCAGAACGGGGGCGCCGTCCTCCAGCCGATAGGTCGATATCACCGCCATGACCGTCACCGGCTGACCCTTCGGATAGAAGGTCCACTGCTCTGAAACGGCGTCGCCGTGGGCGGTGCTCCGCGCCAGCCTCTCGGTGCGGGCCAGGACCGCGGGCGACAACTGGCTGAAGTCACGGGCCAGCAGGGCCTCGAGCGTATCGGCGCCCCATAACTCGAGCGCCGAGGCGTTTGCGTAGACGCCACGCAGGTTCACGGGGTCGAACAACCAGATCGGGCGGCGCAAGGCGTCCCAGGCATGCATGAGCGACACGCTCTCCGACCGACGAAAACAAGCTCAGCATGACCCAAAGCCCTTAAGGATCGGCTAAGCGGCGGGGCTATGGCCGCGGCGCCACCGCATACCGGGCCTCGACCCCGTCCGGCTGAAAATCGTGTTCGGCCAGCCTGTCCAGCGACCGCAGCACGCGGCTGAGGAAGTCAGCCGGATCGCCGGCCTCGACCGCCGGACGCAGCCAGTCGGTCACGACGGCGCGGGCCGGATAGGTTCCGACCGGCCCGGGAATGCTCAGCGCCACCTCGATCCCCTCGGCGATCCAGCCGGCCGCCGTGGCGAAGAAGGTCTCGGACGCCAGAAAGTCGGACGGCCGCACGACGTAGAGGGTGATCACCCCGTCCTCGATCCCGTCGGGCCGCACGATCACGCCGCTGAGGTCCGGCCGCCAGTCGTCGGACAGTTCGACCACCCGCCACAGGCAGAACCAGATGCGGCAGGTCTGGGGCCGGATGGCGTGAACCGAACAGCCGGCCGCCTCGACGCAATAGGCGCACAGTTCGCCGGTCGGCTTGGCCAGTTCAGGCAGGTCCAGGGGAATGAAGCGGCAGCATTCGACGCAAGGCCCGCAGGTCCGGTCGGGCAGCAGGGGCAGGCTCACCCGCCCGCCCGCTCCAGCTGGGCGATGCGGCGGTCCATGTCCGCGACGACGGCCTCCAGCCGCGCCTTTTCCGAGACCATGTCCACCGGCGTCCCGTCCTCATAGGAAATGGTCGCGCCCTGGGCGATCAGATCCAGCCGATAGATGGCCGTCACCCGCTGGGCCTTGAAGCGTTCGAGGGCGGCGGCTGCCGCGGGATCGGGTGCGGGATGGGGGGCGTCGGTCATGGTCCTGGCTCTAGCCCATGGCGTCCAACGGGGAAACCAGGCTGTGGATACGGGCGTTTGACGCTGAACCCGGTTCAGAATCCATGTATGAGGTCCACGGATGATCGGGCGCTTTCCCATCCTCTATATCGCCGAGGCCGACGCCGAGGACGCCGTCCTGTCCTCGGGCGTGCTGGCGCACCTGGTCGAAGGCCTGCCGAACGCGGTCTTCACCGTCGTCGGCTCCCCCGCCAGCGCCCCGCTGTTCGCCGACACCCCGCGCCTGGACCGGCTTCTGGTGCTGGAGCGCGACGGCCATTTCGACTGGATCGCCCTGTGGAACCAGGTGCGCGGGACCAGATGGGGACTGGTCGTGGACATGCGCGGCTCGACCCTGTCGGGCAGGTTGAGGCGACAGAAGCGGGCGGTGCGCGAACGGCCCGCCGCCAACGCCCCGGCGTCGAGCTTGCACGCGGTCGAGGCGGCGGCGGCGGTGCTGAAACTGGCGCCGGAAGAGGCGCCCCCGCCCCGGATTCATGTCTCCGAACAGACCCTGGCCCAGGTCGAGGCGCTGATCCCCACCGGGGGCGGCGACGGTCCCATTCTGGCGGTCGGGCCGGGCGTGGAATGGATGGGGCGTCGCTGGCCCGCCGAACGCTACGCCAAGGTGGCGACCAAGCTGCTGGCCGACGACGGTCCTTTGGCTGGCGGACGGCTGATGATCGTCGGCGAGGAGATCGACCGCGAGGCCGCCCACACCATCCGCTACGCCGTGCCCCGGGCGCGGGTGATCGAACTCCAGGGCAAACTGACCCGGCTGCAGACGGTCGCGGCCCTGTCCAAGGCGGTCCTCTACGTCGGGGCGGATTCGATCTGGACCCATCTGGCCGTGGCCTCGGGCGCGCCGGTGGTGGCGGTCTTCGGCCCTTCGGACGACCGGACGCGCGGCCCCTGGCGGGGGACCGTCGTGCGCGGCCCGCGCAGCTTCGAGGAGTTCAAGACCCTGGACCCGCGTCTGAACCAGGCGATCCAGCACATGATGGACCTGCCGTGGGAACGGGTGCTGAAAGCCTCGCTGCGCAAGCTTCAGGAACGGGGCTGACCCACACCTCCGTCATCCTCGGGCTTGACCCGTGGATCGAGGGTTCCGCACACGGGGCGCCTTCCGGTAGAAGCACCCTGCCCATGCGTCGTCTGTCGTGACGCAGACGGTCCGATCCTCGGGTCAAGCCCGACGATGACGGTGATGAATAGCCAGGAGCCCGGCCCATGACCCAGACCTATGACCTGATCGTCCGCGGCGGCGAGGTGGCCAATCACGCCGGGCGCGGCATGGCCGATGTCGGGGTGATCGACGGCAAGATCGCCTTCATCGGCGACCTGTCCCAGGCCTCGGCCGGCGAGACCTTTGACGCGACGGGTCTGACGGTCCTGCCGGGCGTCATCGACACCCAGGTCCATTTCCGCGAACCGGGGCTGGAGTGGAAGGAAGACCTGGAGACCGGCTCGCGCGCGGCGGCCCTGGGCGGCGTCGTCGCCGTGTTCGAAATGCCGAACACCAACCCCAACACCACCGACCCGGACACCATGGCCGACAAGCTGGTGCGGGCGAAGGACCGGATGTGGACCGACCACGCCTTCTACGTCGGCGGCACGCACGAAAACGCCGACTATCTGAGCGATCTGGAGCGGTTGCCCGGCTGCTGCGGGGTCAAGGTCTTCATGGGCGCCTCGACCGGCGACCTTCTGATCGCCGACGACGAGGGGGTGAGGAAGGTCCTGTCCAACGTGCGCCGTCGCGCCACCTTCCATTCCGAGGACGAATATCGTCTGGTCGAGCGGCGCGGCCTGGCCCGCACCGGCGACTGGACCAGCCACCCCGAGGTCCGCGACGCCGAAAGCGCCATCCGCTCGACCCGCCGCCTGGTCGGCCTGGCCCAGGAGACCGGGGCGCGCATCCACGTGCTGCACGTCACGACCCGGGACGAGATGGAGTTCCTGCGCTTCCACAAGGATGTCGCCACCGTCGAGATCACGCCCCAGCACCTGACCCTGGTCGGGCCCGAAGCCTATGAGCGGCTGGGATCCTACGCCCAGATGAACCCGCCGATCCGGTCCCAGGAGCATGTGGACGCCCTATGGCTGTGGGGCATGCAGCAGGGCGTCGCCGACGTGCTCGGCTCGGACCATGCGCCGCACACCAAGGAAGAAAAGGCCAAACCCTATCCGGCCTCGCCGTCCGGCATGCCGGGGGTGCAGACCCTGGTGCCGCTGATGCTGACCCACGTGGCGAACGGGCGGCTCAGCCTGGAGCGGTTCATCGACCTGACCTCGGCCGGGGCGCAGCGGGTGTTCGGCACGGCGAACAAGGGGCGGATGGCCGTCAGCTACGACGCCGACCTGACCATCGTGGACCTGAAGGCGAAGAAGACCATCACCCATGACCAGCAGGCCACCCGCTGCGGCTGGACGCCCTTCGACGGCGTCGAGGCCACCGGCTGGCCCATGGCCACCATCGTGCGCGGCCGGGTGGTGATGCAGGACGGCGAACTGATCGGCGCGGCCCATGGCCGGCCGGTGCGGTTCATGGAGACCCTGTGAGGCTCTTTTCACTTTCGTCATCCTCGGGCTTGTCCCGAGGATCCATACGCCCGGTTTCAAACCGTGCGCGCCGGCCGCGACGGAGTCTATGGATCCTAGGCACAAGGCCTAGGATGACGGACGTGGGAAGGGGGGTGTGACTCCCTTGGCCAAACCCCGCCTCGGCCTGATCGGCTTCGGCGCCTTTGGGCGGCTGACGGCGCTTCATCTGTCGCCCTGGTTCGAGGTGATCGCACATGACCCGGCGGCAACCGACGCAGACGACCACGCGACCCTGACCGACCTGGCCGCCGCAGCCGCCTGCCCCACGGTCATACTGGCCGTGCCGGTCGAGGCGATGGAAGTGACGCTGACCGCCATCCGGCCCCACCTGCGCCCCGACGCCCTGGTGATCGACGTCGGCTCGGTGAAGGTCAAACCGGCCCAGCTGATGCAGGATCTGCTGCCCCCCGGCGTGCGGATCGCCGGAACCCATCCCCTGTTCGGCCCCCAGAGCGGCAAGGACGGGATCGCCGGACTGCGGATCGCCGTCTGCCCGGTGCGAGGCGCGCCCGACGCTCGCCGCGTCGCCGCCTTCTGCCGCCGCGCCCTGGGGCTGAAGGTCTTTCTGGTCACGCCCGAGGATCACGACCGCGAGGCCGCCGTGGTCCAGGGCCTGACCCATCTGATCGCCCGCGTCCTGATGGCCATGGAGCCCCTGCCGACGCGGATGACGACCGCCAGTTTCGACCGGCTGATGCAGGCCGTCGACATGGTCCGCCACGACAGCCCCGCTGTCTTCCGCGCCATCGAACGCGACAACCCCTTCGCCGCCGAGGTCCGCGACCGCTTCTTCGCCCTGGCGGACCAGGCGCGGGACGGGCCGGACGCGGCGTAAGACGCCCCGCCCGCGAACGGGCTTGGACGACCGCCGGTCCGGCGCCTATGATCGGGGACCGGCCCGCCCTTCCAGGAGACCGCATGAAGGACGAATTTCCCCACGGCGTCGTCCACGAGGCAGGCCCCGATCTTCAGGCGGCGCTGCGATCGGACCCCGAAGTCTTCGCGCTGTGGCGAGGCCTGACGCCGCTGGGTCGCAACGAGTTCATCTGCTGGGTCGAGGACGCGAAACAGCCCCAGACCCGCCAGCGTCGAATACACAGAACCGCCGAGGAACTGCTGGAGGGCAAGAAACGTCCCTGCTGCTGGTCCGGCTGCATCCACCGCACCGACAAGGCCCCGAGCCGCTGGCAACAGGCCGTCCTGATCGACAAGAAGCCCAAGGGCGGGGTGTGACGATCTTCTAGATTCTTCCTCCGTTGCACGCTTTCAGGCCAGGCGGCGGTGGCGGTGGCGGCGGCGGTGTTCCGCGCCCCGACAATTGACAAACCTTGCCAACGGGACATTCTGATCGAACAGGAGCCGCCATGGCGACGATGAACATCTCCCTGCCCGACCAGATGAAGGCCTGGGTCGAGGAACAGGCCAAATCGGGCCGCTACGCCAACGCCTCGGACGTCGTCCGCGACCTGATCCGCCGCGAACAGGTCAAGGCCGAGAAGATCGCGCACTGGCAGACGCTGATCGACGAAGCCGATGCATCGGGAATCTGCGAGCAAACGCCCAGGGAAATCTTCGAGGAGGTGCGGGCAGAATACGTCGCCTCCAAATCACCCGGCATCGATCACCAGGGCGGGGTTAAACGTCGTGGTTAGGCGTTCCAACGCCGCCACTCGATGGTCGCGCAGATTACTTGTCATCGGAGCAATTCTGCTGCTGCCCTTCGGCGTGTTCGCATGGCCGAGGCTTGTCCACTTGATCGACGTGGACAGCTGCTATGATAGCGGTGGCGTCTATCTGTCCGAAGTCGGCAAATGTTCTCATTCGCAGACTGAAATCGACGCCTACCTGCCACGGAAAACAGGGTTCTGAATTATGAACAGCATTCGAGTTGGCATTGGCGGCTGGACCTTCGAACCCTGGCGCGGGGTCTTCTATCCCGACGGCCTGGTCCAGAAGCGCGAGCTGGAATACGCCGCGTCGAAACTGACCAGCATCGAGATCAACGGCACCTATTATTCGACATTCAAGCCCGACAGCTGGCGCAAATGGCGGGACGAGACGCCGGAAGGCTTCGTGTTTTCGGTCAAGGCCAGCCGCTACTGCACCAACCGCAAGATCCTGTCGGACGGCGGCGAGAGTTTCGACAAATTCCTGTCCCAGGGCCTGACCGAATTGGGCGACAAGCTGGGGCCGATCAACTGGCAGTTCATGGGCACGAAGAAGTTCGATGCCGAGGATTTCGAGGGCTTCCTGAAGCTGTTGCCGCCGGAGAAGGACGGGGTTCGCCTGCGTCACGCCCTGGAGGTCAGGAACCCGACTTTCGCCACCGAGCAGTTCCATGATCTGGCCCGCAAGTACGGCGCGGCCATCGTCTATGCCGTCGATGACGAGGAGCCGACCTGGCCCCAGATCGACGAGGCCACGGCTGACTTCAGCTACGCCCGGCTGATGTCCAGCCGCGAGGACGAGCCGACCGGCATGACCGCCGACGAACTGTCCGCCGTCGCCGCCCAGGCCCGCGCCTGGGCCAAACGTGGCGAGGTCTTCGCCTATTTCATCTCCGGGGCCAAGGTGAGGAACCCGGCTGCAGCCCAGGCGCTGATCGCCCGCTTGAAATAGTCCCTGCCTTGCGGCGGGGGCGCCGCCGCCACATCTGAGCTTACCCGCTCCGCCATCCCCCAAGGACCGCTCATGCCGATCGCCACACGCGCCTTCGCCGCGACCGCCGCCGACAAGCCGTTGACCCCCTACAGCTTCGAGCGCCGCGATCCCGGTCCGGACGATGTGCTGATCGACATCAAATACTGCGGCATCTGCCACTCCGACCTGCACATGGCTCGCAGCGAGACCGGCAAGGCCCATTATCCGCTGGTGCCCGGCCACGAGATCGCCGGTCTGGTGAAGGCCGTCGGTTCGAATGTCACCCGGTTCAAGGAGGGCGACCGCGTCGGCGTCGGCTGCATGGTCGACAGCTGCCGCGAATGTTCGTCTTGCCAGGAGGGGCTGGAACAATATTGCGTGCCCGGCTTCACCGGCACCTATGGCGGCAAGGACAAGAAGGGCGGCACGGCCGAGACTATCACCCAGGGCGGTTATTCCGACCACATCACGGTCGACCAGCATTTCGTCCTGTCCATTCCCGACAGCCTGCCGCTGGACGTCGCCGCCCCGCTGCTGTGCGCGGGCGTCACCACCTATTCGCCGCTGAGGGAGTGGAAGGTCGGACCGGGGTCCAAGGTTGCGGTGATCGGCCTGGGCGGCCTGGGCCACATGGCCGTCAAACTGGCCGCCGCCATGGGCGCCGAGGTCACGGTCCTGTCCACCTCGGACCGCAAGAAGGCCGACGCCGAGCGGATGGGCGCCCGACATTTCCTGATCAGTTCCGACAAGCCGGCGATGAAGGCCGCGGCCGAGAGCTTCGACCTGATCATCAACACCGTCTCGGCCACGCACGAGATCGCCGCACACACCCAGCTGCTGGCTCGCGACGGGACCATGATCATGCTGGGCCTGACCACCGAGGGCCTGCCGGTCTTCGCCATGCCCCTGCTGTGGCGTCGCCGCCGAATCGCCGGCTCGCTGATCGGCGGCATAGCCGAAACCCAGGAGATGCTGGACTTCTGCGCCCAGCACGGCATCGCCTGCGACATCGAGACCATCGCCCCGGACCAGATCAACGAAGCCTACGAGCGGATGCTGAAATCCGACGTCCGCTACCGCTTCGTCATCGACATGGAAAAGCTGGCGGCCTGACCCGGTCAGCAGGTCACGCCCGGTTTCCGTGACGGAAATCGGGCTTTGCCTGCAACCGCTGCGCCGCTAAACCCTTGAACAACGGCCCGCGTCAGACGGGCGTGACGGACAAGGAAACACTCATGGCGCGCGTGGCATTCGTGACCGGCGGCACCCGGGGAATCGGCAAGGCGATCGTTCAGCGCCTCAGCGAGGACGGGATTCGCGTCGCCGCCGGCTATTCCGGCAATGACGAGGCCGCCCAGGCCACGGCCAAGGCCCTGGGCTGTATGGTGGTGAAGGGCAATGTCGGCTCGTTCGACGACTGCGCCCGCGCGGTCAGCGAGGTCGAGGCCGAACTGGGGCCCGTCGACATCCTGGTCAACAACGCCGGCATCACTCGCGACGGCTTCTTCCACAAGATGAGCCACGACCAGTGGTCGGACGTGATCCGGGTGAACATGGACAGCGTGTTCAACACGACGCGCCAGGTCATCAACGGCATGCGCGAGCGCGGCCACGGCCGGATCGTCAACATTTCCTCGATCAACGGCCAGAAGGGCCAGGTCGGCCAGACCAACTATTCCGCCGCCAAGGCCGGGATGATCGGCTTCACCAAGGCCCTGGCCCTGGAGAACGCCAAGAAGGGGGTGACGGTGAACTGTATCGCTCCCGGCTATATCGACACCGAAATGGTCGGCGCCATGGATCCCAAGGTGCTGGAAGCGATCGTCGCCCAGATCCCCGTCGGCCGACTGGGCAAGGGCGAGGAGATCGCCGACATGGTGTCCTGGCTGGTAGGAGAGCGTGCCGGATATGTCACAGGTTGCACACTGTCGCTGAACGGCGGTCAGTACCTGGTCGGGTGATCGACGCTTCGCCCAAAATCCGCCGTGTGGCGGTTTCATCCACAGTCTCATGAAGTTGACGGAAACGGCTCAGGCGAAAAAATCGCCTCGCGTGACCGCGATGGCGTTCGCGGCCGTCGTGGCTGTCGGCTTGTCCGTCGCGTCGCCCGCACTCCTGTCGGCCGATTGCCACGCCCAGTCCCGCCGCAACATGGAACCGTCCGCCCGGTATGTCTCCGGCACGGGACAGGGATTCGTGCTGGATGTGACGGGGTCACGCCCCCTGCTGCGATTCGATCGTTCGACCGAGATATGGGTGCTGCGCGCCACCCCCGCCCCGCGCGGCGACATCGTCTATCGCAACGACAACGGCGATCAGGTTCTGCGCGTCACGGCCGACGGCCGCATGACCCTCTATACGACGGCTGCGCCCCAGGGTTCGCCAGTCTCGCCGTCGGGCCAGGCCGCGCCGTTGCTGGCGCCGGGGCTGACCGCGATGCAGCTGTGGAACTACATCATCCGCCAGAGCGACCGGGCCAGCCGCGCCCTGGGTCGGCTGGTGGTCGTCGACGTCGATATCCAGCCGGGCTCGGAAGCCGTGGCCGCCGACGCCCTGTCGACCGCCGTGGACGCCATCGCGCGGATGGCCCGCTCGCCCACCCTGCGGCCGGAAGCGAACAAGATTCGCCGCATCGAGATCGTCGATCAGGGGCGGGCGCCGCAGGCGGTCTTCTCGCGCGGCACCCTGCGCATCGTGATCGAGCCGCGTTCCGGCGTGGCCGGCCGCCCGTCCTCGGCCCTGATCGTCCGCGTGGTGGCGGACGACGTCCTCAGCCGCTGAAGCCGTCCTTCGCCGCCCGACGAGCGGCGAACACCGTCGCGTCGCCCGCCGTCATGAACGGATTGAACCTCAGCTCCGCGCCGATAGTGGTCGGCACGGTCGGTTCGCCCCGCTCCCGCGCCGCGAATATGGCCTCGGCGTGCGCGCGGGTTTCGGGCCGGCCGTCCAGGCTCAAGGTGAAACGCGCGTTCGAGGCCGTATATTCATGGGCGCACCAGATCACGGTCGCCTCGGGCCAGGCCGCCAGCTTGCGCAGGCTGGTCCACATCTGCTCGGGCGTCCCCTCGAACAGTCGGCCGCACCCGAGGGCGAACAGGGTGTCGCCGACGAAGGCCGCCTGATCCTCGACCGAACGGAACACGACATGGCCCAGGGTATGGCCCGGCGTGGCCGTGACCTCGAACCGGGTCTCGCCCACCATGACGACGTCGCCGTCCACAACCACCCGATCCAGCGGCGCGACGCGGCGCACCTCTTCCGGGCCCACGATCTCGCAGCCCGTCTCGGCCTTCAGCCTCTCGTTGCCCTCGGTATGGTCCGGGTGCCAATGGGTGTTCAGGATCAGGTCCAGCCGCCCCCAGTCCAGCCGCTCCAGCTCCTCCAGGATCCGCGCCGCGTCGGGGGTATCGACGGCGGCCACGACGCCGGTCGCCGCGTCCCGGATCAGAAAGCCGTAATTGTCGCTGCGGCACGGGAACAGGTGAACATCCAGGGTCATGACCGCATTCTAGCAGGACGGCCCCGGCGGGCCTATGGTGGACCCATGCGGCGCAGCATCGACGAACTTCGGACCTTCTACGGCGAGCCGACCGGCGTGCTGGTGCGGCGCCTGCTGGCCCGTCGGCTGGACGAGGCCTGGGGCGAAGCCCCCGACTGCGACGTTCTGGGCGTCGGTTACGCCACGCCCTGGCTGGACGCCTTCGTCGGCGCGCGGCGGGTGGTGGCGGCCATGCCCGGCGGCCAGGGCGTCGAACAGTGGCCGAGCGTGGGCCGTAACCGGACCCTGCTGGTCGACGACCGACGCCTGCCCTTCGCCGCCGGATCCTTCGACCGCATCCTGCTGGTCCACGCTCTGGAAGAGGCCGATGACCCCGCGGCCCTGCTGCTGGAGGCGGTGCGCGCCCTGGCGCCGACCGGCCGGATCATCCTGGCGGCGGCGGCGCGCGGCGGTCTGTGGGCCCGGGCCGAGAACACCCCCTTCGGCCACGGCCGCCCCTTCACACGGGGCCAGCTGGAACGGCTGGTCCGGGAGGCTGGGCTGGAGCCGGCCGCCTGGTCCCAGACCCTGTATGTGCCGCCCTGGCCCCCTCTGCTGGCCTTCGCCGACGGCTTCGAACAGGTCGGCCGCCGGGTCGCGCCCGGCGCGGCGGGGCTGATCCTGCTGGAGGCGTCGCGTCAGGCCTATGCCCGCATCCGGCCCAGCGGCCACGCCCAGCGCGTACCGGCCAAGCCGGTGCTGACGCCCCAGCCCGCCGCCTCAGTCTCATCCAAATGGCCGCGCTGACGGGGAGTTGACGCGGCCCCATCTGTTCGACGCGAACGAACGGCCTTATGGCGAAGCCCTATGCATCGACTGATCCTAATGCGGCACGCCCAAGCCGAGGCCTCCAGCCCGTCCGGCGGCGACGAAACCCGCCCCCTGTCCGGCGTCGGACGCAATGAAGCCCTGCTGATGGGACGCGCCCTGGCCGAACGGGGACTGAAGCCCGATCTGGCCCTGGTCTCGTCCGCCGTCCGCACGCGTCAGACCTGGGACCAGATGCACGACGCCCTGGGCGACGTCGAGGTCCGCGACGAGCCGCGCCTCTATAACGCCCCCGCCGAGGTGCTGCGCTGTTTCGTCGAGGACAGCGAGGACGAGGCCGGCTGTCTGCTGGTCTTGGCTCACAATCCGGGCGTCCATGTCCTGGCGACCGAATATCTGACCGAGAGCGCCGCCTCGCCCGCCGTTCTGGAACGCCTGACCGGCGGTTTCCCGACCGGCGCCGCGGCCCTGTTCACCGTCGATGTCGCGGGTCGCTGCGCCTATGAGGGATTTCTGACGCCCCGCGCCCTGGGCGGCGGCGCATGACCGGCGCCGCCTACAAGATCATCGCCGTCGACGAATGGCGCGCCGCACTGGCCGAAGGCGCTTACGCGGGCTCGGCCGTCGACCTGGCCGACGGCTACATCCATATGTCGACCGGCGAGCAACTGGTCGAGACGGCGCGGCGCCACTACGCCGGGCGCGCCGACCTGATGCTGCTGACCGTGGACCTGAGCCGGTTCGGCGACGACTTGGTCTGGGAGCCTTCGCGCGGGGGCGACCTGTTCCCGCACCTGTACGCCCCCCTGCCCGCCTCGGCCGTCACCTCCGCGCGCGCCTTCGCGGTCGCCGAGGACGGGGCCATGGTGTTCGAGGACCCGGCATGAGCCTGTTCGACCGTATGGCCGATGGAGCCGCCGCCGCCCTGCGCCGCCTCGATCCCGAAACCGCGCACCAGTGGGCGATCAAGGGCCTGGCCTTCGCCCCCCTGCCCGCGCCGCCGGCCGACGATCCGATCCTGCGCACGACCGTAGCCGGGCTGGACCTGCCTAATCCCGTCGGCCTGGCCGCCGGTCTGGACAAGAACGGCGAGGCCCTGCGCGGCCTGTCGCGTCTCGGTTTCGGCTTCGTCGAATGCGGCTCGGTGACGCCGCGCGCCCAGCCGGGCAATCCGCGTCCCCGCCTGTTCCGCCTGTCCGAGGATCGGGCGATCATCAACCGGATGGGATTCAACAACGCCGGGCTCGAGGCGTTCGCGGCGCGGCTGGATCGCCGCCCGGCGGGCGTGGTCGTCGGCGCCAATCTGGGCGCCAACAAGGATACGGAGGACAAGGCCGCCGACTATGTGGCGGGTCTCCAGCGCCTGGCGGGTCGCGCCTCCTATTTCACCGTCAATATCTCGTCGCCCAATACGCCGGGTCTGCGCGCACTACAGGGACGGGACCAGCTGGACGACCTGCTGGGCCGGATCGACGCCGCCCGCCCCAAAGACGAGACCGCCCGCGTGCCGGTGTTTCTTAAGATCGCCCCCGACCTGATCGCCGACGAGATCGGCATGATCGTCGAGGCCTCGCTGGCGCACCGGATCGACGGCCTGATCGTCTCCAACACGACCTTGGAACGGCCCAAGACCCTGCGCTCTGTTGACGCAGGCGAGACCGGCGGCCTGTCCGGCGCCCCGATCCGCCCCTTCGCCGAAAAGGCGCTTCGTGCGGCGGCCGAGGCCGCTCAGGGCCGCCTGCCCCTGATCGCCGTCGGCGGAATCGACAGCGGGGCCGAAGCCTACGCCCGCATCCGCCTGGGCGCCTCGGCGGTTCAGATCTATTCGGCCCTGGTCTATGGGGGCCCTGGTCTTGTCGCGCGGATCAAGCGCGATCTGGTCCTGCGTCTCCGTGCGGACGGCTTTCCCTCGGTTTCAGCGGCAGTGGGCGCTCAACGTTGACGGAGCGTTAGCCTCAATCTGCGTCTAATGCCCCAAAGCGGACAGAGAATGTTCGCGCTTGCGGGAAGTGGAATGCCCAAGACGACCGCCATCGACACTGTTGCTAGCGGCTGGACCGTGGCCGCTCGCCATCGTCGCAGCACGATGCCGCAGCGTTTGGGACTGGCGATCGCCGTCGCTCTCGTGGTCACACCGATGATGGGCTGGCGCATCTGCCTGGCCTGGCTCCTGGTCTATGGCGTGATGCAGTGGCTGGAAATGCTCGCCTTCGCACCGTCGAAAGAGGGCGGCCCGATCGAAGAACTGCCGAGTTGGCGCAAGGTCGTGGCCTGCGTGATCCTGTTCACCAGCACCTCGGTGTTCGGCGCCCTGTCCATACCGATGTGGCTGATCGGCGGCCCTTTGGGAGGCGTCGGCGCCGCCCTGATGCTGCCCGGCCTGATGCTGTTCTCGATGGTCAATGCGCCACGCTCCAGGGCCATACTGGTGGCGACCCTGACGCCGCCGATGCTTTACCTGCTGGCGTCGCCCTTCTTCGTCGCCTCGTTCGGCGCGTCGGCGCCTGTGGTCATGACGGCCTCCGCCGCCGTGGTCCTGTTCATCATCTTCACCGTCATCAGCTGGTTCAAGATGAGCGAGGCGACGGAGAACCAGCTGCAGGCCCACGCGGAAGCCGATCGCCTGCGTCAGAAGGCCGAGCAGGATCTGGCGGGGCACAGCGCCTTTCTGGCCGCCGTCGGCCACGACCTGCGCACCCCGATCGGCGCCATTCTGACGGGCGCGGCGGAGCTTCAGGATCTCGACGCGCATTCGCGTTCGAACGCCAACCTGATCACCGACGCCGGCCTGATGATGAAGGCGCTGCTGGACGATCTGCTCGACCATTCCAAGCTGGGGGCGGGCCGCATGACGGTCGAGGCCGCCGACTTCGATCTCCGCCTCATGCTGGCCCAGACCCTTCGCCTGTGGCGCGGACCCGTCGAGGCCAAGGGGCTGAAACTGCGTGTCGAGGGCGTCGCCCGCATGCCGCGCAGGGTCAGGGGCGACGCGATGCGGATCCGCCAGATCCTGAACAACCTGATCTCCAATGCGATGAAGTTCACGTCGGAGGGGCAGATCACCCTCAGACTGGACGCCTGGACCGAGGAACCCTCGGCCTATTGCATCCTGCTGGAGGTCGCCGATACCGGACCGGGCATGACCGGGGAACAGCTCAAGCGGCTGTTCAACCCGTTTGATCAGACCGCCGACGGCGTCAGCGCGCGATACGGCGGCACGGGCCTGGGGCTGGCGATCAGCCGGAACCTGACCGAACTGATGGGCGGCCGACTGACCGCGCGCAGCACGCCCGGTCAGGGCGCCAGGTTCACCGTCTCCCTGGTCCTGCCGATCGGCGAGAACGCCGCGGCCGTGGTCGCCCCGACCGACGACAGCCGTCTGGACATCGCCCAGTCCCTGGCGGCGCCCCGACGCGCGACGACGCCGCTGGTCAGCGCGTCCCCGCCGCCTGTCGCCCCTGAAGTCCCTGTCGCCCCTGAAGCCCCCGTCCCGCTAGTCGCCGAGGTGCAGGCCGCTCCGCCGTCTGAGGCGGACGACGAGGAAGGCCGCCCGCTGCGCGTCCTGGTGGTCGACGACCACGACATCAACCGACGCGCGGTGCAGTTGATCCTGCAGCCGCTGGGCTGCGACATCGTCACCGCCGCCGACGGCATGATCGCCCTGCAGCGTTGCGCCGAGACGGTGTTCGACGTCATCTTCATGGATGTCCGCATGCCCGAGCTGGACGGGCGCGAAACCACGCGCCGCCTGCGCGCCGGCGGAGGTCCGAATGCTCTTACGCCGGTCGTAGCCGTCACCGCGGACACTGCGCCCGAGGACGTCGCCGCCTGCCAGGCGGCCGGCATGGCCTATTTCGTCTCCAAGCCCCTGACGCCCCCGGCCCTGATCGGCGCACTGCAGCATGTTCTGGACGAGAGCGCTCAGGCGGAGTCCGCGGCCGCCTGACCCGAGACCGCCGCCACCAGCCGCGCGGGGAAGTCGGGCGTGCGCAGGTCGCATTCCCACACCGTCAGCACCCGCCAGCCGTCCGCCTCCAGCTCAGCCGCGACACGGGCGTCGCGGGCGCGATTCCGCGCGATCTTGGCGGTCCAGTATTCGGCGTTGGCCTTGGGCTGGCGCGCGCCCCGCGCACAGTCGTGCCCATGCCAGAAACAGCCATGGACGAAGAGGACGACCCTGCGTCCCTTCATCGTCACGTCGGGCCTGCCGGGCAGGCCCATGCCGCCCAGTCGATAGCCGATTCCGGCCGCGCGCAGGATTCCGCGCACGGCCAGTTCCGGCGACGTGTTCCGTCCCTTCACGCGACGCATGACGTCGCTGCGCTTCTCGGGACTGAAGACGTCGGTCATCGTCGATCCGCGCTCGTGCCGTAAAGCGATCGCGCGGGTCGCACCCTATCAGAGCTGCGCCAGCAGATGCTCGGCGGAAGAGACCTTGAATTCGCCGCCCTGCTCGATGTTCAGCTGGGTGACCACGCCGTCCTTCACCAGCATGGAATAGCGCTGCGAACGTTCGCCCAGGCCGAAGCCCGAACCATCCAGCACAAGGCCCAGCTCGCGGGTCAGGTCGCCGTTGCCGTCGGCCAGCATGACGATCGAACCGTCGTCCACGTTTTGACTATCGGCCCAGGCCTTCATGACGAAGGCGTCGTTGACCGAGATACAGGCCACGACGTCGACGCCCTTGCCCTTGATGGCGTCCAGATTGTCCTTGAAGCCCGGCAGATGGCGCGCCGAGCAGGTGGGGGTGAAGGCGCCGGGAACGGCGAACAGGGCCACGGTCTTGCCGGCGAAGATTTCGGCGGTGTTGACGGGCTTGGGCCCTTCGGCCGTCGCCTGGGCGAAGGTCGCGTCGGGGATGCGGTCGCCGATCTGGATGGTCATGAAGTCTCTCCGCGCGGGGTTGGTTGGATGCGCCAGCGACAGATATACGCCGCGGCGGCCGCCGCAAGCTCCGACGCGCCGTCAATGCGCCTTGCGCCGGACCGCGTCTGCCCCGATGATATGGTTATCATGAACGACGCCTCATCCCTGACGGGCCGTCTATTGGTCGCCATGCCCGGCATCGGCGACCCCCGGTTCGAACACGCCGTGATTCTGATCTGCGCCCACGGACCGGATCACGCCATGGGATTGCGGATCGACCGGCCGGCTCGCGGCGTGGATCTGAAGACCGTGCTGGACAAGCTTGAGGCGCATGCGCCGGAACAGTCTATCGGCCGCGCCGTCCTGATGGGCGGCCCGGTCGAACGTGAACGCGGCTTTGTTCTGCATACGGATGACTGGGGCGTCGGCGAGGACACCCTGCCCTTCGGCGACGGTCTGGCCATGACCGGCACGCGCGAGGCCCTGGCCGCGATGACCGACGAGGTCGGCGGCCCGCGGCGATCCACGCTGCTGCTCGGCTACGCCGGTTGGGGCGAGGGCCAACTCGAGGACGAGCTGGCCGAGAATGTCTGGTTGACCGCAGACGCCGATCTGGACCTCATCTTCGACGGCGACCACGATTCAAAATGGACTCGCGTCCTGGCCCTGATGGGAGTCGATGCGGCCCGGTTATCCAGCCAGGGCGGACGCGCCTAGGCTGACGTGTGCCCGCCCTCGCTCGCGGTTTCGATAGGGCCGGCCATCCGGTCCGCCAGCGTGTCCAGGACACGCAGGGTGACGCCCAAATCCTCGTCCGTAAGTCCCTGAAACAGCAGGTCCCGATCCCGCGCCGCCGTGGTTTCCGATCGTTCGAGCGCCTGATGACCGGCAGGCTCCAGCTTGATCAGATTCGCGCGTCCGTCGCCCTGCAGTCGATGCTTCGACACCAGCCCGTCCGCGAGCAGGCGCGCCACTCGCCGCGAAAGCGTAGGCTCCGAAAGCTGAAGCCCGCCGGCGAGTTCAGCCTGCGTCAGACCGGCCGGCGCGTTCTTCAGCAGATGCAACGGCGCCCGTTGGGCGCTTGTATATCCGTAGGTCTTGAACAGCCTGGCGGCCCGCGCCGTCCAACGGCGAGAAATCAGACCTATCCTTTGCTTGATCAACAGCTGGAGCGCCGCCCTCTGATCCATCACCAAATCAGATACAGTTTCGTGACTTGAGTCGTTTCCATGATGTTCTGTTAAACTGTCAGACATTAATGGAAATCGCACTCGTGTTATCCGAAACGACGCGAGTCGCCACGCAGAAATTACGCACAATCACCTAGTCGCGGCATTGTAGTCGCGCAAGCCTACATACCCCAATGGTTGAAAATTAAGCACGATCTGAAGTTAATCTACAGTTAGCCAGGCAACCATATCGCCTCTGAACTATTCGACGCTTGTTTACACAAGTCGGTCCTGCGGATGTGAGCGACGAATTCTGCTTTCCACCGAAATTCACTGTTCCATTAACGAATTCGCCAGCCTGATGGCTGAGACTGCCCTTGTGACGTGGCGACACGCCCTGGGTTTGGCCGAGATCGACACCCCAGCCGGCCGGCTCGGTATCGGATGGAGAGGCGTTGTAATGACAGGTTCCAAAAGCGGTCGGCGCGAACTGGTCGGCTTTCGCGTCGGCGAACAGGCCTTCTGCATCGACATCACCTCGGTGCTGGAGATCCGTGGCTGGACGCCCACCACCCCGCTTCCGAAGTCGCCTGACTATATGAAGGGCGTCGTCAATCTGCGCGGCGTCGTCCTGCCGATCATCGACCTGGCGGCGCGCCTGGGTCTGCCGACCAAGGAGCCCTCGGCCCGGCACGCCATCATGGTGGTCAAGTGCGGGGCGCGCACGGTCGGCCTGCTGGTCGAGGCCGTGTCGGACATCGTCGAGCTTGACGACGCCTCGCGACAACAGACGCCGGACCTGGGCGACGACGGCGGCGTCATCGCCGGCATCTTCGCCATCGACGGCGAGATGATCAGCCTGCTTGAACTGGACAACGTCCTGCCGCCCATGGCCGAAGCGGCCTGACCTGCCGTCAGTTGAACGGTCGGGGATTGCACCCGACCGTTCGGTGACTTGCGATCAGAATCGATAGTTCATGCCGATCCGCACCATGTGCGTGCCGAACTTGCCGTTGCCGCGCGTCATGTCGGTGCCGGTCGTGTTCGGCGCCAGGATGAAGGGGTTGGCGGCCGGGGTCGTACCGGTGCTGTCGACACGGATCACAGGGCTGTCGACGCTCAGCGATGTGTAGAGATATTCGCCGCTGACGGTGAGGCCGCGACCGAGGGCGTATTCGACGCCGCCGCCCGCCTGCCAGCCGTCGCCGTCATCGGATTCGGTGGTTTCCGTGAAGCGGTTGGCCGTGTTCGAGGTGCGGAAGCGGTTGTCGAACTGGCCATAGGCGTAGCCGCCCGTGCCGTAGATCAGCGCCGGTCCCATGGCGTAGCCCAGCCTGGCGCGGACGGCCGCCGTGCTCTCCAGCTCGCGGGTGAAGCTGTAGAAGGCGGGGGTGGTGCTGAAACCCGTCACCGTGTCTTGAACATTATTGACGGTGTATTCGGCCAGGGCGCCGACGACGATATTGCCGAACTGCATGTCATAGCCGGCGCGCACGCCCGCCTCGACCCCGTCATTGTCGTCCTTGCAGCCGGTGGACGGGCCGGTGCTGGTGGCCGCGCCGCCGCAGAAACCGGGACTGAAGGCGTTCGCGCCGGCGGCGGTCGTGACCGGGTCACCATAGTTGCCGTCGAGATTGCGGTCGAAACGCAGGATTTCGTCCTCGTCGTCATTCGACTGATTATAGCCGCCAAAGATACCGACATACGGGCCGGACCAATCGGGCGCCACGGACTGAGCCAGCGCGGGCGTGGAGACGAGGGCCAGCGCCAGGGCGCTGGAAGCGATTGTCTTGATCATGGAAAGGGCCTTCGCGGCTGAGGAACGGGGAGACGGGCACGACTGTCCCCGCGGCACCGGAAAGCCTTGAACCTGGGGATGTTCCGCACAGCCGGCTGTCGCCAAATGTCACGGCATCCGATCCATTTCAGGACGCGTATAAACGCCTATCGCGTCGCCAGCGACACCATCAGCAGCACGACCAGAACCAGGCAAAGTCCCTGCCAGAACCGCACCGGATCGCGTTCGATCAGCGACAGCGGGCGCGGCGCGGGAGCGGCGACGGCGCTGCCCGTTTCCAGCACGTGGATCAGTTCCTCGACGTCCTCGAACCGGTCGTCGGGATCGACGGCGACCGCGCGCAGTATGGCCGCCTCCAGCCAGGCGGGCATGTCCGGTCGCCGCCGGCTCGGCGGCGTCGGGGGCCGGTCGAAACGAGGGACGTCCGACGGATCGACCTCGCCCCACGGATAGGAGCCGGTGAACAGCCGGTACAGGGTGACGCCCAGGGCGAACTGGTCGGTCGCCGCGTTCCCGCTTTCGCCGTCATACATTTCGGGCGCCTTGAAGCCGGGGGTGCCGGGCGCCTCGGCCTCGGCGAACTCCTCGGCCTGACGCAGGCGCGCCACGCCCAGATCGACCAGCTTCAGCCCTCCGTTCGCCTCCAGGATCACATTGTCCGGCTTGATGTCGCGGTGCGTCACCCCCGCCCGGTGCAGGGCCGACACGCCGCGCGCCAGCATCAGGGCCAAGCCGATCCCCTCGGCGATCTCGAACGGCCCCTCCTGCGCCAGCCAGGCGTGCAGGGTGACGCCCTGATAGAAGGGCTGGGCGATATAGAGCCGGCTCTGGCGCCCCGCATCCAGCGTCAGCACCTTGCCGACGAAAGGACTGTCGATCCGCCGGCCGATGAAGGCCTCGCGCAGGAAGGCCGTGCGCGCGCCGCGCTCGGACACCGCGGCCGGCTTCGGAAATTTCAGCACCACCCGCTCGTCCCCGGACCGCGCCAGGAACAGCCGCGTATAGCGTCCGTCCGCCACGACCCGCTCCAGATGAAAGCCGTCGACGGCGTCGCCCGGCTTCGGCGGCGGCAGTATGGCCAGCCCCTCGGCCTCGGCCGTGATGGCTTCCCAATCCGGCGCCCCGATCCCCATTACGTCGATGACCAGGGCGGTGGCGTTGTCGCGCGCGCCGACCTCGGCCACCTCGGCCAATATGGCCTTGGCGTCGGCGTCGGGCGATCCGCGCCGCCCCAGCAGCCGCGCCAGGGCTGCGTCGGACAGCACCCCATGCACCCCGTCGGTGGTCAGCAACAGCCGGTCATGCGGCGCGAGCCCCACATGGCGCACGTCCAGCTTGACGTCGGCCTCGATCCCCACGGCGCGGTACAGCACATGGCTCAGCCCCTGCTGGGACCGGGTGTGATCCTCGGTCAGACGGGTCAGCACCCCGTCGCGGAAATGCCAGGCCCGGCTGTCCCCCACATGCAGGGCCACCGCCTCGCGTCCCCTCAGGATCAGGGCGGTGAAGGTGGTCGCCGCCGCCTCCATGGCCGGATCGATCTTCCCCCGCGCATGGAGCCAGCGGTTGAAGCCCCGCAGCGCCTTGATCCCGTTGGCCGCGATGCCGTTCAACGGATTCTGGTCCAGATAGCCGTCGATGAAGCTGCGCGTCGTCAGTTCGGCCGCCATCCGCCCGGCCTTCGAGCCCGACACCCCGTCGGCGATGACCGCCACGACCCCATGCTCGCGCTGCTCGGCCGGCGTGCCCAGATGCACGCCTCCGAAATCCTGATTGTCCGCCTTCGGCCCCTGGGCGGTGGCGAAGCCGGCGGCGATCTCCAGTCGGGCGTCGGTCATGGCTCCCACTGTTCCTCGTTCAACGAACGCCGACAAGGGCCTTGGCCAGGGCGTCTGGACGGCAGGAGACTTCGCCGATCAGCCAGGTGTGCAACATCACGAGTTGGCCGGCCGCCGCGCCCCTGGCGGCAAGCGACGCAGGAACCACCTCGTCGCCATGTGGTTCTGCGAGCAGTTCTATCATCGCGGCCAGTCTGCGCTGGAGCCGGGCCAGCAACGGGGGCTCGAAGAGGTGACGGGCGAGCGCGCGCCTTTCCCAAAGATGATCCAGCATGGCGCACAAACGCGCGGTATTGCCCCGCCCGGCCGCCGCCCGCGCGAAGGGCGCAAGGATCGGCTCAACGACCGCGACCAGAACCTCGTCCTTGCTTCGGAAATGCTCATAGAAGGTCGAACGGCCGACGTCGGCGGCCTGGATCAGATCCGTCGTGCGGATGGCCGCGTAGCGACGCGAGAACATCAACCGGATCAGGGCGTCGGTGATCGCCTCTCGCGTCCGCTGACGGCGCGTGTCCCGATCCTGCATCTCGTCTTCGGTCATGACACATCCTAGCCGAGGATTGGCGGACGGGCAGGTTCGCCTACGCCGGTCCGGACAATACGGCCCGGCTGTCCGGAAAGGGATGAAAACGCGGGCTTGTGGGTTTTCCAAAAGCGAGGCGCGACGCATCATCAGGACGCATGGGCCGGTCGCGTGGTTGCGATCCGGAGCAGGAGGCGTCGAGAACCACATGACATCGCAACACCAGGTCGTCGCCATCGTGCCCGCGCGAGACATGGACGTCAGCGAAGCCTTCTATCGCCGCCTGGGCTTCGCGGTCGTCAGCGACTACGGCGATTATCGTCTGCTGGAAGACGGACGCGGGGGGAGTCTTCATCTCAACGCCACACCCGGCTGGCCCGCCCGGATCGAGGACAACGCCCTCGGTCTCTACATCTATGTCGAGGATGTGGACGCCGCCGCCGAAAACGTGCGCGACCTCATCATCGGCGCAGGGCCGGAAATGAAGCCATGGGGCATGTACGAGTTCGCCGTCAGCGATCCCAACGGCGCACTCGTCCGCGTGGGTCGAAAACCGGACTGAAGCCTAGGCCGACCGCTGTTTCAGCGGCGCCGTGCCGTCGGCCAGGCTTTCGGCCAGATAGACCTCGGCCTCCTGGGCCGGCAGCGCCGGCGCATAGCCGAAGCCCTGGCCGTAGTGGCACTGGGCCTCCAGCAGCAGGGCGGCCAGATCGGCGTTCTCCACCCCTTCGGCGACGACCTCCAGCGACAGGTCGCGGCCCAGGTTGACCACCGACTTGACGATCTTGGCCGAGCCCTCGTCCTTGTTCATCGTCAGGACGAAATAGCGGTCGATCTTCAGCGTATCGAACGGTAGGCGCGCCAGATAGGAGAGGGACGAGAAGCCGGTGCCGAAATCATCCAGCGCCAGCGACGCCCCGACGTCCTTCAGCGACTGAAGCACTTCGGCGGCGTGCGCGGTGTCGCGCATGATGTCGCCCTCGGTCACTTCCAGTTTCAGCGCGCCCTTGGGCAGGCCGCTTTCCTTGATGATCCGGGCCACGTCCTCGCACAGGTGCGGGCGTTCGATCTCGCCGACCGACAGATTGACGCTGCAGAACAGTTTGCCGGCCAGGGGGTGGCGCTGGATCCATTCGGCCAGTTGCCGCGCCGACTGGGTCATCATCAAGAGGCCCAGGTCGTTCATCATGCCCAGGTCGGCCGTCAGCCCCAGGAACTCGTCCGGCGGCACCAGGCCGCGCCGCGGGTGACGCCAGCGCGCCAGGGCCTCGAACCCCGCCACGGCGCCGGTGTTCAGGTTCACGATCGGCTGGAAGAAGGGCACGATCTCGCCGCGCACGAAGGCGTTGCGCAGGTCCGCCTCCAGCGCCAGGCGGCTGAGGCTGTCGCTTTCCAACGCCCGGCCATACGCCGCCGATCCGCCGCGCCCGGCGCCCTTGGCCGATTCGACGGCTAGTTCCACCCGGCGCAGCAGTTCCGAGGCGTCCGGCGCGTCCGGCCCGCCCTCGACCACCACGGCGCCGATGGAGACGGTCGGATAGATGTCGAAGCCCGCCACCCGCAGGGGCTGTTCCAGCGCCTCGCGCAGCCGATAGCTGGTGTGCGAGGCGGTCTTGGGCACGATGATGGCGAATTCGTCCTCGCCGATCCGCGCCGGGGACGCGTCCTTGGAGAAGGCGGCGGCCAGACGCGAGCCCAGGGCCGACAGCACCAGGTCTGTCCGTTCGTGACCCAGGGCCTCGTTCAGACGCCTCAGCCGGTCGACGTCGCCGACCACGATCTCATACTCGCCCGACTGGGTCAGAACCTCGCCGACGCGGGCGACAAAGGCGCGGCGATCCAGCAGCCCGGTCAGGGTGTCGCGATCCGAACCGGCGAACTTGGTCTCCAGCGCCACCACGCCGGCGGCGCGCAGCCCGTCCTCCAGCCAGACGCCGCGCCACAGGCAGGTCTCGGATCCGCGCATGCGCAGGCGCACGGCGACCTCGGTCCCCTCCTCCTGCGGCTTCAGCATTTTTTCGGCCAGCGACCGATCCTGCGGCAGGGCCGAGGCGACGAAGCCGGCGCCCGAACATTCCGGCGCCAGCGGGCCCAGGCCCAGGGCGCGTGTCGCCCCGGTGAAGCGCAGCTCATCCTGGGCGGGGGTCCAGACCCACAGGGCCGTGTCCGCCGCCGCCAGCGCCTCGATGGCGGTGGTGGCGTCCCAGGCCAGGGATCGGGATCGCGCGTTCAAGGCTGTCGCCCCCTCAAGACGGCGTAGGGTCGCCGCGGTCGAACTCGTCCTCGACGAGGCCGAACAGAAGATGATCTGCCCACTCGCCGTTAATTTTCAAATAAGCCCGCGCCCTGCCCTCGTGTCGAAAACCCGTTTTTTCCAGCACACGCCGCGAGGCGTGATTGGACGGCAGGCAGGCGGCCTCCAGACGGTGCAGTTTCAGCCGGTCGAAGGCGTATCCCACCACCGCCCGCATCGCGGCCGTCGCATGGCCCCGTCCGGCGTAGGGCTGGCCGATCCAGTAGCCCAGGGTGCCGGTCTCGGCGACGCCGCGCCGCACGTTCGACAGGGTCACGGCGCCGACCAGGGTTCGCCCTCCGTCGATGAAGACGAAGAAGGGCCAGGCGTTGCCCAGATCCATCTCGCGCGCATAGATCGACAGCCGACGTCGGAACGCGGCCTTGCTAAGGTCGTCGTCGGGCCAGGCCGGCTCCCAGGGCTGCAGATAGTCCCGCGACCCGTCGCGCAGCCCGGACCAGGCGGCATAATCGGATGCGCGCGGCGGCCGCAACAGCACGCCGTCACCCCGGACCACCGGTCCGGCCACATCGCTCATCCAGTCCAGGAGGGCCATCGCGCTGCAACCTAGCGCGCCGCCGGCCGCTTGGCGACAGACGCACGGGAATCTGATCGCGACGGAGTTTTGTTTCCGACGCGTTACAATGGGACCGACGGACAGGAGACCGCCATGGCCGCATCCCCGACCGACGCCGCCATCGCCGTGACCCGGCTGGGTCTAGGGGCGCGCCCTGGCGAGATCGACCGCGTCGCCGCCGATCCGCGCGGCTGGGCCGTCGCTCAGATCCGGCGAGACGGCGCGCCCCAGCCGACGGGCGACTTCACGCCGTCCGAACAGCGGATGGCGGAATTCCTCGCCTATCAGACCAGCCAAGCGCAAAGCCGAACCGATGGGGCGACAGGCGACGCGGCCGAGCCCACCGCCGCGGCCACCCGTCAGGCCCGTCAGGCGGAGCGGCGCGACATCACCGAGGACACGGCCCAGGCCTTTCTCGCCCGCGCCCGGCTGGGCGCCGAGACGGAACGGGGCTTCGCCGAACGCTGGGCCCTGTTCTGGGCCAACGCTCTCACCGTCTCCGCCGTCAGATTCTCCAGCGGCGCCTTCATCGACCAGTATGAGCGCGAGGCGATCCGCCCAAACGTCTTCGGCAGGTTCGAGGACCTGGCGATCGCCGCAGAACAGCATCCGGCCATGCTCTTGTACCTGGACCAGGTCCGTTCGGCCGGCCCAGACAGCAGGGCGGGGACGCGCCGCAAGGTCGGTCTGAACGAGAATCTGGCCCGCGAGATGCTGGAGCTCCACACCGTGGGCGCCGACGCCGGCTATACTCAGGCGGACGTCACCGAACTGGCCCGGGCCCTGACCGGCTGGTCGACGCCGGGACGCCAGGACCCGCAGGGCGCCCGACAGTCCGCGCGTCAGATCGAGGTCGGGCGCAATGGCTTCGTCTTCCGGGCCAATATCCACGAACCCGGCGGCCGCACCGTGCTGGGCAAGACCTATCCGCAGGCAGGCAAGGCCCAGGGCGAGGCCATATTGCGCGACCTGGCCCGACACCCCGCCACGGCGAAACGCCTGTCGCGCCGGATCGCGGCCCATTTCGTCTCCGACACGCCGCCTGAACGCCTGGTCGCCCGACTGGAAGCGGCCTGGACGGAATCAGACGGAGACCTGACCCAGGTCGCCCGCGCCTTGGTCGAGGCCCCCGAGACCTGGACGCCCCAGCTGGCCAAGATCAAGACGCCCTATGAGTTCATCGTCTCGACCCACAGGGCGCTGAACAGTCGGCCCGAGCGGATCCTGCCTCTGCGTCAGGCCCTCGTCACGATGGGCCAACCGCCCTTCGCCGCCCCGTCGCCCGAGGGCTGGCCCGACACGGCCGCCGACTGGGCCGGCCCCGACGCCTTGGTCAAGCGGCTGAACTGGGCGCAGTCGGCCGCCGCGGTCGCCCGACTGTCGGACGTCGACGCCACGGCGGCCGACGCCCTGAGAGATCGGCTGTCCGAGCGCACCCGCCTGGCCGTCGCCCGGGCCGAAAGCCGCACCGAAGCCTTGACCCTTCTCCTCATGTCGCCGGAGTTCCAGCGCCGATGACCTGTCTCGCTCTCAACCGACGCGCCCTGCTGGGCGCAGCCTCCGCCGGCCTGGGCCTGGCCTTCGCCGGGCGCGTCGCCGCGCAGTCGGGCGCGCCCCGAAACAAGCTGGTCGTGGTCATCGCCCGCGGCGCCATGGACGGCTTGTCCGTGACGGTTCCCCATGCCGATCCGAACTATGCGGCTCTGCGCGGTAGTCTGGCCCTGGCGGCGCCGGGCGAGGCGGACGGCGTGCTGGACCTCGGCGAGGGTTTCGGCCTGCACCCCGCGCTTACGGGCATGCACGACCTCCACGAACAGGGCCAACTGAGGTTCGCGCCCGCTGTCGCCCTGCCGGTGCGGGTGCGATCCCATTTCGACGCCCAGGATGTGCTCGAGAACGGCGGCGAAGCCCTGCGCCAACAAGACGACGGTTGGCTGAACCGCGCCATCGTCGCCGCAGGCGGAACCACGCTCAGAGGTCTGTCGATCGGCGCCCAGACGCCGCTGATCCTGCGCGGCGACGCCCCTGTCTCGAGCTGGGCGCCGGGCGGTCGGGTGCGGGGCGACGACCGGATCGCCTCCCTGCTTCAGGATCTCTATGTCGACGACCCGATGCTCGGCCCGAACCTGGCCAGCGGACTTGCGACCGAGAATCTGATCAGCATGGGGGGCAAGGGCGAGGTCCTCAGACGCAACGATGTCCCGGGCCTGGGTCGCGCGATCGCCCGGCTTATGACCGGGGCCGAAGGGGCCGATGTGGTCGCCGTCTCGCTGGACGGCTGGGACACTCATGCGGGCCAGAAGGGCCAGCTTCAGGTGCGTCTGACGGGTCTGGACCAGTTGGTTTCGGGATTGAAGGACGGTCTGGCCGAAGACTGGTCCCGCACAGTCGTCGTGGTGGCGACCGAGTTCGGCCGCACCGCCCGCACCAACGGAACCCAGGGCACCGACCATGGCACGGGTTCGTCGCTGCTGCTGGCGGGTGGGGCGCTGAGGCCCGGCGGTCTGATCGGCGACTGGCCGACCCTGGCCGACAATCGCCTGTTCGACGGCCGCGATCTGGCCCCGACGCTGGACGTCCGGTCCGTATTCAAGGGGGTGCTGCGCGACCATATGGGCGTCGACCGCGCCGCCCTGGATTCCCGGGTCTTCCCAGGCAGCGCGGCCGAGGCGCCGACGATGAACGGTCTGGTCTGATCGAAGATCAGGCCGCCTCGGACGAGGTTTCCTTGCAGATGCGGTTCAGGTCGGCGCGGATCGAACTGCCCTGGAAGTGGGAAATCTCGGCGCTCGAGTATCCTTCGCCCGACAGCGCCTTGACGACATCGCCGGTGTTCAGACATTCGGGGGTGCGGGCGAGCTGATAGGCGCGCTCCACGACATGGGTGCGGTTCATGTTGGGGCCTTTCCTTGTGGTTACTGAACGCCCTCCAAGCTCGACCGTTCCCCCCGCCCCGATATTGATCTCATCGGTCGCGCTTGCATTTGTCACAAAGACCTGAGCACATAGGGCTCGTCGATCTCTCTGCGTAACGCCCACTCTCTCTGCGAACGCACGAGTCCAGGCCGCTCCCATTCAGACCCGACAGGCCGAACGGACGTTCCCTCGGTCAATTTCTAACGGAGGTCTCAAAATGGCTACCGGCACTGTTAAATGGTTCAACCCCACCAAGGGTTACGGCTTCATCCAACCCGACGACGGCGGCAAGGACGTCTTCGTCCACATTTCGGCTGTTGAAGCCGCCGGCCTGCGCGGCCTGGACGAAAACCAGAAGGTTTCCTACGAGCTGGAACGCGACAAGCGTTCGGGCAAGGAATCGGCTGGCCAGCTCCAGACCGTCGGCTGATTTCAGCACACGTCTGAACGGAAACGGCGGCTCCTCACGGAGCCGCCGTTTTCAATTGGGCCACCGGGTGGTGCGTCGGGCCTATTGCCTGTCGTGGACTTATTCGGTCCCGAAGTCGGCTTGCTGCTGGCTCCAGTCATGCAGGGGCAGATCCAGCACAGGACAGGCGACGCCGCGGGCGGGTTTCTCCAACATGTCTGTCACGGCGGGACCCGTGAGAAAGGGCGCGGCGTATTCGATACAGCTGTTGAGCTCGCGCTTGGTGGTGACGTCGCTGATCCCCTGCCGGACCCTGCGGCGCTGATAGACAGGCGCCTCCTTCATGAACCGGGTGATCGCCTTCAGACGCGCCGCTTCCGTGGTCTTCGGCAGGACCAGGGTGACGCTGTCCGCCAGGCCCGGAGGCAGATCGTCGATCTGGAACGCCGGGTCAGTGACCCGAAGGTCGATGCGGCCGAAGAAGGGTTCCAGATAGGTCTTGAGCTGCGACAGGGCCCAGAAGCTCGGCGCGCGCGGCGTCTCATAAACAGCCGCCGCCAACTGCCCCCGTTTCGCTCGCGGCAGGGCCTCCAGCCACGGCAACAACTCGGCGCGAGTGCTCATCTTGACGATCGAGGAGAAGCTGATCGGGAAGAACATTATACCCACGGAAAGGCCGCGAACCGCCTCCAGTCCGCCCTCCAGCGTGGGAATATCATATTCGGGCTGATCGCCGTCGGCGCGAACCGGCTCGAAGCCGTAGTTCGCTGTTGGGGTTTCCCGCCAGACGGCGACGTTGCCGATGAAGGTTTCACGCCCGGTGTGATAGACGCCTCTGTAAACGACCCGAGCGGGTTCCGGCGTCGGGGCCTCCTGAGCCAGTTGCTCCATCGACGGCTGCCCCGTCACGGGGCCGCCTTTCGGCACGATCGAAGTCACCTCGTCGGTGGTGATCCGGCAAACCCGGCCCGCCAGGAGGCCGTCGTCTTCTCCCGACAGGATGGCGGAAAGCTCTTTTGCCGTCATGCCGGAAAACCGCATGATGTCGGCCTGATTGCCCTCGAACATCAGCAGGGTGATCTCGCCGTCGCCCACGTCGCCGAACAACTTGTGCTGGAGGTCGCGAGCGAGTCCCTGAAGTTCTCTTGCATCCAGGGCGGTGGCGCGCGGATCGGCCAATACGAAGGAATGCGGGGCGACCTGACCGTAGCGCCTGGGCCAAAGCCAGGTCGTCTCGAAATAGGCGCCCGCCACCTTGGCGGTGAGGTTCGCTATTCTCTCCGGGTCGGCAGCCTGAAGCTCGTCGGCGACGAAGATTTTAAGGCAGGCGACGGCGGTCATCAGGAATATTTAAAGGCTTATGGTTAAGCAACCCCTGCGGGTTGTCGTGAATATCACACAATGCCGGTCAGGGAGTTGGGAAAGCCGCACGGGAGCAGTCCTCAATCCCAGGTCGGACGATCAGCCCTTGATCTTCTCAATCCACTTCGCGAACGCGTCCGTGAATCCCTCCAGGAAATCGCGGGTCCCGTCGGACTTCAGCCGGCCGTCATCGTCCAGCAGGTCCGCGACATTGCCGAGATAGGCCTCGGGCTGCTGCATCACCGGCATGTCGAGGAAGACCAGCGGCTGGCGCAGGTGGTGGTTGGCGCCGAAGGCTCCGATGGCGCCGGGCGAGACGCTGACGATGGCGGCCGGCTTGCCCGACCATATGCTGTGGCCATAGGGGCGCGAGCCGACGTCGAGGGCGTTCTTCAGCGCGCCGGGGATCGAGCGATTATATTCCGGCGTCACGAACAGCACGGCCTGGGCGCCCGACACCTCGGCCCTGAAACGCGTCCAGGCCTGGGGCGCGTCCTCGGTCTCCAGATCGGGATTGTACAGCGGCAGATCGCCGATCTCGACCATATCCAGCGCCAGCGTCGGGGCGGCCAGCGTCTTCAGCTCAAGGGCGATGGCGCGGGAATAGGAGCCGTGTCTCAGACTGCCGACGATCAGGGCGACGCGGACGGACATGGGGGTGCTCCGGCTCTGCAAATCTTGCGCGACACTCCCACAACCGAGGCCGCGAGGAAAGGGCGGTCACGCCCCGAACAGCGCCGTCGCGAAGGCCTCGCCCGCCGGTCCGGCCGACTTTGGACCCAGGACGGCGCTGGCCGCCAGGCCGCCGGCCAGCAACCGACCGCCGACCGCCCGCACGTCCTCGATGGTTTGCGCCTCAAGCTGTTCGGTCATGGCCAGACTGGCGCGAGGCGCGCCGAAGATCAGGGTCTGGGCCGCATTGCGCCCTGCCCGGCTCATCGGGTTTTCGTCCGACATCCACAGGCCGGCCTTCATCACCGCCTTGGCCCGCGACAGCTCCGCCGCCGTCGGTCCGGTCTCCGCCAGGGCCCGCACCTCGCCCGCCGACACCTCGGCCAGTTCTTTCGCCCGATCCGCCGCCGCCCCGGCGTAGATGCCCAGCACCCCAGTGTCCTCATAGGGTTCCTGATAGGCGTCGATGGCGTAGGCCAGGCCCCGCTCCTCCCGCGCGCTCTGGAACAGCCGCGAGGCCATGCCCCCGCCCAGGATTTCGCCGAACAGACGCATCGACGACAGGGCCGGATCGGTCGCCGACAGGGCCGGCAGTTGGAACACCAGATTGGCCTGTTCGATCTTGCGCGTCAGTTTCGCATGTCCGCCGACGAAGGCGGCCGGCGCCGGCGCCTGAACCGGAGTGGCGACGGCATCGCCGAACCAGCGCTCGGCCAGGGCCAGAAGCTCGGTCTCGTCCACCGCGCCGGACGCCGCCACCACCATCCGGTCCGGCGAATAGAGCCGCGCCCGCCAGGCCTCGACCGTCGCCCTTTCCGCCGATTTCAGACTGGCGACCGAGCCCAGGATGGGCCGGCCCAGCGGCTGGCCGCCGAAAGCCCGGGTCTGGGCCATCTCGAACACATGGTCGTCGGGGGTGTCGAAGGCCTCGGCGATCTCCTGGGCCACCACGTCCTTCTCGCGCTCGATCTCGGCGGCGTCCAGCGTCGGCCGGAAAACCAGGTCCGACAGCACCTGCATCGCCAGCGGCAGCGAGCCGTCCAGGCCGCGCACCTCGAAACTGGTCCGTTCATAGCCGGTGGAGGCGTTGATCGTGCCGCCCTCGGCTTCGATCCGTTCGACGATCTCGCGCGCGGCCATGTCGCCGGCGCCCTTAAAGACCAGGTGTTCCAGCAGGTGCGACCAGCCCGAGCGGTCCTCGGCCTCCCACCGCGCCCCGCCCTTGACGGTGACGACGACGGCCAGGGTCTTCAGGCCGGGCATGGGATCGCAGACGACGCGGACGCCGTTGGACAGGGTGTGCAGGGAAGCGGTCAGGAAAGGTCTTTCTTTAATCTGCGTCGAAGCAGGGCCACATAGAAACCCGCCAGCACGATCGCCAGCCCGAACCAGGTCAGGGCGTAACCGAAATGATTGTTGGAGAAGGCCGCCGGCGGCGCCGACGGGCGCAAGGCCGCGAACTCGGGATTGGTCGGAGTGGTCGCAAACACCGCCTCCGGCCGCACCGGCCCCTCGACCTTCAGCGCCAGGGCCATGGCCGCCGTGTCGCGACCGTAGAAGCGGCCGTTCGCCGGCGCCGGGACCAGGGCGCCGGGTGGATCGAAGGTGCGAAACTCGCCGATCAGCACCAGCGGCAGGGTCGAAGACGCCACGCGCGGCCGGGCCGAAACCCCCTCGGCGATGAAACCCCGGTCGATCAGCAGGCTGAAATCCTGACCCACGGGCCGGCAGGCCGAGATCAGCCGCACCCCCGCCTCGCCCTCATGGATGGACTGAAGCTCGATATAGGGCGCGGTCGCCAGTCCGGGACAGACGATGAGGGCCTTGCGGAACTCCAGATCGCCCTGCCGTAAAACCGCGTCCAGAGGCGCGGGCGGTTTCGACGCGGCCGCATCGGCCGCCGCGATCAGGTCCTGTTTCCACTTCAGCCGCTCGACCTGCCACACGCCCAGCCCGACCAGCAGCACCAGAGCCGCCGCCGTCAGCAGGGTCAGGATCCACGGAAACCGTTTCATCGCTGATTCCGGTATTGCAGCCCGATCATCAGCCCCCGCCCCGGCCGCATCAGGGCCAGCGACAGGGCGACCACCAGCGGCAGCCAGACGATCAGGTGCAGCCACATCGGCGGATGATATTTGATTTCGACGAACAGGGCCGAAAACCCGACCAGGAAACCGGCGATCTGCATGATGAAACTGGCCGGACCGTCGCCGGTCTGGATGGTCGAGAAGTCCAGCCCGCAGGCCTCGCATTCGGGCCGCACCTTCAGGAAGCCCGCGAACAGCCGCCCCTGACCGCAGCGCGGGCACCGGCCTTTCAGACCTGCCCGCACCGGGTCGGCGCAAACGGCGACGGCGGGAGACGATCCCTCGTCCCCCGCCGTCTTGAGACTGTCCGTGGTGTCCGGGATCAACCGAAGACGACGTAGACGAAGGCGAACAGGAACAGCCAGACCACGTCGACGAAATGCCAGTACCAGGCGGCCGCCTCGAAGCCGAAATGCTTCTCCGGCGTGAAGTCGCCGCCCAGCAGCCGCAGCAGGCAGACCGCCAGGAAGATGGTGCCGATCAGGACGTGGAAGCCGTGGAAGCCCGTCGCCATGAAGAAGATCGACCCATAGAGGCCCGAGTTGATCGCTTCCTCATTGAAGAACAGGTGCTCGTGCAGGATGTGCTGATATTCGTAGGCCTGAACGCAGGTGAACAGCACGCCCAGGGCCACGGTGATGGCCAGGGCGATCTTGGCGCCCTTTCGGTCGCCGGTCTGGATCGCATGGTGGGCCCAGGTGACGGTGCAGCCGCTCAGCAGCAGGGTGACGGTGTTCAGCAGCGGCAGCTGCCAGGGGCTGAGGACCTCGACCCCCTGCGGCGGCCAGGTCGACCAGGCCTTGGCGGTATCGGCCCAGGTTCCGACTTCCGGCGTCAGGGCGCGGGATTCGTGGAACAGGGCCATGTCGAAGAACATCCAGAAGAAGGCGACGAAGAACATCACCTCGGACGCGATGAACAGGATCATGCCGTAGCGCAGGCCGATCGACACGACCGGCGTATGGTCGCCCGCCTTCGACTCCTTGATCACGTCCGACCACCAGCCGAAGGCCGAGATCAGCACCCCCGCCAGGCCGGCGAAGAAGACGCCCGGCTTGCCCTCGGCCAGGAAGTTCGCGGCGATCACCCCGTTCTCGGCCGGCGCCAGCCCCTTCATCCAGATCACGGCGCCGATGAACATGATCGTCGCGGCGATGGACGACAGCAGCGGCCATGGGCTGGGCGCAACGAGGTGATAGTCGTGGTGCGGTGCGGCGTGCGCGTCGGCCATGCGTTTCATCTCTAATATTAGGCTGGCGATGAACTCGCCTTATCCCCCAGCTATAACGTCCGCTTTTGCGCCGCGCCAGAGGATGCCGTGTTTCCGCCGTGGTCGCCCCGATGGGGCCATCAGGCGCCCGCCCCGCCCCCGGGTCCCGTGGGCGCGTCGACCGAGGGATAGAAGGTGTAGCTCAGGGTGAATTCGCGCGCGCCCTTGGCCTCGCGGTCGGTGGCCAGTTCGGGGGCGATGAAATACTGGACCGGAAACTGACGGGTCTCGCCCGCCGCCAGGGTCTGATCCTGGAAGCAGAAACACTGCAGCTTCTGGAAATAGGGACCGGTGTATTCCGGCACGACATTGTAGCCGGCCCGCACCTGGATCGGCTGATCCGAGGTGTTGGTGACGTCGAAATAGGCCAGGCCAGTCTCGCCGATCCGCACCCTCTGGGTCGTCTGTTCGGCGCGGAAGGTCATGGGCAGGCCGCGCACGTTCGTGTCGAACCGCACCAGCACCGTCTGGTCCAGCACCGTGTCCGGCGCCTTGTCCGCCCGGCGCACCGTGCCGTCGAAGCCCGTGACCTGGCAGAACATCCGGTACAGGGGCACCGCCGCGAAGGCCGCGCCCGTCATCCCCATCACGCCCAGGACGCAGACGACGGCGATCAGGTTCTTGCGGCCGGGATTGTTCATCGTGGCGCCGCCGTCGCCTCTTGCAGCATAGCGCGCCCGGCCGCCTGGTTCTGCTGCAGACGCAGGACCGTGGTGGTGAAGACCAGGACGATGAAGGCGACCAGGGCCGCAGCGATCCAGACATTGCGCCGCTTACGCGCACGCAGTTCCTCGGGGGTCAGACGCATGGCTTAAGCTCCCAGGCCCGACAGGGCCTCGACCAGAAAGGCCGAGAACAGGGCGACCAGATACAGGATCGAAAAGGCGAACAGGTCACGGGCCGGTTTGGCCTGGACCTTGACGTCGTACAATGCGGCCTCGCGTCCCACCGTGTCGGCCTTGTCCGGCTCGTCCCCAGCGCGCGACCGGTAAAGCCGCCAGGCCAGGCCCAGGAAGCCCAGCCCCCCGCCGACCGAGACGACGGCGTAGATCAGCCCGCCCATGCCGACCAGAGCCGGCGCCACGGTCGAGGCCACGAAGACCAGAGAATAGATCAGAATCTGCAGCCGCGTGGACTTCGCCCCCCGCGCCACCGGCATCATCGGTATGCCGGCCTTGGCGTAGTCGCCGGCCGAATACAGGGCCAGGGCCCACGAGTGGGGCGGGGTCCACAGGAAGATGATCAGAAACAGCAGCCAGGCCTGCCAGGGCGCATCGCCCGTCGCCGCCGCCCAGCCGATCACCGGGGGAAAGGCCCCCGCCGCCCCGCCGATGACGATATTCTGCGGCGTCCGCCGCTTCAGTAGCAGGGTGTAGAAGCCAGCGTAATAGACGATAGTCAGGGCCAGAAGACCGGCCGCGAACCAGTTGGTGTTCATCCCCAGCAGCATGACCGAGAACAGGCTTAGGATGACGCCATAGGCCATGGCGTCATTCTTGCGAACGCGTCCCGCCGCCACCGGCCGGCCGCGCGTGCGTCGCATCAGGGCGTCGGTCTCGCCCTCCAGCGCCATGTTCAGAGACCCGGCCGCGCCCGCCCCGACGGCGATGCACAGGATGGCGATGGCGGCGACCAGGGGGTTTATCGATCCCGGCGCCATGACCAGGCCGGTCACGGCGGTGAAGACCACCACCGACATGACGCGCGGCTTCAGCAGCTGGAAATAGTCTTCCGGCTGGGCGGTCGAAATCCTGGGCTGGCTCTGGACGTCTTGGGTCATGGGTACGAGGTCATCGGCACGCGCGGCATAGCACACCCGAAAGCAGAAGGCCGCCCCTTCCGGTGGAAAGAGCGGCCCCTGCGTCAGGTCGAGCCTGTGATCAGTGGTCGTCGCCCTTGACCACCGGCAGTTCGTTGAACTGGTGCGTCGGCGGCGGCGAGGACAGGGTCCATTCCAGGGTCGTGGCGCCTTCGCCCCAGGGATTGGCGACGCCCGGACGACGGCGGATGGCGGCCTCGGCCAGCATGATCAGGAAGACCACCACGCCGATCGCCGTGATCGCATAGCCGATCGACGACACCTGGTTCCACAGGGTGAAGGCGTCCGGATAGTCGACATAGCGACGCGGCATGCCCTGCAGACCCAGGAAGTGCTGCGGGAAGAAGACCAGGTTCACCCCGACGAACATGATCCAGAAATGGGTCGCGCCGAGGAACTCGTTGTACTTCACCCCGAACATCTTCTCGAACCAGTAGTAGAAGCCGGCGAAGATGGCGAAGACGGCGCCCAGCGACAGCACATAGTGGAAGTGGGCCACGACATAATAAGTGTCGTGCAGGCTGTAATCGATGCCGGCGTTCGACAGGACCACGCCCGTCACCCCGCCGACGGTGAACAGGAAGATGAAGCCGATGGCCCACAGCATGGGAGTCTTGAAGCTGATGGACCCGCCCCACATGGTGGCGATCCAGCTGAAGATCTTCACCCCCGTCGGCACCGCGATGATCATGGTCGCGGCGATGAAATAGGCGCGCAGATTGATGCTCATCCCGACCGTGTACATGTGGTGCGCCCACACGATGAAGCCGACGAAGCCGATGGCCACCATGGCGTAGGCCATGGCCAGATAGCCGAACACCGGCTTCTTCGAGAAGGTCGAGACGATGTGGCTGATGATGCCGAAGCCCGGCAGGATCAGGATGTAGACTTCCGGGTGACCAAAGAACCAGAATAGGTGCTGGTACATGATCGGATCGCCGCCGCCGGCCGGATCGAAGAAGTGGGTGTTGAAGTTGCGGTCGGTCAGCAACATGGTGATCGCCCCCGCCAGAACCGGCAGCGACAGCAGCAGCAGGAAGGCGGTGATCAGCACCGACCAGGCGAACAGCGGCATCCGGTGCAGGGTCATGCCCGGCGCCCGCATGTTCAGGATCGTGGTGATGAAGTTGATCGCGCCCAGGATCGAGCTGGCGCCCGCCACGTGCAGGGCGAAGATGGCCAGGTCGAAGGCCGGGCCGACGTGGCCCGTGGTCGACAGCGGCGGATAGGCTGTCCAGCCCCCGCCGAATCCCTTGCCCGGTCCGCCGTCGACGAACATCGACAGGCACAGCAGCACCCAGGCCGCGACCAGCAGCCAGAAGGAGATGTTGTTCATGCGCGGGAAGGCCATGTCCGGCGCCCCGATCATGATCGGCACGAACCAGTTGCCGAAGCCGCCGATCATGGCGGGCATGACCATGAAGAAGATCATGATCAGGGCGTGGGCCGTGACGGTGACGTTATAGCCGTGCTTGGACTGTTCCACGAGACCCAGCAGTTGGATCGACGAGCCTTCCTTGAAGATCTGGATGCCCGGCTCGGCCAGTTCCCAGCGGATCAGGCCCGACAGGGCGCCGCCCACGATGCCCGCCATGATGGCGAACAGCAGGTACAGGGTGCCGATGTCCTTGTGATTGGTCGACAGGAACCAGCGGGTGAAGAAGCCCGGCTTGTCGTCGTGATGCGGGTGCGCCTCGTGCGCGTGAAGCGTGTCGCGGGCGGAGATGGTAGCGTCAGCCATGAAACTGCTCGCCTCTTACTGGGCGGCCGGCACGGCGGGAGCCGCGGCGGGAGCGGGTTGAGCGGTCGGCGTCGTCGCCGTCTGCGCGGTCGGTATGTCGTCGTTGGCGCCGAACTGGGGACCGGTCGTGGCGGTTCCCAGGACGGGAGCGCCCGTGGTGCCGACCGCGGCCTGGGCGGCGGTTCCGCCCGGCGCGGCCTCGGCCGCCGGCGGCGTCATCGAGCCGCCCTTGGACACGACCCAGCGCTCGAACTCGGCCTGGGACACCACATTGATCTGGATCGGCATGAAGGCGTGGTCGACGCCGCACAGTTCCGAGCACTGGCCGTAGAAGACGCCGGTGCGTTCGGCCTTGAACCAGGTCTCGTTGACCCGGCCGGGCACGGCGTCGGTCTTCAGGCCGAAGGCCGGCAGGGCGACGGCGTGGATGACGTCCGAGGCTGTGATCAGCAGTCGCACCGTCTGACCGACCGGCACCACCATCGGCTCGTCCGCCGCCAGGCGATAGACGCTGTGCGACAGGCCGCGCTCGGCCAGTTCGTTTTCCGGCACCATGTTGGAGATATATTCCGCGACGCCCTGGTCCGGATATTCATAGGCCCAGTTCCACTGGTTGCCCGTGACCTTCACCGTCAGGTCCGGCTCCGGCATGTCGTGATACGAGAACAGCAGCCGGAACGAGAACAGCGAGATCCCCACCAGAATCACCACCGGCAGCACCGTCCACACGATCTCGACCATCGTGTTGTGGCTCCAGCGCGCGGGCGTCGGATTGGATTTCTTGTTGTAGCGGAACACGATCCAGGCCAGCAGGCCCAGCACCAGCAGGGTGATGAAGGTGATCACCGGCATCAGCACGATATTGTGGAACCAGATGGCGTCGTGCTTCAGCGGCGCGGCGGCCGGCTGAAGATCGATGCCGCCGGGCGTCGGCTGGCCCATCAGATCCTGCGCCCAAGCCGGCGCGGCGAAGAACAGGGCCAGTCCCACGGCTGTCGCCGCGGACGTCGCCGCCTTCGCTCCTGTCAGGGCTCGCGTCCCCATTCCCATACGAAGTCCCCATAATATCGTTTAGCAGCAGAGACTTGAGAATGGCTCTCAAGTCTTCGCGCGGGCATGTTATTCCACCCGGCACTCTGTCGAGTCCCTATCGGATCGCCCTTCGCTTGCCAAGCGATCCCCACGCCGCACGCCGTAAACCCGCCTCAATGTCTCGCCGAACCGCGTTGGATTAAACCTTCGTCATGTTTAAGCAGGTACCTTGCGTCACAAGATACCTTGCCGTAATCAATCCCCATCAGAGGAGAGACAGAGGTGTCCGAAACCATCGAAATACAACTGAAGAAGGGGGTTCTGGGCCTATGCGTCCTGGCGCTCCTGAACCGCGCCGACAGCTACGCCTACGAGATCGCCAGCCGTCTGTCGGACGCGATCGGCATGGGAGAGGGCACCATCTACCCCCTCATGCGGCGCATGCAGTCGGACGGACAGGTCGAGACCTATCTGGTCGAATCCTCGTCCGGCCCGTCGCGGAAATACTATCGCCTGACCGAAGCAGGACGGACGGCCCTCGCCGCCCAGACCGCCGAATGGTCGGCCTTCACCCGGGCCGTCGACGCCGTAGTGGCCGATACGCCCAGCATTCAAGAGCCCAGCGCTCAAGAGCCCAAGGCTCAACCGGAGGGAACGGAACAATGACGCGCGCCGAATTCATCGCCCGTCTCAGAAGCGGCCTGGTCGGCCTGCCGACCGCCACGGCGAACGACATCGTCGCCGACTATGAGACCCATTTCGCCGACGGCCTGGCCGCCGGCCGCACCGAGGCCGAGGTGGCCGACGCTCTTGGCGATCCGGGCCGGCTTGCCCGCGAGTTGAAGGCCGAGGCCGGCATCCAGCGCTGGCGCCAGGAGAAGAACCCCTCCGCCGCCGCCGCCGCCGTCTTCGCCGTCCTGGGCCTGGGGGCCATCGACATCCTGATCCTTCTGCCGATCATGATGGGCGTGGTGGGGACCCTGTTCGGCTTCTTCATCGCCGCCATCGCCCTGTTCTTCTCGGGCGGCGCGGTCATGGTCGCCGGTCCTTTCGCCGGCTTCCCCGGCGGCCCGTTCGCGGCGGTCCTGATGGGGCTGGGCCTGATGGCCGGCGCCGTCTTCATCGGCGCCCTCTTGACCATCGTCACCATCTGGCTAGTCAACGGAACCGTCTGGTTCGCCCGCCTGCACTACCGGCTGCTGAAGCCGGCGCTTGAACCCCAATCCGCCGCCCAATCTGAAGCCTCGAGCTCGGGAGTCTCGGCATGATCCGCACACTGTTCATCATCGCCGGCGCCGCCCTGGTGCTGTGCCTCGTCACCATGGGCGGAGCGCTCGCGCTCGGCGGCCATGATCTGCAACGCCACGGCTGGGCCTGGACCATCAAGAACCGCGACGGCGAGACCATCCGCTTCGAACGGGTCAAGAACGCGGGAACCGAGGACCTCGGCCCCTTCACCACGCGGACCCTGGCCTGGACCGGCGGCGACACCCTGGCCGTCGATTCCAGCCTTGATGTCGAATACGTCCAGGGGCCGGCTGACACCGTCGTCATTACGGGTCCCAAGAGCCTGACCGATCGGGTCCGTCTTCAGGACGGCCGCCTTTCCCTCGGCGACGGGGACGAAAGGGTGGTCTTCGGCTGGAACGGCGGAAACTTCTCGGCCCGGTCGGAGCGCGACGAACTGCGCGTCGTGGTCACCGCCCGCGATGTGCGGAACTTCGCCTCCAACGGCTCGGGCGACCTGGACATCCGGGACTATGACCAGCCGACCCTGGGCCTGTCCATCTCGGGTTCCGCCGACGTGACCGCCGCCGGCCGCACCGAGGGCCTGGACCTCGCCATCGCCGGCTCCGGCGACGCCGATCTCCGGGGCTTGAACACTCGGGACGCCACGGTCGCCATCTCCGGTTCCGGCGACGCCGACCTGGCCCCCACCGGCGACGTCGAGGTCCGCATCGCGGGCTCCGGCGACGTCACCCTGGCCACCCGCCCGGCCAAACTGACCAGCGAAATCGCCGGCTCCGGCGACGTCTACCAGAACTGAAAATGATCGGCCCCTCCCCCCTTCCGGGGGAGGGGTTTTCTTTCTCCCACAAGGGAAGAAGGCTCCTCTCTTCTTTCGTCATTCCGGGCGAAGCGTAGCGAAGACCCGGAACCCAGCGGCGCGCGAGAGCGCGAACCTGCCGCGGTCTCGATCTTTCAGCATCCTGCGGCTTGGGCCAACCCTCACAATGACGCTGGTACGGCCCTAACGATTTCAAGGCCTTGCCGAAATCTCGCGCCGCGTTTCCCGCCTGGGTTCCCCCACGGTGTAAGGATGGAGCCCGGCGGACCCATTTTCGATCCGCCCCGGTCTTTGACATCGCCGCCAGACTTAAGCTGAAGTCATGGGCCCCCTCTTCGGAGCCCGACATCCCGATTAAAACTGCACTCAATTGCACAGTGCAATCTCGCGGGAAGATTTATGCCAGCAAAAACAGCGATTTATTTCGAAATTGCACAGTTTGCACTGATTTCGTCCCTGTGCAATTCGGCCGAAGCCTTGGCCGGTTCAGCGCCCATTCCCGCCTTCACCCTGCCGCCCATTCCCGCTAAGCCTTGGCCATGACCTCCGCCCCCCTCCCCGACGCCGGCGCCAACTGGGTGGACCGCCATGCGCCCGAGGCGCTGAAGCCGTGGCTGAAGCTGGGGCGGTTCGATCGGCCCATCGGCATCTGGCTGCTGCTGCTGCCCGGGTGGCAGGGGATCGCCCTGGCCCTGGCCCAGTATCGCCAAGCGCCCGGCCTCTATGACCTGTGGCTGTTCGTCGGCTTCGGGATCGGCGCCTGCCTGATGCGGGCCGCCGGCTGCGGCTTCAACGACATCGTCGACCGCGACTTCGACGCCAAGGTCGCCCGCACCGCCCTGCGCCCCATCCCCGCCGGCCTGATCAGCCTCAAACAGGCCTGGGCCTTCGTCGTGGCCTGCAGCCTGATCAGCCTCCTGATCCTGCTGACCCTGCCGACCGTCGCCATCCTGCTGGGCGTCGGCTCCTGCGCCCTGGTCGCCGCCTATCCCTTCATGAAGCGGATCACCTGGTGGCCTCAGGCCTGGCTGGGCCTGACCTTCAACTGGGGCGCCCTGATGGGATTCGCCGCCGCCCTGCCGCTGGCGGCCGCGGCGCTTCTGCTGCCCCCGGATATCATCGACGAGTTCCGTCCCTTCCTCTGGTCGCCGTCCAGCGACAGCGGCCACGCGATCGCTCTGACATGGCAGGCCTACGCCCCCGCCGTCTTCCTCTACCTCGGCGGAGTCTTCTGGACCCTCGGCTACGACACCGTCTACGCCCTGCAGGACATCGAGGACGACGCCATGATCGGGGTCAAATCCTCGGCCCGGCGTCTGGCCTCGGCCGTCCGTCCCGGCGTCGCCGTCTTCTACGTCATCAGCCTGGCCCTCGCCGCTCTGGCCGGCCTCGCCGCCGGCCTGGGCCCGCTGTTCTGGATCGGCCTCGTCGCCTACGCCGCCCATCTGGCCCGGCAGGTCGCCCGCCTCGACCGCACCGACGGCGCCCTGGCGCTGAAGCTGTTCAAGTCCAACCGCGAAGCGGGCCTGATCCTGCTCGCCGCCATCGCCCTCGGATCTCTCGGCCTGTGAAGGAGCCCCCCATGACCTCCACCGTTCGCCTTCTGCTGCTGTCGGCCGCCGTCGCCGCGACCGTCGCCGCCTGCCAGCGCCGCGATGACAAGGCCGAGGCGCCGGCCCCCGCCCCGGCCGCGCCCGCCGCCGTCACCGACGCTTCGGCCGGCGCGCCGATGAGCTTCGATTCCAAGACCCAGTACGCCACCGTCAAACTGACCCTGCCGGACGCCGTCAAATCCAAGCCGGATCTGCACGCCCCCCTCTACGCCGCCGCCGTGCGCGACCTGCGTCAGTTCTCCGAGGGCGCCCAGGCCGACCTGTCCGAAGCCGGCGGCGGCCCCGGCGCCTACGAGAAGACCATCGCCTTCGAGCCCGGCGCCGAGACCGGGAAACTGTTCAGCCTGGCCCGCACCGATTTCGAATTCACCGGCGGCGCCCATCCCAACACCAGTTTCTCGGCCGTCCTGTGGGACAAGGCGATGAAGAAGCGGCTGGGCTTCGCCGACCTGTTCCGCCCCGGCGCCGACCTGTCCGGTCTGGACAAGGCCCTGTGCGACGCCGCCAACGCCGCCAAACAGGCCCGCTCGCCCGGCTCGGAGACGGCGACCCTGGGCGGCAAGATGTGGACCTGCCCCAAGGCCGTCGCCACCCCCTTCGTCCTGACCCCCGGCACGACGCCGGGCAAGGCGGGCGGCGTTACCTTCCTGATCGGCGCCTATCAGATCGGCCCCTATTCGGACGGGGCTTACCGCATAGCCGTGCCCCAGTCGGTCTTCCGCTCCCTGCTCAACCCGGCCTACGCCGACGAGTTCGCCGGCGCGCCAGTCAAGGCCGGGGACGTGACGCCCAAGCCGGGCTGATCAATCCGCCAGGAACTGATCCACCAGCGCCGCGAACGGCTGCGGCTGGTCGGCCATGATGAAATGCCGGCTGTCGTCGACGCGGATCAGCTTCACGCCGGGCAGGGCCGCATATTCCCGCGCCCACAGGTCTCCGCCCTCCGCCCCGGCGTGAAGGGCGGTCACCGGCGTCGTCATCGCGGCCAACCCGGCCCGGGCGTCCGTGATCATCACATCCTTCATGGCTGCGGCGAAGGCTCGCCGATCGCTGGCCATTGACCAGTCCAGGATCCGCGCCTGTTCGGCGGGCGTGTTCGACAGCGCCCGCGCCGTCCCCTCCTGCTGCGCCCGGAAGGTCGCGGCGTCGGCGCCCAGGATCATGGCCGCCGCCCGGTCCGCAAACGGCCGCGCGCTCTCGGCCGTCACCGCAGGTCCGAACATCACGCTGTAGAAGGGCAGGGAATCCACCGACATCAGCCGGCCGACCAGATCGGGATGCTGTTGCGCCAGCAGAAGACCGCTGAGGCCGCCCAGCGAATGGCCGATCACCGCCGGCCGAACCAGTCCGGCCTCGCGGATATAGCGGGCCAGTTCATCGACCTCCGGCTGAACGAAGTCGCCGTCGCCGTGGGTCCAGGGTTCGCCGGCGAACCCGGCCAGCTGCACCAGATGGACCCGGTGCGCAGCCTTCAGCCGATCCGCCGTCGCCCGCCACACTTCGCGCGACGAACCCAGACCAGGAATCAGGATCACGTTGGGACCGGCGCCGACAACCTGGACCGACAGCCGGTCGGACACGAAGGGCGCGGCGGCTGCCGGCGCCTGGGCGAAGGCGGCGGTCACCCCGACCGCCAGCGAGGGCGTGCAGACAGCCAGACCGAACAGGGCGGCGCGCAGGCGCGGGCGCGCCTTGAAGAAGGCGTTGAACATCGGAAGTCTCCCTTGGGTTTGAAGCTTGGTCCGCCGCCGTCAGGCGTGCGGGTTCTCGAAAATATCCTCGACCGGCCGGTCGAAAGTCGCCGCGATCCGGTAGGCCAGGTCCAGCGACGGATCGTGCCGCTCGGTTTCCAGGGCGATCACCGCCTGTCGCGACACGCCCAGCGCCTGCCCCAGCTGCTCCTGGGTCCAGCCTCGCTCGACGCGCAGCAGTTTCAGGCGGTTCTTCATCGGCTGCTCCGGATGAAGGGCGAGGTCAGGCCGTACATCCCCCAGAACAGAGGCAGGATCAGCCAGGTCTCGATATGCGGCGCCCCCGCGAAACTCTCGCCGAAGCCCCAGAAGGTGGCGACGCCCAAGGTCATTCCGGCGGCCAGGACGAACTGTTTGACCATCACGCCGCGCACGAACTCGTCACTTTCCTGCATCAGGGACAGGAAGGCCCAGATCTGGCCGATGACCGGCGCCGAGACCGCGGCCGCCAGCACCCAGGCCGCGGGCTTGCCCATGATCTCGTCAAAGGCGTCGGTGGTCATCATCGCCACGCAGATCGCCACATAGGGGACCGTGAAGGCCGTCATACGCAAGAGATAGCGCCGATGCGCGGGGGTGGTTGATTTGCTTGTAGTCAACATGTCTCGCCTCCTCGTGTAAGGGCAACCTGACATCAGGCACATGTAATGTCAACCTGACTTTTTGTCAGGATAGTCTAACGCCATCTCTCCGCTTTGCCGGCCCCCTCGCCAGAGGTAGAATGGACCCATGTCCGCCGCCCCGCGTATCGCCCCCTCGACCCTGTTCACCCCGGAGGAATGGGCGCCCTTCCAGACCCGCCCGGCCTGGGCGGGGCCGCTGCTGGTCGTCCACTGCTGGGGCGTGATCGCCTTCGCCGTCGTCGCGGGGGTCCTTGTTCCCTGGCTGATCCCGATCTGCGTCATGATCGTCGGCACGCGGCAGCTGGGCCTGGCCATACTGATGCACGAGGCGGCGCACGGCGGGCTGTCGAAGACCGCGAAGTGGAACGATTTTCTGGGCCACTGGCTCTGCGCCGTGCCGATCGGAGCGGACCTGGGGGCCTATCGCCCCTATCACCTGACCCATCACCGTTTCGCCCAACAGCCGGAAGATCCCGACCTGATGCTCTCGGCGCCCTTCCCCGTCTCGCCCGCCTCGCTGCGCCGCAAGATGATCCGCGACCTGACGGGCCAGACCTTCTTCAAGCAGCGGATCCTGCTGCCGCTGGCGATGGCCTCCGACAAATCGCGCTCAAACAGCTCGAAGGGCGATAGCGCCCATGAGTATGAGGCCGTCGTCACCGGCCGCTCGATCCTGCCCTTCCTGGCCGTCAACGCCCTGATCCTGGCGGGCTTCGTCGCGGCGGGGGTCTGGTGGGCCTTCTTCGCCCTGTGGCTGCTGCCGATGGCGACCTGGTTCCCGATGGTGACGCGGCTGAGAAACATCGCCGAACACGCCTGCGTCGAGGGCTCTTCCGCCGACGCCTTCCGCGCCGCCCGCACCACCCGCGCCTCCTGGTGGGAGCGGGTCTTCATCGCCCCCTACTGGGTCAATTTCCACGCCGAACATCACCTGTTCATGCATGTGCCCTGCTGGAAGCTTCCCGCCCTGCACCGCGCCGTCCACGCCCGCCCCCAGGCGGCAGTCATGGAGGTTGCGCCCGGTTATGTCAGCGTCCTGAAGACGGCGACCCGCCGTCCACGATGACCATTTCCGATCCCGCCGCCTTCATCCGCGCCAACACGCGGCTCCAGCCCGTGCCGCATGCCCCGGAAATCTCGCTGTGGCTGGCGGACGAGATCACGCCCATCTGGCGGCTGACGGAAGAGGAACTCGGCGAACTGGGCCTGCCGCCGCCCTTCTGGGCCTTCGCCTGGGCCGGGGGTCAGGCGCTGAGCCGCTATCTGCTCGATCATCCGCACGAGGTCGCCGGCAAGCGTGTCCTGGACTTCGCCGCCGGTTCGGGCCTGGTCGGGGTCGCGGCGATGCGCGCCGGCGCCGCCTGCGTCCTGTGCGCCGACATCGACCCCTTCTGCCAGGCCGCCACAGCCGCCAACGCCCGGGCCAACGGCGTGACGCTGGACTTCACCGACCGCAACCTGCTGGACGGCCCGCCGCCCGAGGTCGAGGTCATCTGCGCCGGCGACATCTGCTACGAAAAGCCGATGACCGAGGCCGTGTTGGCTTGGTTGGCTCAAGCCCGCGCCCAGGGGGCCCGCGTCTTGATCGGAGATCCGGGCCGCACCTATTTTCCCCGTACCGGCCTCGAATTCCTGGCCGAATACAGGGTGCCCACGACCCGCGAACTGGAAGATCAGGAGATCAAGCGGGCGTCGGTCTGGTCGATGCCCTGATCGAGAGCGCCGGCGGGGCGTCGCCGCCCCGCCGGTTCTTTCCGTCAGGCTGCGGCCATCAGGCTTCCGGTCGTCTCCTCGGACGACCAGCGTCCGTAAGATTCGACCTGTTTGGCCATCATGGTCTCGAAGGCCGAGGTCAGTTCGGTAAGGCTCAACCCGCCGTCGCTGTCCGTGTCCAGAGCGGCGAAAGCGTCGCCGACGCTGGAGGAGTCGTCCTGGCCGAGAGAGGCCAGCAGTTCGTCCAGACTGACCGTGCCGTCCTCGTTGGTGTCGGCGGCGTCGAACACCGTCGAAGCGGTCTCCTCCGCCGAGGCCGGAGCCGCGTCGCCCGGAGGTCCGCCGCGCGGCGGACCCATGGCCTGAAGACCGGCCTCGAGTTCGTCGGCGCTCATCACCCCGTCGCTGTCGGCGTCCAGCGAGGCGAAGGCATCGGCGAGCCCCGAGGTGTCGGACAGGCCGAGCGCGGACCCGATCTCGTCCAGGCTCAGGCCGCCGTCGCTGTCTGAATCGAAGTCGGAGATCAGACTACTGACGAAGTCCTGGCCGGTCGAGGCCGCCTCCTGACTTTCGAGGAGTGCGGACATTGTGTCCGAACTGAGGCTGGTCGCCGCCGAGCTTGCAGGCGGGGGACCGGACGGCGGGGCGGGCGGTGATCCGCCCTGACTGGGGCTGAACAGCCCCTCGCTGGGCGAAGTTTGCCCAGTGGATCCGGCGCTCTGGGTCTGGAACAGGTCGCGCAGCGCCTGAAGCGACAGACCGGCAGAGGCCGAGGATGCGGAGGATATCTGCATTCCTGACTCCTGATCGGAGGGCGACGATGTCCCGCCCAGCCATGGCCGAGCGTCCCGTCACGCCCGGCCATGCAAGATTCGTCGAGAACTTAGATCAAGAGTATGTATTTCTTACCTTATTTCACTACTGACACATTCATTCAGTGTGAAACCGGCTGGGCCTGGTCGGTCTTGTCCGCCTGCGCCTGGTGACGGCCTTCGGCGAATTCCTCGATCATCTTGGCGTTGAATGCGGGGATGTCGTCGGGCTTGCGGCTGGTCACCAGGCCCTCGTCGACGACCACCGGCTCGTCCACCACATTTGCGCCGGCGTTTCTCAGATCGGTGCGGATGCTGTTGAAGGCGGTCAGGGTTCGCCCCTCGACCACCCCGGCCTCGATCAACAGCCAGGGCGCGTGGCAGATGGCGGCGACCGGCTTGCCGGCGTCGAAGAAGGCGCGGACGAACTTCACCGCATCCTGGTTGGCCCGCAGCTGGTCCGGATTGGCCACGCCGCCGGGCAGCATCAGCGCCGAATAGGCCGAGGCGTCGACGCCGGCCACCGCCTTGTCCGCCGTCACCTTGTCGCCGGGGGTCAGGTGGTTGAACCCCTGGAAGGGTCCGGCCTTCAGCGAAATCACCTCGACGACTGCGCCGGCTTCCTTCAGCGCCTTCATCGGTTCGGTCAGCTCGACCAGTTCGACGCCGTCGGTGGCCAGGATGGCGACGGTCTTGCCGGATAGGGTCTGGGCCATGGGGAATGCTCCTTTGATGAGAGGGGATGTGCGGAATCAACCCCTCGAACCCTCGACGGTTGCGGCTCCGCTTGGCATGGGCCTGACGGTTTCCCATGTCCTGTTCATGCGACGGACCCTCATCCTCTCGACCCTGATCCTGGCCGGCGCGACGTCTGGCGCCTTGGCCCAGACACGTCCCTATGCGCCTCCCTACGCCGCCTATCCGGGCGGGGTTCCGGCTGCAATCGCGGACCAGCATCGCTACGAGAACGAGCGTCTGCGGCGTCAGGCCGAGACCAACTCGGCCCTCGCCCGCCAGCAGCAGGCCGAAACCTATCAGCGCAGGCTCGAACTTGAGGCCGCGCGCGAGGCGACAGCGTCTCCGACCGTCCCGACCCGACCCCTCTATGACGCCGAACAGGAACGCAGCCTGCGCGAAAGCGCCGCCGCGCGTCGCGAAAACATCCGCCAGGGCGTGAGCCAGATCGACGATTGGCTGGATCGTCCCCAGTGACGCATCCCTTCCCTCGCAACCGCGTTCCGGCCTAGCTTGGGATCGGATCGGGCGGAGGGAAGACCATGCGTTGGCGGGGCGGACGGACGGGCGGCGGGATTGAAGATCGAAGGGGGATGGGCGGCGGCGCCATCGCGGGCGGCGGCATCGGTGTCGGAGTGCTGGCCATCATCGGCTACCTCGTCTTCGGCATCGACCCCTCGACCACGACCCAGTTGGCCAGCCAGTTCGGCGGCGTCGGCGCGGAACAGCAACAGGGCCAGACCGGCACGCCGGAGGATCAGGCCGGCCGTTTCGTTGACGTCATCGGGGCGAACATCAACGATGTCTGGGCGCAGAAGCTGAACGGCTATCAACCGCCGAAGGTGGTTCTCTACGAACAGGGCACATCGACCGGCTGCGGCTATGGCCAGTCGGCCATGGGCCCCTTCTATTGCCCCAGCGACCGCAGCGTCTATCTGGACCTGAACTTCTGGCAGGAGATGGAGACCCAGTTGGGGGCGTCCGGCGCCGACTTCGCCCGCGCCTATGTCATCGCCCACGAGTTCGGACACCACGTCCAGACCCTGACCGGCACGTCCGCCCAGGTCCGTCAGGCCCAGCAACGCGCGCGGGGCGAGGCGGAGGCCAATCAGTATTCGGTCGCCCTGGAGCTTCAGGCCGACTGCTACGCCGGCGTCTGGGCCAGGAACGCTTCGGCCGTCTCCAATGGCGAAGTGGCGCTGGAGCCCGGCGACATCGAAGAAGGCATGAAGACCGCCCAGGCCATCGGCGACGACACGCTGCAACGACGCGGCGGCGGCAGGGTCTCGCCCGAGAGCTTCACCCACGGGTCCTCGGCCCAGCGAGTGGAGTGGCTGCAACGCGGCTATCAGTCCGGCGATCCGGCGTCCTGCGACACCTTCGGTGGAACCTGAGCGCTTCGGGCTTTCAATCCCGCGTCGCAAATGTCAGTCATGAAGGCGTATGTCGCGCGCCTCCCCGTAACGTCGGCATTTGTGATTGAACAGAAACTTCAGACGGATAGTCTCCGCATGCACCCTCGCGCCGGCCAGCAGGCCCGTCCCGAAGACCTGGTCGATCTCGACGCCCTGCTCGGCGCCTATGACCAGCGGCGGCCGGACATGGGCGATCCGGCCCAGCGGGTGGTGTTCGGCACCTCGGGCCACCGGGGCTCCAGCCTGGACGGCGCCTTCAACGAAAGCCACATCCTCGCCATCGCCCAGTCGGTCGCCGAATATCGGGCGAGCCAGGGGATCGACGGCCCCCTGTTCATCGGCCGTGACACCCACGGCCTGTCCGAACCGGCCTTCCGCACGACGCTGGAAGTGCTGATCGCCAACGGCGTCGAGGTGATGATCGATTCCCGCGACGGCTTCACCCCGACCCCGGCCGTGTCGCACGCCATCCTGACCCACAATCGGACCAACAGCCGCCAGGCCGACGGCGTCCTGATCACCCCGTCGCACAATCCGCCGCGCGACGGCGGCATCAAATACAATCCGCCCTCGGGCGGTCCCGCCGGAAGCGACGCCACCGCCGCCATCGCCGCCCGCGCCAACCAGCTGATCGAGGGCGGGCTGGCCGATGTGAAGCGGGTCTCGTTCGACAAGGCCCGGGCCGAGGCGGGCCGGTTCGACTTCCTGTCCGCCTATATCGACGACCTGCCCAGCGTGCTGAACCTGGACCTGATCCGCGACGCCGGGGTCCGGATCGGCGCCGATCCCCTGGGCGGGGCGGCCGTGGCCTATTGGGGCGAGGTTGCTGACCGGCATCGGCTGAACCTGACCGTCGTCAATGACGCGGTCGATCCGCGCTGGGCCTTCATGCCGCTGGACGCCGACGGCAAGATCCGGATGGACTGTTCGTCGCCGTCGGCCATGGCCAATCTGATCGGCATGATGCAGGGCGGCTCGGCCTATGACCTGGCGTTCGGCAATGACGCCGACGCCGATCGGCACGGCATCGTCACCCCCGACGGCGGGCTGATGAACCCCAATCACTTCCTGGCCGCCGCCATCGCCTATCTGTTCGCCAACCGGCCGGGCTGGGGCGCGGACGTGGCCGTGGGCAAGACCCTGGTGTCCTCGTCGATGATCGACCGGGTCGTCGCCGGCCTGGGCCGTCGCCTGCTGGAGGTGCCGGTCGGGTTCAAGCATTTCGTGCCCGGCCTGCTGGACGGAAGCGTCGGCTTCGGCGGCGAGGAATCGGCCGGCGCCTCCTTCCTGCGCCGCGACGGCTCGGTCTGGTCCACCGACAAGGACGGCCTGCTGCTGTGCCTGCTGGCCGCCGAGATCCAGGCCCGCACCGGCCAGAGCGCCAGCCAGCTGTACGCCGGCCTGACGGACCGGTACGGCGCCCCCGCCTACGCCCGGATCGACGCCCCGGCCGAACGCGCCCAGAAGGCGCGTCTGGCGGCCCTCAGCCCCGCCGACGTCACCGCCCAGACCCTGGCCGGCCAGCCAATCGTCGACATCATGACCAAGGCCAGCGGCAACGGCGAGGCCATCGGCGGGCTGAAGGTCGTCACCGCCGACGCCTGGTTCGCCGCCCGCCCGTCGGGCACCGAGGAGGTGTACAAGATCTACGCCGAATCCTTCCTCGGGCCCGACCATCTGGCCCAGGTTCAGGGCGAGGCCAAACAGGTCGTCGGCGCCGCCTTGGCCGGCTGAAAATCGACCCACCCAGGCGGTTCGGGCGCCGGCGGCTTGACTTTATGTCGCCGATCGCCCATTTGCGCTGCATCGCACAATCGCGACCTCCGGCGTCTCCAGCGCGTGTAAGTCCGTTTCGGACCTGTCTGTAGAAGCCGCCGGCCCCTCATATTCATTCGCTGCCCGGACACGCGGGGCGGCGCCCGATCCACCCCGCAGGCTTCATTTCGAAGCCCCGTCGGGACTGGCGGTGCGCGGCCCCACGGCGTCATGCCATGGCCAGATGCGCCCTGCCGCACGCGAAAGACACTGCTGTGAGCACCACATTCGAATCCATGGGCCTGAACAAGGCCCTTCTCCAGGCCCTGGCGTCGGAAGGCTACACCAAGCCGACCCCGATCCAGGAAAAGGCCATTCCCGACGTCATGATGGGCAAGGACCTGCTGGGCATCGCCCAGACGGGCACCGGCAAGACCGCCGCCTTCGCCCTGCCGATCCTGCACCGCCTGGCCGAGAACCGCATCGCCCCCAAGCCGCGCACCACCCGCGTGCTGGTCCTGTCGCCCACGCGTGAACTGGCCAGCCAGATCGGCGACAGCTTCAAGGCTTACGGCGCCCACCTGGGCTTCCGGGTCGCGGTCATCTTCGGCGGCGTCAAATACGGCGCCCAGGAACGCGCCCTGCAACAGGGTCTGGACATTCTGATCGCCGCGCCGGGCCGCCTGCTGGACCACATCCAGCAGAAGAACCTCGACCTGTCCTCGACCGAAATCTTCGTGCTGGATGAAGCCGATCAGATGCTGGACCTGGGCTTCATCAAGCCGATCCGCCAGATCGTCTCCAAGATCCCCGCCAAGCGCCAGAACCTGTTCTTCTCGGCCACGATGCCGACCGAGATCGGCAAGCTGGCGGGCGAACTGCTGAAGGATCCGGTCAAGGTCCAGGTCACGCCGCAATCGACCACGGTGCAGCGCATCAGCCAGTCGGTCGTCCACGTCGAACAGGGCCGCAAGCGCGCCCTGTTGACCGAGATGTTCAGCGATCCCGAATACACGCGCTGCCTGGTCTTCACCAAGACCAAGCACGGCGCCGACAAGGTCGCGGCCTATCTGGAAGCCGGCGGCGTGGAAGCCGGCGCCATCCACGGCAACAAGAGCCAGCCCCAGCGTGAACGCACGCTGGACGCCTTCAAGAAGGGCAAGCTGCGCGTCCTGGTCGCCACCGACATCGCCGCGCGCGGCATCGACGTGGACGGCGTCTCGCACGTCGTGAACTTCGAACTGCCCCACGTGCCGGAAAGCTACGTCCACCGCATCGGCCGCACCGCGCGGGCGGGCAAGGACGGCACCGCCGTCAGCTTCGTCGCAGGCGACGAGATGAAGCTGCTGAAGGATATCGAGAAGGTCACCCGCCAGAAGATCCCGGCCATCGACCGTCGTAACGACAAGGCCCTGGGCCAGCTGGACGCCACCATCATGGCGACCGGCGTCGGCAAGAAGGCGACCATGCCGGAACGCGAAGGCGGCGAGCGCGGCGAGAACGGTCGCGGCGGCCGCGGGCGTCGGGTTCCGCATCGCGACGGCGTCCGTCCGGAGGGCGGCGGCCAGCCCCACCGCCAGCGTCGCGGCAACCGCACCACCGGCGAGGCCGCTCCGGCCCGTCCGGAACGCGCTTACAACCCGCTGGGCAACGAGCGCGTCCCCTCGACCGAGCCGCGCCCGGAAGGCGAAATGAAGCGCCGTCCCCGCCGTCGCCCGTCGAACGGCGGCAAGGGCTACGGCGGCGCCAGCAAGGCTTGATCCAACCCTGTCACCCTTGGGTCTGACCCGAGGGTGACAGACTGGAAACCGGCAAAGAAAAACGGCGGCTCCTTTGCAGGAGCCGCCGTTCTCATGTCAGCCGATGGCCGTGGACCTTAGAAGTTCCAGGTCGCGCCCAGCGAGAAACCGACGCCTTGGCCATTGGCCTCGCCGCGCAGGTTCGAGACTACCAGACCGTTGCCGTAAACGTCGCGGGTGTCGTTGATCGTCGCCGTGTCGATGTCGATATAGGTCACCGCGCCGTCGAAGGTCATCGAACCCACCGTCTTGGACAGGCCGGCGGTGTAGAGGAAGCGATCGCCGTCCGGAATGCGGGCGGTGCGGTGATCGTCCGGCGTCGGGGTCGGGTCGTAGCCCAGGCCCGCACGCACCGTCATGGTGGGGTCGATCTTGTAGTCAAAGCCGATCGCGCCAGTGGTGACGTCGTCGTAGTCCTGGATCAGGGTCGAGCCGCCGCCCGTGTAGCTCACGCGAATGGCGTCGAACTCGCTCCAGCCGATCTGGTTGACCTGGGCGTTCAGCGTCAGGCGATCATTGACGGCGTAGCGAGCCGAGACGGTGGCGTACCAGGGCGTGGTGAAGGTCGCACCGCCATCGGCCGAGACATTGGCGCCGGCCAGAATACCCGTCAGGCCCGAGATGGTCACGGTGCCTTCCAACTCGTGCTCGATCTTGGAGCGGTAGGACAGGCCCAGGTCCAGCTTGCCGAAATGCATCTGGGCGCCGGCGTTCCAGCCGTAGTCCCAACCGTCGCCTTCCAGCTGATTGCGACCGTCGGTCGACGGCGAGAGGACATAGGCGGGCGACAGGGCGGCAGGGACGGCCACGTTCGGCAGGGCCGAGGAGAGGGTGGCGTCCGCGTACTGGGCGTCGAAGCCGGCGCCGATGTCCAGCCAGTCGGTCACCGTCATGGCGGCGACCAGGCTGATGTTGGCCGAGCGCAGTTCCGACGTCAGGGCGTCATAGCGGGCGAAGTCGGTCGGCTCGTACTTGGTGGTGAAGTTGAACGGGGCCTGGACAGCCAGGCCGACGTTGAAGCGGTCGCCGATCGGCATGGCGATGGCGAAGTTCGGAATAATGCCGCTTTCGACCACTTCATGGACGTGCGGGTCGCCGTTGACCGCCGTCGTGTTGCTGATGACGCCGACCCCGGTCACCGGGACGTTATAGGTCACGGTGGAGCCGCGATTATCGACGTCGGAATCCAGGACCAGGCCGTGCATGCCGACATAGACCTGACGTTCGGTGCCGGCGATGGCGGCGGGGTTCCACCACAGCGACTGCACGCCCTTGTCGGCGCCTTCGCCCGAGTTGGCGCGACCCTGGCCGCGGGTCGATTGTTCCTGGACATAGAAGGAGCCGGCCATGGCCGGAGCCGCGACGCCGGCCAGCAGGGCCGAGGTCAAAGCGATGCCGCCCATGCGGGCGAAATTCCTGGGAGTCATAACCAATCCTATACAGTTGCCCCCGCCATCAACGCGGCGGTGGGTATCGGGGAGGAATGCTGCAGCGCCTGTGTCGTCAAAGCGTTGCATGCATGGCCGCTCTCTGCCGGGAAACGGGCGAAACTGTGTCCTGAAATCCGCACACGATCACACCCGCGAGAGGTGACGTTACGGCACTTCCTTTCCGTGCGGAGCCGTGGCGCGCAACACACAATCCGTTATTCCCTTAGGGAAGGAATTCTCAGCCTGCCACAATCAGCTTGCGCATTCGTGGTAGGATCGCCATCTGAAGCCGACCGATATTGATTGAACCATGTACGAAACGCCTGATCTAGAAACCGACGCCCTGGTCCGCTCCAGCGCCATCCGCATCCACACAGCGGAGGACTTCGAAGGCATGCGCAAGGCCGGCCGTCTGGTCGCCGAGGCGCTCGACATGATCGCCGCCCACGTGAAGCCGGGCGTGCTGACCAGCACGATCGACGACCTGATCCGCGAGTTCACCCTGGACAACGGCGGCCTGCCCGCCTGCCTGGGCTACAAGGGCTACGAGAAGACCGTCTGCACCTCGATCAATCACGTCGTCTGCCACGGCATCCCCGGCGATCGCGTCCTGAAGGACGGCGATATCGTCAATATCGACCACACCGTCATCGTCGACGGCTGGCATGGCGACTCCAGCCGCATGTATGCGGTCGGCGAGATCAACGCCCGGGCGAAGAAGCTGATCGACGTGACCTATCAATCGCTGGAACTGGGCCTGGAACAGGTCAAGCCGGGCAATACGTTCGGCGACATCGGCTTCGCCATCCAGAAATTCGTCGAGGCCCAGCGCATGAGCGTGGTGCGCGACTTCTGCGGCCACGGCATCGGCCGCGTCTTCCACGACAGCCCCAATGTCCTGCACTACGGCCGCAAGGGCGAGGGCGCTGTGCTGAAGACCGGCATGTTCTTCACCGTCGAGCCGATGGTCAATCTGGGCAAGCCGCACGTGAAGGTCCTGTCCGACGGCTGGACCGCCGTGACCCGCGACAAATCCTTGTCGGCCCAGTGCGAACACACCATCGGGGTCACGGAAGACGGACTGGAAATCTTCACCGTTTCTCCGGCCGGACTGTTCCGCCCGAACTAAACCCTTGATCGCCTCCGACATTCCGCTCAGGTTGCGGACAAGTCGGAGGGGACATGCTCGAAGATCTGACACCCGAACCCGTATCGCGGGCCCGGCGGCATCACGACGGTCATCGCGAACGGCTGCGCGAGCGGGCCGCCAAGGGCGGCCTGGGCGCCCTGCCCGACTATGAATTGCTGGAACTGCTGCTGTTCCGGTCCGTGCCCTACAAGGACGTCAAGGTCCTGGCCAAGGATATGATCGCCCGGTTCGGCGGCCTGGACGGCATAGGGGCGGCCAGCCACGAGGCCATCGAGGACCAGACCGCCCGCTCGCTGGGCTATGTGCCCGGCAAGGCGACGCGGGCGGTGGCCCTGGATCTGCAGCTGATCTTCGACGTCACACGCCGCATCGCGCGTGAACCGGCCGCCAAACGCCCCGTCATCTCATCCTGGACGGCCCTGCTGGCCTATGTCCGCGTCGCCCTGCAGCACGAACCGCGCGAACAGGTCCGCATCCTGTATCTCGACAAGAAGAACCAGCTGATCCTGGACGAGGTGCAGAACCACGGCACGGTCGATCACGCCCCGGTCTATCCGCGCGAGGTCGTCAGGCGGGCGCTGGAGCTGTCGGCTAGCGCCCTGATCCTGGTGCACAACCATCCGTCCGGCGACCCCACGCCAAGCCGCGCCGATATCGAGATCACCAAACAGGTTGTGCAGGCCGGCAGAGCGCTTAACGTCGAGGTTCACGACCATCTGGTCGTCGGCCGCGACGGGGTGGCCAGCTTCAAGCAACTGGGCCTGATGTGAATGCTGCGATTCTGACGACGGAGCGGCTGGTTCTGACGCCGGTCGCCGCGACCGATCTCGACGACCTGCTGGCCCTGTGGGCCGACGAAGACTTCACCCGCCACATCACGGGCCGGGCCATGACGAGCGAGGAGGTCTGGTTCCGCCTCCTGCGCGACCTGGGACAGTGGAGCGTGGCCGGCTACGGAAGCTGGACCATGCGACTGGCCGACAGCGGCGCCTATCTGGGCAATGTCGCCATCCTGGACCATCGACGACTGATCGAGCCGCCTCTGACCGATCCCGAGTTGGGCTGGGGCTTGTCGCCCGCCTTCCAGGGCCAGGGATTCGCCGCAGAGGCGCTGCGGGCTGCGCTGGACTGGACCGATGCCCATCTGTCGGGCGCACGGACCGTGTGCATGATCGCGCCGGAGAACCTCGCCTCCATCCGCCTGGCGACGCGGGTGGGGTTTCGACCCTATGCGACGACCACCTACAAGGATCACCCGGTCCAGCTGTTCGAACGCCCGCGAAAAGACCGGGGCGAGCCGTAGCCCGCCATTAAGGTTTATCCGGCAAGCTGGCGGACGAAGGTTCGAGAGACCGCCCATGCCCATGTCCGTCGAAACACTGCGCCGGCATCTGGTCGACGCCTTTCCCGACGCCGAGATCGCCATCGACGATCTGGCCGGCGACGGCGACCATTACCGCGCCCGCATTGTCTCCGGCGCCTTCGCCGGCCTGCCGCGCGTGCGCCAGCACCAGATGGTCTATGCGGCGCTGAAGGGGCAAATGGGCGGCGAATTGCACGCCCTGGCCCTCGAGACCTCCGCACCGCCCGGGGAGGGCTGAACCGATGCGCTATCGCCCCTTCGGCATGTCCGGCGCCGCCATTTCCAACCTGACGCTCAGCTTCGGCCTGGACAGTCTGGCGCGGGGGCGCGAGGCCGCCCTGCACCTGCTGTACTCCGCTTTGGAAGCCGGGGTGAACGCCTACCGGCTCGAGACCGCCGATCCCGTCGCGGCCGAGGTGCTGGGCGAGGCCCTGGCCCATGTCGATCGCAAACTGGTCTGTGTCGGCCTGACGCTCGGCTTAGGGGCCGGACGCGAGGCTGAACGCGACTTTTCGGCGGAAGGCATGACCGGCGCCATCGACCGGGCGCTGCATTTCTCGGGCCTGGGCTGGATCGACGTCGCGGTGCTGCACGAACCGGGCGAGCACGAACTGCCGCAGTCCTCGCTCAATGCGCTGAAGGCCCTGCGCGCCACCGGCCGGATCAAGCTGCTCGGCGTGGCCGGCGGGGACGAGGTCATGGACACCTATGTCTCGACTGGCGCCTTCGACGTCCTGTTGACGCCGTTCGACATCAACGCCGACTGGAGGCTGCGCAACCGCATCCGTGCGGCCCGAGAACAGGATATGGCGGTCTTCGCCTACGACTATTTCACCGATCGCCGCGCCAAGGCGCGGGGAGCCGAGGCCGCGCCCAAGAAGGGCTTGTTCGGGTTCGGGGGCGCCAAACACCCGACGCGATCCGGCAAGAACGACGCCTTCGGCTTTCTGTACCGCACGCCCAACTGGGCGGCCGAGGCGATCTGTCTCAGCTATGTCCTGACCGACCCGACCATCTCCAGCGTCATCGTCCGCGCCAATGACGTCGACCGCCTGAACATGCTGGCCGCCACGCCGGAACGCGACCTGCCGCCGGGCCTGGCCGCGCAGATCGAGATGGGCCGGGTCACCGCCTCGGCGGCCGCCTGATATCGACCGATCCGGGCGTCCGGACGCCGCATGGCCGCAACGGCGCCTTGACCCGGCCATCGGCTCTCCCTAGCTGACGGACTTCACGAAAGGCTCCCTCCCGTGACCGACACCGTTCAAACCACCGATCCCGTTCACACCTTCATCGGCGACACCGTCGCCCAGCACGACGTCGTGCTGTTCATGAAGGGCACCCCGGACCAGCCGCGCTGCGGCTTCTCCTCGCTGGCGGTGCAGATTCTCGACCACGTCGGCGCCGCCTTCGTGGGCGTCGACGTGCTGCAGGACGAGGCTCTGCGCGAAGGCATCAAGGCCTTCACCGACTGGCCCACCATTCCCCAGCTCTATGTGAAGGGCGAATTCGTCGGCGGCTCGGACATCATCCGCGAGATGTTCCAGGCGGGCGAACTTCAGGCCCTGATGGTCGAAAAGGGCGTTGCGACGGACGGGGCTACGGGCGAGGCCTGATGGCGCGGCCAGTCCTTCAACCTCGGGAGGACCGAGAGGTCTTCGTCGTTCCGCTCGAGGTCCGGCCGGAACACATCGACGCCAACGATCACGTCAACAACGTCGTCTATGTGGGCTGGCTCCAGGACGTCGGCACGGCCCATTGGTCGGCCCGTTTCGATGAGGAGACCCGCGCCCGATGCTCGTGGGTCGCCCTGCGCCACGAGATCGACTATCTGCGCGCCATAGCGCCGGGCGCGACCGGCGTGGTCGCGCGGACCTGGGTCGGCGATCCGCAAGGGCCGCGCTTCAACCGCTATGTCCGGATCGAGGACGCCCAGGGCCGCGTCTGCGCCCAGGGCGTCTCCGAATGGTGCCTGGTCGACGCCGCCACCTTGAGGCCGCAGCGTATACCGCCGTCGATGGTGGCGGTCTTCGCCACGACCGGCGACGCGTCTCTCGCGCCTATTTCAGCGGATTGAGGATCCGCGCCGGAGCGCCGGGCTCCAGGCCCAGGTCGGCATAGGTCCAGCGCAGTTCGACGCCGTCGGGAACCAGGGCCTTGCACAGGTCCGGCTTGGTGCGGCGAAGCGTGATCTCGGTCGGCGTATTGTCGGCCACCGCGATTTCAAAATCCGAAGCCTGGGTGCAGCCGTTGGAATCGACGCGCACGACCAAGCCGCCGTCCGCGAACCGGGCCTCGCGAATGGCCTCGGCCGGCGGGGCGTCGCTGCGGGTGACATTGACCGAGACGTTCTCGCCGCCGGTGCTGTCATAGATGACGCAGGCCGACATCAGGGGCGCGGCGAGGGCCGCGACCGCCAGGACCTTCAGGGCGCCGCGCATCACTGATCCGAAGCCGGCGCGGTGATGACGCGCGTGGTCGGCTTTTCGGTCGAGACGATGATACAGCCCGACAGCAGAGGGGCGGCGATGGCGATAGCGAGGGCGAGACGAAGCATTGGTGTGATCCCCGGTTGAAGCTTTACGCTTTTGTGGCGCGCCAAGCCCTTCTAGGCACGTGAATTTTCAGCAAGCCAGGTGAACAATCGGAAAGGTCGGCCTTGATCGGGATCGCAACCGACATAGCTACGGTCGCACCTCTCCTCCCCGGACATCTGTTCATGAGCCACCTCTTCTCGCCGCGCAGCATCGGCCCCCTGACGCTGAAGAACCGCATCGCCATCGCGCCCATGTGCCAGTATTCGGCGATCGACGGCGTGCCCCAGCCCTGGCATGTCCAGCATATCGGCCGCCTGGCCCTTTCCGGCGCCGGCCTGGTCATCGTCGAGGCGACGGGCGTCGAGGCCGCGGGCCGTATCACGCCCGACGACGTCGGTCTGTGGAACGACGAGCAGGAAGCCGTCTTCGCCGAGATCCTCCGGGGCGTCCGCACCTATTCCAGCACCCCTATCGGGATCCAGTTGGCCCATGCCGGCCGCAAGGCCTCGACGTCGGCGCCGTGGAAGGGCGGTCGCGCCCTGACGGCCGAAGAGGGCGCCTGGCAAACCTATGGTCCGTCCGCCCTGCCCTTCCGCGACGACTGGCACACGCCGGCGGAAATGACCGAGGCGGACATGGATCGCGTGGTCGCCGCCTTCGAGGACGCGGCGCGTCGCGCCGAACGCGCGGGCTTCGACCTGGTCGAACTGCACGCCGCCCACGGCTATCTGATGTGCGAATTCCTGTCGCCCCTGTCGAACCAGCGCACCGACCGGTACGGCGGCTCGGCCGAGGCCCGTGCCCGCTTCCCGCTACGTGTCGCCCAGGCCGTGCGCGACGCCTGGCCCCGGACCAAGGCCCTGGGCGTCCGCTTCAACGGCTCGGACTGGATCGAGGGCGGGCTGGCGCTGGACGAGGTGATCGCCTTCGGCCGCGCTCTCTACGAGATGGGCTATGACTATCTGCACCTGACCTCGGGCGGCAACGCCCCGCGAGCCGACATACCGGGCGCCGAGCCCGGTTATCAGGTCCGCTTCGCCGAAGCGGTCAAACAGGCCGTTCCGGACGCAACGGTCATGGCCGTCGGCATGATCTTCGATCCGCAACAGGCCGAAGACATCGTCGCCTCGGGTCAGGCCGATCTGGTCGCCATCGCCCGTGCGGTCCTGGACGACCCCAACTGGGCCCACCACGCCGCCGTGACCCTGGGCCACGGCGAGGGCCTGCCGCCCCAGTACCAGCGGGCCGACAAGGCGCACTGGCCCGGTTACGGCCGCTAGGTCTTCGATCAGGCGGCCTGGATCATCACCGGGCCGTCGAGATCATCTCGCCACAGCGCCTTGGCGGCGTCCTGAATGTGATTGTCGGCGACCGGCTTGGGTCGACCCAGCAGATAGCCTTGAACCTCGTCGCACCCCTGTTCGCGCAGGAAGTGCAGTTGCTCCATCGTCTCCACGCCCTCCGCCAGGACCGGAATCTCCAGGCTTTCGCCCAGGGCCAGGACGGCGCGAATGATGGCGGCGGATTGCGGCCCGCCGTCCAACTCGGACATGAAGGAGCGGTCCAGCTTGATCTTGTCGAACGGGAAGGCGCGCAGGGTGGACAGCGAGGAATAGCCGGTGCCGAAATCGTCCATGGCGATGGAGACGCCCAGCAGTTTCAGCTGACGCAGCACATGGGTCGTGCGCTCCAGGTCGCTGATCATGGCCGTCTCGGTGATCTCCAGCTCCAGCCGCGACGGCGACAATCCCGTTTCGATCAGGATCTGATGCACCAGGCGCGGCAGGTCGACATGGCCCAGTTGGACCGGCGACAGATTGACGGCGATCTTGTGCGGCTCGGACCAGGTCGCCGCCTCGGCGCAGGCCTTGCGCAGCACCCATTCGCCGATCGGCAGGATCAGGCCGGTCTCCTCGGCCAGCGGAATGAAATCGGCCGGGGAAACAAAGGTCCCATCCGCCTGTATCCAGCGCAGCAGAACCTCGTAGCCCGAGACCTCGCCGGTCTCGAGCGTGGCCTGCACCTGCCAGTTCAGGCTGAACTGTTCCTGATCCAAAGCCTCCCGCAGCTGCTGGATGATGCGGCGGCGATTACGCACCGCCTCGTCCATCTCCTCTTCGTAGAAGCAGACGTCGGTCGTCAGGGAGGCCTTGGCGCGATACATGGCCAGGTCGGCGTCGTTGATCAGGGCCGAGACGTCGGCGGCGTCATCGGGCCAGACGGCGATGCCGAGGCTCAGGCCGCAGGCGACCTCCGCGTGGCCGAGATCGACCGGGGCGACGATGGCGTCGCGCAGACGGTCCGCCAGGCTCAGCGCATCCTCGCGCCGCTCGACCGGCACGACCGCCATGAACTCGTCGCCGCCGAGACGGGCCACGAATTCGCCGGGACGAAGCGCGGCGCGCATCCGCTCGCCGATCCGGACCAGCAGCTGGTCGCCGGCGGCGTGGCCGTGGATATCATTGACCTCCTTGAACCGGTCCAGGTCCATGGCCAGCAGGGCGACCTTCTGGTTGCCGCTGTCCTGGGCCGTCTGTTTCGTCAGCCATTCCAGGAAGGAGGCGCGATTGGGCAGGTTCGTCAGGCTGTCGTTGCGCGCCAGGTGGGCGATACGCCGTTCCTGGGCCAGACGAGGGCGCAGATCGCGCAGGGCGTAGATCATCAGGGGGGCATCGCCGGTTTCGAGCCCGTCGCTACGGACAGCGATCTCGACCGGGATGGGCGCGCCCTGCTCGAGCCTGACATCGGCCTGGGTCAGGGCCCCGACGGCAAGATCATCCAGGCCCGGAATCCAGCGCGACAGGGTCTCGCCCACCAGGGCGTCATGGTCGCTGTCGATCAGTGCGGCGAAGGCGGCGTTGGCCGCTAGAATGCGGCCGTCCTGTTCGACCACCATGCCGTCGACGCTGCCTTCGACCAGATGCTCCAGACGGATCTTGGCCTGGGCGCGGGACTGCATGTCCAGCGCATGGCTGGCCAGACCGGTGCCCAGAACCAGCAGGCCGACGGCGGCGACGGCGAAGGCCACCACGATATTGGCCTGCTCGGCCGTCACCTCGCCGACGGCCGGCGCGAAGGGGATGATGGTCATCGCGGCCATGCCGGTGAAGTGCAGGGTCACTATGCCCCCGACCATCAGGACCGCGGCCGCGAGGGTTCCGCCATTGCGGCCGGCGGCGCGCGCCCGATTGAAGGTCAGCCCGCCCAGGACCACCGCCCCGACGACGGAGACGGCCACATAGACGGGGGACCACAGGATGACGGCCTCAACCGCAAAGGCGGCCATGCCGGTATAATGCATGGCGGTGACGGCCAGACCGAACAGACCCCCGCCCAGTTCGGCGGCGAAACGGAAGCGTCGCGCCGCCACGGTGAGGGCCAGGACGCTGCCGGCGATGGCGACGCCCAGCGACAGGCCGGTCAGCATCGGCTCGTAAGCGACGGCGACGCCGGGATCATAGGCGATCATCGCCACGAAATGCGTGCACCAGATGTTCGCGCCGGTCGCCACGGCGCCCATGAAGGTCCAGGCCGTACGCGCGCCTTTCTCGGCATATCTCAGACGCTGGAACAGACGCAGGCTGACGGCCGAACCGACGACGCACAGCACGGCCGCCAGGGCCACCAGCATCAGATTATGTTCGCCAGTCAGGCAGGAAAGGATACGCATCAACTGCACCAGAAGAGGGTGGATGAGCGTTCACTAGAGAAAGGACTTTAACCAACCCGCGACCAAGACGGCTAACGAAAGCCTAATCGGGCCTGCTTGAGGTCTGGGCTTCAGGTTTGGGGAAGCTGATAGGGATTGTTGACGCTGACCGGCGAGCCGGGCGCGAGGCCCAGTTCCTCGAACGACCATTTCAGCTCGACGCCGTGGACCAGGGGGTCCTCGCAGGTGTCCTCGTCGATGCGGCGCAGGGTGATGATCGCGTCGGCGCCCTTGATGCTGACGATGGGGATCAGATCTTCCTTGCGCGTGCAACCGTTCGAACTGACCCAGAAGACGGCCGAATCCTTGGTGAAGGCCGCGGCATGGATCGGCTCCAGCGCCCCCGGCATGCCCACGGTCGAGACGCTGGGGTCCTGAAGCCCCCCTGCGCAGGCGGAAACGCCGGCTACGGCTACTACCGCCGCAAATTTGAAGACGGCGCGCGTCACCTGGCGGCCTCCCCTATTCCGTCGAACCCTGAACAGCTCGAGAATGCGCCTGTTCGCCGATAAAGGGAACAGGCCGAAAGACAAAGGGCCCCGGACGGATCCGGGGCCCTTCCAACTCAAATCTCCGAGATCATCACCTGCGGGCTCAAACCGTCCGACGAGTGATAACCCTCTTGGAGAGGGCTTCGTAAGCGCGGCTTACGAAGCGTAGTATTCGACGACCAGGTTCGGTTCCATCTTCACCGCGTACGGCACGTCCGATAGTTCCGGCACGCGGACGTAGCGGACCGAGAACGAACGATCCGACAGTTCCAGATAGTCCGGGATGTCGCGTTCCGACGACTGCTGGGCTTCGAGCACCAGGGCCATATTGCGCGACTTTTCCTTCACCGTGACGACGTCTTCCGGCTTCACGCGATAGGAGGCGATGTCGACCTTCTTGCCATTGACCATGACGTGGCCGTGGCTGACGAACTGGCGAGCGGCCCAGACGGTCGGAACGAACTTGGCGCGGTAGACGACGGCGTCCAGACGCGATTCCAGCAGACCGATCAGGTTTTCCGAGGTGTTGCCCTTGCGACGGGCGGCCTCGTCATAGGTCTTGGCGAACTGCTTCTCGGTGATGTTGCCGTAGTAGCCCTTCAGCTTCTGCTTGGCCTTCAGTTGCAGACCGAAGTCCGACACCTTCGACTTGCGACGCTGGCCGTGCTGGCCGGGACCGTAGGAGCGCTTGTTGACCGGAGACTTGGCGCGACCCCACAGGTTTTCACCCATGGCGCGGTCGATCTTGTATTTGGCGCTGTGGCGCTTGGACATTCTATTCTCTTTTTCACGATGCGGCCCGGCATCCCCTCGATTGGGAATGCGATCTCAACGGCGGTCCACGCATCTTCCGTCATCAGTCCCGCGCCCGGCGAACCGGACACGTGGAAGGCGGCGCTTATGGCCAGAGCGGCGGCGGGAGTCAAGCCGGGCGGGCCGTTAAGCACGTTGGCCGGGAACCACGCCCCCTTTCGCGTCCTCTTCTTACTCGTGCGGCCCGTCTCCGGGCCGCCCTGGAGGATACAATGGCGCAATCCACTCCGGTGGCGAAGCCGAACTTTTCCAACAAGGCTTTCGACACCCTGAAACACAAGCTGGTCGATCTGGTGGAGCCCCTGTCCGACAGCCAGTTGCTGGACCTCGCCGACGGCATCCACGACCTGCTGCGCCAGCGCCGCATGGTGCGCCAGCACCATGCCGACCGCATGCAGCAAAGATCGCGTCATGCGGCCGACGCTCTGAACTAGACCCGCCCCATCGAAAACGCCCGCCGGAGGTCCGGCGGGCGTCGTTTCGTCTGCAATCCAGACCGCTGTCCTCAGACGGCGGCGGCGTACAGTTCGTTGACCTTGTTCCAGTTCACCACCGACCAGAAGGACTTCAGATAGTCGGCCCGGCGGTTCTGGTATTTCAGATAATAGGCGTGTTCCCAGACATCGGCGCCCAGGACGACCTCGCCGCGTTCCTCGACCACATCCATCAGCGGATTGTCCTGGTTCGGGGTCGAGGTGATCTTCAGCTTGCCGTTCTGAACGATCAGCCAGGCCCAGCCTGAGCCGAACTGGGCGGCGCCGGCGGCGTTGAAGTCTTCCTTGAACTTGTCCATGCCGCCCAGGTCGCTGTCGATGGCGGCGGCGAGTTCGGCCGAGGGTTCACCCGCCTGACCGGCAGGGGCCAGCAGTTCCCAGAACAGGCTGTGGTTCCAGTGACCGCCGCCGTTGTTGCGCACGGCCTTGGGCGCGGTCGAGATGCTGGTGAAGATTTCTTCCAGCGACTTGCCCTGCAGCGAGGCGTCGGCGTCGACGGCCTTGTTCAGATTGTCGACATAGGTCTGGTGGTGCTTGTCGTGGTGGAAGGTCATCGTCTCCTTGTCGATGGCCGGCTCCAGCGCGTCATAGGCATAGGGCAGCGGGGGCAGGGTGAAGGCCATGTGGAGTTCCTCTCGCGACAGATTCCGATACGCCTCATCTAGGCGCCCGTTCGTGAAACCCAAGCGTCATCACCCGGATTCGTTCCGACTTATCGCCACGGAACGGTCAAGCTGGCAAGTTCGCCTTCAGGCATTCGCGCACGGCGCGCTTCACGTCGCCCGGCGCATTCGGCTCGTCCACCCCTTCGGCGGCGAAGACGGCGCGAACGGCGGCGTCCAGCCCGCTCGGCAGGGCGGCGATCACCCGCTTCTGTCCCTTCTCGTGCAGGCAGAAGCCCACCTCGCGGCACAGGGCGGAAAACATCGGCTCATAAGGATCGGTGGCGCTCATGCCGCCCCTCTAGCATCAGGGGGTCAGCCGGGACAGCCAGTGCATCAGGTTCAGCGCGAACTGCTGGTCGTCGTGGCCTTCGGTGTTCAGACCGAACCGAAAGGGTTCCCGGTCCGGCTGGTCGGGAAACCCGACGACCTGGGCTGTCAGCATTCCGGCCTCGCCCAGCACTACGACGCGTCCGTCGCCAAATGGCATGGCCAATCCTTGGGCCGGCAGAGCAGGACGCGTCAACTCGTCCATAACGGTCTGAGGGTTCTCGCCGGCTCGTAGACGGCTGCGGATTGTCTGCAGCGTCTCCAGATCCGGCGCCTCGACCGCGTCATCGCTAAGGGCCATCAGAACGGTCGCCTCCGCCGGCCCCTTCAAGGACTGCCCGGTGAAACTTCGAACCCGCGCCACGCCTTCAGCATCGTTCCGGCCCGCGATGATGGGATGATCAGCAAGCGCCTCCCGCGGAAAATTCAGGTTGCCGGTGACCTCGGTCCCGGCCCGCTGTACCGCGTAACCCTTGCCCATCACGACGCCAAACCGAGCGGCCAGGGCCTCTGCGGCGGCGCCGTGGGGAGCATGGTCGGCCGCTAGCAACAGGGAGCCCCCGTGCTCCACCCACGACGCCACGGCCTCGATCTCGGACGCGTCGAGGGCGGAGGCGCGTGCGTCCTCGTCAGGGCTAGCGGGATTGGAAATCACCAGAACGGCGACACCCTCCAGCGCGCCGGGTCGGTCCAGCCGCCCCCGCCCCGCGTCCACCCGATAACCATCGGCGCGCATCAGCGCCGCGAAGCCTGCATAGCGTCCATCGATGGTCTGGACGCTTCCATGCGCTTCGTCGACACGGACCAGCGGCCCTTCGCCCGAATAGGCTGGCGCGGCGACGCGAGGACGCCAATCCGTGTCGCCGACCTGTTCCTGCGCCTTAGCCGGGACCGCCGCCAATACGGCCAGCAACCCGAAGCTCCATAGGACGGTGCGCAGCACAGACATCTCGTTACCTTTTCAATCGCTCGGCGTGGAAGGCCACGTGGTCGGCGATGAAGCTGGTCATGAAGAAATAGGAGTGGTCGTAACCGGACTGCATGCGGAGGGTGAGCGTCTGGCCCGCCGCATCGGCGGCCGCCTTCAGCAGTTCGGGCTTCAGTTGGTCGGTCAGGAAACTGTCGGCGTCGCCCTGGTCGATCAGGATGTCGTCGTAGACGCCGCGCGCCGCGCCGGCCGCGATCAGTTTGGCGGCGTCGTGGCGGTCCCAGGCGGCGCGGTCCTCGCCCAGATAGGCGGTGAAGGCTTTTTCGCCCCAGGCGCATCGGGTCGGCGAGCAGATCGGGGCGAAGGCCGAGACCGAGCGGAACAGTTCAGGGTGGTTCAGGGCCAGGGTCAAGGCGCCGTGGCCGCCCATCGAATGGCCAGAGATCGAGCGCGCGCCCGTGGTCGGGAATTCGGCGTCGATCAGGGCGATGAGTTCCTGCGTGACGTAGGATTCCATGCGGAAATGCGGCGCCCATGGCGCTTGGGTCGCATCGACATAGAAGCCCGCGCCCTGGCCCAGGTCATAGGCAGGGTCGTCGGCCACGCCCTTTCCCTCAAGATCAGGGCCGCGCGGCGAGGTGTCGGGCGCCACGACGATGACGCCCTGCTCGGCCGCGGCGCGATAGACGCCGGCCTTGGTGGTGAAGTTGTCCTCGGTGCAGGTCAGGCCGCTAAGCCAGATCAGCACCGGGAACGGCCCCTCCCCGCCGGGAACGAAGACCGACAGGGTCATGACCGTCCCGGTCGTCGCGCTGTCGTGTTTCAGATAGCGAAGCGTCCCGCCCTGCACGACATGGGTCTTCGTCGTTTCCATCAGCCGACCCGGTGCATGGCGCAGATCTTGTTGCCCGAAGGATCACGCAGATAGGCCAGGTACAGGGCGCCGAAGGCGCCGTTGCGCAGGCCGGGCGGGTCCTCGATCGAGGCGCCGCCGGCCTCGACGCCCGCCGCGTGGAAGGCGTCGACCATGGCCGTGTCCTTGGCGGCGAAGCCGATGGTGCCGCCGTTGGCGTGGCAGGCGGGATCGCCGTCGATGGGCTTGCCGACGGCGAAGGCGCCATGGGCCGTGCGCCACCAGTACCGCCCCTTGGGATCCGGGCCCTGGGCCGGACCGAGCCCCAGGGCGCCGAGGGCCGCATCATAGAATTTGCGCGACGCCTCGATGTCGTTCGCGCCGACGGTGACGTGGGTGAACATGCGTCTCTCCTCTGTTTTTAGAAGACCACCACCGAGCGAATGCTCTCGCCGGCGTGCATCAGGTCGAAGGCCTTGTTGATGTCTTCCAGACCGAAGGTGTGGGTGATCATCGGATCGATCTCGATCTTGCCGTCCATATACCAGTCGACGATCCGGGGCGTGTCGGTGCGTCCGCGCGCGCCGCCGAAGGCCGAACCGCGCCAGACGCGGCCCGTGACCAGCTGGAACGGGCGGGTGGCGATCTCCTTGCCGGCCTCGGCGACGCCGATGACGATGCTCTCGCCCCAGCCGCGGTGGCAGGCTTCCAGCGCCTGGCGCATGACCGTGGTGTTGCCGGTGCAGTCGAAGGTGTAGTCGGCGCCGCCGCCGGTCATCTCGACCAGATTCGCCACCACATCCGAAACATTCTTCGGATTGACGAAATGGGTCATGCCGAAGCGACGGCCCCATTCTTCCTTCGCAGGGTTCAGGTCCACGCCGACGATCATGTCGGCGCCGACCATCTTCAGCCCCTGGATGACGTTCAGGCCGATGCCGCCCAGGCCGAAGACGACGCAGTTGGCGCCGGGCTCGACCTTGGCCGTATTGACCACCGCGCCCACGCCGGTGGTCACGCCGCAACCGACGTAGCAGGCCTTGTCGAACGGCGCGTCCTTGCGGATCTTGGCCAGGGCGATCTCGGGCAGGACGGTGAAGTTCGAGAAGGTCGAACAGCCCATATAATGGGCGATGGCCTGGCCCTTGTAGCTGAAGCGGCTGGTGCCGTCCGGCATCAGACCCTTGCCCTGCGTGCCGCGAATGGCGGTGCACAGATTGGTCTTGCGGCTGAGGCACGACTTACACTGGCGGCATTCCGGCGTGTACAGCGGGATGACGTGATCCCCGACCGCGACCGAGGTCACGCCCGGCCCCACCTCGACCACCACGCCCGCGCCCTCATGGCCCAGGATCGACGGGAAGACGCCCTCGGAGTCGAGGCCGTCCAGCGTATAGGCGTCGGTGTGGCAGATGCCGGTCGCCTTGATCTCGACCAGCACCTCGCCGGCGCGCGGCCCCTCCAGATCGACCTCGACGATCTCGAGCGGACGTTTGGCCTCGAAGGCGACGGCGGCGCGGGTCTTCATGGCGGGGGCTCCTTTGGTTGAAGCCTGTTTGTCACGAGGGGCGCCGAAGACGCCAGCCCGCTCCGCCCTGATGGCGTCAGATTTTTTGAGTGCACTTTAGGCAAGCCCGATCTGACGCCGCTCTCGCAGGAGCCGTGAAGAGCCCGTGACCGATAGAGGAAGGCTACGTCAAAAGAGGTCGCATGCTGACCGCCGAGGAGAGACGGGCTAACCAGGATCATGGCTCATCGAAACCTCGTCATCCTGACCGGCGCCGGCATATCGGCCGAGTCCGGCGTGCCCACTTTTCGCGCCGACGACGGCCTGTGGTGCGGGCACAGGGTCGAGGATGTGGCGACGCCCGAGGGCTATGCCGCCGATCCGGCCCTGGTGCAGGACTTCTACAATCTGCGACGGCGGCAGCTGGCCCAGGTCGCGCCCAACGCCGCCCACCGGGCCCTCGCCGATCTGGCGGCGCGCTGGGACGGGGATTTTCTGCTGGTGACGCAGAACGTCGACGACCTTCATGACCGGGCGCACCGCGAAATCCCGCCGGCCGCCGGTTTCCAACTGATCCATATGCACGGCGAACTGCTGAAGGCGCGCTGCACCCGCTCGCATGTCGTGGTCGACTGGCCCGGCGACATGGCGGCGGACGAGGCCTCGCCCCATCACCCGCAAGGGCGGATGCGGCCCCATATCGTCTGGTTCGGTGAGATGCCGCTGGCCATGGAGCGGATCGAACAGGCCCTGGCGCGCTGCGACCTGTTCGTCTCGATCGGCACCTCGGGCGCGGTCTATCCGGCCGCCGGATTCGTCCAGTCGGCGCGCTATGCCGGTGCGCGGACGGTGGAGATCAATCTGGAGCCGACGCAAGGCGCGCGGCTGTTCGACGAAGGCGTCTATGGCCCAGCGACCGAGGCCGTGCCGGCCTTCTTCGACGCCCTCTAGACACGAAAACGGCGGCCGCTGCGAAGCGGCCGCCGTTCTGTCGTCCGTCCCTGTCGATCAGGCCAGGACGACGATCGTCACGCGGCGGTTCTGCGACCGGCCTTCCGGCGTGTCGTTCGACGCCACCGGCTCTTCCGGGCCGTAGGAGATGGTCGCCATCCGGTTCAGGGCCACGCCCTGACGGTTCAGGAAGCGACGCACGGCCTCGGCGCGCTGCTCGCCCAGTTGATTGTTGTATTCGACCGGGCCGGTCGCGTCCGTATAGCCCTGGATTTCCAGATAGACGTTCTTGTTCTCGCCCTGCAGGCGCTGGGCGAACTGGGCCAGCCGCTGCTCGGCCTCCGGCGACAGGGCCGACGCGTCGGTCGGGAACTTCACCGAATCGTCCGACAGGACGACCTGATAGAGGAACTTGCCCTCGGCCAGCTTGTGGGCGTCGTTGGCCCGTTGAAGCGCCTGTCCGGCGGTGCCCTCGACCTGGGTCACGCGGTTGTCCACCACCTCGACCTGGTCACGCACGAAACGATGGCTGGCGCAGCCGCTGGCTGCGAGACCAAGGGCGATCAGCGCCCCGCCGACCATCGCCGTCCTGAGTTTCGATCTGATCAAGTCATGTCTCCTTCTTGCTGGGGCGCC
>NZ_JACESA010000013.1 GCF_013912065.1 Brevundimonas sp.
CGCCGTCGCGGATGGAGGGGTCGATCCGCATCCCCGCCCCCTCGCCCCTGGCCCGCAGCGCGGCCGGCGGGACTTCTTTGGGTCGGTTCCAGCGCGGCGACCTGATCCACCGCCTGCTGGAACGCCTGCCCGAGATCGTCCCCGCCGACCGCCCCGACGCCGCCCGCCGTCTGCTGGCGCGCGAGACCGATCTGGACGAGACCCAGCGCGTCGAAATGGTCGCCGCCGCCTTCTCGGTCCTGGACGACGCCCGCTTCGCCCCCGTCTTCGGCCCCGGCTCTCGCGCCGAGGTGGCCCTGACCGGGTCCGCCGCCGAACTGCCCTCCGGCGTGGCGATCAACGGCCGTATCGACCGGCTGGTGGTGACGCCCGACCGGGTCCTGGTCGTCGATTACAAGACCAACCGCCCCGCCCCCGACGCGGTCGAGGCGGTCGATCCCGCCTATGTGCTGCAGGCCGCCGTCTATGTCGCCGTGCTGAAACGCCTCTACCCTGACCGCCCGGTCGAGGCCGCCCTGGTCTGGACCGACGGGCCTAAGCTGATGCCCATCCCGGAGACGATGCTGGAGGCGGCGCTGAACGCCTGACGCCCGTCACCCTCGGGTCGAGCCCCAGGGTGACGGAGGGTGGGAAGGAGGAGTTGAATTGCCCGCGATTCGCTCCCACATCTCCACCCGAACCCGGATGAACCGGACAACCCCATTCGCGCTCGCCCCGACGCGGCGCCCAAGGAGCCATTCATGGCGACTGTGAAAGTCACGGACGAAAGCTTCGACGCCGATGTCCTCAAGGCGTCCACCCCTGTGCTGGTGGATTTCTGGGCCGAATGGTGCGGTCCCTGCAAACAGATCGGCCCGGCGCTGGAACAGATCGCCGACGAACTGGGCGGTCAGGTCACCGTGGCCAAGATCAATATTGACGACAGCCCGATGACCCCGTCCAAACTGGGCGTGAAGGGCATCCCGACCCTGATGCTGTTCAAGGACGGCCAGATGACCTCGATGAAGGTCGGCGCCATGCCCAAGGGCAAGATCGTCGAATGGCTGGCCGAGGCCGGCGTCAAGGCCGACGCCTGATCCTTCCGCCACCTTGAAGATCGAACGCCCGCCGGTTCCGACCGGCGGGCGTTTTCGTTTTCGCCTTACGGCCGGACCGTATCGATCTCCACGAGCACCACGTCATAAGTCTTCATCGGGACGTTCAATCGCCCGCGCCCGTCGGCGCCGACGGTGACGGACCGGACCTTCGGCGTGTCGCGCGTCAGGTCGTTCAGTCGCTGCAGCTGGGCGGCGTCCAGTTCGGTCGGCGCCCCCATCTCCAGATAGGCGGTATAGGCGTCGTTCGAGCGGAAACCGACCCGGCGGACCGTGGCCTGATGCACGCCCGGCGTCAGGTTCTCGACGACGATGTCCAGCGGCGCCGCCGTCGATGGTTCCCGGATCTGGCGGAAGAAGGGCCGGTTGCTGACCGGCTGATCCGGCAGTTCATAGCGCCAGGCCAGGACCTGAACCCTATCCTCCTTCAGCGCGGCGATGCTCTGGGCGTCGCCGGTCTCCAGCTCGCGGTCGCCCAGGCTGTTCAGATATTTGTAGGCGAAGAAGGTCGGCTTTCGCACGCCCTGCGGCGTCATCAGGCCGAAGCCGCCGTCGAACGGCTTGGTCTGCGGCCCCGGCTCCTCGAACAGGTCGCTGAAGGCCCAATAGCTCATGCCTTGAACCAGCCCCTCGCTCTCGCGCAGCTTGGTCAGGATGTAGGAGGCCCCGAAATAGTCGTCGTGGATCGGATCGCGCGGATTATAGCTGGTGCTCCATTCGGTGAAGAACAGCGGCAGCCCCGGCCGCGACGAGGCCTCGATCTCGGCCCGCACCTTGCGCACGTCGGAGACCACGGCGTCCGGCGCCCGCGACAGCTTGTTGTCCCCCTCGCCCTTCTCGTCCAGGAAGCCGCCCTCGACCCCATAGGTATGGGTGGCGATGAAATCGACCGGCAGGTCGTGCTGGTCGGCATAGGCCAGGAACTCAGGCACCCAGGCCGCGCCGGCTGTGGCCGGGCCGCCGACCCGCAGCGCTGGATCCACCGCCTTGATGGCCCGCGCCGTGCGGCCGTAATAGTCGAAATAGGCCGCCTGATCCGCCCGCTCCCAGAAGCCGTCCAGGTTCGGCTCGTTCCAGAATTCGAAATACCAGGACCGGACCTCCTCGGCGCCGTAGCGGTCGACCAGATGGCGCACGAAGGCGTCGATCAGGCCGGTCCATTTCTCCGGCTGCGGATGGGAGGTATTGCCCTTCCAGTAGAAGATGGTCTGGTCCGAGGTCTTCATCGCATCCGGCGTGAAGCCCAGTTCGATGAAGGGTTTGATCCCCATGCCCAGCAGCCGGTCGTACAGCTGGTCGATCCGCGTCCAGTCATAGACTGGCCGCCCGTCCACCTCGCGATAGACGCCCATGTCGTCGTGGAAGATGTCGTGGAAGCGGATGTAGCGGAACCCCAGTTCGTCACGCACCGTCTCCAACTGCGCCAGGGCGTCCTCGCGCCCCGTCGTGCCCGGATAGTCGCCGCCGACCGACAGATCGGCCATCCGGTCGCGCGGTCGTCCCGCCGCGGCGGCGTCGATCACCAGGGTCCGGGCGGCCGAAACTTCCGTCTCGCTTGCCTGCGCCCAGACCGGGCTCGCCGAGGTCGCGAGCAGCGCCCCCGTCAACGCCAGCCCCGTCCATCCCGTTCGCATCAGTCCACGCATCGCTTCCACCCATGATATTGTTTTCAGCATTGGTAGCGCTAACACCAATGAAGGGCAATCCGTAGAAGGCGGGCGCGATACCGGCGGGGCGCGGCGACCTGCGATGTGCTATGGTGTCGAGATGAGCCAAGACGACGACGCCACCGCCCCCTCCGTCTCGCCCGACGAGACGGAAGATACGCCTACGGACGAAACCCCGGTCCAACGCGCCCTGCGTCTGAAGAAGGCCGCGCTCGACGCCCGGCCCAAGGCTCCGCGCGGCGGCCGGTTCCAGCGCGAACAGAACGCCCGCATCGCCGCCGGCAAGTCCCGCCCTTGGATGAGCAAGTAGGACCCGTCAGTCCGGCCAGGTCTCGCGACTGGCGCCCAGCACCTCGCCGGCCAGATACAGCGAGCCGCAGATCGCCACCCGCCCGGCGCCGAGCCGCAGCGCCAGGTCCAGCGCCTCGCCCACCGAACCGGCCGGGGTCGCCGCCAGTCCATGCCCGCGCGCCACGGCCGCCAGGGCCGCCGGCTCGGCCGCCGCGCCCTCGAAACCGACGGTGAAGACCGTAGCCCCCGTGTCCTTCAGCGCAGCGAAGAAGCCGCCCGCGTCCTTGTTCGCCAGTATGCCGCAGATCAGGGCCAGCGGACGCGGCGCCCGCGCCTGACGATCTCCCAGAAAGGCGGCCAGCGCTCGCCCGGCATGGGGATTATGCCCCCCGTCCAGCCAAAGCTCCGCCTCCGCCGCCCGCGCCGCCTCGCCATAGGGACCGGCCGCGATCCGCTGCAGCCGCGCGGGCCAGCGTACAGCCTTCAGCCCCTCGGCGATGGCGGCCTCGGGCAGGTCCAGCTCCAGCGCGGCGGCGACCGCGACGCCGGCGTTGTCGATCTGATGCGCGCCCGCCAGCCCCGGCGCCGGCAGATCCAGGAACCGTTCCTGGTTCTGGAACACCATCCCGCCCCGCTCGGCCCAGGCGTCGAAATCCACCCCCATGACCGTCAGGGGCGCATGCATCGCCTGGGCGGCGCGTTCGATGGCGGCCATGGCGGTCTCCTGCTGGCGCGCGATCACGCCGGGCGCCCCGGGCTTCAGCACGCCGGCCTTCTCGCCCGCGATCCCCGCCAGGTTCGTGCCCAGAAACTCGGCATGGTCGTAGTCGATGGGCGCGATCACGCTCAGCAGCGGCCGTTCGATCACATTGGTCGCGTCCAGCACCCCACCCAGCCCGACCTCGATCACGGCCAGGTCGGCGAGCGTCTCGGCCATGGCCAGAAAGGCGGCGGCGGTCGTGCTTTCGAACACGGTGGCCTCGCTGCCCGTCTGAGACATGGCGGCCTCGATCCGGTCGAGGATCGCGTTCAGATGATCGTCCTCGATCAGCCTGCCCGCCAGCCGTATCCGCTCGTTGAACCGCACCAGATGGGGCGAGGTATAGGCATGGACCCTCAGACCCGCCGCCTCGGCGATCGCCCGGATCATGGCGACGGTCGATCCCTTGCCGTTGGTGCCGGCGACATGGACCACCGGCGGCAGCCTGTGTTGCGGATCGCCGAGCGCGGCGCACAGGGCCTTCATCCGGTCCAGCGACAGATCGATCCGCTGCGGATGTCGGGCGCGCAGCCTCTCGGAAATCGGGTCCAAGGCCGTCAGGCCGCCTGACGGGTTCCGCCCATCAGCATGGACAGGATCTGGCCCAGGACGCGCGGCAGATCGGCGCGCACCACGACGCGGTCGACCATGCCCTTTTCCTGCAGATATTCGGCGCGCTGGAAGCCCGGCGGCAGTTTCTCGCGGATGGTGGCCTCGATCACGCGCGGACCGGCGAAGCCGATCAGGGCCCCCGGCTCCGCCAGATGCACATCGCCCAGCATGGCGTAGGAGGCGGTCACGCCCCCCGTCGTCGGGTCGGTCAGGACCACGGCATAGGGCAGTTTGGCGTTCTTCAGCTCTTCGATGGCCAGGGTGGTGCGCGCCATCTGCATCAGCGACAGGGCCCCTTCCTGCATCCGCGCGCCACCGGCGGCGGTGAAACAGATCATCGGGACCTTGCGGGCCACGGCCTCGCGCGCCGCCTTGATGAAGGCCTCACCCGCCGCCATGCCCAGCGACCCGCCCATGAAGGTGAAGTCCTGGACGATCACCACGGCCTCCTGGCCGCCGACGACGCCATAGCCGATGGCCATGGTGTCCTTGCGCCCCGCCGCCTTGCGCGCCGCGTTCAGGCGGTCCTTGTACGGCTTGCCGTCGGAAAATTTCAGCGGGTCTTCCGGCACGTCGGGCGTGTCGACGGCCTCGTATTCGCCGTCGTCGAAGGTGGCCTTCAGCCGCGTCGGGGCGTCGATCCGCATATGGCGGCCCGAGGGCGTCACCCACAGCGAGGCTTCCAGGTCCGAGCGATACAGCATCTCGCCCGTATCGGGGTCCTTGACCCACAGATTGTCGGGGGTGTCGCGGCGCGAAACGATCTTGCGGACGCCGGGCGCGAAACGGCTCAGCCAGCCGCTGCGCTTTTCCTGGGGTTGGGGTTTGTTCTTGTCGACCATGGCGGGCTCTTAGACGGTTTCCGCTGGGGAAGCACTACTGACGACCGATCGAACCGCGTCTCCCAGGGCCTTGACCCTGGCCAGAACACGCGGCGCGGCCGGTTCGTTCGCCTCCAGGGCGGCGGCGACCTCGTCCACCAGGGCGGACCCCACCACGACGGCGTCGGCCACCCGCGCGATCTCGGCGGCGCGTTCCGGCGTCTTGACCCCGAACCCGACCGCGACCGGCAGGCCCGAGGCCTTGCGCACCCGCTCCACCGCCGGCGCCACCGCCTCGGCGTTCGCCTCCTTGACGCCGGTCACGCCGGCCACGGCGACATAATAGACGAAGCCAGATGTCCCCTGGACCACGATCTTCAGCCGGTCGTCGTCCGAGGTCGGGGTCGCCAGCCGGATCAGCGAGATCGAGACCTTGTCCAGCGCCTCGATCAGCGGCCCGGCCTCTTCGGGCGGACAATCGACCACGATCAGACCATCGACGCCGCAGTCGGCGGCATAGGCGGCGAAGGCGTCATAGCCCAGGCTCTCGATCGGGTTCAGATAGCCCATCAGGATGATCGGGGTGGCGTCGTCGCCCCGACGGAATTCGCGCGCCAGATCCATGGTGGACCGCAGGCCGAAGCCGGCCTTAAGACCCCGGATCGCCGCCCGCTGGATCGGCGGCCCCTCGGCCATCGGATCGCTGAAGGGGAAGCCCAGTTCGATGATGTCGGCCCCGGCGTCCGGCAGTCCCTTCAGGATCGCCAACGCCTCGTCCCGCGACGGATCGCCCCCCATCACATAGGGGATGAAGGCCGCGCGGCCCTCGGCCTTCAGCGCGGCGAAACGGGCGTCGATACGGGCGGTGGTCATTGCGGCGTGGTCTCGGCAGGCGGCGTTTCGGGCGTCGGCGTTGTCACAGTCGCGCAGACGTCGCCGGGGATGGTGGTCAGGGCGAAATAGCCGGGCGTCTGGTCCGTGACCGCCTGGGTCTCGTCATAGAAGGCCAGCATCTGCAGCCCGTCGCAGCCGCCGCCGTCCCGCCGGCGCACGAAGACCACCAGATTGTCGCGACCGTCCGCCGACAGCCAGCCCATTTCGCCCAGCCGCGCCATATAGGCTTCGCCCAGGGCGTTCATCGTATTGACCGGCGCGGTGACGCAGAAGGCGATCCGGGCCAGTTCGGGCTTGCCGCCGCAGTCGGGCGCCCGGGCGGCGCCGGGCAGGATCAGTTGCTGGGCGGCCTCGGCCGCCTGGTCCTGCTGGGCCAGGGCGCGAACCGGCGTGACCGGCGTCGGCGCCGCCAGGACGGCCGACAGGGCGACGAGGGCTGCGATCACAGCTCCACTCCCAGATGTTTGGCGACCTGGAAGATGTCCTTGTCGCCCCGGCCCGACATCAGCAGGACGATGTCCCCGCCCTTGCCCACTTCGCGCGCCACTTCGCCGGTCCGCGCCAGGGCGTGGGCCGGCTCCAGCGCCGGGATGATGCCTTCCAGCTTCGAGCACAGCTGGAAGGCCTCCAGCGCCTCATTGTCGGTCGCCGAGCGATATTCGGCCCGGCCGATGTCATGCAGCCAGGCGTGTTCCGGACCGATGCCCGGATAATCCAGACCGGCCGAGATCGAATGGCCCTCGACGATGTTGCCGTCGTCGTCCTGCAGCAGATAGGTCCGGTTGCCGTGCAGCACGCCCGACCGCCCGCCCTTCAGCGACGCCGCGTGATCGGGCGTATCCAGGCCGTGGCCCGCCGCCTCGACCCCGATCAGGCGCACGGGCTCGTCGTCGATGAAGGGGTGGAAGGCGCCGATGGCGTTCGACCCGCCGCCGATACAGGCCACCACCGCCTGGGGCAGATGGCCGATCTGGGCCATCGACTGGGTCTTGATCTCCTTGCCGATCACCGACTGGAAGTCGCGGACCATGGCCGGATAGGGGTGCGGACCCGCCGCCGTGCCGATGATGTAATAGGTGTCCGACACATTGGTGACCCAGTCGCGCATGGCCTCGTTCATCGCGTCCTTCAGGGTCGCGGCGCCGGCCGTGACCGAGAAGACCTCCGAACCCAGCAACCGCATGCGGAACACGTTCGGCTGCTGCCGCTCGACGTCCACCGCCCCCATATAGACGGTGCATGGCAGGCCGAACCGCGCCGAGACGGTGGCCGAGGCCACGCCGTGCTGACCGGCGCCGGTCTCGGCGATGATCCGCGTCTTGCCCATGCGCCGGGCCAGCAGGATCTGGCCCATGCAATTATTGATCTTGTGCGCGCCGGTGTGATTCAGGTCCTCGCGCTTCAGCCAGATCCGGGCCCCGCCGAAATGTTCGGTCAGGCGTTCGGCGAAATACAGCGGGCTCTCGCGCCCCACATAATGGGTCAGGAAACCGTCCAGCTCAGCCTGGAAGCTCGGGTCCGCCTTGGCCGCCTTGTAGGCCGCATCCAGCTCGTGGATCAGCGGCATCAGGGTCTCGGCGACGAACTGCCCGCCGTAAGGTCCGAACCGCCCCTGCGCGTCCGGCCAGGCGTAGGTGTTCGACAACGGCTGACCAGGGATCGGGGCTTGGATGGGAGTTTGAGCGTTCACGAGTCCAACTTTCACGCGGGGTGGCGTCGTAATTACGACCGGCGCGCGTTTTGGATGAAGGCCGCGATCCGGTCGGCGTCCTTAACACCCGGCGCGCTTTCGACGCCAGAGGAGACGTCCAACATCGGCGCCCCGGTGATCCGCAACGCCTCGGCCACATTGTCGGGGTTCAGCCCCCCTGCCAGGAACCAGGGATGGCGAAACGCCCGGTCGGCCAGCAGGGTCCAGTCGAAACTATGCCCCACTCCGCCCGGCAGGACCGAACCCTCCGGCGGCTTGGCGTCGAACATCAGGTGATCGGCGTGATAATCCCATTCGTCGGCCGCGAAGAAGTCGTCGCCATGCCGGATGGGCAGGGCCTTGATCACCCCGGCGCCTGTCCGAGCCCGCACGCCTTCCGCCCGCGCGGGCGTCTCCGATCCGTGCAACTGGATGAAGTCCGGCTTCAGCGTCCGCGCGATCTCGTCCAGCAACGCGTCGTCCGGATCGACCGTCACCGCCACGATCTTCGCCCGCCCCCGCGCCCGCGTGAACAGGGCGGCGGCCGCCTCAGGCGCCAGATGACGCGGGCTCTTGGGAAACACCACCGCCCCCACGAAATCCGCACCGCCGTCCAGGGCGGCGTCCAGCGTGTCGGGGGTGGTCAGGCCGCAGATCTTGATGGCTGTCATGGCACGATCACAGTCAGTCCGATGTCGGTCGCAACCTTGGCCATATCCTCGTCAAGGGTCGCCAGGCTGCAGCCATGCCTCGCCGCCAGCGCGAGATGAAGCCCATCGGGCGCGCGCAGCCTCACGTCATTCCGGACCAGACGCCGGGCTTCCCACATATCGCCGTCCAGAACCGAAAGCACGACCCTTCCCCTTACCCATTGATCGAGTTGCAGTTCGAACTCGCGTCGATCTCTATCCGGCAGATTGCGCATCCGCGTCTTCACCGCCAAGGCGGTGGAAAATTCTGTCAGGGTCCAACTGCTGATGACGAAATCATCGACACCCTCAATCCAGGCCGACGCCCGCTCGGTGTGCTTGTCGGTATGAAACAGAGGGATCAGGACGCTGGTGTCCAGATAGACGGTCAAATCTCTTCGTCCCGTATCTTGCGGACCAATGTGACCGAATCCATCGCCGCCTCGGACTTGATCCGCACGCGTTTCAGCCACTCCATGTCGATCGGCCCCGACGTTGGAACGACGTCCTGCGCCGGCTCCAGCCGCGCGATCGGCACCCCGCGTCGAGTGATAGTTACGGCCTCCCCCGCCAGCATGCGATCCAGCAGCTTGGGCAGGTTGTTCTTGGCCTCGGCGACGGAGTAGCTGGACATGGCCATCAAGATAGCCATCTGAGCGCTATCTGTCTATCAGGACCGGTACAGGTCCCCGTCCGGGTCCGTCTCGCCCCGCACCGCCCGGCCGATGATCTGCGAGGCGATGACCGAATAGGTGATGCCGTTGCCGCCGAAACCCATGACGGCGTGGACATGGTCCATCCCCTCAACCGGCCCGATCTGCGGCAGGCCGGTCGGGCTTTCGCCGAAGGCCCCGGCCCAGGCGTAATCGACCTCGAACTCGATCTCGGGCAGCAGGCGGCGCAGCTTCTGCGCAATCGTTTCGCACTTGCGCTTCAGCTTCGCCTTGTCCGCGTGGGCGGTCGGCGAGGCCTCGTCCTCTCCCCCGACGATCAGCCGCCCGTCCCCGCCCATGCGGAAATAGAGGTACGGATCGGAGCCTTCCCAAACCAGCATGTCGCGCAGCCAGGCCGGGCAACGTTGCCGGGGTTTGGACGCCATGGCCCAGCTGGAGATCACCTTGGCGCCCGGCGTCGACACGCCGCGAGGAAACTCGTAGCCGCAGCAAAAGACCACCTGCTTCGCCCGCACCGCATGGCCGGCGTCGGTCAGCAGGGTCACCCCTTCCGGGTCGCTGATCGCCTCCAGAACCTCGACCGGGGAATAGACGCGCGTGTGGTTTTCCCCCGCCCGCCGCAGCAGGCCGGCCGCCAGCCGGGCGGGATCCGCGCTGGCCGAACCGTCCGAAATCAGGGCCCCGGTGCGATCCATGCCAAAGGCGTCGCGCAGTTCGGCCGGGCCGAGATAGCGGCTCCCCAACCCAATCTCCGCCCGCGCCTCGGCCTCGGCCTCCAGCGCGCGATGGCCGTACTCGTCGCCGGCCAGATAGAGCGACTGTTTGGCCTTCAGCCCGCAACGGATGCCTTCCTTGACCACGATCCGCTTCAGATCGTCCACCGCCGCGCGGGAACGCAGATAGGCGCGCCGCGCCTTGTCCGCCCCGATCCGGCCGCCCAGGGCCGTCAGGGTCAGGTCGATCTCCCACTGCAGCATGGCGGTCGAGGCCAGGGTCGATCCCATCAAAGGCGGCCGACGATCCAGCACGGCCACCGAATGATCGCGCGCCAGTTCATGGGCCATGAAGGCGCCGCTGATCCCGGCGCCCACCACAGCGACATCGACGGCGATCGCCTTGGTCAGCGCCTGTGTCTTGACCCCCAGGCCGGGACTGTCCGCCCACAGCGACCGCCCTGTCCTCAGATCCCGTTTTATGGTCGCGCCGATCATTATAGCTCCGCTCCAGCGTAGCCATAGATCGTCAGCTGCCGGTCGGTTCCGAGAAGATCGTCGCGATCTCGTCCGGGCTGAGCAGCCGCCACTGCCCCGGCGCCAGATCGGCCGGCAGGACCAGCCCCCCCATCCGCTCGCGATGCAGGGTCTCGACGTGGTTGCCGACGGCGGCGAACATGCGCCGCACCTGATGATAGCGGCCCTCCGTCACCGTCAGCAGGGCCTCGGTCGGCGACACCACCTCCAGAATGGCCGGCGCCAGCGGCTTGTCCTCGCCCTCCAGCACCAGTTCGCCCGAGGCGAACAACGCCCCCTCCGTCCCCGCCAGCGGCCGCGCCAGCCCGGCGCGATAGACCTTGGCCACATGGCGTTTGGGACTGATCACCCGATGCAGCAGGTCGCCGTCGTCGGTCAGCAGCAGCAGGCCCGTGGTCTGCTTGTCCAGTCGCCCGATGGTCGAGATGGCCGGATCGCGCGACCGCCACCGTCCCGGCAGGATGTCATAGACCAGCGCCCCTTCTTCCTTGTGCGAACAGGTCATGCCCAGCGGCTTGTTCAGCACGATGACCAGGCCCTGGACCGGGTCCAAGGGTTCGCCGTCGATCTCCATCCGCGTCGGCAGGTCCGGCGTCACCGGAATCCGCTTCGACACGTCCGTCAGATCGGCTCCGTCCAGCACGATCCCGCCCGCCTTGGCCATCCGCGCCATCTCGGCCCGCGAGCCGTAACCCATCGAACCCAGCAGGCGATCGACGCGAGAGGTGGGGGTCTTCACTTCACCGCCTCGAACAGCTTGTACCCGCCCGCATCCGCGACCAGCCGCACCCGATTGAACGCCGCATTCAGTTCGGCCTCATACGGCAGGTGCCGGTTCGCCACGATCCAGGCGACTCCGCCCTTCTTCAGCAGTTCGGCGGCTTTCCGAATGAAGGCCTGCCCCAGCCGACGATCCTCGGCCCCGCCGTCATGGAAGGGCGGATTGCTGACGACGAAGTTCAGTTCGGCGTCTGAGGTCAGCGTCCGCACATCGCCCCATTCGACGGTCGCGCGCGGGTCCTCTACATTCTTCCGCGCCGCCTCGACCGCCCGGCGATCCAGGTCGATCAGCCGCAGCGACGTCACCGCCGCCGACCGCAGGGCCACCGTCGCCAGAGCCCCATAGCCGCAGCCCAGATCCGCGCCTGCCCCCTTCAGCGCCGGCATATGCTGGGCCAGCAGGGCCGAGCCCGGATCAATCCGGTCCCAGGCGAAAATCCCCGGCTGCGACCAGGCCTCCAGCCCCGGCACAATCCGGGGCGCGCCGTCGGCGACGGCCTCGTCGATCCCGGTCAGGGTCTGCGGCTTGATGACGATGCAGCGGCGATGGTGCGCCTTGGCCGTCTCCCCGACTTCGACGCCGAAGCCCGTCAGCTCCTTCTTCAGCCGCGACCCGCCCTTGTCCTTCAGGGCCATGACGTCCAGTCGCCCCCCGACCTTCAACGCCTTCAGCGCCAGGGCCAGAGTGTAGCGCCGCTCCAGCACGCCGGGCGGGGCATAGATCATGATGTCGTCGACCGACCCCTCGGGCACGGTCTCCAGCGCGGTGGATCCGGGGATCAGGGGCGAGGTCTGGATCGCGGCGCCCGGTCCAGTGCTTGGCGGATCGAAGACGACCGGCGGTCGGCCGTAAAGAAGCGTGGTCATGCCCGCCCCTTAGAGGCTAGGGACGAAAATCGCCAGCCGGAGGGCGTTCCGCACGCCTCCCCATCCCCATGCACCGTCATCCTAGGCCTTGCGCCTGGGATGACGGCGAGATATCGGCCGCGCCGCCTCAGAACAAACGAACCTCAGAACCCCGCCTGCAGCAGCGCCAACCCGACGACCCCGACCACGATCCGCCACCAGGCGAATGGGCCGAACCCGTGCTTGGACACGAAATCCAGCAGGAACCGCACCACCACCAGGGCCGTCAGGAAGGCCACGACGAAGCCGACGACGATCAGGCCGACATCGCTGAAATCCAGCGTCTTGTGGTTCTTCAGCAGGTCATAGGCGACCGCCGCCCCCATGGTGGGCAGGGCCAGGAAGAAGCTGAACTCGGCCGCCGACCGCTTGTCGGTCTTCAGCAGCAGGCCGCCGGCGATGGTCGCGCCGGACCGCGACACGCCGGGGATCATGGCCAGGCACTGGAACAGGCCGATCAGGAAATAGATCCGCATCGGATAGGCGTTGGCGTCCAGCCATTGCGGCCGCTTGTCCATCCGGTCCAGCGCCAGCAGAATGACCCCGCCGACGATCAGGGCGACGCACACCACCTGCGGCGTCTCGAACAGCACGTCCTTGATGAAGCCATAGGCCAGGAAGCCGATCACCACGGCCGGCGCAAACGCAACCAGCAGGCCGATCAGGAACCGCCGCGCCTCCGGATCGAAGGGCCAGCGCGTCGCCAGGGTCCACAGCCGCTTGAAATAGACGCTGACGATGGCCAGCAGAGCGCCCAGCTGGATGACGATCTCGAACGTCTTGCCCGAGCTCTGGAAGCCCATGAAATGCCCCAGCAGGAGCATATGCCCGGTGGAGGACACCGGAATGAACTCGGTCAGTCCTTCGACCAGACCAAGAATGATCGCCGCGAGCCAGTCAGACATGTGATCCCCGTGGAGCCGGTGGTGTCAGTGGGAGCCCGGCTCCGGACCCACATAGCGCAATCTGGCCCGGATAGGCGAGCCGTCCGTCGCCTGATCCACCGCATGGGCCAGAAGACCGACCAGGCGTCCCAGGATCAGCAGGTCCCCCGCGCCGGTCGGGCCCAGGTCCAGCCGCCGCGCCGTCAGGGCCAGGGCCAGGGCGAAGGCGGGGGGCTGGCCCCCGATCGTCTCGCCCTCGGTCCAGACCGATTTCAGATCGGCCGCCAGGTCCGCCGCCTCCAGCAGGGCCGGCGCCCGCGGATCGACCCGCCCGAACTCCGTATCGCCCGAAAAGCCGGGCGCGCAGCCCCTCAGCCCGATCCAGCGCCGCGCCGCGCCAGAGGGGTCGCGGCGCGCCTCGCCTACATAGGCGGCCGCCTCCTCCATCTCGGCCAGGGGCCGTCCCGTCAGGGTGGTCACGCCCGCCATCACGGCCCCGGCGAGGGGCGCCCCCCCGCAGGCCGCCGCCCGCGTCGCCAGCACCGCGTCGTCCAGCACCGCATCTGCGCCGAGCACCATGGCCCGGCGGATCAGATGGCTGTCGCGTTCGGCCGACTTGAACCCGCGCGCCAGCCTCTGGTGCAGATAGAGGCGCGGCCCTGGTCCCGAGACGCTGTCCACCACCTCGCTCAGCACCGAGGCGGCCTCGTGTTTCAGGCTGGCGGGATCATGCGCCCGCAGCGAACGATCCTCTATGGCGCGCCGCCCCAGCACGGCCAGGATCCGCCTCTGGGTCGATCCGCCCACGATAGGATCGATCCGGGGTTTCAGCCCCGCGAATGGATCGGCCTCACGCGCGTCCCACAGGGTGCGGGCCGTCGCCTCGACCGTGGCGGCTTCGGCCAACTGCACGGCGTCCAGACCGCGATAGAACAACCGTCCGTCGGCGATCAGCGCCACCGAGGACTGGATATCGGCCTCTCCCCGTGCGGCCGCCCCGACGATGGGCGCGCGCACCTCGGCGCCCTCGGCGGCGGCCGGGTCCACGTCGCCGCACAGTCGGGCCACGTCGGACACGGCGTAGAGACTGCGTCGCGGGTCGGTCGGATCGGGCCTCGCCGCGATCCGACCTCGGCTGACATAGGCGTACAAGGTCTGGGCCTTGACCCCCAGCCGGGTCAGGGCCTCGCTTCTCGCGATCCACCGTTCGTCAGCGCTCATGTCGTCCCCACGACCGATGCCCATCATAATGAACCCCAACAGACATAGCGCTGCTTTGTGTCCTTAACCCTAACGTTCCCACCAATCTATTCGGGGCGGTCGAATTAGGGAGACGCGGTTGGAATTCCTCCCCGATTGCGCGACAAGGGGCCTGAATGACGCCGTCGCCCGCACCCACGCCGCCCGCACCGCCGCCGATCGAGGACGCCAACCTCGCCACCCGGCGGATCACCCGCCTGTCGGTCGGGGTGGCCCTGGTGCTGATCACGTTGAAGGCCTTCGCCCTGGGCGCGTCCGGCTCGGTCTCGATCCTGGCCACCCTGACGGATTCTGTGCTGGATCTGGTCGCCTCGCTGGCGACCTTCTACGCCGTGCGCTGGGCCGCCGCGCCGCCGGACGAGGATCATCGCTACGGCCACGGCAAGGGCGAGGCCTTGGCCGCCCTGGTCCAGGCCGGTCTGGTCTTCGCCTCCGCCGTCTTCATCGGCTGGGAGGGCGTCCAGCGCATCTTCGACCCCCGCCCCGTCACCGCCGGCGCCTGGGCCGTGGGGGTGGTGATCGCCTCCATCGCCATCACCGCCTGGCTGGTATGGATGCAGACCCGCGCCCTGAAGAAGACCGGCTCCCTCGCCGTCGCCGGCGACCGCGCCCACTACGCCGCCGATTTGGCCGCCAATCTGGTGGTGTTGATCGGGGTCGTCTCGGGGGCCTTCCTCGGCGCGCCGGGCCTGGACGCCGCCGCCGGACTGGTGGTCGCCGTCTGGCTGTTCTGGGGCGCGATCGGCATGCTGAAGGCCGCCGCCGATCATCTGCTGGACCAGGCGGCGCCCGAGGCGGACCGCGCCGCCATCGCCCAGGCCGTCCTGTCCGACCCCCGCGTCTCGGGCGTCCACCAGCTTCGCACCCGCATGGCGGGCCCGAGCATGATGGTCCAGATGCACATCGACCTGGACCCCGACCTGACCCTGGACGCCGCCCACGCCATCGTCGTCGAGGCCGAAAACCGGATCCTCAGCCATTATCCGACCGCCGACATCCTGATCCACGCCGACCCGCGCGGTCGCGCCCCCCGCGTCTCGCCGCCCGCCGACACGCCGACGCCGGACGCGCCCTCTCCGCCCTCGACTCCGTCCGAGATCGACGCGACGCCGCGTCCGGCTTCCGGCTCCGCGACCCCGCGCAAAGGCCCCTGGTCCTGATCCGGTAAATGGACATTAACGGGTGCCCGCGCATTAAGCGGTGATGTCCGGTTCCTGCGTCCTGTTCCACTTCCCCTTCCAGCCGGCTTCGCGCGCGGCCCGTCTGGGGCTGGGCGAGGCGCGGATCGAATGGACCGATACGCCGGTTCGTCCGTGGGAGGACGACTGCCCCGTCAACGCCCTCAATCCCTCGGGCCTGCCGCCGGTGATCCAGACCACGGACCGGGGCCGACCCCTGACCCTGTGCGAACTGCCCGCCGTCCTGGGCTGGATCGAGGATCAGCAGAAAGCGCCCCTGCTGTTGCCCGCCGACCCGGCCGAACGGGCCGAGGCGCGCCGCCTGACCGGCTGGTTCGAACGCCGCTTCACCGACGAGGTCGACGCCGTCCTGCTGCACGAGCGGATGGAGAAACCCCTGCTCAAGCTGGGCCCGCCCGAGGCCCGCGCCCTGCGCCACGGCCGCGACGCTCTGAAATCCCACCTCGCCATGCTCGAGGATCTGGTCGTCGCCCGCGACTGGCTGGCCGGCCGCCGTCTCAGCCAGGCCGACCTGATCGCCGCCGCCCACCTGTCGGTCCTCGACTATTTCGGCGAAATCCAGTGGGCCAACTGGCCGGCGCTGAAGACCTGGTACTCCAAGCTCAAGTCCCGCCCCTGCTTCCGCCCCCTGCTTGCCGACCGCTTCGTCGGCGTGCCGCCGTCGGCCTGGTACGCGGATCTGGATTTCTAGCGGCCGCTCAAGCCCCCGCCGCCAGCTCCGCCATCAGCGCCGCGACCAGTTCCCCCGCCGGAAGCGCCCGCGCGAGCGGCGCGCCCTGGCCTGCCCACTGGGCGCCGTAGCCGGTTTCCCCGGTCGTCTTCGCCGCCGCGTTCAGCGCCTTTCCGGCGTCATAGGCGATCGGATAGGCGGGCGCGGCGGCCTCGCGCCCCCTCCCCCATTCGGTGAACCGATTACGCAGGCCCCGCGCCGGTCGGCCCGAGATCGCCCGCGTCATCGTCGTGTAATTCGCCGCCTCGCTCATCAGGGCTGCGCGATAGGCGGCGTCTGCAATACTCTCGGGACAGGCGATGAAGGCTGTGCCCAGCTGGGCGGCGACGGCGCCCAGGTCCAGGGCGGCCCGCACGCCCGCACCGTCCATGATCCCGCCCGCCGCGATGATCGGAAGGCCGGCCTCGCGCACCAGCAGTCGCGTCAGGGCGAAGGTTCCCAGCCGGCTGTCGTCCCCGTCGGGATCGAAGATCCCGCGATGGCCGCCCGCCTCCCAGCCCTGGGCCACGACCGCATCCATGCCCACGTCCCGGCAGGCCAGGGCCTCGTCCAGACTGGTCGCGGTCGCGATCAGAACGCAGCCGGCCTGTTTCAGCGCCCGCACCTTGGCCGCGTCGGGAAGGCCGAAATGGAAACTGACCACCGATGGCGCATCCGAGATCAGGGTGGCCAGCATGGCGTCATCGTCGGCGAAGCTCTGGTAGATGGTCCGCAGGGTTTCCGGCGGCCGGGCGCCGAACGCCTCGAACCTCGGCGCCAGCGCGGCGAGCCAGGCCGCCTCGACCGCCGCGTCGGGACGCGGCGCGGCATGGACGAACAGATTGACGTTGAAGGCCCGGCCCGTCAGCGCCCGCGTCTCGGCGATCATCCGGGCCGCGCCAGCCGCATCCGTCGCGCCCACCGCGATCGACCCCAGCGCTCCGGCGTTGGAAACCTCGGCCGCCATCAGGGGTGTCGACACCCCCGCCATCGGCGCCTGGATGATGGGCTTATCGACGCCGAGCCGTTCGAGGAAGGTCATCCGTGTGAGTTAGGGTCGACGGTCGAAGGCGGCAACCGCCCGCGGTCAGGCCGCGGCCTGCTCCGCCTTCCTCACGGCGCTCGCCCGCACCTTTTCGCTTTCGGACTTCAGCTGGCCGCAAGCGGCCAGGATGTCGCGGCCGCGGGGGGTGCGGATGGGCGAGGCGTAGCCGGCCTTGTTCAGAATGGCGGCGAACCGCTCGATGGTCTTCCAGTCCGAGCATTCGTATTCGACGCCCGGCCAGGGGTTGAACGGGATCAGGTTGATCTTGGCCGGAATGCCCTCGATCAGCTTCAGCAGGGCCCGCGCCTCTTCGGGGCTGTCGTTGACGCCCTTCAGCATGACGTATTCGAATGTCACCCGGCGCGCGTTGGACAGGCCCGGATAGGCGCGGATGCCCGCCATCAGCTGGTCCAGCGGATATTTCTTGTTCAGCGGCACCAGGACGTCGCGCAGGGCGTCGTTGGTGGCGTGCAGGCTGATGGCCAGCATGGCCGCCGTGCGTGTGCCCAGGGCGTCCAGCTGCGGCACGACGCCCGAGGTCGAGACAGTAATCCGGCGCCGCGAAAGGGCGATGCCCTCATTGTCCGAGATGATGTCGATCGCGTCGGCGACGTGGTCCAGATTATAGAGCGGCTCGCCCATGCCCATGAAGACGATGTTGGACAGGCGGCGATCTTCCTTCGGCGACGGCCATTCCTCCAGGTCGTCGCGGGCAACCTGGACCTGGGCCACGATCTCGGCGGCGGTCAGGTTCCTGACCAGCTTCTGGGTGCCGGTGTGGCAGAAGGTGCAGTTCAGGGTGCAGCCGACCTGGCTGGACACGCAAAGCGCCCCGGCCCGGCCCACGTCGGGGATGTAGACGGTCTCGATCTCGATGCCCGGCGCCGTGCGGATCAGCCATTTGCGCGTGCCGTCCTTCGACACCTGACGTTCGACGATCTCGGGCCGGGCCAGGGTGAAATGCTCGGCCAGCTTGACCTGCATGTCCTTGGCCACATTGCTCATGGCCGAAAACTCGGTGACGCCGTAGTGGTGGATCCAGCCCCACACTTGGCTGGCGCGCATCTTGGCCTTTTCGGGCGGGCAGACGTCGGCGTCGATCAGGGCCTGGCGCAGGCCCGCGCGCGTCAGACCGGACAGGTTGACGGGAGCCTTGGCGGCGGTGCTGGAGACACGAGAAAGGTCGAGCGTGATGCTCAAGGCGGCGATCCTGCTTGGGGTTTAGCCGGCCTATATAGCACGAACCCCGGCAATTGCATGACCGGGTGGGTCCGGAACGATCAGAGACCCACGTCCCAGACGCCCGCGTCGCGCATCCGGCTCAGTTTCGCCTCCTCGGCCCGACCGCCCATGTCATGCGCCATGGCGCGGACGGCGGTGGAGACGGTGGTCTTGTGCAGGCCCGGAACCAGAGCGTGGATGAAAGCCGCGCCGGCCAGTCTCAGCAGGCTGAAACCAAAGGCGGCCGATGCGGCCATGTGCTGGAGATAGGTCTCCTCGACATCGCGCGGATGGTCGAGGAACAGGCGATCGAAAGCCGTCGAGTTGCGGCGCGCGCGGTCGATCGTCGTCTGGCTCATACGGGGTCCCCAAAACCGTCAAGGCTGCGATGGTCACGCGGGAGCCGCCGGGACGCAAGCCCTCTTTCACGTCGCCGCCCATATCGCGGCCCCATCGTCACGCGCCCCAACTCGGGCTAGGGTCGCGATCTGATCAAGGAAATACCCGATGCCGCTCCGCTCACAGGCCGTCTCCTCTGCGGCCGTCGCCCTGGCCCTGCTGGTCTGTTCCGGCCCGGCCCTGGCCCAGCCGGCCCTGCTGCAGCCGGCCCTGATGCAGGTCGGCCCGAGCGCCCTGCCCTATGACGCCCGGCGCGGCGTCTTCACCTTCGCGCCTGGGCTCGAGGCCTCCCTGCCCGCCGTGGTCCAGGTCACGACCCTGGGCCAGTCGAGCGGGCCCAGTTCCGACGCCGACGATCCCAAACCCTATGCCTCGGGCTCCGGCGTCATCGTCGACGCGGCCCAGGGCATTCTCATCACCAACAACCACGTGGTCGAGAACGGACGGAAATTCACCGTCGACCTGACCGACGGCCGCCTGTTCGACGCGGTCCTGGTCGGGGCGGACAAGGCCACCGACATCGCCGTGCTGCGGATCGTGCCCGACGGCCGGCCGCTGAACCTGAAACAGGTCCAGACGGTCGATTCCGACACCCTGCGCACCGGCGACCTGGCTTTCGCGGTGGGATACCCGCTGGGCCTGGACCAGACCCTGACCATGGGCGTCGTCTCGGGCCTGAACCGCTCGGGCCTGGGCGATGCGGTCGAGGACTATATCCAGACCGACGCGGCGGTGAACTCGGGCAACTCCGGCGGGCCGCTGCTGGACAGCCGCGGTCGGCTGATCGGCATCAACACCTCAATCCTGTCGGGCGGGATGGGCGGCGGCAACGACGGCATCGCCTTCGCCGTGCCGACGCGGATCATGCTGTATGTCGCCGACCAGCTGCGGACTCACGGCGAGGTCAAGCGCGGCGAGACCGGCGCCATCTTCGCCTCGCTGACCGCCGAGCGCGCCCGCCAGATGCGGCTGGGCATCGTGCGCGGCGCCATCGTCGCCGACGTGGCCCCCGGATCGCCGGCCGAACGGGCCGGCCTGCGAGACGAGGACGTCGTCACCCGGATCCAGGGCCGGCCGGTGGTCAACGCCGGCTCGGTCAACGCCACGGTGGGGATCGCCGCGCCGGGCTCGACCTTGAGCGTCGTCTATCTGCGCGGCGGACACGAGGCGACCGCCGCCCTGTCGGTCGAGACCCCGGTCGACAGCCCGATTCACATCGGCGTGGATCGGGTCCTGGCCTATGGGGCGACCCTGCGCGATCTGGACGGCGAGGTTCAGGTCGCCGCGGTCGAGGGCGGGACGCCGGCGGCCCAGGGCGAACTGGTCGCCGGGGATCTCATCACGGCGGTGGACGGCCTGCCGGTCGCCGACGCCCGCGCGGCGGCGGAGGCCCTGCGTGGCGCGACGGGCGCGGTCGCGATCGAGGCGACCCGGAATGGAGAGACGGTGACGATGAGCCTGGATATTCCGCCGACGGCCTGAAACCTGCCTGAGGCTGAAAGGCCTCGGGTCGGGCGTCGACCGTGACGCATCCGACCCGAGCCAGGCTCCAGACAGCGAAACACCCGCCTTGCCTGGGAGGGGGAGGGGATCGGCAAGGCGGGCGCTCGCTTGGAGGAAGCATCGGCCGCCGGAGCCCTTTGTGGAAACATCCAGGGGGGCTGGGGGGCTGTTCAGGATCCGGACGCTTCCGAACTCCGACGAGCCGATGATCGATATTTCGCCGTCCAAACAGGCGGGCGAAGGACCGAAACGAGGCCATTTGGTGTCGCATGAATTTTCTTTGGCCGCCCCGTGCCGCAGGGCGTCGACGTCGCCTCGGCGCCCCCTCTGGCGTCTCGCGCGCGGACGACTAAGTTCAAAGCCATGAGCACGACCCCGCACGAGGCCCAGCCCCAGCCCCAACCCCTGCCCCTGGTCGGCCCGGTCTTCTTCGACCGGCGCGAACTGGACCTGATTCTGCGGGTCTACGGCCGCATGGTCGCCCAGGGGGAATGGCGCGACTACGCCGTGGTCGGCCACAAGGACTTCGCCGAGTTCGCCGTCTTCCGCCGCTCCGGCGACGCCCCCGCCTACCGGATCGAAAAACGCCCCGCCCTCCAGGCCCGACAGGGCCAGTGGGCCGTCATCGGCGAAGGCGGCCAGATCCTGAAGCGCGGCCGCGATCTGGTCGCCGCTCTGCGGGTGTTCGACTCCCGGAAATTTCAGGTGATCGACTGACCTCAAAAAGAAAGGGCCCCGCCAGGGGCCCTTTCCAGATCCGTCTTTTGACCGACCTCAGTTCCGGTTGCCGCCCATGAAGGCGAGCAGGAATTGGAACAGGTTCACGAAGTTGATGAACAGGCTCAGGGCGCCGAAGCCGGTGGCCACGCCCATCGCGTTCTGGTCGCCGCCCAGGGCGTAGTAGGTCATCTTCAGGCGCTGGGTGTCATAGGCGATCAGGCCCGCGAAGATCAGCACGCCCAGACCCGAGATGATCAGATAGAAGGTCCCGGATTGCATGAACATGTTGACGATCGAGGCGATGATCAGGCCGATCACGCCGAAGATCAGGAAGGTGCCCATGCCGCTCAGGTCCTTCTTGGTGGTGTAACCCACCAGGCTCAGACCGCCGAAGGCCGCCGCCGTGACCAGGAAGGTCGAGGCCAGCGAGGCGCCGGTGTAGCGCAGGAACAGGATGCCCAGGCCGGCGCCGATCGAGGCGACCACCGCCCAGTACAGCAGGTTCACGCCCTTGGCCGTCGGGTTCTTCATGAAGAACATCGAGCCGAACAGCAGCACCAGCGGCGAGAACTGGACGATCATGCCCAGCATGGTCAGGCCGACGCGGCCCTCGGCCGTGACGCCGAACAGCAGTTGCTGAACCGCCGGCACATTGCCGGTCACATAGGCCAGGGCGGCGGCGACCACGAGACCCAGGGCCAGCTTGTTATAGACGCCCAGCATGAAGCCGCGCAGGCCGGCGTCGACCGACATGTCGGCGGTCTGGGGCAGCGGACGGGCGTAGCCGTTGTTGAAATCGCTCATGGCGACGAACTTTCTCCGATTGGCCGAAGAGACTTCTCCGGTCACAGGCTCTGAATATCGGGAGCCTTGGCCCCCACTGCAAGGAAAACCGGACTTGGACGGGCCTGTTCCGGCCGCTACCTTCGGTCGCATGTTGCGCCTGTTCACCGCCCTGACCCTGCCGCCGGATGTCGGCGAGACACTGAAACGGCGCCAGTCGGGCCTGCCCGGGGCGCGCTGGCGGCCGCTGGACGCCCTGCATGTCACCCTGGCCTTCTACGGCGAGACTGACGAACGCCGTGCCGACGACCTGGCGTCCGAACTGGCCCGCGTCGCCGGCGGCCCGTTCAAGATCGTGCTGAAAGGCGTCGGGGCCTTCGGCGACGACCACCGCAGCCACACCCTCTGGGCCGGGGTGGAGACGCCGAACGAACGGCTGTCGGTTCTGGCCGGGCGGTGCCGCAAGGCGGGCGAGCGCGCGGGGATCGCGATGGAGGCGCGCGACTATCGCCCCCATGCGACCCTGGCCTATCTGAAGCCACAGACCAATCCCGACCGGATCGGCGCCTGGATGGCGGGTCACAATCTGCTGCATTCGCCGCCGATCCGCATCGACCGGTTCGGTCTCTATTCCAGCGTCCTGACGGGCGACGGCAGCCAATATGCGCTGGAGCGGGAGTATCTGCTGTGACCGAGATCCGCATCGAGACCGCACGACTGATCCTGCGCCCGCCCACGCTGGAGGACTTCCCGCGCTGGTCCGAGTTCCAGGCCGACGTCGAGACGACCCGCTTCATCGGCGGAGCCAAGACCCCGGCCGAGAGCTGGCGCATCCTGGCGACCGTCGTCGGCGCCTGGACCCTGACGGGCGAGAGCTTCTTCTCGGTGCTGGAGAAGACGACCGGGCGCTGGGTCGGGCGGATCGGCCCCTGGCGGCCGCACGGCTGGCCCGGCCCTGAGGTCGGCTGGTCGCTCCATCCCGACGCCACGGGCCAGGGCTATGCGCTGGAGGCCGCCGTCGCCAGTCTGGATTACGCCTTCGACGTCCTGGGCTGGGACGAAGTGATCCACACCATAGAACCCGAGAACACCGCCTCGATCCGTCTGGCCGAACGGCTGGGATCGCGGCATCGCGGACCGGGCCAACTGCCCCCGCCCTTCGCCCAGATGCCCGTGCATCTATGGGGCCAGACGCGGGCGGACTGGGCCGCCAATCGCCGGGCCCTGGCCGGCTGAAGGCAACCGAACCCCGGCTTGCGTCGTATCCTCTTCAAAGACAGAGAGGAAACGCCCGATGATCCGCGCCGCCCTGATCGCCGCCGCCGTATTGTCCCTGCCCCTGGCGCCCGCCGCCGCCGCCCAGTCGCGGTCGGTCGATCTGGACCGGTTCGACGGCCGCTGGTTCGAGATCGAGCGCAGCCATAACGACGTGCAGAAGGACTGCAGCCGGGCCCAGATCGACTTCACCCCCCAGGACCGGGCCGACCGCTACCGCCTGACCGTCACCTGCACCCGCCGCGCCGACGGCCGCAACGAAGTGCTGCGCGCCAACGCCCGCATCGCCGACACCGCGACCAACGCCAAATTCCGCTTCACCCTGCCGGGCCTGCTCAGCTTCGGGGGCCTGGCGGGTCAGAACTATTGGGTCTGGGACCATGATCCCGCCTACGAATGGGCGATCCTGGCCCTGCCGAACAAGTCCGACTGGTGGATCTGGCATCGCGACCAGACCCCTTCGCCGGCCGAGCGCACGCGCCTTCTGGCCCGCGCCCGCGCCCTTGGTCTGGATATGAGCCGGGTCGTCAGCACCGGACAATAGACCGCGCGGGCGCGTTGAATCGCGCGCAGCCAGGCCGTGCAAAGCCGCTTGGCAAAATAAACGAACACCGGTAGCTCAAGAGTCACTTCAACGCGGAGCGATCATCGTGACCGACTGCTGTGCTCAAAACGCCCTTTCCCCAAATCCCCCCTCGTTGTCGCGCCGGGGGGTGTTCGGCCTGATCGCCCTGGGCGGGGGCGTCAGCCTCCTGTCCACCCTGGCGCCCGGCATAGCCAGGGCGCGCGGCCATACCGACATCCTGCTGCTGACCTGCATGGACTATCGTCTGACCGACGACACCATCTCCTACATGGAGGGACGAGGCTTGCACGACAAATATGATCACGTCGTTCTGGCCGGCGCTTCCCTGGGCGCCCTGACCGACCAATTCCCCAGCTGGGGCGAGACCTTCTGGAGCCATCTGGACGTCGCCATCAACCTCCACTCCATTCACAAGGTCATGGTGATCGATCACCGCGACTGCGGCGCCTACAAGGTCATTCTGGGCGCGGACGCCGTCGATACGCCCGAGAAGGAACTGGCGATCCACACCCAGGAGCTTCACGCCCTGCGCGACGCGATCAAACGGCGTCACGATCATCTCGAGGTCGAACTGGCCCTGATGGCTCTGGACGGCAAGGTCGAGGACATCGCCTGAGACGACGCGCGTCCTTGCCCACGATCCGTCCAATTCACCGAGTCCTTTCCAGGCGTGCTGAAACCCACGCCTGGGAATGATGGACGACAGGCGCTTGCAGCCGGAACGTAGGCGGAACATAAAGACGGCATGGCCGCCGCCGCCCTCCATCTCGAACTCGTCTTCAGCCGGCCGGAGACCACCCTCTCCGTCACGCGCGGGGCGGCGCGGCTGATGCTGGACATGGGCTATGCGCCGCTGCTGGAGGTCTGCCTGCCCAATGGGCGGCGCGCCGACGTCATGGCCCTGGGCCCAAAGGGCGATATCATCATCTGCGAGGTCAAGTCGGGGATCGATGACTATCGCGTCGACCGCAAATGGGGGGAATACGGCCCCTATTGCGACGCCTTCTATTTCGCCGTGGCGCCGGAGTTTCCTCAGGACATCCTGCCGGACGAGCCGGGTCTGATCGTCGCCGACGGGTTCGGCGGGGCGGTGGTGCGCGAGGCGACGACCACGCCCTTGGCGCCCGCCCGGCGAAAAGCCCTGACCTTGGCCTTCGCCCGGCTGGGGGCGATGCGGACCATGCGGGACTGACGGGGCGAACCCTCCTAATTCTGAAGACAAATGTCTGTCAATTCAGCAGCTTGAATTTTATCAGGCCCGTCGAACCCCCGTTCTCTTGGGCGCCCTTATAATGCCGGCTCGGTCTTTGACATCGCCAGCCACAAGGGACGCCAGGACGCCTCATCCAATTGCACTCTATTGGACAGTGCAAGTTGAGATGGAAATTTTCTTCAGCAAAAACAATAACTGATTGCCGAAATTAGACTCAATTAGACTGTTTTTCGAGAGTCCAATTTCGTCGGCCGTCCAAGCTCAGAGACGGCGGAAGACGGCGGTGGCGAAGCCTTCGGCGACGCAGCGGACCTCGACCTCGACCAGGGTCTCGATGACCACGCCCCTGGATCCGGTCGAATGGATGATCCGCCCGGCGTCGATCATCAGGGCCGAATGGCCGGTCCAGTCGCGATCGCCGCCCGAGGCCAGCCAGACGACGATGTCGCCCCGCTTCAGCCCATCCGCCGAAACCGCGCGGCCCAGTTCGGCCTGGGCGTCCGAACGCCGGGGACCGGGCAGACCGCAGGCCAGCAGGGCCTGCTGCACCAGACCCGAACAGTCGGTCGAGATCGACGACCGGGCGCCCGGTTCATGCGGCCGACCCAGCAGGCGCTCGGCCACGGCGACCGGATCGCGCTCGAAATCCCCGACCGGCTGCAGATCGGCTTCACCAAGCTCCCCGGCCAGGCCTTCGGCCGTATCCACGACCAGGGCGTTCAAAGGCAGGACGGCGTCGACGGCGGCCACGCGCCGCGTGGCCAGGGGCGCCCCGGCCGACAGGCTGTCCAGCACCACCCAGCCGACCACCCCGTCGCGACGCGCCCGGCCCCATACCCGGCCGTTCGCCCGGTCCAGGACATCGAAGGCCTCGCCGTGCAGCAGTTGGTCGATCCGCGCGTCGCCGTCCGAGACGATGTCGGCGACGGCCACGCGGCAATGCATGGGCTCGGTCTTCCGATAGGCCGAGGCATGCACCAGCCCTTCCAGCGCCTGTTCGGCGAGGTCGGGTCGGGCGAGGCGGTCGCCGGGCGGAAGAAGATCGAGGACGTCGGACAAACGTGGGCTCGCGTTATTGAGCCGCCAGTCTTATCCCCCGAAGCCGAATCGGCCGTTAATAGGCGTCGTTTTTGTGAATAATTTCAGAGATAGCGGGTCTTTAGGCATTGGAAACAAGCCCTTAGCGCCTGCGCCTCGCCGCCTTCGGGGAAGCCTGGCCGGGCGCGAGGGTTCCAGGCGAAGATGTCCATATGGGCCCAAGCGCCGGTCGTGGGGGCGAACTTCTGAAGGAACAGGGCGGCGGTGACGGACCCCGCCTGGGCCCAGGCCGAAGAGTCGTTCTTCATGTCGGCGATCTCGGTGTCCAGCGCCGACCGATAGCCTGCCCACAGCGGCATCCGCCACAGGGGATCGCCCACCGCCGCCGAGGCCGCCAGCAACTGGGCCGCCAGCATCTCGTCGTCGGTATAGAGGGGCGGCAGGTCCGGTCCCAGGGCGACACGGGCCGCGCCGGTCAGGGTGGCGAAGTCCAGCGTCAGATCCGGTTCGTGCTCGCCGGCCCGCGTCAGGGCGTCGGCCAGGATCAGCCGGCCCTCCGCGTCGGTGTTGCCGATCTCTATGGTCAGGCCCTTGCGGCTGTTCAGGACGTCGCCGGGGCGGAAGGCGTCGGCCGAGACCGCATTCTCCACCGCCGCCACGATCACCACCAGCCGCACCGGCAGGTCGGCCTGCATGACCAGCCGTCCCAGAGCCAGGGCGTGGGCCGATCCGCCCATGTCCTTCTTCATGTTGCGCATGCCGGCGGCGGGCTTCAGGTCCAGGCCGCCGGTGTCGAACACCACCCCCTTGCCGACCAGGGCCACCAGCGGCAGGTCAGTCCGGTCCAGCTTCCAGCCGATCTCGATCAGGCGCGGCGCCCGGTGCGGGGCGGCGGCGCGGCCGACGGCGTGGACGGCCGGATAGTTTTCTTCCAGCAGGGCGTCGCCCTCGATCACGGTGATCGCGGCGCCGGCGCTCTGGGCGATCTCGCGGGCGATGGTCTCGATCTGCAGCGGCCCCATGTCGGCGGCGGGGGTGTCGACCATCTCGCGCGCCAGGGCGCAGGCGGCGACGATGCGCGAGGTCTCCTCCAGATCCAGCCCCTCGGGCGCGACCAGCCTGACCGGCGTCCGGTCCGGCCGGGCCTTGTAGCGGTCGAAGACATAGGCCCCCAGCAGGAAGGCCAGGGCCGCCGTATGGGCCGCGGTCCTCGCCGCTTCGGGCTCGGCCTCCAGCCGATACAGACCGCCGGGCAGGCGGGCCGACAGGCCCCGCGCCGACATCGGATCGAACACGGGGCCTGTCCCGACGACGACTTGGCCGATCCCGTCGTCCTGCGGCGCGATCAGCAGCTGACCGGGCTTGGCCTCGAAGCCGTGGATCGCGGCCCAGCGGCGCGCGGCCCCGTCCAGCCCGTCCAGCGTCCCCGCAAACCGGATCGGCACGGCGCCCGCCCCTTCTTCGGCGGCGACCAGCAGGGGATGGATTGCGGACATGACGAGCCTTCTTAACCAACAGTTGACGCGAACCGGCCAGTCTGGGGGCGACCGAGGACCGTCAGGACCCCACCCATGTCGCCCATGCCCGCCCTTCTCGCAACCGCCGCCCTGCTGGGCCTGTCGGCCGCCCCGGCGCTCGCGGCCGATCCGGCGCCCACCCGCGCCGCCCAAGTCCGGGCGCCGGCCCCGGCCGAAACCCGCGCCGCCTATGAGCGGATGGACGCCCTGTCGCGCTCGGTCTTCTGGGCTTCGGAACAGGAGGTCAATCCCGCCGATCCCGTCGCCGGGGTCAAGCTGGCCCAGGCCCTGCGCGAACTGGGTCGCTACGACCAGGCGGCCGAGGCGGTCCAGGCGACCCTCACCGTCCAGCCCGACAATCTCGACGCCCTGCTGGAGCTGGGCCGCGCCCATATCGCGCGCGGCCAGGCCTTCTATGGCGTCGCCCCGCTGGAGAAGGCGCGCGATCAGGCGCCGCGCGACTGGCGGGCTTATTCGCTGCTGGGCGTGGCCTACGAGCAGGTCCGCCGCTTCGACGACGCCCGCGCCGCCTGGAACCAGGCCCTGGTCCTGTCGCCCGACAATCCCGACGTCCTGACCAATGCGGCCATGGCCGCCATGACCCAGGGCGACGCCCCGGCCGCCGAGACCCTGTTGCGCCGCGCCGCCGCCCAGCCCGCCGCCTCGGGCAAGGTGCGCCAGAACCTGGCCATGGTGCTGGGGCTGCAGGGCAAGATGGGCGAGGCCGAACAGATCCTGCGCCGCGAACTGCCGCCGGAGCTGGCCGAACGGAACCTGCGCTGGCTTCAGGCCCGCAACGCCGCCGGCGCGTCGGCTTCGACCGACACCGCCCGCACCTGGAGTTCGCTACAGGGCGGATGATGAAGACGGCGAAGGCTTTGCGTCGCGGCCGCCCGCGTGCTGGATAGGGCCATGACCGCCTCCCCCCGCGCGCCCTCCAAGACCTATCAGGCCTTCCTGTTCGACATGGACGGGACCCTGATCACATCCACCGCCGCCGCCGAGCGCGTCTGGACCCGCTGGGCCCAGCGTCACGGCCTGGACGTCGCGACCTTCGTCCCCACCGTCCACGGCGTCCGCGCCGCCGACACCATCCGTCGCCAGAACCTGTCAGGGATCGATCTGGCGGCCGAGGTGGCCTGGGTCGAGCGCGGCGAGATCGAGGATGTGGACGGGGTCGTCCCCATCGCCGGCGCCATCGACTTCGTCCGCCGCCTGCCGCCCGATCGCTGGGCCGTCGTCACCTCGGCCACCGTCCCCCTGGCCCGCGCCCGTCTCGCCGCCGCCGGCGTGACCCCGCCCACCGTCATGATCACCGCCGAACAGGTCGAAAAGGGCAAGCCCGATCCGGCCGGCTACCTGCTGGCGGCCCAAACCCTGGGCTTCGCCGCCGCCGACTGTCTGGTGTTCGAGGACGCCGAGGCCGGGATCAAGGCCGGAGAGGCGGCCGGCGCCGACGTCGTGGTGATCACCGCCGCCCAGACCCACCGTCTGGACACGCCCCACCCGGAACTGACCGACTATGCCGACGCCCGGCTGGAGGTGACGGCGGACGGACAGCTGGTCTTCGCCGTCTAGATCGCCTTGATCGCCCCGCCGTCCAGCCGGATCAGCGAGCCGGTGACATAGGCCGCCAGCGGACTGGCCAGGAAGGCGGCGACTGCGCCGAATTCCTCGGGCGCGCCGAGCCGGCCCACGGGGATGGATTTGACGGACTCGGCCCGCGCCGCCTCGGGCGTCACGCCGGTCCGTTCGGCCGTGGCCCGGTCCAGCCGTTCGATGCGCGGCGTGTCGATCCGGCCCGGCAACAGGGTGTTGACCGTCACACCGTCCGGCCCGACCTCGTTGGCCAGGGTCTTGGCCCAGGCCGCGATCGAGGCCCGCAAGGTGTTGGAGACTCCCAGGGCCGCCGACGGTTCGACCACCGTCATCGAGGCGACGTTCAGTATCCGCCCCCAACCCGCCTCCCGCATGGCCGGCAGCACCCGGTCGGTCAGGCGAAACACCGACAGGACCATGGACTCGAAATGATCGCGCCAGATCGCGGGGTCCAGACCGGACACGCCCGACGGCGGCGGCCCGCCGGTGTTGTTCAGCAATATCTCTATCGAACCGCCCAACAGGGTCTCGGCCCGATCGACGGCCTCCAGCAGGGCCGCGTGATCCGCCAGGTCCGCCGCCGCCACGACGGCCCGTCCCGGCCCCGCGGCGTTCAGCGCGTCAGCCGCGGCCTGGAGCCTGGCCGCGTCCCGAGACAGCAGGGCCACATGGGCGCCCTCGGCCACCAGCGCCGCCGCCACGGCGCGGCCCAGGCCGGACGAACCGCCGCAGACCAGGGCGCGTCGGCCTTCGAGTTTCAAGTCCATAGGGGGCTCCGTGCGTCAGATGGGACGATGAAGCCGATATCGGGCGTCGGCCGCGCCGGCGCAACGCGGCGTTAACTCCGTTCCTCTAATCTTGACGTCAGGTGGCCTTCCACCGACGTCCGGAAAGGCCATGGAGGTTCGGCCATGTCGACCAAAATGACCTCGAGCGTGCGTCGCCATAGCGACCATTTCGAGCCTCAGGACACCGATCCGCACGAGCAGCGGCGCCTGCGCGGCCAGCTGGAACAGATCGACTACGCCGCCTATGTCGCCAACAAGGAGGTGATCGGCCACACCCTGACGGGGCTGGACGCCGCTTCCCTGCAGAAACTGGCGGTCCTGACCGCCGGCGCCCGCGCCAAATGGGGCGCCGAGGCCCTGCGCCTAGCCCACTCCGGCTCGCCCGTCACCGCCGACCAGGTCGCCCGCCTGACCGCCGCCCGCGCCGCCTTCGACGAACTCGCCGAAGTCTACGAAGCCCTGCGCCGCATGGTCGAGCGCGGCTATGTGATGTTGAAATAGGATTTCGAGAGCCGCCTGGTGGAGCCGAGGGGAGTCGAACCCCTGACCTCGTCATTGCGAACGACGCGCTCTACCAACTGAGCTACGGCCCCGTTTCCAATGCTGGATCGGGCCTCCAGGCGAGCGCGGGACATAGAAGGCGGGCGGGCTTGGTGTCAACGGGCTTGTGCGCGCAATCGAAGCAGGGGCGCGGAGATCATTGTGAGATGGTCGCGTCGCAGCTAGAAGCCGAAGTTCGCGACTTCGAGGAGAGTAATATATGGGCACCGCCCTGGTCTGGCTTGTGAACGCCGTCATCGGCCTGATGGTCTGGTTCATCATCATCCAGGCGATCCTGAGCTGGCTGTTCGCCTTCGACGTCATCAACCACCGCAACCGCTTCGTCAGCCAGATCGCCGACTTCCTGGACCGGATCACCGCGCCGATCCTCGAGCCGTTCCGTCGCATCATTCCCCCGCTGGGCGGCATCGACATCTCGCCGATCATCGTGCTGCTGCTGCTGCAGTTCGTCCGCATCCTGTTCAACGCCTCGGCCGCCCCGGTCCTGGTCGGCATGCTGGGCTGATGTGACACGGCGGTCAGGATTCTGACATCAAGGGGCGATTCCGCCCTTGCGCCGATCCGCTGTGTTCCTAAAGGTGCCGGCCCCGACCATTTTCGACCACGGTTCATGAGCACGATCACCACAGTCGCCGTCCTGGGCGCCGGACAGATGGGCGCAGGCATCGCCCATGCGGTGGCCCTGGGCGGCTATTCGGTCCGGCTGTATGACGTCACCGTCGGCCGCCTGCCGCTGGCCCAGGGCGAAATCGCCGCCAGCCTGTCGCGTCAGGCCGGGCGCGGACTGGTGGATCAGGCCGACGCCGACGCGGCCCTGGCCCGGATCACCACCACCGACCAGATCGCCGAGGCCGTAACCGGCGCCGATCTGGTTATCGAGGCCGCGCTGGAGGACGAGGCGGTCAAGAAGGCCGTCTACGCCCAGGTCGCCCCCTATCTGGGGCCGCGGACCCTGCTGGCCTCCAACACCTCCTCCATTTCGATCACCCGCCTGGCCTCGGCCTCGGACCGGCCGGACCGGTTCATCGGCCTGCATTTCATGAAGCCGGCCCCGGTGATGAAACTGGTCGAGATCGTGCGCGGCATCGCCACCTCGGCCGAGACCCATTCGGCGGCGGTCGTCTTCGCCGAAAGCCTGGGCAAGACCACCACCGACGCCGAGGACTTCCCCGCCTTCATCGTCAACCGGATCCTGGTGCCGATGATGAACGAGGCGATCTTCGCCCTGTACGAGGGGGTCGGAAACGTCGCCTCGATCGACAAGGCGCTGCGTCTGGGCGCCAATCATCCGATGGGGCCGCTGGAGCTGGCGGACTTCATGGGGCTGGACGTGGTCCTGGCCATCATGAACGTGCTGTACGACGGCCTGGCCGACAGCAAATACCGCCCCTGCCCCCTGCTGGTGAAATATGTCGAGGCCGGGTGGCTGGGCCGCAAGAGCGGGCGCGGCTTCTACGACTATTCCGGCGACGTTCCGGCGCCGACGCGATGAACCGGTTCGAAACCTATGCCGACCTGCCCGGTCAGGCGACCATCCATTCGAGGCCCGCGCCCCTGTATCCGATCCTGGCCACGTTGGCCGGGGCGGCCTGGCCGCCGCTGCTGCTGACCCTGCCGCTGTGGCCGCCCAATCCGATCGGGCCGGGGCGGGAGACGGACTGGCGGCTGATGGTGCTGCTGATCGGCCTGGTCGTCGTGCCACTGGCCCTGTGGCGGGTCATCGAGGAGCGTCGCCGCAGCGGACGGCCGGGATCGCGCCTGGGCGTGGTGTGGCGGTTCATGCTGTTCGGCGGTCTGGCCGCGGCGGCCGTGCAGGTCGTCAGGGTCCTGGCGATGGCGATCTTCGGCTGGTTCGAGGCGGGCGACGTCATGCAGGCCCTGGGCGCGACCGAGACCACCCTTCTGATCTTCGGCGTCGGCGGCCTGCCCATCGCCATGATCGTCGGCGTCAGCTACGCCCTGTGGGCCGGCCTATGCGCGGCCTTCATCGCCTTCGAGGCCAAGCCCGCGGTCAAGGATCGCCTGGGACTGATGCCGAAACCCTGATCCTGGGCCGGAACTTCGAGCCGGGGAGAGCCGGATGTCGATCGAGGATACGCGCACGACGAACCGCCTGGCGCCGATCGAGGCGGGGGCCCGCATTCCGACGCTGGACGTCATGCGGGGCCTGGCCGTGCTGGGGATATTGGCGGTCAATGTCGTCTCTTTCGGCCTGCCCTTCATCGTCTATGGCGACGCGGACCTGAGCCCGTTTCCCGTGACCGGCGCCAACGCCGTGGCCCGCTGGACGGTGGACGTCTTCTTCCACCAGAAGTTCATCACCCTGTTCTCGATGCTGTTCGGCGCCTCGATCTTCCTGGTCGGGGGCGAGCGCGAGGATGAGGCGCGAGGGCGGCTGTTGCGCCGGCGCCTTTTCTGGCTGGCGGTCATCGCCCTGATCCACGGTCTGGGCTTCTGGTACGGCGACGTCCTGCTGCTCTACGCCTGGTCCGGCCTGTTCGTGATGCTGATGCGGTCGATGCCGGCCGGCGCCCTGATCGGGATCGGCCTGGGAGTCACGCTGCTGTTGGGGGCGATGCAGGCCGGGACGGCCTGGCTGATGGTCGCCGGTCCGCCGGAGGTGGTGGAGGCGATGAACGAGGGCCAGCCCCAGCATACGATGGAGGCGGTCAAGGCCGCCATCGCCGCCTATCGCAGCGGCTGGGCCGGCGCCATGGGCCAGAACCTGACGTCCTGGGCCTTCCTGCAGGGCGCCAGCCTGAGCATGTTCGTCTTCTCGACCGTCGCCCTGATGATGACCGGGATGGGGCTGTTCAAGTCGGGCTTCCTCAGCGGACGGGCGCCGACCTGGGTCTATCTGGTCCTGATCGGCCTGGGCGGGACCGTGCTGGCCCTGTTGGGCGTTCTGGAATGGTCCGAAGCGACGGCGGCGCGCGGCGCCCATCCCACGCGGGGCCTGGCGGAGGCGGTCGCCTCCTTCCCGATCCTCGTCACCCTGGCCTATGTCAGCCTGATCGTTCTGGTCGTGAGCCGAGGCCCGGCCTGGCTGGTCTCGCCCCTGCGTCCGGTGGGCCAGATGGCCTTCACCAACTATCTGACCCAGACCCTGATCATGACCACCGTCTTCTACATGCCTTGGGGACCGCGCCTGTTCGGACAGGTCGATTATGTCGGCATGTGGGGCCTGGTCTTGGGCGTCTGGGCTTTGCAGCTGATCTGGTCGCCGCTGTGGCTGTCGCGGTTCAGCATGGGGCCGCTGGAGTGGGTCTGGCGCTGTCTGAGCTACGGCCGATGGGTGCCGATCAGAAAAGCCGCGTAAAGGCCGCTTTTATCGCAGGCGCGAAGGGATTAACTGGAGACCATGGCCGCCCCGGATACTCCCGCCGAAACCTTCAAGCGCGCGCTGGGTCACGCCGCCCGCGCCCTGGCCGAACAGTCCGAGCTGGAAGTGGTCTTCGGTTCGGATGGTCCCAAACTGGTCGGCGGCGTCCTGACCCTGCCGCATCCGCCGCGCGATCCGTCGGGGCCCGAGAGCGCTTCGCTGCGGGGCCAGGCCGACCGGCTGGCCCTGCGCCTGGCCAATCACGACACGGCGGTCAACGCGCGCATGCGGCCCGCCGACAGCAAGGCGGCCGAGGTGTTCGACGCGGTCGAACAGGCGCGGGTCGAGGCCGTGGGCTCCGAGTACCTGGCGGGCGTGCGCGACAATCTGGGCGCGGCCCTGCTCACCCGTCTGGAAAAGACGGGCGCCCTGCGGATCGCTGAGGCCGAGCGGGTGCCGGTGTCGGAGGCCGTGGCCCTGTTGGTGCGCGAGCGGCTGACCGGCCGACCGTCGCCCGACGGCGCCAAGACCATGCTGGACCTGGTCCGCGCTGGTATCGAGACCCGGGCCGGGCTGAAGCTGGACGCCTTGGCGGCGGTGGCGGGCGACCAGACGGCTTTCGCCGAAAAGATGCGCGACGTCCTGCGCGCCCTCGATCTCGATCCGGGCGACGGACGCGGCGAGGACTCGTCCGAGGATCCGGGCGACGAAGAGCCCGATCCCCAGGAGCCCGAGGCCAAGGACCAACCCGACGAGGATGAAGACGAGGAGGGCGGCGAGGGCTCCCAGTCGATGGAGGGCGACGCCGACGATCAGTCTTCCGAGGAGGAACGAGAGAGCCGCCCCGAAGGCGCGCCCGCCGATCCCGACGGCGACGGGGCCGAGGACGGGCCCGAACTGAACGAGGGCCAGCAGCCCAATCGCCAGCAGACCGCCGACGACGGCCGGGCGACCGACTTCTACCGCGTCTTCACCACCGCCTATGACGAGGTGGTCGACGCCGCCGACCTGTGCGACCCGATGGAGCTGGAGCGGCTGCGCAATCTGCTGGACCAGCAACTGACCATCCTGTCCAGCGTGGTGTCGCGTCTGGCCAACAAGCTGCAGCGCCGCCTGCTGGCCCAGCAGAACCGATCCTGGATGTTCGATCTGGAAGAGGGGATGCTGGACACGGCCCGCCTGACCCGGATCGTCACCGACCCCACGGCGCCCCTGTCGTTCAAGGCCGAGAGCGAAAGCCCGTTCCGCGACACGGTCGTCACCCTGCTGCTGGACAATTCCGGCTCGATGCGGGGGCGGCCGATCATGGTGGCGGCGGTCTGCGCCGACATCCTGGCGCGGACCCTGGAACGGTGCGGCGTCAAGGTCGAGATCCTGGGCTTCACCACCCGCGCCTGGAAGGGTGGCCAGAGCCGCGAGGCCTGGATCACGGCCGGCAAACCCGCCAACCCCGGCCGTCTGAACGACCTGCGCCACATCATCTACAAGGCCGCCGACGCCCCATGGCGCCGGGCCAAGAAGAACCTGGGCCTGATGATGCGCGAGGGCCTGCTGAAGGAAAACATCGACGGCGAGGCGCTGCAGTGGGCGCACAACCGGCTGCTGGCCCGGACCGAGCAACGCCGCATCCTGATGGTCATCTCGGACGGTTCGCCTGTCGACGACTCCACCCAGTCGGCCAACGCCGCCCTCTATCTGGACAAGCATCTGCGTCAGGTGATCGCCGAGATCGAGGATCGGTCGCCGGTCGAGCTTCTGGCCATCGGAATCGGCCACGACGTGACCCGCTGGTACCGCAAGGCCCTGACCATCGTCGATGTCGAACAGCTTGCCGGGGCCATGACCGAGAAACTGGCGGAGCTGTTCGAGGCCGAAAGCGCCGCCGTTCCGGCCCGCCGGGTGCGAAAGAAGCTGGCGGCATGAGCCGGTTACGCCGTCTCGCCGCCGCCTGGGTCGCCCTGTCCCTGACGGCCTGCGCCGCCACCCTGGGTCCGCCCCAACCCGACCTGGCCGCCGCCGCCGGCTGGACCTTTGCTCCGGCCGAACTGAAGCCGGTCGGCCTGGGCCTGCCGGGCGCGGTGCTGGCCCCCGGCGTTCGCTTCGCCGGCGGGGTGGAGATCGTAGCAGGCCTGGGATCGCCGCTGCACGGCCTGTCGGACCTTAAGCTGACCGGCGACGGCGGGTTCGTCGCCGTATCTGACGGCGGTGACCTGGTGCGTGGGGCGCTGCGGCTCGATCCCCAGGGGCGGCTGGTCGGCGTCGATCGCCTGACCACCCGTCGACTGACGCTGGAGAACGGCCGACCGATCACCGACAAGTTCGACGGCGACGCCGAGGGCCTGGCCCTGACCCGTTCGGGCGACCTGCTGATCAGTTTCGAGCGCCGCCACCGCATCTGGAACTATGGCCCCTTGTCGGCCCCGCGCGCGCCGACGCCCGTGGCCATGCCGGACGCGGCCTTTGCCGACAACGAAGGCATGGAGGGGCTGGCCGCCGCCCTGCCCCGCCAAGGCGGGGGCTGGCGCGTCCTTGGAGAAGGCGGCGGCGTCTGGGACTGCACGCCCGCCCGCTGCCAGGTCGTCGTCCCGCCGCCGGCCCAAGCGCCCAGGGACGCCGACTATCGCAGCACGGGCCTGGATCGCGACCCCTCGGGCGAGGGCTGGTTCATGGTCGAGCGCCGCTACAGTCCGCCGTTCGACATGCGCGGCCGCGTGCGTCGGCTGGCGCCGGACGGAACGCCCGGACCGGTCCTGATCGAACTGAAGCTGCCCGGCACGACCGACAATTTCGAAGGCGTCGCGGCCGAACGGCGCGGACAGACGACGCGGCTGTATCTGCTGTCCGACGACAACGCCAACCCGGCCCAGCGCACCCTGCTGCTGGCGTTCGACCTCGACTAGATCAGGCCGCGCCCGCCCACTGAGCCGTTTCCGGCTCGCCCTCGACCGCCAACAGGCATTTGACGAAGGCGTCGCGCCAGACGCCGACGTCGGTGTCGCGCACCACCTGCATCAGGGCCTCCCATTTGCGGATTCGCTCGGACAGGGGCATGGTCAGGGCTTTCTGGATGGCGTCCGACAGCTCCTCGCGGCTGTAGGGATTGACCAGCAGGGCCTCGCCCATCTGTTCGGCGGCGCCGGCGAAGCGCGATAGGATCAGGACGCCCGGATCGTCCGGGTTCTGGGCGCAGACATATTCCTTCGCCACCAGGTTCATGCCGTCGCGCAAAGGCGTCACCAGACCGACCTTGGCCGCCCGATAGATGCCGGCCAGTTGATCGCGCCGATAGGTGCGGTTCAGGTAGCGGATCGGCTGCCAGTCCATGTCGGCGAAGGCGCCGTTGACCCGGCCGGCCAACGAATCCAGCCGCGCGCGCAGATCCTGGTAGGAATCGACGTCGTCGCGCGAGATCGGCGTCACCTGCAGCAGGAAGACCTCGCCCCGCATCGAGGGGTTGTCGTGCAGGAACTGCTCATAGCCCAGCAGCCGCTCTTCCAGCCCCTTGGAATAGTCGAGCCGGTCCACGCCCACGATCATGGCGCGGAAGGCCGCCGAGGCCGCCATCCGGTCATAGGTCCGGGCCCCCAGGGTCGAGTTGCGCGCCGCCAGGAAGCCGTCGACGTCGATGCCGATGGGGAAGACGCCGGTCTGGACCCGGCGACCGAAACATTCGAGCCCGCCGTGGCCGAACAGCTCGCCCTGCGCCTCGCTGACCACATAGTCGGTGAACAGGTCGCACCATTCCCGCGTGTGGAAACCGATCAGGTCGAAGTCGAACATGGATTCCACCAGCCGCCGGTGATGCGGCAGGGTGACCAGTAGCTGGCGCGCCGGCCAGGGGGTGTGCAGGAAGAAGCCGATCCGGTTGCGTATGCCCAGGCGGCGCAGGTCCCGCGCCATCGGGATCATGTGATAATCGTGGATCCAGATGATGTCCTCCGGCTGGATCACCGGAGCCAGGACCTCGGCGAAACGGCGGTTCACCCGTTCATAGCCCTCGCCGTACGACCGTTCGTACTGGGCCAGGTCGATCCGGTGGTGGAACAGGGGCCAAAGGGTCTTGTTGGCGTAGCCGTTGTAATATTCGTCGACGTCCTGGGGCTCCAGATCGACCAGGCCGACGGTGACGCCGGCGCGGTCCTCGACCTTCATCTCGCCGGTGAACTCCTCGACCGTCTCGCCGGACCAGCCGAACCACAGGCCGTCGTATTTTCTCAACGCGGCGGACAGGGCCATGGCCAGACCGCCGGCCGAGCCCGCGGCGGGGTCCGTCGGGGCGGAAACCCGGTTGGATACGACGATTAGACGACTCATGACTTCACTTCGGCGGCGATCCCAGCCCCGGGATCAGACAGGCGTTCGACGCATCAACGCACGTCGGTCCAGGAACGGCTCAACATCACGGCGCAATTGATGATGCCGACCAGGGAATAGGTCTGGGGGTAGTTGCCCCACAGCTCGCCATCCTCGACCGAAATGTCCTCGCTCAGCAACCCCGCATGGGTGCGCCGGGCCAGCATCTCCTCGAAAATGGCCCGCGCCTCCTCGACCCGGCCGTTCTGATGCAGGGCCTCGATGAACCAGAAGGTGCAGAAGTTGAAGGCCGTTTCCGGCTCTCCGAAGTCGTCCGGCTCGACATAGCGGAACAGGAAGGGACCCTTCTTCAGGTCGCGTTCGATGGCGTCGAAGGTCGCCACCTGGCGAGGATCGTGAGCGTCGAGGAAGCCCAGGTCGGTCAGTTGCAGCAGGGAGGCGTCCAGTTCGCGCCCGCCGAAACTGGCGGCGAACCGGCCCTCGTCCGGCAGGAAGGTCTCGGCCTCGATCCGCTCGCGGATCAGGGTCGCCCGATCGCGCCAGACGTCGACGCGCGCCGTCAGGCCAAGATGTTCGGCCGCCTTGGCCAGACGATCGCAGGCCGCCCAGCACATGACCGAGGAATAGGTGTGGACGCGGGCGATGGTGCGGAACTCCCACAGGCCCGCATCGGTCTGGTCATGCATGGCGAAGGCCCGCTCGCCGACCCGCTCCAGCGCATAGAAGTCGTCCACCGTGCCGGGACGCAGCAGCCGCTGGTCGTAGAAGGCCTGGACCAGCGGCAGAACGATCTGTCCGTAGACATCGTGTTGCAGATGCTCGTGCGCCTGATTGCCGATTCGCACCGGCTTCATGCCGCGATAGCCCTCGACCGTATCGACGATGCTCTCGCCAATGCCGGGCTCCAGGCCGACGCCATAGACCGGCTGGACATGGCCCCCGGCCGAATCATCGACCAGGTTGCGCAGATAGACGAGATAGTTCTCAAGGATATCGACCGCCCCCAGCCGGTTCAGCGCCCGCACCGTATAATAGGCGTCGCGGATCCAGCAGTAGCGATAGTCCCAGTTGCGCCCGCTCTCCTTGAACTCGGGCACCGAGGTGGTCATGGCGGCGACGATGGCCCCCGTCTCCTCATAGGCGCAGAGCTTCAGGGTTATGGCGGCGCGGATCACCGCCTCCTGATAGTCCAGCGGCAGATAGAGTTTGCGCACCCAGTCCTGCCAATAGGCGACGGTGCGATCCAGCGCCGCCTGAACGCCCGGGCCGACGTCCTGGTCATAGCCTTCGTCGGGCCCGAAGAAGAAGGCGTGCTGACGTTCCAGCCGGAACACCCGTTCTTCCAGAACATGCGAAACCGGGCAGTCGGTCGTCAGGCGGAAGGTCACATCCGGACACTGGAAGCGGATATGGTTCGAGCCCGAGGTATGGGGGGCCGGTTTCGCGCCCCAGTCGGCGGACGGACGAAGCCGGATGCGGATGCGCGGCGTCCCCTCGAGCGGGCGCACGATCCGCCCGAAGGCCAGAGGCCGATAGGTGCGTGAATGTTTCGGATGGCGGGGGGCGAAGTCGATCACCTCCACCGTCGCTCCGTCCTCGGCCGTCAGGACGGTGCGCAGCACGGGGGTGTTGCGGACATAGGCCTGGCTGACGTGTTTCAGCCCCTCCAGCTCCACGGCCCAGAAGCCGTGTTCCGGATCCTCGCCGTCCATCAGGGCCGAGAAGACCGGGTCGCCGTCCACGCGCGGGGCGCAGGCCCAGACGAATCGGCCCTGGCGGTCGATCAGGGCGCTGATGGCGCAATTGCCGATGGGAAACAGATCGAGATTGGGCTTCATCGGTTCAGGCCTCCGCCACGGCTTCGAGCCAGGTCAGGACGGCGTCGACATCGTCCAGCCGATAGCGGGCGGCGGTCTCGCGTTCCGGCCCGACCAGAACGCCGTAGCCGCCCAGCGCGGCCGCGGCTTCGAAACCGTGCTCGTCGGTCAGGTCGTCGCCCAGCATCACCGGGACGGCGCCTTTGAACGGTTCGTCCTGCATGAAGGCGGTCACGGCCGTGCCCTTGTCGGCGCCGGGCGTCTTGAGCTCCAGCACCATATGACCGGGCTGCAGGCTCAGGCCCGTTTCAGCCTGAATACGCTGCGCCAGCTGCTCGGCGGCGGACGCCTGATCCGGCGCCTGGCGATAGTGCAGACCGGCGGAGACGCCCTTGTCCTCGACGATCGTGCCCGGCCGTTCGGCGGCGAAAGCGTGGAAGGCGGCCAGGGCCTCGGCCACGCCGGCGTCCGGTTCGCCGCGCTCGATCGAACCGTCCTTCAGCCGACGCTCCAGGCCGTGAACGCCGGAGGCGGACGTCAGGGCGCGACCGGAAATTCGATCGATCTCGACGATGGTCCGACCACTGATGATGGCCACCCGCCCTTCCAGCCGCGCCTCGACGGCCTTCAGCGCGGCCGTGCGGCGGGCGACCGGGACGACCGCATCCGGGGTCGGCGCCATCGGGGCCAGAACCCCGTCCATATCGAGAAACAACGCGACGCCCTCGGCGAGGACAGGCGGCGTAGGCAACAGCAGCGCGGCGGCTCCGGCGTGAGACGGCATATGAGTCCAAACTCTTTTTGACTTCCCCAGCGTCGTTTAACGCACCAGTGCGGCAAAGGTTGACCCGAAAGCGACAAAGTCGTCTGAAAGGTCGTGTTGCGTGCGGCCTTGGGATGGGGCAGATCGCGCGCCTCGAACCAAGGAGAGCCCGGAAGCGGGCCTGTCAGACCATGACCGAGATCGTCCATTCGTCCTCAGAAGACATCGCCGTGATGACCGACCGCGCCCGCGAGGTCATGCGGCTGAATATCGAGGCGCTGGAGGCGTTGGAGCGGACGATCGACGTTTCCCTGGCCCGCGCGGTCGATGTGATCATGAGCCGCCCCGGCTATGTGATCGTCACCGGCATGGGCAAGTCGGGCCATATCGGCGGCAAGATCGCCGCGACCCTGGCCTCGACCGGGACCAACGCCTTCTTCGTCCATCCGGCCGAGATGAGCCACGGCGACCTGGGCATGCTGCGGCCCGACGTGACCGTGCTGGCCATTTCCAACTCGGGCGAGAGCCGCGAACTTCGCGATCCCCTGATCTATTGCCAGCGCAACGGCATCCCGGTCATCGCCATCACCCAGCGTCCCGCCAGCTTCCTGGGCCGCAACGCCGCCGTGTGTCTGACCATGCCCAGCGTGGCCGAGGCCTGTCCCAATGGCCTGGCCCCCACGACCTCGACCCTGATGACCCTGGCCCTGGGCGACGCCCTGGCCATGGTGCTGATGGACCGACGCGAGTTCAGCGCCCTGGATTTCGGCCTGCACCATCCCGGCGGCGCCCTGGGCATGAGCCTGCAGAGCGTGCGCGAATGGATGGGGGACAATGCCGCGGCCCCGGCCAGCGTTCCGCTGAACGCCACCTTCAGCGAAGTGGTCTCGGCTATCACCGAGGGTCGCAAGGGCGCGGTCGCGGTCTTGAGGGCGGACGGCGCCCTGGCCGGGATCGTCACCGACGGCGACCTTCGCCGCGCCTTCCAGCGCGACATCACCAATTTGACGGCGGCCGACATCATGGGCCCCAATCCGATCACCGTCGAACCCGACGCCCGGATGAGCGACGTCGTGGATCTTCTGACGGCCAACAAGATCGCCAATCTGTTCGTGGTCGAAGAGGGACGCCCGACCGCCATCGTCCATATCGCCGAACTGATGCAGGCCGGCTACGTCGCCTGAGCACCCGGTCATGCGTATCCTCTATGACGCCAGCCGGCTGATGAGCCGGGCCGACCGCTCCGCCCCGACGGGGGTCGATCGGGTCTGTCTGGCCTATGCCGAATGGCTGCTGTCGCGCCCCGACGTCGTCACCATACCGGTGCGGGGCCGCAAGAACCGGCTGGTCGCGGTCGAGACCGACTGGTTCCGCCGGTTCGTCGCCGACCTGCGGGCGCGGTGGAACGGCGCGGGCGAGGCGCCGGGCGATCCGGCGCATGAGGCGCGGCTGCTGGCCGCCCTGGCCTCCGCGATCCGTCCCGCCGATTCCGTGATCAGCCCGCCCCCCGCCCCCGCAGGGGAAAAGTCCGTCGACAAGGGCCGGGTGATGAAGCAGTTCTTCCGCTCGCGTCATGTCGCCGCCCTGCCCGACGCCGACCTCTATCTGAACGTGGGCCACACCACCCTGCACGATCCGACGGCCCTGCGGGACCTGGAGGCGGCGGGGATCGAGCGGGTCGTCCTGATCCACGACCTGATCCCGGTCACCCACCCGGAATTCTGCCGACCCGGCGACGGCGACAAACATCACGCTCGCGTCGCCAACACCCTGCGTCACGCCAGTCGGGTCATCGTCAACTCCACCTATACCGGCGACGAGCTGCGCGCCTTCGCGTCACGAGAGGGCCTGCCCCAGCCTCCGGTCCATATCGCCCATCTGGGTCTGGAGCCCGCCTTCGTCGCCGGAGCGGCCTTGGAGGCGACGCGTCCCTATTTCGTCCATGTGGGCACCATCGAGGCGCGCAAGAATCTGGCGCTTCTGCTGACCTTGTGGCGACGACTGGAAGAGCGTCTGGGCGACCGGACGCCCTCGCTGGTCCTGGTGGGCCGCTATGGCTGGGAGAACGAGGCGGTGCTGGACCATCTGCAACGGTCGCCGAACCTGCGCGGCGTGGTGCATCAGGCGTCCAATCTGTCCGACGCCCTGCTGGCCCGGTTGATGCGGGGCGCGCGAGCGGTTCTGGCCCCTTCTTCGGTGGAAGGCTTCGATCTGCCGGCGGTTGAGGCCGTCGCCATGGGGGTTTCGCTGATCGCCTCGGACATTCCGCCGCATCGCGAACTGACTCCGGACGCGGAGCTGATCGATCCGCTCGACGGTCTGGGCTGGCTGGCGGCGATCGAGCGCGCCACATCAACCCCGCCAGCGCCGGCCGCGCCTCGGAACCCGCCGGTCTGGTCCACGCATTTCGACATCGTCGCGGAGGCGATCGGCCTGAGGTCGGTCTCGCCTCTGGCGGGCGCTTCCAAAGACTTGTAATCAAGCCGCGAACAAGGGCCGACCTGCTTCATGACTCGCACCATCCTGCCCCTCGCCATCGTCGCCATCCTGGGCGGCTGCTCAACCCTGCCGCGCGACGGACCTTCCGGCGCATCGGTCGATGCGGGCGCGACCACGGCTGAAGCCCTGGGCAGCTATGCGCTGGTGCCCCTGACCTATGAGGTGACCGAGCGGATGAAGGCGGTGCCGCCTCAGTTCTTCGGCACGCTCGCCGCCGCCTCCAGCGAACAGCCCGCCGACATCATCGGCGAGGGCGACACCCTGGCCGTCTCGATCTTCGATCCTTCGGGCGCCCTGTTCGGCGGCACGCTGGGCGGCTCGGCCGCCGCCCGCACCCCGACACTGTCGGGCGGTTCCCAATCCCTGCCCGGCGTTACCGTGGACCGCAGCGGCTCGGTCGCCGTGCCCTTCGCCGGCCAGGTCCGCGTTTCCGGCCTGACCGCGCCCCAGGCGGCGGCGGCGATCCGCCGCGCCCTGGCCGGCAAGGTCGCCAATCCTCAGGTTCTGGTCACGATCGCCGACAACGCCTCGAACACGGTCAATGTCTTCGGCGACGTCCGTCAGCCGGGCCGAGCGCCTCTTGGCGTAAACAGCGACCGTATCCTTGACGTCATCGCGGCGGCGGGCGGCTCGGCGCGCGAAACCGACGATCTGACCATCAGCATCCAGCGCGGCGGCCGGACCTATACGGCCCCGATGACCGCCGTGACGACCGAGTTCGGCGAGAACGTCCGCCTGCAACGCGGCGACGTGATCAACGTCCAGTACAAGCCCCGCCGCTTCTCGACCTTCGGCGCCCTGAACGCGGTCGCCCAGGTGGACATGCCTGCCGGGCCGATGACCCTGACCGGCGCCATGTCCAAGGTCGGCGGACTGAACACCAATACCGCCAACGCCCGGCGCGTGATGGTCTTCCGCTTCGAACGGCCCGAGGTCGCCCAGGCTCTGGGGATCGCCCAGCCTGCAACGCCGAAGGGGGTGCCGGTGGTCTATCAGCTGGACTTCAACGAGGCCGCCAACGTCTTCGCCGCCACCAACATGCAGATCATGCCGGAAGACGTGATCTATGTGCCGCTGGCCGGCGCGGCCGAGGCGCGGAAATTCTTCGAGTTCGTCCAGACCGTGACTCGCGTCGTCTACGACGTGTCGGTGACCAGCGCCATCAACGTCGACTGACGACGGTGGAGCGCTGGCGCGCCCTGCTGTCGCGTCTGGTCGGACGCGCCAGCGCCCGATCCGGGCACGCCGAGAGCGACACAGGGGCGGCGACGCCGTTTGACCGTCCGCCGGATGTCGATATCGCCGAGCCCGGTCCGCTCGATCGGGCGCTCGCCGAAATCGAGGCGGGGGCGCTTGAGGTCTACGCCAAGGCCGGGCTTCCGACGGAGGCGGGCCATTACCGAAAACCGCCGGACGCGGACCAATGGAGTTTCATCTCCGACCGGATCACGCCCGAGGCGCGCTTCGCCCTCGCGCTGGAGCATCCCGTGGAGAGGGGCTGGCGGTTCGCGCGGCTTCAGGATCTGGGCGCGCGCTCGGATCGTCCCGACCTGCGCGCGGCCTCGCGATTGCTGAACGACATCGCCGCGCTCCGCGCCGCCCGGCGCGGGGTCATGACCGAGGATCATCTGTTGGCGGCGATGGAACTGGGCGGCGCCTGGCGCGCGCTGAGGGATTCGAAGGCGGTCAAGGCGTCGCGCCTCACCTTGACGCCGCCTTCGCCCCCCATCCCACCGGCGGCGACGTCCAAAAAGCCCCGTGCGAAACGCGACAAGACGAACGCGCCACGCTAGGAACACCCCTCCCCGGAACGCCAGAGCTTCTCATGACCGACGCCCCCCAGCACCCGCCCGAGACACCTCCGGTCGGGCGCATCATCGCCATGCCGGCGGACACCAATCCAGAGGGCGACATCTTCGGCGGCTGGCTGCTGGCCCAGATGGACGTGGCCGGCGCGACCCCGGCCTTCGAACTGGCCCAGGGACGGTGCGCCACCGTGGCCCTGGACGGCATGGTCTTCCACCAGCCGGTCGCCGTCGGCGACGAGGTCAGCATCTACGCCGAAGTCATCGGCACCGGCCGCACCTCGATCCGCGTCCATGTCGAAGCCTGGAAGCGCGCGCGGGGCCAGCCGCTGACCACCTCGGTCCGCGTGACCCAGGGGGTCTTCACCTATGTGGCCATCGACCAGAACCGCAAGCCGCGCCCACTGCCCGGCAAGGCCTGACCGACCCGTTCAAGTCCGAGTGCGACGGTGGGAAATCTTGACCTTCCGGCGGGGCGCGACTACGTCCCGCCCATGGCCCTACGTCGCATCCTCACAATCGATATCCCCGCCGACCTGGCGATCCTGAAACAGGTCTCCAAGCCTGTCGCGGCCGTGGACGACGCCGTCCGCACCCTGATGGACGACATGCTGGAGACCATGTACGCCGCGCCGGGCATCGGCCTGGCCGCCGTGCAGGTCGGGGCGCTGGACCGCGTCATCGTCATGGACCTGGGCGATCGCGACGGCACGGTCTGCGAAACCGAGGAAGAAGACACCCCCGAGGCCGCCGAGGCGCGCAAGAACCCGCGCTTCTTCGCCAACCCCGAAATCCTGTGGACCTCGGACGAGCTCTACACCTACGAAGAGGGCTGCCTGTCGATCCCCGAGTATTTCGACAAGGTGGAACGCCCGGCCCGCGTCCGCATTCGCTATCTTAACCGTGACGGTCAGTCGGTGGAGGAAGAGGCCGAAGGCCTCTACGCCGTCTGCATCCAGCACGAGATGGACCACCTTAACGGCGTGCTCTTCATCGACCATCTGTCGCGGCTGAAGCGGGATCGCGCCGTGACCAAGGTCAAGAAGGCCGCCCGCGACAGGATCGCCGCCTGATGACCCAACGCTCCACCCGCCTGCCCCGCCGGGGCCAGTCCCTGGTCATCGACACCAACGGCCGTCGTCGCCTGACCCGCAGCCAGAAGATCGGCGTCGCCGGGGTCGCGACCCTGGCCGGCGTCGCCCTGCTGGGCGTGGTGGCGGGCCTGTTGCTGGACCGGCTGCTCGATTTCGACGACGCCCTGGACGCCGGCGGCGAATGGGACGAGGGCGGCGGCGTCTTCACCCGCTGGCAGTAACGGCCGCAAGCCTCTAAAGGCGTGCCCATGCGCCTTGCCTTCATGGGAACTCCCGACTTCGCCGTACCGTCCCTGGCCGAGCTGATCGCCTCGGGCCACGAGATCGTCGCCGTCTATTCGCAGCCGCCGCGCCCCAGGGGCCGGGGCCAGAAGCTGACGCCGTCGCCGGTTCACGCCTTCGCCGAGACCATGGGCCTGCCCGTCTTCACGCCCGACAGCATGAAGGCGCCGGACGCCGTCGCCGCCTTCCAGAGCCTGGATCTCGACGCCGCCTGCGTCGTCGCCTACGGCCAGATCCTGAAAGCCGAAGTGCTGGCGGCGCCCCGGCTGGGCTGTCTGAACCTGCACGGCTCGCTGCTGCCCCGCTGGCGGGGCGCGGCGCCGATCCAGCGCGCCATCATGGCCGGCGACGCCCAGACCGGGGTCCAGATCATGCAGATGAGCCTGGGGCTGGACGAAGGCCCCGTCCTGCTGGGCGAACTGATGGACATCCGCCCCGACGACACGGCGGCCAGCCTGTCCGAACGCATGGCCCATGTCGGCGCCGGCCTGTGGCCCCGCGCGCTGGCGGCCATCGAGCGCGGCGGCGTGACGCCTACCGAACAGGTGGGCGAACCGACCTATGCGAAGAAGATCAGCCCCGCCGAGGCGCGCATCGACTGGACCCGTCCGGCGGCCGAGGTGGACGCCCATATTCGCGGCCTGTCCCCCTTCCCCGGCGCCTGGTTCGAAGCCCCTTCAGACGCCGGCCCGGTGCGGATCAAGGCCCTGCTGTCGGCCCTCGCCGACGGGTCGGGCGCACCCGGCCAGACCCTGGACGACGCCCTGACCGTGGCCTGCGGAACCGGCGCCGTGCGCCTGATCCGCGTCCAACGCGAAGGCAGGGCGGCGCAGTCGGCCGAGGAGATGCTGCGCGGCTTTCCCCTGCCGGCCGGGACCGTCCTAGGCTGATGCCGCGCTACAAGCTGACCCTCGAATACGACGGCACGGCCTACAACGGCTTCCAGGCCCAGGAGGACCAGCCGACGGTCCAGGGCGCGGTCGAGGCCGCCATCCTGGCCTTCTCGGGCGAGCCGATCCGCATCGCCGCCGCCGGCCGCACCGACACCGGCGTCCATGCGACGGCCCAGGTGATCCATGTCGATCTGGAGCGGGACTGGCCGGTCGAGACGGTGCTGAACGCCCTCAACGCCCATCTGGTGAAACAAGACGTCTGCGTCCTGGCGGCCGAATACGCGCCCGATCCCGACTGGCATGCGCGCTTCTCCGCCACTGGCCGGGGCTATCTGTACCGGATCCTGAACCGCCGCCCCCAGCCGGTGCTGGAGCGAGACCGGGTCTGGCACGTCAAGAAGACCCTGGACGCCGAGGCCATGCATCACGCGGCCCAGGTTCTGGTCGGCCATCACGACTTCACCACCTTCCGCGACGTCGGCTGCCAGTCCAAGTCGCCGGTCAAGACCCTGGACGTGGCCCGCGTCAGCCGGCTGGGCGAGGAGGTGCATCTGGTCTTCCAGGCGCGCAGCTTCCTGCACCGTCAGGTCCGGTCGATGGCCGGCACCCTGGTCGAGGTGGGTCTGGGCCGCTGGACCGCCCATGACGTCAAGGCGGCGCTGGAGGCGAAGGACCGCGCCCGGTGCGGCCCCGTCGCCCCCTCGGTGGGGCTCTATCTCAGCGGCGTGCGCTACGACTGAACCCGCCTGCGGTCCGGTCAGCCGCGCTGCTGAACCAGGACCTCGGCGATCTGGACCGCATTCAGGGCCGCGCCCTTCCGCAGATTGTCGTTGGAGACGAACAGGGCCAGGCCGTGCTCGACCGTCGGATCGGGGCGCACCCGGCCGACGAAGACGGGATCCTGGCCCGCCGCCTGCAGCGGGTTCGGCACGGCGGTGACGACCACGCCCGGCGCCCGGCCCAGGATCTCCAGCGCCTGGGCTGCGGACAGAGCCCGTTCGAACTCGACATTGATCGACAGGGAGTGACCGGTGAAGACCGGCACCCGCACGCAGGTGCCCGACACCGGCAGGCCGGGGATTTCCAGGATCTTGCGGCTCTCGTCGCGCAGCTTCAGCTCCTCGTCGGTATAGCCGTCCTCGCCCAGCGTATAGTTCAGGGCCACGACATTGGCGGCGATCGGCACGACCCACTTTTCCGGCGCGCCGAAGTCCACCGCCGCCCCGTCGCGGGCCAGGGCCGCACCCTGCCCCACGGCCGCGCGCGACTGCTCCTCCAGCACGCGAATGCCCTCGACGCCGCCGCCCGAAACGGCCTGATAGGTCGAGACGGTCAGTCGCTTCAGCCCCGCCGCGTCGTGCAGGGGCTTCAGCACCGGCATGGCGGCCATGGTTGTGCAGTTGGGGTTGGCGATGATCCCCTTGGGCAGGTGGGCCAGGGCGTGGGGGTTCACCTCGGCGACCACCAGCGGCACCTGCGGATCGCTGCGCCAGGCGGACGAGTTGTCGATCACCACCGCCCCGGCGGCCGCCACCTTGGGTGCCAGGGCCTTGGACGTATCCCCGCCGGCCGAGAAGAAGACGATGTCCAGACCGGCGTAGTCCGCCGTCGCCGCATCCTCGACCACGATCTCGGTCTCGCCGAAGCGGATCGTCTTGCCCGCCGACCGGGCCGAGGCGAACAGGCGCAGCGAGGCCAGCGGGAAGTTCCGCTCGGCCAGCAGGCCGCGCATCATCTCGCCGACAAGGCCGGTGGCGCCGACGATACCGACGTGGGGGGGATTGGACGGGGAAAAGGACATTCAGGCGTCTCCTGGAAGGATGGAGGCGCGGGGTTCAGCCGGATCGACCGCCCCGCGCATCGGCGGGGCTCGGGATCGGGGGTCGGCGCTTCAGACCTTGCGCACACCCGAAACCGCCCCGCCGAAGCCGGTGGTTTTCGAGGTAATCGCTTTGGTCAGGGCGCGGGTCACGGCGACGCTCTCTAAGGGCAAGGATCGGTCGTGTAAACAGGCTTTTGGAGACAAGACCGGCGCGACCCTCGGTTTTGGCGGCTCGACACGCAACAATCCGTCGCCCCCGCTCCTGACGCCATAAGGCGGCGGCTGTCCGGCCGGACGGTCGGTTGACAAGCCTTGTCAAGTGACGCGGTGCGGCGGGAGATTTCAGACGGCGCCGCGAAAAAACAGCGTCTGAATAGTCTGAATTGTCTGAAATCGGGGCGGGGCGAAATTGAACTGCACCCTCGAAAACAGTGCAGTGTGCAATATAGTGCATCGAACGGACCTCCCTTCGAGTTCGAGGGGCGGGATTATAATCCCGCTGGAAACCGTGGGTGGTTAGAGGCCGAATCTTTCAGTCAGGCGGTTGTTTTGCCGACGGAATATTTTCGGAATTAGGATGGCTGGCTGCCCAAGCAGACCTACCCAACGTCCGCAACGGGTGGGAAGCGGTCCTATCGCGGGTTACGATGCGAGATGGTAGAAGATCAGATTTCGGTTCAGCGATTAATGGATCGCTTCCGCGATGCGTCGAAGGACATCTTCGACCGCCACTTCGATGACGAGTTCGTCGCGGACCGCTTTGGATGGGTTCAGGACGCCATGTTCCTGGTCATGGTACTCAACTACTTCGATTTATCTGCGAAGAAGGAAGTCTACCCGGAGCTTGCCATCGCGCCAGAGGACGGTGCGAAGGTGGCCGTCCAGGCTGACAGTAGGCTTGCAGCACTCACGGAGGGTGATGTCCTTCACTACCGCTACTGTTTCGACGAGAAGCAAGACAGCTACGATATGGCCTTCGTCGTCGCGACGGTCGTGCAGGCATCTGACACTGAGCTTATCGGTCACGACGTAGCATTGAGCTATTCAGACTGCCGATTTGTCGGGTCTGTCGATCTCACGGACTAATGTCCGCGACGGGTCGAAGCATGACTTGAACCTCGGGCCGGAAAGCAGACGTTCAGATCGACTCCGCCGGCCGCCGTCGTTCTCGACCTGTGGCGAAGATCCAACCCCGCGCGTCCACGGGACAGCCCTTACAAATCCAGATGCAGGAACTGGCTGAATTCGTTCGCCTCGTACCCGGCGAAGGGTCCGCCGTCGATGAAGCCGCGCCGGCGGTACAGGACCAGGGCCGGTTCGAAGGCGTCGCCGCGGCCGGTTTCAAGGCTCAGGCGTTTGGCGCCCGCCGTCCGTGCGCTGTCGATGATCTGTTCCAGCAGCACCACCGCCACGCCGCGCCGCAGGTGGTCGGGGTGGGTCCGCATCGACTTCACCTCGGCCTGATCGGCGTCGATCAGTTTCAGCGCCCCTATGCCGGCCAGGGCTTCGCCGTCCCAGGCGCTCCACACCGTCACGTTCGGCTGAAGCAGGCCGGTCAGGTTCAGGGCGTTGACGTGGCAGGCCGGGGAGTTGGCGTGCATGCCCTGCAGATGGAAGGCCAGCAGGGCGCGAACCGCCTCCCCGCTGAGGTCATCCACCCGCAGGGCGAACAGGGGCTCAGACCTTGGACAGGATCAGCGTGCCGTTGGTGCCGCCGAAGCCGAAGCTGTTGGACATGACATGGGTCAGTTCGCCCTCGTGGCGCGCCCGCAGGATGGGCATGCCCTCGAAGGCCGGATCCAGGGTCTCGATATGGGCGCTCTCGGCCGCGAAGCCGTTTTGCATCATCAAGAGGCAGTAGATGGCCTCCTGCGCGCCGGCCGCCCCAAGGCTGTGGCCCGTCAGCGACTTGGTCGAGGAGATCATCGGCATCTGGTCGCCGAAGACGGCGCGAACCGCCTCCATCTCCTTGGAATCGCCGACCGGGGTCGAGGTGCCGTGCGGGTTCAGATAGTCGATCCGGGGATTGCCGGCCTGTTCAAGCGCGATCTTCATGCAGCGCTGGGCGCCCTCGCCCGAGGGGGCGACCATGTCATAGCCGTCGGCGTTGGCGCCATAGCCGGTGACTTCGGCATAGATGGTCGCGCCGCGCGCCTTGGCCCGCTCATATTCCTCAAGCACCACGATGCCGGCGCCGCCGGCGATGACGAAGCCGTCGCGGGCCACGTCATAGGCGCGCGAGGCGACCGAGGGCGTTTCGTTGAAGTCCGACGACATGGCGCCCATGGCGTCGAACATGTTCGACATGGACCAGTCGATGTCCTCGCAACCGCCGGCGAAGACCACGTCCTGCTTGCCCCACTGGATCTGTTCGACCCCGGCGCCGATGCAATGGGCGCTGGTGGCGCAGGCCGAGCTGATCGAATAGTTGACGCCGCGCATCTGGAACCAGGTCGACAGCACGGCCGAGGGGCCGGAGGCCATGGCCTTGGGCACGGCGAACGGGCCGATGCGCTTGGGCGAATTCTTCTCGATGGTGGTGGCGGCGGCGCCCAGGATCACCTGGGTCGAGGGGCCGCCCTCGCCGACGATCAGGCCGATGCGGTCGTCCTTGATCTCGTCCGCGCTCATGCCCGACGACTTCAGCGCCTCTTCGAAGGCGATATGCGCCCAGGCCGTGCCGTTGGCCAGGAAGCGGGCGGCGCGACGGTCGACCAGTTCCTCCCACGGGCCGATCTTGGGCGGGGCCCAGACCTGGCTGCGGAAGCCGTATTTGGCGTGATCCGGCGCATGGACGACGCCCGAACGGGCTTCGCGCAGGGACTGGGTCACCTCTTCGGCGCCGTGGCCGATGGAAGAGACGATGCCCAGGCCGGTGACGACGACACGACGCATGGTGTTTCCTTCTACTGCTTCCTGGCCCGGAGGCCTTCCGCGCTGTCCGCGGTTATATAGGGGTTTAGCCGCCCGCCTGCTCGTCCTTGGCGGCGCCAAAGAGTCCCACCCGCATATCATTGCAGGTGTAGATGACCTCGCCGTCGGCCTCCAGCACGCCGTCGGCTATGCCCATGACCAGTTTGCGGTTGATGACGCGCTTCAGGTTGATCTTGTAGACCACCTTCTTGATGTCCGGCGTGACCTGGCCGGTGAACTTGACCTCGCCGACGCCCAGGGCGCGGCCGCGACCGGGTCCGCCGATCCAGCCCAGATAGAAGCCGACCAGCTGCCACATGGCGTCCAGGCCCAGGCAGCCCGGCATGACGGGGTCGCCGATGAAGTGGCACTGGAAGAACCAGAGCTCGGGATTGATGTCCAGTTCCGCCTCGACATAGCCCTTGCCGTGCGCGCCGCCGTCCGAGTTGATCGTGGTGATCCGGTCGAACATCAGCATCGGCGGGGCGGGCAGTTGGGCGTTGCCGGGACCGAACAGTTCGCCGCGCCCGGAGGCGAGAAGGGCCTCGTGGTCGAACGACGCGGGGTATTGGGACTGGGTCAAGGCGGTTCCGTTGCGACTGCTGTTGCGTGCGGGGTACACGACCGCGCCGTTTCGCTCAACACCAGGGCTTGGGCTGCGTCAGCCGCGTCCTGTTCCAGCGGGACGATCGGCGTTGCAAAGGGCGCGGCGCTGGACGCCGAACACCGCCCGTTCCTGGACCCAGCCGTGGAGGCGGCGCGCCCGCACCTGGCACCAGCCGTCCTCGCATTCGTCCAGCGACACCAGGGAACGCGGCGACAGGCGGGCCCGCACGGCCGAGGCCTGGGACTTTCCGGCGTGGATCATCACCTCCTCGGCCGAGGTGTTGAAGACATAGCGGCGGCCCGAGGAGACCGTGCGATGGATCCAGGCCACGGCCCCGTCCGGATCGCAGATTTTCCGCCATTCGGTCGTCTCGGCGATCACCTGAACCGGCAAGCCGGCGGCGCGGTATTCCCACAGGATCGGATAGTCCAGCCCCGGTCCCTGGCGGGCGCGGACATGCGAGGATTTCAGCGAGATCCAGCGCGGAACCTCCAGACCGGTCGGGGTCGGGCGGCCGTCGGGCATGGTCGCGCCCGCCGCGCACATGAGGCCAAGGCCCAGAACGGCGACAGAGACCGCGATGCGGCGTCGCAGGCTTTGGAAGATGGCGGCGGCTTTGCTAGACACTTATGGAACGACCCGTCGCGCGGGCTTCGATCCTGAACCGTCGCCCGCAAACCAAGGCCTGCAATGTCCGCCCCCAAGCTTAAGGTCGTATTAACCAGACGCCTGCCTGACGCCGTCGAGACGCGGATGCGCGAGCTTTTCGACGCCGAGCTGAATCTGAAGGACCAGCCGATGGACCGGGCCGCCCTGCACGCCGCCGTCCAGCGCGCCGAGGTCCTGGTCCCCACCATCACCGACGTGATCGACGCCGATCTGATAAACGGCGCGGGCGAACAGCTGAAGATGATCGCCAACTTCGGCGCCGGGGTCGATCATATCGACATCGACGCGGCCGTGGCGCGCGGCATAATCGTCACCAACACCCCCGGCGTCCTGACCGAGGACACGGCCGACCTGGCCATGAGCCTGATCCTGGCCGTCAGCCGCCGCATCGTCGAGGGCGCCCAGGTGGTGGCCGAGGGCCGGTTCGAGGGCTGGACCCCCACCTGGATGTGCGGCCGCAAACTGTGGGGCAAGCGGCTGGGGATCGTTGGCATGGGCCGGATCGGCCAGGCCCTGGCCCGCCGCGCCAAGGCCTTCGGCCTTCAGGTCCATTATCACAACCGCAAGCCTGTCTCGGCCCTGATCGAGGAAGAACTGGGCGCCACCTACTGGGACGACCTGGACCAGATGCTGGCGCGGATGGACGTGGTCTCGCTGAACTGCCCGGCGACCAAGGACACCCACCATCTGCTGTCGGCCGAGCGTCTGGCCCGGCTCCAGCCCCACGCCATTCTGATCAACACCGCGCGCGGCGAACTGATCGACGAGGCGGCCCTGGCCCAGGCGGTGGCGACGCGGGCCCTGTCCGGCGTCGGCCTGGACGTGTTCGAGAACGAGCCGGCCATCCACCCCGGCCTGCTGGGCCAGCCCAATGTCGTGCTCCTGCCCCACCTGGGATCGGCGACGCTGGAGGCGCGCCAGGACATGGGCGACCGCGTCATCGCCAATGTCATGACCTATCAAAACGGCCACCGCCCGCCAGACCGGGTCATTCCCGCGATGCTTTAGGGCGGTGATGCTTTAGGGGGCGGCCAGCAGGCGGTCCGCCGCCTCGGGATATTTCTGGGCCAGCCGCGCCGCCCAGTCGGCCTTCATCGGCAGAGGTGTGCGCACCTCATGGATGCGACGTTCGATCAGGGCGGCGGCCTCGCGGTGGGCGGGCCAGTCTATCAGGAAGCCCAGGGCGGTCTCGAAGTCGGCATGGGTCGCGGCATGGGCCAGGGCGCGGTCCAGGGCCTCGACGTCGTCGAAATCGGGCAGGCGGGACAGATAGGTTCTCAGCGCGGGCGCCGACAGGTCGCGTTCGAACATGACCCAGCGCAGATCCTGGGCCTCGGCCTTGCGCCCCTCGGCCTCCAGCAGGTCGATGGAGGCCGTCTCCCACGCCGGGGTCAGGGGCGGCGGCCCCGCCGCCGGCGACCGGCCGAAGGTGAAGCGCCGGTTCGCCGCCGACGGCTTCAGCGCCGCCTCCAGGGCCTGACGCGCCTCCCCGACCCGGCCGACCGCCAGAAGCCGTCGCGCCGCCGCCGCAGCGAAGTCAGGCGCGCCCCGCTCTTCAGGCGTGGCCAGCGACAGCCACAGATCCAGATCTCCGGCGCGATCCGCCAGTCTGCGGATCGCCGTCCGCGTGCCGCGGGCGCCTACGGCCAGGCTGACAATCGGGTCCATCCGGTCCAGCAGGGCCCGCGCCAGGTCCAGGGTCAGGGCCTCGTCCGCCGCTCCGATCCAGCGGGCGTATTCCAGCGGCTGGGCCTCGATGGCCGCCGTCAGCCGGTCGGCCGCCGCCGCCTCGACCCGGACCGCCGCATCGGCCAGGGCCCAGAGATCGGGCGAAGCCGCCTCGAAGGCGGCGGCTAAATCGCCCCGCTGATCCTTGACCCGGACAGCCAGCCCCCTGAACAGGTCGAACCAGGCGATCATCCGCTCCAGGGCCATGACCGGCGCGGCCGGCGCCAGATCCTCGATCACGGCCCGGCGCAGACTGTCCAGGTCGCGCAGCAGGTCCGGCCGTTTGCGCCACGACACCCGCGCCCGGCTGGCCGCCACGGTCGCGATCCGCTTGTCCAGCTCCAGCGCCAGCAGATCGGGCCCGGCCTCGGCCGCCAGCACCAGCCGCAGGCGACGCTTCAGCAACGGATCGGCGTCCGCCGCCTCCATCAGCAGCGCCCCGAGACGATCCGCGCCCAGCCCGGTCAGACCGGCGGCGTTCAGACGTTTGGGCGCGACGCGACGGGCCATGGGCATCCTTTTCATATCACTGTCGGAATCGACTCATACGCCTGTCGAAATCGGCGCGCATGGGCGGAACCGCCGCGAGCAAGGATCGTTTCCGGCGTCCTGTATGGGGAAGTGCGTTGGATTCCTACTATTGCATCGTCAATCTGCCGGGCGTGCCGGTGCGCGACATCTGCGTTCTGGATGCGGCCGACGACCGCGCGGCCGATCAGGCCCTGGCCGGGATCGCCAAGACCTGGGTCGGGTTCGAGACCCTGTATCTCTATTGCGGCGAACGGTTGCTGACGGTGCTCAGCAACCCGGCCCTGGGCTTCGCCGAGCCCCTGTCGGACCTGATGGCGACCGACGTCCGGTTCGCCACGGCGGCCTGAGGCAGCTTAGCCTCCGCAGACGGGACAGCCGGGATCGGCGGCGATGCGCGCCGTACGGGCGGTCCCGGCCAGACCGTCATAGATCATCAGCCGCCCCGTCAGGGCCTCTCCGGCGCCGACGATCCGCTTGATGGTCTCCAGCGCCGCCATCGATCCGACCACGCCCGCCAGGGCGCCGACCACTCCGACCCGAGCGCAGGTCTCGGCGTCCGGAGGCGTCTCCGGGACCAAGCATTGATAGCAGGGCCGCCCGTCGAAGACCGCGACCTGGCCGCTCCAGCGCCCCAGGGCGCCCGACACCAGGGTTTTCCCAGCCGCCACGCAGGCGCCGTTGACGATGCGGCGGGTCTCGAAGTCGTCGGTCCCGTCCAGCACGATGTCGAAGGCGGCGATCCTGTCCGCCGCATTGTCCGGCGTCAGCCGTTCGGCGAAGGTCTCGATCGCGATCTGGGGATTCAGGTCGTTCAGGCGAGCCGAGGCCGCCTCCACCTTCAGCCGGCCGACCTCGGGCGTCGAGAAGACGATCTGGCGCTGCAGGTTCGACAGGCCGACTATGTCGTCGTCGATCAGACCCAAGGTCCCCACCCCGGCCGCCGCCAGATAGAGGGCGGCGGGCGCGCCGACGCCGCCGGCGCCGACGATCAGCACACGCGCCCGCTTCAGCGCCTGCTGACCCGGCCCGCCGATTTCGGACAGGACCAGATGACGGGCGTAGCGTTCGACTTCGTCTTCGGAGAAAATCATATCGCTGACTTAGCGATGCAGCGCTCGCTGCGCGAGGCCTCAGCAGGCGGCGGCGAGGGCCTGACTGGTGTCGAACAGGATTCGCTCGGCGTCGCCCATAAAGGCGGCGTTGTACAGGCCGTGATCCGACCGACGTTCAAGCAGTCGTTCCAGCGCAGGCGGCGCGTCGGCCTGAGCCATGGCCCAGTCGGCGAACAGACGATGATCGATGCGGCTGTCGGCCAGAACTTGAATATTGGTGTGGCGACAGTCCGCGCGCAGCCGCCCCATCAGGCGATCCAGATCGACGCGGGCGCCCTCGACGGCCTGAAAGAATTGGCCGTCGTGGCGCATCAGTACGCCGGTCAGATGGTCCCTGCGATTGTTCCGGTCCGAGGCGCCGATGATGTCGATCAGGGGCATAAGGCCTTCGCGAGCGTCGCCCACGGCGTCGCTGACATAGACAATACGGAACAAACTCATTGATTACTCATACGCTTTTACGGGTAGCTCTCAGCTTAACCGCAATAGTGGCATAGAGTTAACGAAACGCGCAAAGGCCTCAGGCAGCCGTCGTCGCGACCCGCAGTTTGTTGCACGACAGCAGTCGTTCCAATCCGTCCGCAGCGACCTCGTCGAGTTGACGGCCGCGTAGATATTCGGCGGCCTGGGAGACCGAGAGGGCGCTGAGGCGAACCGGCTCGTTGACGCGACGCTGGACGATGGGACGATCCGCTATGATCCGCAGATTGCGGTGGCGGCTGTCGGCCGACAGCCGCGCGATCAGCCGATCCACATCGGCCCTCATGCCTTCCAGCATAAGGGCGGCCCGGCCTTCGTGAAACATCATGGCGCTGCTGATCGCGTCGCGGCGATTGTTCCGTTCGGACGCACCGAGAATATCGACGACGGTCATGGCCGACCGCCCGATCATCCCGACCGTTTCGCTCACAAGAAGGACGCGATAGAGCAAACCTCTATCTCCATTAGCCGATGTTCATAGTTTATAATTGTCCTTTATAACGCTAACTAGGGTCAAAGTATGACGGCGTTATCCGACGCGCGGCGATCTTGATCCAGATCGGCGTTGAGGCCATGTGCGCTCCATGACCCAAGCGAATTTTCCTGACTGGCACGGCACCACCATCCTGGCGGTCCGTCGCAACGGCCGCACCGTCATCGCCGGCGACGGCCAGGTCTCGATGGGACCGACCATCGTCAAGGGCGCGGCGCGCAAGGTCCGCACCCTGGCCGGTGGCAAGGTTCTGGCCGGTTTCGCCGGCGCCACCGCCGACGCCTTCACCCTGATCGAACGGCTGGAGGCCAAGCTGGAGCAGTATCCGGACCAGCTGGCGCGGGCCTGCGTCGACCTGGCCAAGGATTGGCGCACCGACCGTTATCTGCGTCGGCTGGAGGCCATGCTGCTGGTCGCCGACAAGTCGTCGATCTTCACGGTCACCGGCGTCGGCGACGTGCTGGAGCCGGAACACGGGGTCGCGGCCGTTGGCTCGGGCGGCAACTACGCCCTGTCCGCCGCCCGCGCCCTGATCGAGGAGACCGACCTGGACGCCGAAGCCGTCGCCCGCAAGGCCATGAAGATCGCCGCCGAGATCTGCGTCTATACGAACGGCAATCTGACGGTGGAGACGCTGGAGGGGTGAGACGCCCAGGCTGCGTTGCGAGCGGCGCCCCTTTGGCTTAAGGCCCCGCCATGACATCCGACGCTCCTATCCGCCCCCTCGCCCGCAATCCGCGCGGCTTCGCCGACAAGCGCGGCCGCGACCTGACCGCCGAACGCCGCATCGTGGCGCGCGTGTCCGAGGTCTATGAGCGCTGGGGCTTCGAGCCGCTGGAGACGCCGGCCTTCGAATACGCCGACGCCCTGGGCAAGTTCCTGCCCGACGCCGACAGACCCAATGAAGGGGTGTTCGCGCTTCAGGACGACGCCGGTTCGGACGAGCCCGGCGAGTGGATGGCGCTGCGCTATGACCACACCGCGCCCCTGGCCCGGTTCGCGGCCCAGACCTGGGAGACCCTGCCCAAACCGTTCCGGCGCTACGCCTACGGCCCGGTGTGGCGCAACGAGAAGCCGGGTCCCGGCCGGTTCCGCGAGTTCTGGCAGTGCGACGCCGACACGGTCGGCTCCGACCGGCCCGAGGCCGACGCCGAGATCATCGCCATGGCCTGCGAGGGCCTGGGTGCCGCCGGGCTGGACGCGGGCCAGGCCCAGATCCGGGTCTCGAACCGCAAACTGTTCGACGGCCTGTTCGACGCCGGCGGCGTGACCGAGGCGGGACAACGACTGACCGCCCTGCGCGCCATAGACAAGTTCGATCGGCTGGGCTGGGACGGCGTGGTCCAGTTGCTGGGCGAGGGACGGCTGGACGAGTCCGGCGACTATACCAAGGGGGCGAACCTGCCCGCCAAGGTCACGGCGGCCATCGAGGCCTTCCTGGCCTCGGCCAATACGCCGGGCCTGTCGCGGGCCGAGACCCTGGAGGCCGTGGCGCGCTCGGGCGACCTCGGCGCGGCGGGCGAGGCGGCGCTGAACGAGCTGGCGGCCATTGATCGGGCGCTGGGCGCGATGAAGGTCGGCCAGGAGGCCGTTAAGTTCGACCCGACCATCGTACGCGGCCTGGAATATTACACCGGCGCCGTGTTCGAGGCCGAACTGCTGCTCGACACCGTCGACGACAAGGGCCGGCCGGTGCGGTTCGGCTCGATCGGGGGCGGCGGCCGCTATGACGACCTGGTCGCCCGCTTCACCGGCCAGAGCGTGCCGGCCACCGGCTTCTCGTTCGGGGTCTCGCGCCTGGCCTCGGCCCTGCGCGCGGCCGGACGGGGCGCCGAGGACGCGGTGCGCGGGCCGGTGGTGGTGATCGTCTTCTCAGAGGACGACATGGGCCACTATCTGGCCGCTGTCGCCGAGCTGCGCGCCGCCGGGATTGCGGCCGAACTGTATCTGGGACGCGCGGGCATGAAGGCGCAGATGAAATACGCCGACCGTCGGGGTTCGCCGGTCGTCGTCATCCTGGGCGGCGACGAGATCGCCGCCGGCGAAGTCACGATCAAGGATCTGGACGCCGGACGGGCCGCGGCGGCCGCCATAACCGACAATGACGCCTGGAAGGCCGAGCGTCCGGGACAGATGAAGATCGCCCGCGGCGACATGGTTTCCGCCCTTCGCGCCATTATCGAATAAGTTTCGATAAATAAGGCTCTCCGGTAACAGTTATCGCCGATAAGTCGAAGAAAGTTCGATTCCCGGCAACAAGCCCGTTGACGACCACCAAGCCCTGGCGCCAAATGAACTCACTCGAGGGCAAGCGTTGCTCAAGCGCGCAGCACTCGAAGGCGTTTCGGGGAGGAAACGTCCGCTCTTTAAAGAGCGCGAAAGCCCGCTGCGATGTATCCCCCGCAGCGGGCTTTTTCGCGTCTGGAGCCCAGGCCGACATCGAAATGATGTAGAATATCTCGATGCGGTTTCCTGCTTCCGGCCCGATTTGTAGAGGCGTCTCCATATGAAAAAGGCCGGGGCGGACCCCGGCCTTTTCCACTTCGAAGAGATGCGTCCTACCAGATGCGGACGCGGTCTTCCGGGGTCAGATAGTATTTCGTTCCCGGTTCGACGTCGAAGGCGTCGTACCAGGCGTCGACGTTGCGCAGCGGGCCAATGACCCGGAACTGGGCGGCCGAGTGCGGGTCGGTGGCGACCTGCTGCTTCAGGGCCTCGTCGCGATACTTCGACTGCCAGACCTGGGCCCAGCCGTAGAAGAAGCGCTGGTCGCCGGTGGTCCCGTCCAGCACCGGGGCGGGCTTGCCGGCCAGCGACAGGCGATAGGCCTCAAGCCCCACCGCCACGCCCGAGGCGTCGCCGATGTTCTCGCCCATCGTCAGGCCGGGGTTGATGGTATAGCCGGCGATCGGCTCATAGGTGGCGTATTGCGCCCCCAGGCGGGCGGTCAGGGCCTCGAAATTGGCCTTGTCCGTCGGGGTCCACCAGTTGCGCAGCACGCCGTCGCCGTCGGACTTGGAGCCCTGGTCGTCGAAGCCGTGGCCGATCTCGTGGCCGATCACGCCGCCGATGCCGCCGTAGTTGACCGCCGGGTCGCCATTCGGATCGAAGAAGGGCGGCTGGAGGATGGCGGCCGGGAAGACGATCTCGTTATTGGCCGAGTTGTAATAGGCGTTCACGGTCTGGGGCGTCATGCCCCACTCGGACTTATCGACCGGGTCGTTCAGGCGCGACAGGTCGTAGTTCCATTCGAACAGGCCCCGCCGCTCGGCGTTGCCGACCAGGTCGTCGGCGCGGATCTGCAGGCCCGAATAGTCGCGCCACTTGTCCGGATAGCCGATCTTGACGGTGAATTTGCGCAGCTTCTCCTGTGCGGCGGCCTTGGTCTCGTCGCCCATCCAGGTCAGGTTATTGATCCGGTGCGACAGGGCGGTGCGCAGATTGGCGACCAGTTCTTCCATCTTGGCCTTGGATTCGGCCGGGAAATATTCGGCGACATAGAGCCGGCCGGTGGCCTCGCCCAGCGAACCTTCGGCGAAGGAGATGGCGCGCTTCTCGCGGGTGCGCTGCTCGGGCTGGCCCGACAGGTCGCGCGAGCGGAAGCCCCACTGGGCGTCCGAGAAACGCTGCGACAGCAGGGGAGCCATGTCGTCGGCGGTGTGGAAGGCTTCCCACGCCTGCAGCAGTTCGACCGGGGTCTCGGCGTAGATGGCCGCGATCTTGGGCAGGGCCGTGTCCTGGCGCACGATCAGGCGCGGCACGTCGCCCAGCTTGGCCGCGTCGTAATAGGCCTGCCAGGCGAAGCCCGGGGCGTCCTCGGCCAGTTTGGCGATGGTGTATTCGTTGTAGGTGCGGTCGCGGTTGCGGTTCTCGACCGGCGACCAGTGGGCCTCGGCGATCCTGGTCTCCATGGCCACGATCTGGGCGGCGGTCTCGGTCGGGTTCGCCCAGCCGATCATGCCCAGCATGTCGGCGACATAGGCCTGGTACTTCTCTTTCTTGTCCGCGTAGCGGGCGTCCAGATAATAGTCGCGGTTCGGCAGGCCGATGCCCGACTGGCCCGAGGAGACGACGTAACGGGTCGGCTGTTTGGCGTCGATGGTGATGCCAGTGCCGAAGAAGGAGCCGCCGAAGCGGCCGACCGTCTGGCCCATATGGACGGCCATCTTGTCATGGGTGTCGGCGGCGCGGATCGCGGCCAGATAGGGTTGCAGCGGCTGGGCGTCCAGCTGGTCGATGCGGGCCTGGTCGATATAGGACCGATAGGCGTCGGCCACCTTGGCCTCGTCCGAGCCGGGGGCCAGGTCGGTGCGGGCGGCGAGGCCGGTCACCAGTTCCTTCATCCGGTTGTCCGACAGTTCGCGCAGCAGGGCGAAGGAGCCGTAGCTGGTACGGTCCGACGGGATGACCAGCTTGTCGAAGGCCGCGCCGTTGGCGTAGCGGAAGAAGTCGTCGCCCGGCTTCACCGAGGTGTCGCGGCCGGTCAGGTCGAAGCCCCAGGTTCCGTATTTCGGCGCATCCACGCCCCGCCAGCCGCCGGCGCTCTCTTCGCCCGAGAACAGGGAGACGATGGAGCAGGTCTCGTCGAGGCAGGCGTGATCGTGGTCGACGTCCTGAGCTAGGGCGGCGGCGGGCAGCAGGAGAGCGCCGACGGCGGCGCCTATAAGCAGTCTTTTCATCACTGTATCCTAGGTTCCGCCACTGAAACGGACGGCTCGGGGTCGGACCCTAGACCCGAGGCGGAGGCTGTCGCCTTAAAAAAAATTCATGAAAGGCCCGCGACCTCTCGCCACGGGGGGCGGTTCGAGGTCAGATGCCGCCGATTGGAGGGCCGATGCACGGACACGGCGGGGACTACAAGGATCTGGTCGTCTTCCTGGCCGCGGCCGGGGTGATGGTGCCCCTTGTCAACCGGATGAAGATCAGCCCGGTGCTGGGGTTCCTGGCCGCCGGCGTGGTGCTGGGGCCGGGCGGGCTGGCGCGGTTTTCCGACGTGGCGCCCTGGCTGTCCTTCTTCACCATCAGCGACCCGGCCCAGCTGGCGCAACTGTCCGAACTGGGCGTCGCCTTCCTGCTGTTCATGATCGGGCTGGAGCTGTCGTGGGAGCGGTTGCGCGCCATGCGGCGGCTGGTCTTCGGCCTGGGGCTGATGCAGGTGGTGGTCAGCACCCTGGTGCTGGCGGGCCTGTTCCTTCTGATGGGCCAGACCCTGGTCAGCGCGGCCGTCCTGGGCATGGGGCTGGCCCTGTCGTCGACAGCCATCGTCATGCCGGTCCTGGCCGAGAGCGGGCGGCTGAAGGGGACCGTCGGCCGCTCGACCTTCGCCATTCTGCTGGCCCAGGACCTGTCGGTGGCGCCGATCCTGATCACCGTCAGCGTCATGGCCGCCGTCGCCCAGGGGGGCGGGACGCTGGATCCGGCGGTGCTGGGACGCTCGCTGTTCACCCTCGTGCCCGCCGCCGTCGGCCTGGGCCTTCTGGTCCTGCTGGGCCGGGTCGTGCTGCGGCCGATGTTCCGTTCGGTGGCCCGGGCGCGCAAGGCCGATCAGGGCGGAGAGATGTTCGTCGCCGCCAGCCTGCTGGTCGTGATAACCGCCGGCCTGGCGGCCCAGGCCAGCGGCCTGTCGATGAGCATCGGCGCCCTGGTCGCCGGGGTGCTTCTGGCCGAGACCGAGTTCCGCCGCGAGGTCGAGGTGTCGATCGAGCCGTTCAAGGGACTGCTGCTGGGGGTCTTCTTCGTCGGGGTCGGCCTGGGGCTGGATCTGGGGGCGATCGCCGCCCACCCCTTCCTGCTGTTCGGACTGGCCCTGGCCATCACCGTGATCAAGACCGGCGTCATCTTCGGCCTGGCCCGACTGTGGGGCCTCGAATCCCGCCCCGCCCTGGAGACCGCTCTGGTCCTGGCGCCGGCGGGCGAGTTCGCCTTCGTCGTCTTCGCCACCGGCATGGTGGAGGGGATCGCCCCGCCGGGCCTGACCAGCACCGTGGCTTTGTCGGCGACCCTGAGCATCTTCTCCATCCCCATGCTGGCCGCGCTGGGCCAGAGGCTGTCGCGCGTCAAGGCGACGGACCTGCCGACGACGCCCGAGGGCGCGGCCCCGCCGGAACAGGCCGATGGCGCGGTCATCATCGTCGGCTTCGGCCGGGTCGGACGGCTGATCGGCGAACTGCTGAAAGAGCATGACCAGGCCTTCATCGCCCTGGACACCGACGCCGCCGCCGTCGCCGCCGGCCGGCGCGACGGGTTCGACGTCTTCTACGGCGACGCCGGTCGCAGCGAGATGCTGGTTCATTGCGGCGTCCGTTCGACGCGGGCTCTGGTCGTCACGATGGACGCCCCGACCAAGGTCGACGAGGTGGTCACAACGGCCCGCGCCCTGCGCGAGGATCTGATCCTGATCGCCCGCGCCCGCGACGACCAGCATGCGGCGCGGCTCTATGGACTGGGCGTCACCGAGGCGGTGCCCGAGACGACCGAGGCCAGTCTGCAGCTGGCCGAAAACACCCTGGTCGATCTGGGCGTCCCCATGGGCCTGGTCCTGGCCTCGATCCATGAAAAGCGGGATCAGTTCCGCAAGACGTTCCAGGCGGCCATACCCGCTGGAGGACACAGCAGAGCCACCCGAGCGTTGAGAATGTCCCAGATCAATACAGGTAACTAATACTGTTAAGCTTAGATCTTGCGCCTATGTTCCAAGGACTTTGAGTACGACCCATTTTCGTCATGGTTTGGTGGTGGAAGCCCTTCTTCAACATCGCCCGGTGGCGCTGCACGATCGACCCGTCCCCCCCTCCGACAATGCGACTCACCTTTCGTCACCTTCGGGCTCCGTCGAGGTTTCCGATATTGCGTAGAGTAAAAGCCTGATTTTATGACCGATTCCGTTCTACCGACCGAAGCCGCTCCCCGCCTGAACCGTCGTCAGGCCGCCAAGGTCAGGACCCGCCAAAAGGTTCTCGACGCCGCCCGCTCGCTGTTCGCCGAGCGCGGCTACGAGCCCGCCACGATCCGCGACATCGCCAAGGGGGCGGGAATGTCGACCGGGGCGGTCTTCGCCAACTTCCAGGACAAGGCCGAACTGTTCGAGGCCGTCCTGACCGAGGACATGTCGCGCCTCGCCGAAGTGGTCGAGGCCGGAGCGCCCCAGGGCGAGCCGGTTCGCCAGCGTCTGCTGGGCGCCCTCAGCGCCGGCTATCATTCGTCGCTCGATCAGCTGCCCCTGTTCCAGGCCATTGTCGCCCGGTCGTGGTTCCAGCCCCTGGCGGCCGAGATGCGGGCCCGCGCGGCGACCAAGAACCTGCTGCTGGCCATCGGCGGCATTCTGCAGGAAGCGGTCGCCAAGGGCGAACTGCGTCAGGACGCCGATACCCGCCTGTTGGTCGAGCTGATCTGGGACTCCTATCTGTCGAACTATCGCCGCGCGGCCTATGACGAATGGGACGCCGATGCCCTGTCCGATCACATGGGCAAGCAGATCGACGTGATCCTGGCCGGCGCCCTGTCCGCCAAATAATCCGTCGGCCTTCTCCAGGTCGCTCCATCGAAGGCCCGCCCGCGCTCCGTCGCCGGCGGGCCTTTGCCTATGCGCCGTAGGCTGAATTGCACCGGGAGAAAAAACCAGTGCAATCTGTGCAATTGTCGCTCAACACATTGTTTTAATTAATGATAATATCCGCCTGAAATTGCACTGTGCAACAGAGTGCAATTCCGGAGGAAGTTGGACGGCGAAAAAACAGTTCAACGAGTCCAAGTCCGTCCGATCACGATGTCAAAGACCAATGGCGGATCCTAACACCGGCCCGAGGGGCGCCGGGTTGATCGACGAACTATTTTCCAAGCCCTTGAAAGACCTGAGGTTCGCGTTCGAAATTAGGAGCGCAGCCGCTAGGCGCGACGCTTCAGGGTTACGTAGAAGGCGCCGTTTCCGCCGTGACGCTGGTGGGCGACGGTGAAGCCGGAGACGACGCCGCGCAGCGCCGGCGACTGCATCCATTCGGCGAATGAGGCGCGGATGACGCCGCCGCCCAGCCGCCCCTGGCCGGTGATGACCAGGACCGCCCGCATCCCGCGCGCCTGGCACGAGGTCAGAAAGCCGCGCAACTGATCCTCGGCTTCGAACCGGCCGAAACCGTGCAGGTCGATGCGGGCCTCGATCGGGTCCCGCTCACGCGACAGCCGCTGTTTGCGACGCGGCTCCAGATCCTCGGGCGCGGACTTGGGGCGGGTTCCGACGGGGCGAGGTTCGGCGGACTTGGCGACCGTGATCCGGCCGGGCGAGGGTTTGGCCAGGGGCCGCAGATCGACCGGCTGGGCGACCGCCACATGGGCCGGGGCCTCGGCGCCGGGGGTGACGCGGGCCGGCTTGCGGGTGCGGGGGGCGGCCACCGTGCCGGTGACCCGGGTCCAGATGCGACGGTCCTCGGGCGTCAGCCCGTTCTCGTCGCGGCTGGGCCCCTTCCGCTTCATCCCTCCGCGTCGTCCTCGAAGCTCTCGCCGGGACCGGGCTCGTGGATCAAGAGGTCGCCGGGCTGGCAGTCCAGTTCGCGGCACAGGGCGTCCAGGGTCGAGAACCGCACCGCACGCGCCTTGCCCGTCTTCAGGATGGACAGATTGGCCACCGTCACCCCGACCCGGTCGGCGAGTTCGGTCAACGACATGCGGCGTTCGACGAGAACGCGATCGAGCTGGACGCGGATGGCCATGCGGAAGTCCTACTGGAAACAGCTCAGATCGTCAGTTCGGATTCGCGGCGCAGGCGCGCGCCCTCGCGGAACACCTCCGCCAGGACGAAGACGATCAGGACGGAAAAGATCGGGGTCAGCAGTTCGCCGATCCCCTGGGGGTCCATCACCCCCGGCGCCAGGCGCGCGGCGACGAAGCCCTGGGCCAGCCAGACGCCGCCGGTCACCACCGCCAGGGTCAGGCCGATCTGGCGCAGGCGGCGGACATTGTCGGGATGGAAGGGGTCGCCCATGGTCAGGGTGCGGAAAATCCGCCGCAGGCTGCGCAGGATCAGCATGAAGCCGCCGAAATAGGCCGTCGCGGCGCCGAGGCCGAACAGCAGCAGCATCCGCGTCAACGGCAGCTGGCGTCCGCCGGAATCGCCGCTCACCGTGATGTCCACATTGTCGAGGGGGATGAAGATCGCGGCGATCAGCAGCAACAGAAGCACGCCGGTGATCAGCCAGAGCAGGATATAGGCGACGTCCAGCGCCACCTTCAGCACGCTGGCGACCGAGCCCGGCCCCAGGGCGTTCAACCGCAGTCGGACCGAACTGAGCCAGGCCGGGGTGCGCGCTTCGCCTCGCTTCAGCGGATTTCGCGGAGGGAGCAGGCGCATGATCGGTCGGGTCTCAGGTCGGATAAAAGGGCGCGACGGCCACGCGGGGTCCGACAAACCCGCGCGCGGCTCTATACATCGCGGTCTTCTTCAAGGTCGTCAAAGCTCTCGTGATCGATACAAGGGACGTCTGGTGATCGATCAGAAGGCCTGGACCAGGATGGCGACCAGGGCGGTCGGCAGGGCGGCGATGAGGACGGTGTTGACGAAAGCGGCGCAGACCTTGTCGAGCCACAGCGAGATGTTCATCGTATGCATGGGAATGTCTCCGTTTTTCCTGATTGGACGATAATCGCCCGGTTTGTTTTTTAACCGCATGATCATTCCGGTTTTGCCGGAAGTCCTGAACGGTGCGGCCCCGTTCCTGACGATCAATAGATAGGCCGTGCAGCGTGCAAAATCACGTTACATATCGTTTAACGATATTAAACTTTGGCAATAGACTGTTTCTGGGGCGTGATCGTCGATGACTCTCAAGCTTATCAAGGGGATGCGGATCGTCGCCGCGACCCATAATCCCGGCAAGGTTCCGGAGATCGCCGCCCTTCTCGGCGAAGATTACGAGATTCTCACTGCGGGCCAGCTGAACCTGCCCGAACCGGACGAGACCGAGACCACATTCGCCGGCAACGCCCTGCTGAAGGCGCGGCATGCGGCCCAGAGGTCGGGCGAGGTGTCGCTGGCCGATGATTCGGGGATGTCGGTCGCGGCCCTGGACGGGGCGCCGGGCATATTCTCCGCCCGCTGGGCCGGGCCGACCAAGGACTTCGCCCTGGCCATGAGGAAGGTGGAGGAACGGCTGGAGGAGATCGGCTCGACCGACCGGCGGGCCTGGTTCACCTCTGCCCTGGCCGTGGCCTGGCCGGACGGGCCGTGTGTCGTGGTGGAGGGCGAGGTCCATGGCGAACTGACCTTCCCGCCGCGCGGCGACCGGGGCTTCGGCTACGACCCCATCTTCGTTCCGGCGGGCGGGAGCCTGACCTTCGGTGAGATGGAGCCGGCGGCCAAGGAGGCGATCAGCCACCGCACCCGCGCCTTCGCCAAGCTGCGGGCCGCCCTGATTGCCTGAGCCCCTGGATACCGGCCCCCTGGATACTGATCCCCTCGATCCGGGCTCGGACGTCGGCCTGTACGTCCACTGGCCCTATTGCGCGCGCATCTGCCCCTATTGCGACTTCAACGTCGTGCGCGACCGGGGGCGGGGCGAGGAACAGGCGGGACTGGTCGAGGCCATACTGGCCGACATGCGGGCGCAGCGCGCGCTGACCGGGCCGCGACGGCTGGCCTCGATCTTCTTCGGCGGGGGTACGCCGTCGCTGATGGCGCCCGAGGCCGTCGACCGGATCATCGACCAGGCGCGGGCGCTGTTTGCGCCGACAGGCGACATCGAGGTGTCGCTGGAGGCCAATCCGACCGACGCCGAGGCGGCGCGGTTCGACGCGCTGGCGGGGGCCGGGGTCAACCGGCTGTCGATGGGGGTGCAGGCGCTGGAGGACGCCTCCCTGCGGTTTTTGGGCCGGGACCATTCGGCGGCCGAGGCCCGGCGGGCGGTCGATCTGGCGGCGCGGGCCTTCTCGCGCCTGTCCATCGACCTGATCTACGCCCGGCCGGACCAGACGCCCGACGACTGGGCGGCGGAGCTGGGCGCGGCGCTGGACATGGGGTTCGAGCACGTCTCGCCCTATCAGCTGACCATAGAGCCGACGACCGCCTTCGGCCGGGCCCTGGCGCGCGGCACCCTGACGCCGCCCGACGAGGAGACCGCAGCCGCCCTGTACGAGACCACCCAGGCCGTGCTGGAGACGGCCGGGTTCGACGCCTATGAGGTGTCGAACCATGCGCGGGGCGTGGGCGCACGGTCGAGCCACAATCTGCATGTCTGGCGCGGCGGCGACTATCTGGGCCTGGGACCGGGCGCGCACGGGCGGCTGACGCTGGACGGCGCCCGCACCGCCACCGTCGCTCATCGCCGCATCGGCGACTATGTCGCCGGGGTCGGGGCGGGGACGCCGTGGGCGGAGCAGGATCGGCTAGATGCGGCGGGCGCGGCCGAGGAGCGGCTGCTGCTGGGCCTGCGCACCGTCGAGGGGGCGCCGGTCGGCCTGCTGGCGGACCTGGGCCTGTCGCCGCAGGCGGCGCCGACGGCGGATCTGATCGCCGACGGTTTCCTGGAGATCAGGAAGGGCCGACTGGTCGCCACGCCGCGCGGGCGACCAGTGCTGGACGGGGTGCTGAAGGCGCTGCTGACCTAGAGGATCAGACCAGCGCCCCGTGGCAGTGTTTGAACTTGCGGCCCGAGCCGCAGGGGCAGGGCGAGTTGCGGCCGGTCATCTCCCAACCGTGCGGCAGGGCCTCGACCGGCAGCTTGGAGCGGTCGTCGCCGATCAGCTGGCCTTCCGGGTTCTGCGCCGCCGGATTGGCCATCTCGTTCTCGCCGGTGCCGGGGTTCAGGTGGATTTCCTGGAACTCGGGCATTTCGGGCGGCGGCTGGAAGCGGAACTCGACCGTCATCAGCCAGCGGGTGACGTTGTGGCGCAGGTCGTACAGCAGGTTCTCGAACAGCGAGAAGGCCTCGGTCTTGTACTCGTTCAGCGGATCGCGCTGGCCGTAGCCGCGCAGGCCGATGACGCCGCGCAGATGGTCCAGATGGACCAGGTGCTCGCGCCACTGCATGTCGATCATCTGCAGCATGAACTGTTTTTCGAGACCGCGGGTCTGGGCGGCGCCGATCTGTTCCAGACGTTCGGCGGCGCGGGCGTCGGCGGCGGCCAGCAGCCGCTCCTCGATCTCCTCGTTCGACACGCCTTCCTCCGCCGCCCAGTCGTGCAGCGGCAGTTCGAGGCCCAGGGTGGTGCGGACCTTCTCGTCCAGGCTGTCGATGTCCCACTGTTCGGCATAGGCCTTGGGCGGCATATAGCGTTCGACCAGGTCGGAGACGACGTCGCGGCGGAAGTCGCCGACCAGTTCGGACAGGTCCTCGGAGTCCATGAACTCCTGACGCTGCTCGAACACGGCCTTGCGCTGGTCGTTCACGACGTCGTCGTATTTCAGCAGGTTCTTGCGGATGTCGTAGTTGCGGGTCTCGACCCGCTTCTGGGCGGTCTCGATGGCGCGGTTCAGCCAGGGGTGGGTGATGGCCTCGCCCTCGGCCACGCCGAAGGTCTTCATGATCGAGTCCAGACGGTCGCCGGCGAAGATGCGCAGCAGGTCGTCCTCGCAGGACAGGTAGAATTTCGAGGTGCCGGGGTCGCCCTGACGGCCGGTGCGGCCGCGCAGCTGATTGTCGATCCGGCGGCTCTCGTGGCGTTCGGTGCCCAGGACGAACAGGCCGCCGGCGTCCAGGGCGATTTTCTTCTGCACGGCGATGTCGGCCTTGAACTGGGCCTCCTGCGCCTGCTCCATCTCGGGCGTGACCTCGACGGCCATGTTGCGCTGTTCCAGCAGCCACTTCTGCATCTTCATCTCGAGGTTGCCCCCGAGCTGGATGTCGGTGCCGCGACCGGCCATGTTGGTGGCGATGGTCACCACGCCAGGCAGACCGGCATCGGCGACGATATAGGCCTCCTGCTCGTGCTGGCGGGCGTTCAGGACGGAGTGCGGGATGCCGCGCAGCCGGGTCTCGTAGGTGATGTCATAGGCGGCGTCGCCGATCTTCTCGGCCTCTTTCGCCTTGCCGACATATTCCTTCTTGAGCTCGCGCGAGACCTCGACCTTGTATTCGTAGCTGTTCAGCAGGTCCGACAGCTGTTCCGAACGTTCGATGGACACGGTGCCGACCAGGATCGGCTGGCCCGCCAGATGGCATTCGGCGATCTGACGGGCGATGGCCTGGTTCTTCTCGGCGTGGGTCCGATAGACCTCGTCGTCATAGTCCTTGCGCTGGATCGGCCGGTTGGTCGGCACCTCCAGCACCTCCATCTTGTAGATGTCGCCGAACTCCTGCGCCTCGGTCGCGGCCGTGCCGGTCATGCCGGACAGTTTCTCGTACAGGCGGAAGTAATTCTGGATCGTGACCGAGGCCAGGGTCTGGTTCTCGGGCTGGATCTTGACGTCTTCCTTGGCCTCGATGGCCTGGTGGAGGCCCTCGGAAAGGCGGCGGCCGGTCATCATGCGGCCAGTGAATTCGTCGATCAGGACGATCTCGCCGCCCTTGATGATATAGTCCTTATCACGCTGATACAGGGTGTTGGCGCGCAGAGCCTGGTTGGTGTGGTGGACCAGGCTGATGTTGGCGGCGTCGTACAGGCCGGTGGTGTCGGGGGCGAAATGGCCGCCGGATTCCAGCGCCTCTTCCATCCGCTCCGAGCCCAGTTCGGTCAGCAGGACCTGTTTCTGCTTCTCGTCGAGCTCGAACGTCTCCTTGTCCTTGATCAGCTCCTTCACCAGGCCGTCCAGGACCTTGTAGAGGTCTGAGCGGTCCTCGGTCGGGCCCGAGATGATCAGGGGCGTGCGGGCCTCGTCGATCAGGATGGAGTCGACTTCGTCGACGATGGCGAAATTATGCGGGCGCTGCACCATCTCGCGCCGGTCATAGACCAGATTGTCGCGCAGATAGTCGAAGCCGAATTCATTGTTGGTGCCGTAGGTGACGTCGGCGGCGTAGGCGGCCTGGCGCTGGCCCTGGGACAGGCCGTTGACGATGACCCCGACCTCCAGACCCAGGAAGCGATAGACCCGACCCATGGTCTCGGCGTCGCGGCGGGCCAGATAGTCGTTGACGGTGATGACGTGGACGCCCTTGCCGGCCAGGGCGTTCAGATAGACGGGGGCCACGGCGACCAGGGTCTTGCCCTCGCCGGTCCGCATCTCGGCGATGCCGCCTTCGTGCAGGATCATGCCGCCGGCCAGCTGGACGTCGTACTGACGCTGGCCCAGCACCCGTTTGGACGCCTCGCGCACCACGGCGAAGGCCTCGGGCAGGATCTTGTCCAGGGCCTCGCCGTTCGCCACCCGGTCACGGAAGGCGTCGGTCATCATACGCAGCTCGTCGTCGGACAAGGCGGCGAACTTGGGCTCCAGCGCATTGATGCGCTGGGCGTGGTCCTGGAAGGCCTTGACCTTGCGGTCGTTGGAGGAGCCGAAAAATTTCTTGGCGAAGCCGAGCATGTCAGATCCGGTAAAGGTCGAGCGTCATTAAGGAGCGGCTCTGAAATCCCGTGAGGGGCGGCGATAGGCGCGCCCCACGCGAGGCCCGGAACGATGGCGGCCCCGGCGCGCCCGTGCAGGCGCGCGCGAAGGGCCGCGCAGACGATCAAAACCCCTCGACTTGGGCGCAGGCGGGACTTAAGCACCGGCCTAACCCCTGTCAACGCGAGGGGCATTCGGCCGCCTTCGACGGAGCGCCCTCTTGACCCCATATCGGCGACCTCTCGGCTTGATCACCCTGGCGCTCATGGCGACCCTGACGCTCGGCGCCTGTTCGCGCGGGGACGGGGACGACCGCGCGCCCCAGCCCGGCGACCGGCCGGTAGCCGAGGTCCAGAACGAGACGGTCTGGGCCTCGGACGTCAAGCGCGAGGCGGTGGCCCAGGGTCTGGTGGGCGAGGGCGAGCCGCTGGACGTGACCTCGGACCTGTTCCGCCGCGTGCTGGACGAGGTGATCGACCAGAAGCTGCTGGCCCGAGAGGCCGAGCGGCGGCGGCTGGACGCCTCGCCCCTGGCCCAGCGCCGCCTGGAGGCGACGCGCGAACGGATACTGGGCGACATGCTGGTCGAGAGCGTCGTCAACGGTGCGATTTCGGACCAGGCGGTCCAGACCCTGTACAACGAGCAGCTGCGACTGGCGAAGACGTCGGAGGAGATCCGCGTCCGCCTGATCCTGTCGCGCACCAAGCCCGAGGCGGACGCCGTCATCGGCATGCTGGGCCAGGGCGCCGGGTTCGAAGCCGTGGCCATGGAACGGTCGATCGACGAGGCGACGCGCTTCTCGGGCGGGGATCTGGGCTATTCGACCCTGGACGTCATGCCCCAGGCCTATGCCGGCGCCCTGCGCGACAAACCGGCGGGATCGACCGTGGGTCCGTTCCAGACCGAGGGCGGCTGGGCCGTGCTGCGGGTCGAGGACCGGCGCAAGGAAAGCCCGCCCACCCTGGAACAGGCCCGGCCCCAGATCGTCCGCTATCTGACCTATGAAGGGGTCCGGCGTCTGCTGGAGCAGTTGCGCGACAAGGCCAAGGTCAATGTCCTGCTATCGGGCGAAAGCACCGGGCAGAACGAGGAGCCCGCCTCCGCGCCCGCCGAAACCGCGTCCGACGCTCCACCCCCGACTTCCGCACCCGTACCGGCCGCCTGACATGACCAAGCCCCCCTCGACCACCGGCCAGAAGATCGAACAGGCTTTCGAGAAGGCGCTGGACCCCTTCGCCACGGCTCTGAAACGCGCCACCCGCCCGGCCGAACCTGCAGCGCCGGCCGTGCCCGCCGCGGGCAAGCCGGGCCTGGCCATTTCGCCGCTGGCCGTCCCCTTTCCGACCATTCCCCCCATCGGCGGGGTCGAGATCGCCGCCGCCCGCGCCGGCTTCTACAAGCATGAGCGCGATGATCTGGTGGTGTTCCGCTTCGCGCGGGGGACCAGTTGCGCCGGGGTCTTCACCCGTCACAAGATCGGCTCGGCGCCGGTCGACTGGTGCAAGCGGCATCTGTCGGGCGCCGAGGGGGGCAAGGACGTGCGCGCCCTGGTGGTCAACGCCGGCTGCGCCAACGCCTTCACCGGCAAGGCCGGCGCCGACGCCGCCCGCCGCGCCGCCTCCGAGGTCGCCAAACGGTTCGGCTGCCGCCAGCGCGACGTCATGCTGGCGTCGACCGGGGTGATCGGGGTGGTGCTGGACGACAAGAAGATCGTCTCCAGACTGGCCGAGATCGAGGCCGGACTGGACGCCGACATCCACCCGACCGAACAATGGGCGCGGGCGGGTCGGGGCATCATGACCACCGACACCTTCCCCAAGGGTTCCTACGCCGAGGCCGAGATCGAAGGCTACAAGGTTCGGATCGCCGGGATCGCCAAGGGGTCGGGCATGATCGCGCCGGACATGGCGACCATGCTGGCCTTCATCGTCACCGACGCCGACATCCATCCGAACGTGCTTCAGGCCCTGCTGAGCCTGCATGTCCGCACCACCTTCAACAGCGTCACGGTGGACGGCGACACCTCGACCAATGACACGGCCCTGCTGTTCGCCACCGGCGCATCCGGCGCGCCGCGCATCGGCCGGGTCGGCGACCGGCGGCTGAAGAGCTTCTCGGCCGCCCTGGACAAGGTGATGCTGGACCTGGCGCACCAGTTGGTGCGCGACGGCGAGGGGGCGACCAAGTTCGTCAAGGTGACGGTGGACGGCGCCGCCAGCCCCGCCTCGGCCCGCAAGCTGGCCAAGTCCATCGCCGACAGCCCCCTGGTCAAGACCGCCATCGCCGGTCAGGACGCCAACTGGGGCCGGGTGGTGATGGCCGTCGGCAAGACCGAGGAGCCGGTCGACCGCGACCATCTGGCGATCCGGTTCGGCCCGCACCAGGCCGCGATCGACGGCGCGCCGTCCCCGACCTACGACGAGGTCAAGATGACGGCCTATATGAAGAATTCCGAGATCGACATCACCGTCGACGTCGGTTCCGGCCGGGCCTCGGCCACGGTTTGGACCTGCGACCTGACCAAGGGCTATATCGAGATCAACGGCGATTATCGTAGCTGATTTCGTGCTAAGATGAGGCCATGAGCGCCAAGCCCAAGCCCGTCGATCCCTATGCCGAAGAAGCTGGCCCTTTCGTCAGCCGGGCTCTGTGGGATGATCTCGATAGCGAAACGCCCTCGCCCGAAGCTGTCGCCTGGGCGCGGCGCCAGCATGATCAGGCCCTGGCCGATCCGCGACCGCCGCTGACCTCTGAGGATCTACGGCTGAACCTTCTGGCGCGACATGAAGCCCGCCTGAAACGGGACGCGGGTTGAGCCGCAAGTTGGTCTTTCTGCCTTCGGCAGAGTTCGACTTCGCGGCGGCCTACGACCTGATCGCCGCAGACTCGCCCAACGCAGCCCTGCGATTCATCAACGACATCCGTCGGCGTTGCGAGACCTTGACAGAATTCCCGCGCATCGGTCGGCCGCTGGACGATCTGGTGCATCGCATCACCTTTGATCGCCGCGTCGTGGTGCTCTATTCGTTTGACGATGAGACCGTCCGGGTGTCGGCCTTGCGTTATCTTGGACAGGCCTTCTGATGTCGCTTCCCACCGTCCTCGTCGTCGCCGTGGCCCTGATCGACGTCGACGGACGCGTCCTGATCGCCAAACGCCCCGAGGGCAAGAAACTGGCCGGTCTGTGGGAGTTTCCGGGCGGCAAGGTCGAACCCGGCGAACGGCCCGAACAGGCGTTGATCCGCGAACTGCGCGAGGAACTGGGCATAGAGGTCAGCGAGAGCTGTCTGGCGCCCTTCGTCTTCGCCAGCCATGCTTACGATTCATTTCATCTGTTGATGCCACTGTATCTGTGCCGACGCTGGGACGGCGTGGTCACGGCGCGTGAGCACGAAGGCCTGGCCTGGGTGAAGCCGAACCAGCTTTCGGACTATCCCATGCCGCCGGCTGACGAACCCCTGGTCGCCTGGTTGCGCGACCTGCTCTGATCACCGCCGACCAGGGAGGCCGGCCATGAGAGGTTTAATCGCCCGGTTCCTGCGCGACGACAGGGGCGCCACCGCGCTCGAATACGGCCTGATCTGCGCCCTGATCGTCCTGGTCATCATAAGCGGTCTGGCCGCCATCGGCGGGTCCAACGAGGGCAGTTTCAACCAGATGATGCAGAAAATTTCCGACGCCCTGAAAGCCTGAGGTCGCTGAGAACCGGCCTCAGTCGGTCTCGTCGCCCGTCATCTCCTTGACCCCCAGAGCGTCCGCCAGACGGGTCTTGGCGGAGCCGCGCGCCAGCGGCTTCTGCTGGCTTTCGTGCGGCTTCCAGCCGGCCAGATGGATGATCTCGAAGGTCGCCGGAATACGGCCGTCGGCGTCGCCGTGGCGTTCGGCGTAGAGGGCCGCGGCGCGGGCGAGGACGGCGCGGCTGAGCGGGCGGATCGGGCCGTGCAGCACATTGGTCTCGCCCATGGCGCGCAGATCGCGGACCAGGGCGAACAGGTCCGGGTAGCGAACCGTGAACCGGTCCACGTCGGACACCGGCAGGGCGAAACCGGCCCGCTGCAACAGGGCGGCGCCGTCATAGCCGTCGGCGAAGGGCGAGATCCGCGCCTGGGCGCCGCCGCGCTCGGCCAGTTCGGCGTCAGTCAGGACGGCTCGCAGCTCCTTCAGGGTGCCCGCCCCAAACAGGGTGCCGATGAACAGGCCGTCCGGCTTCAGGGCCCGCCGGATCTGGGCCAGGGCGCCGGGCAGGTCGTTGGCCCAGTGCAGGCTGAGCAGGGAGACGATCAGATCGGTCGATCCGTCCTCCAGCGGCAGGGCGGCGGCGCCCGGCGCGGCGCGTTCGGCGCGCGAGGTCGGCGTGACGACCGCGCCCACCCGGCCGGCGGCGTCGCTGGCGGCCAGGGCCTGGGCGAAGGGGCCGGGATGGGCCGAGAGGTCGACCGCAACGGGAAAGTCGCGCAGGATGGCCTCCAGGCTGCCCGCCGCGTTCTCGGCCGCCCGGACGTGCAGGAAGTCAGCCTCGCCCAATCGATCGGCGGCGCGCGCCAGCCTGGCCTCGCGTCTGCGGGCGTCGAAGATGCGGGGCGGGCCGTCTGAGGGCGCGGGGGAGGCGGTCATGACGGTGCAGGATGGGGTCTGGCGTCGCGCCTGGGAAGGGGCGAGCCGTCAGTTTGGGCGGATGTCAGTCCAGGCAGGCCTTGGCCTGGGCAGGAATCTGGCCGATCTGATCCTGCCGCCGCTGGCCTTCGACAGCCGCGAGGCGACGGCCGCCGCAGGCCTGACTCCGGACGCCTGGAGCCGGATCAAGTTCCTCGAGGCGCCGGTCTGCGACGGCTGCGGCGCGGCGTTCGAGTTCGACGGCGGCGTCTTCGCCGAGACCCGCTGCGCCGCCTGTCTGGCCCAGCCCTACGGTTTCGAACGGGCGCGGGCGGCCTGTGTGTACGATGAGCATTCGCGGGGGCTGATCCTGGCCTACAAACATGGCGACCAGCAGCAGTTCGCGCCTCTGTTCGCGCGCTGGATCGGCCGGGGGGCCGCAGATCTGATCCAGGAGGCGGACGCGGTGGTCCCGGTCCCGCTGCACCCGTTCCGCCTGCTGTCGCGCCGTTTCAACCAGGCGGCGGAGATCGCCCGGCCTCTGGCCCGCGACGCCCGGCTCGACTATCTGCCAGACGCCCTGACCCGCACGACCCACAGCGACAGCCAGGGCGGCAAGAGCCGGCGCGGTCGGCGTCTGAACGTCAGGAAGGTCTTCGCCGTGACCGAGGCCGGGCGTCGGCGCATCAGAGGGCGGCGTATTCTCCTGATCGACGACGTCCTGACCACGGGTGCGACCGGCGAGGCCTGCGCCCGCGCCCTGATCGCGGCCGGGGCGCGGGCGGTGGACCTGGCGGTGATCGCGAGGGTGCGAAACGCCCGTGAACTTATTATGTAGGGCGCTGGTTCATCATGCGGCGGCTCGCCGCTGAAGATGTTTTCTTTCCTGGAGTTCTGATTTGGCCGACGTCGTCATCTACACCAAGCCCGGCTGCCCCTACTGCTACAGCGCCATGGCCCTGCTGAAGAAGAAGGGCGTCGACTATACCGAGATCGTCGCCTCCAACGACCCCGACAAGAAGGCCGAGATGGTCGATAAGTCCGGCGGCCGCATGACCTTCCCGCAGATCTTCATCGACGGCGACCATGTCGGCGGGTCCGACGACATCCACGCCCTGGACCGCGACGGCAAGCTCGACCCGCTGCTGGCGGCCTGACCATGAGCGGCGGGCTCGACATCGCCCTGATCCAGACCCGCACGCCGGCGACGGCTGAGGCGGCCCTGGCGCATGTCGAGCCCCTGATCCGCGAGGCGGCGGCGGGCGGCGCCCGGTTCATCCTGACGCCCGAGGGGACCAATCTGCTCGAACAGCGGCGCGACCGCCGCGACGGGGTCGTCTCGGACGAGGACGCCGACCTCGCCGTGCTGGGCCTGCGTCGTCTGGCGGCGGAACTGGGCGTCTGGCTGCTGATCGGCTCGGCCATCGTCCGATCGGGTCGCGAGGGCGACGACCGGGCGGCTAACCGGTCGCTGCTGATCGACGCTTCGGGCGGGATCGTGGCCCGCTATGACAAGCTGCACGTCTTCGACGTCGATCTGCCGAACGGCGAGAAATATCGCGAAAGCGCGACGGTTCGGCCCGGCGACGGGGCGGCGGTCGCCGACACCCCCTGGGGTCGGCTGGGCCTGAGCGTCTGCTACGACGTGCGCTTTCCCCACCTGTATCGCCAACTGGCCAAGGCGGGAGCCGGAATGATCGCCGTGCCCTCCGCCTTCACCGTCCCGACCGGCGAGGCCCATTGGGAGACCCTGTTGCGGGCGAGGGCCATCGAGACCGGGGCCTTCGTCCTGGCCCCGGCCCAGGGCGGCCTGCACGAGGACGGGCGGCGCACCTGGGGCCGGTCGACCATCGTCGGGCCCTGGGGCGAGATTCTGGCCAGGGCGGACCACGACGATCCTTGCATTCTGACGGCCAAGCTGGACATGGAGGCGGTGGTCAAGGCCCGTGCGGCCGTGCCCGCCCTGACCCACGACCGCGATTTTCTGCCCGTCTGATGCGCCCATGATCCGTTACGCCCTTCGTTGCGACCAGGCCCATGGCTTCGAGGCCTGGTTCGGCTCGTCGTCCGACTATGACGACCAGGCGGCGCGCGGCCTGGTCGAATGCCCCTTCTGCGGCTCCCATTCCGTCGAGAAGGCGATCATGGCCCCTTCGGTCAGCGGCGCGAAAAAATCCGATCCGGCCCCGGACGCGGCGGCCAGAATGCAGACGATGATGATGGAGGCGGCCCGCGAGGTCCGCGCCCATGTCGAGGCGAACTTCGACTATGTCGGCGACACCTTCGCCCGCGAGGCCCGCGACATCCACGAGGGCCGATCCGAGAAACGCGAAATCTACGGCGAGGCCACGCCGGTCGAGGTCAGGAAGCTGAAGGAAGACGGCGTGCCGGTCGCCGCCCTGCCCGCCCCGCCGCCGGACCGGTCCAAGGTCAACTGAGGTGGCCTCGGGGGAGGAGCGCTATCAGGAGTTTGCGCCGCCGCCGACGCTTCGCCCCTTTGTCCGCGTCATCTGGACCTATGCCGCGCCTGAGCCCTCGCCGACGATCCAGCGCATCGCCCCGGACGGCTGTCCCGAACTGGTCTTCGACATCGGCGCCCCCTATGCCGAACAGGGCGAGGACGGGCGGTTCCGCCTGCAGCCCCAGGCCCTGTTCGCCGGCCAGATGACGCGACCGCTGGCCCTGCGGCCGACCGGTCCGACCGAACTGGTCGCCGTCCGTTTCGAGCCAGACGGCGCGCGCGACTTCCTGGGGCGACCGCTCAGGGAGGCGACCGACCGGCGGCTGGACATGGTCGCAAGACTGGCCGGGTTCGCCCCGCCGCCCGGCGCCCCCGCAGACCAGGCGGCGACCTTCGCCGACTGGCTGGACGACCAGAGACGCGGCGCGGACTGGCGTATCGACCCCATCATACGGGCGGAGGTCGGGGCGGCGGGGTCGGAAACCCCGGCGCCGGCCCGGTCCGCGACCGAGCAGCGGGCGCTACAACGCCGGTTCGCCGACCGGGTCGGGGTCTCGCCCCGGCTGTTGCGCTCGATCTTCCGTTTCCGCCGGGTGTTCGATCATGCGGCCCATCCCGGCGAAGACGTGGAGGGCTGGCTGGGAGCGGGTCTGGAGGCCGGCTATTTCGACCAGCCGCAGATGGCGCGCGACTTCCGCCGCTTCCTCGGCTGCACCGCCACCGACTGGGCGCGAGAGCAGCGTGAGCTGGCCCGGGCCATAGCGTCGCAATCCTACAAGCCGTCGGGACCGCATACGAATAGCGTCTTCGTCGGAGAGAGGGAGATCGACCATGCTGACCGTCCTGATGATGACCGCCGCGCTTCAGGCGCCTGACCTGCGTCCAGACCTGGGGTGGATGTCCGGCTACTGGCTGTCCTGCGAAGGGGGCCGTGAAGCGTCCGAGACCTGGACCGATCCACGCCTGAACCTGATGCTGGGCGCCGCGCTGACCGTGCGCGGCGGGCGGGCGGGGTGGGAGCTGTCGCGCATCGGCCCGGTCGATCCGACCCCGCCCGCGTCCCCGGACACGCCACCAAACACGCCGCTGGCCTATTTCGCCCAGCCGGAAGGCCAGGCGCCGGCCGTGTTTCCCGTGATCGAGTCCGGCCCGACCCGCGTGGTGTTCGAACGGGCGGCCGACGACGACTTTCCCAAGCGCGTCGTCTATGAACGCGACGGCGATGTCCTGAACGCCCGGATCGAAGGCGTGCTGGACGGTCAGGAGAGGATCATCCGATGGCGCTTCCAGAAGGCGGAACTGAACAGCCGCTGTCCTCGCTGAGCTGGCGGCCGATGCGGCCGGACGACATCGACGCCGTGGTCGAGGTCGCACGTCTGTCCTTTCCCGACCATTTCGAAGATCGGGCCTGTTTTCAGAACCGGCTGGCGCTTTATCCGCGCGGCTGTTTCGTCCTGGCGGACGGCGATGAACCGGCGAAGGGTTATCTGATCGCCTATCCGTGGCGGGCCGAGGCCGCGCCGCCGCTGAACACGGTGATCGAGGGCCTGCCCGCCGAGCCGGCCCTGATCTATCTGCACGACCTGGCCCTGCACCCCGACGCGCGCGGCGGCGGGGTCACGCGCGCCGTCGTCGAGCGGCTGGCCGAACAGGCTGAGGCGGACGGCTGGCCCGCCATCGCCCTGGTCGCGGTCAATGACGCTGTCGGTTTCTGGACCCGCCATGGGTTCCAGGCCCGCGATATCGCGGGCCTGGAGGAGAAGCTGGCCAGCTATGGCGCCGACGCCCGCTATATGATCCGCGCCCTCTAGTCTCGGTCAGAGGTTCAGGGCGCGCTGACCGCCGGCCCTGACGAACAGGAGCCGCTCCGCCCAAGGCACCTGATGGATGGCGCGCCGTTTCATTTCGCGCTCGCAGACCCGCGGGTCGCCGACATGGTCCGGCGTCAGCACCGCCCGATGGGTCGCGCACCAGGCCCCGCTCGCGCTTCGAATACGCTCGGCCAGAACCAGGGCGTCGCCGGGGCGCGCCATCGAAAGGCCGCGGGCGTCCACATACATGTCGGGCGCGCCGCCCGTCGCCAGAAGCCCCGCCATCATGAGTCCCGTGATCGTCGCCATCGTCGTCTCCATTCCCGTTCGGTTTCACCGTCACGGGAATAGAGGAGGCCGCCGCACCCCACGGATGCGGCCGCCGGGATGAAATATCGGTAAGGCCGCAGCGGGCTTCGAAACGCCTGCTCTGGTCTTTCGGTCCACATGCCTGTAAGAGGCGCGCGCTCCCTGCATGCCTTTTCATGACCAGCGGCCGCCTGCATCCCGGCCGCGCCTTTTCGCGATTATCAAATGAACCTGCGCAACGTCGCCATCATCGCCCACGTCGACCATGGCAAGACCACCCTGGTGGACCAACTGCTCGCCCAGTCCGGCGTCTTCCGAGCCAATGAGGCGACGACCGAGCGCGCCATGGACTCCAACGACCAGGAAAAAGAGCGCGGCATCACCATCCTGGCCAAGTGCACCTCGGTGCTCTGGAACGGCAAGGCCGGCGAAACCCGCATCAACATCATCGACACCCCCGGCCACGCCGACTTCGGCGGCGAAGTCGAGCGCATCCTGGGCATGGTGGACGGCTGCGTCATCCTGGTGGACGCCGAAGAGGGCGTCATGCCCCAGACCAAGTTCGTCCTGACCAAGGCGCTGAAGATGGGCCTGCGCCCGATCCTGTGCATCAACAAGGTCGACCGCGCCCACGCCGATCCGGACCGCGTCCACAACGAAACCTTCGACCTGTTCGCCGCCATCGGCGCGACGGACGAGCAGCTGGACTTCCCCCACATCTACGCCTCGGGCCGCAACGGCTGGGCGACGATGGATCTGAACCAGCCCAACGACAATCTGGCCCCGCTGTTCGACCTGATCGTCGACCACGTCCCGCCGCCGAAGGTGCAGGACAACAAGGACAAGCCGTTCCAGATGCTGAACGTGCTGATCGAATCCGACCCGTTCCTGGGGCGTATCCTGACCGGCCGTATCGAGAGCGGCAAGGCGGTCCCCGGCATGGCGATCCACGCCCTGGACCGTGAAGGCAAGGAAATCGAGCGCGGCCGCATCACCAAGGTGCTGGCCTTCCGCGGCCTGAAGCGTCAGGCCCTGGACGAGGGTTCGGAAGCGGGCGACATCGTCGCCATCGCCGGCATGTCCAAGGCCACCGTGGCCGACACCCTGTGCGCCATGGAAGTCGTCGACGCCCTGCCGGCCCAGCCGATCGATCCGCCGACCATCTCGATGACCGTCTCGGTCAACGACAGCCCCCTGGCCGGTCGCGAAGGCGACAAGGTCCAGTCGCGCGTCATCCGCGACCGCCTGCTGAAGGAGGCCGAAGCCAACGTCGCCATCCGCGTCACGACCACTGAAGGCGGCGACGCCTATGAAGTGGCCGGCCGTGGCGAACTGCAGCTGGGCGTTCTGATCGAGAACATGCGCCGCGAAGGCTTCGAGGTCTCGATCTCGCGTCCGCGCGTGGTCTTCCAGGAAGGCCCCAACGGCGAGAAGATGGAGCCGATCGAAGACGTCATGATCGACGTCGACGACGAGTTCTCGGGCATCGTCATCGAGAAGCTGTCGGCGCGTAAGGCCGAAATGACCGACATGGGCCCGTCGGGCGCCGGCAAGACCCGCATCAGCCTGAAATGCCCGTCGCGTTCGCTGATCGGCTATCAGGGCGAGTTCCTGACCGACACGCGCGGTTCGGGCGTGCTGAACCGGGTGTTCAGCCACTATGAAGCCTACAAGGGCGCGATCGCCGGCCGTCTGAAGGGCGTGCTGATCTCGAACTCGGACGGCGACACGGCGGCTTTCGCCCTGTGGAACCTGGAAGATCGCGGCGTCATGTTCGTCGGCGCCGGCGAGAAGACCTATCAGGGCATGATCATCGGCGAGAACGCGCGCTGGGACGACCTGGACGTCAACCCGATCAAGGGCAAGCAGCTGACCAACGTCCGCGCCTCCGGCAAGGACGAGGCCGTTCGCCTGACCCCGCCGCGCCAGATGTCGCTGGAACAGGCCATCGCCTATATCGACGACGATGAGCTGGTCGAGGTGACGCCGAAGTCCATCCGCCTGCGCAAGCAGACCCTGAACCCGTCGTTCCGCAAGAAGCGCGTTCGCCCGGAGTAATCCGTCACTGACGCGAAGGGGGTTGGGGCCTATAGGTGGCTGACATGACCCTCGTTTCGCCCAGTCTGGATGACCGTCTTGACGAGGCCGCCCGCGCGGAAGATCCGCGCGAGGCGGTCGCGTCCGTTCTGAGGGACAGTTTCGCCGCCGCCCGCGCCCGCGCCGAGCGCAAGCTGGACGGGGGCATGAAGGGGCGCGAGGTCGCCCGCCTGTACGCCACGGCTGCGGACGACATGCTGGCCGCCCTGTGGCGGGTCGCGACCCAGGTCCTGTTCCCCGTCTCGGCCGTCGAGAGCGAACGCCTTTCGCTGGTGGCGGTCGGGGGCTATGGCCGGGGCGTTCTGGCGCCCTATTCCGACCTGGACCTGCTGTTCCTGCGCCCGGCCAAGACGACGCTGCGCGGCGGGACGGTGGTCGAGTTCGTCCTCTATGTGCTGTGGGACCTGGGAATCAAGGTCGGGCCGGCCGTGCGGTCGGTCGAGGAATGCCTGACCCTGGCGCGCACCGACATGACCGTGCGGACCACCCTGCTGGAGGCCCGGCATCTGGCGGGCGACGACCGGCTGTCGGATCTGATGATCAGCCGGTTCCGCGACATGGTGGCCAAGGCCGATCCCCGCCCCTTCATCGCCGCTAAGCTGGAGGAGCGCGCCGCCCGCCACCAGAAGGCGGGCGTGACCCGCTACAAGGTCGAGCCCAACGTCAAGGACGGCAAGGGCGGCTTGCGCGACCTCAACACCCTGTACTGGATCGCCCGGTCCCTGGCGCCCGACAGTCGACTGGGCGCGACGGTGATGGACGAACTGTTCACCCCGCGCGAACGCCGCGCCTCCGACGACGCATTCGACTTCCTGTGGCGGGTGCGCATCCATCTGCACCTGGTCGCCGGGCGGGCGGAGGAGAAGCTGACCTTCGACATGCAGCCCGAGGTGGCGCGGCGCATGGGTTGGCAGGGCCGGGGCGACGAGCCGGCGGTGGAGCGGTTCATGCGCCGCTATTTCCTGATCGCGCGCGACGTCGGCGCCCTGACGCGGGCCATGTCGGCCAAACTGGAGGCCCGGCATCAGAAGACGGCCCGAGGCTTGTCGCGCCTGATGATCCCGTTTCGGCCCAGCCGCCGAAGACTGGGGGTCGAGGGGTTCTGGGTGGACCAGGGGCGGCTGTCGGTCGAAGGGGCCGAGGTCTTCGCCGAGGATCCGATCAGACTGCTGACATTGTTCGTCACCGCCGATCGCCACGACCTGGACCTGCACCCCGACGCCTTTTCGGCCGTGACCCGGTCGCTGTCGCTGGTGACGCCGAAACTGCGTCGTGACCCGGAGGCGAGCCGCGCCTTGCTGAACGTCCTGGCCCATGGGCAGCGGCCGTATCGCACCCTGACCCTCATGAACGAGACCGGGCTGCTGGGTCGGTTCCTGCCCGAATGGGGGCGGATCGTCGGCCAGACCCAGTTCAACATGTACCACGCCTATACGGTGGACGAGCATACGCTCCAGGCCATCGGCGTGATCAATGACATCGCGCGCGGCAAGCTGAAGACCGACCACCCGCTGGCCAGCGAGATCGTGCATCTGATCTCGGACATGGAAGCCCTGATGCTGGGCATGCTGTTGCACGACGTCGGCAAGGGGGGCGAGCGGGGCCAGCTGGAGGACGGGGCCATCGCCGCGCGCCGGGCCTGCGAACGGCTGGGGGTCGATCCGCGCCGGATCGAACTGGTGGTCTGGCTGGTGCGCAGCCACCTGGCCCTGTCCGACTATGCCCAGAAGCGCGACCTGTCCGATCCGGCCACCATCCGCGCCTTCGCCGAACTGGTCGGCGACCCGGAGCGATTGCGGATGCTGCTGGTCCTGACCGTGGCCGATATCCGCGCCGTGGGGCCGGGCGTGTGGAACGGCTGGAAGGGCCAGTTGATGCGCACCCTGTACGACCAGGTCGCCGGCCTGTTCCGGGGCGAGGACATGGCGCGCGAGGATCCGCTGACGGCGCATCCCGAACTGGTGGAGCGGGCGCGTCAGACCGGAGCGGCCGCAGAGGCCGCGCCTCTGGCGCCGGTCGAGGGGCTGCCGGTCCAGGCCACCGAGATCTCGATCGCCGCCGCCGACCGCCCCGGCCTGTTCGCCGACCTGGCCCAGACCATGGCCGCCCTGGGCGCCGACGTCACCGACGCCCGCGTGGCGACGACCAGCGAGGGCGTGGTGCTGGACGTCTTCCGGGTTCAGGACGGGGCGGGCCTGCCCTATGGCCAGGCCGAGCCGCGCCGGCTGAAAGCCCTGGTCGAGGCGCTGGAGAAGGCCGCGCGCGGCGAGGGCCGGATCGGCAAGGCCCCCGCCCCCGTCGGCAACGCCAGAAAGGCCGCCTTCGAGGTTCGGCCCGTGGTCATGGTCGATCACCACGCCTCTGAACTGGCCACTGTGGTCGAGGTCTCGGGCGCCGACCGGCCGGGCCTGCTGGCGGCCCTGTCCCGTGTCTTCAACGACGAGGGGCTGAACATCCGCTCCGCCCATGTGGCGTCTTATGGCGAACGGGCGGTCGACAGCTTCTATGTGGTCGACCGCAAGGGACGGAAGATCACGTCCGAACAGCGGATCGCCGAGCTGCGCACAGCCCTGGAGGCGGTGCTGGACAGCCGCGCCCCGGCCCCAGAGGGGCGCAAAGTCGCCTCGGCCCGCGCCAGCGCCCGCGACGTCTCGGACCTGGGCCGCCGAACCCGCGCCAAGCCCGTATCGCCGCCGCCGGAAGCACGCTAAGCCTCGGTCTTCTCCAGCCTTCCTCCCCCGGTCCGCATGAGCCTCGCCCGCAACACCCTGGTTCAGTCGAGCCTGACCCTGGGCAGCCGTTTGCTCGGTTTCGGACGTGATCTGGCCCTGTCGGCCAATTTCGGCCAGGGGGCGCTGATGGACGTCTGGTCCACGGCCCTGATGCTGCCCAACATGTTCCGCCGCCTGTTCGCCGAGGGCGCCTTCGCCCAGGCCTTCGTGCCCGTCTATGGCGGGGTCAGGACGCGCGACGGCGAGGCGGCCGCGACGGTGACGGCGTCGGAGGTCATGTCCTTCATGTTCGCCGTGGTCGCGGCCTTCTGCATCCTGTTGCAGGCGGTCATGCCGTGGATCGTGCCCTGGCTGCTGTCGGCGTGGAAGGACGACGCCGAGGTCATGCGCGTGGCGGTGATCGCTACCCAGCTGGCCATGCCCTATCTGGCCTGCATGACCATCGCCTCCCTGTTGTCGGGGGTGCTGAACACCGGCGGAAGGTTCGCCCTGTCGGCGGCGGTGCCGGTATTCCTGAACCTGTGCACCCTGGCCCCATTGATCAGCGGCTTCGTCCTGCCCGTCTCGCCGGCGACCGTGCTCTTGGCCACCAGCGCCGCCGTGACGGTGTCGGGCGTGATCCAGGCCGGCCTGTTGTGGTGGGGCGTGCGCCGTCTGGGCGTAAGGCTGAAGCTGGGCCTGCCGCGCCTGACGCCGACGGTGAAACGCGCCCTGGCTCTGGCCGTGCCCGGCGCGATGGCCGGCGGGGCCATGCAGGTCAACTCGGTCGTGTCCCAGGTTCTGGCCGGTTCGGACGCGGGCGCCCGGTCGGTCCTCTACAACGCCGACCGCCTGTATCAGCTGCCGCTGGGTCTGGTCGGGGTCGCCATCGGCCTGGCCCTGGTGCCGCGCCTGACCAAGGCCTTCGTCTCGGGCGATCACGAGGGCGGGCAGAAGACGCTGGACGACGGGATCAACCTGGCCATGGCCTTCACCCTGCCCGCCGCCGTGGCCCTGTTCGTCATTCCCTTTTTCATCATAGACGCCACGGTGACGCGCGGCGCCTTCACCAGCGCCGACGCCGCCCGCACCGCCGACGTGCTGCGCCAGTTCGCCTGGGGCGTGCCGGCCTTCGTCCTGGCCAAGGTCCTGACCCCGCCTTTCTTCGCCCGCGAGGACACGCGCCGGCCGATGTATTTCGCGATCACGGCGGTGGTCATCACCGTGGTCCTGGGTTCGGCCCTGTTCTTCTGGTTCGGCGCCCTGGGCTGGGACGGGGTCCTGGGTCTGGCCATCGCCACCAGCGTCTCGGCCTGGGTCAATGTCGGCCTGCTGGGCGGGGTGCTGATCCGCGAGAACAGCTGGCGGCCGTCGCCGGCCTTCGTCTCGCGCATCGCGCGCGTTCTGGCGGCCAGCGCGGTCATGGCCGGCCTGCTGCTGCTGGCCGGGATCAACTATGGACTGCTCAGCCGGCTGCTGCTGGCCAAGGAAATTGCGGTTCTGGTCGTCTGCGGCCTGGGCGCCGGGGTTTACGGCGCCTGTCTGCTGGCCTTCCGCGCCGTCACCCTGTCCGAGCTGAAGGCGACGTTGCGCCGCGAGCCGGGCGGTTCGGCCGTGTCCGGTCTGGACTGAATGAAGCCGAGGCGATAAGCGCGAGCCATGATCCTTTCGGGCCCGATCTTCGACCGGCGATGGCGCGGCTGAACCGCCGCCGCCTCGTCCCGCCTGACCACGACTTTCCGAGACCCGACTGACTATGACCGATCAATCTCCGCCGACCGCTGCTCCGGCCTATGACGGCCCGCGCCGCATCCTGTCCGGCATCCAGGCCTCCGGCGCGCTGCATCTGGGCAATTATCTCGGCGCCCTGAAGCGGTTCGTCGAACTGCAGGACCAGGGGGCACCGGTCTTCGTCTTCGTCGCCGACATGCACGCCATCACCGTCTGGCAGGAGCCCGAGAAGCTGGCCGCCCAGACGCGCGAGATCGCCGCCGCCTATCTGGCCTCGGGCCTGGACCCGGCCAAGTCGATCATCTTCCCGCAATCGGCCGTGCGCGCCCATGCCGAACTGGCCTGGATCTTCAACTGCGTCGCCCGCCTGGGCTGGCTGGACCGGATGACCCAGTTCAAGGAGAAGTCGGGCAAGCACAAGGAACGGGCCTCGGTCGGCCTCTATACCTATCCCGTGCTCCAGGCCGCCGACATCCTGCTGTACAAGGCGACCGAGGTGCCGGTCGGCGAGGACCAGAAACAGCATCTTGAACTGACCCGCGATATCGCCGCCAAGTTCAACAACGACTTCGGCGTCCCCGGCTATTTCCCCGTGCCCGAGCCCATCATCCAGGGGCCGGCGACGCGCGTCATGAGCCTGCGCGACGGGGCGGCCAAGATGTCCAAGTCGGATCCGTCCGACAACAGCCGCATCAATCTGACCGACGACGCCGACACGATCGCGTCCAAGATCCGCAAGGCCAAGACCGATCCCGAGCCCCTGCCCGAAACCCTGGACGACCTGAACGACCGGCCCGAGGCCAAGAACCTGGTCGCCATCTACGCCGCCCTGGCCGGACTGACGCGCGAACAGGTGATCGAACAGTTCGGCGGCCAGGGGTTCGGCGCCTTCAAGCCAGCCCTGGCCGATCTGGCGGTGGCGTCGCTGGCGCCCGTCACGGCCGAGATGCGCCGCCTGATGGACGATCCGGCCGAGATCGACCGGGTGCTGAAGGACGGGGCCGAACGCGCCGCCGCCGTCGCCGATCCGGTGGTGGACGAGGTGAAGAAGATCGTGGGGTTCTGGCGGGCGTAAGCCCCCACCCGACGTCACCCTCGGGCTCGACCGAAGGTGACGAGGAAGATGAGATCGCGGTTTCCGGCTGCGGCGTCCTCGCGGCCGGTTCCTTCGCCTCCTCGCCGAGTCTAGAAGCCCGGCCATGAACCATCCGCTCGACCGCGCCGTCTGGAACGCGCTGAACACACGGCTGTCGGCCTTCGCGACGACGACCTCCGACGCGCGCGCCGTGCGGATCGATCCCGAAGTGGGGGTCTTCCTGTCGGCCGCCGACGCCTCGCCCGAAAGCCGGGCGCGCCTGACCGAACTGGCGCGTCTTCATCCCGGCGCCGGCATGGTCGAGCGCGCCGACGGCCCGATGGCCGACGTCCTGCCCGAAGGCGTGGCCGTCGTCAGCCGCATCGGCCTGATGCAGATGACCTCCACGGCCCTGAAGCCGGCCCTGACTCCGGCCGGCCCGTCGGATGTCGCCATCGAAGCCCTGACCGAGGCCGACGCCCCCGCCATGCTGGCCCTGGCGTTGCTGACCCGGCCCGGCCCCTTTCGGTCGAAGACGCGCGAACTCGGCCCCTTCGTCGGGATCAAGCAGGACGGCGAACTGATCGCCATGGCGGGGCGGCGGCTGCGGGTGGACGGTTTCATCGAACTGAGCGGCGTCTGCACCCATCCCGACCATCGCGGGCGGGGCTATGCGGCGGCCCTGTCGCGGGCGGTGGTCGGCGAGATCCACGCCTCGGGCGAGGCCGCCTTCCTGCACGCCTTCGCCGATCACGAGGCGACCATCGCCTTTTACCGCGCGTTGGGCTTCGAGGTTCGGGCGCCCATGGTCTATACGATCCTGGCCGACTGACAGGGAGACGGGCAATGAGCGCGCACGGGGCGACCATCGAATGGATGCGGGGCGACCAGCCCTTCACCGACAAGCGCTACAGCCGCGCCCACAACTGGACCTTCGACGGCGGGGCCGTGGTGCCCGGATCGTCGTCGCCCGCCGGGGTGCCGGTGCCCCTGTCGGACGCCTCGGCGGTCGATCCCGAGGAGGCGATGGTCGCCTCCCTGTCCAGCTGCCACATGCTGTGGTTCCTGGCCTTCGCCGCCAACGCCGGCCTGGTGGTCGATTCCTACCGTGACGCGGCCTCCGGCGAACTGGACAAGGATGAGGCGGGCCATCGCTACCTGGCCCGCGTCACGCTGCGCCCCGTGACCATCTTCTCCGGCCGCCAGCCGGACCAGGCGGAGCTGGACGCCCTGCATCACTCCGCCCACGAACACTGCGAAATGGCCCATTCGGTGCGCGCGACCATCTCCATCGAGGCGACGGTCGGCTAGGTCCGATCAGGCGCCCCCGATCAGGCGGGGGCCGTCTCCTCCTCGATCAGGGAGCGGAACAGGGCGTGGGCGGCGATCATGCCGTCCGAGGTCGCCAGGGTGATGTTGGACGCCGCCCGGGCCAGGTCTCCGGCGGCGAAGACACCCGGCTGGCTGGTCGCCTGCATCCCGTCCACCTTGATCACCCGGCCCATCGGCGTGTCGGTCATCTCGCAGCCCAGCCGCTCGGCGAAGGGACTGGCGACCCGGACGTTGGCGCCGACGAAGATGGCCTTCAGTTCGATGAACCGCCCGTCCGTCAGCCGCGCCCCGGTCAGGGTCGGCGCCTCGCCCTCCAGCCGCTCGATGGGCGTGGCCTCGATGGTCACGCCGCGACGGTAAAGCAGATGGGCGTCCTCGGGCGACAGGCCGACGTCGAGGCCCATGAACAGGGTGACCTGGCCCCATTCGGCGACGGTCGCCGCATACTGGACCGCATGGTCGCCGCGTCCCAGCACGCCGATGGGGCCGCCGCCGATCTCATAGCCGTGGCACCAGGGACAATGCAGCGCCGTGCGGCCCCAGCGCTCCTTCACGCCGGGAATGTCAGCCAGCACGTCCTCGACCCCGTGCGACAGCAGCAGCCGACGGCCCTGGGTCCGCGTGCCGTCGGCGAAGGCGATGGAGAAACCGCCGTCGATCCGTTCGACCTGCACGGCCTCGGCCATGCGGAAGGCGGCGGTGGGATAGGCGGCGATCTGGGCGCGGGCGGCGGCGGCGATCTCGGCCCCCGGTCGGCCGTCATTGGCCAGGACGCCGTGGGCGCGGGCGGCGAAACGGTTGCGGGGCCGGCCGTCGTCGATGATCAGCACACGGCGACGGGCGCGCACCAGCTGCTGGGCGGCGGACAGGCCGGCGTAGGATCCGCCGAGGATCAGGGCGTCGTGCGGCATGGGTTCACTCGGGACGATGGGCGTTGAGACGGGCATTCAGCAGATCCCTTTTCGGATGGTTGGCCATCCGGCGCGCGAAGTCCGCCGCCAGATCGGCCAGGGTGATGTCGTTCAGGCGGGCCAGCAGCAGGGCGTGGGCGGCCGCATAGGTTTCGGCCAGGGCGTCGTTGACCGCCGCCTCGACCAGACAGCCGTCGGCCTCGACCGGCGGGGTTTCAGGAAACAGGCCGGGGCCACCCAGGGCGGCGTTCACCTGGCCCAGGCTGACCTGGTCCAGCGGCCGGGCCAGCCGCCAGCCGCCGCCGTGGCCTTTTTCAGAGGCGACCAACCCCTGTTCGCGCAGGCCGGCCATGGTCCGACGCACCACCACCGGGTTGGTCGACAGGCAGATCGCCAGCTGGTCCGAGGTCATCGGCGCGCCGGTCCGCGCCTCGTGATCGGCCATGTGCAGCAAGGCGTGGAGGATGTTGGAGAGGCGGGAATCCCTTTTCATGTAACTTCAATTGTTACGTGATGGGTCGAGCGTCAAGGCGGGCGGCCGAGATTCTTTTTTCAGACGTGGGGCGCGGCGTCGGTCAGGAAGGCGCGAAAACGGCGCAGGGCCTCTTCGGTCAGGTCCGGGTCGTGGCGCATCGGGCCGTTGTTGGTCGGTTCGTCGAAGGCGTGGGTGCCGACGGCGACCCAGCTCTCGACCTCGGCGCCGCAGTTGCGGATCATGGCGTTGACCAGTTCGGCGTTGCGGACCGTGGTCAGGTGGTCGCGCTTGCAGGTGACGGCCAGCACCTTGGGGCAATGCCGCCAGGGCTTCATCCGGTTGAAGGCGAACGGGCCGATATAGGGATAGGCCAGCCAGACGGCCTTGACCCCCTCCAGGTCCGCCGAGGCCGGATCGGCCACGCCCAGGGCGTTCGGCTGGGGATCGGCGCTCATCATCTCCATGATCGACCAGCCGCCGTGGCTCCAGCCCGCCAAGGACAGCCGGGTTTCGTCCACGTCCGGCCGCGCGGAAATCCCCTGGATCGCCGCCAGGACGTCGCCGGCCCGTTCATACCCGCGGAAGGCCAGGCCGGTGCAGACCGCCGTCAGGGTGAAGGCCCGGCCCCAGCCGCGCGGCCCGTAGGAATCGACGATGAAGGCCCGCCAGCCGGCGGCCTTCGCCGCCTCGGCGTAGCGGGGCAGGTGGTCGCGCAGGCCGCCGCAGCCGTGGAACAGCAGCACCGCCGGCCGGGGCCGGTCGTCGTCGGGGCCGACGACGGTCAGGTGGGGTTCAAGGCGGGCCCAGCGGCGGTTCAGGTCGTCCATCCTCGATTTACGCCGCAGCTTGCCGAAGAAGGCCAGCCCCCTTGCGCATTTCGTCATTCAGATATATCTAACCGCTCGTGAATAGATATATCGAAAGGAATCGATCATGAGGTCCAACGGGATCTTTCAAGGCCGCCGCGACGGATGCGGCGAAAAACACGGTGGCCACGGCGGCTTCGGACATTTCGGCCCCTTCGGTCGAGGCATGCGTGGCGGGCGCGGCGCGGACTTCGGTCCGGGCTGGGACGGCGGCGAGGGCCGAGGACGCGGCCACGGCCATGGGCGACGCGGCGGGGGGCGGCTGTTCGACCACGGCACCCTGCGGTGGGTGCTGCTGTCGCTGATCGCCGAAAAGCCCAGCCACGGCTATGAACTGATCAAGGCGGTCGAGACCCGGCTGGGCGGCGCCTATTCGCCCAGCCCCGGCGTCATCTATCCCAGCCTGACCCTGCTGGAAGAAATGGGCGCGCTGGAATCCCAAGCCGAGGGCGGCAAGAAACTGTATGCGATTACCGAGGCCGGACGGGCGATGCTGGCCGAGAACGCCGAGGTCCTGCGCGCCGCCGAGGCGACGATGGACAAGTTCGCGGCCCGGTCGATGCGCCCGGCGGCCATCCATGACGCCATCGTTCGTCTGCGGGCCAGCATCCACGGCCGGCTGACCGGCGAGACCGCCCTGACCGAAGCCCAGGTCCAGGCCATCGCCGCCGCCCTGGCCGAGGCCGCAGACAAGGTCGAACAGGCGTGACGGACGCCCTGCGAATTCCGCGTCGGGTGCGGCACGACCTGAAGTTTCGCGCCCTGACCGTCGCCTCGGTCCAGGACCTGACGCCGGCCTATCGCCGTATCGTGCTGGAGGGGCCGGATCTGGACGGCTTCGTCTCCCTGGGTTTCGACGACCATGTGAAGATTTTCCCGGTCGCCGAGGGCCGTCCGGTCCTGCCGAGCCTCGGCCCCGACGGTCCGGTCTTTCCCGAGCCGCGTCCCACGGCGCGTGACTACACCCCCCGCGCCTATGACGCCGCCGCGGGGCGGCTGACGCTGGACTTCGTCACCGGCCACGGCGGTCCGGCGACCGATTGGGCCATGGCGGCGCAGCCGGGCTCCATCCTGGGCGTCGGCGGGCCGCGCGGGTCCTTCATCGTCCCTACAGCCTTCGCCGACCATGTGCTGATCGGCGACGAGACGGCCCTGCCGGCCATCGCCCGTCGTCTGGAGGAGCTGCCCGCCGGCGTCCGCGCCCATGTGGTGGTCGAGGTCGCGGACGCAGACTCGATCTGGACCTTTGACAGCGCCGCCGAGGTCTCCGTGACCTGGGCTGTCCGCGACGGCGCCCCGCGCGGTCGGGCCGAGACCCTGCTGACCTCGGTCGATACGGCCCTGAGCGGGGTGGATCCCAAGGACGCCTATGTCTGGATCGCCGCCGAATCCGCCGTGGCCAAGGCCCTGCGGACGCGGGTGCTGGCGCTGGGCTTCTCGGCCAAGTCCATGAAGGCCGCCGGCTATTGGCGCCTGGGCGACGCGGGCGCCCACGAGGTCATCGAGGGCTGATATCCCCTTTCGTCATTCCGAGCGAAGGGCCGCTTGGCCCGCAGACCCGGAACCCAGCGGCGCGCGTGAGCGCGAACCTGTCGCGGACTGGGTGTCCAACAAGGGTGTGGCGGATGGATTTCGCCTTCGGCGCAGCTAGGTTCCGGGTCTCCGCTACGCTTCGCCCGGAATGACAAAAGAAGAAGGGCTAACCCGCCACGCGCAGCGTCAGGTTCAGGCGTCCGCCGCCGGGGATCAGGCGGGAGGAGCCCTCCAGCACCCGGTCGATCCCGTGCCGGGCCAGGCGCGCCGGGCCGGTCAGGGCGCAGAGGTCGCCGCTCTCCAGTTTCAGGGTCGTGGTGCGCCCGCCCTGGGCCGGGCCGATGCGGAACATCGCCGTATCGCCTAGCGAGACTGACAGGACCGGGGCGCCCAGGTCGGCCTCGTCCCGATCCTGATGCAAGCCCATCTTGGCCCCCTCGCGATACAGATTGACCAGACAGGCGTCCGGCGGCCGGGGTCCGCCCACGGCGTCGTTCCACAGGTCCAGCAGCACGGCCGGGATCGCGGGCCAGGCACGCCCAGTTTGTGGATGGGTCGGCTGATAGCGATAGCCGCCCCGGTCCGACACCCAGCCCAGAGGGCCGAAATTGCTCATCTGGACCGAGAACGGCCGCCCGCCCGGCGTCTGGGGCCGATAGAGCGGGGCCTCCTCCAGCCGGGCGAACACCTCGGCGACCAGGTCCGCCTGGGCGGCGGCGTCCAGGGCGGCGGGCCACAGCCGGAACCCCTCGACGGCGGTCTTGACCTCTGAAATCGCGGACATCGGCCTATCCTGCGTGAAATCCGGCCCTGGCGCACCGCTGAATCGCAGAACGCCCTTGCAGGCCTAGGGGTGTTTCCCATATCGGGGCCAGCTTCGGAGAAACCCTGAGAAACTTGGGGCTATCCGGCCTATACAACGCCAACCCACTGGGGGCGGTCACGCGCGGCGCTTCGTCGAAGGCCGCCGCATCGCCCGCCAATACGGAGAAGACAGTACGCCCATGGCCAAGATTATCGGCATCGACCTCGGCACCACCAACTCGTGCGTGGCCGTCATGGACGGCAAGAACCCCAAGGTCATCGAAAACGCGGAAGGCGCCCGTACCACCCCGTCGGTGGTCGCCCTTCAGGACGGCGGCGAGACCCTGGTGGGTCAGCCTGCCAAGCGTCAGGCCGTCACCAACCCCGCCAACACCTTCTTCGCCATCAAGCGCCTGATCGGCCGCAACTTCGACGATCCCGTCGTGGCGAAGGACAAGGGGATGGTCCCCTATGAGATCGTCAAGGGTCCGAACGGCGACGCCTGGGTTCGCGCCCACGGCAAGGACTATTCGCCCCAGCAGATCTCGGCCTTCACCCTGACCAAGATGAAGGAGGCCGCAGAGGCCTATCTGGGCGAGAAGGTGACCCAGGCGGTCATCACCGTCCCGGCCTATTTCAACGACAGCCAGCGTCAGGCCACCAAGGACGCCGGCAAGATCGCCGGGCTGGAAGTCCTGCGCATCATCAACGAGCCGACCGCGGCCGCCCTGGCCTATGGCCTGGAAAAGAACGAAGGCCAGAAGATCGCCGTCTACGACCTGGGCGGCGGCACCTTCGACGTCTCGATCCTGGAGATCGGCGACGGCGTCTTCGAGGTGAAGTCGACCAACGGCGACACCTTCCTGGGCGGCGAGGACTTCGACGTGCGTCTGGCTGATTACCTGGCCGACGAGTTCAAGAAGGAACAGGGCGTCGACCTGCGCCAGGACAAGCTGGCCCTGCAGCGCCTGCGCGAGGAAGCCGAGAAGGCCAAGAAGGAGCTGAGCTCCACGACCCAGTACGAGGTCAATCTGCCGTTCATCACCATGAACGCCTCGGGCCCGCTGCACCTGAACATCAAACTGTCGCGCGCCAAGCTGGAAGCCCTGGTCGACGACCTGGTCCAGCGCACCATCGAGCCGTGCAAGAAGGCCCTGGCCGACGCCGGCCTGAAGGCCTCGGACATCGACGAAGTCGTCCTGGTCGGCGGCATGACCCGCATGCCCAAGGTGCAGGAGGCCGTGAAGGCCTTCTTCGGCAAGGAGCCGCACAAGGGCGTCAACCCGGATGAAGTCGTGGCCCTGGGCGCTGCGGTTCAGGCCGGCGTGCTGCAAGGCGACGTCAAGGACGTGCTGCTGCTGGACGTGACCCCCCTGACCCTGGGCATCGAGACCCTGGGCGGCGTCTTCACGCCCCTGATCGAGCGCAACACCACCATCCCGACCAAGAAGAGCCAGACCT
>NZ_JACESA010000014.1 GCF_013912065.1 Brevundimonas sp.
TGATGTTGGCGGCCATCTCTTCCATCGAGGCCGAGGCCTGTTCGGCGGCGGCGGCCTGTTCGGTCGCGCCCTGGCTCATCTGTTCCGACGTCGAAGACAGTTCCTGACTGCCCGCCGAGACATTGTCGGCGGCCGACAGCGCGTCGGAGACGACGCCGCGCAGGCGTTCGACCATCAGGTTGAGATCGCTCATCATGTCGCCGATTTCGTCCCGGCTCGTTATCACGACGGTCTTCGTCAGGTCCCCGTCCGCGACTGTGCGAATGGATTCGCTTGCGCGGTTCAGGCCCTTGCGAATGATCAGGGTGATCGCGACGCCGCCGGCGGTCGCGCACAACAGAGCGATTATGGCGACGCTAATCAGGCTGATGCGCGCTTCATCGAACACGGCCTTCGCCTCTTCGTCTGTTTGCGCCATCTTCGCCTTGTCGATCGAGACAATGGCCTGCGCGGCCTTCTCCATCGCGGACAGACTGACGCGCGCATCGTTCAGCATCAGCGACGTCGCGCCGGCCCTGTCGCGGCGCAGAGCCCGCTGATGGATCTCGGCGCTTATCGGCTTGTAATCCGACCAGGCCTTGGCCAGCGAAATCCATTCGGCCTTTGCTTGCGGCGACGCGGCCGCCTGCCCTTCGGCGAGCACTCGCTCCAGTCTCTCGCGCCCCTCGTCGACCTCGCTCGAGAAGGTCCGAATCTCCTCGGGGTTTGTGGTCAGCAACATGCCGCGCTCGCGTCGGACGATTGCGCTGAACTCGGCTTCTATGGTCTGGGCGCGGCTCAATTGGGCGGCCGGCCCCGAGATCACATCGTGGGTCGCGGCGTTCAAGGACGACAAATGGTTGAGGGACAGGGCGACGAGCACGCCGATCGCCGCGATCAGCAACCCGAAGGTCAGGATCAACTTGGCCTTGATGGTAAAACGCATAGCCTATCTCCCGAAGAGCCGATCAATGACGAGCGACGGACGCGACCTGCGAAAGGGCGTCCTGGTGCAAATTGAAGACAACCGATAGCCGAGACGGTCAGGGCGATCTGGGGACTGAGCGAGTCAACGACCATCGGATTCGGCTCTCGAAGGGCTCGCGACATCGCAAACCCCAGACCACACCCCCCGATAATCGTCTCGCCATCCCTCGCCCATATGTTCGGCGCACAGCAACACAACTTAGGCTCATCATTACTGGAGATAGTTAAACCGACTTCAAACGGTGAGTAAGGGATTCCACTTATCTATAAGCACCGATTATAACTAAGATTTTTTTGCATCGAGCTTAGCTCATGCCTCGCTAAGGATACACTTCTCGGTCGCTTTGAGGCTGAAATTGATCTCTACCCTGAACACATCTCCAGGTCGCCCTCACTAAAATCATGGAAACTCGCCCGAACCCTACATCGGGCTCTCAATCCCGATTCCATAAGGGGATGAAGCAGCGCGAGCCCACGTAAGACGCTTCTCCTCCTGGAGGGCGGCCGCGTGTCCGATCACGGGCTTGTCCTAGCCGAAAGGATTTCAGCGCCGCGCCAAACATTATCTCCCCGTTAACCATCCTCCCGGCATTTTCTGCCCAGTGATTTGCGGGAGCCTGTGGCGATGAACGGCGCGGAAGTTCTGGATGTGGGGCGCGACGCCATCTGGCTGACGATCCAGCTTTGCCTGCCGGTCCTGCTGGTCGGCCTTGTTGTCGGCGTGGTGATCGGCCTGTTCCAGGCCCTGACGCAGATCCAGGAACAGACCCTGATCTATGCGCCCAAGATCATCGCCATCTTCGTGTCCCTGCTGCTGTTCCTGCCGTTGATGGGCGCCCTGCTGGGCGGGTTCATGCGCCAGATCGCGGCCCGCATCGCGGGTATGTAACAGGTGGAGGCGTATGCCACCGCAGACCAGGTCTGGGCCGGCGGGCTGATCTTCGCCCGGATCGGGGCGATCCTGATGCTGATCCCCGGAATCGGCGAGGCCTATGTCTCGCCGCGCATCCGCCTGTCGCTGGCCCTGTTGATCAGCCTGGCCCTGTGGCCTGTCGTGCGCGCCGGCCTGCCCGGCCTGCCCGAGACCTTGGGCGGCATGGCCGGCTGGGTGATCCGCGAGGTGGCGACTGGCCTGATGATCGGCCTGCTGCTGCGGATGTTCATGACCTCCCTGACGACGGCGGGCGAGATCGTGTCGCTGCAGACCACCCTCAGCTTCGCCCAGACGGCCAATCCGCTGCAGGCCCAGCCTGGATCGACGGTGGCGTCCTTCCTGATGCTGTTCGGGGTGACGCTGATCTTCGCGACCGACACCCATCATCTGTTCATCGCGGGCATGGTGGGCTCCTATGATCTGATCGCTCCGGCTCGGCCCCTGATCATGAGCGATTTCACCGAAATGGCGGTGCGGACCCTGGGCGACAGTTTCCTGCTGGGGGTTCAATTATCGGCGCCGGTTCTGGTGTTCGCCCTGATCTTCAACCTGGCCTCGGGCCTGGTGGCGCGGGTCATGCCGTCGTTCCAGGTCTATTTCGCCGCCGCGCCCCTGAGCGTCATTCTGGGGCTGTCGATCTTCGCCCTGAGCCTGGGCGCCCTGGGCACCGTCTTCATCGACCGCTACCGCCGCCTCGCCGAGGTGTTCGCGGCCGGCGCCTTCGGGGGAGGCGCCGGTGGCTGAAGGCGCCGATCCCGAGTCAAAAACCGAAGAGGCGACCCCGCGAAAACTCGAGGAGGCGCGCAAGAAGGGCGACTCCGCCAAGTCGCCCGACGTCGCCCAGGTCCTGTCCCTGGCGGGTGCGGCGGCCGTCATCCTGACCAGCGGCGGGTGGTTCGCCTCGTCCATGGCCGAACAGTTGGCCCCCTTCATCGCCCAACCCCATCAGATGCTGGGGATGCTGGAAGGCGGCGGCGGGGTTCAGATCCTGGTCCGGGCCCTGTGGGCCATGACCCCGTTCCTGGGCGCTGTCATGCTGGCCACCATCATCGGCGGGGCGGGCGGCAACCTGGCCCAGTCCGGCCTGATCTTCACGGCGGAGAAGTTGAAGCCGAAATGGTCGGCCGTGAACCCGCTGGAAGGCTTCAAGCGGATCTTCGGCCCCGATGGCCTGGTGCAGTTCCTCAAGACCTTCCTGAAGCTGATCGCCGTCTTCGTCGTCTGCTGGATGGTGCTGAAGCCTCATGTCCGCGAGTTCGAGAACATGGTGGCCATGAGCCCCCTGGCGATCCTGCCGCTGGCGCGGGATATGGCTCTGGCCCTGTTCGTGGCGGCGATCATCCTGCTGGGCGCCACGGCGGGCGCCGACTTCATCTGGCAGAAGTTCCGCTTCGCCAAGCGGATGCGGATGACCAAGGAAGAGGTCAAGGAAGACTACAAGCAGTCCGAGGGCGACCCCCACGTCAAGGCCAAGCTGAAACAGATCCGCATGCAGCGCAGCCGACAGCGGATGATGGCGAACGTACCCAAGGCCACGGTGATCGTGACCAACCCGACCCACTATTCCGTGGCTCTGCGCTACGAGCCCGACCAGGGCGACGGGGCGCCGGTCTGCGTCGCCAAGGGCGTCGACGCCCTGGCCATGCGCATCCGGGAAGTAGCCAAGGAGCACAACGTGCCGATCATCGAGAACGTGCCCCTGGCCCGCGCCCTCTACGCCTCGGTCGAGGTGGACGCGGTCATTCCGAAGGAACATTTTGAAGCCGCCGCCAAGATCATCGGCTTCGTCTTCCAGTCCCGCAAACGTCGGTAAGAGCCCTGTAAGGCTTGCGGCCGGATTTGAGGTTATGATCAGTCCTCTGATTCGCGAGGCCGCATGACGCCCACCCGTCGCCGTTCGTTCGATATCCTGTCCGCCGCGACGGCCTTCGGCGTCGTCGTGGCCGTGGCGGCGTTGGCCTATCCGGCGTTCAAGACCAATCCGACCTCGGCGCCGGGCATGATCCTGATCATCACCGTCGGGCTGATCGCCCTGATCGGCCTGTTCGGGTTTCGCCGCGCTGAGACGGTCAAACCGTCCAGCGACGTCGCGGTGGACCTGCTCGACGCCATGGCCGAGCCGGCGGCCCTGGTGTGGGACACGGGCCAGGTCCTGGCCTTCAACGCCGCCTGGGCCCAGGCGGACGGCGCCACGACCGCCCTGCCGCGCGGCAAGTCGGCCCAGGCCCTGTACATGGCCTTCGCCCAGGCGCGCCGGGGAGAGCCGGGCCACGCCATCGTCCAGATCGGCGAGCGCGAGGCCGAGGTCGTCATCGGCCGTGCCGGCGACGACCGTTTCCTGATGCGGGTCGCGCCCGAGGCTGTCCTGCCCCTGGCCGCCCCTCCTGCCCCCACGACCAACGGCGCGGGCGCCGGTGAATCCCGCGCCATGGCCGCGGGCGCGCCTTTCGGCTCGGCCGTGATCGACGGCGACGACCTGTTCGCCGGCCGGGCCCAGGAGGCCAACACCGCCCTGGCGGTGCTGACCGGCCCCAACGCCGCGCGCGACGCCGCTTTCGGTCATCTGTTCGATCCCATCGGCGTGGCCGAGGCCCGGCTGAAGCTGGCTGCCGGATCTTCCGGCCCGATCGAGCTGGTCGCCCGCGCCCATCCCGACAAGATGCTTCATCTGTATGTGGCGCCCGAAGGCGGGCAGCAGCGCATCTGGCTGTTCGACGTCTCGGCGCAGAAGTCGATGGAGCTGCAGCTGTCCCAGGCCCAGAAGATGCAGGCCGTGGGCCAGCTGGCCGGGGGCGTGGCGCACGATTTCAACAATCTGCTGACCGCGATCCAGCTGCAGCTGTCGGGCCTGCTGGAACGGCATCCGGTCGGCGACCCCTCCTACGAGGGGCTGAACGAGATCCGCCAGACCGCAATCCGCGCCGCCGACCTGGTGCGTAAGCTGCTGGCCTTCTCGCGCAAGTCGACCGTGCGGCGCGAGCGGCTGGATCTGGGCGAACTGGTCGGCGAATTCGCCATACTGCTGCGCCGGCTGCTGCGCGAGGACGTGCGGCTGGAGACCGACTATGGCCGCGACCTGCCGGTGGTGCTGGCCGACAAGAGCCAGCTGGAAACCGCCGTCATGAACCTGGCCGTCAACGCCCGCGACGCCATGCGCGGCGTGGTCGAGCCAGGCGACGCGGTCGTGACCATCACCACCCGTCGTCTGACCGCCCAACAGGCCCGCGACCTGGGCTGGATCGACGCCCCCACCGACGAGGTCGCCCTGATCGAGGTGTCCGACACCGGCCCCGGCGTCCCGCCCGAACTGGTCGACAAGATCTTCGAACCCTTCTTCACCACCAAGGCGGTGAACGAAGGCACCGGCATGGGGCTGGCCACCGTCTACGGCATCGCACAGCAGGCCGGCGGCCATATCTCGGTCAGCAATATCGAGGGGCCGCACGGGATGAGCATGGGGGCGTCCTTCCGCATCTTCCTGCCGGCGGCGGGCGAGGCGGAACTGGCCGAGGTTCAGCCGGTCGAGGTCAAGGTCAAGGCGCCGCGCGACCTGTCGGGCGCCGGCCGCATCCTGTTCGTCGAGGACGAGGACGCCGTGCGCGGCATCGCCGCCCGCCTGCTGCGCCAACGCGGCTATGAGGTGATCGAGGCCGCCGACGGCGAGGAGGCCCTGATCCTGGCGGAAGAGCACGCGGGCCAGATCGACATGATGATCTCCGACGTCATCATGCCCGGCCTGGACGGCCCGTCGCTGCTGAAGAAGGCGCGCAAATACCTGGGCGACGCCCCGGTCATGTTCATCTCGGGCTATGCCGAAAGCGACTTCTCCGACCTGCTGCAGGACGAGGTCGGGGTGTCCTTCCTGCCCAAGCCGCTGGATATCAAGACCCTGGCGGAACGGGTGAAACAGGAACTGCACGCGGGCTGAGCCCTGCGACGATCAACAGGCTTGCCAGACGCGGCCGGGCGCCGACCAATGTCCTCCTGTTATGTTCCAAGAGGGGTTCCGCCATGATCGATCGTCGCCGACTGATGTTGTCCGTCGCCGGAGCGGGCCTGGCCTCGGCCTTGCCGGCCTTCGCCCGGACGCCCGAAGCCGATGCGCGACTGGACGCCCTGCTGACCGGCTGGTTCGACGAGGATATCGAGGACAGCCCCGAGAGCGCGACCAGCCTGGGCCTCGACAAGGGCGACAGGGCCGAGCTGTCCGGCCGCCTGTCTCAGCGTGGCCCGGCCGATGTGGCGCGCGACAAGGCCAGGGCGGTCGAGCGGTGGCGCGTCCTGCAAACCTTCCCCAAGGCCGAACTGAGCCCGGCGTCGCTGATCACCTATGAGATCGCTGCCTTCAACGCCGAAACCGGGGCCTCGGCGGCGCGGTTCGACTACGGCAATGTGGGCGGCGGCGGCCGCCAGGGCCCCTATGTCGTGACCCAGATGTCCGGCGCCTATTTCACCGTGCCGGACTTCCTGGAGAACCAGCACCGGATAGAGACGACGACCGACGCCGAAGCCTTCCTGGAGCGGGTCGAGGCCTTCGGCGACGTGCTGGACCAGGAAACCCAGCGGGTGCGGGCCGACGGCGACCGGGACATCGTCCTGTCGACGGTGCTGATGCAGAAGACGCTGGATCAGCTCAACGCCCTATCCCGCATGTCCGGCGCGGACATGGCCTTCGTCAAGGCTCTGGGCCGCAAGACGGCGGAGCGCGGAATCCCCGGCGACTGGAGCACCCGCGCCGCCGCACTGGTCGAGGAGAAGGTCAAACCGGCCCTGTCCCGTCAGGCCGAGACATTGAAGGCGCAACAGCCCAGGTCGTCCGAGGACGTGGGCCTCTGGCGCTTCCCGCAAGGCGACGCCCTCTACGCGCAGAACCTGAAGACCTATACGACCACCGACCTGTCGGGCGGCGAGATCCACCGGATGGGGCTGGAACAGGTGGCGGAGATCAGCGCCGAGATCGATGCGATCCTGAAGGCCCAGGGCATGACCCGGGGCACGGTCGGCGAACGGATCGCCGCCCTCAACGCCGATCCGGCCCAGCTCTGGCCCAACACCGACGCCGGCAAGATGGAATTGATCGCTTCGCTTAACGCCCAGGTCGAGGCGCTGCAGCCGTTGCTGCCGCGGATGTTCGGCCATCTGCCGAAGTCGAAGGTCGAGGTTCGCCGGGTGCCGCCGTCGATCGAGGTCGGAGCGCCGGGCGGGTACTACCAGGCGCCGACGCTGGATGGATCACGACCGGGCGCCTATTACATCAACCTGCGCGATACGGCGAACTGGCCGAAATTCTCGCTGCCGACCCTGACCTATCACGAGGCTTCGCCCGGCCACCATCTGCAGGTCGCCCTGGCGCGCGAGATGGACAGCCTGCCGATCTATCGCCGCGCCGGCGGATTCTCGGCCTTCAACGAGGGCTGGGCGCTCTATGCCGAAGGCGTCGCCGCCAACGACCTGGACGTCTATGCCGACGATCCGCTGGGCCGGGTCGGCTTCCTGGGGTCATACCTGTTCCGCGCCGTTCGTCTGGTGGTCGACACCGGTCTGCATCACGAGCGCTGGAGCCGTCAGCGGGCCATCGACTATATGGCCGCCTCCGGCGCCAAACCGGGCGACGCCTCGGCCAGCGAGATCGACCGCTATTGCGTCATGCCGGGCCAGGCCTGTTCCTACAAGATCGGCCACACCGTCATCGCGGGCCTGCGCCGCGAGGCCGAAGCCCGTCCCGGCTTCGACCTCAAGGCCTTCCACGACAAGGTCCTGGCCAACGGATCGGTCCCGCTGTCGGTGCTGCAGAAGATCATGACGGCCTGAAGCGCGCCGTCGTCGCCCGAGGTCAGGCGGCGCGGCGAAGGGCCGAGGGGCTCTTGACGTAGAGCCCCTTGCGGCCGCTGACGGGGCGGAAGGCGACGGTCTCGCCTTCCAGCTGTTCGTCGGCGCCGAGGAAGAGGCAACCGTCATCGACCAGGCGGCGTTCCAGCCCGTCCAGCACGCGGGCGCGACGCGTCGGCTCCATGTCGACGAGCACATTGCGGCAGAAGATGACGTCGAATCGGGCGTCGTCGGTCGGTTCGTCCAGCAGATTGGCCCGGCCGAAGCGGACGGCGGCGGCCAGTTCGTCGCGGACCCGCCAATTGTCCTCGACCGGCTCGAACCAGCGCAGCATGGTCCGGGCGGTCAGGCCGCGCTGGATCTCGAAACCGGTGTAGAGGCCCGATCGCGCCTTTTCGATCGCGCGCTGCGACAGGTCGGTGGCGACCAGGTCCACGGGGATGCCGATCTCCAGACCGGCCATGGCGACAGACCAGGCCTCCTGGCCCGTGGAGCAGCCGGCGGACCAGAGGCTGACCCGGCCGCCCGGCCTGACACGGCTCAGCGCCGGAAGCAGTTCCTTCTCCAGCACGGCGAAGGGGGAGCGGTCGCGGCGGAACCAGGTCTCGGCGTTCAACAGGGCCTCGATCACCGCCCAGCCAAGAGAGGCGACGGGATTGGCCCAGAGATTGGTCAACAGGGCCTCGACATTGGCATAGCCCTCGCGACGCGCGATCGGCCCCAGCCGGTGTTCGGCCAGATGGATGCGATCCCGCGTCAGCCGATAGCCGGCGCGGGTGGCCAAGAGTCCTTGGAGCCTATCGAAATCCTCGGGTGTCATGCCGCGATCGCCCCGACCTCCATCAGCTTGGATTGGAGGATCTCGCCGTCGAAGGGCTTCATCACATAGTCGTCGGCGCCGGCGGCGAGGGCCTCGGCGATCCGTTCGGGGCGGGTCTCGATGGTGCAGAACAGGATCTTGGGCTGGTCGCCGCCCGGCAGGGCGCGCAGGCGCCGCAACAAGGTCAGTCCGTCCATCACCGGCATGTTCCAGTCGATCAGCAGCATGTCCGGCATGGCGCCGGTGCAATAGGCTAGGGCCTCGGCGCCGTCGGCGGCCTCGTCGACCTCATAGCCCAGGCCCTCGACGATCCGGCGGGCCACCTTGCGGATGATCCGGCTATCGTCGACGATGAGACAGGTTTTGAAATCCAAGGCGGGCTCCCAGGCGCTGGACCTCCGGCAGAAGCCACGCGTCTACAGCATTCCCCGATTCCAGTTAACGAGTCGTTGGGAAACGCCTCACGCGGGCATTCGCGCGACCAGAACGACCCGACCGTCCTCGACTGTCACATTCAACGCGCCGCCCGCCTCGACGACGGTCAGCCACAGCCAGTAGGGCTGGATCCATTGTCCCGCCAACCCCTCGGTCAGCCGCTCTCCCGCCAGGCCCGTGACCGCCTCGGGTTTCAGCCGCGCGCGGGCGCCTTCGGCGAAACCCTCGATGAAAAGGTCACCGTTTTCAACGCGCGACTGCACCACCGCATTGCCGCCCATCGGCAGGGCGCCGACGGTCAGATAGGCCAGGTTGGTCAGGGCGCGGGCCTGGGGCTTGGAGAACTCGCCTTCTGCGATGCGCCAGTCCAGCGAGGCGCGCCCACCCTCCGTCATGCCGGTGACCAGACCCTGAAGCTCCCGGGCGGTGAACCGCTCGCTGGTGGTCGCCGCACCGAAGGCGACACGGGCGAAATGCACCAGAGAGACCATTTTCCGGGCGCTCTGTTCGATCAGGCCCATGGCGTCTTCACGCATGTCCTGGGCCGACGGATCCTTCAGAAGGTCCAGTCCCGACACGATGGCGCCAGACGGGCTGATGAAGTCGTGACAAAGCTTGGCGGCGATGAAAGTGGCCAGTTCGGCGCCGTCGACGGGGAGGTCCAGCGGGGCTTCGGCGGCGTCGGTCGGGGTCATGGAGGCCAGCATGCTTTCGTCGGCGTTCAGGTCACAGTTGGTGTCGCGCGCGAAGCTGACGTGATTTGCCGGTTCATGGAACCGCCGCAATAGTCTATCGAGCCCGCAATGACGACCTCCCCCTCAAAGAAACTGGCGCTGGACCTGAACTCCGGCGCCCTGTCCGTGGCCATCGCCGAGATCGCCGAAGACGCCGCGCGCGTGATCCTGCCCTACTGGCGCAATGACACAGCGGTCGAGACCAAGTCCGACGACAGTCCCGTCACCCAGGCCGATCGCGCCGCCGAGGCCCTGATCCTGGAACGGCTGGCCGCCCTCTACCCCGGCGTCCAGACGGTGGCCGAGGAAGCCGTGGCGGCGAACGGCGTTCCGGATTCGGCTGAGGACTGGTTCTGGCTGATCGACCCGCTGGACGGCACCAAGGGGTTCGTGCGCGGCGGCGAGGCCTTCACCGTCAATATCGCCCTCATGAACGCCGGCTATCCGGTAGCGGGCGTGGTCACTGCCCCGGCGACCGGGACCACCTGGCGCACCGACGTCCCCGGCGGCGGCGCCTTCCGTCGCCAGTTCGGTGAGCAGCAGGAGGGCGAGGCCCATTCCGGCGCAGAATGGCGGCCGATCAAGGTCCGCGACCGGCCGCAGGAGGGCATGGCCCTGCTGAGCCACAGCGTCACCGACGAGGAGGCCGCCCGCCTGGCCGCCCGCCACGGCTGCACCCGCTGGCAGGGCACCGATTCGTCGTTGAAATTCTGCCTGATCGCCGAGGGCCGGTTCGACGCCTATCCGCGCTCCGGCCCGACATCTGAATGGGACACGGCGGCGGGTCAGGCCGTGCTGGAGGCCGCCGGCGGCCGCGTCCTGGCCGACGACGGCCAGCGGCTGGCCTACGGCAAGCCGAAATTCCTGAACGGTCCCTTCGTGGCCATGGGCGGCTGACCCCTTCGGGGCGACGCCGGGATGAGGGGGAGGATTCTCTCCCTTCACCTTTCCGGCCTATATGAGGACCGAAGACCGGCGCACGCCGAGTTAGCGGACGATTCGATGGCCGAGCCCCTCTCCTTCCATTCGCCGAAAATCCACGGCTTCGTTCGCGTCGCAGCGGCCACCCCCGTCAGCCATGTCGGCGATCCGAAGGCGAACGCCGAGGAACACCTGGCCCTGATCCGTCAGGCGGGCGACCAGGGCGTCGACCTGATGGTCTTTCCGGAACTGTCGCTTTCGGCCTACGCTATCGACGACCTGCACATGCAGGCGGCCCTGCTGGACGAGGTCGAACGTCAGATCGCCGTCATCGCACAGGCGACGGCGGACAGCGATCTGGTGGCCGTGATCGGGGCGCCGATCCGCAACGGCGACGCCCTCTACAACTGCGCCGTAGTCATGGGCGCCGGCGAGATTCTGGGGGTCGTGCCCAAGACCTATCTGCCCAACTACCGGGAATATTACGAGAAACGCTGGTTCGCCCCGGCCACAGCTCGCAGCGAGGATGTGATCCAGCTGAACGGCGAGACGGTGGATTTCGCGCCGGGTCTGATCTTCGAGGCGGTCAACCGGCCCGGCTTCGTCTTCGCGGCCGAGATCTGCGAGGACTATTGGGCGCCCCTGCCCCCCTCGACCCGGGCGGCCCTGGCGGGGGCGCGCATCCTGCTGAACCTGTCGGCGTCCAACATCGTCATCGGCAAGGCCGACGAGCGCGCCATGCTGAGCGCCAGCCATTCGGCGCGGACCCTGTCGGCCTACGTCTTCACCGCATCGGGCTGGGGCGAGAGCACCACCGACCTGGCCTGGGACGGCCAGGCCACGGTCCATGAGTTGGGTTCTAAACTGGCCGAGGGCGAGCGGTTTTCGCTGGAAAGCCACCTGACGATCGCCGACATCGACGTGGACCGGATAGGCTTGGACCGGCTGAGGAACGGCACCTTCTCCGAATGCGCCCGCAACGAAGGCGAGGCCGCGACCATCGTGCCCTTCGCGGCGCGCGAGGACCACGAGGCCAGCGACCTGATCCGACCGCTGGACCGGTTCCCCTTCGTGCCTGACGATGCTGGACGGCTGGACCAGGACTGCTACGAGGCCTTCAACATCCAGGTTCAGGGCCTGATGCGCCGGATGACGGCGACGAACGGCGAGCGGCTGGTGATCGGAGTGTCGGGCGGGCTGGATTCGACCCAGGCCCTGCTGGTCGCCTGCCGCGCCTTCGACCGGCTGGACCTGCCCCGGACCAACATCCTGGCCTATACGATGCCGGGCTTCGCCACCTCGGACGGCACCAAGTCCAACGCCTGGGCCCTGATGAAGGCCCTGGGGGTGACGGGGGCCGAGATCGACATCCGCCCCGCCGCCGAACAGATGTTCAAGGACATCGGCCACGCCTACGCCGCCGGCGAGCCGGTGCACGACATCACCTTCGAGAATGTGCAGGCTGGACTGCGGACCGACTATCTGTTCCGGCTGGCCAACCAGAACCGGGCCTTCGTCCTGGGCACCGGCGACCTATCGGAACTGGCCCTAGGCTGGGCCACCTATGGCGTCGGCGACCATATGAGCCACTACAACGTCAACGGCGGGGTGGCGAAGACCCTGATCCGCCACCTGATCCGCTGGGTGGCCGAGCGCGAACTGGTCGGCGCCGAGGCGACCCCGACCCTGCACGCCATTCTGGACACCGAAATCTCGCCCGAACTGGTCCCGGCCAAGGACGGGGTGATCCAGTCGACCGAGGGGACGGTCGGCCCCTATGCGCTGAACGACTTCTTCCTGTTCTACATCAGCCGGTTCGGCCTGAAACCGTCCAAGGTCGCCTTCCTGGCGCACCAGGCCTGGGGCGATGCTGCGAGCGGCGACTGGCCCGTCGGCACGCCCGAGGCCGAAAAGGTCGAATACGACCTGGCGACCATCAAGGCCTGGCTGAGGAAGTTCCTTATCCGCTTCTTCCAGACCGCCCAGTTCAAACGCTCGGCCCTGCCGAACGGCCCCAAGGTAGTGACCGGCGGCTCGCTTTCGCCCCGCGGCGACTGGCGTGCGCCGTCGGACGGTTCGGCGCGGGTCTGGCTGGACGAACTGGACGCCAACGTCCCGGACTAGACGTCTCCTCCTCACAGAGTGGGGAGCAATCATGTCCGTTCTCCATCGGCCTCCCCCTTTCGTCATTCCGGGCGAAGGGCCGCTTGGCCCGTAGACCCGGAACCCAGCGGCGCCGAAGGCGAAATCTATCCGCCGCACCATGCTGAAACACCGAGTCCGCGACAGGTTCGCGCTCTCGCGCGCCGCTGGGTTCCGGGTCTACGCTGCGCTCCGCCCGGAATGACGAAAGGAAACAGGCGTGACCTCCCCGGTCGTCTTCGCGAGGCGGGAGCAGACCGTCAACACACACAAGGAGACAGCGCAAAAATCCCGCGTCTCCAGTGTGGATATTCGCCGACCAGAGCGCTAGAAGCTTCGCCATGACCGACGACGTGACCAAAGACTCCAACGGCAACATCCTGGCCGATGGCGACAGCGTGACCCTGATCAAGGACCTCAAGGTCAAGGGATCGGGCGGGGTGACCCTGAAACGCGGAACCCTGGTGAAGAATATCCGCCTGACCGGCGACACCGACGAGATCGAGGCCAATGTCGACAAGGTGCGCGGCCTGGTCCTGCGTGTCGAGTTCGTGAAGAAGGCTTAGCGCCCCCTCTTTCCAAGTGCGACATCAGCCGCCATCTAGCGGCGATGACCGACACCCTCGCCGCCCCCGCCTCGACCGCCACGCTTGGCAAGATTCCAGTGACCGTCCTGACCGGCTATCTCGGCGCGGGCAAGACCACCCTGCTGAACCGGATCCTGACCGAGGACCACGGCAAGCGCTACGCCGTCATCGTCAACGAGTTCGGCGAGATCGGCATCGACAACGATCTGGTGGTCGGCGCCGACGAGGACGTGTTCGAGATGAACAACGGCTGCGTCTGCTGCACGGTGCGCGGCGACCTGATCCGCGTGGTCGCCGGCCTGATGAAGCGCCAACGTCCCGGCAAGCCGGCCTTCGACGCCATCATCGTCGAGACCACGGGCCTGGCCGATCCCGGCCCGGTGGCCCAGACCTTCTTCGTCGACGAGGACGTCAAGGCCAAGACCCAGCTGGACAGCGTCACTACCCTGGTGGACGCCAAACACGTGATGGCCCGGCTGGACGACTCGAAAGAGGCGCGCGAACAGGTGGCCTTCGCCGACCGCATCATCCTGAACAAGGTCGATCTGGCGACCCCGGACGAACTGGACGCCGTCGAGGCCCGTCTGCGGGCGCTGAACCCCCTGGCCCCCATCGTGCGGGCCGAGCGATCGAACGTGCCGCTGGATCAGGTGCTGGGCCTGGGCGCCTTCGACCTGGATCGTATCCTGGAGGTCCAGCCGGACTTCGCCAACCCGCCGCACGGCGCGGACGGACATGTCCACGACGAACATTGCGGCCACGACCACCACGATCATGACCATGGGCACGACCACGGCCATGCTCACGATCATACGCATGGCGCGCGCGGTCACGCCCACCAGGACGACATCAAGGGAATCTCCCTGTCGCTGGACCGGCCGCTGGACGGCGCCAAATTCACCGCCTGGCTGGATCGGCTGCTTGGCGAACAGGGGCAGAACATCCTGCGCGCGAAGGGGATCATCGACGTTCAGGGCGAGAACCGCCGCCTGGTCTTCCAGGCCGTGCACATGATTCTGGAAGGCGACCTGCAACGCGAATGGGGCGCCGGCGAACGCCGCTGGAGCCGCGCGGTCTTTATTGGCCGCGACCTGGACGAGGCGGCGCTGAAGGCCGGGTTCGAGGCCTGCGCGGCATGACCGGCTGGATTGATCCGAGCCGGGAGGCCATGGCGGCGTTCCGCGACCTGCCGCCGGATCAACCCATCGCCATGATCAATCTGCTGCGCTTCCGCGACGACGCCGCCTATCCGGCCGATCATCCGGATGCGGACAAGGGTCGAACGGGCGCCCAGGCCTATGCCGCCTATGGCAAGGCCGCCGCGGCGCCCTTCGCCCGCTCTGGCGGCGATCAGGTCTGGCTTGGACGCCCCCAACTGACCTTGATCGGCCCGGCCGACGAGGCCTGGGACCTGGCCTTCATCGCCCGATACCCGACCGCCGCCGCCTTCGTCTCGATGTTGCAGGACCCGGAATATCGAGTAGCGGTCATTCACCGCCAGGCGGCGGTGGCGGATTCTCGCCTGATCCGCTGCGAACCGGTCGAAGCCGGCAAGGCGTTTGGCGAAGCCGGATAGTAAAAAAGGGCGGCTCCTTGCAGAGCCGCCCTTTTTCTCAGGACGTTTTTTCGAACAGCTTGTTCCAGCGGCGCTTGTCGCGGGCCTTCCAGGCGCCGCGGTGATAGGCGTCCGAGCCGATCAGGGGCACGACGGTGGTGGCCTCGGCGAAGACCATCTGTTCGTGCGTGGTCTGGACCTTGCCCCACGAAGCCGCCTCCTTCAGCGTCGAGGACGAGCAAGCGCCGTCGCGGACGTCGGCGACCGTGATCTGGACCGCATAGCGGTGCATCTCGGCCTCGACGCCCAGGATTTCGGCGCAGACCACCGTGTCCTGGGCGAAGTTCTTGGGCACGCCGCCGCCGACCATGAACAGGCCGGTAACGCCGGCGGCGATCTTGATGTCGGTCAGTTCGCGGAAGTCGGCGATGGCGTCCAGCATCAGATAGGCCTGGCCGGCGGCCGCGCGTTCCTTCTGATGCTTGACCAGGCCGAAACCAGCCGAGCTGTCGACGAAGGCCGGGCAGAAGATCGGGACGCCCTCTTCATAGGCGGTCTGGATCAGGGAACCGGGCTTTTTCGCATTCCCCTCGCTCAGCCACTTGCCCATCTCCCAGATGAATTCGCGGCTGGAATAGCCGCGCGGCTCCAGACGATTGGCGATCTCCAGGATGGTGTGGTCGCAGGCCTGGAGTTCTTCCTCGTCGATATAGGTGTCGTAGATCCGGTCGATGTAGTTTTCGCGCAGGACATTGTCGTCCACCTCGCCGGCCGCCTGGTAGTGTTTGAAGCCCAGGGCCTCGAAGAAATCCATGTCCACGATCGAGGCGCCGGTGGCGACGACGGCGTCGACCATGCCGAACTTCACCATGTCGCGGTAGACGTGCATGCAGCCGCCGGCCGAGGTCGAACCCGCCAGGATCAGCCAGGGCGAGCAGTCCTTGTCCTCAATGGCCATGGAGAAGATGTCGGCGGCGCGGGCGGTGTCGCGCGACGAGAAGCTCATTTTGCGCATCGAGTCGATGATCGGACGGGCGTCGAAGCTGGTGATGTCGACGTGTTCGACGACATCCTGCAGCAGTTGGGCCTTGGTGTTGGCCTGAACGGGTGCGTTCATTTCGGAGGTTTCCCTTGATTTGAGCGCCGTCGAGGGAAACGCCGACCCGCCGGACGGAGCGACGGCGGGTCGGAAATCTACTTGCTACGCCTGTAATGCTTCAGGTCCTTGAAAGGATCGAGCAGCGATGCAGCAAGCCTTGAATCTACGCCCTGAGCCGCAGGGGCACGGGTCCTGACGCCCGAGCTTTTCCAGCAGCTCCTTGTCGCCATGGACGACACGGTCGCCCGTCTTGACACGGGTTTCGCTGGGGAAAGCCTCTCCGGCGTTTGCTAGTGGGCTGGAAAGCTGAAGTCCTGGTCGCGCGTTCGCATGGTCGCCTCCATTGGCTTGGGTGGACGCGCGCCTTCTAGGGACGCGGGCCCACCCGTGCAAATGAAGTTTACCGCCGCGACTTCTTGCGTTGACCGGCCTTGCCCTTCGGGCGCGACAGACGCACGACCTTGCGGGCGTTCTCCTCGGCCGTGGTGCGCACGGTCGGGATGGAGCGCGGGGCGAGACCGTAGAGCGAGGCCATCGGAGCGTCCTCGACCGCGGCGATATCGTGTTCGCCGTAACCGTTGAAGCCCGTCGACATGGCGACGCCGTAAGCGCCGAGCATGCCGATTTCGATGAAATCGCCTTCGCGGATGTCGGCCGGCAGCCAGAACGGACCCGGCATATGGTCGATGGAATCGCAGGTCGGGCCGTAGAATTGAAACGCCTTAAGATCGCCCGACGCCTCGCCGTCCCGGACCAGCTTGGTCGGGAAGGGCCAGCGCGAGTGGGTCGCGTCAAACAGCGAGCCGTACGAGCCGTCGTTCAGATACAGGGCGTCGCCCTTGCGCAGATCGACGCGGGCCAGGATCGACGAAGATTCGGCGACCAGCGCCCGGCCGGGTTCGCACCACAGCTCGGTCGTTTCCGACACCGGCATCTCGTTGAAGCCGCGATGGATGGCGTCTGCGTATTCGCTCATGTCCGGCGGGACCATGCCCGGATAGACCGAGGGGAAGCCGCCGCCGACATCGACGATGTCCACGATGACGCCCGCACGGCTGATCGAACGGCCGACCTGAGCCATGGCGGCCTGGTAGGCGGTCGGGCGCATGCACTGGCTGCCGACATGGAAGCTGACGCCCATCAGACCATCCTTGACCGCCTGGCGCGTGGCCATAAGCAGGGCCGGGGCCTGGTCAGTCGAGACGCCGAACTTGCCCGAAAGCGTATAGGCGGCGCCATCGGCCGAAACCGCCATGCGCACGATCAGATTCAGGTCGTCCGCGCCGCCGGTGGCGTCGAGGATCTTGTTCAGCTCATCCTCGCAGTCGAGCGAGAAGGTGCGAACGCCGTGTTCGAAATAGGCCTTGGTGATCGCAGACCGGCTCTTGACCGGGTGCATGAAGGCCAGGCGAACGTCATGGCTGACCGAACGAACGAGTTCGATCTCGGCGATGGACGCCACGTCGAAGCCGCGAACCCCGGCCTCGATCAGGGTCTCGACGACCCAACGCGACGGGTTCGCCTTCACCGCATAGAAGACGTCGGCCTTTAGATTATCCTGGAACCAGCGCGCCGCTACGGAAACCGAACGCGGTCGCACGAGGGCGACGGGACGTTCAGGGGACCGCTCACGGACCAGGTCCAGGGGAAACTGGTACGTGCGCAATTCACGTAACCCCCTGCTAATTGTTAAACCCAGACCGGCGTTAGCAGCGCTTAACGGTTAGACCACGGGGTCCGCCGGAAGGCGCGATATGGGGGCATCGAACTGTCATGTAAAGGGGTTTTTTCGTGGCAGGGCCTGGATTTGACTGTCACAAATCCGCGGGGACGCCTGTGGACAACCTCCAGCGGGCAACCTTGGCCGTTCTGCGCCGTTCCTTGACAGGAGGTCCGCATGAATCGGTGGCTGTTTTTCTGGCGCAAGCTAGCACGCCAACTTTGGGTGAAAGCGACGGCCTATGCCGGCGTAGGCGTCGCGGCGTCGCTGTTGGCCGCAGCCCTGGCGCCCTGGGTGCCGGACGACATGGCCGAGCGATTGGGCGGCGAGTCGGTCGAATCCATCCTGACGATCCTGGCCTCCAGCCTTCTGGGGGTCGCGACCTTTTCGGTCGGCGCCATGGTCACCGCCTATACTTCCGTTTCGACGGCGGCCAGCCCGCGCGTGGCCGCCCTGGTGACGACTGACGAGGAGACCCAGAAGGCGCTGGCGACCTTCGTCGGCGCCTTTCTCTACGCCATCGTCTCGGTGACGGCGATCAACGCCCACTATTACGGTCAAAGCGGCCGAGCCATACTGTTTCTGGTCAGCCTGGCCATGGTCGGACTGGTGGCCTATCGGCTGCTGGCCTGGATCAATCGGCTGTCCAGTCTGGCCCGCGTGGGCCACACCATAGATCTGGTGGAGGCGCGTGCGCTGGAGGCGCTGGAAATGCGTCGCGATTCTCCGTTTTTCGGCGGCCGGTCGGGGCGGCTGGAGCGGGGCGCAGAGGTTACGGCCAAGGCGACCGGCTATGTCCAGAACGTTGATCCCGAACGTCTGCAAGCCGTGGCCAAAGCCCGCGATTGCCACGTCGAGGTGGTCGCGGTGCCGGGCGCCTTCGTCCGGCGCGGCAGCATCCTGGCGCGCATCAGCCTGGCCGCGTGCGACGACGAGGCGCAGGCCGATTTCCATTCCGCCTTCACCCTGGGTGACTCGCGATCCTTCGATCAGGACCCCCGTTTCGGCCTGATCGTGCTGGGCGAGATCGCCGCAAAGGCCCTGTCGCCGGGCGTGAATGATCCCGGCACCGCCATCCAGGTGACGGGAACCGGGGTGCGTCTGCTCGACGCCTGGGTCCAGGACGGCGCCAAGGACCGGGATCAGCCCCTGCGCGACCGGGTGATGGGGCCGGCGATCGAGCATGAGGATCTGCTGGAAGACGTCTTCGGTCCCATCGCCCGGTACGGGGCGGGCGATCTGGTGGTCGCGCTGAGGCTGCAGAAGGCCCTGAAGACCCTGGCGACGACGCCCGCCCTGGCGCCCGCCGCCACGGCCCTCGCGCGGGAGGCGCTGGAACGGTCGCGCATCGCCCTGCCGATCACCGCCGACGTACGGCGGGTCGAGGAGGCGGCCCTGTCGAGCTGACGGATCGGGGTCTGGACGAGATTGCGCACGACGTGCGATTAAGGACTTGCCCAAACGCTCCTGTCGCGTCATGCGGCGCCGTTCGCCACAGCCTCCCAGCGAGTTCATGAGTTCATCCGCAGCCGCCGTCGCCCCCGGGCTTGTCCTGGCGCGCGATGTGTCGAAGACCTTCGGATCGCGAAAGGCGCTGGACGGCGTCTCGATTTCCGTCGACTCGGGCGAGATGGTCGCCTTGATCGGCCCGTCCGGGTCCGGCAAGTCGACCCTGCTGCGTTCCATCACCGGCCTGCAGTCGATCGACGCCGGCAAGGGCGTGATCACCGTCTTCGGCGAGACGGTGCAGAAGGACGGGCGGGTCACCGGCGCCGTGCGCAAGGCGCGCGGCAAGCTGGGCATGATCTTTCAGCAGTTCAACCTGGTCGGCCGCCTCAGCCTGTTCGCCAATGTCATGCTGGGCGCCCTGGGGCGTCTGCCGGTCTGGCGGGGTCTGCTGGGCCTGTGGCCCCAGGCCGACAAGGACCGGGCCATGGCGGCCCTGCACCGGGTCGGAGTCAGCGACTACGCCGGGCAGCGCGCCAATACGCTTTCGGGCGGCCAGCAGCAGCGGGGCGCCATCGCCCGCGCCATCGTGCAGGGCGCCCAGGCCATCCTGGCCGACGAGCCGGTCGCCTCGCTAGACCCCGTGTCGGCCCGTAAGGTGATGGAGCTGCTGGTCGAGCTGAACAGGCGCGACGGCATGGGGGTGATCGTCACCCTGCACCAGGTCGACTACGCCATCCGCTACTGCGACCGCGTCATCGCCCTGCAGGGCGGCAAAATCGTCTATGACGGTCCCGCCACGGGCCTGGATCAACAGCGCCTGATCGAAATCTACGGTCCTGAATTCGAGGACGCGTTCTGGGAGACCAAGGCATGAGCCCTTCCCGTACCCCCCTTTCCCTCAAGGGCTCGGTCCGTCGCCTGTTCGTGGCCGCCGGCGCCGCCGTCCTGATGCTTGGCGTCGCCTCGTGCGGCGGCGGTGACGACAAGAAGACCACCGGCGCCATGCCGTCGGAACTGACCTTCTCGATCCTGTCGGCGGAAGGCCAGGCCTCGTCCGGGCCGCTGTGGCAGCCGTTGCTGGACGACATGTCCGAAGCCATCGGCATTCCGGTGAAACCCTTTTTCGCCGGCAACTATAATGTCCTGATCGAGGCCATGCGCTTCAACCAGACCCAGGTGGCCTGGTTCTCGGCCAAGCCGGCGCTGGAAGCCGTCGATCGCGCCCAGGGCGAGGTCATCGCCCGCATCGTCGATCCCGAAGGCCGCGACAGCTACACCTCGACCCTGATCGTGCAGAAGGGCTCGGGCATCACGCTGGACAAGGTGCTGGCTTGCGGCAAGCAGTACGACTTCGGCATCGGCGACGCCCAGTCGACCTCGGGCACCCTGGCCCCCCTGACCTTCCTGTTCAATCCGCGCGGCATCGTGCCGAACCAGTGTTTCAAGACGGTGCGCTCGGCCAGCCACCAGGCCAACGCCTTCGCCGTCGCGACGGGCGTGGTCGACATCGCCACCTCCAACTCGGTCAACACGGTCTTCATGCGCCGCGAAAACCCGCAGCTGGCCGCCCAGATCGAGGACATCTGGGTTTCGCCGCCGATTCCGGAATCCGGCATCGTCATCCGTGAGGATCTGGATCCGGTCCTGAAGGAGAAGCTGCGCAGCTTCTTCCTGACCTATGGCCAGGGCCAGGGGCCGGAAGCCGATCGCCAGCGCCAGGTGCTGGCCGGGCTGAACTATTCGATGTTCCGCGCCGCCGATGATTCCTATCTCGATCCGGTGCGCGAGATGGTCGCCGACCAGAAGCTGAACGAGGCCAAGGCCAAGAACGACCAGGCCGGGGTCGCCGCCGCCGAACGCGATCTGGCCGCCCTGCGCGCCAAGCGCGAGGTCCAGCCTTGAGCGACGTCACCGCAGACATGGCGGCCCAGGGCGGCGTCGCCCCTGGCGCAGTGCCGGGCGCCATCCCCGCAGCGCCCACCAAGTCCCTGTCCTCGACCCTGTTCGACATCATGCTGTGGGGCGGACTGGCGATCATCCTGATCGCCAGCTTCGGCAAGGTCGACATGCAGAATATCGGCCGGCTGTTCTCGGGCTCGTCGAACATCTCGACCTATGGCGCCGATCTGCTTCGGCCCGATTGGGGCGCCATCTTCCCCGCCGGCGACTTCTGGACCTCCTTCACCCACGTCTTCACCCAGCCGACGACCAGCCTGGCCGGTCAGATGTGGCTGACAGTGCAGATCGCCCTGTGGGGCACTTTCCTGGCCGTCTTCCTGGCCTTGCCGCTCAGCCTGATGGCGTCGCGTAACATCGCGCCGGGCTGGATGGTGTTCGTCGTACGCCGGTTCATGGACCTGCTGCGCTCGATCCCGGACCTGGTCATCGCCACCCTGTTCATCGTCGCCGTGGGCCTGGGTCCGCTCGCCGGGGTGCTGGCCCTGGCGCTGAACACCGGCGGCGTCCTGGCCAAGCTGTTTTCCGAAGCGGTCGAGTCGATCGACAAGGGGCCGGTCGAAGGGGTGCGCGCCACCGGCGCCGGCAAGCTGCACGAAATCGTCTGGGGCGTCTTCCCCCAGGTGGCGCCCTTGTGGACCTCCTTCGCCCTCTATCGGTTCGAATCCAACAGCCGCGCGGCCACCGTGCTGGGCCTGATCGGCGCCGGCGGCATCGGGCAGACCCTGTTCGAAAGCATCCAGGCCTTCGACTACAGCCGGGTCGCCGCCATCGCCATCGTCATCGTGGTCGCCGTGACCTTGATCGACACCCTGTCTCAGGTCATGCGCAAGCGGCTGCTGTAGATGATTTCGGCCTTTCGGCTGCCTCTTCCGGCTGTCACAGCGCCTTAAAAACCTTCACACTCGTCTGATCTAAACGTCGTGAAATCGATGCTCAGGGAGAGCTCAGAATGATCCGTGCACTGAAACTCGCGACTTCGGCCGCGGCCCTGCTGGCCCTAGCGGCCTGCGGAGACGGCGGCGGAAGCTCGAGCGCCCGGTCGGGCATCTGGGCGGCGGGCTCCTCTACTGTCTTCCCCTTCGCCACGCGCGTGGCCGAAAACTTCGCCCGCACCTCGGGCGGCGCCGCGCCACGCGTCGAGTCTCTGGGCACCGGCGGCGGCATCCAGGCCTTCTGCCAGGGTGTGGGACCGACCACCCCGGACATCGCCAACGCCTCGCGCCAGATGAAGGCGTCCGAGTTCGACCTGTGCCAGAAGAACGGCGTCACCGACATCGTAGAGATCAAGATCGGCTTCGACGGCATCGTCATCGCCACGGCGCGCAACGGCAACAGCTTCAACTTCGAGCTGAACGATCTGTACGAAGGCCTGGCCAAGGAAGTCCCCGGGCCGAACGGCGAATTCATCGCCAACCCGGCCAAGACCTGGAACCAGGTCAACAGCGGCCTGCCGAACCAGCGGATCCAAGTCTATGGCCCGCCCCCCACCTCGGGCACGCGCGACGCCTTCCTGGAGCTGGGCATGACGCCGGGCGCCAAGCTGGTGCCTGCCGTGGCGGCGGTGGCGGAGTCGGACGAAGATCGTTTCGAAGCCCTGGCCCACACCCTGCGTGAAGACGGCGCCTGGATCGACTCGGGCGAGAATGACAACGCCATCGTCCAGACCCTGAGCCGTACGCCGGGCTCGCTGGGCGTGTTCGGCTTTTCCTTCCTGGAACAGAACCTGGACACCGTGAAGCCCGAGACCATCGACGGCGTCGCACCCAATGCGGACACCATCGCCAGCGGCGAATACCCGCTGTCGCGCAGCCTCTACATCTATGTGAAGAAGGCCCATATCGGCGTGATCCCGGGCCTGCAGCAGTTCGTGCAGGAATTTCTGTCCGAAGGCGCCGCCGGCAAGGGCGGCTATCTGGCCGACCGTGGCCTGATCCCTTTGCCGGAAGATCAGCTTCAGGCCCAGCGCGCCGTCGCCACGGCGATGACGCCGATGCAGCGTCCGCAATAACAACGCTCTTCCGGATACTCCCGCCCCTTTCCACGGCCGATCCGTCGGTTATGATGGGGGCGGGATAGCAATCAGGAAAACCCTATGACTTCTCAGCCCGCGCGTTTGCGCAAGGCCGTGCTGCCTGTCGCCGGCCTCGGAACCCGTGTCCTCCCCGGCACGAAGACCACGCCGAAGGAACTGCTGAACGTCGTTGATCGGCCGATCCTGTCTTACATCGTCGAAGAGGCCCGCGAGGCCGGGATCGAGCATATCGTCTTCGTCACCGGCCGGTCCAAAGGCGCGATCGAGGACTATTTCGATCACCAGATCGAGCTGGAAAGCCAGCTGGAGGCCAAGGGCAAGACCGAGATTCTCGACCAGTTGCGGGCTGAGCTGCCGAACGCCGGCGAGATGAGCTTCACTCGCCAGATGTCGCCCAAGGGCCTGGGCCACGCCGTCTGGTGCGCCCGCGACATCATCGGGCATGAACCCTTCGCCGTGCTGCTGCCCGACGTCATCGTCGACAGCCGGCCGGGCGCGCTGAAACAGCTGATCGACGCCTATAACGAGGTCGGCGGCAATCTGATCGGCGTCGAGGCCGTGCCCGAGAGCGAGACCCACAAATACGGCATCGTCGATCCCTCGGCGCGCGACGGCCGTCGCATCACCATGAAAGGCATGATCGAAAAGCCGGCCAAGGGCACGGCGCCGTCGAACCTGTCGATCTCGGGCCGCTATATCCTGCAGCCGGAAATCTTCGATCTGCTGGCCACTCAGGAACGGGGCGCCGGCAACGAGATCCAGCTGACCGACGCCATGGCCCGACTGATGGCCGACCAGTTGTTCACCGCCGTCGAATACGAGGGCGTGACCCACGACTGCGGCGACAAGATCGGCCTGCTGAAGGCCAATGTCGCCCTGGCCCTGAAACGCCCCGACCTAGGCGAGGCCGCGCGCGCGGCGGTGACGGCCCTGCTGTAAATACGGCGAGTTTTCTCCCTCCCCCGCGGGGGGGGAGGGGCGTCGCGTCAGCGACGGGGTGGGGGCGGCAAGGCGACGTCGCACGGATCTTGTTTCAGTGATGGGGCGCCCGGCCGTTCCCACCCGGCTTCGGCTACGCCTTCGCCCCCCTCCCCCGCAGGGGGGAGGGAGAAGCGTTGAGCCTGTGGCCGACCCCTGCTAACCCTCCGCGGAAATCATCAGGAGACGAACCATGGCCACTTCCGAAGGCTGGGACATGCCGACCGGCGACCTCATGAAGGGCAAGAAGGGCCTGATCATGGGTGTGGCGAACTCAAGCTCCATCGCCTGGGGCATCGCCTCGCAACTGGCGGCGCAGGGCGCCGAACTGGCCTTCACCTATCTGGGCGAAAGCCTGGAACGACGCGTGCGCCCGTTGGCCGAAAGCGTCGGCGCCAAGCTGCTGATCCCCGCCGACGTCACCGACGACGCCTCGATGGACGCCGCCTTCGCCGAGCTGGAAAAGACCTTCGGCACGATCGACTTCGTCGTCCACTCGGTGGCCTTCGCCAACAAGGACGAGTTGAAGGGTTCGTTCGTCGACAACACCACCCGCGACAGCTTCCTGCTGGCCCTGAACATCTCGGCCTTCAGCTTCGTGGACGTGTCCAAGCGCGCCGCCAAACTGATGCCGAACGGCGGCAGCCTCATCACCCTGACCTATCTGGGGTCCGAGCGGGTCATCCCGAACTACAACACCATGGGCGTGGCCAAGGCGGCGCTGGAGGCCGCGACCCGCTATATCGCCCGCGATCTGGGGCCGAAGAACATCCGCGTCAACGCCATCTCGGCCGGGGCCATGCGGACCCTGTCGCTGGCCGGTATCTCGGGCGGCCGGGGCCTGCACTCCAAGAGCGCCCAGTTCTCGCTGATCAAGGAAGAGACCTCGATGGAGGGCGTCGCCGGCGCGGCCCTGTGGCTGTGCTCTAACCTGGGTCGCTCGACCACGGGCGAGGTCGTCCACGTCGACGCGGGCTTCCACGCCGTGGGCCTGCCGGAAGACATCGAAGGCTGATGCGGCGCGCGGCCTGGGCCGCCGCGACCGAAGACCAAGGGCCGGAGCGGATGCTCGGGCCCTTTTTCATTCAAGCCTTGGCGGGGATCGTCAGCCCGCGCTGGACGGCCGGGCGGGCCAGGCCGCGCTCCAGCCAGGCGGCGACGTGCGGAAAGTCCTTGAAACCGACGATCTCCCCCGCCTCGTAGAAGCCGACCAGATTGCGGACCCAGCCCAGGGTCGCGACGTCGGCGATGGAATAGTCGCCCATGATCCAGTCCCTGCCCTCTAGCCGGGTCTCCAGTACGCCCAGCAGGCGGCGGCTCTCGGCGACGTAGCGGTCGCGTGGGCGCTTGTCCTCGTAGTCCTTGCCGGCGAACCTGTGGAAGAAGCCCAGCTGGCCGAACATCGGGCCGATCGCGCCCATCTGGAACATGACCCACTGGATCGTCTCGTAGCGTTCGGCGGGGTCGGCGGAGAGCAGCTTGCCGGTCTTTTCGGCCAGATAGATCAGGATGGCGCCGGATTCGAACAGGGCCAGCGGCTTGCCGCCCGGGCCGTTCGGATCGAGGATCGCGGGGATCTTGCCGTTGGGGTTCAGCGACAGATACTCCGGCTCCCAGGTCTCGTTGGCCGAGATGTCGATGAAATGCGGCTCATAGGCCAGCCCGATCTCCTCCAGCATGATCGAGGCCTTCACCCCATTGGGCGTCGGTAGCGAATAGAGCTGCAGCCGGTCGGGATGCTGGGCCGGCCAGCGCCGGGTGATCGGAAATTGGGACAGGTCGGTCATGGCGAATCCTCCGTGAGACCCTCATGTGGCGCGCGCCTCCCGATCCGCAACCGGGTCCGTTCCTTTTTTGCTCTCAGGTTTGTGTCTGGAAACGCACACAGCGGCGGGCCAGCTTGGCCGTGACCCGATCAGGGTCGAGACTGGAGAGGGCCCCCGATGGCGCACAAGTTCGAGATCTACAAGGACAAGGCCGGCGAGTTCCGCGTCCGCTTCAAATACAACAGCGAGACGATGTTCTCGACCGAAGGCTACAGCTCCAAGGCCTCGGCCCAGAACGCCATCGACTCCATCAAGAAAAACGGCCCGGACGCCGAGGTCGAGGACAACAGCTAGTCCGGCTCGCGCTCGCCCACCTCTGTCGGCGGCGCGGCTATCAGCCAGCCGTCGGCGAGGTGCAGTTCGGGCGTCGCCTCCTTGGTGAAAGGCAAGTACCAGGTCGGGCCGCCGCCTGCGGGGGCGATCTCCAGCATGTCGTCGGCGCCGAAATTCTGGACCGACTTGACCGCGCCCATGACGGCGCCGGCCGTGTCGCGGACCTCGATCCCGATCAGATCGGCGAGGTAGAATTCGTCCTCTTCCGGCTCGGGGAAACGGTCGCGGGGGACGTGCAGCTTCAGGCCGCGCAGGGCGTCGGCCTGTTCCTTGGTCGTGATTTCCTTTGCCCGGCCGACCACGCCGTTCTTGTCCGGCCGGGTCGAGGTCAGGGTCAGGGCGACCGTCCCGTCGGCGCGCAACAGCGGCCCGTAGGCGGTCAGGGCCAGAGGATCGGCGGTGAAGGCGGTCACCCGCACCTCGCCCCGCACCCCGAAACCGCCGCCGATCTGGCCGACGAGGATGAGTCTGCTGTCCTGGGTCATGGGCGTCCTTAGCGCATGAAAAAGGCGGCGTCGAAAGACGCCGCCTTGATCGTATCGAGACCGAAGAACTTAGGCTTCGGTCTTTTCTTCGGCGGCTTCTTCAGCAGCCGGAGCCTCTTCAACAGCAGCCTCGGCGGCCGGAGCTTCGACAGCGGCTTCGACAGCGGCTTCTTCAGCCGGGGCTTCTTCGACGGCCGGAGCGGCGGCGGCGGCTTCGGCTTCAGCCTTGGCGGCGGCGGCGGCTTCAGCAGCCTCGGCCTTGGCGGCGGCTTCGGCTTCCAGACGGTCGGCTTCGCGCTGGGCGCGCTCGGCGGCGCGTTCCTGGGCCTTCTTGCCGGGTTGGGCGCGGTTCGGGTTGTTGGACTGGGTCCATTTCACCTTCTGGCCCAGGGTCTCGTCCTGCGACAGGAAGCGGGCGACGCGGTCGGTCGGCTGGGCGCCCTTGCCGAGCCATTCGGCGATACGCTCGACCTTCAGGGCGACGCGCGGTTGGGCGCCGTCCTTGGGCAGCATCGGGTTGTAGCTGCCGACCTTCTCGATGAACTTGCCGTCGCGCGGCGAGTGCGAGTCGGCGATGACGATGTGGTAGTAGGGGCGCTTCTTGGCGCCGCCGCGGGCCAGACGAATCTTCAGCATTTCAAGTCTCTTTCTAGGATGTCGTTATTTCTTGGGAGGGAAGCCCGGAAGGCCCGGAAGGCCTCCCGGAAGTTGTCCGCCGCCCCCGAGGGGGTTTCCAAGTCCCGCGAGGCGGTCCTGGATGGCTTTCAGTTCGTCGGCGCTAGGTTCCGGCGTCTTGCCGCCGCCCAGGGCCTTCAATCGGTTCATGTCCGGGCCGCCGGCTCCCCCCATGCCGGGGATGCCGCCGCCGCCGAGACCGCCCAGCATGGCGGCCATCTGCTGCATCTTCCTGGGGCCGCCGCGCGCCATCTGCTTGACCACGTCGGCCATCTGGCGGTGCTGTTTCAGAACCCGGTTGACGTCCTGGACCTCGACGCCGGCGCCGGCGGCGATGCGCTTCTTGCGGCTGGCGTTCAGCAGGTCCGGCTTCTTGCGCTCGACCTTGGTCATCGAGGAGATGATAGCTTCCTGGCGCAGGATCATGCGGTCGTCGATGCCGCTTTCGGCCATCTGGCCCTTCATCTTGGCCACGCCGGGCAGCATGCCCATGATGCCCTGAAGCCCGCCCATCCGCTTCATCTGCTGAAGCTGACCGGCCAGGTCGTCCAGGTCGAACTGGCCCTTGGCCAGTTTGCGGGCCATCTTCTCGGCCTTGGCCTGGTCCAGGTCCTGGCTGGCCTTTTCGACCAGGGCGACGATATCGCCCTGGCCCAGGATGCGGCCGGCGACGCGACGGGCGTCGAACACGTCCAGCGCATCGACCTTTTCGCCCGCGCCCAGATATTTGATCGGCAGGCCGGTGACAGCCCGCATCGACAGCATGGCGCCGCCGCGCCCGTCGCCGTCGGCGCGGGTCAGGACCAGGCCGGTCAGAGGCAGGCGTGCGTGGAAGGCGGCGGCGGTGCGTACGGCGTCCTGGCCGGTCAGGCTGTCGGCGACCAGCAGGGTCTCGACGGGCTGGGCGATCTCGGCGACCTCGGCCACCTCGTTCATCAGCCCCTCGTCCAGGGTGATGCGGCCGGCCGTGTCGAGGAGCAGGACGTCGAAGCCCTGAAGCTTGGCCGACTGAAGCGCCCGGCGGGTGATCTGGACCGCGCTCTCGCCCGCCACGATGGGCAGGACAGCGACCTCGATCTGCCGGCCCAGTTGGGCCAGTTGTTCCATCGCGGCCGGACGACGCGTGTCCAGCGAGGCCATCATGACCTTCTTGCGATCGAACTTGGTCAGGCGCAGCGCCAGCTTGGCCGAGGTCGTGGTCTTGCCCGAGCCCTGCAGGCCGGCCATCAGCACCACGGCGGGCGGATTGGCGTTGGTGTTCAGCGGGACCGGCTCTTCGCCGCCCAGCATCTCGATCAGGCCGTCATAGACGATCTTGACCACCTGGTCGGCCGGCTTGACCGAACGGATGACCTCTTCGCCGGTCGCGCGCTCGGTGGCGAAGGCGATGAATTCCTTGACCACGGGCAGGGCGACGTCGGCCTCGAGCAGGGCCACGCGCACCTCGCGCATCGCCTCGGCCACGTCCTTTTCGGACAGGGCGCCGCGGCCGGTGATCCGGTCGAAGACGCCTGTAAGCCGCTCGTTCAGAGCCTCGAACATTCACTACCTCGTGGCGACGGGTGAAACGGCTCCATACGACAACGACCCCCGGCGACGATCACGTCGGCGGAGGGTTCTCGCCAGCCTCGTCCATCAGAGATGGGGTCGTGCTGGTGGAGACGCGAGGTTCACTTGCGTCGGAAGCGGCGGCTTATGAAGGAAAACAAGGGGAATGTCGACTCCCGCGGCCGTTTCGCAGCTCGGAGCAAAGCCCGACCGGCTCGACGCAATGAAATCAGAGGCGAGTCAGACCGAAATATCCACCAGCACGGCCGTCGTCTTTCCCGTCTCGGCGGCTTCCTGGACCTTGGCCTTCATCGCCTCCTGCAGTTTTTGGGCGATCAGTTTGGCTATCTCGTCTTCGACGGCGGCCTGGTGTTCAGCCGGCATGGCGGCGACGTCGCTCTCGCTCATCTTCTTGTCGGACAGGACTTCCGCGCGGAGCCGCTCCTTCAGCTTCTCCATCTGCTGATCGTGCGCCCAGACGCTGAAACCCTTTTCCCGGATCTGGTCCAGATCGCCCTGGATCGACGAGGTCGGCTGATATTTCCCGGTCGACAGGGCTAAACCGACCGAGGCGACATTTCCGATGGAGCCGTTAAGTGACGAAACCGACATGAAAAACGTCTCCCGACAGGCCGGTTCAGCCGGCTGCTGCGGGAGACGTTGCAAGGCGCGGGCCGAGGCCCGGCTCTATTCGTCCTCGGGCAGGTCCTCGTCGGTCGTCGGCGCGTCCGTCTTCGGCTCCGACCCAGGCTCGGTCACGACAATATTCTCCGGCGGGGCGGACAGCTTCGACAGGTCGCCGCCGGCGCGCAGGACGTCGAGCGCGCGCAGCAGCTGGTAGTCCTTCTCCTTGTCGAAGTCCTTGCCCGGGGCTTCGTGGGGGGTGTGCGGTCCCTTGCGCTCGGCGCCGATGGAGGAGTCCAGGGCGGTGGAGTAGGCCGCCTCCGAATAGATGAAGCTGGAGCGCGAGACGATCCGGGCCTCGGCCTCAGACCGGGCCACCTCGAGGTCCGGCTCGATGCCGATCTTCTGGATCGAGGCGCCGGACGGGGTGTAGTAGCGGGCCGTGGTGATCGACAGGGCGCCGTCCTGACCCTGGCGCAACGGGATCACCGTCTGAACCGAGCCCTTGCCGAAGCTGGTCAGGCCGACGACGATCGCCCGCTCATGGTCCTTCAGGGCGCCGGCGACGATTTCCGAAGCCGAGGCCGAGCCGTAGTTGACCAGGACCACCACCGGCAGGCCGCCGGTCAGGTCGCCGGCCTTGGCGGAATAACGCTGAATCTGCTCGGGCTTGCGGCCGCGCTGACTGACGATCTCGCCGCGTTCCAGGAAGGCGTCGGACACGTCGATGGCGGCGTTCAACAAGCCGCCGCCGTTGTTGCGCAGGTCCAGCACATAGCCCTTCACGCCCGGCTTCTGGGCCTTGATCTTGGCGATGGCCTCGGTCAGTTCGCGGCCGGTGTTCTCGTTGAAGGTCGAGACCCGCAGATAGCCGAAGTCGCCCTCGACGCGGCCGGTGACCGACTGGACCTTGATGATTTCGCGGGTCAGGACCACCTCGCGCGGCTCTTCGCCGTCGCGCAGGAAGGTGACGCGGACGCTGGTGCCAACCTCGCCGCGCAGCTTCTCGGACACCTGGGTGACGGTCAGGCCCGCGGCGTTCTGGCCCTCGATCGAGGAGATGACGTCCCCGGCCTGGACCCCGGCCTTGGCGGCGGGGCTTTCGTCCATAGGCGAGATGACCTTCACCAGACCGCCTTCGGAGGTGATGGTCAAGCCGACGCCCGAATACTGGCCCTCGGTCCGCTCGCGCAGTTCGTCATAGCTGGAAGGCGGCAGATAGTTGGAATGGGGATCCAGCGCCGTCATCATGCCGGCGAGAGCGGCCTCGATCAGCTTCTTGTTGTCGACCGGCACCACATAGGCCTGCTCGACGATGCCGACCACGTCGCCGAACAGCTCTAGCATGCGGAAGGTTTCGTTGCGGGGCGTCTGGCTGGTGGCGACGGCGGCCGAGCCGCCGAGAACCAGTGCGGCGCAGCCGACGAGGAGCAGTTTACGCATTCGGTCTCTTTCGGTCGGGCCGATCATGATGGGCGCCCGTTGGGAGGGGTAAGCCTCGCCGACACGACGAAATCGTGGCGACGCGGCGTCGCGCCGATAAAATCAGCGTCGGAGCAGAATGCAAAGCTCTATTGCGGGTTCATCTCAGCCAGGGGCCGGGGTCGATGGGCCGTTCCTCGCGGCGCAGCTCGAAATAGACGTCGCCGTCCGGCCCGCTGCGTCCCAAGGGCTGGCCGTCGGCGACGCGGGCGTCAGGCGTCACCTCCACACTTTCCAGCCCGGCGATCACGGCGCGCCAGCCGGGGCCCAAGTCCAGGATGACCACCTGACCCCAGCCGGTCAGAGGACCGGCATAGGCGACCTTGGCGTCGGCGGGCGCGACCACCGCGGCCCGGTCCGCCCGCCAGCGCCAGCCCGAGGTCCCCGCTCCCCACGTCTGGGTCGGCGCGCCCTGGACCGGCGAACTGAGGCGGCTGCGGCCCGCGGGAAGGCGGGCGGGCGCCGCGTCGGCAGGCTCGGCGGTGGGGACGGAGCCGCCCAGTTCCCGGATTCGGCCTTCCAGCACACGGGCGACGCGTTCGGCGGCGCGGGCCTCAGCGTTCAGCACGGCGGTCAGGGCGGTCTTGCGCGCGGTCACGCCCTCGATCTCGGCGCGGCGGTCGCCTTGAGCGCTCTCGGTCGTCAGCAAGCGCTCCGACGACAGGACGGCTAGACGGCGGATGCGCATGATTTCGTCCTGACGATCAGCCAGGGTCCTGGCCCGCTTCTCCAGATCGGGCGTCATGGCCTTCAGCAGAATGGAGGCGCGCACCGTGTCCACCGCCTTATCCGCCGGCACCAGCAGGGGCGGCGGCGGGCGGCGGCTCATCATCTGCAGGGCGCTGAGCAGCCGGCCCTGGGCGCCGCGTTCCCGGGCCAGGTTCGCGACCAGTTCAGCCTCCCGCACGCTGAGCTGCTGAAGGCGGGCGCGCTGATCCTCGATCTGGCGGTCGTCGGTCCGTTCGTCGGCGCGCAGAGCGGCCAGACGGCGTTCAAGGGTCGTCAGCTCCGCCTTGGCGGCGTCGGCGTCGGCACGCAGACGGCGGGCCCGCACGGCCTCGTCGCGGTATTCCGCCTGGATGCGCGACAGCTCGCTCTCGCCTGCCTGACGCCCCACGGCGGGTGCGGCGAGGACGAGACCCGTCAGCAGGGCGAGGGAGAGTGTGGTGGCGCGACCCATGTCAGTCGCGATGATAGGGTGATCCGGCCAGGATGGTCACGGCCCGATACAACTGTTCCGCCAGCATGGCGCGGGCCAGGGCGTGGGGCCAGGTCTGGGGGCCGAAAGCCAGGGTCGATCCGGCGGCGGCGCGCACGCTCTCGTCCAGCCCGTCGGCCCCGCCGATGGCGAAGACCAGCCGGCGTTCGCCCTGATCGCGCAGTTTGGCCACATGATCGGCGAAGGCGCGCGACGGATAGGTCTTGCCGCGTTCGTCGCAGGCGATCAGATGCGCGCCTTCGGCGGCGGCGAGGATCAGCTCGGCCTCCGGCGCCTTGCCCGGCTTGCGGGCCTCCAGATCGATCAGTTCGAGGGGACCGAGGCCCAGCGCGCGGCCCGCGAGGGTGGCGCGCCGGGCGTAGTCGTCGGCGAGCGTCGCCTCAGGCCCCCGGCCCGGTCGGCCGATGGCGACGATGCTCAGCCTCACGGTCCTAGTCGCGGACCATGCGGTGGGCGGAATCGACGGCCCAGATCTTCTCGATATTGTAGAAGGTCCGTACTTCCGGGCGGAACAGGTGGACGATCACGTCGCCGGCGTCGATCAGAACCCAGTCGCAGTGCGGCAGGCCCTCGACCTTGGCCTTGCCCAGACCCTGTTCCTTGAGGGTGCGCAGCAGGTGGTCGGCAATGGCGCCGACGTGGCGGTGCGACCGGCCCGAGGCGACAATCATGGTGTCGGCCATGGCGCTTTTGCCCTTGAGGTCGATCAGGACCATGTCCTGGGCCTTGTCCTCGTCGAGGCGGGTCAGCAGGGCTTCTTCAAGCGGGGTCGAGCCGACCGGACGCGGGCCGGAATCGCCGAAAGCGGCGACAGACTCGGATCCGTCTTCGGAATGGAGAGGTTCGATAGCGTCCATCTCGTGCGCCGTGTTCGAAACGGCGGCGTCTTGCGTATCATACGCGGGCGAGGGGGTCAGCGGAGGGCTCCGGGAGCGTTGACTAAAGCAGCCCTTTAGCACGGATAGGCCGAAACGTGAACCGGCGCCGGGATCACGAGGCCGAGCGTCGTCCGTCCGAGGTTCGGATCGCGGTCGAGGACAGGGGATTCAGCGGCGCCGTCAGATAGGTCCAGGCAGGGGCCGCCAGGGTCGGCAACAGGCCGGCCTGCTCCGCCGGAACGCGGAAGGTGGCGAACCGCGCGGCCGCCGGGGCGGTGCGGCTGTCGAGCAGAGACCCCGGCCGGGCGATCACCGCCACCGGCGTCAGCCGCATGATGTCGGTCCAGCCCCGCCAGCGGTGGAAACTGGCCAGATTGTCCGACCCCATCAGCCAGACGAAGTGGACGCCGGGGTGGCGGGCGACCAGCAGGCGCAGGGTGTCCACCGTCCAGGCCGTCCCGGCCCGGCTCTCGAAGTCCGACACGATCATCGACGGACCGCGCGCCTGTTCGCGGGCCGAGGCCATGCGGTCTTCCAGGGGGGCGCTGTGGCGGGCGTCCTTCAATGGATTCTGGGGCGAGACCAGCCAGACGACCCGATCCAGGCCCAGGCGACGCATCGCGGTCTCGGCCACATGGGCGTGCCCCTCGTGCGCCGGATTGAAGGAACCGCCGAACAGGCCGACCTTCATCCCCGGCGTCAGGATCAATCCGTCGCGCAACCCCCCGGAGCGGGGGCCGGCGCCTTTGGGCGCGGGACCGGCGTGGAAGAAGGACAAGCGGGCGTCTCGGGGGGAGTTATGCTCAACGGCGCCCTTATCATGGGGCTCGGCGCCTGTCCCCCGATTAATCATCCGCGCTCAGACGGCGGCCTCGAACAGGGCGTCGCGGGCGACGTCGGCGTGGGTCATGGGGAACAGATGCCCGCCGCCGGCCACCGCCTCGACCGAGACATGGGACAGGCCGCGCGGGGCGACGGGCACGCTGGTCAGGGCGCCGTGCTCGGCCTTCAGGATCCGGGTCGGGCCGTGATAGCGCCGTAGCGCCCGCCATGGATTGTGCGCCTGGGCCGAATAATTGGCCGCCTCCCAGGCCGGGGTCGCCGTCAGGGCCAGGCCCTGGGGCGTCTCGGCCAGGCCTTCCGACAGATAGTCGGCCAGCACCATGTCGGGCCAGCCCTTGAAGGCGCCCCGCCCGCGATAGGCGGCCATGGCCTGTTCGCGGCTGTCGAACAGACTGCGGCGGCGCAGGGTGGATTTGGCGAGCGGGATGGCCGCCATCAGCCGGTGGGCGAAGGGCAGGTTGAAGGCCAGCACTGCGGACCGTTTCCAGATCACCGGATCGAACAGGACCAGGCGCGAGACGCGGTCCGGCCGTTCGGCGGCGGCCAACAGCGAGGCGGTGCCCCCCATCGAATGGCCGGCCAGAACCACCGGCGGGCCGTCGATGGACTGGATCAGGCTCAGCAGATCGTCCCTATGGTCCAGCCAACTGGTCTTGGGACGGGCGAACACCGGCAGGTCCGATCCGCCGTGGCCGCGAAGATCCGGCGCCCAGATCCGCAGCGACGCCGACAGGGGCGAGAGCAGGCTTCGATAGGTCGCGGCGTTGAAGCCGTTGGCGTGGGAGAAGATCAGATCGACGGGCCGGTTCGGGTCCCCGTAATCCATCACGGACATCCGGCCCGCGCCCCAGCGGTTGTCGATCGGCACGCTGAGACGGCGGGGCGGGGACATCAGCGCGGCGTCCATGATCATGCAGCCTCTCGGCAGGCGGCGCACAGACCGTGCGCCTCTATGGTCGTGCGGGCGATCGCATAGCCCACGGCGGCCGCGGCGGCGTCTATGACGCCCTGGTCCGGTCCGCTGATCTCACGCGTCGAGCCGCAGCAGTCGCAGATCAGGAAGGCCGCCGCATGGGTCGTCTCCCCTTCGTGACCGGCGCAGGCGACATAGGCGCTGATGGAGGCGATCCGGTGCGCCATGCCCTGGCGTTCCAGGAACTCGAGGGCGCGATATACGGTCGGCGGCTTGGCGGCCTGACCGTCCTCGCCGAACCGGGCGATCAGATCATAGGCCTTCACCGGTTCGCCGGTCTGAAGCAGCAGAGACAGGACCCGCCGGCGCGGCGGCGTCATCCTTTCGCCCGCTGCCGCCATGCGCGCTTCCGCCCCCTCCAGCGCGCGGGTCAGAGCCGCGCCGTTCAGGCCCGAAGGATCGTGGTCATGGTCGCAGGTGGAACTCATGCGCCACAGCTAGTCGCTGACCGCCTCCGCCGCAACAGAACACGGCTTGACGTTTCGTGATGTTATCTCATAACACATTCAGCCCTCCTACCGAAAGAAGTCGTGTCCATGCGTCATTTCGCCCCTCGCTCCCTTCTGTTGTCCGCCGCAACCGGCGCCTTGGCATGGAGCGCCCTGGGCGGCGCCGCTCTGGCCCAGACAGCCCCGGGTCCGACCGCTCAGGTGGACGACATCATCGTCACGGCGACTCCGTTCGGCGTCACCCAGCGCGCGACCACCATCGCCACCGACGTGCTGGACGAGCAGAAGCTGGCCATCGCCCCGGCGACCTCGCTGGGCGATCTGGTCAACGGCATGCCGGGCATCCGTTCGACCGACTTCGCGCCGGGCGCCAGCCGACCGGTGATCCGCGGCCTGTCCGGCCCGCGCGTCCAGGTGCTGACCAACGGCCTGGGCCAGATCGACGCCAGCTCGGTCTCGCCCGACCACGCCGTCGCCACCGATCCCGGCGAGGCTCACCGTATCGAGATCGTGCGCGGCCCGGCGACCCTGATCTATGGCGGCTCGGCCATCGGCGGGGTGGTCAACATCATCGACGACCGCATCCCCGAGACTCTGCCCGAGGGCGGTATCGAGGGCCGGGTCTCGACCCAGTATTCCAGCGTCGACGACGGACGCGGCGCCTCGGGCCATGTCACGGTCGGGGCCGGCCATTTCGCCCTGAACGTCAGCGGCGTGACGCGCAAGACCGACGACTACGACATCCCCTCCCCCGCCCGCTCGCAGGTTCTGGCCGACAGCGACGGCGAGCCGCGCGGCGAGGGCGACAAGCAGCCTAACAGCTGGTCTGAACTGAACGCCTGGGGCGTCGGCGGCTCCTATATCGCCGACAAGGGCTTCGTCGGCCTGTCCTACAAGTCGACCGAGAGCGAATACGGCACGGTGGCCGAGCCGGAGGTCTTCATCAACCTGGAGCAGGAACGCTGGGACGGGCGCGGCGAATACCGCTTCGACAGCGGTCCCTTCGCCAAGGTGCGCGCCTCCTACGGCCATGCCGACTACACCCACACCGAGTTCGAAGGCCCGGGCGAGCCGGGCACCGTCTTCAACTCCGACGGCTGGGAAACGCGCGGCGAACTGATCCAGCGTGAGCAGAACGGCTGGAACGGCGCCGTCGGCGTCCAGGCCCTGGAGCGCAATTTCGAGGCCATCGGCGAAGAGGCCTTCGTCCCGACCGTCAAGATCGAGGAACAGGGCGTCTACACCGTCCAGCGCTACGACCTGGGCCGTTACGGCTTCGAGGGCGGCCTGCGCTACGACCGCCGCACCCTGACCGCCACCCCGATCGGCGAAACGGCCGAGGTCGAGCGCGAGTTCGACAATTGGTCGGCCAGCGCCGCCGCCTTCGTGCGTCCCCAGGCCGGTCTGTTCCTGGGCCTGAGCCTGTCGCGCACCGAAAGGGCGCCCAGCGAGGTCGAGCTGTTCGCCGACGGCGTCCATATCGCCACCGCCGTCTACGAGACCGGCGACGTGAACCTGGACACCGAAAAGGTCACGACCCTGGAAGGCACGGTCCACTATGACCGCGGTGCCTTCACCGGCGACCTGCATGTCTACAAGTCCTGGTACGACGGCTTCATCGACGAGCGGGCGACCGGCGAAGACTTCTACTTCGAGGAAGAGGACGAGCTGTTCCCGATCTATCAGTTCGTCCAGACCGACGCCGACTTCCAGGGCTTCGAGGCCGAGGCCGCCTACGCCCTGTGGCAGAGCGGCGACCGCAAGCTGTCGCTGGAAGGCGCGGCGGACTACGTCAAGGCGGACACCGACCTGGGTCCCGCCGCACGTATCCCGCCGTGGTCCGCGACCGCCCGCCTGGCCTGGACATCGAGGACCTGGGATCTGGCGGGCGAAGTGCGTCACGTCGGCGAGCAGGATCGCCTGTCCGACAACGAACTCCCGACCGACGCCTACACCATGGTCAATCTGCGCGGCGCGGTCCGCCCGTTCGGCGATCGCAACGTCACCGTCTTCGCCGAGGCGCACAATCTGACGGACGAGGAGGCGCGCGAGCATACCTCCTTCCTGAAGGACATCGCGCCCCTGCCCGGACGGAACCTTCGCGTCGGCGTCACCTACGCCTTCTGATCGACGAGCGCGGCCTGGCGGTCCCCCGACCGTCAGGCCGTTTGCCGCTGAGGCGGGCTTGGGCTAGAAGGCCCGCCTCATTCCATTCCAGAGTGCCTGGCTTCTCATGACCGACACGACCAATTCGCCGCTCGAAGGCAATGTCCTCTTCTACACCAACCCCGAGCCGTTGGACCCGACCCTGCACGCAACGCTGGGCGTCAATCCGGCTGAGAAGCCCTATGCCTTCGTGGGCCAGACCAATGTCGTGCCGCTGACGGTGACCGAGTTCGCCGCCGCCGCCCTGTCCTATCCGGTGATCTTCACCGGCGACAACCGGCAGCCGGTCGTGGTCATGGGCCTGCGCCAAGGCGAGAACCTGTTCGTCGCGGCTGACGGCGAGTTCCGTCCCGACGCCTATATCCCGGCCTATGTTCGCCGCTATCCGTTCGTCTTCGCCGACGACAAGCAGAACCAGCGCCTGATCCTGTGCATCGACCGCGGCGCCTCGATCGTGACCGAAGGCGGCCAGAACCCGCTGTTCGTCAACGGCCAGGCCAGCGACTACACCACCATGGCGATGGAGTTCTGCAACAACTTCGAGCAGGAGCGCCAGCGCACCGAAGCCTTCGTCAAACTGATCCAGGACCTGGACCTGTTGGACGTCCGCGAAGCCGTCTTCACGCCGCGCAACCCGGACGGCTCGCCCGGCGCGCCGCAGAAGCTGGCCGAATATTACGCCGTGTCGGAAGACAAGCTGAAGGCTCTGCCGGTCGAGAAGCTGGCCGAGCTGCGCGACAACGGCGCCCTGGGCCAGATCTACGCCCACCTGGTGTCGCTGCTGGGCTGGGATCGTCTGATCGCCCTGGCCTTCCTCCGTCAGGCGCCCGGCACGGTCAACTAAGACCCGCAACCGAGTATCGAGACAACGCCCCGCCGGTCAGCCGGCGGGGCGTTTTTCGTTTCAGCGTCGTGCGAACAACGCCCGCGTCAGGCAGGAAAAGACCAGGCGCCCTGCCTCGTCCAGCAGATCGTGCGAGGCGATGACGATGCCTTTTTCGTCACCGACCGGATCCTTGCCCATCACCGTCATGCGGCCGCGCAACAGTTCGCCCGGCGGCGGATTGCGCATATAGCGCAGTCCGTCCACCGCCAGCACCTTGCTCTGGGCCCAACCGCCGGACTTTTCGGCCGCCATCCGGCTCCACAGGGCGTAGACCATGGCGTCCGGCGCCCCATAGGCGGCGTCCCAACCCGGCGAAAACCGCTCGACGAAGACGTCCAGCGCCGCCGCATCGACTGCGCAGGCGCCCAGGGGCACGACCTGCCCTGTCTCCAGATCCTCGAAATGGACGAGCAGGGGATCGCTCATGGACTTCCTTCAGGCCGGTTCTTCGGAAACGCGAACCAGCAGCTTGCCGTCGTGATCGCCGGTGAACAAGCGGTTCAATGAGTCCACCGCGCCTTCCAGTCCGTCATCGACATGGACCTTCCACTTGACCTTGCCTTCGGCGAGCCACGGGCCCATCTCGGCGACCATTTCGCGGGCGCGGTGGGCGTAGTCCAGCACCAGGAAGCCCTGAACGTTAAGGCGATGGGTGATGAGGCGGGCGAAGTTCGGCGACGGCGGCGCCTTGGTCGCATTATAGGACGACACCAGCCCGCATACGGCCATGCGGCCATGCACCTTCAGACGATTGAACACGGCGATCATGATGTCGCCGCCGACGTTTTCGAAATTCAGTTCGATCCCGTCCGGCGCCAGTCGATCCAGCGCCGTGCCTACATCCTCGTTCTTGTAGTCGACAGCCGCGTCGAAGCCGAGTTCATCCGTCAGCCAGGCGCATTTCTCCGGCCCGCCGGCGATGCCGATGACCCGGCAACCGCGCTGTTTGGCGATCTGCCCGGCGATGGATCCCACCGCGCCGGCCGCCGCCGAGATCACGAGGGTTTCGCCGGCCTTGGCCTTCAAGACATCGGTTACGCCGAAATAGGCGGTCAGGCCGGTCATGCCGAGGACCGACATGTTCGCCGTCAGCGGCATTCCCGGCGCGCGGTGCACCGGTCGCAGGCCGGTGTCCGGCACGACCGCATAATCCGCCCAGCCGCCCGAGGCCGGCATCACCACATCCCCGACCTTGAACCGGTCCGAACGGCTGTGCTCGACGACGCCCAAGGTCAGGCCGCGCATGACCTCGCCCAGGGCTACGGGCGGCAGATAGCCTTCGGAATCGTTCATCCACGTGCGATTGGTCGGATCCAGCGACAGATAGACGGTGCGGACCAGAACCTCTGAATCGTTCAGCGCGGGGATCGGGCTCTCCACCAACTCCAAGTCGCCGGGCTGGATCAGCCCCCGTGGTCGTTGGCGCAGCACCCATTGGCGATTGATCTTGCCGTTCGAAGCCATGCGTCTCTCTCCGTGCGTTTTCTTTATAGACCATCCTGACCCGAGCGAACGCGACGGTCGAGGCCTATTCGGAAAGAAAAAGGGCGACCCATGGCGGGCCGCCCTGAAAGTGGCATCATCGAGAATGAGGCGCGGAGGCGACAGATTGGCTGTCGCCAATCTCAAGTCGGGGGGCGTCGCCGCCTCCGCAGGCCGATAACGGCACGTGTGAACAGTGGTTCCCGACGTCGTCGGATTTATTTCACACGCCACATAACCGGGACAGCCATAGGGCCCGCAGGCGGAACGTCGCCTCTCACCCCGCGTTGAGCGGCGGCCAGAAAAATAACAGCGGGAGCCCCGGACATGACCCAGCAAGATCCCCACGCCAATACAACGAAGGTCCACACGCTTCGCCCGGTGGACGCCAAGTCGGCCCGTCAGGGTCGCTCAGGCACGCGAATTCTGTGGGTTCTGATCCTTTCGGCCGGCGCGGCGGCCTTTTTGATGATCGGGATCTGGTTCTTCAGCCAGTGGGGGCTGTCGGCGACCAACGCCAATGACGGCGATCAGCCGGTGGACGTGCAGGCTTTCCAGGACGACGCCGCCACTCCGCCCGCCGCAGACGCCCCGACGGGACCCAACGGAGAAGCCCGGCCGCAGCCCACCGGCGAAACGCCCAACGTCAACGCCCCGACCGAGCCGTCCAACTGACACGCGGCAGAACCCTCGCGACGCCGTCCCGAGGGTTCTGCCATAGGCCGTCAGGATCTTTTAGGCGGCTTCCTTGTGACGCGAAGGGTGGAAGAACAGCGCCTGACTGATCGCCGCCTTCACCGTCTCCGGCTGGAAGGGTTTGGTGATCAGGAAGGTCGGTTCGGGACGTTCGCCGGTCAGCAACCGTTCGGGGAAGGCGGTGATGAAGATCACCGGCACGTCGATATTCTTCAGGATTTCCTTGACGGCGTCGATCCCCGAAGAGCCGTCGGCCAGCTGGATGTCGGCGAGAACAAGGCCCGGCTTGTGACGGGCGACGGCGTCGATGGCCTCCTCGTGCGTGGTGGCGGCGCCGGTCACGCGGTGACCCAGTTCCTTCACCAGGCTCTGGATGTCGGCGGAGATGATGGCCTCGTCCTCGATCACCAGGACGTCGGTCGCCAGTTCGGCGTCGATGTCGGACTGGGCGTCCGCGATCAGGCGTTCGACGTCGCGCGCGTCAGCCGACAGGATCTGGGCCGCTTCCGACGGCGTGAAGCCCTCGAGCGCGGTCAGCAAAAACGCCTGACGGGACCGCGGCGCGATGCGGAGCAGCCGGCTCGAGGCGTCGCTGCCGCCTTCGGCCTCGCCGCCGTCCTCCAACTGCGCTCCGGTCGAGGACCAGATGGCGTGAAAGACGTGATACAGGGCGACGCGAGGCGTCATTTCCGGCGAAAGCTGTTGCTCGCCTGCAGCCAGCGCTTCCAGCGCGACGCGGACATAGTTGTCGCCGGTGGCCTGATCGCCCGTCAGCGCCCGCGCATAGCGACGGACATAGGGCAGGTGCGGCGCAAGTCTGGCCAATAGGCTCATATAGGTAGTCCCCGACAAAGTTTGCTGAACCGTCCCTTCGGACGCAGCGCTACAGCGGATCGAAACGTATGAAATGGATCACGGTTCCGCACGGCCTCGCAAGCTTGAGTATTTAATCTCGAAGGGGAGGAACCCAGCGACGAGGGCGACGTTATCTACGCTGCATTTCTGCACTGCAGTTGGGTGGGCGGTGTTCTGTCTATGATTGATTCTTCCGATTCCTCGCGGCGCAAGGGCGCCGACAAAGCGGGGGAGGCGGGGCTCGAGGAAGCTCGGCTTCGCCAACAGGCTATCGGCGTCAAATTGCGCCATATGTTCGACGAGGTCGTCAACGAACCCGTGCCAGATGAATTCCTGGACATTCTGAAGCGCGCCGACGCCAAGTCATCGGGTGGTGGCGCATGAGTTCCCCTCGCCTGGGCGCCGCGCCTAAACCCGCGTCCGCAGATGACGAGGGCTTCAAGCGCGAACTGGTCCAGCTGATTCCTCATCTGCGCGCCTTCGCGCGAACCTTGACCGGCGATCCGACCGCAGCAGACGACCTGGCCCAGGACGCCATGATGAAGGCGTGGGACGCCCGCGCCAGCTATCAGATGGGCACCAACATGAAGGCCTGGACCTTCATGATCCTGCGCAACCAGTTCTATTCCGAAAAACGCCGGTCCTGGCGCCAGTCGCAACTGGATCAGGAAGCGGCCGAGCGGACCCTGGTGGCGGTCGATGATCCCGAGGCGCCGGTCGCCCTGGACGAACTGCGTCAAGCGCTGAAGACCCTGCCTGAAGAACAGCGCGAGGCCCTTATCCTCGTCGGCGCGGGCGGTTTCGCCTATGAAGAGGCGGCCGAAATCTGCGGCTGCGCCGTGGGGACCGTGAAAAGCCGGGTCAGCCGCGCGCGCCGGGCGCTTCAGGCCACGCTCGAAAAGGGCGGTTACGGGCGCGACGGCAAGGCCGCCGGCGACGCCATGCGCACCATCCTGGGCGAGGCCGACAGACTGGCCGGCGCCAGGTCCTGAGCCTCGGTGACGCAGGGGTCCAGATCAGGCGACGCCGAGACCCGGCCTCGTCTCGGCCGGAAATGGAGCACGGCCCGGTTTCAGGGCATCCGCTTTCGGCTCGGCACGGCCATGGCCCTGGCCCTGCTGCCCTTCTTCATCCTGATCCTGATCCAGACCCAGGCTGACTTCAGCCGACAGGCGGAGGATCGCAAGATCGATCTGCAACTGGCCGCGGAACGCAGCGCCGGCGACGCCAAGGCGCGGCTGGACAGCGCCCAGGTGCTGTTGCGGGCCCTCAGTCCAGATGCGCTCGGCCCCTATTGCGCCCCGCGTCTTACGGCCCTGGTCGATCGGCTGGAGGGCTACGAAGGCCTGTACCGCCTCAGCCCCACCGGCGATGCGGTCTGCTCGTCCGGGCGGCTGGACGGCCTTCGTTCCGGCGTGGCCCCGGCAGCGCAGGCGGACTGGTTCCAGCGCCTGCGACAAGGCGAGGAAATGGTCGTGGTCCGGGCGCCGGCCGACGCAGGCTATCCGGCGGCCCTGATCATCGCCATCCGCGCGGAGCGGCCGATGGGACGGTTCGACGGCGCCATGGCCGCCGTCATTCCCCTGTCCGTCCTTCAGCCCGACATCCGCGATCCCGCCCTGCCCGCCGCATCCGAGGCCGCCCTGACCGACGGCGCGGGCCGCATACTGATCGCCAGCGATCCCGCAGCCTTCCACCTGTCCGACGGCGGCGACGTGTCGGGCTGGGTCGCCCGAGCACGTGACAGGGGTTCGGCCGTCTTCGCAGCGACCGACAGTCGTAATCAGCGCCGCGACTACGCCGGCGCCGTGCTCGCGGGCGGCGATCTCTATGCCCTGTTGTCGGCGCCGGCGCCGGGACTGCTATCGTGGGCGCGGCTGAATCCGATCGGCACCCTGCTGCTGCCGCTGGGCGCCTGGCTGGCCGCCTTCGCGGCGGTCATGCTGCTGTCGGAACGCATCTTCATCCGCTGGCTCGACTATCTGGAGCGGATCGCGGCCCTCTACGCCAGGGGACGGTTCTCGGTGCGGCCGTTGCAGGCGATGAACGCTCCGTCCGAGATTCGCACCATGGCCCGGACCCTGGACGAGATGGCCGAGGCCATCACCGTCCGCGACCGCGAGCTGATGAACTCCATCGCCGAGAAGGACGCGCTGATGCGCGAGATCCATCACCGGGTGAAGAACAATCTGCAGATCATCTCCTCCCTGCTGTCCATGCAGCAACGGGCCCTGACCGACGCCCCGGCCAAGGCGGCCCTGGGCGACACGCGCCAGAGGATTTCGGCCCTCGCCCTTATCTATCGCACCCTCTACCAGAGCGAGGATATCCGTCACGCCGACGCACGCGACTTCCTCACCGAACTGGTCGGGCAGCTGATCGCCAGCGAAGCCGGCAGAGGACCGGTCGTGATCAGTTCAGTGGATGCGGATTCCCTGCTGGTCGATCCCGACAAGCTGGCGCCGCTCGCCCTCTGGCTGGTCGAGGCGGTGACGAACGCTCAGAAGCACGCCTTCGCGGGGCGGGGCGGGTCGCTGAAGGTCCGCTTCCGGGTTCACGGCGACACTTCGGTGTTGGAGGTCGAAGACGACGGTCCCGGCCTCGCGTCCGGTGCGGAGGCGGGTGTCGGACGAACCCTGATGGGGGCCTTCGCCAAACAGTTGCGGGGCGAAGCGGAATTCTTCGAGGCGCCGGAAGGCGGAGCTATCGCCCGCATGACCTTCGCAACGCCTGAAGCGCTTTCGCCCGTGGATCCCGCCGACAAGACGAGCGCGGCCGACGGAACCGGCGCCGTGCGGTCGCGTTGAGAAGGCCAAGACCGACAGACTCCCGTGTCGGCTCAACCGGAGCTTTCTCATGCGCAAGATTTTCGTACTGTTCGCCGCCGCCGCCGCCCTGACCACCGCCGCCTGCAACACCGTCGAAGGCGTGGGCCGCGACACCCAGGCCGCCGGTCAGGCCGTCACGGGCGCCGCCCAGGACGCCCAGAACTGATCGTCCGCGGCCTCGGCCGCATAGACGACGCTTGCAAGGCCCCGCTTCGTCGGGGCCTTGTTCGTTTCAGGACCGCCTCAGGAGACTTGTCGTGAACCAGACCGCCCGCAACGCCGGCCTCGCCCTTCTTCGCCAGCACGCGCTGATCGCCGGAGAGCCGATACCCGCGAACGGCGGCGGCATCGCGGTGGATGACCCGGCGACCGGTGAGATCATCGGCCATATCCCTGATCTTGGCGTGGCCGAGACCGAGCGCGCCGTCCAGGCCGCCGCCGAGGCCTTCCCGGACTGGTCGCGGTCCGATCCACACAGGCGGGCCCTGTTCCTGCGCAAATGGGCCCTGCTCATCGACGAAAATATCGAGGGGTTGGGCGCCCTGATGTCCCTGGAGAACGGCAAGCCGTTCGCCGAGGCCAAGGGCGAGGTCGCCTATGCCAACGGCTTCCTGAAATGGTTCGCCGGCGAGGCCGAACGGCTGATCGGCGAGACCCAGGACAGCCCTCTGGGCCATCTGCTGCTGACCTATCGCGAGGCAGTGGGGCCGTGCGCCCTGATCACCCCGTGGAACTTCCCGGCCGCCATGTTGACCCGCAAGCTGGGGCCGGCCTTCGCCGCCGGCTGCACCGCCGTGGTCAAGCCGGCCAGCCAGACCCCCTTCACCGCCATCGCCCTGGCCGAACTGGCCTATCAGGCCGGCTTGCCAATCGGCGCCCTGTCCATCGTCACGGGCGAGGCCTCGGTGATCGGTCAGGTGATGACCGACAGCCCGCTGATCCGCAAACTGTCCTTCACCGGATCGACCGGAGTGGGCCGCAAACTGGCCGCGCAGTGCGCGCCGACCCTGAAACGGGTTTCGATGGAGCTGGGCGGGGCGGCGCCCCTGATCGTCTTCGCCGACGCCGACCTGGATCTGGCGGTGGCGGAGACCATCAAGGGCAAGTTCCGCAACGCAGGCCAGACCTGCATCTGCCCCAACCGAGTCTATGTCGAACGGTCGGTCGCCGAGGCCTATGCCGAGAAGCTGGCTGCCGAGGTGGCGAAGATCAAGGTCGGCGCCGCCTTCGAAGACGGGGTCACGGTCGGGCCGCTGATCGAAGACAAGGCCATCGAAAAGGTGGAACGCCATGTGGCGGCGGTCGTCGCCGACGGCGGGCGCGTCCTGACCGGCGGCGCGCGCCATGACCTGGGCGGCCGCTTCTTCCAGCCCACCGTGACCCTGGGCGGAAACGACGAACTGTTCCGCGAAGAAGAGACCTTCGGCCCGATGATCCCCGTCTTCCCGTTCAACACCGAGGAAGAAGCGCTGGAAAAGGCCAACGCCAGCGAGTTCGGCCTGGCCTCCTATCTGTTCACCCGCGACCTGGACCGCGCCATGCGGTTCAGTCGTAGGATCGAGGCGGGCATGTGCGGGGTCAACACCGGCCTGATCTCCACCGCCGTCGCCCCGTTCGGCGGGGTCAAACAGTCCGGCTACGGCCGCGAGGGCTCGATCCACGGCATCGACGAATATGTTGACGTGAAGACGGTGACCCTGGCGCTGAGGTAGGGTCAGACCCTTTTCAGGGACCGGCCGAAATCAGCCACATCCTGGATCATCAAGTCCTGACCTTCGAACCAGAAGCTTGTGAGGGCCTCATGGTTCAAAGCGACCCACTCCAGAGCCTTGGGCGCGATCCGCTTAAGATCGCGCTCCTCCAGACTGCTCGCCAGGACACGGGGGTTTGGATCTATCGAAATCGATGCGCTGGGCTGGCCCCTGCCCGTCTTGAGATAGAGTTTGATCTTCGGACCATGGCCGCCCAATGCGGTTGAAATGAAGACGGTCGCCAGCACCCCGGTCCAGTCGGGCGGCAGATTAGCCATCTCGAAGACGTCCTCCTCGCCCAGCGCGCGCAGTTCTTCATCGAGCGTGGGCTCGCGATCAGTCCAGACAGCGATGCTTTCTTCTACACCCATGCCCCCCTGATCTTCCTGCGTCCCAAGGGCGTCAAGGCCACACAATCTAAACGGGCAGCGCCCCGCGCTTGACGACCGACCGCATGGCCACGCTGGACGAGACCCGATGCACCCCCGGCAGGCGGGTCAGGGTCTTGGCGTGGACCCGCTCCAGATCGTCGACGTCGCGCACCACCAGCCGCAGCAGATAGTCGGCGCCCCCGGTCATCAGATAACATTCCATCACCTCGGGCGCGGCGGCGACGGCTTGTTCGAAGGCGGTCAGCACCGCCTCGGACTGGGACGACAGAGTGACGGTGACGAAGACGCTGATCGGCAGGCCCACGGCCCGTTCGCTGATCACGGCGGCGTAGTGGTCGATCACCCCGACCGCCTCCAGCGCCCGCAGCCGACGCAGACAGGCGCTTTCCGACAGCGCAACCTGCCGCGCCAGGTCGGCGTTGGTCACGCGGCCGTCCTGCTGCAAAAGGCGGAGCATTTTTCTGTCGGTTCCGTCCAGTTCGACGGCGGAAACAGTCTTCATAGTCGCAATTCCTCGCAGATGCTGCGCATGTACGGCGATCAGATCGCGAAATGAACAGGATTCTGCGCCCCGCTCGGCGCTATATCTTCGGCAAAGGCGATCCGCTCACACAACGGACGCCGCCAATATCCAAGGAGAGGCTCCCATGCGCGTCGGCGTTCCCAGCGAGATCAAGAAGAACGAACACCGGGTCGGCCTGACGCCGACGGCGGTGCGCGAATATGTGGCCCACGGCCATAGCGTCTCTGTGCAGACCGGCGCCGGTCTGGGCGCCGGTTTCACCGACGCTGATTACGAAAAGGCGGGCGCGACTCTGGTCGCCGACGCCGCGACCGTCTTCGCGAACAACGACATGATCGTGAAGGTCAAGGAGCCCCAGAAGGTCGAGTGGGAGATGCTGCGCGAGGACCAGATCCTTTACACCTATCTGCACCTCGCGCCTGACCCGGAACAGACCAAGGGCCTGCTGGCGTCGAAATGCGCCGCGGTGGCCTATGAGACCGTCACCGACGCCCGCGGCGGCCTGCCGCTGCTGGCGCCCATGTCGGAAGTCGCCGGCCGGATCGCCGTCTTCTCGGCGGCCGAGACCCTGCTGAAGCACAACGGTGGCATGGGCCTGCTGTTCTGCGGCGTGCCGGGCGTGGCGCCGGCGCGGGTTCTGGTGCTGGGTGGCGGCGTCGTCGGTCTGAACGCGGCGCGGATGGCCATGGGCCTGGGCGCCGAGGTGGTGGTGCTGGAACGCTCGATCCCGCGCATGGCCTATATTGACGAAGTCACCCAGGGCCGGGTCATCACCCGCTATTCGTCCATCGGCGCGATCGACGAAGAGATCGTCAAGGCCGACGTGGTCATCGGCGCCGTCCTGGTGCCCGGCGCCTCGGCGCCCAAACTGGTCAAACGCGAGCACCTGACCAAGATGAAGCCCGGTTCGGTCCTGGTTGACGTCGCCATCGACCAGGGCGGCTGTTTCGAGACCTCAAAGCCGACGACCCACGAAGACCCCACCTATGTCATCGACGGCGTGGTCCATTATTGCGTCGCCAACATGCCGGGCGCCGCGCCGCGCACCAGTTCCGAGGCCCTGAACAACGCCACCTTGCCGTTCGGCCTGGCCCTGGCGGACAAGGGCTTGGACGCCCTGAAGACCGACCCGCACCTGGCGCGCGGCCTGAACGTGCTGAAGGGCGAGATCACCTATCCGGCGGTGGCGCAGGCGCTGGGGATGGAATGGAGCGACCCGTTCGGGGTGTGGGCGAAGGGGTGACGCCTCCTCCTTCTCGCCTTGCGGGAGAAGGCAGCCCAGAGGGCCGGATGAGGGGTGACACGGGCGTCCAAGCGCCTGTGAAACCCCTCGCCCGACGGCGCCAGAACGACGGCTTCGTCGCCGTGCGCGGTCTCCCTCTCCCGCAAGGGGAGAGGGCGTCTGTAATTTTGCGCCGTCTTGCGGCATAAGCCCGCGATGAAATTCCTCGACCAAGCCAAGATCTATATTCGCTCCGGCAACGGCGGCGCGGGCTCCGTGTCGTTCCGGCGCGAGAAATTCATTCCCAACGGCGGTCCGGACGGCGGCGACGGCGGTAAGGGCGGCGACGTCTGGATCGAGGCGGTCGACGGTCTGAACACCCTGATCGACTATCGCTATCAGCAGCATTTCAAGGCCCAGACCGGCCACCACGGCCAGGGCCGCCAGATGCACGGCGGCAAGGGCGAGGACGTGCATCTGAAGGTGCCGGTCGGCACCCAGGTGCTGGACGAGGACAAGGAGACGGTCCTGCTGGACATGGACACGCCCGGCAAGATGGAACTGCTGCTGAAGGGCGGCAACGGCGGCTGGGGCAATGTCCGTTTCAAGGGCCCGACGAACCAGGCGCCCGCCTACGCCAATCCTGGCCAGGACGGGCAGGAGCGCTGGATCTGGCTGCGGCTGAAGCTGATCGCCGACATCGGTCTGGCCGGCCTGCCCAATGCGGGCAAGTCGACCTTCCTGGCGGCCGCCAGCGCCGCCAAGCCCAAGATCGCCGACTATCCGTTCACCACCCTGGCGCCGAACCTTGGGATGGTGGACCTGTCGCCGTCCGAGCGGTTCGTCATCGCCGACATCCCCGGCCTGATCGAGGGCGCCAGCGACGGCGCCGGTCTGGGCACCCGCTTCCTGGGCCATGTGGAGCGTTCGGCCAGCCTGATCCACCTGATCGACGGGACGCAGGACAACGTCGCCGAGGCCTACCGGATCATCCGGGGCGAGCTGGAGGCCTATGGCGAAGGCCTGGCCGACAAGGCCGAGATCCTGGCCCTGAACAAGATCGACGCCCTGACGCCGGAAGCGCGCGAGGAAAAGGCCGCGGAACTGGAAGCCGTGGCCGGTCGCCGGCCGATGCTGGTGTCGGGCGTGTCCGGCGAGGGCGTGCCCGCCCTGCTGCGCGCCGCCTGGGCCGAGGTGAAGAAGACCCGGGGGGCCCTGGCCGGCGAGAGCGATGCCGATCAAACCTCGGGCTGGCAACCGTAAGGCCGTCGACAGGTGTGACGCCTGGACCGCACCGAAGGATTTCGATTTCGAAATCTCGCGGCGATCAAGCGCACGACGGTTTTCGGTGTTATGCGTTAACCGCCCCAATGGTGTAGCTGGAGCCTCGTCCCGATGCGTCGCTTGTTGATATGGACCGGCCTGGCCGCCCTCGTCGGGCTGGTTATCGCCGGGGTCGCCTATTGGGCCTACTGGAACTTCTATTCGCGTTTCCAGCCGGTGGTGATCAGCCGCAATCAGGCCGAGATCCAGCAGCTTCTGGACGAGGCCTCCTGGGTGTCCGGCGGCGGCGGGGGACAGCCCCTCTATATCGTCGCCTACCGCGACAGCGCCTCGGCCCAGCGTTACGAGCACGAGGAGGCTGAAAAGCTTCGCGCCGCCGGTGTCGAGCCCAGGATCATCCTGTTCGCCCGCCCCGACCTCGAAGGCCTGGCCCAGTCCACGGCCGCCGAACGGGCGACCATCGCCGAACTGTGGCTGACCCGCGACTGGTCGCTGTATCAGCGCTGGACCGCGACGCCGGCGCGTCAGTGGACCGCCGCCGGGATCCCCCCGGCGGACGGCAATCTGGCCCGCGCCGCCGTGGTGGAGGCCAGCCGCCAGTTTAACACGCGCCTGACCGCCCTGCTCGAGGACGCCGGGGTGCAGATCACCTATCCGCTGATCCTCTGGCGCGACCGCGACGGCTTCCTGAAGGCCTGCGGCTGCGCCGACAGCCGGTCCTGGCCCTTTATCCGCGACGATCTGAACGCGCCCGAACGTGTGGGGCAGGCCGAGCCCGTCGACGCCCTGCCGGCGGCGGAAACCTATCCGGGCGACGGAACGCCGGCGGACGCGAACGCCCCCGCCGCCCTGCCCTATCCCGCCTTGCCGGGCATCCCGCCGGCGGACGGCCAGGCTCCCGAAGGCCCGGCGCCGGACGGCCAGAACCCCGGTGTGGCGCCATCGTCCAGTCCTGCGGGACAGAACCGATCCGCCGCGCCACGGGCCGCGCCCGTGGCCAAGAAGCAGGAAGACAGCACCTTCTTCTAGAGGCGCTGAATCCGGCGACAAGCGGTGATCAGCCGGTCCACGTCCTCGGCCTCCTGGTACAGGCCGAAGCCGAACCGGATGACGTCGTCGCGCACGTCGGTCACCACTCCATCCGCCAACAGGGCCGTGCGCCAGGCCTGGGCCTCCTCGTGGCGCAGGGCCAGAAAGCGCGCGCGGGGACCGTCGCCCGCGACAGGATTGAGGATCTCGGCCTCGTCGAACACCCCCGCGTCACCCGCCCGAACCGCATCCTGAAACCGAACCGCCAGCGCCCGACCGTGATCGGCGACATCGGCGGTCGTCAGTCCGGCCCCGGTCAACATCCCGCGCACCGCGTTGAAGCGGTAGAGGGCCGAACTGTCGAAGGTCGCCCCCCAGAACCGGCCGCCGTCCGACCGGTACTGGACCCCGCCCGGCGGACCTGACAGGTCCCCGAACTCGGCGAACCAGCCGGTGACCACGGGCCGGGGCGCGAAACCGGCGGGCGCGTGCAGGAAACAGACGCCCTCGCCCGCCATGGCGTATTTATAGCCCCCGGCGACATAGAAGATCCGGTCCGCGACCTTGGACAGGTCGGTCGGGGTCGCCATGAAGCCGTGATAGCCGTCGACCAGCACCCAAGGACCTTCCGGCCGGGCCAGGGCCGCCAGATCCTCCATCCGGTCGAACAGGCCGCCGGTGCGGAAGAAGACCTGACTGACTACGATCCAGTCGTGCCCGCCCGCCTTCGCCGCCGCCACGAACCGTTCGGCGAAGGTCTCGAACGGCGCCAGGGGCACGCGCGTGACCACCGCCTCGCCCGCCTCCTCCCAGCGATCGGCCTGACGCCGGAACGAATGGAATTCGCCGTCGGTCGACAGGATGCGCACCGGCCGGGTCTCGAAGGCCGAAAATACCCGCAGCAGCAGGTCATGGGTGTTGGGCGCGAACACCAGGCTGTCGGACGAGGACAGTCCGAGCTCCGCCGCAACCTCGGCCTGCGCGCGCGGGATGACCTCGCCGAAGATCAGATCCCACTTTCGATCGGCGTGCTGATTGGCGTCGATCCAGGCCTGCTGCTGGGCCTCGAAACTGGCGTCGGGCCACAGGTGATGGCTGTGGGCGGCGAAATGCAGACGCTCGGGCGACAGGGCCAGGGCGCGCGAAAAGAGGGGCTTGAACGACATGGGCGCACCATGACGGCTTCGGGCCCGCCAGTCGATATCAGCGCCCCTTGCGCAGCCCCAGCATTCCCAGCCAGCCGCCGCTGGTCAGCAGCGCGACGTCCAGCAGGGCCAGGGGCAGAGGCGTGGAGACCGGGGCGGCGATGAAGCGGGCCTTCCAGTCCGGGGCGAATTTAGCCTTGTAGCTTCGCAGGCCCTGGAAGCCGTACAGGGCGCCGCCCTCCTCGAACACCAGGGCGCCGACGCGGGCGAAGACGGGGGCCACGCGCCGATCCTCCAGTCCGGCCAGAGGCGCCATGCCCAGGTCGAAGGCGGCGATTCCCTCGGCCTTGGCCCACTGAACGCAGCGAGTGAACAGATAGTCCATCACCCCGTGCGGCGCGTCGGGGGTGTAGCGCATCAGGTCCACGGCCGCTTCGCCCGGCGTGACCAGAAGATTGGCGAAGGCCACGATCCGCTCGCCCTCGCGCACCAGGGCCAGGGGCGTCAGGTTCAGATAGTCGATGTCGAACCGGCCAAGAGAAAAAGCCTTTTCCGAGCCGTTGTGCATCGCCAGCCAGGCGTCGGAAATCGCCTTCAATTCCGGCTCCAGCGTAATGGCTGCGCCAGGCGGCAGGACCTCGAAGCGGGCGCCTTCGCGCTCGGCCCGATTGAGGGCGGTGCGCAGGTTTTGCTTGCCCTTGCCTTCGGTGGTGAAGGCCTCTGTGCGGATAACCGCCGTCTCGCCGACCTTGCGCATGGCCAGGCCCATGGTCGCCAATTCGCTGAGGATGTGGTCCCCCACCGAATAGAAGACCGCCGAGCCGCCATAGCTGTCGGCCATTTCGGCGAAGGCCCACAACAGTTCCTGACGTTCCTCCGGTGATCCGGCCGGTTCGCCCATGGCGATCCAGCGCCGGCCCCGCACCCTATAGGCCAGGAAGCTGCGGCCGGACGGGCTGAACAACAGCGCCTTGTCGCCCAGCATGGCCAGCCAGGCTTCCGGGGTCGCATGTTCGGCGGCCTCCAGCGCGATGCGCGCGCGCTCGACCTCTTCTGGCGCGGCGGGGCCATGGCTGTCGGCGCCGGGCGAGCTCAGCAGCGACCGCCCCGCCACCAGCAGGGTCAGCAGCGACAGGACCAGACCCGCCCGCAGGAAGCCCGAGGCCTGGCGGTCCACCAGGAACCGCCACCACAGCTCGTCCGAATAGGCCACGTCCCGATAGGCGAAGAAGCCCAACCACAGCATGGACGCCACCACGGCGATCAGCAGCAGCAGCCACCCCGGCCGCAGCGGCTCGCTGAGACGTGAACGCCGATCAAAGGCCGTGCGGCACGGCGCCAGCAGGGCGGCGACGACGATCAGGTCGATCGACTCCTCCCAGTCCAGCCCCTTCAGCAGCGAGAAGACGGCGCCGACCGCCAGGACCGCCAGGGCGGCCCAATAGGCGCCGCGCCGCCGGCGCCACAGCCCCGCCGACAGCAGCATCAGCACGAATCCGGCGATGCTGGCGACGAAGTGCGACAGGTCGATCAGGATCGGCGAGACCACGCCCGTCAGCTGGCGTAGTCGGCCGTCGAACTCGGGCGTCACCGCCGAGATCAGCATCAGGGCGCCCGCGCCGAAGGCCAGCACCGCGAAAATCTGCGGCGTCAGCTCATAGGCGAGACCCAGCAACCTGCGCAGCAGGCCGGGGACATAGGCGTTCCGGCGATTCAAGCGACCTCCTGCCGATTCGGCGCGACATGCATCCTAAACCAGGAATCGTCCAATCGAGGCAGGTCGGAGGTCATTTAGGGGCAGGTGAAACAATCGGTAACAGGGCGGGTTCTGTCGTTGCGGGCGTCGGGCCCGTGCAACACGGGACAGTCCCATGAGCTTCAAGACCGCCATTCTGGCCAGCGCCGCCGCCTTCCTGATCGCCTCTCCCGCCCTGGCGCAAGACGCCGCGACGACAACGCCGGCGGACCAAGACCCGGCCGCCGCAACCGCCGCCCCGCAGAGCCTTTCGTTGAATCCCGGCACGGCGGTCCACGGTCCTGACGGCGAACTGGGCAAGCTTGAAGGCGTTCAGAATAATGAATCGGGCGCGCAGGAGCTGACCGTGCGCGGCGCCGACGGACAGTTGCGCGCCGTGCCGCTGAACGGCATCCGCCAGGACGGCGCCCATGTCGTCGTGGCCTACACCAAGGCCGAGTATGACGCCGCCGCTCCGATCCCGGGCGCTCCGCCCGCCATGGAGTCCGCTCCGGCCCCTGCTGCGGTGTCCGATCCCGCCGCCGATCCCGCGACGCCGCCCCCGACCGAGCCGGTCGATCCGTCGGGCAGCAGCGATCCGATGGCCCCGCCGACCGGCGACCAACCGCAACGATGATCGCCTGAGTTTCTCCCCGCTGACGCTGCACCTCGAAGCGGTCGCCTCGGCCGCCTATTCAAACAAGGAGGACTGACCATGAAAACCCTCGCATCCCTCGCCGGCCTCACGGCCGCAGCCGCTCTCGCCCTGCCGGCCTCGGCCCAGGTTCTGGGCGGCGATATCTCCGGCCAGGCCGGCGTCTCCACGCCGCCGATCGGCGGGGTGACCGGCACGGTCGCCGGCGCCGCGCGCGGCGCCGGCGACCTGACCCGCGACACCGTCCGAAACACGCGCGACGTAGTTCAGGACGCCACGTCTGTCGGCGCGAACGCCCAGACCGACACCCATGTCGATCACGACTCCGCCACCGCCGATGTCTCGGTCGGCGCCGCGGTGCGCGCTTCGGACGGCGACTTGCTGGGTCAGGTCGTGGGCCTGAGCCGCGACACGGCGGGCCGTACCCAGGGCTATCTCGTCCGCACGATCGACGGGGCCACCCGCCTGCTGCCGGCCGGCGCCGCCTCCGTGCAGGGCGGCGTCGTCATCGGCGCGCAAGGCGATTTGCAGCCCGCGCCTCGCGATCAATAGACCGATCGCGGCGAATGCAAAAAAGGGCGGCTCTCGCGAGCCGCCCTTTTCCATTTCTGTGCTTCTAGTTGATCAAGCGCGACGCTTGACCAGCCCCAGCAGGAACAGAAGAATGATGGCGCCGATGGTGGCGACGATGGTCGAACCGATCCAACCGCCCCAGGCGAAGCCCAGCGCATTGGCGATGAAGCCGCCGATCAGGGCGCCGATCACGCCGACGATGAGATTGGTGATCAGGCCGTGGTTACGACCCATGATCTGTTCCGCGAGCCAGCCCGCGACGATGCCGATGATGATCCAGGCGATAATGCCCATGGTATTCCCTTCCTGTATAAGCCTAGCTGCGGACTAAATGCGCCCGGCCTCATTGGGTTGCGGCCGGAGCGTATCCCGCGTTCGAAGAACCCCGGAACTCCCCTGACGCGCGACCTGCGGCACGCGGATTGCGACGTGGCAGGCGAACCGTCCCGCGTCGGGACAGGTCGCAAGATGAGGAACTGGGGGCCATGGCCACCGACATCGATCTCCACCTGGGCCGCCGCCTGCGTCGTCGCCGTCGCCTGCTGGGTCTGACCCAGCAGCAGTTGGCCGTTCAGGTCGGCATCCGCTTCCAGCAGATCCAGAAATACGAATGCGGCGCCAACCGCATCTCGGCCGCCCGCCTGTGGCAGCTGGCCGAGGCCCTGGAAACGCCCGTCAGCTATTTCTACGACGGCGTGAACGAGGCGCTGGAACGCAAGGACGCGGCCCCGGCTAGCGGCGAAATGTTCTCGCGCAAGGAAACCCTGGATCTGATCCAGGCCTATTACCAGCTCGGTGAACGGCCGCGGCGGCGACTGCTGGACCTGGCCAAGTCCCTGCACGACGCCAACGACGTCGCGGCCTGAGCCTCGGGTCATGCGCGGGGTTCTCGCGGCGCGGTGATCCGCGCTAAGAGCCGTGCATGACTGAATTCGAATCCTTCGCCGTGGAACTGGCGCGCGAGGCTGCGCGCGTCACCCTTCCCTTCTTCCGCTCGGATCTCAGGCATGAGGACAAGGGCGGAGCGGCGGGCTTTGATCCCGTCACCGAGGCCGACCGCCAGGCCGAGGCCGCGATCCGTCGTCTGATCGCCGCCCGCTATCCCGATCACGGCGTGATCGGCGAGGAATATGGCGAGGACCGGCCGGACGCCGAACACGTCTGGGTGCTGGACCCCATCGACGGCACCCGCGCCTTCATCTCCGGCCTGCCGCTGTGGACCACCCTGATCGCCCTGCGCGCGGAAGGCCGACCGAGCGTCGGCGTCATCGCCCAACCCTATCTGGACGAGATCTTCCTCGGCGGTCCGAACGGCGCCCGCCTGCTGCGCGGCGAGACCGAGACGCCCCTGGCCGTCCGGGCGTGCGCGCATCTGACCGACGCCGTCATCTCGACCACGGACCCCGACATCTTCAACGGTGCCGAACGGGGCGCCTGGACCCAGGTGCGCGCCGCCGCCCGCCTGGCCCGTCTGGGCTGCGACGCCTACGCCTACGCCATGGTCGCGGCCGGCAAGATGGATCTGGTCGCGGAGGCCAGCCTGAAGTCCTGGGACTGGTCCGCCCTGGTTCCCGTGATCGAGGCCGCCGGAGGCCAGGTCGTCAACTGGCGCGGCGACACGCCGGACGACAGCGGCCAGATCCTCGCCGTTGGCGACCCTCGCCTGATCGACCAGGCTCTGGTGACGTTGAAGCGCGCGGCGGGGTAGCGGACTAGGCGACGAAAGCGGTCATCTTCCGCCACCCTCACGCCACCGACGGCGTCTCCTGCGTCACGTCGTTGGTCTGGGCGGAGGGGTCGGGGATGGCGGACAGGTCCTGGATCGGGGAGACATAGTCGGCCATGGCGTCGAACTCGTCCAGGAAGACGGCGCGCATGTCGTCGGCCTCCATGATCACCTCGTGCTTGGCGCCGGGAACCTCGACATAGCGGCCGCGGCCCAGGCGTTTGGCGGCCCAGCGGCAGGTCTGTTTCCACACCACGTCGTCATTGTCGGCCTGGACGATGGAGACCGGAATACGCACGGTTTTCAGCGCCTTGGGCTTCAGCGCCCGTTCACCGGCGTCGAGCGCGAAGGCCAGCCAGCCGTAGGTGGGGCCGCCGACGGCCAGGTGGGGGCAGGCGTACAGTTGCTGGCGCCACATCTCGTAACGGGTCTCGTCCGAGGTCAGGGCGTCCTCGGCGAACGTATGGTCGAACGGATCGTCGGGGTCGCCCAGGATATAGTCGCCGGCATGGCCGTGGCGGATGTTCCAGCGCACCGCCAGTTTGACCGACCACATCGACCGTTTGCCGGTCTTGATGCGCAGCATGGGGCTGGACAGGAGGGCGCCGGAGAACCGGTCCTCGCCGGCCTCAAGCGTCAGCAGGTTCAGGCAGGCGCCCATCGAATGGCCGACCATGATCCACGGCTTGGGGCAGCGGTCCTCGAAGGCGTCCAGCAGGCGGCCGTAGTCGTCCAGGAATTCCTCGACCGCGCGAGCATGGCCCTTCAGCCGGTCGGGCAGCAGGCGGGCGGACAGGCCCTGGCCGCGCCAGTCGTGGGCCAGGACGCACCAGCCGCGCGCCAGGAAATTGCCGATGACCTCGAAATATTTCTCGATCGGCTCGGTGCGGCCGGGGCTGAGCACCACGGTGCCGCGCGGCTTTTCGGCGGTCAGGTGCGACGGGGTCCAGACGGCGGCGCGCAGGCGCATGCCGCCGGCGCCGCGATACCAGTCGCCCTTGCCGCCCGGCGGCGAGGACGCGCCCGGAACCCCCATCAGGGGCGCATTGGCGGCGAAGGCTTGGGCGCGGTTCACTCGGGCTTCCTGAACTTCAAGGTCATGCGATCGCTCTCGCCGATCTCATCGAACTTTGATCGGTCGAATGCGGGGTCGGCGGGCTCGCCCCTGGGTGCGGTCAGGCGCATCGGCGGCAGGGTGTCGACCCCGAACGGATGGTCCTTGGTGTCCTTCTCGTTGGCGTTGACCTCGGAGGCGGCGACGAAGACGAAGCCGGCCTCGGCCGCCAGCTGGCGCACGAAGGCCTCCTGGACATATCCGTTGGCCGCCACCGGATCCTGGTCCTCTTCGGGCGCCAGACGGTGCTGTTCGATGCCCAGGACCCCGCCGGGTTTCAAGGCGGCGAAGGCGTCGGAAAAGGCTTTCTCGGCGATCCCGGCGGCCATCCAGCCGTGCAGGGTGCGCATGAACAGACACAGGTCCGCCGTGCCCGCCGGCGTCACGGGGCCGGAGGCGGCGCCGAAGGTGGTGAACTGGGGCTCGCCGTACAGTCGCTTGTCGGCGCTGAACCGGGTCTGGAAGGCGGCGTTCAGGGCGGCCTGGGCCGGGTCGGCCATCGGGCCTTCCGGGAACACGGCGGCGACATAGACGCCCTTGCCCCGCGCCAGATAGGGCGCAAGGATTTCCGTGTACCAACCGCTGCCGGGCCAGAACTCGACCACCGTCATCGCCGGTTGCAGGCCGAAGAAGCGCAGGGTCTCCATTGGATGGCGGAAGGCGTCGCGCCCTCGATCCTGTGCGCGCCAAGGGCCGGCGACGGCCCATTCCAGAGAGCCCTCGGGCGGGCCGGCCGGCGCGGGCGGGGCTTCGGACGCGGCGTCTTTCTTGCGATCGCAGGCGGTCAGGCCGGCCGCGAGCCCCGTGAGAGCCAGCGCGGTCGCGCCGGACAGCAGGGATCGGCGGGACGGGCCGCTGGAAATCGCAGAAAGATCAACCATCAAAACACCCCCTCGGAACGCCGGGCCCCACGTCCGGCAGACCTTGGTGAAACGGGCATAAGCAGGTTCGTCGCGCGGGTCAAAACCGGACTATTCGGGCTTGCGGAAACGCAGGGTCATGCGGTCGCTCTCGCCGACGGCGTCGAAGGCCGCGCGCTGTTCGGCCGTAAGGGCGCCGCTTCCGTCCCGGGCCTGCGACTGACGGACCGGCGGCAAGGTCCAGACGCCGAACGGATGATCGTGATCGTCCTTGGGATTGGCGTTCAGCTCGCTGCGCGCCTCCAGCACGAAACCCGCGTCCCGGGCGGCGTGGATGACATAGCTTTCGGGCACATAGCCGGTCGAGGCGACGTCGGCGACGTTCAGTCCCTCGGCGCTGCGATGTTGTTCGACGGCCAGGATTCCGCCCGGCTTAAGCGCCGCGTAGAAGGCCTTCAGATAGGGTTCGGTCCGGCCGTCGCGCGACCAGTTGTGGAAGGCGCGGGCCACCAGGATGAAGTCGGCCGAGCCCGGCTCGACGCCCATGCTCTCCAGCGGACGATTGACGCCGACATAGCGGCCGCCGGTCGCCGCCGCATAGGGTTCGAGGATATGGCGCCACCAGCTGGCGCCGCCCGGTTCGATCTCGACGATCGTCATGCCCGGCGTCAGGCCCCAGAAGGTCAGGGCTTCATAGGGATGACGGGCGGCGTCACGGGCGCGGTCGGCGGCGGGGCGGCTGTCGGCGGCGATGGCGGCCTGAAGCGCCGTATCCTCGGCGAGGGTCGGCATGGCGCTGGACAGGGCCGAGCGCGGCGGCGTCCAGGCGCCTTCGGTCTGGCTTTGGGCCATTACGGCGGTCGGCGCGACCAGAGCGGCGACGGGGATGAGGCTCGAAATCACGGCGGCGAGGCGGAGGGCGGTCAGACGCATGAGGGAGTTTCCTTGATCCGGTTCGATCTTCCTTAAGGAGCATGACGTCCCACGCAAATGACGATCCTGAGACACAGACGATTCGTCGCGCGGCGACGCCCCTTGACGCCCGTTCGCCGCATCCCATCTCAGTGTCCGAGAGCGCCGGTCACGGGCTCTCCAGACCGACGGCGCCGATTCCGGGTCGCCGGCCTGAACTCCAACCGTCCGGGCAAACCGCCGGGCGGCTCAACCTTGCTGATCCTCAGGAGGATGCTGATGCGTACCTATGATTTTACACCCCTGTACCGTTCGGCCGTCGGCTTCGACCGTCTGGCCAATCTGCTGGAGACCGCCGCGCGGACCAGTCAGGACGGCGGCTATCCGCCCTATAATATCGAGACCACGGGCGAGAACGCCTATCGCATCGAGATCGCCGTCGCCGGCTTCACGCCCGACGAGCTGAACATCGAGGTGAAGGAAAACCTGCTGACCGTCACCGGCCGCAAGACCGCCAACGACGACGCCTCGGCGCAGAAGACCTATCTGCATCGTGGCCTGGCCGAGCGCGACTTCGAGCGCCGCTTCCAGCTGGCCGACTATGTGGTCGTGACCGATGCCGATCTGGTCAACGGCCTGCTGTCGATTTCGCTGAAGCGCGAACTGCCGGAGGCCCTGAAGCCCCGCCGGATCGAGATCGGCGCCGGCCAGCCGCTGATCGAAGGCAAGACGGACAAGGCCAAGGCGGCCTGAGCCGTCTTCAGGCGAAACTGGAAAGGGCGGCGTTCGCGCCGCCCTTTTTCTATGCGCCTATTGGGCGGCCAGATGCGAAAACGCGGCGACGACCTGTTCGTAGGCCGGCCGTTTGAACGGCACGATCAGCTCGCAGGCGTCCGACAGCGGTCCCCAGCGCCAGGCGTCGAACTCCACCTCGTCGTCGGCCGCCAGATCGATCTCGCTGTCTTCGCCGGTGAAACGGAAGGCGAACCACTGCTGCTTCTGGCCCACGAAGCCGCGCCAGGCCTTGGGGTTGTTCATCGCCTCGGGCGGGAAGTCGTACAGGATCCAGTCCTCGGTCCGGGCCAGAAATTCGACCGAGCTCACCCCCGTCTCCTCGCGCAACTCGCGCAGGGCCGCGGCCAGCAGATCCTCGCCCTCGTCCACGCCCCCTTGCGGAAATTGCCAGTTGTGCGGCCCCGGCGTGGCGTGACGCTGGCCGTACCAGACCAGGCCGTCGCGATTGAACAGCACGACCCCGACATTGGGGCGATACAGGGCGAGGTCGGTCATCGAGTGGCGAGTGGCGAGCGGCGAGTGGCGAGTTCGCTCGGCCCGATCCCGCCAGACCTTTCACTGCGGCGAAGGTGGACGTAATCGACAGGATGGACGCAGCCGCCACTCGCCACTTCTAACGGCCCGGCCGCAGGGTCATGGCCGAGGCCGGCGCCAGCTGCAGGCCGCGCTGTTCCAGGCCGGCGGTCCAGCGGGCGGCGGCCTCGACCGTCACCGGATAGGAGAAGCCGGTCCCCAGGGCCGAGCCGCGCAGCTTGGCCTGGGCCTCAAGGCTGTTCAGGGCGGCGATGATGGCGGCGGGCGACTGGGTCTGGTCGATGACCTTGTCGGCGCTGGCGCGGGCCCAGGCGCCGGGTCGACGCTGGAACGAGCCGTCGTCCACGAAGGCGATCCCGCGCTGACGCAGGGCCGACAGGAAGGCGTTCATCCCCGCGTCGGAGGTCGCGAACCGGTCGCCCAGATAGTTGGTGACGCCGAAATAGCCGGTCGCCCGGCCCAGCAGCCAGTCCATCTTGGCCTGGACGTCATCGGGACCGCCGCTGGCCAGAAGGGTGTAGGGGCCGGGGTCGTTGTCCGGATAGCCGGACGGCTCCATCGGCATTTCCAGCATGACCTCATGGCCCTGGGCGCGGGCCTGGTCGATCCAGGACTGGAGATTGTCGGCATAGGGCACGAAGCTCAGCGTCACCTCGGCCGGCAGGCGCTCGATGGCCGCGCGGGTGGTGGTTGCGTTCAGGCCCAGACCGCCGACGATCAGGGCCACGCGCGGCTTGCCGTTCGAACGGAACGGGCGGGCGTAGGCCTGGGCCGGGACCCGGCCGTCCGGCGCGATGATCGGCAGGGGACCGCTGGGGCCGGGCTGCGACAGACCGGCGAGCGGCGCCTTGGCCAGGGGCGAGGCGGCGTGGACCGGCGCGCTATAGCTGGCGCCCCCCGCGACCGTGGCGCCGTCCGGCAGGGTGATCACGGCCTCCCCGCCTTCCGCGCCCGACGGTTCGCCGGTCCCGGTCAGATCCTGATACAGGCCCATGGCCCCCATGGAGAAGGCTTCGAACCCCGTCGGCGCTGGCGGAGGCGCCGCCTCTTCGCGATGCAGGGCGACGCGAGCCGAGGGCGTGCCGGCGCGGGGATCGCCCAGAACGGTCAGGAACAGGGCGGTCGTGGACAACAGAAACAGACCGGCGAGACCCGCGATCACCGGCGGCTTCTTCAGCACGGCGACGACGGGCTTCAGGCTCGGCTTTCCACGCGCGGCGGGCGGGGAACCGGCGGCGGCGGCGAGGGCGGACTGGCGTTTGGCGAACATGGACACTGGGCGGAATCCTTCACCGCCATCCTCGCATCCGGCCGGTTAAGAAAGCCTAACGGCCGTTCACCATGAAGAGAGCCGGTGGTCCTTGTCACGGATCGTGCGTTGACGCGCATGGCGGGCCGCTTTCAGATGCCGATCTCCCCCGCTCGCTCAGGATGCGCTCATGATGACCCCCGCCGCCGACGACGCCCTGCGTGAAGAAGTCCGACTGCTGGGCGGCATTCTCGGCGAGGTCATTCGCGACGAGGGCGGCGAGGCCCTGTTCGACCATGTCGAGGCGGTGCGTCAGGCCTCTATCGCCTACCACCGCGACCCGGCCTCCCATCCGGCCAAGCGTCTGGAAAAGCTGCTGGCCGCCATGTCGGTCGATCAGGCCGCGGGTCTGGCCCACGGCTTCGCCCTGTTTTCGCTGCTGGCCAATATCGCCGAGGATCGCGCCACCCGTCGTCGCGCCCAGGATCAGGTCGAGGCGGGGGCCCGCGCCGACACGCCCGAGGGCGCCCTGCAACGGCTGGCCGAGCAGAAGATCGACAAGACCGCTGTCCGCGCGCTGCTGGACGAGGCCCTGGTGTCGCCTGTCCTGACCGCCCACCCGTCCGAGGTGCGGCGCAAGAGTGTGATCGACCGGATCGCCGCCATTTCCGACATGCTGGACGCCTGCGACAAGGCCGGCGACGCCTGTTCCCCCGCCCTGATCAATGCGCCTCTGCGCCGTCAGATCGTCATCCTGTGGGCCACCCGCCTGGTCCGCACCCAGGGTCTGGTGGTGCAGGACGAGATCGACACCGTCGTCTCCTTCCTCGACCGCATCTTCCTGCATGTCGCGCCGGAACAGCTTTCGGCCTGGCGTCGCCTGCTCGATGCGCCGGATCTTCAGCCCTTCATGCGGGTCGGCACCTGGGTCGGCGGCGACCGCGACGGCAATCCGAATGTGGACGGAACCGTCCTGGCCGCCGCCTTCCGCACTCAATCGCGCGCCGTGCTCGGCTTCTATCTGGAAGAGGTCCATGCCCTGGGCGCCGAGCTCAGCCTGGCCGCCGAACTGGCCGAGGTCTCGCCTGAACTGGCCGACCTGGCCGATGCGGCCCACGACCCGTCGCCCCAGCGCGCCGACGAGCCCTATCGCCGCGCCCTGACCGGAATCTATGCGCGTCTCGCCGCCACCTACGAGGCTCGGGGCGGAACGCCTCCGCCGCGTCGGGCCGCCGTCGCGGCCGAAGCCTATCCCGGCCCGGACGCTTTCGAGGCGGATCTGAAGATCCTGCGTGACAGTCTGGTGTCGCATCACGGCGGCGTATTCGCCGACGACCGGCTGGGCGACCTGGTCACGGCGGTCGAGATCTTCGGCTTCCACATGGCCACACTGGACCTGCGCCAGAACTCCGATGTCCATGAACGTGTGGTCGGCGACCTGCTGAAAGTCGCCGACGTCTGCCCCGACTACAGCGGTCTGGACGAGGAGGGCCGGCTGGCCGTCCTCGCCGCCGAACTGGCCTCGCCCCGCCTGTTGTTCAGCCCTTACGCCGACTACGCCGCCGAGACCCTGAAGGAGCGCGGCATTCTCCAGGCGGCGGCCGCCGCCCTGGCCGCCTTCGGGCCTCAGGCCATCCGCACCCATATCGTGTCCAAGACCGACGCGGCCTCGGACCTGCTGGAAGTCTATCTGCTGCTCAAGGAGGTCGGTCTCTATCGCCCCGAGGAGCCTGGCGCCTGTCCGATCCAGGCGGCGCCGCTATTCGAGACCATCGAAGACCTTCGCGCCTCGCGCCCCACCCTGGAGCGGCTGCTGAAGGAACCGTCCGCCCTCGCCGTCGCCAAGACCCGAGGCGTGCAGGAAGTGATGATCGGCTATTCGGACTCCAACAAGGACGGCTCCTATCTGACGTCCGGCTGGGAGTTGCACGAGGCCTCGCGCGCCCTGGTCGAGGTGACCCAGGCCGCCGGGTTGAAGCTGCAACTGTTCCACGGGCGCGGCGGCACGGTCGGTCGCGGCGGCGGCTCGTCCTTCGCCGGGGTGCTGGCCCAGCCGGAGGGCACGGTCCAGGGCCGGATACGCACCACAGAACAGGGCGAGGTCATCGCCAACAAATACGGCGAGCCGGAAATCGCCCTGCGCAATCTGGACGCCCTGACCTGCGGCGCCGTCCTGGCCTCGCTCGGCAAGGGCAAGGACCATGTCTTCACGGCCGACCACGGCGCCACCCTGTCGGACCTGTCGGCCCGGTCGATGGCCGCTTATCGCAAGCTGGTCTACGAGACCGACGGCTTCGTCGACTATTACCGCGCCGCCACCCCCATCGCTGAGATCGCCGATCTGAAGATCGGCTCGCGCCCGTCTTCACGCACGGCTTCGACCCGGATCGAGGATTTGCGCGCCATTCCCTGGGTGTTCAGCTGGTCCCAGAGCCGAGTGATGCTGCCCGGCTGGTTCGGCTTCGGCTCGGCGGTCCAGGGCCATGACATGGGCGAGCTGAAGGCGATGGCCGAGGCCTGGCCCTTCTTCCGCACCCTGGTCCAGAACATGGAGATGGTCATGGCCAAGTCGGACATGACCATCGCCCGCCGCTACGCCACCCTGGTGCCCGACCCTTCGCTGGCGGCGCGCATCTATGGCGAGATCCGCGACGAGTGGCAGAGGACCCATGACGCCGTCCTGGCCATTACCGGCCATGACAAGCTGCTTGGGGGGCAGCCCGAACTGGACCGGCTGATCCGGCTGCGGATGCCCTATGTCGAGCCGCTGAACCACGTCCAGATCGAACTGATCCGCCGCCGTCGCGCCGGCGACGAGGATCCCCGCGTTCGCGAAGGCATATTGCTGGCGATCAACGGGGTCGCGGCGGGCCTGCGCAACAGCGGCTGATTTGCGGCACAACCCTAACGACGATTTAACCCGCTTGTCGTGGATCGGCGGTCGAACCCTCATTGAGCTGTTACACAACACGCGTATTGCGCCTTCGTCGCCGTCTCGAGCGATTATTTTTCTCTTAGGAGCAAAGCGATGAAGGTTCTGTCCCCCGTTCTCTTCGCCGTCGCCGTCCTGTCCGCGTCCTCCGCCCTGGCCCAGAACAACGACGCCCGGATCGCCATCGGCGACCTGGACCTGTCGTCCGCCGCCGGCGCCGCCGCCTTCGACAACCGTGTCGATCAGGCCGCCCACCAGATCTGCCGCAACTTCACCGTCACCGGAAGCCGGATCGTCAACCGCGAATCCTGCCGCGCCGCCGTCCGCGCCGAGGCCATGCGCCAACTGCCGACCCAGCGTCAGGTCGAATACGCCCGCGCCCCGCGCGGCGCCCGTCAGGTCGCCCAGGTCGTCGGCCTGTTCGCCAACAGCTGATCCTGCAACAGGCGAAGGGCGCTCGCCCTTCGCCTGTCTACAGCCACTTCGTCCGCTTGAACGTGACGTAGAGGCCCGCGCAGACGACCGCGATCAACGCCATCACATAGGCGTAGCCGTAGCGCCAATGCAGCTCCGGCATGAAGTCGAAATTCATCCCATAGATGCCGGCGATCGCCGTCGGCACGGCCAGCAGCGCCGCCCAGGACGCCAGTTTTCGGGTGATGACGCCCTGCCGCTGCTGTTCCAGCAGATTGGCGACCTCGAAGACCGAGGACAGGATTTCCGTCAGTCCGTTCAACCGGCTGTTCACCCGTCGCACATGGTCGCCGATGTCGCGGAAATAGGGACGGACTTCGGGATCGATACAAGGCAGGTCCAGCGACTGCAGCCGCCCCGCCGCCTCCTCCATCGGCCCCAGGATGCGACGAAACTTCAGCAGTTCGCGACGCAGCGTGAACAGGCGCCGGATTTCGACACGGGACAAGAAGGCGTCCAGGGCCCGCTGTTCCATCTCCAGAACGGCGTCCTCGGACTTGTCCACGATCGGGCCATAGGCGTCGACGATGAAGTCCAGCACCCCGTGCAGGACAAAATCGGGACCGGCCCGCAGTTGCTCAGGCGATGCCTCCAACTGGGCGCGCAGGGCCGTATGTGATCGGCCCGAGCCGTGGCGGATGGTGATGACATGGTCGTCGCCGACGAAGACATGGGTCTCGCCGTATTCGATCCGATCATCGACCTTCTCGGCCGTACGGGCCACGACGAACAGTTCGTGACCATAGACCTCGACCTTGGGCATCTGGTGCGCCGACAGGGCGTCCTCGACCGCCAACGGGTGCAGATGAAACCGCTCCACCAGAATGTCGAACTCGGCGTCCGTCGGGTCGTGCAGGCCGATCCAGACGAACTCTTCCCTCCCCAGTTTCAGTCCCGCCTCGGTCAGGGGCGCCGCCCGAAGACGATGACCGCCCGAATAGACGTAGGAGGCGACGACAGGCATGGGGCGCTTTCTTATCGGATCTGAACCAGACTTAGGCCAGGTCGCACCCAAACGAAACGGCCGGCGGATCGCTCCGCCGGCCGTCGTAGTCACGCTCCTAAGCGGTTGCCTCAGGAAACGGGGAAGCCCCGCACCTTCAGCAGGGCCGCCACGTCGGGATCACGGCCGCGGAAGGCGCGATAGGCGTCCGCGCGGTCCGTGGTGTTGCCGGGCGCCAGCATGATGGACCGGAAGCGGCCGGCGATGTCCGGATTGAAGACGTCGCCCGAGTCCTCGAAATAGGCCCAGGTGTCGGCGTCCATCGTCTCGGACCACAGATAGCTGTAATAGCCGGCCGAATAGGCGTCCGAGGTGAACAGGTGATTGAACTGCGGCAGGCGGTGCCGCATCACGATCTCTTCGGGCATGCCGATCCGCGCCAGGCTGGCCTTCTCGAATGCGTCGATGTCGGTCGGGGGCACGGCCTGGGTGTGCAGGTCCATGTCGACGATGGCCGAGGACAGATAGCTGACCGTCGCATAGCCCTGGTTGAAGGTGGACGAGGCCTGGATCTTGTCGACCAGGGACTGGGGCATGGCCTCGCCGGTCTGATAGTGTTTCAGATAGCCGTCCAGGATCGGCCGGCTCAGCACCCAATGCTCGTGCACCTGCGACGGATATTCGACGAAGTCGCGCGGCGTATTGCCGAACGACGGATAGGTCACCACCGACGACAGATAGTGCAGGGCGTGGCCGAACTCGTGGAACAGGGTCTCGGCGTCGTCCAGCGAGATCAGCACCGGCTCGCCGGGCTCGGGCTTGGTGAAGTTGTTGTTGTTCGAGGCCAGGATCACCTTCGAACCGTCCAGGGTCGAGAAGGAGCGGTAGGTGGTCATCCAGGCGCCCGAGCGCTTGCCCGGCCGGGCGTAGTCGTCGGTGTAATAGATGCCGATCAGGCGACCGTCCCGGGTCTTGTCGTAGACCTCATAGACCTCGACGTCCGGCTCGAAGGTCGGAATCGTGCCCTTGGGCAGTTGCTTGAACTGGAACCCGTACAGACGCTCGGCCATGGCGAAGGATCCGGCGCGCACCGCGTTCAGTTCGAAGTAGGGCTTCAGCTGGTTCTGATCGAGGTCGTACTTGGCCTTACGGACCTTCTCGGCGAAGTAGAGGTAATCCCACGGCTCGATGTCGAATCCGGCGATCGCCTTCATGTCAGCGACCTCCTCGGCGACGCGGGCCTTGGCCGGCGCCCAGACGCGATCCATCAGGGCTTGGGCGTTGGCCGGAGTCTTGGCCATGGTGTCCTGCATCCGCAGTTCGGCATGGTTGCGGTAGCCCAGCAGCTTGGCCCGCTGATCGCGCAGCTTCACGATCTCGGCGATGGTCGCATTGGTGTCGTTGGCGTCGCCGTTGTCGCCGCGATTGACGAACTTCTTCCAGACCTGCTCGCGCAGGGCGCGATCGTCGGCGAAGGTCAGGAAGGGGTCCACCGCCGAACGGGTGTTCAGAATGGCCCAGCCCTGCAGATTGCGGCTGCGCGCGGCCGAGGCGGCGGCCGCCTTGTTCGAGGCGGGCAGGCCCGCGACCCCGGCTTCGTTCGCGATCAGGGTCCAGCTGTTCTCGTCGGCCACCACCTTCTGGCCGAAGCGGGTGAAGGCGTTGGACAGGGCGGTGTTGATGCGGCCCAGCTCGGCCTTGCCGGCGGCGTCCAGATTGGCGCCCGAACGGACGAAGGCGTCGCGGCGACGTTCGGCCAGACGCTTCTGCTGGGCGTTCAGGCCCATGGCGTCGGCGTTGTCAGCGACGGTCTTGATGCGCTGGAACAGTTTCTCGTTGAAGGTGATCTCGTCCGAGGCGGCCGACAGCAGCGGCGACAGTTGGGTGTCGACGGCGTCATAGGCTTCGCCGCCGATGTTGGACGTCATGACGCCGTACAGGTTCGAGGCGCGGTCCAGCGGCTCGCCGGCCAGTTCCAGCGCCGCCATGGTGTTGGCGAAGGTCGGGGCTTCCGGATTATTGGCGATGGCGGCGATGTCGGCGCGCTGCAGCTCGATGCCTTCCAGCATGGCTTCGCGCAGCTTGGCCGGGGTCACCTTGTCGAACGGCGGAACGCCGTCATAGGCGCCCGTCCAGGGCTGAAGCAGTTCGGCCTTCGGGCTTGCGGCGGGCAGGACGGCGCGCGCGACGCGGGCTTCCTCGACCACGTCCATCGGCGCGGCGGCGACCGGTCCGGTCACGCCCGTCGAGGCGCAGGCCGAAAGGGCCATCAGGCTGCCGCCCGCGATGAGAAGCTGGCGTCTATGCATGGAATGCTCCGTGGGAAAATCATGTCGACCCCACACTTAGGCGCACCGGGCGGGATCGTCACCTGACGGAGCTGTAATCTTGTTGGATGCGTCGTCGCACTGTTCTAAAGCGCGGTCATGGCTATTGGCGTTTTCGACTCCGGCGTGGGCGGCCTGACCGTCCATCGCGAACTGACCCGGCGCTTTCCGCAGCGCGACTTCGTCTATCTGGCCGACCAGGCCCACGCCCCCTATGGCGGGCGCGGCGGCGAGGAGATCGTCGAACTGACCAAGGCGGGCTGCGAGAGGCTGTTCGAGGCGGGCGCCTCCGTCGTCGTCCTGGCCTGCAACACCGCCAGCGCCATCGCCCTGCGCCGGCTGCAGCAGACCTGGATCCCCGGTCTGCGCGAGCGGCTGGGACGCCCTGTCAATGTGCTGGGCATCATCGTCCCGACGATCGAGGCCGCCACCGGCCTGCCCTGGAGCTTCGAGGCGGATCGCGCCGCAGAAGGGGATAAAGTCGAGGCGATCGCTGTCACCGGCGTCTTCTGCACCGCCGCCACCGCTATCAGCCGCGTGTTCGAGATCGAGATCGACAAGCGCCGCGAGGACATCGCCGTCTTCTCCGAGCCCTGCCCCGGTCTGGCGGGTCTGATCGAGCTGGGCGCCCCGGCCGAAGAGCTGAAGGTGGTGGTGGACGACCACGTCGACGCCCTGCGTCGCCGCATCGGCCGTCATCCGGACAAGGCCATACTGGGCTGCACCCATTATGAGATCATCGCCGAACTGTTCGCCTCGGCCCTGCCGGCGGGCACCGTGCTGATCGAACAGCCGACAGCCGTGGCTGACGCCCTGGACCGGTATTTCGCCCGCCATCCCGAATATGCGCTGGGCGACAGCGGCCGTCGCGACTTCCTGACCACGGGTCAGGCCGGGCCCCAGTCGGAGCTTGTGGCCCGCTTCTGGGGCGCGCCGCTGACGTTCGACAGGGCGTGACCTGATGACCCGTCACCCTCGGGCTTGACCCGAGGGCCGGACCTTCCGCCCCTCCGCCTCGACTTCAGACGCACCGCCCGATCCGCATCTGGCCCTCGGGTCAAGCCCGAGGGTGACGGAGATCAGAAGCTCAACACCCCGGACAATCCGGCAGGGGCTCGCTTTCCAGCTGAACCGTCGTGTGGCTGATCGCATGGCGTTTCGCCACGGCCTGGGCTTCCATCAACAGGGCGTCCCCGTCCGACCGGTCGTGCACCAGATGGACGGTCAGGGCTGTCTCGGTCGTGGACAGGCCCCAGACGTGCAGGTCATGGACGGCGCGCACGCCCGGCAGGCTGGTCAGCGCCGCCTCCAGTCCCGCCATGTCCACGCCGCCCGGAGCCCCGTCCATCGCCAGATGAACCGAGTCCTTCAGCAGGCCCCAGGTGGACCACAGGATCACGACGACGATGACCAGGCTGACGATCGGGTCGATCAGGGACCAGCCGGTCAGCATGATCAAGCCTCCCGCCGCCACCACCCCCAGCGACACGCCCGCGTCGGCCATCATGTGAAGATAGGCGCCGCGCGCATTCAGATCGTGCTGGGACTTCATGAACAGCATGGCCGTGCCCAGATTTATGACGAAGCCGATGGCCGCCACTGTCATGATCACGCCCGACCCGACCGGCGCCGGCTCGGCGAAACGGCGCACGGCCTCGAAGGCGATGGCGCCGCAAGCGAAGATCAGCAGCAGGGCGTTGCCCAGAGCCGCCAACACCGTCGCCTTGCCGAAGCCGTAGGTGCGCCGGCCGGCCGCCGCCGCGCCATGACCGCCCCGCCGCGCCAGCCAGGCGGCGCCGCCCGCCATGGCCAGGCCCAGGACATCCGAAAGATTGTGCCCGGCGTCGGCCATAAGGGCGGTGGAATCTGCGATCAGACCGGCGCCGAACTCGCAGGCGACGAAGGCCAGATTGACCACCAGACCGACGGCGTACCGCCAGTCGCCGGTATCCACCGGTCCATGGGAATGACCGTGCCCGGGGTGATGACCGCCGTGCCCGCGACCGTGCCCGTGACCATGCCCATGATGGCCGTGGTTATGATCATGCGGATGATCATGGTCGGCGTGGTCATGTCCGTGCGAATGGCTCATGCTTCGCCTATACGCCATTTCCGCCCAAGGCCAAGCCGCTACATGATAACGCGTTGAATGTTATCATGTAATATCCAGTCAGTGCGGATGCAGGGCGACTAACAGCCCCAGGGCGATCAGGGCCGCGCCCAGCACCGCCCCCTCGTACCGCGCCCAGCGTTCCAGCCGCAGGATCGAGGCGCCCGCACTGGCCAGGGCCGTGAAGACCGCCATCCCGGCGATGGTGCCGACCGCGAAGACCAGGGTCAGCAGGGCCAGGGCCAATAAACCCTCCGACGCCGAGGACAGATAGATGGGCAGCAGCACCTCGCCCGGCGACACCGCCATCATGGCCACCAGACCCAGGAAAGCGGCCTTGTCGGACACAGCTGGTTCGGTAGCGTCCATGACGGGGCCGCCAGCGGTCGCCGGTCGTCTCAGCATGGCGCGAGCCAGATAGAAGGCGCCGAACAGGAAAAGAAGCACCGCCGCCAGATGGGGCAGCAAACCGTCAATCCACCGGTCCAGCGCCAGACCCGCCGCGACGATCAGCCCGCCGACCACCGCCGTAGAGGCGATATGGGCCAGGCCCGCCGTCGTCACCGCCAGCAGAACGCGCGACGCCCGCCAGCCTTGCGCCCGCCCAACCAGGGTGAAGGGCAGCCAGTGGGTCGGCAGGGCCGCGTGCAGAAAGGCGGCGACGAAGCCGCCCCCCAGCAGGGGCAACAGCACGGACGGTTCGGACACGGGCGACATGGGCGGCCCTATAGCCTGTTACTTTATAACGGTCGAGAGAAATTCGCCGTCACAGCCAGTCGGCGAAGGGTTCGCGGTCCAGCATTTCCTCATAGGTGGGACGGGGCCGGATGACGGCCCACTCATCGCCATCGACCAGAACCTCGGGGACCAGGGGGCGGCTGTTGTATTCACTGGCCATGACCGCTCCATAGGCGCCGGCGCCGGTCAGGACGACCAGATCCTCGGCCTCCAGCGGCGGCAAGCCGCGGTCCCTGGCGAAGGTGTCGCCGGTCTCGCAGACCGGCCCGACCACATCATAGGGCAGGGCCGCCCCGACGCGCGGATTGACCGGCTGGATGTCATGGAAGGCGTCGTACAGCGCCGGCCGCATCAGGTCGTTCATCGCTGCGTCCAGCACCAGGAACCGGCGTCCGTCCGACCGTTCGTTGACCTGGATCACCTGACTGAGCAGCACCCCGGCGTTGGCCGCCAGCAGCCGCCCCGGCTCGAACGCCGCCTCGACCTCAAGCCCGGCCAGGACCCGCGCGGCCATGGCCACATAGTCGGCCGGCGACGGCGGTTCGACCCCGCCCGAATAGGGCACGCCCAGGCCGCCGCCCAGATCCAGCCGCGTCACAGCGTGGCCCTGGCTTCTCAGGTCGCGCGTCATCTGGGCCAGCACCTCGAAGGCGGCTTCCAGCGGCGCCAGGTCGGTGATTTGGCTGCCGATATGGCAGGCCAGGCCTACGGGTGTCGCATGGGGCGAGGCCGAGGCGCGGGCATACAGTTCCATCGCCTCCTCGACCGGAACGCCGAACTTGTCGCCCTTTCCGCCAGTGGTGATCTTGGCGTGACCGCCGGCGCCGATATTGGGATTGACGCGCACGGCCACGGCGGGCGCGGCGTTCATCAGGGCCGCGACCGCCGTCAGACGGTCCAGTTCGGCGCCGGATTCGATATTGATCTGGCGCACGCCGACGCTGACGGCGAAGGCCATCTCCACATCGGTCTTGCCGACGCCCGAAAAGATGATCCGGTCGGCCGGGATCCCCGCCGCCAGGGCGCGGCGGATCTCGCCTTCGGATACGGTGTCGGCGCCCGAACCCAGTTTGGCCAGGGTCGCCAGCACCGACAGATTGGAGTTGGCCTTGACTGCGAAGGCGATCAGGGCCTCGCCCAGGGCGTCGCGATGCGCGTCGGCGGCGGCGCGCAACAGGCCGTAGTGCCGCTTCAGCGTCGCGGTGGAATAGACATAGACGGGCGTACCCACCTCGTCGGCGATGATTTCCAGCGGCACGCCCTCGGCATGGAGAGCCCCGCCCTTCAGGTCGAAATGATGCAAGACAGCCTAACGCGGATCGTTCTGGGCGGCGCCGGCGCCGATGGGATTGGACGGCCCGCCGTCGATCGGCACGCTGCTGGACGGGCGGTTGATGGTCGCCGGCTCGGGCAGGCCGGGGGCGCGGCTGCCGCGCGGCGCGCGCTCGGTCTCGCGCACCGGCGATTCCAGATCGGCCATGCGGCCGCAGCCCGCTGTCAGAAGGGCGAGGACGCCCGCGACGATCAGGGTCTTGTTCACAGGCGGGTTCTCCAGTCGGCGATACGCGCACGGACCTGTTCCGGCGCGGTTCCGCCAAAGCTTTGACGGCTTCGGCACGAAGCCTCGGCGGTCAGCACCTTGTAAACCGCTTCCGTGATCCCCGGCTCGAGTTTCTGCATTTCTTCCAAAGGCAGTTGCGACAGGTCCACGCCTATCGCCTCGGCCCGTTTCACCGCCGCGCCCGTCACGTGGTGCGCCTTGCGGAAGGGCAGGTTCAGTTCGCGCACCAGCCAGTCGGCCAGGTCGGTCGCGGTCGAGAAGCCGGCCCCCGCCGCCGCCGCCATCCGTTCGGTATTGGGCCGCAGGGCCGAAACCATGGCGGTCATGGCGACCAGGGCCAGGTCCAGGGCGTCGAAGGCCTCGAACACCGGCGGCTTGTCCTCCTGCATGTCCTTGGAATAGGCCAGCGGCAGGCCCTTCATCACGGTCGACAGGGCGACCAGCGAGCCCAGGATCCGACCTGTCTTGGCCCGCACCAGTTCCGCGGCGTCGGGATTGCGCTTCTGCGGCATGATCGACGAGCCGGTCGTCAGATCGTCGGGCAGGGTCGCGAAGCCGAACATCGGCGTCATCCATACCACGATCTCCTCGGCCAGACGCGACAGGTGACCCGCCGTGATCGAGGCGGCCGCCAGGCTCTCCAAGGCGAAATCGCGGTCCGAAACGGCGTCCAGAGAATTGGCCATCGGCCGGTCGAAACCCAGTTCCGCCGCCGTCATGTGGCGGTCGATCGGGAAGGGCGAACCGGCCAAGGCCGCGGCGCCCAACGGGCTTTCGTTCATCCGTGTCCGCGCGTCGGCGAACCGGCCGGCGTCGCGGCCGAACATCTCGACATAGGCCATCAGATGGTGGCCCAGGGTCACCGGCTGGGCGGTCTGCAGATGGGTGAAGCCGGGCATCAGGTCATCGGCATGCTGTTCGGCCCGGTCCAGCAGGGCGGCTTGCAGCGCCTTTAGCTGATGGATGCTGCGGTCGGTGGCGGCGCGGACCCACAGGCGAAAATCGACGGCCACCTGGTCATTGCGGCTGCGCGCCGTATGCAGCCGGCCCGACGGTTCGCCGATCAGTTCCGACAGCCGGGCCTCCACATTCATGTGGATGTCCTCAAATTGGTCGCGGAACGGGAAGGTCCCGCCGACGATCTCGGCCTCGATGGCGTCCAGCCCGCCCAGAATGGCCTCGGCGTCGGCCTGTTCGATGATCCCTTGCCTGGCCAGCATGCGGCAATGGGCGCGCGAACCGGCCAGATCATGCCGCCAAAGACGCTGGTCCACGCCGATGGAGACATTGATCGCCTGCATGATTTCGGCGGGCCGCGACGAAAAGCGACCGCCCCACATGTCTTGACCTGCGGGCGTGGTCGGGGCCTTAGACATATTGGCTTCGGCGGTTGGGGAGGCGGCGTCTGTCATGAGTGGCTCGAGAAAGGCGATCTGGGCGGTCGTCGGCGCGCTCGTGCTGATCAGCACCCTGGCGGGCGCCGGCGGCCTGGCGATGTCGCTATACGCCAATCATGCCCGTGAGACGCAAGCCCCGAAGACGACGGCGGCCGAAAGCGACCTGGCGCGCTTCGCCGTCGGACCTCTGGCCTCGCTGGAGACCCCGACCGAGCTGAAGACCGCGCCGGAATACATGTTCCGCGACCGTAACGGCACGGCGGTGCGGTTCTCGACCTTCGAGGGCAAGGTGGTCGTGGTCAATCTGTGGGCCATGTGGTGCGCGCCCTGCCGCACCGAAATGCCGACCCTGGCCAAGCTGGCCCGGTCCTATCAGCGGAACGAGGATCTGATCGTCCTGCCGATCAATGTCGACGCCTCGGCCGACGCCCTGGCCGACGCCAAGAGCTTCATCGACGTGCACGAACCCCTGCCGCTGTACAGCGACATCAAGTTCCAGCTGCCGTTCGAGTTTCCTGGCAAGGGCAAGATGCCCCAGACCATATTCCTGGATCGCGAGGGCCGGATCCGCGCCACCTTCTCGGGCGAAGCGGACTGGGACAGCCCGCAGGCCCACGCCCTGATCGACGCCCTGCTGGCCGAAGGCGCGCCGGCGCCGGGGACGGCGCCAGCCGCCTGAGCCCCGGGATCAGTGGTCGGACGGCACCCGCTCCCCCGTCGCCGGATCGATGGCGCCGGGCTTGCCCTTGGCAGCCGCTTCAGCCTGATTTTCCTCAAGCTCGTCGGCGACATTGCCTGCGCCGGTCTCAATCGCCTGGGCCGCCTTCATGGCCCCGGACTCGATAACTTCGCCGGCCTGGGCGGCCGCGTCGGCGGTGTTGTCGGCGGCGGCCTCGGCATGGGCTTCGGTGTTTTCCTGCTCGGCCTCGGTGCAGGCGGCGGCGCCTAGGGACAAAACGGCAGCGGCGGTGGCCAGCAGGGTCTTGGTGCGGACGGTCATAAATTCTCTCCGGTCAAGGTTTGCAATCTCGACAGGAAACGCAGCACGAAAGGGGCAGGTTGCAACGGGCGGAACCACAAGCGGAACCATAATCTTAAGCGCGCAGTTCATGCAGACTTGGAGGAGGACGACCAATGGACGAGTTCAGACGCGATGACCCGAACGTCATCATACCGCTGGCCAGCACCCAGCCTCGGGTCGAGGAGACCATCATCATTGAACGCGAGAGCAGCGCGGGCTGGTGGGTCGTCGGCGTGGTCAGCGCCCTGGTGATTGGGGTCGCAGTCTGGCTGTTCACCCGCCCCTCCGAACAGGATCTGTCAGCCGAGCTTCGTATTGCTCAAGCCGAGGCGGCGGCTGCGGACGCCCAGGCGACGGCGCAAACCGCTATCGTACAGAACCGCGTCGCGGACGCGCGAGACAGCATCGCCCTCGCTCAAGCGCAGACGATGGCGGCACGTGCAGATGCGGCGCGCGCAATCCAGCAAGCGCGTGAAGCAGAGGCGCGTGCAGATCCGGTGGTGGTCGAACGTCAAACGGTAATCCGACCCAGCGGAAGTGAGGACGCCGTCGTGACCACCACGACAACTCAACCATAAACCCGCCAGCGCGGCCCTTCATTGTCAGCAAGCTGTAATCGTGAGAGCTTGAGCGACCAGGGAGGAAACTAGGTTCTCTACGCCGGTCATTTTCGCAGTCGCGCTTTCGTTTCAAGCGTCGGCCCAAACTCCCTCCGTCCCGGCGGCGCCATCACCTTAGATGGGCGCGACTGAACAGCAGCAGACACCGAACCGCGCGGGTCGCATCTGCGAGCGCCGCGCCCCGACCGGAAGCCGGCTCGACCGACGCATATGCTACACGCCCGAACAGTATGCTGCTCTTTTTGAAGCCAAGCGGAAAGAAGCTGAAGAAATCTAAGGCAGAGGCAACATTCAGAATGACCGCGGAATTGTCGGTATCTCTGATCCCAACTAGGCGGGGAGCCCTGGCCCTTTTAAGGAGTGGTGACTGGAGGCGGGATCGAACCGCCGACCTGTGGGTTATGAATCCACCGCTCTAACCATCTGAGCTACCCAGTCGCATCCCGTCTCCGGGCGTCCGCGCGACCATAGGTCTGCGCGAAAGAGGCGTGCCTATATCGCCGTCGGGCGCGCGGTTCAAGTCGTCTCAATGCACATCGTGCGGCGATAGGGCGCACGACAGGCTCTAACGGGAACGGTAACGCTGGATGTTCCGTTTCCAACGCCAGCATCCCAGACCCGACCGGAGCGTTTTTCGACATGCGCATGATCGTCCTCGCCGCCTCCACCTCCCTGCTCGTGCTCGCCGCCGCTTGCGGCGCCAACAGCGAGTCCGCGAAGGCGCCCGACCAAATGGCAGGCCAGCCTCTGGAAACCCGCCCGGCCAACAATCCGGATCAGACCCCTGCCTTTCCCGGACAGACCCGCGCACCGGGCGTGACCACTGAACAGGCCCTGACCCACACCGTGGTCGCCTCCGGCCTGGTCCACCCCTGGGGCCTGGCCCTGATGCCCGATGGGCGTTGGCTGGTGACGGAGAAGCCGGGTCGGCTGCGCATCGTCACCGCCCAGGGCCAGATCAGCGAACCGGTCCAGGGCCTGCCGACCGTCGACGCGCGGGGTCAGGGCGGTCTGCTCGATGTCGTGACCGGTCCGGACTTCGCCCAGGATCGGATGATCTACTGGAGCTATGCCGAGCCTCGTCCAAATGCTGGAAACGGGGGCGGAAACGCCACCTCGGTCGCACGAGGTCGCCTGTCCGACGACGGCGCGCGAGTAGAGAATGTCCAGGTCATCTTCCGCGCCCTGCCCGTCTATGACGGCGACAAGCATTTCGGCTCCTCCCTGGCCTTCGCGCCCGACGGCAAGCTGTTCATCACCCTGGGCGAACGCTCCGACCGGCCGATGCGGGCGCAGGCCCAGGACCTGGGCTCGCACATGGGCAAGACCATCCGCATCAACGCCGACGGCTCGGTCCCGCAGGACAATCCCTTCGTCGGGCGGGAGGGCGCCCTGCCCGAGATCTGGAGCCTGGGTCACCGCAACGTCCAGGGCATAGCTGTCCAGCCTGGCACGGGCGCGATCTGGACCATCGAGCACGGCACGCGCGGCGGCGACGAGGTCAATCTGGACAAGCCCGGACTGAACTACGGCTGGCCCGACGCGGCTTACGGCGTCGAATACGCCGGCGGGGCGATCACCGGCGGCAATACGCGCGCGCCGGGCACGGAACAGCCCGTCTATTACTGGGACCCGGTCATCGCGCCGGGCGGGGCGACCTTCTATCAGGGCGCCATGTTCCCCGGCTGGGACGGCGATCTGCTGGTCGCGGGCCTGAAGGAAAAACACATCGCCCGGCTGGTGATTGAGAACGACCGGGTCGTCGGCGAGGAGCGGCTGCTGACGGACCTGGGCGAACGGATCCGTGACGTCGCCGTCGGCCCGGACGGCGCGGTCTGGGCCATCACCGATCAGGACGACGGCAAACTGGTCAGGTTGTCGGTCGCGCGGTAAGCTGGCCGCGCCGGGGGGCATGACTGGAACGCCGAGCGTTCCGGATATCGGGAGACGCCCATGCGTATCGTTGTTCTTTCCACCCTGATCGCCCTGCCCCTGCTGGCCGCCTGCGCCTCCAATGGCCAGAACAGCACCTATAAGACCGACTATGATCGACTGGACGCCGACTGCACCGCGCGGGGCGGCATCCTGACGCCGACTGGCGCCCAGACCGGCCGGCCGCAAACCGAATACGCCTGTCGCATCACCGGCGGCGCCAGCCGTATTCCGGCGATCTGATCGGCGCCACCCAAAGGCGGTTGGGGCGTTCCTCCCTCTCGGAGAACGCCCATGCTCGATCACATCGGCCTCGCGGTCCGCGACATCGACGCCTCGCGCGCCTTCTATGAACAGGCGCTTGCCGCCCTCGGCTATGGCGTCGTCGCCGTCATTCCTCCCGAACAGATGGAATCAGGCGGGAGGGCGGTGATGTTCGGGGTCGACGGCGAGCCCGATTTCGTCATCGCCGACAACGAACGCCCCGGCGAAGGAACGCACGTCGCCTTCCGCGCCTCAACCCGCGCCCAGGTCGAAGCCTTCCACGCCACGGCCATCGCCGCAGGAGGCCGTGACAACGGCAAACCGGGCCTGCGCCCGGAGTACGGCCCGAACTACTACGCCGCCTTCGTGTTCGATCCGGACGGAATCAATGTCGAGGCGGTCTGTCACGCGATAGAATGAGCCGGCGACTGGCCCTTGCTCACGCGGCTTATTACTTGACGTTGACGTAAACGTAGGGTTCTTGGCCTCCGAGCTTGGAACCGTCCTTTCCTCAAGTCGCGAGACGCCGCGCGTCGAGCGCAGGGACCAAAAACTGGAGACTCACGCCATGGCTGACGCCTATATCTACGACGCCGTCCGCACGCCGCGCGGCAAGGGCAAGAAGGACGGCTCGCTGCACGAGATCACCGGCCTCAGCCTGGCGACCCAGGTGCTGGAGGCCCTGCGCGATCGCAACGACCTGGACACGTCCAAGGTCGACGACGTCATCCTGGGCTGCGTCACCCCCGTGGGCGAGCTGGGCGCCGACATCGCCCGCACCGCAGTGCTGTCGGCCGGCTGGTCGCAATATACGGCGGGCGTTCAGGTCAACCGCTTCTGCGCCTCGGGCCTGGAAGCCGTGAACATGGCCACCGCCAAGGTGAAGTCCGGTGAAGCCGATTTCGCCGTCGGCGGCGGCGTCGAGGTCATGAGCCGCGTGCCCATGGGCTCCGACATGGGCGCCTGGCCCACCGATCCGGCCGCGGCCTTCCCGACCTATTTCGTGCCCCAGGGCGTGTCGGCGGACATGATCGCCACCAAATATGGCTTCAGCCGCGACGACGTCGACGCCTATTCGGTCGAGAGCCACAAGCGCGCCGCCAAGGCCTGGGCCGAGGGCCGGTTCAAGAACTCGGTCATCGGGGTCAAGGATCAGCTGGGCCTGACCATCCTCGACCATGACGAGACCATTCGTCCGAACACGGACATGCAAGCCTTGGGCGGCCTGAACCCCTCCTTCGCCATGCTGGGCGAGCTTGCATTCGATTCCGTGATCAACCAGCGCTACCCCGAGGTCGAGCGCGTCAACCACGTGCACACCCCCGGCAACTCCTCCGGCATCGTCGACGGTTCGGCCGGGGTGCTGATCGGTTCGCTGAAAGCCGGCCAGGCTCTGGGCCTGAAGCCGCGCGCCAAGATCCTGGGCGGCGCCTCGATCGGCTCGGAGCCGTCGATCATGCTGACCGGTCCGGAATATGTGACCCGCAAGCTGCTGGGCAAGCTGGGCATGACGCCCGACGACATCGACCTGTGGGAGCTGAACGAGGCCTTCGCGGCCGTCGTGCTGCGCTATATGCAGGCCCTGAACATCGACCACGCCAAGATGAACGTGAACGGCGGCGGCATCTCGATGGGCCACCCCCTCGGCGCCACCGGCGCCATGATCACCGGCATCGCGCTTGACGAGCTGGAACGCTCGAACAAGTCGACCGCCCTGGTCACCCTCTGCATCGGCGGCGGCATGGGCACCGCCACCGTCATCGAACGCGTCTGATCCGGGAGCAATGAACATGGAAAACTTCAAGATCGACGTCGACGCGGACGGCATCGCGGTCATCGCCTTCGACGTGCCGGGCCGTTCGATGAACACCCTGACCGCCTCGGTCATGGCGGAAATTCCTGCCCTGGTCGAACGGATCAAGACCGACGACGCCATAAAGGGCGCGGTCATCACCTCGGGCAAGGCTTCGGGCTTCTGCGCCGGAGCGGACCTGGGCGACATGGCTTCGGGCCTGCTGGCGGGCGCGGGCGACCTGCAGAAGGCGTTCGACGCTGGCTGGAAACTGAACGGCGCCTTCCGCGCGCTGGAGACCTGCGGCAAGCCGGTTGCGGCCGCCATCAACGGCCTGGCTCTGGGCGGTGGGCTGGAGTTCACCCTGGCCTGCCACTATCGCGTGGTCGAGGACGACAACAAGATCCAGCTGGGCCTGCCCGAGATCAAGGTCGGCCTGTTCCCCGGCGGCGGCGGCACGCAGCGCCTGACCCGCCTGGTCGGCGTGCAGAACGCCATGATGGCCATGAGCGAGGGCAAGTCCTATCGCCCGAACGACGCCAAGGGCGCCGGCATCGTCCATGAAGTCGTCGCAAAGGGTCAGGCCGTCGAGGCCGCCAAGACCTGGATCAAGAATGGCGGCAAGGCCGTCCAGCCGTGGGACGACAAGTCGTTCAAACTGCCCGGCGGCGGCCCCTATCACCCGGCCGGCATCCAGAACTTCATGGTCGGCAACGCCATGCTGCGCAAACAGTCCTACGGCAACTATCCGGCCGTGGTGAACCTGATGAAGGCCGTCTACGAGGGCACGCAGGTGCCGATGGACGCAGCCCTGCGGATCGAGACCCGCTATTTCATCAAGACCCTGATGACGCCGCAGGCCCAGGCCATGATCCGTTCGCTGTTCCTGTCCAAGCAGGAGCTGGACAAGGGCGCCGTGCGTCCGGCCGACGTGCCGAAATCCGATCCGAAGAAGGTCACCGTCATCGGCGCCGGCATGATGGGCGCGGGCATCGCCTATGTTCAGGTCATGGCCGGCATCGAGACCGTGCTGATCGACCAGACCCAGGAAGCCGCCGACAAGGGCAAGGCCCATGTCGAGGACCTGCTGAAGAAGCGTCTGTCGCGCGGTCAGATGACGCAAGAGAAGTTCGACGCCACCCTGGCCCTGGTCACGGCCACGACCGACTATGACCACATCAAGGGCTCGGACCTGGTGGTCGAGGCCGTGTTCGAAAGCCGCGAGATCAAGGCCGACGTCACCAAGCGCGCCGAGGCCCAGCTGGCCGAGGGCGCCGTCTTCGGCTCCAATACCTCGACCCTGCCGATCACCGGCCTGGCCGAGGCCAGCATCCGGCCCGAGGACTTCATCGGCATCCACTTCTTCTCGCCCGTCGACAAGATGATGCTGGTCGAGATCATCCTGGGCGAAAAGACGGGTCAGGCCGCGATCGCCAAGGCGCTGGACTATGTGCTGAAGATCAAGAAGACGCCGATCGTCGTCAATGACAGCCGCGGCTTCTACACCTCGCGCTGCTTCTCCACCTTCCTGATGGAAGGCATGGCGATGCTGGAAGAGGGTTACGGCCCGGCCCTGATCGACAATGTCGGCCGCATGACCGGCATGCCGCGCGGCCCGCTGGAAATGCACGACGACGTCGCCCTGGACCTGTCCTACAAGATCGCTAAACAGACCAAGGCCGACCTGGGCGACAAATACGTCGCCAACGAGGGTGAGCAGATCGTCGCGACAATGGTCGAGGGCGGACGCTTCGGCCGCAAGAACGGCAAGGGCTTCTACGACTACGATTCCAAGCCCAAGACCATCTGGCCGGGCCTGAGCGAACTGGCCCCAACCACCAAGGGCGTCGACCAGCCCGAGGAGCCGACCGCCTTCGCCCAGATCGACGAGCTGAAGACGCGTCTGCTGTATCGCCAGGCGGTCGAAGTCGCCCGTTGCTGGGAAGAAGGCGTCATCGACGACCCGCGCGAAGCAGACCTGGGCGCCATCCTGGGCTGGGGCTTCGCCCCTTGGACCGGCGGCCCGATCAGCATGATCGACGGCATCGGCCTGGCCAAGTTCGTCGAGACGGCGGATCGCCTGGCCGCGACCTATGGCGATCGGTTCAAGGTTCCGCAGCTGCTGCGAGACATGGCCGCCAATAACGAAACCTTCTACGGCAAGTTCGCCCCGGAGAAGGCCGCCGCCTGATCGGCGACGACAATCTGAACGACGGAACGGGCGGCCTTCGGGTCGCCCGTTTTGGTTTGGGGTCCGCCTCACCCCTTTCGTCATTCCGGGCGCAGCGCAGCGGAGACCCGGAACCCAGCGGCGCCGAAGGCGAAATGGTTCAGCCGCACGATGTCTGAGCGCGGGGTGCGCGACAGGTTCTCGCTCGCGCGCGCCGCTGGGTTCCGGGTCTGCGGGCCAAGCGGCCCTTCGCCCGGAATGACGAAAGCAAAAAAAGACCCGCCCGACACGAGGTCGGACGGGTCGCTCCGCCGCCCCTCGCGGGGTCGGTGGCGGGTCGCTTGGAGCGACGGAGTGTCTTAGGGACGGGTCGGCGTCAGCCTTCCAGGTCCTGGCCTTCGTCCGGCTCGGGCGTGCCCAGCAGTTCGTCGGCGATCTTGTTGGTCGAGGCCCGCACCGCCTTCTCGATCGAGACGGCGATGTCGGGGTTCTGTTTCAGGAATTCGCGGACGTTCTCGCGGCCTTGGCCGATCCGGGTCGAGTCATAGCTGAACCAGCTGCCCGACTTCTCGATCACCCCGGCCTTGACGCCCAAGTCGATGACCTCGCCCAGTTTGGAGATGCCCTCGCCGTACATGATGTCGAAGATGACCTCGCGGAACGGCGGGGCGACCTTGTTCTTGACCACCTTGACCCGGGTGGTGTTGCCGACCACCTCGTCGCGGTTCTTGATCGCGCCGGTGCGGCGGATGTCCAGGCGCACCGAGGCGTAGAATTTCAGTGCGTTTCCGCCCGTGGTCGTCTCGGGCGAGCCATACATGACGCCGATCTTGTGGCGGATCTGGTTGATGAACAGGACGATGCATTTGGACTTGGAGATCGAGGCCGTCAGCTTGCGCAGCGCCTGGCTCATCAGGCGGGCCTGAAGACCCGGCAGGCTGTCGCCCATCTCGCCCTCGATTTCGGCCCGCGGCGTCAGCGCCGCGACCGAGTCGATGACCACGATGTCGACGGCGCCCGAACGCACCAGGGTGTCGACGATCTCCAGCGCCTGTTCGCCCGTGTCGGGCTGGGACACCAGCAGGTCGTCCAGATTGACGCCCAGCTTTTGCGCATAGACCGGATCCAGGGCGTGTTCGGCGTCGACGAAGGCGGCGACGCCGCCCTTCTTCTGGACTTCCGCAACCGTGTGCAGGGCCAGGGTCGTCTTGCCCGAGGATTCAGGCCCGAAGACCTCGATCACCCGGCCGATCGGCAGGCCGCCGATGCCCAGCGCCATGTCCAGGCCCAGCGAACCGGTCGAGACGCTCTCGATCTCGGCCACCACCCCGGCCTTGCCCAATTTCATCACCGAGCCCTTGCCGAAGGCGCGATCGATCTGCGCGATCGCCGCCTCTAGAGCCCGTTGTTTGTCGCCGTCTTCCTTGCCCACCAGTTTCAAAGCCGCCTGTGCCATTGCCTTCGTCTCCCTTGCCATGATTCCCGTCATTTAGCCTGGGAGAGACCCGCCATGGACCCGCCCCCGTTTCGTGAGACCGACTATGTGCACGGTTTGTTCTGGTTCACAAGATGTTCTCTTTGGAACAAATGAGAACATCCGAACCCTACGTCCAATTCTGACGTATCAGGGAGCCTGAATTTCCACCGCCACGGCCGGTTCCGCGTGACGGGCCGCCAGGGACAGACCAGCCCCCAGGACCAGGGCCGCAGCCCCCATGGCGGCCAGTGTATGGATCGCCAGCTTCGCCGAGGCCGGATCGCTCGAAGTCGCGGCCGGCGCCAGCGGTCGCGCCAAAATCAGGATCAGCAGGGCGATCAGGCCCAGGGCGCCAGGCTGGTCCATGCCGACGCCCAGGAAGATGAAATGGCCCAGCCCCGCCAGCCAGCCGCCGACGACCACGGTCGCCACGGCCGCCGGAACCAGCGCCGCCCATCGCTCCAGCCGCGCGCCGATCGCCGCCGCCAGGGCCGCCGCGACCGAGGCCGCAAGACCGGTCCAGACGAACAGTAGAGCCGCCTCCGGCGCTGCGGCCTGGACCAGGACCCCGAGCATCAGCACCAGGACGATGGCCCCCAGCCAGCCGCCCCAGACCGTCTCGTCCTCCCCGCCCGGCCATAGACTGAGCCCCACGGCGACCAGGGCCGCGCCGAGCACGACGGGATCGAACCCGCCCAAGGCTGTCGCCAGCACGGCCGCCGCGCCGATCACCCCGGCCAGTAGTCGGCGCCCGATCGTAGCCCGCCCGGCCGTCAGGGCGAACACGGCGCCCAGCAGCACCAGGCCGACGCCCGCCTCCATCCACGGCAGGCGGCGCAACATCACATAATAGGTCTCGACCGACTGGCTCCGGTCCCAGATCGGCCCGCCCAGCAACCGCGCGGCCTGGGCCAGAACACCCCCTGCCGTCAGGAGCCATAGTCCGCCCGTCAGACCCTTGACGCCTTGACGCCACGTCAGGCCCGTCGCGTGCCGCGCCCCCCAGGCCGCGAAGACGGTCAGTAATCCGGCCACGCCCAGCAGCCACCACCCGGTATCCAGCCCGTGCCTCAGCACCCCCAGGCCGAAGACGTCGGAATAGACGGCGTTCCGCGTCGCGACCGGCAGAACCGGCGCGCGCAGCAGGGCGTCGGCGCTCTCCAGCGCCTGGGCGCCGATATGCTGCAGACTGCCCTGGTCCAGCGCCTCCGGCGTCGAGCGCGGCGAATGATACTGATCCGGACGGCCGATGAAGGCCAGGTTCAACCCCGTCAGCCCCCGATCCCGCGCCAGGGTGAAGTCGGTGTCGTTCGACATCAGCCGATAGACGAACACGGCCAGGGCGTTGCTAGACGGGCCCCCCTCGGCGCGGCGGGCGGCGCGGGCGTACAGGTCTATGGTCTGGGCGTTGCCGGGGCCGGTCTCGAACATCAGGGCCCGGCCGCCTCCACCCCGCGCCTCCAGGTTGACCACCGCCCCCACCCGGTGGCGCAGCGGATGATCGCTGAAGAAGGTTCGCGCCCCGTCCAGGTTCAGTTCCTCGCCGTCGGTCAACAGGACCACCAGGCCGCGATCCGCCGGTCCGCGCGCCTTGATCGCCCTCACGGCCTCCAGCACGGCGGCGACGCCGCTGGCGTCATCGGCCGCGCCCGGCGAGCCCGGCACGCTGTCGTAATGGGCCATCAACACGACCAGGGGCAGGCTGGGATCGCGGCCGGGCAGGACGCCCACCAGATTGACCACCGACACCCCCTCGACCGAGTCTCCTCGATCTTCGATCCGGCGTACGGCCGCCGGCGAAAGCGCGCCCCCCTGGAAGGTCGGCGCCAGACCCAGCTGCATCATCCGCCCATGCAAATAGGCCTGGACCAGGGCGTGGTCGGTCGAGCCGACGGGACGCGGCGCCTGCGACATCCTTCGCACGTCGGTCATGGCCCGCTCGGCTGAGAACCGCTCGGCCGGGGCGTCGGCGGGGGCGGGTCGGGGCGTCTGGGTCGTCAGGACGGCCAACCCCAGGGCGGCCGCCAGGGACGTCAGAAGCAAGGCCAACCGCATTAGATGCATCCCCCGAGGCGTCATGGCGCCAATAGGGCCGAGACTGCGGCTTTTCGCAAGTGCGAGGGCCTAGCGAACCGTACGGTTCCGCTCGACCCGATTGCCGGCCGCCTCGTCGCCGTCATCGGCGCTGGAACCGAACGGATAACCGGCGTCGTCGCCGCAATAGCGCCGGTTCCCCTCGCGCGCGCCGACCACCACCGTCCGGGGCCTCAGCCAGTTCGTTCCTGAAAACACATTGTCCGTGATCAGATTATAGGACGGCGTCTGATGCCGGATCACCCCGTCCTCGCCGCAGTTGCGGTACAGGAAGATCCCGCCCCGGCCGCCAAGGGCGAACCGGTTGCCCAGGATCCGGTTGGCGCCCGATCCGTCCACGGCGATCTGCTCACGGCCCGTACGGATGGAGAAGTCGTTGTCCTGGATCAGCGCCCCGGCGCTCTCGGCGTCCAGATAGACGGCGGTCGAGACCGACCGGCCCGAAAAGCGCGACCGGACCACCGTCGTCCGCGTCACGCCCGGCCCGACATAGAGGGGGATGGTCCCTGTCGCCTCGAACCGCACCCGCTCCAGCAGGGTCCCCACAGGCGCCGCGCTCTGGGCCGCCGTCGTATGATCCGCAGTCCGCGACGAATCCAAAAGGTCGCGCATCGAGCCGCCCGCCCCCATGCCCCAGATCCGCACATTGCCGACCACGGTGCAGTTCCGCACATAGGTCTCGACCGGCCGGCTCCAGCCGCCGTCGTCATGCCGCGACCAGATCGCCACCGTCGGCGCCTGGGCGGTCGCCTCGCCCGGGCGCCGGATCGTACCGCCGCCGCAGTCGATCCCCGCGCCCGAGGCCTCGGCCCCCTCGATCAGGATCGGTCGCGCCACGGTCGCCCCCGCCAGGGTGGCGCGGCAGGTCAGGCGATAAGGCTGGTCCGCCGGCGTGGTCAGGTCGCGCGTCTCCTGCTGCGTGCAGGGGCGCGCCGCCGCCAGATCGACCGCCGCCGCCAGGGCCAGCGCCTCCCACATGATCAGGGCCGAGCCGTTGAAACAGTCTGGGCCAGGGCGGCCCGTTCCGCCGCGCAACCGGGGTTGGTCCGCCCCGTCGCCCGCGCCGCCGTCAGTTCGCGCCGCGCGGTTTCGGCCTCCGACTGGAACTCCGGCGTCGCGACGATCTCGGCCATGACGGCCCGACCGATGGCCTCGCCCGCCGCCACGTCGCTCGGATAGTTCATCGCGCAGACCAAACGGCTGACGCCGATCTCATGGCCGATGCGACGCGTCTCGGCCGCCCGTTCAGGCTCGACGGCGGCCAGGGCCTCGGCATAGGCCGTCCCGGTCGCGGCGCCTGCGGACGGATAGGAGGCGCTGCGGCGCGCGGCCGGCGTCAGGGTCTGGCAGGCCCGACGCGCCGCTTCGTCGGCGACCGGCCGTCCGCGAGCGGCGCTCGCCGCCACCTGTGCGACCACCGCCTGGACGTCGTGAAAAGCCTTGGCGGCCATCCGGTCCAGCGCCGGCGTCTCCGCCGAGCCCAGCCTCACCCCCAGGGCGCAGTCGAAATGCTGCAAGGCCAGCGGCGGGCGCAGTTCGGCGTGGGTGGTGGCCAACAGCCAGCGGTCCGTATCCTCCAGCGCTGCGAACCCGGCCGATCCGGCCTTGTCGGCCCGGTCCTGGGGCGAGTCCGCGACGGGGGCCGAGGGCGCGGCCTGGGCCAGGCGCGCCAGGGCGCCGGGCTGCAGATATCCGGAGTCGGCGGCGATGAAGATCGGCTGGGCCGAGGGTCGTTCGGCCGGAGCGCAGGCCGCCAGCCCGGACATAATCAGAGCTAGAGGCGTCAGCAGCGTCGCCGCACGCGGGGCGGCGACGGGTCTCACCGGCCCGCGCTCCAACTCAGTTGCACCGAGGTCTGGTCGTTTTCGCCGGGCGCCGCCACCACCTGGATATTGGTCGCCCCGTCCGAGCCGCCCGCCGCCCCGTAGGCCCGAGCGTCGCCCTGGTTCATGCCCATGACCGAGATCAGGCCGGCCTCTTCGGCGCGGGCACGATAAAAGGCCACCACCTCGTCGGGCGTTGCGTCGGTGTGGAAGGTCACCAGCCCGCCTTCTCCGTCCGGACCCGTCGCGGTCGTCGCGGGCTCGTCCAGCGCCGCGCCCGGATAAAGGGTCGCGAAGACAGGAGCGCCGGGCGCCGCGAGAATCTCAGCCTTAGACGGCAAGGCCGCCTCCGCCGAAGGCGGGGCCTCCACGATCGCCGCGGCGGTCTTTTCGCGAGGTGTGGCGGTGGGAACCTCGGCTCGGGCCCCTTCGGTCTTCGACCGGTCGTCGCAACCCGCAAGGCAGAATAAGACTAAGGCGGCCGAAGCCGCCAGACGGCGTATCATCTGGGATTCTTCCCTTGAACCCATGGTCAAGGCTCCACCGTGGAGCATGGATGAGGCGGCGGCAAGGCGTGTTCAGTCGTCTCGCGCGCCTTCGGCCGGATCGCCGCCCGCGCCGCCGAAACGACGACCCGAGCCCACGGCGTCCGGTTCCGCGTCCGACGGCGAATCCGGATCGGCCCAGGCCCGTCCCTCCTCGGCCAGCCTCGCGTTGATCGCCTGCGAATCAGGGTCGTCGTCCGATCCGCTGGCCGATCCGCCGCGCAGCGACCCTGCGCGGGTGTCGGAGCCGGAATCGGTCCCGTCCAACGCCTCGATCAAGGCGTCGGCCCTGTGGCCCAGATCGGGCTTTTCGCCCATGTCGGCCGCCTCGCGCGCGTCTTCGCCCTCGCGGCCTTCTTCCGTCGGGATATGTTCGGGATTGGCGTCCGTCATGGCCCAGGTCTCCTGTTCGCGGAGTCAAAGCATCCGACCCGCTCGGGTTCCCGACCCGTCCCCTTGAACCGGAGCCCGCAGCCCCGATCTAACGGCAATGATCCCGTTCTCAGTGCTCGACCTGTCCCCCATCGTCGAAGGCGGCGACGCTCGCCGCGCCCTCGACGAGACCCTTGCCCTGGCCCAGGCCGCCGACCGGCTGGGCTACAACCGCTTCTGGCTGGCCGAGCATCACAACATGCCGGGCATCGCCAGCGCGGCCACCGCCCTCGTCATCGGCCATGTGGCGGCGGGAACCGAGCGTATCCGCGTCGGCTCCGGCGGGGTCATGCTGCCCAACCACGCCCCCCTGGTCGTCGCCGAACAGTTCGGAACGCTGGAGACCCTGTTCCCCGGCCGGATCGATCTCGGTCTGGGCCGGGCGCCCGGCACGGACGGCGCCACCGCCCGCGCCCTGCGCCGCTATTTCGAGGGCGCCGACCAGTTCCCGCGCGACGTGGTCGAACTTATCCAGTGGTTCGAGCCGGCCTCAGAGAACCAGCCCGTCCGCGCCGTTCCCGGCGCCGGCCTGCGGGTGCCGATCTGGCTTCTGGGCTCCAGCCTTTTCAGCGCCCAACTGGCCGGGCAGCTGGGCCTGCCCTACGCCTTCGCCAGCCATTTCGCGCCCGAGCTTCTGCTGGAGGCCCTGGCCCTCTATCGCCGCAGCTTCACCCCGTCGGACCGAATGGCCCAGCCCCACGCCATGGCCGCGATCAACGTCTTCGCCGCCGAGACCGACGAGGACGGCGTGCGCCTGTCTACCTCGATGCAACAGAGCTTCGCCCGTCTTTCGACCGGCAAGCCCGGCAAACTGCCCCCGCCCGTCGACGACATCACCGCCGTCCTGACCCCGCAGCAGATCGAGGGCGCGCGCAGCCGTCTGCTCTACTCCGCCGTCGGCGGACCAGAGACGGTGCGGAAACAGATCGCCGACTTCATCGCCCTGACCGGGGTGGACGAACTGATGATCACCGGCATGGCCTTCGACAACGCCGCCCGCATCCACAGCCTCGAGATCGTCGCCGAAGCCCGCATCCGGCTGAGCGAAGCGGCGGCGGCTTAGAAGCAGGCTGTCTAAACCCGGCCCAGCCCTACTGTTGAGCGCCGGAGCGCCATAGGTTCTGCGCCATCGGTTCGAACAGATAGGCGAGGGCTGTCCTTTTGCGCGTGAGAATGACCACCTGCACCGGCATGCCGGAGCGGATGCTGCGCGCGGCGGCCCCGAGCTTCTCCAGTTGCTGGGGTGAAACGACCACCTCGGCGCGGAAATAACTGCGTCCGGTCGCCTCGTCGGTGAAACTGTCAGCCGATATCCGCGTGACCATCCCGCGCACGATCGGCGGATTCCGCTCCCGCAAGCCCGGGAATTTGACCTCGGTATCCAGGCCGACCCGCAGATTGTCGATATCCGCCGGATCGACCTGGGCGACGATGATCTGGGATGCCTGGTCCGGCACCACTTCCATCAAGGTCTGTCCGGGCTGAACCACCCCGCCCTGAGTAAAGACGGTCAGGCCCACGACCTGGCCCGTCGCGGGGCTGCGTATCTCGGCCCGCGCCAGTTGCTCGCGCAGTTCGATCATCTTTGGTCGCAGCTCGTTCAACTGCACCTCGACCTGGCGCAATTGTTCGGCGACATCCTCGTTCAGCCTGGTGGACACGCCCAGGGTCTGCAGCCGGGTTTCCCCGATCTGCTCGCGCGTGCTGGCCACCTGAGCCCGCAGCGCGCCCTGTTCGCCCTCGAGAGCGGCGGCGGTGCGTTCTAGCGCTCGGACCCGCGTCAGCGGCGCATAGCCCTGGGCGGCGAGCGATCTCAAACCCTCCAGTTCCTCTCCGATAAGACGTTGCTGGATGGCGTTGGCCTCGATCTGACGTTCATAGCCGTCCATCTGGTCGCGCAGCTGTCCAACGCGCTGGTTCAGCACGCCAGTTTCGGTGGAACGGCCGGCGCCCCGGGCCGAATACTGCAACCGCTGCAGGCGCATGGCCTCGTCGGCCAACGCCCGATCCGCCTCGGACAGATCGGTGAACTCCGCCGGAACGGGCAGGACGGGAAGACGGTCGCGCTCGGCGATCAGTCGCGATCGTTGGGCCAGAAGGGCGAAAACCTGTCCGGCCGCGCCCCGCTCGCTGGCGTGCAACTCGCCGGCGTTCAATTCGACCAGAACCTGTCCCTGACGGACCCGGTCCCCCTCCGCGACCTTCAGCGCGCTGACCACGCCGCCATCGCGATGCTGGACCGCCTGGCGATTGCCCGACACCGTCACCTGGCCCTGGGCGAAGGCGCCGGCGTCCAGGGGCGCGAAGGCCGCCCACCCCAGGAAGATCACGAAGAAGGCCACGATCACCACGCCGCCCAGGATCAGTTCGCGTCGCGGCGAATCCGGCTGCTCCGATTCACCGGCGACAAGGCTCAAATCGGTCATGTCAGGCTCTCCCCGCGGCGACCATGGCGGGCGGCGCCTCTCTCAGCCGGGCCAGAACTTCTTCCCTGGGCCCTTCCAGCTGCACGGCTCCGTCACGCATCACCAACAGCCGATCGACCCGCGCCAGAACCCCGGCGCGGTGGGCGACCACGACCACGGCCGCGCCCCGCGTCGCGGCGCCCAGTATGGCGGCCATCAGGGCCGTCTCGCCTTCCTGGTCTAGGTTCGAGTTCGGCTCGTCCAGCACCAGCAGGCAGGGGTCGCCATAAAGCGCGCGCGCCAGGGCGATACGTTGCGCCTGCCCGGCCGACACGCCGGCGCCATAGGGGCCGAGCGCGGTGTCATAGCCGTGCGGCAACCGCAAGATCATCTCATGTGCGCCCGCGGCGATGGCGGCGGCGACGGCTGTCCGGTCGACCTCGGCCGCTTCCAGACCCGTGGCGGACGAGAAGCGCGAGATATTGTCCTTGATCGACCCGGCGAAAAGGCTTGGCGACTGAGGCATATAGCCGATGAAACGCGCCAGTTCGTCGCCGTCGCGCGCGCCGTACTCGGCCCCGTCCAGACGGACGTCGCCCGCCGTAGGGACCAGGGCGCCGGCGATGACCCGCGCCAGTGTGGTCTTGCCCGATCCGCTGGCGCCGATGACGCCGAGGGTCTGACCCGGTTCCAGCCCCAGAACGGCGTGGCGCAGTTGAGCGGTTTCGGTGTCGGGCAGCCGCACCGTGACACCTTCCAGCCTCAGCCGTCCGGCGGGCGGCGGAAGAGCTGTGCGCGACCGGTCCTGGGCCGCGGTCTTGGCGAACAGTTCAACCAGTGTGTTCCAGCTGGAGCGCGCCTGGACCAGTCCCGGCCAAGCCCCGACCAGAAGCTCCACCGGCGCCACGGCCCGGCTCAACAGCACAGAGGCGGCGATGATCGAACCGGCGGACATCTCGCCCTTTACGACCAGATAGGCGGCCAGCCCCAGAGCCGCCGATTGCAGCACAAGCCGCACGAACTTTATGGCCCCGGAATATTTGCCGCCGGTCAGCTGGGCGTCGGCCTGTTGAGCCACCGCGCCGCGTCTCTGGTCGATCTGGCGCGCGATGCTGGAGCCGCGCATGCCCAGGGCGCGGACGACCTCGGCCTGGCCCGCCACGCTTTCCTGGGCGGCGTAGGCAGCGGCGTTGGACTGTATGGCCTTGGCCAGACGAGGGCGGCTGTCGCGTTCGTTGCGCCACGCCAGGGTGAACAGGATCAGGCCGCCGACCAGGGTCAGAAGGCCGATCGCCGGGTGCAGCAGAAAGCAGCAGCCGAGATAGAGCGGCGTCCACGGCGCGTCGAACAGGGCCAGGGCCCCCGGCCCGGAGACGGCGGTTCGCACATTGTCGAACTCCCTCAAGGCCTGACTGCCCGGCGCCTGGCCCACTGACCTGGCTTGGATATCGACCACGCGCGCCAGGATCCGGCTCGACAGCATCCGATCCAGCCGCAGTCCGGCGCGCAGCAGCAGCCGACCCCGCAGCCAGTCCAGGATCGCCAGACAGGCCAGTGCGAAGACCGCGACCGCCGTGATCAGGCCCAGGGTCGTCAGACCTCCGGTCGGAACGACCCGGTCATAGACCTGCAGCATGTATAGTGTGGGGGCCAGATACAGCAGATTGACCAGGGCGCTGAACACCGCAGCCCAGACGAAATGGGTGCGGCAAGCGCGGAAGGCGGCGGCAAGCGGCTCCGTGCCGGGACGATCTGAAAGCAACGACTTGAACACGGACGCCCGGTCTCCGGAACGCTTGGGGTGGCGAGCTGAACTCGCTGGGGAGAGCCCTACTCTAAGGGCCGAACCTTCCTTTAGCCCTAACGCGCCTTCGCAATTTGCGCGAGAAACTCCAGCAGCAGGTCATTCACCGTGTCCGCCCGTTCCTGCTGGATCCAGTGTCCCGCGCCGGGCACGACCACTGACCGGGTCAGGTTCGGAACCCAGTCCTTCAGCCCCGCCTCGGCCGCGCCAGCATAATGGCGCACCGGGTCGTCCTCGCCGACGATGAACAGGGCCGGTTGAAGGATGCGCTGGTTCTGGGCGAAAGCCGTCAGCGACCAGTTCAGGTCAAGCGCCCGATACCAGTTCAACGGCCCGTCGAAACCCCCGGCCGCAAAGGCCTCGACATATTCGGCGAAATGCGCCTCGCTCATCCAGGGCGGCAGGGTCGCCGCGTCGTCGACGCTGTCCAACAGGCTGACGCCCCTGGGCATGAAGCCGGTCGAGCGTTTCGCGGCCGGCGTCGCGCCGTCAAAGGCCCAGAACAGCTTCCTCAGCGTCGTGACCGGATCGGCCTCCAGCGCCAGATGGGCGTCCGGCGCCTGGAAGCGGTTGATATAGAGGTCGCCCAGTCCGGCCCGTTCCGAGATCGCCGCCATGGCCTGGGTCGGCGGCCCCTTGGGGCGACGCGGCTGGAACGGGACCGACAGGCCCGCCACGGCGGTGAACAGATCGGGCCTCAGAAGGGCGCAGTGCCAGGCGACCGGCCCGCCCCAGTCGTGACCGACGACAATACAGGACGGCTTCTCCAGCGCCCGGACCAGATCGACCATGTCCCCGACCAGGTGCAGAATCGAATAGGCCTCGACACCCCGAGGCTTGTCCGTCCCGCCATAGCCTCGCATGTCGGGGGCCAAGACGTGATAGCCCCCCTGCGACAGGGCCTCGACCTGGGCGCGCCAACTGAGCCCCAGTTCGGGAAAACCGTGGATCAACAGGACCAGGGGCGCGTTCGGGTCTTCATGCCCGGCCTCCAGCACCTGTTGGACAAGGCCGTCGGTCTTGATAAGCCGGGTGCGCATTCTAACCTCTCCGGCGGCTTTCGCCGCTCACAGAACAGGACGGAAATGACCCGCCTCGTCACATTCGCAGACGGTACGACCGTTCCCGCCCTGGGCCAAGGCACCTGGGAATTGGGCGACGACCCCGCCTGGCGCGATGAGGAGCAGCAGGCTCTGGCGCGGGGAATCGACCTGGGCCTGACCCTGATCGACACGGCCGAGCTCTACGGCGACGGCCGTTCCGAACGGCTGGTGGGCGAGGTCATCGCCGGGCGGCGCGACGAGATATTTCTGGTCTCCAAGGTCCGGCCCGAGAACGCCTCGGAAATGAAGATGATGCTGTCCTGCGAAAAGTCGCTGGAACGGCTGGGGACCGACCGGCTGGACCTCTATCTGCTGCACTGGGAAGGCCGGGTTCCGCTGGAAGAGACCATCGCCGCCTTCCAGGAGCTGGTGGACGAGGGGATGATCGCCCGCTGGGGCGTGTCCAACCTCGACCTGCGGGCCATGCGGCGGCTGGAGGAGATCGAGGGCGGCGAGGACTGCGCCGTCAACCAGCTGCTCTATAATCTGGGCTCGCGCGGTGTGGAGTTCGATCTGCTGCCCTGGATGCAGGCCCGCGACATGCCGATGATGGCCTATTCGCCCCTGGGGCGCGGCGAGTTGCTGGAACAGCCGCTGATCCGCGACATCGCCAACCGCCACGACGCCGATCCGGCCCAGGTCGCCCTGGCCGCCGTCCTGCGCCACGACGGCGTCATCGCCATCCCCAAGGCCAGCTCCGTCGAACACGTCGAGGCCAACGCCGACGCCCTGGAGATCCAGTTCGACCTCGAGGACCTGGAACGCCTCGACGAGGCCTTCCCCCCGCCCACGCGCGAGACGCCGCTGGATATTATTTGAGGGAGAAGCTCGGTCGAGGAAAGGCCGACGCTCCGTTAAAGAACCCCCTTTTAGAACCGTCATCCTAGGGCTTGTCCCTAGGATCCATACGCCCGGTGCGTCCGTAGGGTGCGCTCTGTTCGACACACCGGGAGTATGGATCCTCGCCACAAGGGCGAGGATGACGGCATATGGTGGGGATTACAGGAAGCCCCTACGCCCCCGCGATCACCGCCAGCAGCCGCGCACGCTCCTCCGCCGCATAGGGAACCGCCGGCCCACGCCCCCAGACCGGATCGGGCCACAGGCCGTCGACGCGACGGCGGCCCACGACATGCACATGCAGTTGGGCCGTCACATTGCCGATCGCCCCGATGTTCAGCTTCTCGACGACGCCCAACCGCCGCACCAGAGCCCCCGCCCGCACCGTCTCCTCCATCAGAACGGCCCGCTGTTCGACGCTCAGGTCCGCCAGCTCCACCGCCCCCTCGACGCGCGGAATCAGGATCAGCCACGGGAAGCGCGCGTCGTCCTGAAGCCGCACATGGCACAGCGGCCATTCGGCGGCGGCGACCGAGCCGGCGGCGAAGGCGGGGTCTGGACGAAAGTCGGTCATCAGGGCTCCTCAAGGCGCGTCAGCCAGCCTTGCAGCGCCGCCTTTGCGGGTCTAGACCGCCCGCACGATTAATCCCCTTTCGCACACGCAATAACCGGAGACATCCATGGCTCGCGCGAAGATCGCCCTTATCGGCGCCGGCATGATCGGCGGCACCCTGGCCCACGTGGCCGCCCGCGAAGCGCTGGGCGACGTGATCCTGTTCGACATCGCCGAAGGCACCCCCCAGGGCAAGGCGCTGGACATCGCCGAGGCCACCGCCGTCTTCGGCTCGGACGTGGCCCTGAAGGGCGCCAACGACTATGCCGACATCGCGGGCGCCGACGTCTGCATCGTCACCGCCGGCGTGCCGCGCAAGCCGGGCATGAGCCGCGACGACCTGATCGGCATCAATCTGAAGGTCATGAAGGCCGTCGGCGAGGGCATCAAGGCCCACGCCCC
>NZ_JACESA010000015.1 GCF_013912065.1 Brevundimonas sp.
ACGAACCTCTCCCTCCCCCGCAGGGGGAGGGAGAGGTTCGTGCGATCAGCCCTTCAGCACTTCCACCAGAGTCTTGCCCGGGCGGCCCGGCTGGGTCGCGCCTGTCTGGGGAAGGAGGGTCTGGTGGGCGTCGCCTTGCCGGGCCCACCCGGCTCCGCTTCGCTTCGCCCCCCTCCCCCGTGGGGGAGGGAGAACGAAAAATGCCGGTCTCGGCTGGATTGAACGCCCCCGGTTTCGGCCGGGGGCGTTTTTCTTTGCGGCTGCGACCAATTTCTCACCGAATTGCCCCGTTTCGGTCATGACCCATAAGGAAAGCGGGCCTATATGACGGGCGCACCCCTCACGGAGATGTGTCCGTCGGGGGCCAGGGATTGCGAAACGATGGCGGACGATGCCGGTCGGCTGAACCAGGTCTTTGCCGAGACCTCATTCCTCTATGGGTCGAACGCGGCCTATATCGAGGAGCTTCACGAGAAGTGGGCCAATGATCCGGGCTCGGTCTCGGCGGAATGGAAAGCCTTTTTCGACCAGCTGCGCGACAACGCCGCCAGCGTGAAGGCCTCGGCCGGCGCCGGCGCCTGGGGACGTGGAACCGCCTCCGAGCCCAGCGAGGCCAACGCGGTCTTCGACGGGCGCTGGCCTGCCGCGAAGCCCGATCCGAAGAAGCCGGGCGCCGCTCCGGCCGCCGCCGCTCCGGCCGCGCCCGCCTCGGTTTCGGCTGACGACATCCGCGCCGCCGCCCATGATTCCATCCGCGCCCTGATGCTGATCCGCAGCTATCGCGTGCGCGGACACCTGCAGGCCAATCTGGACCCGCTGGGCATCGAACAGCCGGTCGACAACCCGGAATTGACGCCGGAATTCTATGGCTTCAGTGCAGCCGACATGGACCGTCCGATCTTCCTGGACGGGGTCCTGGGGCTTCAGACCGGCAGCATCCGCGAGGTCCTGGACCTGCTGAAGCGCACCTATTGCGGCACCATCGGCATCCAGTACATGCATATCGCCGAGCCGGAGGAGAAGTCCTGGCTGCAGCAGCGGTTCGAGGGCGCCGACAAGTTCGAGCAGAACGCCTTCACCAAGGAAGGCAAGCTGGCCATCCTGAACAAGCTGATCGAGGCCGAGGGCTTCGAACGCTTCCTGCACAAGCGTTTCCCCGGCACCAAGCGGTTCGGTCTGGACGGCGGCGAGGCCATGGTCCCGGCGCTGGAGCAGGTGATCAAGCGCGGCGGCAACCTGGGCGTCGACGAGGTCGTGCTGGGCATGGCCCACCGCGGCCGCCTGAACGTGCTCGCCGCCGTGATGGGCAAGCCGTACAAGGTCATCTTCCACGAGTTCCAGGGCGGTTCGGCCGTGCCGAGCGACATCGAGGGCTCGGGCGACGTCAAATATCATATGGGCGCCAGCTCGAACCGCGAGTTCGACGGCAACCACGTCCACCTGTCGCTGACCGCCAACCCGTCCCACCTCGAGATCGTCAATCCGGTGGTGCTGGGCAAGGCGCGCGCCAAACAGGCGTTCGACATCCGCGAGGCCAACGCCGGCAAGCCCGAGGCCGAATGGGCGCTGGACCGGTCCAAGGTCGTGCCCCTGCTGATCCACGGCGACGCCGCCTTCGCCGGTCAGGGCGTGGTGGCCGAATGTTTCGCCCTGATGGGGCTGAAGGGCTATCGCACCGGCGGCACCCTGCATTTCGTCATCAACAACCAGATCGGCTTCACCACCAGCCCGCGGAACTCGCGCTCGTCGCCCTATCCGTCGGACGTCGCGCTGATGGTCCAGGCGCCGATCTTCCACGTCAACGGCGACGATCCGGAAGCGGTCGTCTTCGCCGCCAAGGTGGCCACCGAATACCGCCAGAAGTTCCACAAGGACGTGGTGGTGGACATGTTCTGCTATCGCCGGTTCGGCCACAACGAAGGCGACGATCCGACCTTCACCCAGCCGCTGATGTATTCGAAGATCCGCGCCCAGCCCTCGACCCGCGAACTCTATTCGCAGCGTCTGGTCGCCGAGGGCGTGATCTCCCAGGCCGAGGTCGAGGCCGAGATCGAACGGTTCGATAAATTCCTCGACGAGCAGTTCGACGCCGGCAAGGGCTGGTCCGCCGAGAAGGCCGACTGGCTGGACGGCCAGTGGCAGGGCTTCCAGTCGCCCCAGGACGAGCTGCGCGGCGAGACGGCCGTGCCCCTGGCCAAGCTGCAGGACCTGGGACACCGTCTGACGACCATTCCGAACAGCGTCGACATGCACAAGACGCTGAAGCGGGTGATCGACGGCCGCCGCGAGGCCATCGCCAGCGGCGAGGGCCTGGACTGGGCCACGGCCGAGAGCCTGGCCTTCGCCTCCCTGCTGGACGAAGGCTTCCCGGTTCGGCTGTCGGGTCAGGATTCGGTGCGCGGCACCTTCTCGCAGCGCCATTCGGGCGTCATCGATCAGACGACCGAAGAACGGTATGTGCCGCTGAACAACCTGCGCGAAGGCCAGGCCAATTTCGAGGTGATCGACTCGGCCCTGTCGGAAGAGGCGGTGCTGGGCTTCGAGTACGGCTATTCGCTGGCCGACCCCAACACCATGGTGATGTGGGAAGCCCAGTTCGGCGACTTCGTGAACGGCGCCCAGGTGGTGATCGACCAGTTCATCAGCTCGGGCGAACGCAAATGGCTGCGGATGAGCGGCCTGACCATGCTGCTGCCGCACGGCTATGAAGGCCAGGGACCGGAACACTCCTCGGCTCGTCTGGAGCGCTTCCTGCAGCAGTGCGCCGAAGAGAATATGCAGGTCGCCAACTGCACCACCCCGGCCAACTATTTCCACATCCTGCGTCGCCAGATGCAGCGGCCGTTCCGCAAGCCGCTGATCCTGATGACGCCCAAGTCGCTGCTGCGTCACAAGAAGGCGGTCTCGTCGATGAAGGATCTGGCGGAGGGTTCGTCCTTCCACCGCCTCCTGCACGACGACGCCCAGACCCGCCCCGACGTCGCGGGGATCAAGATCAAGCCGGACAAGGCGATCCGCCGCGTCATCCTGTGCTCGGGCAAGGTCTATTACGACCTGCTGGACGCCCGCGAGAAGAAGGCCAAGGACGGCCAGGCCGTGGACGACGTCTACATCCTGCGCCTGGAACAGTTCTATCCGTGGCCGATCCAGTCGCTGCGCAAGGAACTGGCCCGCTTCCCGAAGGCGGAGGTGGTCTGGTGCCAGGAAGAGCCGAAGAACATGGGCGGCTGGACTTTCGTCGACGCCTGGCTGGAGCTGACGCTCGACAAGCTGGACGTCGCCTCCAAGCGCGCCCGCTATGTCGGCCGTCCGGGTTCCGCCTCCACGGCGGCCGGTCTGATGAGCCGGCACCTGAAGGAACTCGAGGCCTTCACCAACGAAGCCTTCGCCTGATACACCTCCCACGATACTCCTAGAGACAGCTGGACCCGACATGGCCGACATCCTGACCCCCGCCCTCGGTGAATCCGTCACCGAGGCCACCATCGCGAAATGGACCAAGAAGGTCGGCGACGCGGTCAAGAAGGACGAACTGCTCGTCGAGCTCGAGACCGACAAGGTCTCGCTGGAAGTCGTTTCGCCGGCGGACGGCGTGCTGGGCGCCATCAATGCGGCCGAGGGCGACACCGTGGTTCCCGGCACGGTCCTGGGCGCCGTGACCGAAGGCGCCGCCGGGGCCAAGCCGGCCGCCGCGCCGAAGGCCGAAGCCAAGTCCGCTCCGGCCGCCGCTGCTCCGGCCGCCGCCTCGAACATCGACATCATGGTCCCGGTCATGGGCGAGAGCGTCGCCGAGGGTTCGATGGGCAAATGGCTCAAGAAGACCGGCGACGCGGTCAAGAAGGACGAACTGCTGGTCGAGATCGAGACCGACAAGGTCGCGGTCGAAGTCTCCGCCCCGGCTGACGGCGTCCTGACCATCGCCGCGGACGAAGGCGCGACCGTCACGCCGAACCAGAAGATCGGTTCGATCTCGGGCTCGGGCTCGGCCGCCGCCGCGCCCGCCGCTGCGGCTCCGGCTCCCGCCGCCGCTCCGGCCAACACCGGCTCGGCCCAGGTCGCCAAGAACGAAGCCCTGTCGCCCGCCGTCCAGCGCGTGGTCGCCGAGAACAATCTGGACCCCCAGACCATCGCCGCGACCGGTCCCAAGGGCAATATCACCAAGGCCGACGCCATCGCCGCCATCGGTCAGGCCGCCCCGGCGCCCGCCGCCGCCGCCGCCTCGGCGCCGCGCGCCGTCGGTCCGCGCGAGGAGCGGGTGAAGATGACGCGCCTGCGTCAGACCATCGCCCGTCGCCTGAAGGAATCGCAGAACACGGCCGCCCAGCTGACCACCTTCAACGAGGTGGACATGACCAATGTCATGGCCCTGCGCACCCAGTACAAAGAGGTGTTCGAGAAGCGTCACGGCGTGAAGCTGGGCTTCATGTCCTTCTTCACCAAGGCCGTCGTCGCGGCCCTGCACGAGATCCCGGCCGTCAACGCCGAGATCGACGGCACGGACATCATCTACAAGAACCACTATGACATCGGCGTCGCCGTCGGCACCGACAAGGGCTTGGTGGTTCCGGTGCTGCGCGACGCCGACACCCTGACCCTGGCCGGTATCGAAAAGGGCATCGGCGCCCTGGGCAAGGCCGCCCGCGACGGCGATCTGACCATGGATCAGATGCAGGGCGGCACCTTCACCATCACCAACGGCGGCACCTATGGCTCGCTGATGTCGACGCCGATCCTGAACGCGCCGCAGTCGGGCATCCTGGGCATGCACAATATCGTCCAGCGCCCGATGGCCATCAACGGCGAGGTCAAGATCCGCCCGATGATGTACCTGGCGCTCAGCTACGACCACCGGATCGTCGACGGCAAGGAAGCCGTCACCTTCCTGGTGCGGATCAAGGAACTGCTGGAAGACCCGCAACGGGCCCTGCTGGACCTGTAAGACCTGGAAAGGCGGCGAGGCTCTCGCCGCCTTTTTCATGACTGGCGGCGCCGCAACGAAAAGCCCGAGGTCGCCTTCAGCAGGCCGGCTCGGATATCGTTGGTTGTGTCTTGTTTGCGCCGGTAGGGATATGATCGACCCGCTAGGGAGTATTCCGGTCTTACGGCCGCCGGGAAATACTGCCTTATTCTCGCCATGGAGTGGGCGGCGCGCGCTATCGGGATGTTCTACGTCATGGGCGGGCTGATGCTGATGTGTCAGGCCTGGCTCAGTTGGCGGCTGCAACGCGCCCTGGCGGGGCTGGCCCCGGCCTCCGTCGGCGACCATGTTTGCGACGGGGTCATCGCTCTGGGCGGCGCCCTGGTCTTCGCTTCGGGGCTGGCTCTGGCGATGCTGAGCGGCTGGGCCGTCGCGGCCTTCCTGTCGGGATGGACGATCCAGGCCCTCTATCTGCTCTGGTCCAGCCGTTGGTCGCGAGAGGCTTTTCTGACGTGTCAGCAGGGGCGTCGTCAGTCCGTCCACGCCTTCGCCGGCTATACAGCCGCGACCGGTCTGGTGCTGTGGCTGCCGACAGCGGGCGTGTTGGGCTGATCAGCCGAACTCGGCCTCAAGGTCCGCCAGACGGGCGGCCTGGTCCTCGGCGATCAGGGCGTTCAGCATGGGGTCGAGGTCGCCTTCCAGAATCTGCGGCAGGCTGTGCAGGGTCAGGCCGATCCGGTGATCGGTCACGCGTCCCTGGGGGAAGTTGTAGGTGCGGATCCGCTCGGAGCGGTCGCCGGAGCCGACCTGGGACTTGCGCGAGTCCGCCCGGGCCAGGTCCTTGGCCTGGCGCTGCATGTCATACAGGCGCACGCGCAGGTTCTTCATCGCCTTGTCGCGGTTCACATGCTGGGACTTCTCGGAACTGGTGGCGACGATCCCGGTCGGCAGGTGGGTGATCCGCACGGCGGAATCGGTCTTGTTGACGTGCTGGCCGCCCGAGCCCGAGGCGCGGAAGGTGTCGATGCGGATGTCCTTTTCCAGGATTTCGATCTCGACGTCCTCGACCTCGGGCAGGACGGCGACGGTCGCGGCCGAGGTGTGGATGCGGCCCCCGGCCTCGGTGGTCGGGACGCGCTGGACCCGGTGGACGCCGCTTTCGAACTTCAGCCGGCCGAACACGCCCTCGCCGGTGACGGTGGCGATGATTTCCTTGTAGCCGCCGGCGTCGCCCTCGGTGGCGGAATCCAGCTCGATCCGCCAGCCTCGCGTCGAGGCGTAGCGCGAATACATGCGGAACAGATCGCCGGCGAACAGGGCCGCCTCGTCGCCGCCGGTGCCGGCGCGGACTTCCAGCACGGCCGAGGCGTTCTCGTCGGCGTCGCGGGGCGCCAGCAGCAAGGCCACGTCCCGCTCCAGTTCCGGCAGGCTGTCGTTCAGCGCGCGCAGTTCCTCCTGGGCCATGGCCGCCATTTCCGGGTCGGCCGTCATCGCCTCCAGATCGGCCATTTCGGCGCGGAGGCGGGCCAGGCCCTCGACCGCGTCGGCGACGGGCTTCAGCTCGGCATGCTCCTTGGACAGGCGGACGATCTCGGCGCCGTCCGTCGCCGCGCCCATCCGGGCCTCCACCTCGTGGAAACGGTCGAGCACCTGATCGAGACGGGCCTGGGGCAGACGCAAGAGGGGAATATCCTGGAGAGCAAGAGGGGCCGTCCTTAGCGCGACGGGGGGGCGGATGTCGATCATCGCGAGAATCAAGACGCGGCGCCGGGTTTGTGATCCCCGATAACGATGGCGTCAGACGCGCTTACGAAACCGGTCCCAACCGTATAGCTGCCCGTCGAGCCGCCGTGAGAAGGACGCCATGTTCGATCGCCCGCCCCCTTCCAAGCCCGCCGCCGTCGATGATGGCGCGGCCAGCGTCGAACGCCTGTGTGGCCTGTTCGACCGGCGCCTCGCCGAGACCGATGGGAACCTGTCGTCCGAAGACGCCCGGGAGTTGAAGGCCATGGCCGCCATCTATGACCTGAACACCGATCGTCCCGCCGCCGAAGTCTGGCGCGATCTGCGCGCCGTGATCACCCGTCAGGCCCCGCAGCTGGCCGAAAACGCGGCGCCGCCGACCGAGGTCGAGGCCCTGACCCTGCTGGTGGTCGAGGACGACGCCGATGCGGCCGCCGCCCTGACCGAGCTTCTGACCGAGGCCGGCCACAGGGTGGTGGGGCCGTTCCACAGCGCGGCGGCGGCCGAGGCCGCGGCGGCCCTCCACCCCATCGACGCCGCCCTGCTGGACATCAATCTGTCGGACGGGACGTCGGGGGTCGAACTCGCCGGCGTCCTGACCAGGCGCTGGGATGTGCGGGTGATCTTCGTCTCCGGCGACGTCACCGCAGCCGCGCGGCATGCCGACATGGCCGAGGCCCTGGTGCTGAAACCCTATACGGGGCCGCAGATCCTTGAGGCGGTGGCCAGGCTGGACGTCACGAGGCATTGAGGCCCCGCGCCGTCTTGCGTCCGACGCAAGGGCGCGCCATCACGGACCATGCTGTCGAACCGCTCGCGATACGCCCTGCGCGCCATGGTCCATTTAGCCGGACTTCCGGGCGGGGGGCCCGCCACCATAGGCGAGATCGCGGAAGCGGCCGCCGCGCCGCGCAAATTTCTCGAGGCCATACTGCTGGACCTGAGACGCCAGAACCTGCTGGTCTCCAAGCGGGGGCGGACCGGCGGCTACGCCCTGGCGGCGCCGGCGGACGCCGTCAGTTTCGCCGACGTGATCCGCGCGCTGGAAGGCCCGCTGGCCTTGGCGCCCTGCGCTTCGCGCACCGCCTTCGGCCCGTGCGAGACCTGTCCGGACGTGGAGACCTGTCCGCTCCAGCCGGTGCTGCAGGACGGTCGCGACGCCCTTGCGGCCGTGTTCGAAGCGCGAACCCTGCTGCAAGCCGCAACCAGTTCTTCTCCTATTGACCCGGTAGGAAAATAAAACGCAACTTCGCGAAGTTTTGGAGCCGCCATGCAAGACTTCCTCATCTTCCTGTTCGTCGGCTTTCTGGCCCAGATCGTCGATGGGGCGCTTGGCATGGCCTATGGGGTGATTTCCTCGACGGTGCTGCTGTCGTTCGGCGTGCCGCCGGCGACCGCCTCGGCCAGCGTCCATGCGGCTGAGGTCTTCACCACCGCCGCCTCGGCCGGCTCCCATACGGTCAACAAGAATGTGAACTGGAAACTGTTCGCGCCCCTGGCCCTGGGGGGTGTCGTGGGCGGTGGTCTCGGAGCCTTCGTCCTGACCAGTGTCGACGGCGACGTGGTGAAGCCGTGGATCACCACCTATCTGGCGATCATGGGCCTGGTGATCATCTGGCGCGCCACCCGCGAGACCCGCGAACGGATTTTCCCGTTGAAACTCGCCGGTCCGCTGGGCGTGGTCGGCGGCTTCTTCGACGCCATCGGCGGCGGGGGCTGGGGACCGACGGTGACCACGACTCTGGTGGGCTCGGGACAGGATCCACGTGCGTCGATCGGGACGACCAACACCGCCGAATTCTTCGTCACCTCGGCCATTTCCGCGACCTTCCTCGCCGCACTCCTGACCGGCCACTGGCAGCAGGCGGAGGGCTTCGCCACCCACGCCATGGCCATTCTGGGCCTGATCCTGGGCGGGCTGGTCGCCGCCCCGTTCGCCGGCGTGGTCGCGCGGATCGCACCGCGTCGGGTCCTGACCTATGGGGTGGGCGCCGTTGTGCTGCTGTCCGCAGGCTATCAGGCGCTGCGGCTGTTCAAGGTGATCTGAACAGAAAACGACGGCGGGTCGAGGACCCGCCGTCGTTCCAGGCTTTTCTGGTCGGTTCAGCGCGCGCGGGCGCGGAAACGGGTCAGGAATTCCTTGATGTTCTCGCGGATCGAGGCCTCGTTGGCCATTCTCAGACGTTCGACGCCAACAAAGGCCTGACTCATGGTCGCAGTGCCGGTCGCCGCCACCATCTCGTCGAATACGGTCTGTTCTGCGCGGGTCACCGTATAGCGGATCTGGCTCGTGACCGACATGTCCAAGCCGGCGAACGGCTGCTTCAGATCGATCAGAGAGGCGGAGACCTCCATCGGCTCGCCTTCGGCGCCCATATAGCCGGCCGACGCCAGCGAGGCTTCCAAAGCGGTCTTGAAGTCCGCGTTGGATACCTGGGACGTCCACATTGGATTGGTGCCCTGGCCGCCGGAAACCGTGACCGTCGTCACCGAATGGTAGCCGATGTCGCCGGCGGACGCCGTCAGGCCCGGCGTGGCCGGCAGGGTCATCATGGCGGGGTTGGACGGACTGGCGCAGGCCGCGACGCCCATAAGGGCGACGACAGCGGCGGCCGCGGCGAAGCGACGGATCATCATTCCTCTCCGGCGGCGGCGGCGGGCGTCGTCGCTGCTGCGGGAGCCTGAGCCGCGACGGCTTCTTCGGCCGGCGTACGCAGGGTCACGATCAGCGGATTGGGTTTCAGGTCGTTCATGGCGCCCGATGTGGCGTCGATCGCTCCGCCGATCAGGCCGCCGATCAGGATGTTGCCCGCCATGGCCGTGCCGCCCGCGCCGGAGACGCTGCTGGTGACGTCGTGCGTCTGGGCGACATAGCCGTCTTTCGAGACGGTGATGCGGAAGGCGTCCTTGCGCGGCATGCGGAAGGTGCAAGGCGTCGCCTGGCATTCGAAGCCGTTCGAGGTGGTGACTTGAGCGCCCGGAGGCGTGCTCTGGACGCTGAACTGCTGGCTGGATCCGCGGGTCACGGTGGCGCAGGCAGGCAGAGACAGCGCCACGCCGACAAGCATGAGCGCGCGCACGCCGAAGCGTGCGTGAATTGTAAAAATCATTAAATTCCCCAATGAGTTAAGCCTGCTCCCCAAGCAGGTCAAACTGGAGATTGCATCTTTGAAACAATCCGTCAATCACGGGTGCGTGAAATTCGGACGACGGACCGAAGGTCGCGACTACTCCGCAGCCTGAAGCTCTGCCGCGCGCGCCGCGTCCAGCTCCGCGGCCTTGGCCTCGACCAGTTCGACGATATGGTCGATCATACCGTCGTTGGCCTGTTTGTGGGCGATCTTGCCGTTCAGATAGATCATGCCCGCGCCCTTGCCGCCGCCGGTGAAGCCGATGTCGGTATAAAGGGCCTCGCCCGGGCCGTTCACGACGCAGCCGATGACCGACAGGCTCATCGGCGTCGAGATATGGGCCAGCTTCTCTTCCAGCAGGGTCACGGTCTCGATGACATTGAAGCCCTGACGGGCGCACGACGGGCAGGCGATGATGTTGACCCCCCGGTGGCGCAGGCCCAGCGACTTCAGGATGTCGAAGCCGACCTTGATCTCCTCGACCGGATCGGCGGCCAGGGAGACGCGGATGGTGTCGCCGATCCCGGCCCACAGCATCGAACCCATGCCGATGGCCGACTTGATCGTGCCGGTCCGCAACGGCCCGGCCTCGGTCACGCCCAGGTGCAGGGGGCAGTCGATGGCCTCGGCCAGCTGCTGGTAGGCGGCGACGGTCAGGAAGGGGTCGGAGGCCTTCACCGAGATCTTGAACTCGTGGAAGTCGTGGTCCTGCAGGATGCGGGCGTGGTTCAGGGCGCTTTCGACCATGGCGTCGGGGCAGGGCTCGCCGTATTTCTCGAGCAGCTCCTTTTCCAGACTGCCGGCGTTGACGCCGATCCGCATCGAACAGCCGTGGTCCTTGGCGGCCTGGATCACGTCGCGGACGCGGTCGGCGCTGCCGATATTGCCCGGATTGATCCGCAGGCAGGCTGCGCCGGCCTGGGCCGCCTCGATGCCGCGCTTGTAGTGGAAATGGATGTCGGCGACCAAGGGGACCTTGGCCTCGCGGGCGATTGTCTTGAAGGCCTCGGTCGATTCCACATCGGGGCAGGAGACGCGGACGATGTCGGCGCCGGCCTCTTCCAGCTGGCGGATCTGGTCGAGGGTCGCCGCCGCGTCGGACGTCGGCGTATTGGTCATCGACTGGACGCTGATCGGCGCGTCGCCGCCCACGAGGACGGAGCCGACGCGGATCTGGCGGCTCTTGCGACGCTCGATATGGCGCCAGGGTCGGACGTGGCCGAGTTCTGAGGTGTGGTCGCTCATCGGGGTCTCATATAGGCCGATGCAGGCGGCGAGGCCACGGGTCGAAGATCAGTTCGTCGCCGTCGGGGGAGCATAAGCGGGCGTGACCGACGACTGAGCCGCCTGCTGGGCCGCGCGGTCGGCCTGGATCTGGGCCTGACGACGGGCCTGTTCCTCGGCCACCTGACGCGCCGCCTGTTCGGCGCGGCTGTTCAGCTGGGCCAGGGGGGTCAGGACGGCCGGGAGAATGCCGCCGTGTTCACCGTTCAGATAGACGTCGAAGGCGGTCGGGTCCGAGACGTCGATGACGGCGCTGACGCCCAGCGGCGCGCGCCAGGCTTCGCCCGTCGCCATCTGGCGCGCGAACAGGGCCTGACCGTCGCCGAGCCGCACGACCAGGGCGCCGGGTTTCTTTGCCTGGATCACCACCTGGGAGGCGGTGGCGGGCGCGCCATAGACGGCGCCGCGCGGGTTGAAGGCCTTCTGGACCGGTGCGTTGTCGGCCGCTGCGGCGGCGGCGATCACGGCCGGATCATTGGGATCGACGCCGGTCAGCTGGGCCTCCAGGCCCGGCGTGATGTAGAGGGCCGGCGTGGTCTGGTCGGGCGGCGCGGCGCGGGGCGCGCTCAGGTCGATCAGGCCGTTCTGGCCGGGCACCTCGCCCAGCGACCAGCTTTCGGGCACGGCGGCGATGTCGGACGGCTGGGGCGCCCGCATCAGATTGACCCGCTGGAAGATGTTCCAGCCGACGATGGCCAGGGCCACCAGGGCGACGCCGGCGATGATGCGCGGCGAATAGCGTTTGACGTCCTCGAAGGCCACGCCGATCGGCGCCTTCAGCGGGGCGGAGGTGTCCGGGCTTTCGCGCTTGAACCGCTCGACCGCCAGCTGCTCGTCCAGGCCCAGGGCGGCCGCATAGCCCCGTACATAGCCGATGACGAAGACACGCGACGGCAGGGAGGACCAGTCGTTCTGCTCGAGGGCGATCAGGAAACGGGTGTGGACCTTGGTCTCGTCCGCCAGTTCGGCCAGGGACTTGCCCGACTGTTCGCGCGCACGGCGCAGGCCGTCGCCCAGAGTCGCGGACTCGGCGATGGAGGGCGCGATGTCCTTCCAGTCGGGATGAGCCTTGAACTCTTCGGGGGCGTGCCCCGCATCTAGCGCCATGACGCCTGACCCCACACTCGGAACGGCAGGGCGCCGCTCCGTACTCAAAACGGACCCGTCGTTTATCATGTCTTCTTGTCGACGCTCGCCCCTCCCCGGGGGCTGGTCTGATGCGTCCTGTGGATAAACCATAATCCCCGTCCCATCAACGGCGATTCCCGAAACGGAACGCGTTTCACAACCGTCAGGCCGAGACGTTCAACTTCCGAGCCAGGGATTCGATCTCGTTGCGGACGGAGCCGGTGGACAGGTTCAGCAGATTGTTCAGGCCCCGCCGCGCGGCCGTCAGATCGGCGGACAGGATCATCCGCTTGACCGGACCGATCCCGCCAGCCGGGGCCGAAAGACGGGTGAAGCCCAGGGTTATCAAGGCGAAGGCTTCAAGAGGCCGGCCCGCCAGTTCGCCGCAGATCGACACGGGTGTGCCGGTGTCGGCGCAGGCCTTCTGGATCGTCTGCAGCGCGCGCAGGGTCGGCGGCGACAGGGGGTCGTAACGGTCCGAGACCAGAGGGTTGGTCCGGTCGGCGGCGTACATGTACTGGAACAGGTCGTTGGTGCCGATCGAGACGAAGTCGGTCAGGGGCAGAAGCGCGTCGAGATGCCACAGCAGGGACGGGCATTCGACCATGGCGCCGACACGCAGCAGGGCGGGCAGGGCGCGGCCGCGGCGTCGGGCCCAGGCGCATTCGACGTCGACCAGTTCGCGGGCGGCGCGGAACTCGTCCACCGTGGCGATCATCGGGAACATGACGCGCAGTTCGCGTCCGGCCGCCGCCGTCAGCAGGGCCCGAAGCTGCATCCGCAGCAGGGACGGCCGGTCCAGGCCCAGGCGGATGGCGCGACGGCCCAGGGCGGGGTTCTCCTCCCGCTCGGCCTCCAGATAGGGCAGGACCTTGTCGCCGCCGATATCCAGGGTGCGGAAGGTGACGGGCCGGTCGCCGGCGGCGTCCAGCACCAGCCTGTACAAGGCCGTCTGGGCGTCCAGCCGGGGCAGTTCGTCCGAGACCATGAACTGGAATTCGGTGCGGAACAGGCCGATGCCCTCGGCCCCCGTCTCGTCCAGGTTCTCCAGATCGACGGCGAGACCGGCGTTGGTCAGCAGGGTGATGCGCTGACCATCCAGGGTCACGGCCGGGGTGTCGCGCAGCTGGGCGAACTGGGCCCGGCGCTGGTCGCGGACGGCCATACGCGACTGGACCGCCTCGATCATGTCGGCGCGGGGGCGCAGATAGGCCTCGCCGGTCTCACCGTCGGCGATGACGATGTCGCCTTCCGACAGGCGGTCACGCAGGCCCATCAGGCGGCCGACGCAGGGGATCTGAAGCGCGCGAGCCACGATGGCGGCGTGGCTGGCGGCCGATCCCTCCTCCAGCAACAGGCCCTTCAGCTTGTCGCGCGGATATTCCAGCAGGTCGGCGGGCCCCAGGTTGCGCGCCACCAGAATGGCGTCGTCGGGCAGTTCGCGCTCGCCCGGCTTGTCGCCCGCCAGCACGCGCAGCAGCCGATCGGCCAGGTCTTCGAAATCGTGCAGCCGTTCGCGGATATAGGGGTCGCGGGCCTGGGCGAAACGGGCGCGGTGCTCGTTCCTGACCCGGTCCACCGCAGCCTCGGCGGTCAGGCCGTTGCGCACCGCCTCTTCCAGCGACCGGTTCCAGCCCCGGTCGTCGGCGAACATCCGATAGGTCTCAAGCACCTCGAACGAGGGGCCGGCCAGGCCCTGGCCCTTGTCGAGCATGGCGTCCAGGCCGGTCTTCAGCGAGGCCAGGCCCAGCTTCAGCCGCGCCTCCTCCATCGCGGGGTCTTCGGCCAGCAGTTTCTCGGGCGCCAGGGGCGCCTCGTGCAGGACCACTTGACCGACGGCCAGGCCGTCGCCGAACTTCTGGCCCTTCAGCCGCTCGGGCCGGTGGGGCGCCAGCTCCACATCGCGCAGTTCGTCCTGCTCCAGCAGCTCGCCGGACGACACGGTCTCGGACAGGACCATGGCGATGGTCTGGATGTCCTCGACCTCCTCCTCGTCATAGCGCCGCTCGGTGCGGTTCTGGACGACCAGGACGCCGATGGCCCGACCGCCGCGCAGCAGGGGGGCGCCGAGGAAGGCGTGATAGGGGTCTTCGCCCGTCTCCGGCCGATAGGAGAAGGCGGGGTGGGACGGGGCGTCCGACAGGCTTATGGGCTGGGCCATCCGCGCCACCTCGCCGACCAGGCCCTCGCCGGGTCGCAGACGTGTGTTGTGCACGGCTTCGGGGTTCAGACCCTCGGTTGCGAACAGTTCCAGCTCGCCCGAAGCGCGGCGCAGATAGATGGAGCAGACCTCGGCGACCATCGACCGGGCGATGATCTGGACCACCATGTTCAGCCGGTCCTGGGCCGGGGTCGCGCCCCCGGACGCGAGGGGGCCGGCTCCGCCCAGAGCCTCGCGGATCTGGCGCAGGAGGATCCGGGGTCCCCTGGTCATCGCGCCGCCTGCCGGCATCATGGCTCCCGCGCTTCGGCGCCGTTGCGCCTGTTCAAATCAACTATATCGCGTCCAGGCCATAAGCCGAATGCAATGCGCGCACGGCCAGCTCGGCGTACGCAGCGTCTATCAGGACGCTGATCTTGATTTCCGAGGTCGAGATGGCCTGGAACTTGATCCCCTTGTCGGCCAGGGCCTTGAACATGGTCTGGGCCACGCCGGCGTGGCTGCGCATGCCGACCCCGACGACCGAGACCTTGGCCACGTCCTCATCGACCCTGATCTCCTCGATGCCGATCTCGGCCTGGGCGGCCTTCATCAGGTCGGCGGCGCGCACGGCGTCGCGGCGGCCCGTGGTGAAGGTCAGATTGACCGCCCCGGCCGTGCGCGACTGGCTCTGCACGATCATGTCGACATTGACGTTGGCCTCGGCCAGGCGGGTGAAGACGTCGGCGGGGGCGTCCACGCGGTCGGACAGGCCCAGCAAGGTGATGCGGGCCTCGTCACGGCTCATGGTCACACCGGACACGATGCGTTTTTCCACGATCTCCTCCTCGTCGCAGATCAGGGTGCCGGCCTCGTGGGGCAGGGCGCCGGTTTCGTCAGGTTCGATAAAGCTGGACAGCACGCGCACCGGCACCTGTTTGGCCATGGCGAGCTCGACCGAGCGGGTCTGGAGCACCTTGGCCCCAAGCGAGGCCATTTCCAGCATCTCTTCGAAAGAGACCCTGTTCAGGCGGCGCGCGCGGCTCTCGATACGCGGGTCGGTCGTATAGACGCCGTCCACGTCGGTATAGATATCGCAGGAGCAGCCCAGGGCGGCCGCCACGGCCACGGCCGAGGTGTCGGACCCGCCCCGGCCCAGGGTGGTGATCTTGCCCTCGAGGGTCACGCCCTGGAAGCCCGGCACGACGGCGATCTCGCCCCCGTCGACGGCGGCGCCCAGTTTCTCGCCGGGAATGTCGGTGATGCGGGCGCGGCCGTGGGCGTCGTCGGTGACGATCGGCACCTGCCATCCCATCCACGAACGGGCGTTCAGCCCCATGTTGCGCAGGGTCATGGCCAGGAGGCCGGCCGTCACCTGTTCGCCCGAGGCGACCACCACGTCGTATTCGTCGTCGCTGAGCGGCAGGTCGGCGGCGGCCGGACCGGCGCCGTCGGTCCAGGCGACCAGTTCATTGGTCTTGCCGGCCATGGCGGAGACCACGACCGCAATCTTCCGGCCCGCGGCGGCCTCGGCGGCGACGATCCGCGCCGCGCGACGAATCCGCTCGAGGTCGCCCATCGAGGTGCCGCCGAACTTCATCACCAGGCGTGTCGTCGCAGATCGTGAAGAATCAGGCCGCGTCATCGTGGCGTTCCGCCCCCTGCTTGCGTGAAGGACCGCGAGGGTTCATCCCTCGGGCATGACCGCTTCTAGCGACGCCGCACCGTCTCGCCTACCCCGCGAAGGGCATGGTTTTCCGCAAAATTCGTCCGAGGGCGCATTTGGTGCATCGATCGACCCGGCGGACGTGGCCCGGTTCTCGGCCCAGGCGGCCGAATGGTGGGATGCGCGCGGGCCGTTCGCGCCGCTGCACCGGTTTAATCCGGCGCGCCTGGCCCTGATCCGCGAACAATTGTGCGTCCGTCTGGGGCGGGATCCGAAGGCGCGCAGCCCGTTCGAGGGGCTGAGCCTGCTGGACGTCGGCTGCGGCGGCGGGCTGATCGCCGAGCCGATGCGGCGGATGGGTTTCGCCGTCACGGCCATCGACGCCTCGTCCGAGAATATCGGCACGGCGCGGGCGCACGCTGACATGGTCGGGCTGGAGATCGGCTATCGCGCCGCCACGGTCGAACAGATCGAGGCCGAGGGGGCGGGGCCGTTCGACGTGGTCCTGACCATGGAGGTGATCGAGCATGTCGCCGATCCGGAGGCCTTCGTGCGCGCCTGTTCGCGCCTGGTCCGGCCCGGCGGGGTGATGATGGTCGCCACCCTGAACCGGACCCTGAAGTCGCTGGCACTGGGCAAGGTGGCGGCGGAATACATCCTTCGCTGGGTCCCGGCGGGGACGCACGACTGGCGCCAGTTCCTGAAGCCCGACGAGATCCGGTCGATGCTGGCGCAGGAGGCTGTGACGGTCGAGGGGCCGTACGGGCTGAACTACGATCCGCTGCACGACCGCTGGAGCCAGAGCGACGACGCGGGGATCAACTATATGATGGTGGCGACGCGGGCCTGAGGATCTCCCTCCCCCTGCGGGGGAGGGGCGTCGCGAAGCGACGGGGTGGGGGCGGCCAGGCACGGGCGCACCGTTCTGAATCAAGTCAGGTCTGCGATGCGTCGCCCTGACGCCCCCACCCGGCTCCGGCTACGCCTCCGCCCCCCTCCCCCGTCGGGGGAGGGAGAGGTGTTGCGTCACACCGCCTTGGCGCGGCTCCGGGTCCAGGCGTACAGGCCGAACACCGCGACGGCGAAGCCGAGGATGCCCGCCAGCATGGCCGGCCAGGACGAGCCGTCGGGCAGCATGGCGAAGGGGGCGTCGTCGCGGGTGGCCACGATGACCCCGGCGGTGAAGACGCCGAACAGGCTTTCGCCCACGATCAGGCCCGAGGCCAGCAGCACGCCCATGCGGCGCGCGACGTCGGCGTAGCGGGTGCTGGACACGGCCTTGTCGTAGATCCAGCCGCAGACGGCGCCGATGACCAGCATGGTCGTCACCGCAGCGGGCAGATAGAAGCCGATGCCGACAGCCAGGGGCGGCAGTTTGACCTTGCCGTTCGTGGCCTTGGACACGACGGCGTCCAACACGATGATCACCACGCCGATGGCCGCGCCCAGGCCGATCAGGTCCCAGCGCAGGTCGCCGCCGATGACGCCGCGCGCCAGGGCCGAGATCAGGGTCGCCTGGGGGGCGGCCAGGGTCTTGGCGCCCTCGACGATGGCGGGCGGGCCGCCCTCGAAGCCGAAGGCCTGGTTCAGCAGGTTCAGGATCAGCGGAATGACGATGGCGCCGGCGCCGACGCCGACGATCAGGGCCGTTTGCTGGCGCCACGGCGTGGCCTCGACCAGCTGGCCGGTCTTCAGGTCCTGCAGGTTGTCATTGGCGATGACGGCCACGGCGAAGACCACCGCCGTCACGATCAGGGCGAAGGCGATGATCGACGGGTCGGCCGGCACACCCGCGATGGCCATGACGCCCAGCATCAGCAGGGAGGCGATAACGATGGCCAGGATGCCGACGCCCGAGACCGGGCTGTTCGACGAGCCGATCAGGCCGGCCATGTATCCGCAGATGGCGGCGACGGCGAAACCGATCAGCACCACATAGACCAGGCCGCCGATCACCAGCAGGGCGGTCGATCCGGCCAGGGCCGGGGCGCTCTGGGCGAACCAGGCCAGGAGGCCGGCGATGCCGACGAGGCAGACGACCGAGATCGCGCCGACCAGTTTGATCGGCATGTCCTGTTCGGTGCGCTCCAGCACCTCGCCTTGCGAGCGCCGGGCGTTGGCGGACAGGGCTGAGGTCAGGCCGCCGATCAGCGGGCCGGCCAGCTTGATCAGGGTCCAGATGGCGGCGACGCCGATGACGCCGGCGCCCATGAAGCGGACCTCGCGGCTCCAGACCGTCATGGCCAGTTCCTCGGCCGGGGCGCCGGCGGGCAGGGTCGAGGCGATCGAAGGAATCCCGTGCGCCGTCAGCCAGGCGACAGTGTCGGGGCTGGTCAGGATCGGCACGGCGATGGCCCAGGCCAGGATCAGCCCGAACAGCTGGGCCAGGCCGACCGTCAGGCCGATCAGATGGCCGGCGCCCAGCAGGGCGAACTGCAGGCCGAAACCCATCCCGGTCGCGCCGCCGCCCAGAGCGGCGGGAAGCTTGAAGAATTTGGCGGCCTCGCCGGCGAAGACCCGGCCGGCGACCAGCAGGGCGTAGCCGGCCGAGACGACGGCGCCGGCGACCACGACCCACAGGCCGGACTTGTTCTCGCGCACCGCGCTTTCGGTCTGTTCGGCTCCGCGCGAGCCGACCTTCAGCACCTCGGCGGCGGCGACGCCCTCGGGATAGGGCAGGCCGCCGTTGGTCACCAGGGCGCGGCGCAGCGGGATCGAGAAGGTCACGCCCAGAACGCCGCCCAGAATGCAGATGGCCACCGACTGCCAGAAGGGAAACTCCAGCCACCAGCCGATCATCACCAGGCCCGGCAGGACGAAGATGATCGAACTCATGGCCCCGCCGACCGAGGCCACGGTCTGGACGGTCATGTTCTCCCAGATGGTCGAGGTGCGGAAGGCCCGCAGCACCGCCATCGAGATGACCGCCGCCGGAATGGCCGAGGCGAAGGTCAGGCCGACCAGCAGACCCAGATAGGTGTTGGCGGCGGTGAAGATCACCGCCAGCAGACAGCCCAGCACAAGGGCGCGAAGCGTCAGTTCAAGCCGGCCCTTCGGGGCGGCGACAGCGTCAGTCATTCAGAGGGGTTCCCACGTTCGGCCGGGACGTAAGCCCATAATGGCCCGTGCGGCAACCAGTCGCGGTCAGGCCGGGACGGGCTGGACGCCGCGAAAGCGCCGCCGCGCGCGCCGAACCAGGCCGGGCGAAGCCACCGTCACCCTGTAGAGACCGGCCATGACCAGGGCCGTCAGGCACCAGGACAGCAGGACGTCCGACAGGAAATGTCCGCCAAAGGCCAACCGGTTCATCGACAGGGCGACGCCGTAGACGACGGCCGCAGGCAAGACGACGGGCCGCCATTTCGCCGGCGTCAGGACCAGGACGGCGCCGACCATCCAGGCCGCGCTGGAGCCTTCGCCCGAGACGAAGGAGCAGTTCGACTGGCAGGCGTCGCTGACGACCCAGACGGGGGTGAAATGGGCCTCGCCGCCGAACTGGTCGATCTGGATCGGCCGGGCGCGACCCCACATGCCCTTGAGCAGCAGATTGACGACCAGGCCCGGTCCGATCGCCAGGGACGCCAGGACGAAGACCGCCCGCCGCGCGACGGCGCCGAGGGAGCGACGGCGCAGGGCGCGCCAGACCAGCCGCCCGATCACGCTGATCAGCAGAAGGGCGAGGACGAAGGTGGAGCTCTTGCGCAGGGCCTTGAGCACGACGCTGTCCGCTAGGACGAAGCCCGCCTCTGGGCGATAGAACAGCCGGCTCACGGCGATGTCGACGCCGGGGAAGACCAGGAAATAGACGCTCAGCGCCAGGACGGCCGTCGCCGCCAGGATCGCGGCGTCGTCACGCGTGGCGCCGATCATTCGACCCAGATCGAACGACGGCAGGACGCGCGGGCGGGGCCCGCGGTTGATAATCGACTGTGTCACTATTCCCCCCGGAATGAGCCCGCTCTGTGTGCCAAAGCCGCATGTCAGGCGGATGTGGGATCGGTGTCTGCGCGACAGCAGATTCAAGACGGTTCGCCGAAGTTTGAAGCGAGGCCGGACGGTAGGCTTGGTTGGCGGCGCCAGGCGGGCTAGGACCGTTCCATGCCCGAACTTCCCGAGGTCGAAACCGTCCGACGCGGCCTGACGCCGGTGCTGGAGGGGGCGCGCCTGTCACGGGTGCGGATCAACCGGCCCGATCTGCGGTTTCCGTTCCCCGAGCGGTTCGTCGAGCGGCTGGAAGGGGCGACGGTCGAGCGGATCGACCGCCGGGCCAAATATCTGCTGATGGCCCTGTCGACCCGAGAGACCTGGATCACCCATCTGGGCATGACCGGCCGTTTCACCCTGGACGGAACCCAGCTGGGCGAGTTCGAGGAGGCGGCGCCGATCGCCGGCAAGCACGAGCATTTCAGCGGCTGCGCGATCCGCGACGGCGCCGCCACCCGGATCGGTTACGCCGACGCCCGCCGGTTCGGCTTCATGGGCCTGATGCCGACGGACCAGGTCGAGGCCCATCCGTGGTTCGCCGGCCTGGGACCGGAGCCGCTGGGCAACGGCTTTTCAGGCGCGCACCTGGTGGAGGCCTTCGCCGGCAAGAAACAGAACATCAAGGTGTCGTTGCTGGATCAGCGGATCGTCGCGGGCCTGGGCAATATCTATGTCTGCGAGGCGCTGTACCGCGCCCGCATTTCGCCGCTGGTCGCGGCCGGGTCGGTGTCGAAGGCGCGGCTGGAACGGTTGGCGACCGAGGTCCGCCACGTCCTGGACGACGCCATCGCGGCGGGCGGCTCGACCCTGCGCGACTTCGCCAACGCCGAGGGCGGCCAAGGCTATTTCCAGCACCGGTTCGACGTCTATGGCCGCGAGGGCGAGCCGTGTCGTGGCGAGGGGTGCACCGGCGTGGTCGCTCGCATCGTCCAGGGCGGTCGTTCGACCTTCTATTGCCCCAGTTGTCAGAAGCGCTGAGGCCAAAAGGCTCGAACCTCGCACCGGAATGACGAAAGAGGCGGTATCCTTTATGACGCGAACAAACGAAGGAGACCGCCCATGGCCGAGACCTATTCCACCCTGCTGATCGAACGCCACGCCGATGGTTATGCGGTCGTGACCCTGAACCGGCCCGAGGCGCTGAACGCCCTGAACTCGACCCTGTTCGGCGAACTGGCGGCGTTTCTCGACACGGTGGAGACCGATGACAGCGTGCGCTGCCTGATCCTGACCGGATCGGCCAAGGCCTTCGCCGCCGGCGCCGACATCAAGGAGATGGCGGATCAGTCCTACGCCGACATGTTCAAGGGGAACTTCTTCGCCCTGGGCCATGACCGGATCACCCGGTTCCGCAAGCCGATCATCGCGGCGGTGTCGGGCTACGCCCTGGGCGGGGGGTGCGAACTGGCCATGTTGTGCGACTTCATCATTGCGTCGGAGACGGCCAAGTTCGGCCAGCCGGAGATCAATCTGGGCGTCGCCCCCGGCATCGGCGGCTCGCAGCGCCTGACCCGGCTGGTCGGCAAGTCCAAGGCCATGGACATGATCCTGACCGCCCGGATGATGGACGCCGCCGAGGCCGAGCGCGCCGGTCTGGTCAGCCGTATCGTCGCCCCCGACGCCCTGCTGGACGAAGCCCGCGCGGCGGCCGCCAAGATCGCGGCGCAAAGCCCGCTGGCGGTGATGATGAACAAGGAGATGGTCAATGTCGCCCTTGAGACCAGCCTGACCGAGGGCGTCCGTTTCGAACGCCGCCTGTTCCACTCCCTGTTCGCCTTCGACGATCAGAAGGAGGGCATGTCGGCCTTCGTCGACAAGCGCAAGCCGGACTTCAAGGGGCGGTGATCAGAGGTCGCGGCGGTCAACCGATCGCCGTGATCCGGCGTTAGGGGCGGATCATGATCCGTTATCTCGCCTCTCTCGTCGCGGCCCTGTTCGTCGTTCTGCCGGGTTTCACCGCACAGGCCTCCGCCTCCATGGCGCCCGCCTTCCGGTCCGACCGGATCATCGTCGAGACGCGTGGGACGGGGCCGGACGTCGTCTTTATCCCCGGCCTGGGCTCCACCGGGGCGGCCTGGCGGTCGACGGCGGACAAGCTGGACGGTCGTTATCGGGTGCACCTGGTCACGATCCGGGGGTTCGGACAGACTGACATCGGCGCCAACGCCAGCGGCGCCCTGGCCGCACCCGCGGCGCTGGAGATCGAACGCTATATCCGCGAGCAGAGGCTCCAGCGGCCGGCCCTGATCGGTCATTCGCTGGGCGGACAGATCGCCCTGAGGGTGGCGGCGGACCTGCGGGATCGGGTCGGGCGGGTGATGGTGGTCGATTCCGCGCCCTTCTTCCCGTCCCTGGTCGATGCGCGCGTCACGCCGCAACAGGTCGAGCCTCTGGCGCGGCTGGGCTATCAGGCGCTGATGTTGTTCGGGGATCAGGCGCTGAAGGGACAGGTCTCGGCCCTGGGCGGCGACCTGGGGCTGGCGGGCGACATGGTGTTCGACGGCTTGGGATTGCAGGGCGGCGACCGGCGGGTGCTGGCCCAGGGCCTGTACGAGGCCCTGACGATCGACCTGCGCCAGCGGCTGCGCGACATCACGGCGCCGGTGACGGTGGTCTATGGATGGACGCGGGACACCAGCAACCCGCGCCATCGGCTGGAAGGCCTGTATCGCTACGGCTTCGCCAACCTGCCCCGCCCGGCACGCTTCGTCCGCATAGAGGGCGCCGACCACCAGGTGATGATCGACCAGCCGGAGCGGTTCCAGGCGGCGGTGGATCAGTTTTTGGGTTAGGTCAGGGCGCTCAGCGTCTCCAGCACCCCTTTGCCGTAGCGGTCCAGTTTGGACTGGCCGACGCCCGAGATGGCGCCGAGGCTGGCGAGGTCGGCGGGTTCGGCGTGGGCGATTTCCAGCAGGGTCTTGTCCTGGAAGATGACATAGGGCGGGACGTGCTGTTCGGAGGCGCGGTCGCGGCGCCAGGCGCGCAGGGCCTCGAACCGGGCGCGGACGTCGGCATCCATGGTCTCGAGCGCAGCGTTGCGACCCTCGCCCGAACGGTCGCGGCGATTGCGCGGATTGCCTGAGCGGGTTCCGGCGTCGAAGCCTGCGGGCACACGGCGCACCTCGATCTTGCGTTCGGCCTTGTAGACGGCGCGCACCGCCTCGCCCTCGCCCAGACCAACCAGGGGCTTGCCGTCGTTCGGATCCTCGACCAGCAGGCCCTCGAACAGCAGGTGATCGACGATGTCGCGCCAGCCGTTGGGCGAGATGTCGGCGCCGATGCCCCAGGTCGACAGCGACTGCTCCCACGGCTGAACCGTTTTGGTGCGGCCGGTCAGGTGGTCGACGATCCGGCCCCGGCCGAAGCGGCCGCCCAGACGCTGGACCGCCGCCAGGGCCTTTTGCGCGGGGACGGTGGCGTCATAGAGAAGGGGCGGGTCGCCGCAGATGTCGCAGACGCCGCAAGGGTCCGCCTCGGCCTCGCCGAAATAGCGACGCACGGCCTGGGCGCGGCAGACGGCGCCGTCCAGCATGGCGAACAGCTGGCGCACCTTCCTGACCTGAACCTGTTTGACCTCTTCGGCCATCGGGCGGCCGTCCAGCCGGCGCAGGGTCCAGGCGATGTCGGAGGGACCGTACAGGGTGATGCCCTCGGCCGGTTCGCCGTCGCGGCCGCCGCGGCCGATCTCCTGCCAATAGGCCTCGAGGCTGCCGGGCGGATCGGCGTGGATGACGAAACGGACGTCGGCCTTGTCCACCCCCATGCCGAAGGCGATGGTGGCGACCATGACGGCGCCCTCTTCGGCCAGGAAGCGTTCCAGCCGGCGGTCGCGCTCCCTGGTGTCCATGCCGGCGTGATAGGCGATGGCGTTGGTCCCGGCGTCGCGCAGGGCCTGGGCCACGCGGTCGCAGCCGTCACGACTGCCGCAATAGACCACGCCGGACTTGCCCCGCCGCTCGCGCACCAGTTCGATGACGCGGGCGTCGGTCTTGGCGCGCGACGCGCTCTCCTTGCGCTCGGCCGACAGCTGCAGGTTCGGGCGGGCGAAGCTGTCGACGAAGACCTGAGCGCCCTCCAGCCGCAGCGAGCGCAGGATGTCGTCGCGGGTGCGGGCGTCGGCGGTGGCGGTGACGGCGATGCGGGGGACGTTCGGGAACCGCTCGGCCAGCAGACCCAGGTTGCGATAGTCGGGGCGGAAGTCGTGGCCCCACTGGCTGACGCAGTGAGCCTCGTCGATGGCGATCAGGCTGAGCGGAAGCTCGGCCAGCCGGTCCATCATGGCGCCGGCGGCCAGACCTTCGGGTGAGACATACAACAGGTCCAGATCGCCCGCGCGGGCGGCGGCCCAGATGGCCGAGCGTTCGTCCAGCGAGACGCCGGAATCGAGCCGGGCGGCGGCCACCCCCTGCTGCTTCAGGGCCTCGACCTGGTCGGTCATCAGGGCGATCAGGGGCGAGACGACCAGGCCAAGGCCCGGCCGGAGTATGGCGGGGATCTGGTAGCAGACGCTCTTGCCGCCGCCGGTCGGCAGGACCGCCAGGGCGTCGCGCCCGGCCAGCAGCTCGGTCACCACCGGGCTTTGCAGTCCCCGGAAGTCCGCGTGGCCCCAGACGCGCGACAGCAGAGCGCGGGCGTCGTCCAGATCGGGCGCGGGGGTCGGGGAGGGCTGGAGCTGCGTGGCCGGCATCCTGAAGCTGTGCACTATTTGTTCCCGTCTGCGAAGAGCCGCCGGCCGTGAAAACGGCCGGCGGTCCGATCGAACGGGGGATGGATTCAGCGAACCGGCGAGACGGCGAACTGACCGCCGTCGCGGTAGCGGTACAGATAGGAGGGGGCGATGGCCTCCATGCCCGTCGGATAGACGACGCCCAGGTCGGACAGGGTCGCGGCGTCCGAGGCCACGACATTGTCGCTCTGGAGCATGACGACCTGATCGCGGGTCAGGGGCGGGGTCAGGCCGACGAAGCGGACGGTTTCGAGCACTGCGCCCATCAGTCGGGCGATCGGGAAGGGAATGGGCAGAAGCAGGCGGTCGCGGCCGGTCTCGCGCCGCACCAGTTCCAGCACCTCGCGGAAGGTGAAGACGTCGGGGCCGCCCAGTTCGAAGGTGCGGCCTGCGGCGTCGCCCTGGATCACGGCGCGCGCGACGGACTCGGCCACGTCGCCGACATAGACCGGCTGGAACTTCGTCGCGCCGCCGCCGATCAGAGGCAAGGCGGGAGCCATGGTCGCCATTTCGGCGAAGCGGTTCAGGAAGCCGTCGGCGGCGCCGAACACCAGGGATGGGCGCAGGATGACGGCGTCGGGATAGACGGCGCGGATCTGGTTCTCGGCCTCGCCCTTGGTGCGGGCGTAGGCGGAGGGGCTGTTCGCGTCGGCGCCGATGGCCGAGATCTGGACGACGCGTTCCACCCCGGCGGCCCGGGACGCCTGGGCGATGGCCCTGGCGGCCTCGACATGGGCGCTCTTGAAGCCGCGCTTGCCGCCGCCGTCATGCAGGACGCCGACCAGATTGACCACGGCGTGCGAGCCGCGCACCGCCGCCGCCACGTCGTCGGCGCTGGTCACGTCGCAGCGCATGAACTGGATCTGGCCGGGATCGCCCTGGGGCTGGACCTCGATGGCCTGGACCGGGTTGCGCACGGCGATGCGGATGCGCCAGCCGCGGCGGGCCAGGGCGCGCACCGCCTGCGACCCGATGAAGCCCGAACCTCCGAAGAGGGTCACGACGCCGGGGGCCAGGTCAGCCATGGGGAAAGCTCCAGTGAAATCCGTGTCGGCGGGATAGACGATAGGGCGCCGCGCTGCAACGCGGCGATAAACGGTTAAGCTGGCGACAGGGCCGGCGGGATTCAGACCCCGGCCGAAAAAAGAGGGTCTGAATAGTCTGAATCGTCTGAAAGCCGCCCTGGGCGCGGTTGGGTCTCACGGTTCATCTTCCCTCCCTCTCCGGCGTCGAGGCCGTTCGGCCCCAGTGTAATCCGAGGGGGAGGCCTGCCGGGTCGATTGTCGTCAGACAGGGGTAAGGGGTTGATTTTCCTCGAAGGGGAGCAGCGTCATTAGGCGGGTTACGGGTCTTGTCTCCTCCCCGCTCTACGGAGGAGACGGAGGGGTGTTCGTCATCTGTCTCCTCCCCATTTCATGGGGAGGTGGCGCGACGCGGCTTCGCGTCGTGACGGAGGGGTTCTTCGACGCACCACCGACGTCCGTGGGACGTCAAGAACCCCTCCACCCCCGCGCAAGGGGCGCGGCGGTCCCCCTCCCCGCAAAGCGGGGAGGAGACGGCGGGTTTCGTCATCTGTCTCCTCCCCATTTCATGGGGAGGTGGCGCGGCGCGGCTTTGCGTCGTGACGGAGGGGTTCTTCGACGCATCGAATGTCCGTGGGACGTCCAGAACCCCTCCACCCCCGCGCGAAGGGACGCTGTCTGTCAGGTCAGGGGCGGCCGACGAGTTGGTCGACCGAGCCGCTGGTGACGGGGTGATACAGCGGCCGGGCCTCGGCGTAGATGCGGCGGGCGATAGGGCGGCCCCAGTCGCCTTCGTTCCACAGGGTCTGGAATAGGGGCAGGACGAATTTGCGGCGGCCCTGGCCGGTCAGGAAGGCCTCAGCCGTGGCGACCGAGGGCTGGTAGCGGTGGGCGAGAGCGATCTGCAGCCAGGCGAAGGTCAGTTCGGTATTGCCTTCGTGCGCCAGGTTCAGGGTGCGCTCCAGGTCCGCCAGCTGGGCGGTAGTCAGCCAGTCGGCGCCGGCGGCCAGGCCCTGGGGACGCCAGCCGAGGAAGCGCTGGCGCTGCTGGGTGTTCCAGTCCGCCCACGGAATGGCCGAGGCCGGGCCCTTGTCCCGGAAGAAGGCCACGGCGGCGGCGTCCACCGGCTCGAAGGCGTGGGAGACGGGCGCCACGGCGTTGGACGGCAGACCGGGCTGATAGACCCAGGCGTCCAGCTGCAGCTGGGCCTCCAGGGCGGCGTCGCCCTTGATCAGATGGGTGCGGATGTCGTCCAGGAACATGGCCGTGGTCATCGGCCGATAGGCGTTGCGATCGAAATAGCCGCGGAGCCAGGCGTCGAAACGGTCGCGGCCGACGGCCCGCTCGATGGTGCGGAGGAACAGGGCGCCCTTTTCATAGGCGATGTCGCTCATGCCGTCGTCGGGATCGCGGCCCTGAAGATCCAGATGCAGGCGGGTGTCGGCGGCCGGCAGGGACTTCAGCGTGTCCTGCAGACTGTCCCAGCCGAGCACCTGTTCCTGCATGGCGCGGTCATGGCCATAGACCGACTCCATGATCCGGTTCTCGAAATAGACGGTGAAGCCCTCGTTCAGCCAGAAGTCGTTCCAGGTGGCGTTGGTGACCAGATTGCCGGACCAGGAGTGGGCCAGTTCGTGCGCGACCAGCGACACCAGCGACTGGTCGCCGGCGATGATGGTCGGGGTGGCGAAGGTCAGTTTGGGGTTCTCCATCCCGCCGAACGGGAAGGAGGGCGGCAGGACCAGCAGGTCGTAGCGGCCCCAGCGATAGGGGCCGTACAGCGCCTCGGCGGCGTCCACCATCTTGGCCGTCGGCTCCAGCTCGGCGGCGGCGGCGCGCAGGCGGCTGGGCTCGGTCCATACGCCGGTGCGTTCGTCGAAGGGGGCGAAGGCGATGTCGCCGACCCCAATGGCGATCAGATAGGGCGGGATCGGATTGTTCATCCGGAAGCGCCAGGTCTTCATTCCGTTTGCGGCCGGTTCGCCCTGCGGCGTCAGATGATCGGCGCTCATGACCACGGTCAGGTCGGCGGGCGCCGTGATCCGGGCCGAATAGGTCTGGCGGATGCCGGGGCTGTCCTGGGTCGGGACCCAGGTGCGGGTCAGGATGGCCTGGCCCTGGCTGAACAGATAGGGCTTCTGGCCGCCGGCTGTCTGGGCCGGGGTCAGCCATTGCAGGGCCGCCGCGTCGGGACGGGTCGAATAGCGGATGGTGATCTTGCGCCGCTCGTTCGGGGCGAAGGCGGGGAAATAGACCGTCAGGGGCTGGCCCTTGATGGGGTCGTTATCGCCGACGACATAGCGCAGCGGCTGGCCCTGGGCGTCGCGGACGTCCTGGATGTCCAGGTTGCGGATGTCCAGGATGACCTCGTTGGCGCCGGGAACGGCCAGGATGTCGAGGGTCGCCGTGCCCGACAGGGTCTTGGCCTCGAAGTTCGCCGTCAGGTCCAGGGCCACGTCGACGACGCGGGCGATCTCGGGACGGGCGTAGGTATGGGTGTCGACGGCCTCGGGGCCGGGCGCGGGGGCGACGGCGGGCGGGGTCATGGCGGCGCCTCCGGTCGTGGTGGTGGAGCAGGCGCCGAGGCCCAGAACCGAAGCAAGGGCGAGGGCGGAGACGAGACCGAAGGCTTTGCGCTTCATCGAGGCTTTCCAGGGCTGATCGTGACGATTGGCCCGGAGAACGCGCGGAAACGCCGAAAAGATCAAGCCTCGGCGGCGGCCTTGATCGGCGGCAGGTGATGGGCGCGGAACAGGCGGCCGCGTTCGGCGAACAGGACGCAGCCCAGGGCGATCAGGCCGAAGACGGTGAAGCCCAGGGCCATCGGCACGGTCGTGCCGTTGAACTGCTGGCCCACCGCAAAGCCCAGAAGCGAGCCGACGATGGTGGAGATGAAGCCCTGGATCGAGGCGGCGGTGCCGGCGATATGGCCCATGGTCTCCATGGCCATGGCTCCGAAATTGCCGGCGATCAGGCCGAAGCAGAACATGGTCAGGGTCTGAAGGACCGCGAAGGTCCAGATCGACTCGATCCCCAGCAGGGCCACCGTCGCATGGACCGCCGAAATGACGGTGAAGCCGATCAGGGCCGTGTGCGAAATGCGGCGCGAGCCCAGGCTGACGACCAGACGGGCGTTGACCAGGGAGGCTATGGCGATGCCGCCGGCGATCAGGGCGAAGACGGCGGGGAAGGCGGCCTCGGCGTCGAAGACGTCGGCGAAGATCTGCTGGGACGAGTTGATGAAGCCGAACAGGGCGCCGGTGATGGCGGTCATGGCCAGCATATAACCGACGGCGGTCCGGTCGGTCAGGGCGGTCTTATAGGCCGAGGCCAGGCGACGGGCCTGGATCGGCAGCCGATCCTCGGGCTTCAGGGTCTCGGGCAGGCGCAGGCTCGCCCAGACGATCAGGCCGACGCCGATCAGGCCCAGACCGGCGAAGATCCAGCGCCACGGTCCGACCAGCATGATCAACTGGCCGATGGACGGGGCCAGGATGGGCACGCCGAGGAAGACCAGGAAGCTGAACGACATGACCCGCGCCATGGTCCGGCCCTCGTAGCGGTCGCGCACGATGGAGACGGCCAGAACGCGGGTGCAGGCGCTGCCCAGACCCTGGCCGATCCGGGCCAGGATCAGCATGTCGAAGGTCGGGGCCAGGGTCGCCAGCAGGCTGAAGACCACATAGACGCCGACCCCGAACAGCAGGACGGGCTTGCGGCCGAACCGGTCGGCCAGCGGGCCGTAGATCAGCTGGGCCCCGCCGAAGCCGAGCAGATAGGCGGTGACCACCCACTGGCGGCTGTTCTCGTTCTCCACGCCCAAGTCCGCGCCGATGTGCGGCAGGGCCGGCAGCATCGAGTCGATGGCCAGGGCGTTCAGCGCCATCATCAATGCGATCAGACAGACGAACTCGACGAAGCCGAGATCCTTCTTGGCGGGCGCTGACGGGGGGGAAGAGGACATGGGGGGCAGATGCGCCGTCCCGTGCGGAACCGCAACCGTTCCTCTGTCATAAATTGCTGCAATGCAGCGAAACCGGGGTTGACCTTGCGGCGCCTCGCCAAGGTCACGAAGCTTCGCTAGAGGAAGTCATGACAGAACAGATGACAGCACAGGCGGCGCTGGACCGCCTCGAGACCCTCTACACCCGATCCGTGACCAACCTGCGCGACGCCGTGCGGGATTTCGTCAACACCGGCGTCCGGCCTGATCCGCTGAAGCGCGCCGAAGGGGTGTTCGCCTATCCCGAACTTCGCATCCGCTGGGACGGGGATCGCCCCCAGGATCTGGAGCCGCGCGCCTATGCCCGGCTGGCGAAACAGGGCGCCTATTCCACCACAGTCACGCGGCCGGACCTGTTCCGCCCCTATCTGGACGAACAGCTGGGCCTGCTGGAACGGGAATACGGCGCGACCTTCGAGGTCGGGGTCTCGCGCCAGGAAATCCCCTTCCCCTATGTGACCGACGGGCTGGAGGTGGCGCTGGACCGGTCGATGACGACCGCTCTGGCCCGCTGGTTCCCGACCACGGACCTGGCCCATATCGGCGACGAGATCGCCGACGGTCTGTTCGACATGGCCGGAGATTTCCCCCTGTCGCATTTCGACGGGCTGAGGACCGACTTTTCGCTGGCGCGGCTGCGGCACTACACCGGCACGCCGGTGGACGATGTTCAGTCCTATGTGCTGTTCACCAACTATAATCGCTATGTCGACGAGTTCGTGCGCTGGGCCATCGAACAGCTGCAGACGCCGGGCACGCCGTACGAGACCCTGTCCTGCGCCGGCGGGGTGGTGATCACCCGGGACACGCCCAATCCCGAGGCGGCGATCAGCGACACGGCCTGGAAGAAGCACCAGATGCCCGCCTATCACCTGACGGCGCCGGGTCATAAGGGGGTGACCCTGGTCAATATCGGCGTCGGCCCGTCCAACGCCAAGACCATCACCGACCACCTGGCCGTCACCCGACCGCATGTCTGGCTGATGATCGGCCACTGCGGCGGCCTGCGCGCCAGCCAGACCATCGGCGACTATGTGCTGGCCCACGCCTATCTGCGCGACGACCATGTGCTGGACGCGGTGCTGCCGCCGGACATTCCGATCCCGTCCATCGCCGAGGTCCAGCGCGCGCTTTACGACGCCACCAAGTCGGTCAGCGGCATGCCGGGCGACGAGGTCAAGCTGCGCCTGCGCACCGGCACGGTGGTGACCACCGACGATCGGAACTGGGAGCTGCGCTATTCCAAGTCGGCGCTGCGCTTCAACCAGAGCCGGGCCGTCGCCATCGACATGGAAAGCGCCACCATCGCCGCCCAGGGCTATCGGTTCCGGGTGCCCTACGGGACGCTGCTGTGCGTGTCGGACAAGCCGCTGCACGGCGAGATCAAACTGCCGGGCCAGGCCAACCGCTTCTACGAAGGCTCGATCTCGGAACATTTGCAGATCGGCATCCAGGCGGTGGACCTGATGCGAAACGAGGGGCCGCGCCTGCACTCCCGCAAGCTGCGCGCCTTCGACGAGCCGCCGTTCAGGTGAAGACTCCGACCGTCTCCTCCCCGTTCCGCGCGGGGAGGGGACCGCCGCGCCTCTTGCACGGGGGTGGAGGGGTTCTGGACGTCCCACGGACATCGGTGATGCGGTGAAGAACCCCTCCGTCACGACGCTGAAGAGGCGTCGCGCCACCTCCCCATGAATGGGGAGGAGATGGGTGTGGTGAAAGTGCTTTACAACACAAAGTACATTGTGCATCCTGTGGTCATCGATTTCAGGAGGAGGGCGCCATGACGCGCGAGACGCAGACTATTCAGGACGATATCGCCTATATGCGGGCCCTGGCCCATGAGGGGCGGCATGCGCCGCTGCTGGCCGGGCCGATCCTGGTGACGGCCGCCGTGGTGTTCGGCGTGGCTAACCTGGGGCAGTGGGCGCTGCTCAGTGGAGTGATCGAGGCCAGCCCCTGGGCGCCGGTCTGGCTCTGGATCGGGGCGGGCGCCGTGTTCGGCGTCGCGCTCGCGGTGCTGACCGGCCGAATGAAGGGCAAACCTGGTTTCAACTCGTCGGGCAACCGAGCCGTCGGCGCGGCGTGGTCGGCGGTGGGCTACGGAATCTTCGTCACCTGGATGGGATTGATGGCGATGGGGCTGCAGTCCGGTGACTGGTCGGTGATGAAGGTCATGCCCACTGTGGTCTTTGTGGCCTACGGTTCCGCCTGGATGATCGCGGGCGCCATGACGAGAGTGCGCTGGATGACAGTGACCGGGATTCTTTCCTATATCGGCGCGGTGGTGGTGGGCTGGTTCGCAGGCGACGTGGGCATGTATCTGGTCTTCACACTGGTGATCTTCGCCGTCGCCCTGGTCCCCGGTCTGATCCTGATGCGGCAGGAACCGTCGGAGATCGTCTGATGGCGGACGATTTCGATATCGGCCGCATCGACGAGGTCATTCATGGACGGATCCGGCTGGGGGTGATGGCCTATCTGTCCGGGGCGGAGACGGCGGACTTCAACACGCTGAAGGCCCGGTTGCAGACGACCGACGGCAATCTGTCGGTCCATCTGAGAAAGCTGGAGGACGCGGGCTTCGTGGCCGTGACCAAGAGTTTCGTCGGCCGCAAGCCCCTGACCGAGGCCAGGCTGACCGAAGCGGGCCGCGCCGCCTTCGTCGCCTATCTGGACGCCATGGCGGGCCTGCTGCCGGCGCGCTAAAAGGACGGCATGAGCGACCGTCTTCATGCCTTCGAGGCCATCGACAACTTCCGCGACTATGGCGATTACGCCACGGCGGCCGGGCGACGCGTGCGTCCCGGCCGCCTGCTGCGTTCGGCCCATCACGCGCGGGCCAGCGATGCGGATCTGGAGCGGCTGAAGGGGTTGGGCCTCGGCGCGGTGGTCGATCTGAGGCGGCCGGGCGAGCGGCGGGACCAGCCGTCGCGCCGGCATGACGGGTTCGACGCCCTGGTGATCGAGGGCGGGATGGACGACGGGGTCGAGGCGCCGCACATCACCTTCCTGAAGACCGAGGACCTGACCCCGGCCTCGGGCCGGCGGTTCATGGAGCGGACCTATCGCAGCCTGCCTTTCGACGCCTCGCATCAGGAGGTCTTCAGCCGCTATTTCAACGCGCTCGCCGGTATGGGGGACGACCAGGACCGGCCGGTGCTGATCCATTGCGCGGCCGGCAAGGACCGGACCGGCTTCCTCGCCGCCCTGACCCATCATCTGCTGGGCGTGCACCGCGACGACATGGTCGAGGACTATCTGCTGACCAACACCGCAGTCGACCTGGCCGGCCGGGCGCCGTCGATCGCGAAACAGCTGCAAAAGATGACCGGCCGGGTCGCCTCGGACGACGCGGTGGTCGCCTTCCTGGGGGTGGAGCCCGCCTATCTGGAAGCCGCCATCGCCGAGATCGAGTCCCGCCACGGGTCGCTGGACGCCTATCTTGAGCAGGCCTTGGGCGTCGATGCGGGCCTGCGCGAGCGGATCGAGGCGCGGCTGTCGGCGTGAGCGAGGGTCTGAGCCACGTCGTCGTCCGTGATCATCCGTGGACGGAACCGCTGGAGGTCGCCGTCGGGATCGGCGGGGCGGACGGCGCCCTGGCCCTGTTGTCGGACGGCGGGCCGGGCGGGCGCTGGTCCCATCTGGCGACCGGGCCGGACCGGGTTCATGTCGGCGAGGTCGAGGCCGATCTGTTCGGACCTTTGCGCGATCCGGCCTGGGGGGCGGGCACGGTCGGTCTGGCCGCCTATGACGCCGGGGCGCGTCCTGCGACGGGGGCGCGGACGCCGGTCTGGCCCGATCTGATCCTGGCCCGTTATCCGTCCCTGCTGAGCTTCGATCACCATCGGCACAGGGTCCGGGCGATCGGCCGGGGACGCGATCCGGCCGAGGCCGAGGCCGCCGCCGACCGCGCCGCCGCCTGGCTGGTCGCCGCCCGACCGGCGCCGCCTTCGACGGAACCGCCGGCCGAGGGGTTTGCGGCCGAGGCGCCGGAGCAGGCCTATCGCGAGGCCGTCGCCGAGGTGGTGGCGCGGATCGCGGCGGGCGAGCTGTTCCAGGCCAATATCGCCCGCGGCTGGAACGGGACGCTGAAACCCGAGGCCGATCCGTTCGACGTCTTCCTGCGGCTGCAGCAAGGGCGGGCCTCGTCCTATGGCGCCTTCTGGCGCGTCGGGGATCTGGCCCTGGTGTCGAACTCGCCCGAGCTTTTCCTGGCCTTCGACGGCGTCGGCGGCCGGATCGAGGCCCGGCCGATCAAGGGCACCCGGGCCCGCTCGTCCGATCCGGTCGAGGACGCCGCCCTGGCCGCCGAACTGCGGGCCAGCGCCAAGGACCGGGCCGAAAATCTGATGATTGTCGATCTGATGCGCAACGATCTGGCGCGGGTGTCGCGCGCCGGGTCGGTGGCGGTGGATCGGCTGTTCGCGGTCGAGAGCCATCCCACCGTCCATCATCTGGTCTCGACCGTGGTGGGGCGGGCCGATCCGGGGGTGACGCCGGCCGACCTGCTGGCGGCGAGCTTTCCGCCGGGCTCGATCACCGGGGCGCCCAAGCATCAGGCCATGAAGGTGATCGCCGGTCTGGAGCCGCCGCGCGGCGCCTGGTGCGGGTCTCTGTTCATTCTGGAAGAGGGCGGGGGGCTGACGGCCTCGGTGCTGATCCGCACGGCCTCGTTCGAATGCATCGACGGCCGCTGGCGTTTTCGCACCCTGGCCGGCGCCGGGATCGTGGCCGACAGCGATCCCGAGGCGGAACTGGCCGAGACTGAGGCCAAAATTTCGGCCCTGCGACGGGCGCTGACGGCCTGATCAGCAGGTCGTGCAGGTGATGACGGCGGTCCGGCGCGGTTCGAGCAGGGCGCGACGCTGGAAACGAAACTCGGGCAGGAAGGCCTGGAAGGGCGACTTGTAGGTATAGGCCGCCTCGGCGATCAGCACGGATTCGCCATTGTCCAGCATGTTCGCCGGCACCTTGGCGTCGGCCAGAGCCAGATCGTTCGCCAGAGCTCCTGTGCTCTTCGAACTGCGGCTCCAGTCGATCTTGTAGGTGGTGGAGGACACCCGGGTCACGCTGCTGATCCTTTGCTCCAGATCGGGGGAGGCGAAGGGGGCCATGATGTGCGGCCCGGCCTGGAAGATGTTGTCGACGTCGACGCTGGTCAGGCTCAGGGACTGAGACGCCAGATCCGCGGCCGTCGCCGCCACGTGGTTGGTCCGCTTCAGCGCCATATAGGCCTGGCTCAGATCGACCAGTCCGGCGTAGAACAGGATCATCACCGGGGCGATCAGGGCGAATTCCACGGCGGACACGCCGCGGACATCGCCGGCCAGACGGCGGATCAGCGACCTACGCACGCCAGGGCTCGTTGCGGAAGGCGGTGGTGGAGGAGATGACGATCTCGCCGGGGCCGCCCTTGGAGACCGCCTGGGTCAGGGAAGGGGCGATCATCGGCTGGCGGTACCAGATCCGGACCACCACCAGGTCCTCGGCGTCGCCGCCGTTATAGTTGTCCTTGTCCGGGACGCCGTCGCCGTCGGCGTCCTCGCCTTCGTCGGTGGCGGCGAAACTGGCGACCACGCGGACGTCGACCGTGGTCCGTGCGGCGCAACCGCTCTTGAAGACGCTCATATTATTGCAGAAGGCGGTCTTGAACTTGGTCGCGTCGAAGCCCTGCTCATAGGCTTGGCCGGTCCGCACCAGGCGGGTGGCGTCGACGACCGCGTTTTCGGCCACGGCGTCGATCATGAAGACCAGGCCGAGTTCGATCAGCGAATATAGAAGAACGAAAAAGGGCAGGGCCACCATGGCGAACTCGACCGCCGCGGCGCCCTCGCGGGCTCTACGGGCGTCGGTCCGATGACGACGTCCAAGCCTGGAACGCCATACGTCCGGACGTATGGGGCGGATCATCGACCGACCTCAGGGGGCGACGGAGGAGGAAGAAGTGGCTCCTTCCGCCTTGCGGAGGCTGGGCGCGCAGGAGGCGCCGCAAGCCATCTCGGTGGCCTGGGCGCCGCGCCACACCCGGACCGTGCCGGTCGACCCGCCGGTGACGACGATCTCGCGCTGGAACAGGGTGCGGCCGACGCCGTCCACGGCGACCACTTCGGTGACGCCATAGCCCCTGCCGACGATGAACAGGGTATAGGCGTCGACGACGGTGACATCGGCGATGGCCGGATTGCCGACGATGACGGACGAGGCCGATCCGCTCAACTGAACGCGGGCGGAGCGGTCGATCTCGACATTGAGGGCGCCGGCCTGGGAAGCGGTTTGGGCCGAGGCCGCGAGCGGCGCGAGGGCGGATGCGGCGACCAGGGCGGCGGTCATGAGGATCATCGAAGGGCGGAGCATCGGCGACTCTGGTGCGATAGCGCGTGTGAACGCGGACGCGCGCATAATGCTGCCGGGTTCCTCAACAAAGGCTGAAGCCACCCAAAGCGATTTTTCTTTGGTGAATCCGTGCGTAACCACAATTCGTGACTCAGCCTTAATGTGCGTTGGGCATTCTCATCCTGCGTTTTGGGGGTCAAGCGGGCTACCGGCTCCCCCCGCCATCTGCTCGCTGGACATAAATCAAAGGACCTATGCAATGACCAAGTTTGTTTCGCGTTTCGCTAAAGACGAGTCGGGCGCCACGGCCATCGAATACGGCCTGATCGCGGCCCTGATCGCCGTCGTCATCATCACCGCCCTGACCACCCTCGGCGGCAACCTTGAGAAAACTCTCGAGAACGTCGGCGCCGAGCTCGGCAAGGACGCGTAAGACTGAATAAGTCTTGAAACCGGGAAGGGCCGGGGCGGCGACGCCCCGGCCCTTTCTCTTTGCGCGCGACCCGGCGGGCGAAACCCGAACTTAACGTCCGGCCGCTAGACCCAAGGGATGGAATCCGTCCTTCTGCTCGCCCTGAGCCTGATGCCCGCCCTCGTCATCGTCGGCGGACTGCATGATCTGGTCACGATGAAGATCCCCAACTGGATCTCGCTGGCGCTGATCGTCCTGTTCTTTCCAATCGGCCTGGCGGCCGGACTGGGGCCGGCGGACCTTGGCGTTCATGTCGGGGTGGCCGTCCTGGCCCTGATCGTCGGCGCCGGCATGTTCGCCCTGAACTGGATCGGCGGCGGCGACGCCAAGCTGATCGCCGCCAGCTGCCTGTGGCTGGGCTGGAGCGGATCGGCCATGTTCCTGCTGTGGACCGGCGTCGCGGGCGGGCTGTTCTGCCTGCTGCTGATCGCGGCGCGCCAGCACCTTCAGTTCGTCGTGCCGTCCGCCCCGGGTTGGACGGCGCGGTTGCTCGAGCCCAAGGGACATATTCCTTACGGCGTCGCCATCGCCATCGGCGCCCTGATGGCCTTCCCCGACGCCGACCTGATGAGCGGCCTGCTGTAGGCGCGACGCGTGTTCGTCGAGCTTAGGAACGCATTAACCCGGCGGCGTCATGATCGTTAACGACAGCGCATCATGGACCGAGTCCGGGTCGCGGCGTCTGTTGGAGTTTTATGGATGAAGCCCGCCCGCATCGCCGTCATCTGTATCGCCGCCGTTTCCGCCCTGGGCCTGGCCCTGGTCGTCCGCGCCATGGGCAACGGTTCAGAGCCCGCCGCTCCCGCCGCCGCCGCGCCGGTGGAGGCCCGTCCGATGGCCAAGATCCTGGTTGCGGCGAAGGATCTGGCGCCCGGCAAGCGTCTGACGGACGGGGACCTGGCCTGGAAAGAGTGGCCGTTGGACGAGGTCAATCCGGCCTTCATCACCGACGGCTCGACGCCGATCCCGGCCAAACCCGCCGCCGAGGCTCCCGCCGAAAAGGCCGAGAACGTGGTGGAGGGCGCGGCCAAGGTCATCAACCGGGTCGCGAGTTCCGGCGCCAAGGCCGACTATGTGGGGTCGGTGGTGCGTGAACCCATTCTCGCCGGAGAACCCATCGTCGGCCGCAAGATCGTGCGGGCCGGCGACAGCGGCTATCTGGCCGCCTATCTGGAGCCCGGCATGCGGGCCATGGCCATCGGCGTGACGGTGGAATCCGCCGCCGGCGGCTTCATCCTGCCCGGCGATCGGGTCGATGTGGTCTTCACCGGCGAGGACAAGAGCGGCGTCGAGGGCGGCGGCGGCAAATTCATCGCCGGCACCGTGCTGCACAACGTCAAGGTTCTGGCCATCGACCAGTCGACCCGCGCCGGCGACGACGAACAGGCGGTGGTCGGGGCGACCGCCACGCTGGAGGTCGGTCCCCAGGACGCCGAAATCCTGGCTCAGGCCAAGGCCCAGGGCGAGCTGTCCCTGTCGCTGCGTTCCTATGCCGACACGGCCGGTCCGTCCGGCTCGATCCGCCGCGCCGCCGCCGCCGCAGCCCCCCAACGCCAGACCGTCCGCATCTACCGCGGCGGCGCGCCCGAGGTGGTGACGCCGTGAGGAAGCCGACCATGCGTCTTTTCACCGCCGCCCTGGCCAGCGCCCTGATCGCCGGGGGCGCCGCGCCCGCCGAGGTCCTGGCCCAGAGCCGCACCGCCGTCTCGACCGGGGCGGCGCAGAGACTGATCAACCTGCCGCGCGGCACCTCGTTCGCGGTCGATCTGCCGGCCGACGCGCGCGACGTCATCGTATCCAATCCGCAGGTGGCCGAGGCCATGCTGCATTCGCCGCGCCGCATCACCGTCATCGGCGTCGCGCCGGGCGAGACCGACGCCGTCTTCCTGGACGCCGCCGGCCGCACCATCCTGAGCCTGCGCGTACGCGTCGACGCCGGCACCAGCGCCCTTCAGGACACGCTCGGCCGTCTCGCCCCTGGCGGCGAAATCCGTGCCGAGGCTGTCAACGATAGTGTGATCCTGACGGGTGTCGCCGCATCTCCGGCTCAGGCCGCACAAGCCGCTCAAGTGGCTCGCGCCTTCGTGTCTGCACCTGAGAAGGTGATCAACATGATCAGTGTGGCGGGGTCTGATCAGGTCACACTGAAGGTGCGGGTGGTCGAGGTCCAGCGCAGCAGCCTGAAGCAACTGGGTTTCAGCGCCGATATTCTGAAGGGGTCCGGGATTCATTCCTACGGCTTCAGTCGACCGAACACCTACGGGGTCAACGGCGCGGCGCTTGGGGGAAGCGGCCTTTGCTATAATCAGAATGGCGGCCGGACGACGAACCATTCGAATTCGACTTCGACTTCGAGCATCGTCGATAACGCCAACAGCGTCGTGGACACTACCCAGACCAATATTGGCGATGACTTGAATTTCGTTCGCAACACCAGGAGCAGCAGCTCTGGTAGTTCGCTGACGGATGTGATTTCCAGCGCCGCATCGACAGCCTTCCAGACGATGACGGGTACGAACGCCACCGGATGTCTCGAGGCGTTCGAGCGCGTGGGCTTGGCCCGTACCTTGGCCGAACCCAACCTGACATCCGTAAATGGCGAATCCGCCAACTTCCTGGCCGGCGGCGAGTTCCCCCTGCCCACCGGCCGCGACAAGGACGGCACCATTACAGTGACCTACAAGCCTTACGGCGTGGGGCTGTCCTTCCGGCCGGTCGTGCTGTCCGAGGGAAGGATTTCGCTGCAGGTGAAAGTGGAGGTGTCGGAACTGACCGATGAGGGCGGATTCACCATAGGCGCCGGCACCGCTTCTTCCATCACCCTTCCGGGTCTGACTGTCCGACGCAGCGAGAATACGGTCGAACTGCCTTCTGGAGGATCCATGATGATCGCCGGTCTGCTTCAGGAAAGTTCCCGCCAGACGGTGGATTCCTTGCCCGGCGTCACCAACCTCCCCGTGCTGGGTTCGCTGTTTCGGTCACGGGACTTTCTGAGCGGCGAGACCGAACTGGTTGTAATCGTCGAACCCTATATCGTCTCACCGACTTCGCCCGACCGGATGCAGACGCCGGCTGACGGCCTCCGTATCGCGAGCGATTCGCAGACCATGCTGTTCGGCCAGTTGAACCAGATCTACGGATCGCCCGCCCCGTCGAGCGACCGGCCCGGAGCCGAGTGGCAGGGCGCGGTCGGCTATGTGATCGAGTAAGCCCATGATCCGCACCCCCAAGGCGCTCGTTATCGCGCTCGCTTTTTCGGCTCCAGTCTTCGGACTTGTCAGCTGTGTCGGCGGTCCCGCAAGCCTGGGCGGGCCGGCTCCGCTGACGCCGACGTCGCGATATTCGCTTCAGGTCGAAAATGGCCTGGATCGGATCGCCTTCGCGGTTCACGAAGACGGGCTGTCCACCAATCAGAATGCCGCTTTAAGCGACCTGGCCCGGCGGTTTGCCGTGTCTGGCGCCGAGGTGATCGTGATCGAAGCCCCGGCCGGTGGAGATCCCGTCGCCGTCAAGGCCGCCTATGACGTCCACGCCATGCTGGAGCGTCTCGGCCTGGCGTCGGAGCAACTTCGCATCATCAGCTATACTGGGCCTGACCCCCGCGCTCCCGTTCTCGTCGGCTTCGAGACCATTCAGGCGGCCGTACCCCGCTGCGGGACGGCCTGGGGCAATCTGAGCCGTACGGGAGACAATAGGACCAGCGCCAACTTCGGCTGCGCCGTGACTGCAAATCTGGCAGCTCAGATCGCCGACCCCCGCGACATCGTCGCGCCACGCGCTTTGACCCCTGCTGACGCCGGACGTCGATCGGTCGTGTTCGACAACTATCGAGCTGGAAGGCTGACGGCTGCCCCGCAAGAGACTCTGGTTGCTCGGACACGAGTCTCGACGGCGGTGGAATAGCCCCATGAGCATTCCCGCTTCCCGAGATATCGAGACCTTCGACGACGACTTCGACGTCGATATGGATTTCTCCGAGCCTGGCGCCTTCCCGAGCGAGCCGGCGCGCGCGCCGCTGCAGTTCACCGCGCCGAGCCCGACGTCAACGGCGGAACCTGGTCCGCGCGCCCAGACGCTTCAGCCGGCGAGCCCGGTCTCGCCCGCCGCCGGTTTCAATCCGGTGGGCGACATGGTGGCCCAGGCCCAGTCCAATTTCGTCCCGGTTCCGGACACGGCTTCCGTCGGCGTCGTCCCTGCAGACCTGGCTTCCGCCGGTCTGGCCCCCGTCGGTTTGGCCCCGTCGAGCGCCATCGGCGAGGTGTCGGTGCCGCGCATCGCCATTCACGTGTTCGCCGAACGTCAGGACACCCTGGCGGCGGCCGAGCGCGCGGCCCAGGACCGGCGCCTGTCGCGGGCCACGACCCAGATCCGCATCGGCGGCATCATGGCCGCGGTCGAGACCTATCGTCACGAACCGACGCCGCCGCTGATCATCGTCGAATGCCTAAAGGATCCCCAGACCCTGCTCTGGGAGGTCGATCAGCTGGCCGAGGTCTGCGACTCCGGCACCAAGGTGGTCGTCGTCGGTCCGACCAACGACATCCTGCTGTTCCGCGAACTGATGCGGCGCGGGGTCAGCGAGTATCTGGTCGGCCCGCTGCAGCCGCTGCAGTTGATCGCGGCCATCGGCGGCCTGTTCAATGATCCGGCCCAGCCCTTCGTCGGCCGCTCCATCGCCTTCGTCGGCGCGCGGGGCGGAGCGGGGGCCTCGGCCGTGGCCCACAACACCGCCTACGCCATCTCCGAGCGCATCGGCGCCAACACCGTCATCGTCGACTATGACCTGCCGTTCGGCACCGCCGGCCTGGACTTCAATCAGGATCCGCTGAACGGCGTCGCCGACGCCCTGGGCCAGCCCGACCGTCTGGACTCGACCCTGCTGGACCGGATGATGGTCCGATGCACCGACAAGCTCAGCCTGTTCGCCGCGCCCGCCACCCTGGACACCGACTGGGACATCTCGACCGAGGCCTTCGAGGAGGTGACCACACGGATCCGCTCGACCGCCCCCTTCGTGGTCCTGGACCTGCCGCACCTGTGGTCGCCGTGGATGCGCCGCACCCTGATCAGCGCCGACGAGGTGGTCGTGATCGCCACCCCCGACCTGGCCTCGCTCCGCAACGCCAAGAACATGATGGACCTGGTCCGGTCGGGTCGCCCCAATGACGCGCCGCCGCGGCTGGTGCTGAACCAGGTCGGCGTGCCGGGCCGTCCGGAAATCCCGGCCAAGGACTTCGGCGCCGCCCTGGGCGTCCACCCCAGCCTGATCATTCCCTTCGACGCCAAGACCTTCGGCGCGGCCGCCAACAACGGTCAGATGATCCTGGACGCCGGCGCCAAGACCAAGGCCGCCGAAGCCTTCCAGACCCTGGCCCAGATCGTGTCGCGCCGGGAACTGCCGGCGCTGGCCGGACCCAAGGCCAAACCGGGCAAGGCGGCTTCGAGCGAGTCGAAGTCCCTGTTCGGCTCCATGTTCAAGAAGCGCTGACGGGTGTTCGGAAAACGCACAGGCCAGCCTGGCGTCGCCGCCGCGCCGCCGCGTCCCGTTCCCCAGCCGGCGGGCGCGCCCGAGTTCGCGGCCGCGCCTCGTCAACCCACGCCGGGCGTACAGACCGAGGCCTTCGCCTTTGACGGCGGGACGGACTTCGAACCCGTCGCCGAGGCCTTCGCTCGCGCGGACGCGCCCGTGCAGCCTGCAACTCCGAAGCCGGACCGCCTCGACGCCCTGGCGTCGCGACCGGCGCCCGCTCCTGAAGCGCCCAACCCCGCCCCGCAGGGAAGCAAAACCGCCGGCCCCAAGGCCACCGCCGGCTTCGAACAGCTGAAAAAAGCCCAGGCGGTCGCCGAGATCGTCCGGGAGCAGAGCGACTATTATCACGCCACGAAGACGACCATCTTCAACGCGCTGATGAACACCATCGACCTGGCCCAGCTGGCTCAGCTGGACACCAAGGCCGCGTCGGAAGAGATCCGCGACATCGTCGCCGAACTGGTGGCGATCAAGAACGTCTCCATGTCGGTCGCCGAGCAGGAGCATCTGGTCCAGGACATCGTCAACGACGTCCTCGGCTACGGTCCGCTGGAGCCGCTGCTGGCGCGAGACGACATCGCCGACATCATGGTCAACGGCGCCGGCCGGGTCTTCATCGAGGTGGCCGGCAAGGTCCAGCTGACCAATGTCCGGTTCCGCGACAACGGCCAGCTGATGAATATCTGCCAGCGGATCGTGTCCCAGGTCGGCCGCCGCGTGGACGAGTCGAGTCCGATCTGCGACGCCCGCCTGCCCGACGGCTCGCGCGTCAACGTCATCGCGCCGCCGCTGGCGCTGGACGGACCGACCCTGACGATCCGGAAGTTCAAGAAGGACAAGCTGACGATGAAGAATCTGGTGGACTTCAAGTCCATCAGTCCCGAGGGCGCGCGCGTCCTGGGCGTCATCGGCGCCTCGCGCTGCAACCTGGTCATCTCGGGCGGCACCGGCTCGGGCAAGACGACCCTGCTGAACACCCTGACGGCCTTCATCGACCCGACCGAGCGGGTCATCACCTGCGAAGACGCCGCCGAACTGCAGCTGCAGCAGCCGCACGTCGTGCGCCTTGAGACCCGGCCGCCGAACCTGGAGGGTCAGGGCACGATCACCATGCGCGATCTGGTGAAGAACTGTCTGCGGATGCGTCCCGAACGGATCATCGTCGGCGAGGTGCGCGGTCCCGAGGCCTTCGACCTGCTCCAGGCCATGAACACCGGCCACGACGGCTCGATGGGCACGCTGCACGCCAACTCCCCGCGCGAGGCCATCAGCCGGATGGAATCGATGATCACCATGGGCGGCTACGGTCTGCCCTCCAAGACCATCCGCGAGATGATCGTCGGCTCGGTCGACGTCATCGTCCAGGCCGCCCGCCTGCGCGACGGGTCGCGCCGCATCACCCATATCACCGAGGTGGTGGGGCTGGAGGGCGACGTGATCGTGACCCAGGACCTGTTCGTCTACGACATCACCGGCGAGGACGAGCACGGCAAGGTCGTGGGGCGTCACCGCTCGACCGGCATCGCCCGCCCCCGGTTCTGGGACCGCGCCCGTTACTACGGGCTGGAGCGCGAGCTGGCCGACGCCCTCGACGCGGCGGAGTAGGGCGATGCTGCCGATCCTCGCCGCCGTTCTGGCCTTCATCACCATCGGCGGCCTTGGCTGGGTCTTCGTCGGCGGCGAAGATTCTTCCAGCCAGGCGGTCAAGCGCGCCCAGAACCTGGGCGAGGGCAAGCGCAACGCCGCCACGGCCCGCAAGGCCGCCGCCGCGGCCAATACGCCCGAGGCGCGCCGCAAGCAGATCATGGTCCAGCTGCAGGACGCCGAGCGCCGCGAACGCAAGGCCCGCGCTAACATGGCCGCCAAGCTGAAGCAGGCTGGCCTGACGATCAGTGTACGCACATTCTACATCATCAGCGTCGTCGCCGGCCTGATCGCCGGCCTGGGCGCCCTGGTGGCCGGGCTGCACGTTCTTCTGGCCCTGGGTCTGGGGATCATCGTCGGTCTGGGCTTGCCCCGGTGGGTCGTCGGCTTCCTGGCCAAGGGACGGATGAAGAAGTTCTCGCTGGAGTTTCCGAACGCCGTCGATGTCATCGTCCGGGGTATCAAGTCCGGCCTGCCGGTCCACGAATGTTTCAAGATCATCGCCCGCGAGAGCCCGGCGCCGCTCGGTCCAGCGTTCAAGAAACTCGTCGAGGCCCTGGGGGTCGGCATGACGCTGGAACAGGCGCTGGACAAGATGTTCGAACAGATGCCGACGCCGGAACTTCGGTTCTTCACCATCGTCATCGCCATCCAGCAGAAGACCGGCGGCAATCTGGCCGAGGCCCTGAGCAATCTGTCGGCCGTGCTGCGCGCGCGCCGGATGATGGCCGAGAAGGTCAAGGCCCTGTCGTCCGAAGCCCTGGCCTCGGCCGGCATCATCGCCGCCCTGCCGCCGGCGGTGATGACCATGGTGATGCTGTCCAGTCCCAGCTACATGATGATCCTGTTCACCGACTACCGCGGCAACTTCCTGCTGCTGGTGGCGGCCGCCCTGATGGGCACCGGCGTCTTCGTGATGAAGCGCATGATCTCGTTCAAGATCTGAGGCGGGACCATGCAGGGCTTCATCCGCTTCATCACCGACCCGCAGAACCTGCTCAGCCTGGGCGTCGGGGTTCTGGTCTTCGCCACCGTCCTGACCCTGCTGTCGTCGATGACCGGCGGGGTGAAGCTGGACAAGCGGATGAAGGCGGTTTCCGAACGGCGCGACGAGCTGAAACGCCGGTCGCGGGCCGCCATCCAGTCGGGAGCGGGCGGGCTGCGCCACACCGACGACGAAGGGTTCAAGAAACGGGTCGTGGACCGGCTGAACCTGACCAAGCTGCTGGAGGACCCCAAGGTCGCCGACCAGATGGCCCAGGCGGGGTATCGCGGACCGCGTCCGTTGACGACCTTCTACTTCTTCCGCTTCGCGTCACCCTTCCTGTTCCTGATGGTGACGGCCTTCTACATGTTCGTGATCAAGATCGTGGATTGGCCCACGATGAACAAGATCACCGCCTGCATGGCCGCCGCCGTGGCCGGCTTCTATGCGCCGAACCTGTTCCTGAAGAACCGGATCACCAAGCGGCGCACCTCGATCATGCAGGCGTTTCCCGACGCCCTGGACCTGCTGCTGATCTGCGTCGAGGCGGGCATGTCGATCGAGGCGGCGATCACCAAGGTCAGCCAAGAGATCGGCACCTCGTCGATCGACCTCGCCGAGGAACTGACGCTGCTGTCGGCCGAGCTCAGCTATCTGCCGGACCGGCGCCTGGCCTACGAGAACCTGGGCAAGCGCACCAATCATCCGGGCGTCAAGTCGGTCGCCGTCGCCATGACCCAGGCCGAAACCTATGGCACGCCGCTGTCGGCGGCCCTGCGCGTCATGGCCAAGGAGAACCGCGAGCTGCGTCTGTCGGCGGCCGAGAAGAAGGCCTCGGCCCTGCCGGCCCAGCTGACGGTGCCGATGATCCTGTTCTTCCTGCCGGTGCTGTTCATCGTCATCCTGGGACCGGCGATCCTGAACATCATGGACACCCTGGCCAAGGGGTGACGGGCTGACGGATCAGGCCTCGGCTTCGGCCTTGAGCCGGTCGACGATGGCCTGGTGCGCGTCGCGCAGGGCGATCCGGTGCTTGTCGTGGAACAGCTCGCCCCTCAGGCCCGCGAACTTGTGGGCGGAGGAGACGATGCACCGGCCCTTGTCCAGTTCCTCGATGTCGATGTAGCGCAGGCTGCGGAACAGGAAGCCCCGGTTCTCAGTCCAGACCAGCCGCACATAGGGCCGCCATTCGGCGACGCGTGCGGTCACCCGGCGTTGCGGCTGACCCGGAAAGGCTTCGGTTATCTCCAGCTGTCCGCCGAAGGCGATGGCGCCCTCGACATCGGTCTCATAGGGATTCCAGATATTCCATCGCGACAGGTCCGAGACCAGCTCCCACAACCGGTCGGAAGTGGCCTGCACGCCGACGCGTTTCTCGATCTTGGCATCATCCATGACGCCGATCTGCCACGGCTCGGCGTCGGAAGGAAGGCGCCCGACGCGTGATCTAGTCGGGCAGGACCACCTTCAACCGCCGCCCGTCGTCCAGCCCCAGCCGCGTCTTGACCTCGAACAGGTCGGCCCCGGCCGGGATGATCAGCAGCTTCTTGGGCTGGGCGGCGTTGACCGCCACCACGCCGCCCTTGGGGCAGATGTCGAAACAGTCGGTCCCCGCCACCGTCAACTCGCCCTTGCGCCCCTTCTTGCCCTTCTTCAGGTGCAGATACTTCCGCAGGGCCTTCTTCAGCGTCATGTCGCCGTCGGGGCCGAAGCCGCCGTCCAGCTTCTTCGAGCATTTTCGGCAGACAAGCACGACGTCGCGCCACTCGGTCGTCGTGCTCTTGATCGGCTTGGCCATGATTCGATTTTCGCCGAGCGAGGATCGTTGCACAAGCGCGATACTGGCCCGTCACCTCGCCGCGCGGCGGGGAGGTGACGGAAGGTCCTCACAACCGCTCGAACACCGTCTCGATGACCCGGCGATAAACCGCCGTCAGGGTCTCCAGTTCCGCCACCGGCACCCGTTCGTCGATCTGGTGCATGGTCTGGCCGACCAGGCCCAGTTCCAGCACCGGGCACAGGGCGCGGATGAAACGGGCGTCGGAGGTGCCGCCGGTGGTCGAGGCCTCGGGGCGGCGGCCGGCGACGGCCTCGACGGCGTCCTGGACCGCCGCGACGAAGACGCCGGGCTCGGTCAGGAAGGCTTCGCCGGAACACAGGTGCTCCAACGTGATCCGCAGCCCGGTCTCGGCCTGCATGGCGCCCGCCTCGCGGTTCAGCCAGTCGATCAGGTCGTCTCCCGTATGGCTAGGGTTGAAGCGGATGTTCAGCCGCGCCCTGGCCTCGGCCGGGATGATGTTGGTGGCCGGATTGCCGATGTCGATGGTGGTGATCTCGAGGTTCGACGGCGGGAAACCCTCATAGCCGTCGTCGAGGACATGATCGTTCAGCCGGCTCATCAGCCGGGCGATCACCGGGGCGGGATTGGCCGCACGCTCGGGATAGGCGACGTGGCCCTGTTTGCCCGTGACGGTGATCCAGGTGTTCAGGGAGCCGCGTCGGCCGACCTTGATCATGTCGCCCAGATGTTGCGACGAAGACGGCTCGCCGACGACGCAGGCGTCGATGACCTCGCCTTCGGCCGCCAGGGTCTCGACCACCCGTTTGGTGCCGTGCAGGGCCGGGCCTTCCTCGTCGCCGGTGATCAGGAAGGAGAGGGAGCCCGGAACCTCGCCCTCCGCGATGACCTGGGACACGGCGGCGACCCAGGCGGCGATTCCGCCCTTCATGTCCACCGCGCCGCGCCCATAGAGGACGCCGTCGCGGACCTCGGCGGTGAAGGGTTGCGACGACCACTGGTCCGACGGCCCGGTCGGCACCACGTCCGTATGGCCGGCGAAACAGAGGTTGGGCGAGGCGGTTCCGCGCCGGGCGTACAGGTTCTCGATCCGGGCGTGGACGCCCTCTCCGCCCGGCCCTTCGAAGGCCAGACGGCGGCAGTGGAAGCCCAGGGCGGTCAGATGACGTTCGAGAACGTCCATCGCCCCTTCGTCGGCGGGGGTGACGGACGGAATGCGGATCAGGTCGCGGGTCAGTTCGACAGGATCGATCACAGGAGTTGATGCGCGGCTCATGCGCCTATGCTTTACGGACAACGCGCAACGGGGAGAAGGCCCATGCCCAAGATCGACATCGACGCCGCCCCGCGCGGCGACGGCACGACCTATCCGGAGGAATTCGCCGGTCCCTGCAAGCCGCGCCGCCGCTGGCGGCTGGGCGATGCGGCGGGCCTGGACCAGTTCGGGGTCAACCTGCTGCGCCTGCCGGACGGGGCCTGGTCCAGCCAGCGTCACTGGCACGCGGCCGAGGACGAGTTCGTCATGGTGGTCGAGGGCGAGGTCGTCTTGATCGAGGACGACGGCGAGACGATCCTGCGCGCCGGCGACTGCGCGGGCTTCAAGGCCGGGGTCCCGAACGGCCACAAGATCGAGAACCGATCCGGCCGCGAGGCGGTTCTGCTGGAGGTCGGCACGCGCAGCCCGACCGTCACCGCCTGCGACTATCCCGATATCGACATGGTCCTGCCCGAGGGCGCGGACCGTTATTTCCACCGCGATGGTTCGCCCTATCCGAAATACCCCCGAAGAACGTGACCACAGAATCCATCGACGCCGGCTCTCCCACGCCGCCCGCTCCACCCCTCTCGTCGTCCGGGCCGCCGGAGGGGCCGTCCAGTCCCTGGGGCATTCGCGACTTCCGCCTGTTGTGGTTCGGCCGGGTGGTCGCCGTGCTGGCGATCCAGATCCAGTCCTCGGCCCTGTTGTGGCAGGTCTATGAGATCGCGCGGCGCGATCATCCGATCGAGGAGGCCAGCCTGTATCTGGGCCTGGTCGGCCTGTGTCAGTTCCTGCCGTTGTTGGCCTTCACCCTGCCGGCCGGCGCCATGGCCGACCGGCGCGACAGGAAGCGTACGGTGTGGATCTCCATCCTGGTCGAGGCGTCCTGCGCGGCCGCCTTCCTGGCTCTGGCCCTGCACGGGGCGCCGCCGCTGTGGGGGCTGTTGGCGGTGGCGGCCGTGTTCGGCGCTGCGCGGGCCTTCCTGGCGCCGGCCAGTCAGGCCTTCCTGCCCATGGTGGTGGGGCGCAAGGCCCTGCCGCCGGCCATCGCGGCCCAGTCCATCGCTTTCCAGACCGGCGCCATCGCCGGGCCGGCCCTGGGCGGGGTGATCGTCGGGGTCAATGTGCCCCTAGCCTATGCGGTCGCCCTAGGCATGTTCCTGCTGGCGATCGCGGCCTTCATCCTGATCCGCACCAGCGGCAAGCCGGCCCCCCAGGCCCATCCGCTGTCGCCGGTGGATTCCGTCAAGGAGGGTCTGGCCTATGTGTGGAAGACCAAGATCGTCCTGGGCGCCATATCGCTGGACCTGGTGGTGGTGCTGCTGGCCGGGGTGGCCCTGCTGACGCCGATCTTCGCGCGCGACATCCTGCATGTGGGACCGCAAGGCTTTGGCCTGCTGCGGGCCGCTTTCGGCGTCGGCGCCATGGGGATGGCCATCTATCTGAGCCGGTTCCCGATCCGGCGGAACGGGGGGCGGTGGATGTTCTCGGCCGTCGCGGTGTTCGGCCTGTGCACCCTGACCTTCGGCCTGTCCAAGATCGTCTGGCTGTCGGGACTGGCCCTGTTGATCGGCGGGGCGGCCGACATGATCAGCGTCAATGTGCGCCAGACCCTGATCCAGCTGGCCACGCCCGACCATATGCGCGGGCGGGTGTCGTCGGTGTCGATGCTGTTCATCGGCGCCTCGAACGAGCTGGGCGAGGCCTATTCCGGGGTCATGGTGCGGTTGCTGGGCGCCGTCGGGGCGGCGGTGTTCGGCGGGTTCGGCGCGCTGGCGGCCACGGGGGCGTGGTCGGCGATGTTCCCGGGGCTGAGGAAGGCGGACAAGCTGACGTGAGGCCATCGTCTCCTACCCGCCTTGCGGGGAGGGGGACCGCCGCGCCTCTTCGCGCGGGGGTGGAGGGGCTCTGGACGTCTCACGGGCGCTGGTGATGCGGTGAAGAACCCCTCCGTCACGGCGCTGAAGGAGCGCCGCGCCACCTCCCCACGAGTGGGGAGGAGACACTTCCCTCACCAGACCCGGAAATGCTTCGACAGCTTCAGGCCCTGGTTCTGGTAGTGGCTGCCGCTTTCGCCATACAGGCGGCTGGGGCGTTCGGTCAGGGGTTCGTAGACCAGGCGGGCGACGATCTGGCCGTGTTCCAGCAGGAACGGCGTGTCGTGGGTGCGGACCTCCAGGACGCCCTTCGATCCCGCGCCATGGGCCTCGTCGGTGCCGAAGCCGGGGTCGAAGAAGCCGGCGTAATGGACGCGGAACTCGCCCACCGACGGATCGATCGGCGTCATCTCGGCGGCCTGATCGACCGGGATCTCGACATCGTCGGAGGAGGCCAGGATGTAGAATTCGCCCGGGTCCAGCAGCAGTTCGCCGCGACGGAGCGACAGGGGCTCCCAGAAGTCGCGCGGGTCGTGGCCGGCGATATGGTCCAGGTCGACGACCCCGGCGTGGCGGCGGCCGCGGAAGCCGACGATGTCGCCGCCCTGCAGATCGACGCCGACCGAACGGGTCTCCAGCTTGGGCGGATCGCCGGCCTTCAGCCGCAGCTGGTTCAGCCGGGTGCCGGGGCGGACCAAGATGGAGAAGGTCTGGGGCGCGATCTCCAGATACAGGGGACCATCATAGCCTTCGGCTACATCGTCGAAACTGGCGCCCTGATCGGTCAGCAGGCGTACGAAGACGTCGACCCGACCCGTGGACGATTTTGGATTGGCGCGGGCGATCAGGCCCTGGGGCAGGTTCAGCCGTTCCTGCAGCCGCACGATATAGACGCAGCCCTTTTCCAGCACGACGCCGGCATCGGTGATCTCGATGGCGTGCATGGTGACGTCGGCGATCCGTTCTTCGACCTTGCGCCGACCGGGCAGGAAGGACGCGCGGACGCGCCAGGCCTGGTCCGACAGGCGCAGGTCCAGACTGGCGGGCTGGACCTGATCGGGATCGAACGGGGTGTCGGACGTGATGGCGCCCGTGGCGATCAGCGTCTCGATGGACTGGGCGGGCAGGATGCCGGGACGGGGCGCTTGGAAGGAGCTCATGGCGTCTGTCTCACACGGTTTTCACGACTTGTCTCCAAGTCGCGCTTGCAGCCCGCGCGCGGCGGGGCGAGCATATAGCCCATGCATGACGGACCTGCCTATACCGCCGAGACCAACGGCATACTGATCCGGGTGCGGCCCAGCTATCTGGCCGGCCAGTCCGATCCCGACGGCGGTCGCTGGGTCTGGGCCTATCAGATCGAGATCGTGAACCTGAGCGGATCGACGGTCCAACTGATGGCCCGGCGCTGGACCATCACCGACGGCCACGGCCATGTGGAAGAGGTGCGCGGCCCCGGCGTGGTCGGCGAACAGCCGGTGATCGAGCCGGGGGCCAGCTACGCCTATGCGTCCGGCTGTCCGCTGGGCACCGACAGCGGGTCGATGGCGGGCGCCTATTATATGATGGATGCGGACGGTCGCAGTTTCGAGGCGGAGATTCCGGCCTTTTCGCTGGATACGCCCGATGCGCGGCGGGTGTTGAACTAGGCGTTCTTCTTTCGTCATTCCGGGCGAAGCGCAGCGGAGACCCGGAACCCAGGGGCGCCGAAGGCGAAATCTGTAAGCCGCTGGATGCGGAAAGACCGACTCCGCAACAGGTTCGCGCTCTCGCGCGCCGCTGGGTTCCGGGTCTACGGGCCTAGCGGCCCTTCGCCCGGAATGACGATGGTGAAGGCGGATGGGGCTGCGTCAACCCGGATGAACCGCAGCCCCGCCCCCAGAGTCTCGCCGGTCGCTTGGGCGGCCGGCGAGGGGGAAGGCAGCTCCATAAGGAGCATCTGTGACGCGAGCATGACCCGCGCGAAGCGCCGCGCTCAAGCAGCGAGCGACCGCGTCGCGAGCGTAGCGCTCTTAGATGTAGCGACGCAGGCTGCGGGCCAGGTCCGAACCGCTTTCCTTGCCGCGACGAACCTGCGGCTGATAGGCGACGCGGGCGTGTTCGACGCAATAGACGCCTTCCGAGGCGCGACGGCCGCAGAAGCTGAACTCGCGCGAGGACGGGTCGCCGATCGGCCATTTGCACATGTGGGCGCCCAGGGTCATGACCGTGGCCGTGCCCGGCAGGTCCGGGATCGGCGCGGGCGCCGGGGCGGCCGGCTGGACCGGCTTGGGCTGGACGGCCTCCAGGCGACGCGGGGCCGAGGGCTGGGCCGCGGCGCCCTGGGTCGTCGCGGTCGGACGCGGGCGAGCGGTGCGGAAGGTCGTGGCGGCGGTGCGCGCCGGCTGCGACGGGGCGGCCCGGCCGGACAGGCCCAGACGGTGCACCTTGCCGATCACGGCGTTGCGGGTGACCCCGCCGCCCAGTTGTTTGGCGATCTGGCTCGCGGACTGGCCCTCGAGCCAGAGCTTCTTCAGCGCGCCTACGCGGTCGTCGGTCCAGCCTGCGGTCATGCCACCCTCCAGCGAGTTTGGATTCAATATCTAGGTCCAGGCTCCCCCTCCGGGGTCTTGACCTACAACTAATCGTAAACCAGCCGTTAAGGGACGCAAGATGTGCGAATCATCCTGTCCACAGAAACCAGATATTGAATCATCGTTAAGGTTAAGGCGGGTTCGAGTGGCGAGTGGCGAGTGGCGAGTGGCGACGGCGCGGCCTGTCCCTCGATCTCGGCGTCTCTTTCTCGTCACTCGCCACTAACCACTCGCCACTCCCTTGCGCGGCAAGGCTTCAAAGCGCATCTGGCGGCGCATGACCGAGACGCCCGACCTGATCTCCACCCGCCCCTCCGGCCTGCCGCAGCCGCGGCGCTATCCGGGGATCAACTGGATAGGGGTTCAGACCCTTTATCTTCGCGAGGTGCGGCGGTTCTGGAAGGTGGGGGCGCAGACGGTGGCGGCGCCGGTGGTGACGACGCTGCTTTATATGCTGGTCTTCGTGGTCGCGCTGCAGGACGCGCGGCCGCCGCTGCACGGCACGCCTTTCGCCCTGTTCGTAGCGCCCGGCCTGATCATGATGGCGGTGCTGAACAACGCCTTCGCCAACGCCTCCTCCAGCCTGATCCAGGCCAAGATCATGGGCACGGCCACTGATTTCCTGACCCCGCCTCTGAGCCCGCTGGAGCTGACCCTGGGCTTCACCCTGGGGGCGGCGACGCGCGGGGCGGTCGTCGGTCTGGTCACGGCGCTTTGCGTCCTGCCCTTCGCGCCCCTGGGCGTGGCCAATATCCTGGCCATCGTCTGGTTCGCCCTGGCGGCCAGCTTCATCATGGGCATGACCGGGGTGCTAGCCGGGCTGTGGAGCGAGAAGTTCGACCATCTGGCCGCGGTCCAGAACTTCATCGTCATGCCGATGACCTTCCTGTCCGGCACCTTCTATCTGGTCGACAATCTGCCCGAGCCGTTCCGCTCGATCAGCCACTACAACCCCTTCTTCTATCTGATCGACGGCTTCCGCTACGGCTTCATCGGCCATGCGGAGAGCAATCTGGCGATCGGGGTCGCGGGGTCGGCGGTGCTGATGGTCGTTATGGGAACGGTCTGCTGGCTGGTGTTCCGGTCGGGCTGGCGTCTGAAGAGCTAGACGGCTAACTCTGGCGGATCGTCCTGGGGAGGTCCGCCATGTTGTTCCGTTCGCTTGTCGCCGTTGCGGCCCTGTTCGCCGCCTCGCCCGCCCTGGCTCACGAGCCCGGCGCCGCGATCCAGACGGCCGCAGCCGCCTATGTCCGGCCGTCGAACGCCGAGCGTCTGGCCGTCATCGTCGATCAGCTGACGGCCGCCGGCCTGCCGCACGAAATCCAGACCTTCGAGGGCGGCAATCAACGCTCTGGGCCAATGGCCGGGTCGAACGTCGTCGTCACCCTGGGCGATGGACCCAGGGATATCGTCCTGACCGCCCATTATGACGCGGTGAAGCTGAGCGACGGGTCGATGTCGCAAGGCGTCGTGGACAACGCCGGCTCGGTCCTGGCCATGATCGAAGCGATGAAGACGCTGAAGGGGCAGGCGACGGATCATCGGTTGATCTTCGTCCTGACCGACCAGGAGGAGCTGGGCCTGATCGGCGCCAAGGCCTGGCTGGCCGCCCACGACAAGTCGCGCATCCACGCCGTGATCAACGCCGACGTCGCCGCCTATGGCCGCACCGTCATGTATGGTGAGAACAACGGCGGCCAGTCGGGCTTCGTCCTCGGCGCCCTGCGTGCGCAGTGCGCCGAACAGGCCGTCGACTGCGTCGCCTTCCCGATCTATCCGCCCAGCGACGACCGCGTCTTCTCGGCCGCCGGCGTGCCCGTGGTCTCGCTGGGAACCCAGGACGCCGTCGGGGCGCACCAGATGTGGCTGGCCTTCAACGGCGGCGAGGACAACGGCCTGAAGGAAGGCTTCGTCCCGCCGGTCTTCCAGCGCATCCATTCCAAGGAAGATAAGCTGTCCTATCTGAACGGCGACGACGTGGCCCGCTTCGGCCGCTTCATCGTCGACCTGACCCTACGGCTGGACCGGACGGCGGCGGAGCAGTGAAAGCCCTTGGCGCTGGTGTTGACTAACACCGTCACTCATCCGACAACCCCTGTCCCTGTGAAATCCGGCTCCGTCGCCCCTGCGCCGGGGCCGTCTCGCTTTTGGAGGTCTTAGTCCGTGTCCACGAACCATCTGATGGGTGTCTACAATCGCGCGCCGCTGGAAGTGGAACGCGGCCGAGGCGCTCGCCTGTGGTCGACCGACGGGACCGAGTATCTGGACTGCGTCGCCGGCATCTCGACCAACGGCCTGGGCCACGCCCATCCCGAACTGGTCCAGGCGGTCAAGGACCAGGCCGAGAAGCTGTGGCACGTGTCCAACATCTTCCGTATTCCGGGCCAGGAAGCCCTGGCCGACGCCCTGTGCGACAGCAGTTTCGCCGACGTGGTCTTCTTCACCAACTCGGGCACCGAAGCGGTCGAGTGCGCGCTGAAGACGGCGCGCAAATATCATTCGGCTAACGGCGCGCCCGAGCGGATCGACATCTATGGCTTCGACGGCTCGTTCCACGGCCGGACCTATGGGGCGATCAACGCCGCCGCCAACCCCAGCTATACCGACGGCTTCGGCCCGGCGATGCAGGGCTTCCACCAGCTGAAATGGGGCGATCACGAGGCCATCAAGGCCGCCGTCGCCAACCCGACGACCGCCGCCATCATCGTCGAGCCGGTCCAGGGCGAGGGCGGCTGCCGCGCCATGCCGGAACAGTGCCTGCGCGGCCTGCGCGACCTGTGCGACGAACACGGCGTGCTGATCATCTTCGACGAGGTCCAGTGCGGCATGGGCCGCAGCGGCAAGCTGTGGGCCCACGAATGGGCCGGCATGTCGCCCGACATCATGGCGGTGGCCAAGGCCCTGGGCGGCGGCTTCCCTATCGGCGCCTGTCTGGCCACGGCCCGGGCGGCGTCGGGCATGACAGTGGGCGTCCACGGCTCGACCTTCGGCGGCAACCCCCTGGCCATGGCCGTGGGCGGCAAGGCGCTGAGCCTGATCAACACGCCGGAACTGCTGGCCAACGTCAACGACATCGCCGGCTATCTGAAGCAGCAGCTGGCCGGGCTTCAGTCCCGCTTCCCCGACATCATCGTCGATGTACGCGGCAAGGGGCTGCTGATCGGGGTCAAGCTGATCCCGAACAATCGCGAGTTCATGGCCCTGGCGCGCGATACGCAGCAGCTGCTGGTCGCCGGCGGCGGCGACAATTGCGTGCGCCTGTTGCCGCCGCTGAACCTGACCCTGGACGAGGCCCGCGAACTGATCGCCCGGTTCGAGGCCGCCTGCGAAGTCGCCCGCGAGAAGCTGGCGGCCTGACCTTCAGCCCCGCGTTTCGCGGGGTTTGAGCGGAGTAGAGAATGACCCGCCACTTCCTCGACATCCATCAGCTGTCCGCGGCCGACCTGCGCGGCATCCTGGACGACGCCCACGCCCGCAAGGCCGCCCGCAAGGGCTGGCCCCAGGGGCGCGCCGACGCCGATGCGCCGGGTCGGGACCGCGTTCTGGCTATGATCTTCGAGAAGAATTCGACCCGCACCCGCTTCAGCTTCGACGCGGCGATCCGCCAGCTGGGCGGCTCGGCCATCATCGCCACCGCGTCCGACATGCAGCTGGGGCGAGGCGAACCGGTCGAGGACACCGCCCGTGTCCTGTCGCGGATGGTCGATGCGGTGATGATCCGAGCCAATGATCACGAGGACGTCGAACGCTTCGCCCGCGTCTCGACCGTGCCGGTGATCAACGGCCTGACCGACCGGTCGCACCCGTGCCAGATCCTGGCCGACCTCCAGACGATCGAGGAACATTCCGGCCCGGTCGCGGGCAAGACCATCGCCTGGGTCGGCGACGGCAACAATGTCTGCCACAGCTTCATGCACGCCGCGCCCAAGTTCGGCTTCCACCTGAACGTGGCCTGCCCGGCCGAATATCATCCGGACCTGCGCGACCTCGCCAAGGGCGGGGACGCCGTCACCCTGACCAGCGATCCTCGCGAGGCGGCGGCCGGCGCCGACGTGATCGTCACCGACACCTGGGTGTCGATGGGCGATCAGGACTACGAGGCGCGGTTGGCGGCCTTCGAACATTATGCGGTCGACGAGGCCCTGATGGACCTGGCCGATCCGAACGCCGTCTTCCTGCACTGCCTGCCGGCCCACCGGGGCGAGGAAGTCACCGACGCGGTCATCGACGGGCCGAAATCCCTGGTCTGGGACGAGGCCGAAAACCGTATCCACGCCCAGAAGGCGGTCCTGGCCTGGTGTTTCGCAGGCTGACCCTTGCCGAAGTTTCACTAGGCGACCGCCGTTCCACGGCATAGCGTTCGACCGCTGGATGAGGCGGGAGGATGACGATGCGAACGACCCTTCTGGCGGCCGCCTTGGCCGTCTTCTGTCTTCTGCCCGCGGCGACGCATGCTCAGCGGGTCGGCGCTTCTTCCCTTGCTGAGGCGGTCGATAGCGTCATGCGCGACACCGGCGCGCGGGGAATCGCCGTCGCCGTGGTCGAGGACGGGAAGGTCGTGGATGTGCAGGCGCACGGCGACCGCAACGCCGCAGGCGACCCGCTGACGACCGACACCGTCATGTATGCGGCCAGCCTGACTAAGACAGCCTTCGCCTATATGGTGCTGCAGCTGGTGGACGAGGGCGTGATCGACCTGGACCGCTCCATCGCCGACTATCTGCCGCGTCCGTTGACCGACTACGGCAGCGACGAGATCGAGGATCGTTACGCCCGCTACAGCGATCTGGCCGGCGATGAGCGCTGGCGGATGCTGACGCCGCGTATCCTGCTGACCCACCGCTCGGGCTTCGCCAATTTCGGCTTCCTGGAGCCGGACGGAAAGCTGCGGTTCCATTTCGATCCCGGCGCCCGCTACGGCTATTCCGGCGACGGGATCATCCTGTTGCAGTTCGTGCTGGAGGAGGGGCTCGGACTGGATGTCGGGGCGGAGATGCAGCGGCGGGTGTTCGACCGGTTCGGCATGACCCGAACGTCGATGATGTGGCGGCCCGATTTCGCGGAAAATCTGGCGGACGGCTGGACGATCGATGGCGAGGTCATGCCCCACGACGAACGCTCCAAGACCCGGGCGGCCGGTTCGATGGACACCACCATCTCCGACATGGCGCGACTGGCGGCGGGCGTGGCGCGCGGAGAGGGCCTGTCAGCCGCGTCTCAGGCCGAGCGGGTGCGCGCCCAGGCGCCGATCACCACGCGTTCGCAGTTCCCCACGCTGCAGCCTGAACTGCCGGAGGCCGAGCAGCGATCGGGGCTGGCCGCCGCGCTCGGCGTCATTCGCTTCGAGGGGCCGCAAGGGCCGGGTGTCTTCAAGGGGGGTCACAACGATTTCGTCGGCAATACCTGGGTGTGCGTGGAACAGGGACGCCGCTGCGTCGTCATCCTGGCCGACGATGTCCGCGCCGAGTCCGGATTCCCGCGCATCGTTCGCGCCGTGCTGGGGGAAACCGGCGTCCCGTGGAGCTGGGAATATGGCGACATGAAAATGCTGCCCTGACCCGAGCGGCGGCGGGGCGCCGGGCGCCGACCTATTCCAGGTTCACGTTGGATACGCCGCCGGCGTCGGGCGTGGACCGGGTCAGATTGGCCTTGAGCACCTCATAGCCGAAGCCCAGGGCGCCCTTGTCCGATACCCAGACGCGGCCGTCGTCGCCGTCGAAGCGGACGAGGGTGAGATGGGGGTCGTCCTTGCCGTCCGGATACCAGGCGGCGACGACGGGGTTCCAGTAGCGGTCGATCCGCTCGCGGTCCTGGTCGATCGACAGTTCGCCGTGGATACAGGCCTGCACCTTCTGGTCCTTGGACTGGTAGCAGAACATGCCGGGCTCGCCGCCCATGGCGACGTCGCGGGCGAAGTCCGTATCGTCGCGGGTGAAGAACCAGATGGTCCCCGTCTCGGGCTCGCCGAAGCCGGTCATCGGCTGGTGGTGATAGCCGGGTTGGTCGATGCCCAGCATGCCGGTGTTGGAGTCCTTCAGGCTCTCCCAGAATCGTTCTTCAGCTTCGGCGGCGGTCAGTTGGTCAGTCATCGCGTTCTCCTGAGTGGCGTGCGGAATCAACCGACGACCCCGGATCGGGTTCCTACATCGCCGGTCCGGTCACCCCGGCCCCTGGACCCAGGGCGGGCGCTCGGCGCCGAACAGGGTCACCAGGTGAATCAGCAACAGCATGACCAGGGCGGCGGCCCCCAGCATGATGAAGCGCCAGGGCACCATTCTCGGTCCCTTGAACGGGTCCGGCGGCCGCGCACCGCGCCATCCGGAAAAGACCATGACCGCCAATGCGGCGCCCAGCAGGATCAGGGTTTCGGTCAGGGTCATGGGCCGCAGGTGGCCCAGGCGCGGCCGGGGCGCAAGCCGAACCTGTCGCCGGACCCGCATCCGGCCGCTATGCCGCGCGTTCCGCGTCCGGACGTCTCTCTTCGAAGGAGATGTCCACAGGCTGGAGAGTCGCCGCAACATCTAGCGGTTAACCACACGTTTACACCCTCGATATTGGCGCTATAGCCTGCATGCCATGGGTCGGGAGCCGAATCAGTGAGCGCAGCGGCGCCTTGGAGCGTTAAGGGTATTGATCCGAAGGCCCGCGAGGTCGCCAAGGATCTTGCGCGTCGCTCGGGCATGACGCTCGGCGAATGGCTCAACTCCATGATCATGGACGACGAGGAAGAGGGTTACGCCACCCTGCCGCGTCGCTCGCCCGGTCCCGAGGCTTATGAACGCCGGAGCCGCGCCCGCCGGCTCGACGACGCCTATGACACCACGGACGAAGGCTGGCAGCGGATCAGCGCCTCCATCGACGCCATCGCCGCCCGGCTGGAAGCCGCCGAGCGCCGCTCGACCGTCGCCATCCAGGGGGTGGACCAGGCCGTGTCGGGGCTGGTGCGTCGCCTTGACGGCCAGGACGCCCAGACCAAGGGCCACGCCCGCCGCATCGACGACATCGCCGAGGAGCTGCGCGAGGGTCATCGCCGCCTCCGCACCTTCGAACGCGACACCGGCCCCCAGGTGCAGGAGAGTTTCGGCAAGGTCGAGCAGTCGATCGGCGCCCTGGCCGGACGTCTCTATGACATCGAGGAACGCCAACGGGCCGGCGTCATGGATCTGCGTCAGCGGATGGAGGCGGTCGAGAAGGCCGCCGGTCCCGGCGTCGGCACGGATCTGCTGGCCCAGGTCGGGGCGCGTCTCGATCAGGCCCAGAGCCGGACCACCGAGGCGCTTCGGACCCTCGAACGCTCCTTCGCCGAGCTCGACCAGCGGATGCGCGCCGCCGAGGGGCGTGTCGAGCCGGAGGGCGCGCGCGACGCGGCCCGGTTCGAAAAGCTGGCCGAGACCCTGTCGCGCCAGATCGAGTTCAACCGCGCCGAGATGATGCAGCGTCTCGACGCCGCCGAGACCGGTGCGCGCCTGGAACGGATCGAACGCGCGGTTCAGAGCGTCGGCGACGAGCTGAAGGTGTCCGAACAGAAGGGCGCGCAAGGCCTGGAGGCCATGGGCCGCGAGGTCCTGAAGATCGCGCAGAACCTGAATGCCCGGATGCAGACGGTCGAGCGGGAGGCCGTCAGCCGCGCCGAGGCCATCACCCGCAGCGTCACCGATCTGGTGGGGCGCAAGGTCGAAGCCGATCTGTCGCGTCACGCCGCCCGTCTGGACCAGGACTTCACCCGCCACGTCGATCGCGTCGATCAGCGCCTGACCGCCAGCGACGACCGCCATGCCCTGGCGCTCGAAAAACTGGGCGGCGAGATCACCCGGATCTCGGATCAACTGAGCGACCGCATCGCCCAGTCGGAGCGCCGTTCGCAGCAAGCCCTGGACGATATCGCCCGCCGCCTGTCCGAAAGCTCCGAGAAGATCGAGCAGCGCTACGACCGCGCCTCGGGCGAGCTGGCCGAACGCATGCGGATGAGCGAGGAGCGCACCGCGCGCCTGCTGGCCGAGGCGCGCGAGAGCATCGATACGCGTCGGACATCCGAACCTCGCGATGATCGGTCGCTGGATATTCCGGAAATCGAGCGGTCCGAACTCTCGCCTCGCGCTGTCGCCGAACGCGCCGGCTCGGCCAGGGTATCCGCCTCTGTCGAGAGCGACTGGCGCGCCACGGTCTTCCCCGAGGATTCCTTCGACGCGGAGGACGACTGGTCTGTCGATCCGGTGTCGCCCGACGCCGCCATGGCCGCGCCCTTCCCGTCGTCGTCGACGATGGCCGCCGTGTCGGAGCCTGTGTCGCCCGAGCCCGAGCCGGAGCTCGAATCCGCGCCCGTGACGGCCGCGCCGGCCGAGAGCGAACCCGTCATCCAGCCTTTCGGCGGTTTCGGCGGCGCCGATGTCGAGGACGCGCTGGAAGCCACCGCCGCCACTGGTTTTTCGACGCGTTCGTCGCCCCGAAACAGCCCCGAGCCGTCCACAGGGGCCGAGGGCGACGAGGAGTTCGGCGGCGAGACCGAGTTTGTCGATCCCCGCCGTATGCGCGCCAGCATGGGCGCCGCCGCGGCGGCCGGCCGCGCCGCATCGACCCGCAGCACCATCGACGCCGCGCGGGCTGTCATGACGACTCCGGTCGCGCCGGAGGCGGCGCCCCGCCAGGGCTTCGGTCTGATGCCCAAGCGCGGGGGCAAGTCCAAGCTGCAGGAGCGGCTGGACAAGCAGGCGGCCAAGGACGGGTCCACCGTCAAGAAGGCCTTTCTGGCCTCGGTGACGGCCGTGGCCCTAACCGGCGGGGCCTATGCCTCACTGACCCTGGCGGACGGTTCGGGACTGTCCGAGATCGACCTGCCGGGCCTGCCAGGCCTGCCGCGCTCGAGCGCGGCGCCGACCGTTCCCGACAGCACGCCGATCGCCATGGCGGTCACCCCCGCCGACGCCGTGCCGACGAGCGACGCGGGCGCCGAGGCCTTCGAACGGGCCCTGACCCGGATCGACAGCGGCGACATGGAGGGTGTCGAAGACCTGAAGCGCGCAGCCAATCTGGGCTATGGCCCGGCGCAGACCCATCTGGGCCAGCTCTATCTGACCGGCGCGAACGGGGTTTCCGCCAATCCGGTCGAAAGCCGCCAATGGGGACGTCGCGCGGCTGAGTCCGGCGATCCCGGCGGCATGCATCTGTACGGCATGCAGCTGTATGAAGGCGACGGCGGAGCGGTCAATCAGGCCGAAGGCCTGATCTGGCTGCTCAGGGCCGCCGAACACGGCCTGACCGACAGTCAGTACAATGTCGCCCGGATTTACGAGACCGGCGCCCAGGGCGTTGCGAAGAATCCGACCGAAGCCCTGAAATGGTACATGATCGCGGCCCGTGGCGGCGACAGCGAGGCCCAGTCGGCCGTCAGTCGTCTTCGCCCGGCCGCCAGCGCCACCGCCCAGCGCGCCGCGCGCACCGCCGCCGACGCCTTCGTGGCGCAGCAGGCGAAAACGCGCGGCTAGACGGCGAGCCAAACCCTTCGCGCATGGGTGGCGGCGCGCCGCCCTCGCCGCTAAAGAACACCCGTCGCCGTTCGGCGCCTCCCTTTCCGCTCCAGCCGAAGGCGCGTCCTTTGGACATCTATCTGCCGATCGCCGAGGTTTCGGTGAACTGGCCGACCCTGGTGATCCTGGGGGCGGTGGTCGGGTTCGTGTCCGGCCTGTTCGGCATCGGCGGAGGCTTCCTGATGGCCCCGATCCTGGTCTTTCTGGGCATTCCCCCGACCGTGGCCGTGGCCAGCCAGGCCAGCCACGTCGTGGCCTCCTCGACCTCGGGCGTCATCCGCTACGCCGGCCAGGGCGCGGTCGATTTCAAGATCGGCCTGGTCATGGCCGGCGGCGGCGCCGTCGGCGCGTTGGCGGGCGTCGAACTGTTTCGTTACCTGCGGCTTCTGGGCCAGGCCGACCTCGTTGTGGCGCTTTCCTACCTCGTCTTTCTCGGCGTCATCGGCGCCCTGATGCTGAACGAGAGCCTAACCGAAATCTTGCATCGCCGACGCGGCGTGACCGCACCGCGCAAGGAGCGCAGACGGCCCATGTGGCTGTACGCCCTGCCGCTGAAGATGAAGTTCCCAAAATCGGGTCTCTATATCAGCGCCTTGCCGCCGTTCGGCCTGGGCGTCTTCGCCGGGGTTCTGTCCGCCATCATGGGTGTCGGCGGGGGCTTCATCCTGGTCCCGGCCATGCTTTATGTGCTGCGGATGCGGGCCGGCGCCGTGGTCGGCACCAGCCTGTTCCAGATCATCATCACCACGGCCATCACCACCGTGCTCCAGGCCGGTCGCAACCAGACGGTCGATATCGTCCTGTCCACCATACTGCTGCTGGGCGGGGTGGTCGGCGCCCAGATCGGCGCGCGTTTCGCCGGTCGGTTCCGGGCCGAGGAGCTGCGAGCCGCCCTGGGCCTGATCGTGCTTCTGGTCGGGATCCAGATGGGGCTGGAGCTGTTCGTCCGGCCCAGCGACATCTTCCTGCTCGCGCCGGGGATTTCCGACTGATGCAGGCGCTTCCTCCACCCCCGCCCGCGATGGAGATGCCCGCCCCGGATCGATCCGAGGCGACGACGGGCGACCTGCGGGTCGCCGCCGCCCTGACCGACGCCCAGGTCCATGTCGATTCCAGCTTCACCGGCGCCTCCATCGTCCTCTATGGCGCAGTCTTCAATCCGACCCCGGACCCGGCCGATGTGGTGGTTGTGGTTCGCGGGCCCGACGCGCCCGTCCGCCTGGTCAAGAAGACCCGCAACATGGGCGTCTGGCTGAACAGCCGTCCGGTCCTGTTCGAGGGGGCGCCTGGCTTCTACATGACGGCCTCGACCCGTCCCCTGTCGGACATCGCCGACTTCGGCCAGCTGCGGCGTCTCGGCGTCGGGGTCGATCACCTGAGGATCGACGCCCCGGAGGAAAGCCGCACCGTCACCCGGTACGGGGTTCGCGACGTGGTGGTCAGCCGCCTGGGCGACGACTATCTGGACTGGCGCCGGGCCGTGATCCGGCTGAAGGAGGCCGCCGCCCTCTATGACACCGATCCTGACGGCGTCGAGTTTGTGGATCGGGGCCTGTTCCGCGCCGAGGTCAAGCTGCCGACCGTGGCCCCGACCGGGAAATACTATGCCGAGGTATGGCTGTTTCAGGACGGCGAGCCGCGGTCGGTGTCCAATCTGACCCTGACGGTCGAAAAAGTCGGGATCGAGCGCGACATCTATGAGTTCGCTCACCGGCGGCCGTGGCTCTATGGCCTGCTGTGCGTCGTGCTGGCGGCCCTGACCGGCTATGGCGCCTCGCGGATCTTCAGCCGCCGCAGCTGAAGCCCAGTTCATCGCGCAGGGCTTCGGCCGTCAGTCCGCCGGCGCGCAGTTCGGCCAGGGTCACGGACTGGTCCCGTTTCGCGTAGCGCCGCCCGTCCGGCCCCGTAAGCAGTCGATGGTGGCGATAGACCGGGGCGGGCCAGCCCAACAGCGTCTGGATCAGCCGCTGGACGTGGGTCGCCTCGAACAGGTCCTCGCCCCGGATCACATGGTCAATCCCCTGAAGGGCGTCGTCGTGGGCGACGGCCAGATGATAGGCGACCCCGGCGTCCTTGCGGGCCAGGACCACGTCGCCGGCCGCCTCGGGCCGCACGGGCAGGACGCCGGTCTCGCCCGCCGGGCCGGCGCCTTCCTCGACGAAGCTCAGTCCGTTCCAGAGGCTCTCGCCCAGGGCCTCGCGCGCCCGGTCCAGCGACAGCCGCCAGGCGAAGGGCCGGTTTTCGGCCAGCAGACGCGCCTCTTCTTCGCGGGGATGGGGGCCGGGCCGAACCGTCTCCATCTCGCCATGCGGCGCATCGCCTATGCTGGCGAGAACTTCCTTCCGTGTACGGAAACAGCGGTAGATCAGGCCGCGCCGGTTCAGATCGTCGATCACCGCCGCATAGTCGGACAGGTGATCGGACTGCCGCCGCACCGGGGTCTCCCAGTCCAGGCCCAGCCAGGCCAGGTCTTCCAGAATGGCGGCCTCATGCTCCGGCTTGCAGCGGGTGGGATCTATGTCCTCGATCCGCAGCACGAACCGTCCCCCGGCTGCCTTCGCCGCCGACCAGGCGATCAGGACCGAGAAGGCATGGCCCTTATGCAGACGGCCAGTGGGGGAGGGGGCGAAACGGGTGGCGAACATTTCGGTCGAGTCCTGTGACGCCCGTGCCATGTCATCGTCACGGCGGGCTCCTTTGCTCAATAATAGTTATCATCTTCGCTTTGACAGCCGCTTTCCGCGAGGGCCGCATTCCCCCGGCGTCAAAGCCGCGCCATACAGGCTTCATGCCCGTCGCGCCCACATCCCAGGACATCGCCGCCGCGCGTCAGGCTTTGGCCGAGGCCGACCCCGCCCTGGCGCGGGCCCATGCCCAGACCCCCGTGTTCGAATGGCGTCTGCGGCCCGGCGGATACGAGGGCCTGTTCCGGATGATCGTGGAGCAGCAGGTGTCGGTCGCCGCCGCCGCCTCCATCTGGGCGCGCACAGTCGAAGGTCTGGGCGGGACGGTGACGGCGGAGGCGGTGCTGGATCGCGACATCGAGGCCCTGCGCGCCTTCGGCCTGTCGGGGCAGAAGGCGAAATACGGCCGCGAGATCGCCCTGGCCCAGGTCGAAGGCCGCGTCGATCTGGACCATATGCAGACCCTGTCCGACGAAGAGGCGATCGCCGCCCTGACCGCCATCAAGGGCGTCGGCAAATGGACGGCCGAGACCTATCTGATGTTCTGCGAGGGGCGGCTGAACGTCTTCCCCGGTGGAGACGTGGCGCTGCAGGAGGCGATGCGCTGGGCCGACCGCGCCGAACTGCGGCCGAACGAGAAGCAGGCCTATGTCCGCGCCGAAGTCTGGCGTCCGCATCGCGGGGTGGCGGCGCATCTGCTGTGGGGCTGGTATGGCGGCGTGCGGCGCGGCGAGATCGCGCTGGAGGACATCAGCCTGTGACCCCCATCGATCCGGCCCTGACCGAACCGCTGCGCAATCCGCAGACGGTGCTCGCGGCGCTCGACTTCGCCGGGGTGGCGGTGTTCGCGGCGACCGGCGCCCTGGCGGCGGCGCGCGAGAAGCACGACGTCGTCACCTTCGCCTTCTTCGCCGCCATCACCGGCGTCGGCGGGGGAACGCTGCGCGACCTGCTGCTGGGCCTGCCGGTCTTCTGGGTGCAGGACTGGCGCTATATGGCCGTCTGTCTGCTGGCCGCCGTGGCGATCTGGCTGATCGGCCAGCGCGACTGGCGGTTCCGCGCCCTGCTGTGGCTCGACGCCGTCGGCCTGGGCGCATACGGCGTCATGGGGGCGGCCAAGGCGGAAGCGGCCGGCGCGCACCCTCTGATCTGCATCGTCATGGGAACCCTGACCGCCTGTTTCGGCGGGGTGGTCCGAGACACCCTGGCGGGCCAGCCGTCGATCCTGCTGCGGCGCGAGATCAATGTCACCGCGGCGATCCTGGCGGCGACCCTCTATACCGTCCTGCGCATGCCCGAGGCGCCGATCTGGCCGGCGGCGATCGTCGCCGCCATCGCCGGTTTCATGCTTCGCGCCGGCGCCCTGCGCTGGGGCTGGACTTTGCCTGGGTTTCCCGAACGAAATTGAACCTATTCCGTCGCCTGTTCGTCATGGCGGCGTCTTCGAATCGGGCGTAGGCTAGGGCCTCGGACTAGGGAAGGAGACGCGTCTTCAATCCTGTCGCCTCAATAACTCCCGCCGCGAACGGGAGGGCCTGATGCAGGTCCTTCATCGAGCGCCTTCGGGTTTCCCCGCCCTCGTGCTGAACGCGGACTTCCGGCCGCTGTCCTATTACCCGCTGTCGCTTTGGCCGTGGGAGGAGGCGGTCAAGGCGGTCTATCAGGACCGGGTGGACGTGGTGTCGCTGTATGACAAGGTGGTCCGCTCTCCGTCGATGGAGATGCAACTGCCCAGCGTCATCGCGCTGAAAAACTATGTCGATCAGGATCGAAATCCCGCCTTCACCCGCTTCAACGTCTTCCTGCGCGACGGCTTCGCCTGCCAGTACTGCGGGGAATCGACCGAACTGACCTTCGACCATGTCATCCCGCGCTCGCACGGCGGCCGCACGACCTGGGAGAATATCGTCGCCGCCTGCGGACCCTGCAACCTGACCAAGGGCGGCCGGACCCCGCGTCAGGCCCTGATGCCGATCCGCCGGGAGCCCTATCGCCCCAACGCCTGGCAGTTGCAGGAGGCGGGCAGGCGCTTCCCGCCGCATTATCTGCACCAGAGCTGGCTCGACTATCTGTACTGGGACATCGAACTGGAGCCCTAAGAGGTATCCTGCCCCCCAGCTGCCCGAAAGGTCAGGGCAGCCGGCGACCGCGTCTGGAACATCGCCCCGCGCCCATGAGTTGTCTCTTCTTTAGGGAGCGAGACCATGATTGACGTGCGACGGTATTCGATCCGAACGGTGCGGGAGCGCGGCCGATGATGGACACGTTTCCGTGGGCCTTCGTGGTCGTCGGCGGGCCGCTGCTTCTGGTCGCCGTGATCGCCTGGGGTTATTTCAGGTCGGCGAAACGGGATCGGCAGATCGATCCGGATACGCCAGGCGACGATCCGTCCAAGGGTATGTAGCCAGGCAACTCCCTCGCGCTTGCGTCGTTGGCTTGGCATGCAAACCAACCCTCTTCCAGAAGCCCTGTTCGACGGCTGGTCGGGCGTGCTGCGCATTCTGATTATCGCGCCGGCCGCCTATGCCGCCCTGGTCCTGATCCTGCGCCTGTCGGGCAAGCGGACGCTGTCGAAGCTGAATGCTTTCGATCTGATCATCACCATCGCCATCGGCTCGACCCTGGCCTCCATCATCACCAGCCGGTCGCTCGCGCTCGTCGAGGGCCTGACGGCCCTGTTTCTTCTGGTGGCCATGCAGTTCATCGTCACGGCCGCATCGGTGCGGCTGAAGCTCGTGGATCGGATCATCAAGGCCGAGCCGAGCCTTTTGCTGCGCGACGGTCGGCTGCTGACCGAGGCCATGCGGCGACAGCGCGTGACCGAGGGCGAAATCCAGGCGGCGGCGCGCGCCGCGGGCGTGGAGCGGTTCGAGGATCTCGAGGCCGTTTTTCTCGAAACGGACGGATCCTTGACCGCCCTGCCGCGAACGGCCTGACCGCGCCGATCGCCGTCGGATGTCCTAGGCGCTCTCGGCGTAGTCCGGCGTCGTGTCTTCGGGGAGTTTCACCAGCAGGGCCTGAATTTCATTCAGCAGCAGAGACAATGTGAAGGGCTTGCCGACATGGCGGTCGGCGCCGGCTTTCCGCGCCGCCGCCACATGTTCGGGCTGGGTGTTCGCGGTCAGCATGATGACCGGGACCGGGGACTGGGCCGCCCGGCGCTCCGCATCGCGGATGCGGGCGACCGCGGTGATGCCGTCCATTCGGGGCATCTGGATGTCCATCAGGATGACGTCGAAACGGTCGCTCGTCGCGGCTTCGACCGCCTCGATCCCATCCTCGGCCACGGTGATGTCCGCCACGCTTTCCAGCATCATCTCGAGGATGCGGCGGTTGGTCGGGTGGTCGTCGGCGACCAGGATCCGCCACCGGGCCGTCGGGACGTCGCTGGCGTCGTTCGAGGCGATCGCCGGCGGAAGATCCAGCCAGAAGATCGAGCCTCCGCCCTCTCGCGGCGCGGCGTCGATCGCGCCGCCGAGCGAGCGGGCGGCTTCCTGCGCCAGAGCGAGGCCCAGGCCCATGCCGCCGTACTGGCGTGTAAGGGCGTCGTCCTGCTGGCGGAAGGCGGCGAACAGGGCGTCCTTCGTCGCGGGGTCGAAGCCGACCCCCGTGTCGACGCAGGCGAAGCGGGCGCCGCCATCCTGGCGGGGCCCCACGGCCAGACGGATCTCGCCCTGGTGTGTGAACTTGACCGCATTGCTCAACAGAGGGGTCAGGACCCGCTCGAGCATGGCCGTGTCGCAGACGAGGGCGGCCGGCATATGGGGCGAGATCTCCGTGACGATCTCCACGCCCCGGGCCGCGGCGGCCGCCCGGTGCAGATCGACCAGCCGTTCGAGGAAAGGGGCGAGGGGGAAGGTTTCGGGGCGCGCCTCAGCCTCGCCGCCTTCCAGATGGGCGACGTCCAGCAACTGCTGGAACCGGTCCTGGAGCGTGGCCGCAGAGGACCGGATCATGTCCGTCACTTCCTGGATCTCCGTCGTGGCGGATCGGGCGGTGAGGAGATCGGCCCCGGCGATGACGCCGTTCAGGGGCGTGCGGATTTCGTGGGTTATGTTGCTGACGAAGGCGCTGCGGGCGCGATTGGCCTGTTCGGCCTGCTCCAGGGCGGTGCGAAGGGCGTCGGCGTCTCGATGCTTTTGCGTGATGTCCTCCGTCAGGCCGATCAGGTGGCGAACGCCCTCGTCGTCATAGGTCGCGACCTTGGTGGCGGCTAGATAGCGCAACCCGTTGGGGGCCGGGGTCTCGTGCACCGCCGACTGGGAGCCCATGCCCGGTGCGACTTCGGCCGCCCATTCGGCGAAGGGGGCGGGCAGGATGTCCGAAGCCCGGAGCCCGGTCAGCCCCTCGAAACGGCCGAACAGCTTCTCGGCCGCGCGATTGGCCAGGATGTATCGGCCCGACCGGGCGTCCTTGACCGTGAGGGCCAGGGGCAGAACGTCGATGACGGTGTTGAGGAAGGCGGCGGATTCGGTTTCCACCGTCACGTCCTCAGCCTTGACCAGAAGACGCACGATCCGTCCCTGCGGATCGCGCACGGCGCTGACCGTCGTGTCCAGATAGACGGTCGAGGCCTGTTCGGTCGCGAAGCGGGTGCGGAAGGCGAATGCCCTGCCCGCTTGGGCCTCCTGCACGCCACGCTCGATGGAAAAGCGGCAATCGGCGGGCCAGGCGTCGCGCCAGGCCATTGTATGGGGAATGGGGCTGTCCGGCTGGAAGCGGTGCGCCGCGAGATTGACGTGGACGATCCGCCCCTGCGGGTCCAGCAGCCAGATGTAGGCGGGCGAGGCGTCCGCGATCTGGGCGTGGAAGACGTCGCCTTCGTAAGGCGCGCCGTCGAGCAGAGCCGCGCCCTTCAGGGCCTCGTCCTGTACGCCAACATCGATCAATTCAGACCTCCCGCCCAGCCATTCTGCTGATTGCGTCATGCTAGGCCCTGGGAGGTGAAGTCCAGGTTAAGCGCACATCCTTGCGTTGCTAATGGTCAAGCTATGTACAACTACGTAAGCACACCTTGAGCGGGATTTAACTGAGTTCGTCAAACATACCGTCAGCTTCATGGCAGAGCGCCAAGGGGAGGACGGGGACGGCATGACGAAACGTTTGCTGATCGATGCTGCGCTGGTGGTGAAGAACGTCGCCGTTCTTCAGCAGTCCATTCTCGACTCCTTCGAGGAGGACGACACGATCAGCCTCGACCTCGCCGAAGGACAAGCCGTCGATCTCTGCGGATTGCAACTGATCGAATCCGCCCGGCGTCACGCGCGAACCGTAGGCAAGACCCTGGTGTTGGAACGTCCGGCTACGGAGTTCAAGCCGGTGCTCGACGCAGCCGGCTTTCTGACCGACGCCACCTCAGACGACCTCCAGTTCTGGCTTCACGAAGGACCTGCTCAATGACGGCTTCGATTCTCACGGTCGACGATTCGCCCAGCATCCGCGTCGCGCTGAAGATCGCGCTGACCAATGCGGGCTATTCGGTCGCCGAAGCCGGCAACGGCGCCGAGGGCATCGAAAAGGCCAAGGCCAGCGCCTTCGACCTGATCATCACGGACCTGAACATGCCGGTGATGGACGGTCTGACGATGATCGAAGAGATGCGTCGCATGCCCGATCAGATGGGGGTGCCGATCGTCTTCCTGACGACGGAATCCGATGAAGGCATGAAGGCGCGGGCCAAGGCCGCAGGCGCCACCGGCTGGCTGACCAAACCCTTTGATCCGGACCAACTGGTCCGTATCGCCAAGAAGGTGCTCGGACGATGAGCGACGAAGCCATTGCGGTTTTTCAGGTCGAGGCGCGAGAAAACCTGGAGTTGATCGAGCAGGGGTTGCTGGATCTGCTTGACCGACCCGAGGATCGCGATCTGGTTGACGCCGTTTTCCGGGGCCTGCACACCCTGAAGGGGTCGGGGTCTATGTTCGGCTTCGACGCCCTGGCCGGTTTCACCCACCACTGCGAGACCGCCTTTGACCGTGTCCGCAAGGGCGAGGTGGCGGCGACGACGGATCTGGTCTCGGCCGTTCTGGCGGCGCGCGACCATATGCGTCGCCTGATGGAAGATCCGTCGGGCGATCACGGCGCGGCGGGCGATCTGCTGCTCGCCGATCTGGAGCGCGCGGTGCGCGAGGCCGACGGCGCCGCCCCGGCCCCGGTCGCGCCGGGTCAGACGACGTGGCGCATTCGTTTCGACCTGCCGGCCAACGCCTTCAAGAACGGCTCCAATCCCCTGGCTCTGCTGGCCGAAATGCGCGACCTGGGCGAGGCCCGGGTGGTGGTGGATACGTCGCGCGTGCCGCCGCTGGGCCAGATCGAACCTACCGACCACTATCTGGCCTGGGACGTGACCCTGACCACCGATCAGGGTCGTGCGGCGATCGAGGACGTCTTCATCTTCGTCATCGACGACATGAACCTGACGATCGAGGCGCTGGACGAGACCGCGCCGGACGCCGGCGTTTTGGATCAGGCCGCCTCGGACGAAATCGTGACGGCTCAAACCGAGGCGGTCGTTCCGGCGCCGCTCGTCGCCGCGCCGGCTGCGAACGAACCGGCGGACGCCGGGGTCGCCAAGACCGCCAAGACGGCCGAGAGCGTGCGGGTGCCCGCTGACCGGCTGGACGAACTGATGGATCGGGTCGGCGAACTGGTCATCGCCCAGTCGCGGCTGAGCCAGATCGCCCATTCCGGCGTCGACACGGCCCTTCGCGCCGTGTCGGAAGAGATCGAGCGGCTGTCGGGCGAACTGCGCGACACCATGATGGTGCTGCGGATGGTGCCGGTGGCGACCCTGTTCGGCCGCTTCCGCCGCCTGGTGCACGATCTGGCGCGCGAGACCGGCAAGGCCATCGAACTGTCGACCGACGGCGAGACGACCGAGATCGACAAGACCGTCATCGAACGCCTGGCCGATCCGCTGGTCCACCTGATCCGCAACGCCGCCGACCACGGGCTGGAGACTGCCGAGGACCGCGCCGCCGCCGGCAAGCCGGCGACCGGCCGCATCCGCCTGTCGGCCCACCAGTCGGGCGGCGAGGTGGTCATCACCATCCGCGACGACGGCCGGGGCATCGACCGCGACCGCGTTCGCGCCAAGGCCGAAGCCCAGGGCCTGATCGAAGCGGGCGCGAGCCTGACCGACCATGAACTGCTGCAGATGATCTTCCACCCCGGCTTCTCCACGGCCGCGGCGGTGACCAATCTTTCGGGGCGCGGCGTCGGCATGGACGTGGTCAAGCGCACCATCGAGGCGCTGCGCGGCTCGATCGACATCGCCAGCCGCCCCGGCGAGGGGTCGGAGGTGTCGCTGCGGATCCCGCTGACCCTGGCTATCATCGACGGCCTGCTGGTTCGCGTCGGCAACGGCCGCTACGTCATCCCGCTGGGCGCCGTCGAGGAATGCCTGGAGCTGTCGCTGGACGAGGACATGCGGTCGCGCGGCCGCAGCTTCATCTCGCTGCGCAACAGCCTGGTGCCCTTCCTGCGCCTGCGCGAGATGTTCGACACCGGCACCCAGCCCGAACTGCACCAGAAGGTCGTGGTCGTCTCGACCGGCGAGGAACGGATCGGTCTGGTCGTGGATCAGATCATCGGCGACCACCAGACCGTCATCAAGTCGATGTCCAAGCTGCACGCCGGCCTGGCCACCTTCTCGGGCGCCACCATCCTGGGCGACGGCAGCGTCGCCCTGATCCTTGACGTCGGCCACCTGGTCGCCCTGGGCCAGCAGCAGGAGGCGCAGATGCGAGCCGCCGTATGACCGCCATGACCGAAGCCGCCGCCGCCGCGATCTGGACCGGCGCCGAGGAGGTCGAGGTTCTGACCTTCGAGCTGAACGGCGAACTGTTCGCCCTGGGCGCCGTCCTGGTCCAGGAGATCGCGGATCTGGTCCCCGAGACCGCCGTGCCCGGCGCCGGCGCATTCGCCGGCAGCGTCATCAACTTTCGCGGCAAGGTCATTCCGCTGGCCGACCTGCGGGTCGCCTTCGGCCTGGAAGCCCGAGGGGCGACCATCGACAGCCGCATCGTCGTGATCGAGATCGAACTGGCGGGAGAACAGACCCTGGTGGGCCTGCGCACCGACAAGGTTCACGAAGTCACGACCCTGGCTCGCGCCGACAGCGAGGCGCCGCCCAGCGTGGGGATGCGCTGGCGGCCCGAGTTCATCGAATGTCTGGTCAAGCGGGGCGGCGAATTCATCGTCGTTCCCGACCTCCAGGCCATCTTCAACCACCAGCAGGACGCCCGCCAGCCGGTCGCGTCCACCATCCGTCATTGACCGGCTTATCGGGGAATCAGTCCATGCGTTTCACAATCAAGGCCAAACTGGCCACGGCCTTCGGGTTCCTGGTTCTTATGCTGGCGGTCGTCGCCGGCTACGGCATCTACAGTCTCGGCGTCGCCAAGACCGCCATGGATGACGTGGTCGACGGCACCGTCGTGCGCCTGGACAAGATGCATCAGCTTAACGCGTACGCGCTGATGAGCGTGCGCGCGCAGAAGAATGTGATCCTTGCGCGGTCGCCTGAGGACATGCAGCGCCAGATCGAGGCGAGCAACGAAGCGCGGTTGAAATACAAAGAAGTCTTCGACGACATGTCTGGGTCGGCGTCCGAGGCGACCCGCGCGCTCTGGAGCGACATAAGGGCCAAGACGGAGGCCTTCGACCGAACCGACGACCGGGTTCGTGCGCTCGCCCAGGCCGGCGATTTCGACGGAGCAGCCGCCTATTCGAACGGCGAGGCTCGGGTGGCCGCCGTGGCCCTGACGGACAAGCTGTACGAAGGCGTGCAGATCAACCGCGACCGGGCTGAGGAATCACAGAAAAAAGCGGACGCCAGCTATATGGGCACCCGCAACATGCTGATCGTCCTGTCGGTGCTCTCCATCGTCCTGGCGATCGCCGCGGCCCTGTGGATCGCAATGGGCATCGGCGCCGGCCTCCGCAAGATCATGATCGCCGCCGACGCCATCGCCATCGGCGATCTGGAGAAGGACGTCGAGATCAAGTCGAACGACGAGATCAAGGATCTGGTCGACCGTATCAACATCATGACCGTCAATCTGCGTGAAACGGCCGCCATCGCCGACGAGATCGCCAACGGCGACCTGACGGTCCAGCCCAAGCCCCTGTCCGACAGGGACATTCTGGGCCTGTCGCTGCAGACCATGGTCGAACGCCTTCGCGGTGTCGTCACGGACGCCCTGTCGGCCGCCGACAATGTCTCGGCGGGCAGTCAGGAACTGTCGGCCACGTCGGAACAGATGAGCCAGGGCGCGACCGAACAGGCCGCCGCCGCCGAACAGGCCTCGGCCTCGATGGAAGAGATGGCCGCCAACATCAAGCAGAACGCCGACAACGCCGCCCAGACCGAGAAGATCTCGCGTCAGTCGTCCAAGGACGCCGAGGCCAGCGGCGAGGCGGTCAACCGCGCCGTCGACGCCATGCGCACCATCGCCGACAAGATCGGCATCGTGCAGGAAATCGCGCGTCAGACCGACCTGCTGGCCCTGAACGCGGCGGTCGAGGCCGCGCGCGCCGGGGAGCACGGCAAGGGCTTCGCCGTCGTCGCCTCGGAAGTCCGCAAGCTGGCCGAACGCAGCCAGACGGCCGCCGCCGAGATCGGCGCCGTGTCGGGCGACACCGTCAAGGCGGCCCAGGAAGCCGGCGACATGCTGCAACGCCTGGTTCCGGACATCCGCAAGACCGCCGAACTGGTCTCCGAGATCAGCGCCGCCTGCCGCGAGCAGGACATCGGCGCCAGCCAGATCAACGAAGCCATCCAGCAACTGGACAAGGTGACCCAGCAGAACGCCGGCGCGTCCGAACAGATGTCGGCCACCTCCGAGGAACTGGCGGCCCAGGCCGAGGAACTGCAGACCTCGATCGCCTTCTTCCGCACCGACACCGTCGCAGGCCGTTCGGCCAAGGCCCCCGCTCGCGCTCCGGCTCGCACCTCGACCTTCAAGGCCGCCGCCAAGCCGGCCGCCCGTCCGGTCGCCAAGGCCGCGCCGGTCAAGCCTTCGGTCCACGCCCAGCAGGCCCGCGCCAAGGGCTTCGCCCTGGACATGGCCGTCGGCGGCGCGGACGCCGAGGACATGGACTTCCGGGAGAGCGCCTGATGTCCGGCGCCGCCGAGGGCCAATATGTCACCTTTGGCCTGGGCGACGAGGTCTTCGCCGCCCCGGTCGGCCTGGTGCGGGAGATCCTGACCTATCAGGCTCCCTCGCGCATTCCCAACGGCCCTGCCTATCTGCTGGGGTTGACGGACGTGCGAGGGCGGGGCGTGCCGACGGCGGATCTTCGGATCCGCCTGGGCATGACGCCGGTCGAGCCCACGCTGAACACCCGCATCCTGGTGCTGGACATCCCGGTCGAGGACCGGGTGCTCAGCCTGGGCCTGGTCGCCGACCGGGTGTTCGAGGTCGCCGTCTTCACCGCCGAGCAGATCGAGCCGTCGCCCGACATCGGGATCCAGTGGCGCTCGGACTATATCTCGGGCGTGGTGCGCAGGGCGGAGGGCTTCGTCGTCCTCATCGACCTGGCGCGACTGCTCTCCACGACCGACGCCGTCTCGATGGCGGACATCTCCGACGTCGATCGCGCGGCCTGACGGTCGCCGATCGCTCCCAGGAAAGAAGATCACCTTGTCCCACGCGGCGCTAGAACAGTCCGCCCCCGGTGTCGATCAGATCAGCGCCCGCAATTTCGAGCGGCTGGCGCGCTACATCTACGATTACAGCGGCATCAAGATGCCGTCGTCCAAGCGGACCATGCTCGAAGGACGGCTTCGCCGACGTCTGCGTCACACCGGCTATGCGAGCTTCGACGATTATTGCGACTATCTGTTCAAGGAAGACGGGCTCGAGGCCGAGTCCGTCTATCTGATCGACGCGGTGACGACGAACAAGACGGACTTCTTCCGCGAGCCGCGTCACTTCGACTATATGGCCAGCCATGTGCTCCCCGAATTGAAGGCGGCGGGGACACGCCGAATCCGGGCCTGGAGCGCCGCCTGTTCCAGCGGGGCCGAGCCCTACACCATGGCTATGGTCATGCAGAAGTTCGCCGATGCAGAGGGCGGACCCGACTATCAGATTCTGGGTACGGACCTGTCGACCGACATGCTCGAGACGGCGCTGCGAGGCGTCTATCCCAACGAGATGCTGACGCCGGTGCCCGCCGACATGCGGCGCTGGGTGATGGATGCGCGCGACGGTCGCCGGCGCGAGGGACGAATCCATCCGACGTTGCGGGCGAAACTGTCGTTGGCCCGCGTCAACCTGATGGACCAGGCCTATTCCGTGGGTGATCCGTTCGACATGATCATGTGCCGCAACGTCATGATCTATTTCGATAAACAGACCCAGGCCAAGGTGCTTTCGCGTCTCTGCGACCGCCTGAAGCGCGGGGGCTATCTGTTTATCGGCCATTCGGAAAGCATCACCGGCATAGATCTGCCGCTGGTCACGGTGGCCAACACCGTCTTCAGAAAGACCTGACCCCATGCCCAAGGTCCGCGTTCTGGTCATCGACGACTCAGCCAGCGTGCGCCAGACCATGGTCGATGTGCTCTCGGCCGATCCCGGCATCGAGGTCATGGGGGTGGCGTCAGACCCCTTCGTCGCCGCCCGGCGGATCGCCGAAGACGTTCCCGATGTCATTACGCTGGACGTCGAGATGCCGCGCATGGACGGCATCACCTTTCTGCGCAAGCTGATGGCCCAGCGACCGATTCCGGTCGTGATGTGTTCGTCGCTGACCGAAGCGGGGTCCGAGACCCTGATGCAGGCGCTGGAAGCCGGCGCGGTCGACATCATCCTGAAGCCGCGCATCGGCGCGGCCGACCACCTGGCCGAAAGCGCCGACCGTATACGGGACGTGGTCAAGGCCGCCGCCCGCGCCCGCCTGGGCGCGCGACGCACCTCGACCCGGACCCTCGATCCCGGCACCAAGCTGACGGCCGACGCCATGCTGCCGCCGCCGACCGGCGCGGCCATGGCCCGCACGACCGAAATGGTGGCCTGTCTGGGCGCCTCCACCGGTGGGACGGAAGCCTTGCGCGAGGTGCTGCAAGCTCTGCCCGCCAACGCCCCCGGAATCGTCATCGTCCAGCATATGCCGGCCGGTTTCACCGCCGCCTTCGCCAAACGGCTCAACAGCCTGTGCGAGGTCGAGGTCAAGGAGGCACAGCACGGGGATCCCGTCCTGCGGGGCCATGTCCTGATCGCGCCGGGCGACAAACATATGCTGCTGGAACGCCAGGGCGCCCGGTATCAGGTCGCGATCAAGGACGGTCCGCCCGTGTCTCGGCACCGGCCCTCCGTGGACGTCCTGTTCCGTTCAGCGGCCCGCGCGGCCGGTCGAAACGCCCTGGGCGTGATCATGACGGGCATGGGCGACGACGGCGCCCGGGGTCTGCTGGAGATGAAGGAGGCGGGCGCCTCCACCCTGGCTCAGGACGAGGCGACCTCGGTCGTCTTCGGCATGCCAAAGGAAGCCATCGCTCGAGGCGCCGCCCAGAAGATCACGGCGCTGGAGCATATCGCGCGCGAGATCATGGCCGTCGATCGGGCCCGCTGACGTCGAAGACCAGCCCCGCTCAGCTGGATTGCGATCGGGCTTCGTCGCCGGTCCCTGCCGCCCTTTCAGCCTTAGAACAGGATGTCGTCGAATTCCTCGGCGGCCTCGGCGGCCGCCGGGGCGTCTTCGGTCGGCTCAGCCGTCGCCGCGGCATCGGCTTGGGTGAAGACGGCGTGGGCGGCGTGGATGGTCCGTTCGCGCGCCATGGTGTAGCTGCGGCCGATCTCGGTGAGGGCGGCGTCCACCACGCCGGCGATGTCGGTCAGGTCCTCGACCACAGGCCCCGCCGCCTCGGCCAGGGCGATGGCGGCGGTATGCAGGGCGTCGCCCAGATCTTCCTTGAGGCCCAACTGGTTCGCGGCCAGGCCCAGCGAGCGCGCGGTCGCCTCGCCGTGTGCGCCCAGGCCCACCAGATCATGTTCGACGACGTCCGCCGCGCGACGCAGCTGGTTCTGCACGCCTTCCAGACGGCCGGCGTCGACCTGGACGTCGTCCGGTTCAGCGGCCCCCATGCCGTCGGCCAGACCGGCCAGTGCCGTCAATGATCCCAGGGTCTGATCGGCGGCCTCTTCCAGGTGGCTGGCGTGGCTGCTCAATTCGATGGCGATGACGCTCAGCGGCTTGCCGATCTCGCCCAGACGGTTGCAGCGCAGGCTGCTGTTGATCGCCATCTGTTGAATGTCGCGCTTGACCTTCTGGATGGCGCCCACCCGGCGGGCCAGGCCCTCGACCGTCGAGACGGTCTCGCCGCTGATGCGTTGGGCGTTGGTCATGGCCGCGGTGACATCGTCGACCAGCAGGCCGGCGCGCCCCAGGCTGGTCTCGAGGTCGCGCAGGTCGCCCCCCCCGTCGGACAGGCCGTTGATGACCATGATCTGGCTCGTGTCCTCGGCCATGCCGGACAGACTGCGGGTCACCTTGGCGGCCTCGACCTCGAAGTCGGAGGCGATATCCGCCATCTGGTCGGCGACCATATGCAGCACCCGGCGTTCCGCGCGGTCCCGCGCCTGGGGCGACAGATCCGATTCGCGAACGGTGCGGGCCGCGACCTCGATGCCCAGCTGGACATGCTCGATCCGCTGGCGGGTGATGTCCCCGATCTGCAGGGCCATCAGGGCCTTGCCGACCTTGGTCTGGATGTCGCGCGCGATGACGGCGACCGATCCGGCGACCTGGGCGATGCGGGCGTGGTGGATACGGATAGCCTCGGCGTCCACCGCCAGCTTGTCGGGCACCGCGGGGATCAGCTCCTTGTACTTGCCGCCCAGCGTCTGTTCGAACATCAGGCCGCCGTCCAACTGGCCCGCCAGGCGTTTCAGCTCCCCGCCCAGTTCGTCCAGTTCCGAGACGCCCAGGTCCAGCTGATCGCACATGCGTTCGGCGAAGCCGGCGAACTCGTCCGCCGCGCTGATGGTGGCGCCCGCCGTGATCTTGACGTTAAGGGCGAAGGCGCGAAGGTAGCGCAGCGTCGTGCGCATCACGTCGATATGGGCGTCCAGCTTGGCGCCGGCGGTTCGCAACTGGTCCAGATGCGAGACCCGACGCCTCTGGGCGTGCGGCAGGGCGTTCAGGCTTTGCGCCGTCAGCAGCAATTCGCTGGTCGTGTGCGAAACCGAGTCCGCGTTCAGGGTCAGGCCCAGTCGGTCGAGCGCCTCGATCAGGCGGCTGACCATTTCAAGCGATCCCGCCAGCCGTTCGCCGGCGTCGGAGAAGCGGCTCTCGACCAGGGACCGCGCGGTTTCCAACTGAGCCATCACATCCGGAGCAACGGCCCCCGCGGGGGCCGCGATGTCGAAATTCTCGGCTTGCGCCTGCATGGCCGGTCTCGTTGTGAGAGTCATAAGCTCAGCTTGCCTTGTGACATGACAACCGACGGTAAATGACAACGCAATTATTTCCCGGCGGCGAGGTCCGGCGCGGGCTGTTGCGCGGGCCTGACGCGGCGGCGGCGGTCGAGCGTCCGGATCTGTGTCGGCGTCAGGTTGGGGTAGCCGCGAGCGGCGTGACGCAGTTGCTCGACCCGCCCGGGAAGCCAGGCGGCGACGACGCCGCCGGCGCCGGCCAGAAAGTCTCCCACTGACACGCTACGGCCGGTGAAATACTGAAGACATTCGGCGCCCAAGGCCGCCGCGACCACGAACAGGGCCAGGTCGCTGCGGCGTCTCCGAGGGGCGATCAGGAACAGGCCGACGGCGACCGCATAGAAGGCGATCGCATGGGCGGCCTTGTCGTTGAGGCCGAAGCTACGCTCCAGGCCCTGGAAGGGACCGAGCATGAGAACGGCCATTCCGGTCGCCGCGAAGACGAACAGCACGCGGGCGATCTGAATGATACGGCGAGACGTGAGCATTTTGGGAAGGGCGTCCAGGTCGTTGATGCGGCCCATGGTGCATGCCCGGCCCCAAAATGCCGTGAAGCGATATGCTGAACGATTTACGAAGGCGCTGTCCGGTCGGGGGCGTTCAGGGCAGACGGTCCCAGGCGACGGCGTGAACCTTGTCGCGGCCCAGAACGGCGGCCAGGGGCTCGGCCGCGAACAGACCGGCGACGGCGGGGTCGCGGACGCTGAGTCCTCCGGTGAAGGCGCCGAAGGCGGGCAGGATCAATCGGGAGCCGTCGGTGATGAAACAGGGCCGGCGCACCCCCCGGCCATAGCCGACGACGCGGGCGGCGGGATGCAGATGGCCGGCGACCTCGCCGTGGCGGTCGTCTTCGGGAGTGATGGGTTCCGGCTCGTGCGTCAGCCGAAGGCCGCCCAGGACAAGGTCCCCGACGATCCGGCCGGGCAGGCGGGCCTCGCTGGTCATGTTCGCCTGGGCCAGGGCTTCGCGGTCGTGATTGCCCTCCAGCCAGATCCAGTCCCGGCCGACGGCCAGCCGATCCAGCCGCGCCCGATCCTCGTCGGCCATGCGGGCGACGGCCCTGGAGTCGTGGAAACTGTCGCCCAGCAGGACAACCAAAGCGGGATCCAGTTCAGCGATCTCGGCCTCGAGCCGGTCCAGGGTGGCGCGGCTGTCATAGGGCGGCAGCATCTGGCCGCGCACCGCGAAGGCCGAGCCCTTCTCGAGGTGCAGGTCGGCGACGATCAGGGCGCGGAAGGCCGGCGCCCACAGGCCGCCGGAACAGCGCAGGTCGCAGACCTCGCCGGCGACCCGGACCCGCAGGGCGCCGCAGGTCTTGCGCGCCAGGCTCTGTCTCAGGGCGGCGTTCATGCGGTTCCAGTCCTGGCTTCAGGCTCCGCATCGTCCATGACCTCGGCGATCAGGGCTTCGGCGCTCTCGTCCAGGATCATCTCGGCGGCGTCCCCGCCGACCCGTTCGCGCCCGATCTGGACCAGGACCGGCACGCAGAAGGGCGAGGGCCGCGTCAGCGGGCGGTGACGGATCTTGCCCTCGATCCGCGCCAGCATCTGGCCCAGCCGGGCGACGTCGAGCAGGCCCGAGGCGGCGTCGGCCCGGGCGGTCTTCAGTAGCAGATGGTCGGGCTGGTGGCGGCGAAGCACGTCGTAGATCAGGTCGGTGGAGAAGGTCACCTGGCGGCCGGTCTTTTCGGCGCCGGGCTGGCGGCGTTCGATCAAGCCCGAGATCAGGGCGCAATTGCGGAACGACCGCTTCATCATGAAGCTTTCCTCCAGCCAGGCTTCCAGATCGTCGCCCAGCATGTCGGCTTGAAAGAGGGCGTCCAGATCGATTCTCTCCATCGGCTTGATGGACCAGATGGCTAGCGCATAGTCGGTGACGACGAAGCCCAGCGGCCCGACGCCCAGCCGGTCCAGCCGCCGGGTCAGCAGCATGCACAGGGTGGTATGGGCCAGCCGGCCCTCGAACGGATAGGCGACCATGAAGTGGCGGCTGCCGCGCGGGAAGGTCTCGATCAGCATGGATTCCGCATCGGGAATGGCCGAGCGCGTCTCCTGAAGCTCCAGCCATTCCTGGACGTCGGGGGGCAGGACGCGCCAGTGGTCGCGGTCCTGGACCAGGGTCCGCACCCGGTCGGCCAAAGACGTGGACAGCGGGAATTTGGACCCGCCCCAGGACGGGATCTTGGGCTCCTTGTCATTGGCGTGGGTGACCAGGGCGTCGGTTCCGGCGATGCCCTGGAAGGCCCAGACCTGGCCCGCGAACAGGAAGGTGTCGCCGGGCGTCAGCTGTTCGAAATACCATTCCTCGGCCTCGCCGACCTTGCGGCCGGCGACCCAGGCGCGCGTCCTGCCGCCGCCGCGCCGGCCGGCGACGCGCACGTTCAGCGTCCCGGCCGAGACGATGGCCCCGACGTTCATCCGGTGCCGCTGGGCGATGTGCTGATTGCGGACCTTCCAGCGGCCGTCCGGGGTGCGGACGATGCGGGCGAACCGATCATAGGTGCGCAGGGCGTAGCCGCCGGTGGCGACGAAATCGACCACCTCCTCGAACTGCTCCCAGGTCAGGTCGCGATAGGGGCCGCAGCCGGTGATCTCCGTGTACAGATCGACCATGTCGAAGGGCTCGCAACAGGCGATCCCCATCACATGCTGGGCCAGGGTGTCGAGGGTGCCGATATGGACCGGCTCCCAGTCGAAGACGTTGTCGGCGACGGCCTCGCGCGCCGCCTGGCATTCCAGCATCTCGAACCGGCTGGCGGGCACCAGCAGGGCGCGCGACGGCTCGTCCAGCCGGTGGTTGGCCCGGCCGATCCGCTGCACCAGACGGCTGGAGCCCTTGGGCGCCGCCATCTGGATGACCAGGTCGACGTCGCCCCAGTCGATGCCCAGGTCCAGCGTCGAGGTGCAGACCACGGCCCGCAGGTCGCCGCGCGCCATGGCCGCCTCGATCTTGCGCCTCTGTTCCGCCGCCAGCGAGCCGTGGTGCAGGCCGATCGGCAGATTGTCGTCATTGATGGACCACAGCTGCTGGAAGACGAACTCGGACTGCCAGCGGGTGTTGACGAAGATAAGGGCCAGGGTCGAGCGCTGGATGGCGGCATAGACCTCGGGCATGGCGTGCTGGCCGGTGTGGCCCGCCCACGGCACCTTGCCCTCGGAGATCAGGACGTCGATCACGGCCGGGGCGCCGGGGTCGCCCTTGACCAGGGCGACGTCCTCGACCGCCGGGGAGGGGCTGAGCCAGCCTCGGATCAGGTCGGGGTCCTCGATGGTCGCGCTGAGACCCACCCGCCGCATCCCCGGCGAGAAACTCTGCAGCCGCGCCAGGCCCAGCGCCAGCAGGTCGCCGCGCTTGCCGCTCCAGATCGCGTGGACCTCGTCCAGCACGACGCATTTCAGATCGGCGAAATAGGAGCGCGCCCCTTCCCAGGCGCAGAACAGGGCGAGCTGTTCCGGCGTGGTCAGCAGGATGTCGGGTGGGAAATCCCGCTGGCGCTGGCGTTTCGACTGTTTGGTGTCGCCGGTGCGGGTCTCGACATGGATGTTCAGCCCGATCTCTCGGATCGGCGTCGTCAGATTGCGCTCGACGTCGGTGGTCAGGGCCTTCAGCGGCGACAGATACAGGGTGTGGACGCCGGAGCCCGGTCCGGTCGCCGGCTTCGGTCCCCGTTCAGCCAGTTCGATCAGGCTGGGCAGAAACCCAGCCAGGGTCTTGCCCCCGCCGGTCGGGGCGACCAGCAGGGCGTGCGTCCCGGCCCGGCCCGCCGCGACCATCTCCAGCTGATGCCGCCGAGGCGACCAGCCCCGCCCGGCGAACCAGTCGGCGAACAGGGGCGTAAGCGTTGCTGGAGCGGCGGCGGTCGTCACGAGGCGGATATAGCATGTTCTCGTTCCGTTTCAGCCCCGAGACCGCTATCTATCGGCCGTGTCCGACGAATCCCCCATCGCCGAAGCCCGCCTGAGCGGCGCCGAGCCCTGGCTCGACCTGCCCCCGGCGCTCGCTACGCCGCCGGGGGCGGGAGCAGTGTGTGACGATCAGGGGGCGCGCAAGATCGGGCGGGGGG
>NZ_JACESA010000016.1 GCF_013912065.1 Brevundimonas sp.
ACGAACCTCTCCCTCCCCCGCAGGGGGAGGGAGAGGTTCGTGCGATCAGCCCTTCAGCACTTCCACCAGAGTCTTGCCCAGGCGGGCCGGCGATTCCGACATGCGGATGCCGGCGGCTTCCATCGCCGCGATCTTGGATTCCGCATCGCCCTTGCCGCCCGAGACGACGGCGCCGGCGTGGCCCATGGTGCGGCCCTTGGGCGCGGTGCGTCCGGCGATGAAGCCGGCCATCGGCTTCTTGCGGCCCTTCTTGGCTTCGTCGATCAGGAACTGGGCGGCGTCTTCTTCGGCGCCGCCGCCGATTTCACCGATCATGATGATCGAGGTGGTTTCCGGATCGGCCAGGAACATTTCCAGCATGTCGATGAACTCGGTGCCCTTGACCGGGTCGCCGCCGATGCCGACGGCCGTGGTCTGGCCCAGGCCTTCGTTCGAGGTCTGGAACACGGCCTCATAGGTCAGGGTGCCCGAACGCGACACGATGCCGACCGAGCCCTTCTTGAAGATATTGCCCGGCATGATGCCGATCTTGCACTCGTCCGGGGTCAGGACGCCGGGGCAGTTCGGGCCCAGCAGGCGCGACTTGGAGCCTTCCAGCCGGCGCTTGACGTTGACCATGTCCAGCACCGGGATACCCTCGGTGATGCAGGTGATGAAGGGGATCTCGGCGTCGATGGCTTCGATGATGGCGGCGGCCGCGCCCGACGGCGGGACATAGATCACCGAGGCGTCGGCGCCGGTGGCGTCCTTGGCTTCGGCGACCGAGGCGTAGATCGGCAGGGTTTCGCCGTGCGAACCGGTCCAGTTGGTGCCGCCCTTGGTCGGATGCACGCCGGCGACCATCTGGGTGCCGTGATAGGCCAGGGCCTGTTCGGTGTGGAAGCCGCCGGTCTTGCCGGTCAGGCCCTGAACGATGATCTTGGTGTCTTTGTTGACGAGGATGGACATGGGTCTATCGATCTCTGGAATGTGTCTGTCAGCGGGGCGGTAGCGGGCTGAGGCGAGCGCCTCAGCCGACCGCCGCGACGATCTTCTGGGCGGCGTCGTCGAGGTCGTCCGCCGCCGTGATGGCCAGGCCCGACTCGTTCAGGATTTTCTTGCCCAGTTCGGCGTTGGTGCCTTCCAGGCGCACGACCAGCGGCACCTTCAGACCGACTTCCTTCACCGCGGCGACAACGCCCTCGGCGATGACGTCGCACTTCATGATGCCGCCGAAGATGTTGACCAGGATGCCCTGGACGTTCGGGTCGGCGGTGATGATCTTGAAGGCCGCCGCGACCTTCTCCTTGCCGGCGCCGCCGCCGACGTCGCAGAAGTTGGCCGGCTCCTTGCCGTACAGTTTGATGATGTCCATCGTCGCCATGGCCAGGCCGGCGCCGTTGACCATGCAGCCGATGTTGCCGTCCAGCGAGACATAGGCCAGGTCCCACTTGGACGCTTCGATCTCCTTGGCGTCTTCCTCGGTCTCGTCGCGCAGGGCCTTGATGTCCTCGTGACGGAACAGGGCGTTGCCGTCGAAGCTGACCTTGGCGTCCAGGACGCGCAGATGGCCGTTCTTCATGACGATGAGGGGGTTCACCTCCAGCATGTCCATGTCCTTCTCGACGAAGGCCTTGTACAGCGCCGGGAACAGCGATTTGCCGTCTTCGGCCGCGTCGCCCGTCAGGCCGTAGGCGGCGTTGATGGCGGCGACGTCGGCTTCGGTCACGCCCGTGTTCGGGTCGATGACGATGTTCTGGATCTTCTCGGGCGTGTCGTGGGCGACGGCTTCGATGTCCATGCCGCCTTCGGTCGAGACGACGAAGGCGATGCGGCCGTACTGGCGATCGACCAGCAGCGAGCAATACAGTTCACGATCGATGTCGGCGCCGTCCTCGATATAGAGGCGGTTGACCTGTTTGCCGGCCTCGCCGGTCTGGGCGGTGACCAGCGTATTGCCCAGCATCTCCTTGGCGTGGGCGACGGCTTCCTCGACCGAGAATGCCAGGCGCACGCCGCCCTTGGCGTCGGCCGGCAGTTCCTTGAACTTGCCCTTGCCGCGTCCGCCGGCGTGGATCTGCGACTTAACGACATAGAGCGGGCCGGGCAGGGATTTGGCGGCGGCCTCGACCTGATCGACGGACGTCACCGCGACGCCTTCGGCCACCGGGGCGCCGAAACCTTTGAGGACCTGCTTGGCCTGATATTCGTGGATGTTCATGAGGGACCGTCGCAACCGCTGCTGGGAGAGTTGCGGGGCTTATAGGCCCCGTCCCTTCGCAGGTGCAACCGTCCACAGCCTGCCTTTAGTCGACCCAGTCCTTCTTGAGGGTGCGCGAGGCTCCGATCAGCAGCACCGCCGCCAGCACATAGAAGCCCATGCCGGTATAGATGGCCCATCTCAGGCTCTCCTCGCCGAAGCGCGGCGCCAGCAGATCGCTCATCCAGCCGAAATAATAGAAGCCGACCGCGATCCCCAGCAGATTGTTCAGCAGCAGGAACAGGGCCGAGGCCGTCGACCGCATCGCCGCCGGCACCAGATGCTGGACCGCCGCCGTGATCGGCCCCAGCCAGGCCAGGTTCAGCCCGGTCGGCAGCAGGAAGATCAGGAAGGCCAGGGTCAGCTGCTGCGCATGGCTGCCCCCGCCCGGCAGGACCAGGCCGATCAGCCAGGGCGAGTTCATCGCCAGGATGAAACAGGGCGCCGAAATCAGGAAGGCGACGGCCGGGGTCAGGGGATAGGCGCCCTTGCCCTTCTTCGACAGCTTGTCGGCGATCATCCCGCCCAGCCAGATGCCCAGAATGCCGCCGATCAGGGCGATGCCGGAATAATACCAGCTGGTCTGACGCAGGGTCAGGTCGAAGCTGCGCATGAAGAACAGCGGCAGCCAGCCCGCGACCCCATAGCCGCACACCGACGACGAGGCGGCGCCCAGGCCCAGCAGCCAGAAGCTGGGCTTCCTGATCACCACCGAGGCGGTGCGGCGCGCAACCATCAAGGACACCCCGATCACCCCGGCCAGCAGGCCGCCGAAGCCCAGCACCAGCGGATTGCCCAGGGACGTCCCCAACATCCAGCTCAGCCCCGCCAGGATCAGCAGTCCGGCGCCGAGGCCCAGCATGACCTGGGCCGCGATCTTGCCCGCCCGGTCCGTGCCGACCGGCGCCGCCGCCAGGGCTGCAAGCTGGGCCTCGGTCTTCACCGCATCGGTTCCGCCGCGCTTCGGATCCTTCACCGTCAGCCGCAGCAGGGGCGCGACCAGCAGGCCCAGCAGACCGACGACGATGAAGGCCGTCCGCCAGCCATAGGTCGCCGCCAGCAGGCCTCCCACCAGGGTGCCGGACGCCATGCCCAGCGGAATGCCGAAGGCGAAGGCCGCCAGGGCCCGCGCCCGCTGATGCGGCGGGAAATAGTCGGCGATCAGCGAATAGGCCGGGGCCACCCCGCCCGCCTCGCCTACGCCCACGCCCATCCGGCACAGGAACAGCTGTCCGAACGAGCCGGCCATGCCGCACAGGGCGGTGAATCCGGACCAGACCGCCAGCGCCCCGGTCATGATCCACACCCGGCTGTACCGGTCGGCCAGCCAGGCCAGGGGAATGGCCAGGGTCGAATAGACCGAGGCGAAGGCGATGCCGCCCAGAAGGCCGAACTGGCTGTCGGACAGGCCGAACTCGGCCTTCAGCGGCGCGGCCAGAATGCCGATGATCTGCCGATCCAGGAAGTTCAGCATGTAGATCAGGATCAGCACCGCCAGCACATAGAAGCGGTAGCCGGGCCGGTGGGGCGTATGATCGCCCGTCAGCGTGTCCGTCGTCATCAGCGTTTCCCTCGACATGTCTTTTTATCGTTGGACGCGAGCCTAGCCTTAAGCCGCCGCCCCTGCAAAGCGAAGGGCGGCGGCCCCACGACCGCCGCCCCTCCATCAGACGTTTCCGGCGATCAGAACCGGTAGGTCAGTCGCGCCGAATAGGTGGTCGGCGGGCCGTAGAAGGCGCTGATCGAGTTGTTGAAGGTCGCGCCGGAGAAGTTGTAGCCCCCGACCTTGTAACGGACATCGGTCAGATTGCGCCCGAACAGCCCGACCTCCCAGCGCCGGCTCGGCGCGGTCCAGACCACGCTGGCGTCGGCCAGCACATAGCCGTCCTGGTCCAGGATGGGATCGGGCGCGTCGAACAGGTGATAGTCCGATCGGTACGACAGCGACGGCGTCACCCGGATCTCGCCGCCCAGGATGTCGCCCCGCCAGGTCATGCCGTAATAGGCCGACCACTCCGGCGAGTTCTGCGGTTCGCGCGTGTCGGAGATGTCGACCGGCGTGCCCGTCACCAGGGTGATGAACTCGTCGAACTCGTTCTTCAGATAGCCCAGCGAGAAGTTGGCGGTGATGTCGTCGGTCAGATAGGCCGAACCTTCCAGTTCGAAGCCGTAGATGGTCGAGGCGCCGGCGTTGTCGACCACCGAGGCGATGCCGACGGCCGGAGGCGTCGCCACCTGCTGGGTCGTGATCTGCTGGTCCTGGTAGTCCGAATAGAAGATCGCCGAGGCGAAGTTCATCCGGCGGTCGAACGCCGACCCCTTCAGGCCCAGCTCATAGGTGGTGACGGTTTCCGGCTGGTAGCCGTCGACCGTCTGGGGCACCAGGGCGGCGTCGCCGCGCATGTCCCAACCGCCGGACTTGAAGCCCTGGCTGACCGACGCGTAGCCGGTGATCTCGTCGCTGAAATCATACGAGACGCTGGCGCGCGGCGTAAACTTCTCGAAGGTGTCCGAAGCCGTGTAATTGGTCCGCGTCGCGAAGATCGGTCGATCGACACCGCCGGTAAAGGGCGTCGGCGTGGCGCCCAGATAGAAGAGGCGCAGGACCGAGGCGTCCTTCTCGTCTTGAGTGTAGCGGCCGCCCAGCGAGACATGCAGACGATCCGACAGGTCATAGCTGAAGTCGCCGAACACCGAGAAGGACTTGGTGTCGACCGAACCGGCCGCCGCGATGGCCAGGCCCAGATTGCCGGCGATGGTGTCGAAGGCCCCCGACGAGGTGCCGTCCAGATAGAAGACGCCCGCCACGCCCGACCAGCGATCGCCGGTGAACAGGGCCTGGAACTCCTGGGTGAACTGATCGTCCGAATAAATGGCCGGCACGTCCAGGAAGGGCTGGGGCGTCTGGTCGAAGTCGATGATGGTCGAGGTGTCGCCGCTGCGATAGGCGGTGATGGACTTCAGGGTCAGCATGTCGTTGACCCGGTATTCGCCGGTCAGGGCCACGCCCTCCGTCACCACCTTCTGCTCGCCGGTGATGCCGGCGTAGGTGTCGTAGTCGCCGGCCGGGGGCGTATAGCCGCCGGTGGTGGAGTTGACCTCGCGGTGGCCGTGGCGGGGGCTGGAGTCGTCCTCGACCCGATCCCAGGCCAGGCGGAAGAACAGGCTGTCGGTCGGCGTCCATTCGGCGCTGGCGCGATAGGCGGTGACGTCCTTGTCGTACTGGTCCTCGCCGGTGTTCAGGTTCTGGCCATAGCCGTCGCGCTGATAGGTGGCGACAGCCCCGCCGATGGCGAAGGTGTCGCCGACCGGCATCGAACCCGAAACCAGGAAGTTATGCTCGTTGTACGACCCGACCTCGGCCCGCGCCGTCAGGCTGGGCTCGGCGCCCAGGCGTTTGGTGACGTATTTGATCGCCCCGCCGATGGTGTTGCGGCCGTAAAGCGTGCCCTGCGGCCCGCGCAGCACCTCGATGCGCTGGATGTCGAAGATGTCCAGCACGGCGCCCTGCGGACGGGCCACATAGACGTCGTCGATATAGAGGCCCACGCCGGGCTCGAAGCCCCACAGCGGGTCCTGCTGGCCCACGCCGCGGATGAAGCTGATCAGGGTCGAGTTCGAGCCGCGCGCGATCTGCACCGTGGCGTTCGGCGTCTGCTGCTGCAGGGCGGTGATGTCGGTGGCGCCGGTCTGTTCCAGACGTTCGCCGCTGAGGGCCGAGACCGCGACCGGCACGTCCTTCAGCTGTTCGTCGCGCCGACGGGCGGTGACGACGATGTCCTCGACCATATTGGCCTGTCCGGTGTTGGCGGCCTGGGCCGCCGGCGCCGCGTCCTGAGCCGTGGAGGCCCCCGCGAGCACGCCCCACGCCGCGCCGGCCAGCAGCGCGCACTTCACATGATGCTTCATGATCCTAACCCCTTTTTGTCGTTTCCAGCCCGATTGACGCTTTTATTCAGCGTTCAATGATTTTCCTGAACCTGACCCGGTTTCGACCGGCTGTCAAACGTTCAGCATTCCCCAGCGTCATTCGATCTCCGCCGTGCGGCGCCGTTGCACCGGCGCGAGCGCGCGCCTAGCCTCCGGACCATGAGCAAGCTCGACGCTTCGACCGCCGCCCATCGACCCGTCGCCGCCGCGCGTCGCAAGGCCGTCGCGGACGCCCCGGCGGCCCGGCGCGGTCGTCCGCCCAAGGCCCAGGCCAAGGCGGCGGGCGAGACCCGCGACCTGATCCTGGATGCGGCCGAGGACCTGTTCTCCAAACACGGCTTCTACGGCGTCACCATCCGCGAGGTGGCGCGCGAGGCGGGCGTCGACACCGCCCTGGTCCATTATTATTTCGGGGCCAAGCGCGACCTGTTCGACGCCGTCTTCCTGCGCCGGGCCGAGGTCTGGAACAACGACCGCGTCGCCGCCATCGACCGCTACGCCGAGGCCGCCGGCCCCGACATGACGCTGGAGGGCCTGCTCGAGGCCTTCCTGCGCCCCCCGTTCGAATGGTCGCTAAAGGGCGGTCCCGGCTGGAAACACTACGCCGCCCTGGTGGCCCAGACCAACGCCAACCCCTCCTTCGGCGGCGAGACCATGGCCCGCTATTTCGATCCGGCCATCCACCGGCTGATCGAGCTGATCGCCGTCGTCCTGCCCCAGGCCAGCGAGGTCGATCTCTACTGGGGCTATCACAATCTGTCCGGCGCCCTGACCCTGACCCTGGGCGAGACCGGCCGCCTTGACCGTCTGTCCGGCGGTCTGGCCCGCTCAGGCGATCTGGAGACGGCCGGCGATTATATGGTCCGGTTCGCGGCCGCCGGCTTCCGCGCCGTCGCCGGCGTCTCGCCCCGCTGATCGGGCCGTCGCGATGACGCCCTCCGTCGACGACCGCCGAACCCTGCTGCGCGGTCTTGTCGTGGCCGGCCTGGTCGGCGTCTTTCTCGCCGTCACCGGCGCCTTCGGCAGCATCGGCGCGCCTTTTCCGGAGCGCCTGGCCTATTGGATTCTGGTCATGGTCCTGGGCGGGCTTTGGGGCCATCTGTGCAGTCTGGGCGTCGGCCGCTTCCTGAATGTGGACGACCGGCCCTGGCTGACCGTGGCGGTGATGACCGGGGTGATCACCGGTCCCCTGTGCGTCATCGTCTGGGTCACGACCGGCCTGTTCTTCAACCGCGCCCTCTACCCGCTGGCCACCCTGCCCCAGATGTTCGTTCCGGTTCTGGTCGTGACCCTGGCGATCACCACGCTCAACGTCTTCCTGGGCCGGGCCCAGCCGGTCCAGACCCACGCCCCGCCGCCGTCCGAACCGCCGCCCCCGGTCCGCTTCCTGGACCGGCTGCCGATGAAGCTCAGGGGCGCGACCCTGCACGCCGTCCAGGCCGAGGATCATTATCTGCGGCTGCACACCGACCGGGGCTCGGACCTGATCCTGATGCGCCTGTCCGATGCGGTCGAGGAGCTGGAGGGGCTGGAAGGCGCCCGCACCCATCGCAGCTGGTGGGTGGCCCGATCGGCGGTGCGCGGCGTCGAACGCGGCGACGGCCGCGCCACCCTGACCCTTGAGGGCGGCCTCAGCGCCCCGGTCAGCCGCCGCTACGCGCGGAGCCTTCGGGAGGCGAACTGGTGGTGAGTTCGGCGGTCGAGGCGGCGCAACCGCTCAGCGTGTCGTCGCCGATCTCGACCCGCGCCGTCAGCGGATAGGTGCGGTCGCTCATCCCGTCCGAACATTCGGTGGCGATCAGCACGACGTTCAGCGCCTGTTTCAGGTCGGTGGAGGTGGCGTAGGTGGCGACCGTCCCCTGCACCGTGGCGCCCCGGTTCGGCGCATTCTGCTTAGGCTGGTCCATGCGGGTATAGACCAGATTGTCCGGCGTGATCTCGACGCTCCAGAAGGGTTCGGTTCCCAGGGCCCGCACCGGCCTGCCCAGATCGACCCCGCCCAGCACCGGCGCGGTCTCGGGCGGCGGGGCCGATTCCGGCCCCTTGTCGTTGCGGTCGTAACAGCCGCTCGCCCCGGTCAGGACGGCTCCGGCCAGCAGCAAGGCGAAAATCGAACGCATGGACGGGCTCCCCTCTGTCGGCCCGCAGGTGTGGACGACGTCGCCCTCGGTCAAGGCCCGCGCCTGAGTTAAGCTGTTCCGATGCCGATTCGCCCCACCGCATACGAATTCTTCGCCGGCGGCGGCCTCGCCGGCCTGGGCTTGGGTTCGGATTCAGGCATCCACACCGTCTTCGCCAACGACATGGACCCGGCCAAGGCGCGGGCCTTCGTCGCCAACCACCCCGATATTCCCTTCGTCCAGGGCGACGTCTGGACCCTGAGCCCTGACGACCTGCCCGGCGCGCCAGACCTGGCCTGGGCCTCCTCGCCCTGTCAGGACGTCAGCCTGGCCGGCGCGCGCGGCGGGCTGGAGGCCGGGCGGTCGGGCGCCTTCTGGGGCTTCTGGCGGCTGATGCAGGGCCTGGCGGACCAGGACCGCGCGCCCCGCGTCATCGTGCTGGAAAACGTCATCGGCCTGCTGACCTCTGGCCCGAAGACCGAAACGGGACGGGATTTCGCCGCCGTCTGCGCCGCCATGGCCGAGGCCGGCTACAGGGTCGGCGCGCTTGAGATGGACGCCGCCCACTGGCTGCCCCAGTCGCGCCCGCGCCTGTTCGTCGTCGCTGTGCGAGGCGCGGCCCGGGACGGCGCGCCGCAGGCGTCCGGCCCGTCCGCGCCCTTCCACACGTCCCGCCTGATCGCCGCCCATGCCCGCCTGCCCCAGGCCGTGCGCGACGCCTGGGCCTGGTGGAGCCTGCCCACGCCGCCCCGTCGCAACCTCGACCTCGCCGCCCTGCTGGAGCCGGACGCGGCGGTCGCCTGGCTGGACGACGGCGAGGCCGTCCTGGCCCTCGCCGCCCCGCTGCACCGCGCCCGGGTGGAGGCCGCCGTCGCCTCGGGTCGGCGCATGGTCGGCGCCGCCTATCGCCGCGTCAGGGTCGAGAACGGGCGCAAGGTCCAGCGGCTGGAGATCCGTTTCGACGGCCTGGCCGGCTGTCTGCGCACCCCCGCCGGCGGCTCGTCGCGCCAGTATGTCATCGTGTGCGACGGCGGCCGGGCGCGCGTGCGGCGGCTGACCGGGCGCGAGGCGGCGCGGCTGATGGGGGTGGCCGACGACTATCGTCTGCCCGCCAGCGAGAGCGCGGCCCTGAAACTGATGGGCGACGCCGTCGCCGTCCCGGTCGTGCGCGCCCTGACCGAGGGCCTGCTTCTGCCCGCCCTCAGCCCGCGTCGCGCGGCGGCCTGACCGCGCCAGCCCACCTAATTCTGAAAAGAAAATCGGGCGATTTCAGCCCCCTGACTTCGCCAAAAGCCCATCGACCCGACAGGGCTTCGACCTGGCCTATTATGGCCGCCGCTCGTTGAAAGTCGGTCTTTGAAAATCGAATCCCCAAGCGAGTTGGACTCTTGGAGTCTTGGACTGTTTTTTCTGGAGTCCAACATCACGCCGCCGATGACGGCGGCAATTGCACTCTTTTGCATACTGCACTGATTTCAGGCTGTGCAGTTTAATTCAGCCTTTGAAATCATAAGGATTTTCGGCCCGGCGAGATCACAGGGTGCAATCTCGCCGGGTCGAGCCGGTCGCCTCAGCGCTGGACCCACTGGCCCTGGGCGTTGCGGTACCACTGGCCGGACTGGATCCGGGGCAGCAGCTGGCTCTCGAACATCCGAGCGCCGGCGACGTCGGCGGTGGTGCCCGCCTCGGCCGCGCTGCGGGCGTAGACGGCGCGACGGCCGGCGTTGGTGGCCTCCACGGCGGCGCGCAGGGCGGCGTCCGAAGGCGCGGTGCGGAAGCCCAGATAGCCGTCGGCCTGTTCGCCGACGACGCCGGCGGCCTTGGCTTGGTCGATCATCGCCTTCTGGGCGCTGGTCTGGGCGAGGGCGGCGCCCCCGAAGGAGACGGCGGCGGCGAGGGCGCCCACTGCGAGGAATTTATGGAAGGTCATGTCAGCCTGTCCTTTCAGAAAAAGCGAGGCGATCAGAAGAGGTTCGGGTTCTGCTGCAGCAGCTGCTGCAGCTCCTGGTCCAGTCGAACCCGGACATCCGCATCCAATTTGGCGTAGATCTGGATCGGCGCAACCTCCAGACGGATGGTCGGGGCGCAGGCCGCGGCGGCGGCGGCGACCGCCCCCAGGCCGAGTCCGGCCAACTGGCGCTTGTTGATCATGGCGGGGGCTCCGGCTCGGTCAAGGTTGAGGCGACCATTAGCACGCCGGCGCGTGAACGGTCTCTGAATGGTTCGGCTCATTGCGGCGTCTTCTGCGGGTCCGCCGCCAAACCCTCCGCCAAACTCTCCGGCTGGCCCTCCTGCTGGTCCTCCTGCTGGCCCTGGCGCGCCCGGTTGACGGCCATCAGGTCGGAAAACAGCTGGTTGGCGTTCAGGGTGGTGTCCAGCGTCAGGTCGATCTGGGTGCCGGACGGCAGCGGCAGCTCCCGGTTCAGGAACTCGCGGCTGATCAGCTCGGCCAGGGTCAGCCGCAGCTCCTGGCGGCGCGGCGGCTCGTGCCGGCCCCGGATGTGGAACAGGACCGAGACCCGCCCCCCGTCCAGGCTGTTCACATCGGCGCTCAGCGTGTCGAAGGCCAGATTCTCCATCGCCTGATAGGCCAGGTCTTCGACCATGCTCGGCGGCACCTCCTCGCCCCCGCCCCCGGCGTTCACGTCGGTCAGGACCTCGCGCTGGATCGACAGCCGCCCCGGCTGGACCGCCCCCAGGGTTCCGCTCTGGATGGTCAGCCCCGCCTTGGGATCCATGGTGAAGGGCAGCCGTCCCGACACCACCGCGTCCAGCAGCACCTTGTCGGCGAACCCGGAATCGGCGACCACGTCCCCCAGTTGCACCCGGTCCAGCACCACCACGCCCCCATAGGCCTGGCTCGGGTCCAGCGGCACGACGAAGGGTTCGACCGAGACGGTCCCGCCCCCGGCCTCGATCACGCCCCCGGCGATATTGATCCCGGCCGCGTCGATGTCGAAGGTCACGTCCAGGGCCGTGGCGTCGGTCCCGACGGCCAGGCTGTCGATCGTCAGCCTCTGGTCCGGCGCGGTGACGATGGCGGGGGTCAGGCTGGTGAACTCGATCTGGCCCTTCAGTCCCTTGGCTTCGCCCGCCGGGCTGACGAAGTCCAGTCCCGGCACGGTCAGCCGCCCGCCGGAGGTCGGCTCGCCGTCCTTGGTCCAGTCGATCCGCCCGTCGAACGCAACCGACCCGACCGCCGGCGACTGGATGAAGCTCTCGACCATGGGGCTCAGCATCGACGGCTGCAGGCCGTTCTCGGCGAACCGGATCTCGGGCGCGGCGATCCGGACGCCGCCCGCCCCCGTCCGCCCGTCATGGGCCAGCCTGGCCGACGAGCGATGGACCGGCGGTTTCGACCTGACAGGGACGGGGCCGGCCCGAGGCTGCCAGGGTCTCGAACCGCCGGGGCGTCGTCGCATCCACGACCCGCGCGTCGGCCACCGTCGCCGTCAGCCCGATCCCGCCCTTCGTCCCGTCGACCACGACCCGGCCCGAGGCGTCGGCGAACCGCATGCCCAGGAAGGGCGCCTGGGCCGAGACCTGGTCGAACCCGGCCGCCACGCGCCAGACCCCGTCCTTGGACGTCAGCAGGGGCCCGGTCTCGGGACACAGCCTGCCTGCGATCTGATGCACGTCGTTCTCGTCCAGCTCCAGCCGCTCGACCGTCAGGTCGACGCACTCCGGCGTCACATAGGTCAGCCGCCCGTCGGCCATGGCCAAGAGGCCGCGCGTCCGGGCGTCGATCCCCCGCGCCAGATCGAAGTCCAGCCGGGCGCGGCCGTCCAGCAGGGCCTCGAACCCGGCCTCGGTCAGCCGCCATTTCGGCACGGCCACGCTCATTTCCGGCAGGCCCCGCCCGCGCGTCGCGTTCAGGGTCAGAGCCCCGCCGCCCAGGCGTCCGGCCTCGGCGCGATAGGCGCCCTCCCCCGCCTCGGCGACAGTCAGCACCCCGCCGTTCGTCGGCGTCAGGGTCGCGGGCCGCGTCAGGCTCAAACTGGTCCCCGCCGATCCGGTGGCGAACCGCAGCGCGGGCGCGTTCAGGGCGAACGACCCCAGCGCCCGTTTCATCTCGGCCAGTTCGGCGATGTCGTCCGACCCCTCCGGCCCGAACAGGGGCCAGGCGCCGTCGGTCGACCTCAGCCAGCCCTCGGCGGCGATCCGCACGGCCTCGTCCTTGACCAGGTCCAGGCTCAGTTCGCTCCGCGCCTGTTTCAGCGTCAGGTCGCCGAAGCCGACCTGGTCGAAGGCCGCCGTCACCGGCCCGCTGGCCTCGAAGGCCGCGTCCCGACCGCCGATCGACAGACCGCTGGACCGGATCGACACCCCGCGCGCCTTCGCCTGCCCCGCCTGGGCCGACGCGGCGGTCAGGTCCAGCGGCGTGTCCAGGCTCCAGCGCACGGCCTCGTCGCGCGACACCGTCAGCCGCCCGTTCGCCGCCTCGGCCTTCGTCCGCCCGACCTCCAGCCCCGGCCCGTCCATCCTCGCCGCCGTCAGCGCCAGACGGGTCGCCCCCTCCAGCCGGAAGGTCTCGATCCATCCGGCCGTCGTCCCGTCGAAACGGGCCGCGACCTCGGCGTCGCGCATCCTTGTCTCGCCAGCGCCCAGCACCGCTCCGGCCAGATGCGCGTCGACCACGGCCCGGCCGTCGCCGCGCCGGGTCTTCAGGTCGGGATAGGGCAGGTCACCGGTCAGACTGAACCGCGCCGCCTCGCCGCGCGCCCCCGGTGCAGCGAAACTATCCGCCCCGCCCTCGATCTTCAGGGCGATCCGGTCGCCGGTCGTGGTCAGATCCAGCCGCGCCGCCAGACCGCGCGCCTCGACCTCGCCACGCTTCAGCCTCGTCTCCGGCGCCCGCGCGACCAGCCGCATCAGCTTGCCGTCGTCGATCCGGGCGTCCGCCAGCAGCTGGATCGGCCCATACTCGGTGTCCAGCCGCCCCCGTCCGCCTTCGACGATGACCAGGGGACCGCGCTGGTCCGGGCGCGGCGGCCCGCCGGTGAAGGCCTCGACCAGCGGGTCCAGCGACCCCAGCGACAGTTTCCCGTCGGCCCAGCGCGCCCGCATCACCGGCCGCACCAGCCGGATCCGGCTGGGGGTCACGCCCAGTCCCGTCTCGGACCAGGGCAGGGCCACGGCGTAATCGACCTCGACCCGTTCGACCGTCACATCGGGGTTGCTCGGATCGCCGATGCGGACCCGGCCGACGAACCCGTCCAGCTCGATCTGCTCTACCTCGACATCGGCCTGGATCCCCCGTTCCTCCAGCCAGCCGATCAGCACCTCGCGCGCCGCCGCTCTCCGGTTCAGGTAAAGCGCCGCCAGCAGCAGGACCGCCACTACCGCCACGGCCAGCAACGCCAGGCCCACATGTCGCCACAGCACGGCGCGCCCGCGCGGGCGGCGCGGCGGCCCTGCAGCCGGACGGGCGGGGGAACTGGCCGGAACTTCGGTCAAACTGGCATGTCGCGTCGATTGGAAACGTCTCTACGGACCACCATCGCTGCCCCCGATGTGAATACAAGCCTCAAGCGTGGCCGTCGAACGCCCGTCGCGAGGTTCCGTTGCAGTCAAGCAGGGCGATAAGAGGGCGTGCCGCGAGTCATTCTCACAAGTCGTACCGATTTCTGCTGAAAGCCGCGCTGAAGCCTATTGTCGGCGTCTACGCACCAATACGCAGTCGAGCCGGCTGTTAACGCTTTGTAACGGTCCGTCTTCCCAAAGTGAGACAGCCGGGTTATACGCCTTGGCTTCGCGTCCCAAGGGCGTGGCGCGATTTTTGGTAAGTATGGTTTGACGCCTAGAGCGTTGTAGCACGACGGGACCGATGGCTCAGTTCGACCCTCGCCGCCAACCGATGCGTCTCGCACCGCATGTCGCCACTGCGGCCGCCGCCATCACGGTGGCCCTGCTTGCCGGCAGGGTCTATCAACCCGCCCAGGCCGAAGAAGTTCCCGTCCTCTCGTCGGCCCAGATGGCCGCGATGGAGGCCCAGGCCTTCGCCGCCGCCAACGCTCCGGCCGGCATGACCGCCCCCGAAGCCATTCCCGTCCAGATTCGTCGCGGCGAAACCTTTGAACAGGCCGTGCGCCGCACCGGCGTCGCGCCGGAAGAGGCCAGCGCCGTCGCCGCCACCGTCGCCAACGCCTTCGACCTCGCCGACCTGCGCGCCGGCCTTCGTTTCGAGACCGCCATCGCCAAGCCGCGCGACGGCCGCGGCGGCGCCCGCCTGATCGGCCTGACCATGCGTACCGGCCCGGCCAGCCAGCTGACCGTGTCGCGCAGCTTCGACGGCGCCCTGCGCCTGCGTTCGCTGGAAGAAAAAGTCACCCACGAGACCGTGGTCCTGAAGGGCGACGTCGAACGGTCCCTGTCGGCCAGCGCCCGCGAACTGGGCGCCACCGCCTCGATCGTCCGCTCGGCCAGCCGCCTGTTCGCGACCAAGTTCGACATGCAGCGCGACATCCGCGCCTCGGACGAGTTCACCATGGTCTTCGACCGCGACGTGACCGAGGCCGGTCGCACCGTGGGCGTGGGCGACCTGATGTACGCCGAACTGCGCGGCGTCACCTTCTACCGGTTCAAGCCTTCCAACGCCAAGGAGGCGCAGTTCTTCGACGCCAGCGGCAAGAACCTGCGCTCGGCCATGATGCGCACGCCGCTGCAGAGCTTCCGTCGCGTCTCCTCGGGCTTCGGCGTCCGCACCCACCCGATCTCCGGCTATAAGAAGATGCACCAGGGCATCGACTTCGCCGCCGGCGCCGGCACCCCGATCGTCGCCCCCGCCGACGGCGTGGTGGTCGAGGCCCGTCGCTGGGGCGGCTACGGCAACTGGCTGCGCATCCGCCACAACAACGGTCTCGAGAGCGGCTACGGCCACCTGTCGCGCTACGGCTCCGGCATCCGCGCCGGCCAGCGCGTCAGCCAGGGCCAGGTCGTCGCCTATGTCGGTTCGACCGGCGCCTCGACCGGCCCGCACCTGCACTACGAACTGTGGCGCAACGGCCAGCGGATCAATCCGGCCGGCGTCCGCACCCAGGAAGGCACCGAACTGTCGGGCGCCGACCTCGCCGCCTTCCGCGCCGAAAAGGCCCGCATCGACCGCATCATCGCCTCGGGCGGCCAGAAACGCCCCGCCCTGCAACAGGCCTCCGCCAACGGCCTGCGCCTCGCCCAGAGCTGATCGGGACGCAATCAGACCGGTCCCCCCGGCGCTTTAGGTCGCGCCAGCCTCGGCAAGCACAAGTTCGGGAAAGGGCGCCCGAGCTGGAGCGTAGCGCGCGGTCATTTCGGCGCAGAAATCGGCGAACTCTTCCGGAACTTGGGGCGGGCTGGTGTGATGGGCTTCCAGTCCGCGATGCTCCGGCGTGAAGCAGAAGGTCACGGTCACGTCGAAGTCCGCCAGGGCTTCCATCTGTCGGTCGAACCAGTCGAGCGCGCCCTCGCGATAACGGTCCGCCCAGGACAGGCCGGTGCGTAGTCGACGCACCCCCAGATCCTTCAGCCAGTGTACGGCCTCGTCCAGACGGTGGTCCTGGAAGTGGAACCACTGGCAGATGCCCATCTCTTCCGCATAGGGCCGGAACGCCTCCACGGCCGGCTTGGGCGAGCCGTCCTCGCGCAATAGTCCCATGTGGAAATGCCGGTAGTAGGAAGAGCCTTCCGCCTCGCGGTGGCGCGTGGTCGCCTCCCAACTCCGCGGCAGGTCGTAGAGACTGTACCAGTGGATGCGCGGCGCCTGGCCGATCAGCAACTCGGCGGTCCTCTTCACCCCCCAGGCCTGGACCTCCTCGGAGCCGAAGGCGGAGACGCCGACTTCCGTCACCCAGACGGGCTTGTTGGTCACAGCCTTGATCTCCTGGATCCTAGCCGGCCATTCGTCGATCGGCCACAGATTCCAGTCCAGCGGAAACCCGTGGACGGCGACGACGTCGATCGCCTCCATAACCCCTTTCGCCTCCAGCCGTTGAACGAAGGAGGGATCGATCGGAGACATGCCGCCGAGCACACGTGTGATCGTCGGGTTCTCTGCCCGGACGGCCGCTCCCGCCAGGCGCGTCATGTCGGCGAACCGCTCCCACTCGGGGTCCAGCAGAGGATCCCAGTGCGACTTGTTGTTGGGCTCGTTCCAAAGCTTCACGGCTTCGATCATCAGCGGGCTCCATTGGATTTGTCGTGACCGTTGGCGACTGGACGAGCGGGATAGACGGGGCCGGCGTCGGTCGGTCGATCGACGCGGCGGCACAGGTAGACCTCCTCTTCGGGTCGCTCGAGCAGGTGAAAGCCCGCACTCCTCAGCATGGCCGCGCTGGCCGAGGCGTTGGGCGCCCACCAATTGGTCCAGTCGGAGGCGTAGCGGTGCTCGATGAAGTGCAGCTTCGGATAATCCGGGCGGTCGAAGTGGGACGTTTCGGAGAAGTCGTAGTCGACTTCCGGCTCGAAAATCTGCTGGGAGCCCCGCTGCATCGACTGAAAGAGCAGCAGATCGTCGGCCACGTGCTCGTGGATCAGATCAAGCGCCAGCAGGGGGTGACGCAGGTGGTAGAGGACGCCCATGAAGATGACGAGATCGAACCGCTCGCCCAGGGCCGCCAGGTCATAGACGGACAGTTTGCGGAACTCGACATCGACGCCCTCGACCTCGGCGGCTAGTCGCGCCTGGTCCAGATAGCGGTCGTCGAAGTCGATCCCCAGCACCCGGTCGGCGCCGCGACGCTTCATTTCCAGCGAATAGAAGCCGGCGTTGCAGCCGATGTCGAGCACGCTTCGGCCGCTCATGTCCTCAGGCACCACCTGGGCGAAGCGGGAGAATTTGTTGGCGGGATAGTCGTGAAGGAAGTGGTCGGGCGCGGTGCGGACCCCCTTCAGCTCCATATTGTGAAACCAGGGGCCGAGTTCGGCGATGCGGGCGCGGACCTGTTTGGCGGTCAGTTCAGCCATGCGGGACCTCATTCAGTCTAAGAAGCTTCAGGCCGTCGGCCGAGGCCTCGACCGTGGTGATCGACCCGGGCGACACCTCGAACCGATCATGACGTCCGATCGACAGGCCAAGAACGAGGGCCACCACGGACTTGATCACGTCGGCGTGGCTGACCGCCGCCACCGTACCGGCCTCGGTCGCCCAGAGGGTTTCGAGCCATCGCGACAGACGGGTCTGCACCTCCAGCATCGACTCGCCGTTGGGTGCGCGGGCCTGGTCGCGTTGCGCGTTCCACCTGCGCCACTCGGGCAGAGGGTCAAGCTCCGTGAAGGCGCGGCCGGTCCAGTCGCCGAAGTCGATCTCGTTCAAGGCTTGTTCCTCCTCAAGTGGCCGGTCGTGGGCGGCGGCGATGATCGCTGCGGTCTGGCGCGTCCGTTCCAGCGGGCTGGTCAGGACCCGGTCCGGACGGGACAGAACGCGCGCCACCGCCCGGGATTGCCTCAGACCGACCTCGCCCAGCTCGACGCCCGCCGCGCGCCCGCAAAGCTGTCGCGACACCAGGTCGTGGCTGCCGTGCCGAACCAGATGGACGACGGTCACGAGACCAGGCGGGCGATCTTGCGATCGGCGGCGGTCGTCGCAGGCTCGTCCTCGACGAAGCGCCGCGTCCGTTCTCGGGCCTCTTCGTCCGTGAACTGTTGCGGCGGGGATTTCATGAACCAGCTGGACGGACCGATCAGGGGGCCGGACACGCCGCGATCCATTGCGATCTTGGCGCACCGCACGGCGTCGATCACCACGCCCGCGCTGTTGGGGCTGTCCCAGACTTCGAGCTTGACCTCCATGCTGATGGGCACGTCGCCGAAGGTGGTGCCCTCCAGCCGGATGTGCGCCCATTTGCGATCCGTGAGCCAGGGCACGAAATCGCTGGGGCCGACATGCACGTCGTCTTCGGCCAGGGGCACGTCGAACTGGCTGGCGACCGCCTGGGTCTTGGAAATCTTCTTGGACGTCAGCCGCTCGCGCTCCAGCATGTTCTTGAAGTCGGAGTTGCCGCCGAAATTGAGCTGATAGGTGCGGTCGATACGCACCCCCCTTTCCCGCATCAGGTTCGCCAGCACCCGGTGCACGATGGTGGCGCCCACCTGGCTCTTGATGTCGTCGCCGATGATCGGCAGGCCACGCGCCTCGAAACGCCGCGCCCATTCGGGGTCCGACGCGATGAAGACGGGGATGCAGTTGACGAAGGCGCAGCCCGCCTTCAGCGCCTGCTCGGCGTAATATTCCGTGGCCCGCTGCGATCCGACCGGCAGATAGGAGACCAGCACGTCGGTTCCGCTTTCCAGCAACGCCTGGGCGACATCGACCGGAGGCTCGGGACTCTCCTCCAGTTCGTCGGCCATATATCGCCCGATCCCGTCGAGCGTCGGGCCTCTCGCCACCCGCACGCCGGATGGTGGAGGCGAGGCGAAACGGAAGGTGTTGTTGGGCGGCGCGAAAATGGCGTCCGACAGATCTCGCCCGACCTTGGCGGCATGGATGTCGAAGGCGGCGACCACCCGCATGTCCTCGACGCGGTAGCCGCCGAGCTCGACGTTCATCAAACCGGGCGGGGGGGCGTTGTTCGCGGCCGAGCGATAATGGGCGAGGCCCTGCACGAAGGACGACGCGCAGTTTCCGACGCCGACGATGCCGATCCGTACGGAGTTGTGCTGCATCTGCTGATCCCTTGCAAAGCTGCGGCCCGCGTGGCCGCTTTAATGGAAGGATCTACAAAGCTGTCGGTTCCGCTCACGGTGAAGTATAGACGATATGCGATCTGAATACAGAATATCGCGGTAGCCGTGTCGGATTTTGAACACTTGTAACACGCTGGAAAAATCGCGGTTTTGGTCAAGTGTTCAAAATTGAACACCTAAAATTCTGGAACGGATAGGTAGAAGAAGAAGTTGCTCGGGTGAACCTGCCGGAGCCATTCTCATGTCCGAAGCGAAACGCCTGACCGACCACGACGCCATTCGCCGCTGGGCCGAAGCCCGCGGCGCGCGCCCCTCTCGCGTCCGAAACACGACCGACGCCGACGGCGGCGGCGTGCTGCGTTTCGATTTCGGAGACCCGGAGGAAGCCCTGGAGGAAATCTCCTGGGACGACTTCTTCCGCGTCTTTGAAGACAGCCAACTCGCCCTGCTGGAACAGGACGAGACCAAGAGCGGCGAGACCAGCCGCTTCTCCAAATTCGTCAACCGCTGAGCCGGAGGAATCCATGTCGGAAACTGTCCTCATCACCGGCGGCGCGGGCTTCGTCGGCCGTCATCTGTCGCGGACCCTGCTGGAGCAGGGCTATCGGGTGCGAGCGTTCGACAGCCTGATCGAGCAGGTGCATCCGACCTCCACGCGACCCGACGAACTCGATCCTGAGGTAGAGCTGATCGTCGGCGACATCCGCGATGAAGATCGGGTCCGGGTGGCCTTGGACGGCGTAGACAAGGTCGTTCACCTGGCGGCCGAGGTGGGCGTCGGGCAGAGCATGTATGCGATCGACCGCTACACCTCGGTGAATGAATACGGCACCGCCGTCCTGTTCCAGCAGTTGATCGACCGGCCGGTGCAGCGCGTGGTCGTCGCCTCGTCCATGAGCATCTATGGCGAAGGCCTTTATCGCACGGTGGACGGCGAACTGCGGCAGGAGGTCGTGCGGGGTCCGAGAAATCCCGACGGGTCGTGGGACCCGACCGACGCGCAGGGCCGGCCGCTGATCCCCGTTCCTACGCCGGAAACCAAGCAGCCGGCGCTGAAGAGCGTCTATGCGATCAACAAATTCGTTCAGGAGCGACTGACCCTCACCCTGACGGCCCAGTATGGGATGGAGAGCTGTGCGCTGCGGCTTTGGAACATCTACGGGCCGGGTCAGGCGCTTTCGAACCCCTATACCGGCGTGTTGGCGATTTTCGCGTCACGGATCGCCAACGGCCAGGCGCCAATGGTGTTCGAAGACGGGCGGCAGCGGCGCGATTTCGTCCATGTCTCGGACGTCGCGCGGGCCTTCCTGCTGGCGCTGGAACGGCCCGAGGCGAACGGCGAGGTCTTCAACATCGGCTCCGGCGTGGACAGGACGGTGGACGAGGTGGCGCGGCTGCAGGCGGCCTCGATGGGGCGGCCGGATATCGCGCCGCAGATCACTGAAAAGGCGCGGGCCGGCGACATCCGGCACAACATCCCGGACCTGACCAAGGCGCGGGACCAACTGGGCTACGAGGCTCGCCAGGACTTCGCCGCCGGTCTGGAGGAACTGGCCGAATGGGTCGCGCGCCAGGAGGCTTTGGATCGCGTGGACCAGGCGCGCGGTGAACTGGAGCGGCGGGGGCTCGTCGCATGAGCCGGGTGCTGATCACCGGCGGCGCCGGCTTCATCGGCTCCAACCTGGCCGACAGACTGGCCGGCGAGGGGCATGAGGTGACGGTGCTGGACACGCTGGCTCGGCCCGGCGTGGAGACCAATCTCAAATGGCTGCTTCTGCGGCACGGCGCCAAGGTGCGGCATCTGACGGCGGATGTCCGCAACGCAGAGGCGGTCGACGCGGCGATCGGCAGGGCCGATGTCGTCTTCCATCTCGCGGCGCAGGTGGCGGTCACGACCAGCCTGGTCGATCCACGTACCGATTTCGACGTCAATCTGATCGGCGCCTTCAATGTGCTGGAAGCGGCGCGCCGTCGGCGCACCCCGGTGATATTCGCCAGCACCAACAAGGTCTATGGCGACCTGGCCGACATCGAACTGACCCCGCAGAACGACGCCTGGCTGCCGGCTGATCCGGCGCTTCGTCTGCGGGGGATCGATGAAAGGCGACCGCTCGATTTCCACACGCCCTATGGCTGCTCCAAAGGCGCGGCGGATCAGTATGTGCTGGACTATGCGCGCAGCTACGACGTCCCGACCTGCGTGCTGCGGATGAGTTGCATCTATGGTCCGCGTCAGATGGGCACCGAGGATCAGGGATGGGTCGCCCACTTCCTGATACGGGCGCTGGAGGGTGCGCCGATCACCCTGTACGGCGACGGACGGCAGGTGCGCGACATCCTTAATGTCGGGGATGCGGTGGACGCCTATGTCGCCGCCTGGCGCCGGATAGACGCGGTGTCCGGCCGCGCCTTCAACCTGGGCGGCGGTCCCGAGAACGCCGTCAGCCTGAAGGGGCTTGTCGCCCATATCGAGCAACTGACCGGGCGAGCCGTGCCTCTGAATTTCGAGGACTGGCGCGAAGGGGATCAACGCTATTTCGTCGCGGACGCGTCGGCCGCCCATCGGGAGCTGGGGCTGGAGCGGCCTAAACCTTGGCGGGTCGGGGTTTCGGAACTGGCGGACTGGCTGCGGGTGGAGCGCCGCCTGGATGTACGCGTCGGATCGGCGGCTGCATGAGCATGCGACCGCGTCATGTGCTGATGACCACCGATGCCGTGGGAGGGGTCTGGACCTATGCGCTGGATCTCGCCGAGGGTCTGCTGGCGCGCGGCGTCGGCGTGACCCTGGCGGTTCTGGGACCAGCGCCGGGACCGGCCCACCGCCAGGCGGCGCGGCAGGTTGAAGGCCTGGCGCTGGTTGAAGTCGGACAGTCCCTCGACTGGCTGGCCGATCATCCCGAACAGCTGGAAGAGGCGGAGCGGGCGCTTCGAGGCCTGGCCGCGCGGAGCGGCGCCGACCTGGTCCATCTGAATGCGCCGGCGCTGCGGGGCGAAGGCGACTGGGGCGCGCCGGTGGTCGGCGTCTGCCACTCCTGCGTCGCCACCTGGTGGGATGCGGTGCGCGGCACGGGCCTGCCGCAGGATTTCGAGTGGCGAACGAGTCGCTTGGCCGCTGGATATCGGGGTTGCGATCGGCTCACCGCGCCCAGCCTGGCTTTCGCCCAGGCGACTGCGGCGCGCTACGGCGTTCAGCCCGTCGTCATTCATAATGGGAGGCGTCCTGCCGCTCTCCATGCCCCCGAGCGCCGGCGCATGGTCCTGACGTCCGGCCGTCTCTGGGACGAGGGCAAGAACATCGCCGTCCTGGAGCGGGCGGCGGTTCGGATGCGGGGAGCGGTGGAGGCCGCCGGGCCGTTGGACGGCCCTAACGGCCAGACCGTGCGTCTGGCGAAGACTCGCGCCCTGGGCCCCTTGAGCGGGGAGGCGCTGCGGCGGCGGCTGACGGAGACCTCGGTCTTTTGCGCCCCCGCCCTGTACGAACCCTTCGGCCTGGGCGTGCTGGAGGCGGCGCAGGCGGGGTGCGCCCTGGTCCTGAGCGACATTCCGACCTTCCGCGAGCTTTGGGAGGGCGCTGCCTTGTTCGTTCAGCCGCGCGACGACGTCGCGCTTGCGGCTGTACTGGACGAGTTGCTGGACGACGCCGACCGGGCGCGCCGCCTGGGGCGGCTGGCGTCGGAGCGGGCCGGTCGGTTCAGCGTAGACGCCATGGTCGAGGGCACGCTCGAAGTCTATGCCGATGTACTCGCCCTGCGCGCCCCGTTGGGGGAGGCGGCGGCGTGAAAACGGTCTATTTCACCCATTCCCTCGACTCCTGCTGGAACCACGGCAACGCCCATTTCCTGCGCGGCGTCATGAGCGAACTGACCGCGCGCGGGCATCTGGCGGAGGCCTGGGAGCCGCGCGACGCGTGGAGCCGCGCCAATCTGGTGGCGGATCACGGCGAGGCGGGACTGGAGCCCTATAAACGCGCCTATCCCGAGCTTCAGAGCCATCGTTTCGACCCGCCGCTGGACCTGGACCGGGCGCTGGAGGGGGCCGACCTTGTCATCGTGCATGAATGGAACGATCCCGCGCTTGTGGCCGCCATCGGGCGACGGCGGGCGACGGGCCGTTTCACCCTTTTGTTCCATGACACCCACCACCGGGCCGTCAGCGAACCGGAGGCCATGAAGGCCTTCGATCTGTCGCGGTACGACGGAGTGCTCGCCTTCGGCGAAACCCTCGCGGAGGTCTATCGGCAGTGGGGCTGGGGCGACCGCGTCTTCGTCTGGCACGAGGCGGCCGACACCCGGCTGTTCCGCCCGCCGACCGTCGAACAAGACCGCGAGGGTCTGGTCTGGGTGGGAAACTGGGGCGACGGCGAACGGACGGCCGAACTGGAACGCTACCTGTTCGCGCCGACGGCGGCGACCGGGCTCGGGCTCGATCTTTATGGGGTCCGCTACCCCGAGGCGGCCAAGCGAATGCTGTCGCGATACGGGGTCCGGTATCATGGCTGGCTGGCCAATGCGGCCGCGCCCCAGGTGTTCGCCCGCCATCTCGCGACCGTGCATGTGCCGCGCCGGTTCTATGTCGAACAGCTTCCCGGCATCCCGACCATACGGGTGTTCGAATCCCTGGCCTGCGGTCTTCCGCTGGTCAGCGCGCCCTGGTCGGACAGCGAAGGCCTGTTCGACGTCGGGCGCGACTTCCTGATGGTCCGGTCGAGCAGCGAAATGGCCGAGGCGCTGCGGGCGTTGAAATCGGACCCAGGCCTGCGCGCGGAACTCGCCGCCCATGGTCTGGCCGCGATCCGCGCCCGACACACCTGTGCGCATCGGGTCGACGAACTCATGGCGGTGCTCGAACGGCTCGGCGCCGTCGCGCCGTCCCCTCAAATGGAGATCGCGGAATGAAGATCGCCTTTTACGGTTCCAGCCTCCTGTCCGCCTACTGGAACGGCGCCGCCACCTATTATCGGGGCCTGCTGGGCGCCCTGGCCGAAAAGGGTTGGGACATCCTGTTTCTCGAACCCGACGCCTTCGATCGTCAGCAGCACCGCGACATCGACCCGCCCGAATGGGCCGAGGTCGTGGTGTGGGAAAACTCCCCCCAGGGCTGCGCCGCCGCCATGGCGCGGGCGGGAGACGCGGATGTGGTGGTCAAGGCCTCGGGCGTCGGCGTTTTCGACCATGAACTTCTGGGCGTGTTCGACCGGGCGCGGGACGACGCCCTGACCGTCTACTGGGACGTCGATGCGCCGGCGACCCTGGCGGAGATCAGGGCCGCGCCCGACCACCCGCTGCGGCAGGTCCTGCCTCGGATCGACCATGTGCTGACCTACGGCGGCGGGTCTCCCGTGATCGAGGCCTTCATGGCGCTGGGCGCGCGGGATTGCCGCCCCATCTATAATGCGCTCGATCCCGCCACCCATCATCCGGTGCAGCCAGACGGGCGCTTTTCCGCGGATCTGGCGCTGTTGGCCAATCGCCTGCCTGACCGCGAATCTCGGATTGATCGGTTCTTCCTGGAGCCGGCGGCGCTGTCGCCCGAGCGACGCTTCCTGCTGGGAGGGAGCGGCTGGGGCGACAAATCCATGCCCGCCAATGTCCGCGCCGTCGGGCATGTGGGGACGGGAGAGCACAACGCCTTCAACTGTACGCCGCTGGCGGTCCTGAACGTGGCCCGCGACAGCATGGCCGAGATCGGCTTCTCGCCGGCCACCCGGGTGTTCGAGGCGACGGGGGCGGGGGCTTGCCTGATCACCGACTATTGGGAGGGCGTGGACCAGTTCCTGAAGCCCGATGTCGAAGTGCTGGTGGCGCGCGACGGCAAGGACGTGGCCGATCATCTGGCGGCGCTGACGCCGGAACGGGCGCGGGCCATCGGAGAGGCGGCGAGGGTCCGCGTTCTGGCCGACCACACCTATGCGAAGCGGGCCGAGACCGTCGACGCGCTGTTCAGAGGCGCGCTGACGGCGCGGCGCGAGAGGAGCGCCGCATGAGGCTGGTGGTGCTTGGGCTCAGCCTGTCCTCCGCCTGGGGGAACGGGCACGCCGTGACCTTCCGCGCGCTGCTTTCGGCCTTTGCGGCGCGGGGCCACGAGATTCTGTTCCTGGAGCGGGAGACGCCCTGGTACGCCGCGCATCGGGATCTGTCAGACCCCGACTACTGCCGCCTCGCCTTCTATTCGGACCTGCGGGACCTCGACCGCTACGGCGAGGCGGTGCGCGGCGCCGACGCGGTCATGGTCGGCTCTTATGTGCCGGACGGGATCGAGGTCGGCCGATGGGTCCGGCGCACGGCCAAGGGCGTGGTCGCCTTCTATGACATCGATACGCCGGTCACCCTGGCGCGGCTGGCGCAGGGCGAGTGTGACTATCTCGCGGCGGGGCAAATCCCCGACTACGACGTCTATTTCTCCTTCACAGGCGGTCCCACGCTGGCGCGTCTGGAGCAGGAGTTGGATTCGCCGGCGGCGCGCGCCCTCTATTGCTCGGCCGACCCGGCGACGTACCGGCCGCAACAGGCCGAGAAGCGTTGGGATCTGTCCTATCTCGGAACCTATAGCGTGGATCGTCAGCCCACGCTGGAACGGCTGTTGCTCGAGCCGGCTCGACGGCTGCCCGGCCGGCGCTTCGTCGTGGCGGGGCCGCAGTATCCGGATGATATCGCCTGGCCGGCGAACGTGGAACGGATCGACCATCTGCCGCCGGCCGAGCATTCGACCTTCTACGCCGCCAGCCGCTTCACCCTGAACGTCACCCGCGCCGACATGCGGGCGGCGGGACACAGCCCCTCCATCCGACTGTTCGAGGCGGCTTCGTGCGGGTGTCCGATCATTTCGGACACCTGGCCGGGGCTCGAAACCCTGTTCACGCCGGGAGAAGAAATCATCCTGGCGGAAACGGGCGACGCAGTCGTCGATGCGCTGTCGCGCCCGGCGGCCGCCGTCCAGGCCATGGGCGAGGCGGCCCGACGTCGCCTCCTCTCCCAACACACCCCCTCCCACCGCGCCCAGACCCTGGAGCGCGAATTGATCGCGGCCATGCGGGCCAAGACGAAGGACCGACCCATGAAGTCCATTTCCGACAGCCAAACCATCCTGGTGGCGGGCGGCGCCGGTTTCCTCGGCTCGCATCTGTGCGACCGTCTACTGGCGGACGGCCATCACGTCGTCTGTCTCGACAATCTGCAGACCGGCGATCTGGTCAATCTCGAGTCGGCGATGAAGCAGTCCCGTTTCGAATTCGTGCGTCACGACGTGGTGGAGCCGTTGCCCGAGAGGATCGTCGAGCGGAAGTTCGACCGGATCTACGACCTGGCCTGTGCGGCCTCGCCGCCTCAGTACCAGCAGGATCCCGAGCATACGATGCTGACCTGCGTGCTCGGCGTCAGCCATATGTTGAAGTTGGCGGAGAAGACCGGCGCACGCCTTCTGCTGACGTCCACCAGCGAAGTCTACGGCGATCCCGAGGTGCATCCGCAGCCCGAAACCTATCGCGGCAACGTCAATCCAATCGGTCCGCGGGCCTGTTACGACGAAGGCAAGCGGGCCGCGGAGAGCCTGGTGTTCGACTACGACCGCGCGGGTCGGTCGGACGTGAGGGTGGCGCGCATCTTCAACACCTATGGCCCGCGCCTGTCGGCGGCCGACGGTCGCGTGGTGTCCAACCTTATCACCCAGGCTTTGGCTGACGCGCCCATCACCATCTACGGGGACGGGGAGCAGAGCCGGTCGTTCTGCTATGTCGACGACATGATCAGCGGCCTGATCGCCCTGATGGAGCATGAAGGGCCTCAGCCCGGGCCGATCAACCTCGGCAATCCTGTCGAACTCAGCGTGTCGGAACTGGTCCGGCTGATACTGGACCTGACGGGCTCGGGATCCGAGATCGAGCACGGCCCCCTTCCAATCGACGATCCGCGCCGTCGGCGTCCGGACATCGGCAAGGCGGAAGCGGTGCTGGGGTGGCGTCCCACAACGGCGCTCGAGGACGGCCTGCGCCGCACGATCGACTGGTTCGACGCCGATCGCCGTCCGCTGCGCGGCGAACAGCCCGCCCTGATCGCCTGATGTGGGCAGAGCCGATCCGACCCCAGCCAAACAAGCGAGGAACACCATGACCGAGGTTCTTGCCCAGAACGGCGCCATGCGCGCCGCAGTCGTGACGGGTCCAGGTCGAGTGGAGGTGCGTACGGTGGCTCGGCCCGAGCCGGACGCCGGTCAGGTTCGGATCAGGCTGGAGGGTTGCGGCGTCTGCGCCTCCAACCTCACCCCCTGGGCCGGTCCCGACTGGATGACCTTTCCGACGCCGCCCGGCGGTCTGGGCCATGAAGGATGGGGCGTCGTCGACGCCGTCGGACACGGCGTCACAGCCGTCGCGAAGGGACAACGGGTGGCGGCGCTCTCGCACAACAGTTTCGCCGAATACGACATCGCCGACGAGAGCGCGGTCGTGCCCCTCCCGCCCGAGCTAGACGACCTCCCGTTCGCGGGGGAGCCGCTGGGATGCGCCATGAACATTTTCCGGCGCAGCGAGATCAGCCCGGGCCAGACCGTCGCCATCGTCGGCATAGGCTTTCTGGGGGCGGTGCTGACGCGCCTGGCCACCGATGCGGGCGCGCGCGTCATCGCCCTGTCCCGTCGGCCCTATTCGCTGGAAGTCGCGCGCCGCATGGGCGCGGCGGAGACGCTGACCCTCGACGACCACTACGCCCTGATCGCCAAGGTGTCTGATCTGACAGACGGCCGACTCTGCGATGTCGTCATCGAAGCGGTCGGCAAGGCCTGGCCGCTGGATCTCGCGGCGGAGCTGACCCGCGAACGCGGGCGGCTGGTGATCGCCGGCTATCACCAGGACGGCCCGCGCCAGATCAATATGCAGCTGTGGAATTGGCGCGGCCTCGATGTGGTGAACGCCCATGAACGCGACCCCGCAGTCTATGCTCAAGGCGTGCGCGAGGCGGTGGAGGCCGTGCGTTCGGGCCGGCTGGACGTCAGCGGCCTCTTCACCCACGCCTATCCTCTCGATCAACTGGATCGGGCGCTGGACGCCACGCGCGACAGGCCGGACGGCTTCCTCAAGGCCGTGGTGACGATGCCATGACGGAGTTGGTCCTTGACCGCCATCGGTCTTCGGCGCTGCGTCGCCCCCGCGTCGGTTTCCTGGGCGTGGGCTGGATCGGCCGACACCGAATGGCCGCCATGCTGACCGACGGCCGGATCGACGCCGTCGCCGTCGCCGATCCGAACGCGGAGATGGTGGAGGAAGCCCTCGGCCTCGCCCCTACGGCCGCGCATTGCCCGCACCTGGACGGCCTGCTGTCTCAAGGGCTGGATGGGCTGGTCATCGCGACCCCGAGCGCCTTGCACGCGAAGCAGACCATCCGGGCGCTGGACGCCGGCGTCGCCGTCTTCTGCCAGAAGCCGCTCGGCCGGGACGCGGCGGAGACGCAAGCCGCCATCGACGCGGCGAAGCGCGCCGATCGACTGCTTGCAGTGGACCTGAGCTATCGCCACACGGCGGCGGCGCAGGCGTTGCGCGACCTGATCAGCCAGGAGCGCCTAGGGCGTATCCATGCCGTCGATCTGACGTTTCACAACGCCTATGGACCCGACAAGCCCTGGTTCTACGACCCGGCGCTCTCGGGCGGGGGGTGCGTCATGGATCTCGGCGTCCACCTGGTGGACCTGTGTCTCTGGCTGCTGGACGACGACGTCGCCGACGTCGAGGCGCATCTGCTTCGCGAGGGCGTTCCGATCGCGGGACGCGCCGAGGCCGAGGATTACGCCATCGCCACCCTCCGGCTCCAGTCCGGCGCCGTGGTGCGGCTCGCCTGTTCGTGGCGGCTGCCGGCAGGTCGGGACGCGATCATTGAAGCCGCCTTCTATGGCAGCGGCGGAGGTGCGGCCCTGCGCAATGTCGATGGCTCCTTCTACGACTTCGAGGCGACGGCCTTCGACGGCGTGACCCGCCGTCCGCTGGTCCAGCCGCCCGACGATTGGGGCGGTCGAGCGGCGCAATCCTGGGCGCGGGCCTTGGCGGCTGGCGGTCGATACGATCCGGCGGTTGAAGAATTGCGCAGGGTCGCCGCGACTCTGGACCGGATCTACGCCGCCGCCACATGCGCCTGATAGACGACGCTGTCGCCGGCGTCGAAGAGGACGAGGTCCAGCCTTGCCGAATAAACGCCTCTAAGCGCTTGGTCGCGTAGCAGATCACCCAGCGTCAGCAACGCTTCACGACGTGCGGCGTTGTCATCCGCAGCCATGAATTCAAGGCGCTCGTCCAAACCGGCGACGCCCAGCTGAAGCCGATATCCGGTCATGACTTCCTATACGCGCAAGTCGGAAAGGTGGATGAAAGAAGAGGGGATTTGTTCGATGCTGGACATTCTGGTCCGCAAGCTCGAACGACGCGACGACCTTCGTGAGGGTCAGCGCGAAACCATTCGCCGACTGCCGCTCGAACATCGGGTCGTGAGGGCGGGAGACCTGATCGTCCGTGAAGGCGATCGACAGCCCGTGAGCCTTCTTCTGATTTCCGGCTTCGCGGGACGGTTCGCCCTGCTCGGCAACGGAGGACGACAATTCACCGAACTGGCCCTGCCGGGGGACTTCATGGATTTACACGCCATGGTCATGAAGAGGCTCGATCACAGTGTGGCGGCGATCTCGACGTGCGAACTAGCGGCCATCCCCCACGGCGCCCTGAAGGCGGTGATGGCGAACGATCCTCATCTGGCGCGATTGTTCTGGCTTGAAACCGTCGTGGACGCCGCCATTCACCGGGTCTGGCTGGTTGCCCTCGGCCGCCAGGACGCCCAGGCCCGGATGGCGCATCTGTTTTGTGAGACCAAGGTCCGTCTGGAGGTCGTTGGACTGGCCACGGACGACGGTTTTGACTTCCCCCTGAACCAGACCGAGCTTGCGGACGTGCTCGGGCTGTCGACGGTGCACGTAAACCGAACCCTCATGGCGCTTCGGTCCGCCCAGCTTGTGGATTGGAGGGACGGGCGGGTGATTCTGAACGACTGGCCCCGTCTAGTCCGTTTGGCGGAGTTCGATCCGCTCTATCTTCGACTATGGAAGGAAGCGGTTTGACCCATCAGGCGTCCGAAAAGACGCGAGGGTCGGAGCCGACAGGAAAAGACCGGATCAGCATCCGCAGGCGAAGCGCTCGAGTCTTTCGGCATCCGTGACGACCAGCCGCCCGCGCGACAGTATCACCGCTCCATCACGCTCCAGAGCCTTGACCGCCGCATTGACGCTTGTGCGTTGCACCCCCATGGCCTGCGCCAGGACAGCCTGAGTGGTTCGCAGTTCCCGGCCGGCCATCTGATACAGCCGAAAAATCCAGTTCGCCGTTCGCTGCGGGACCTGGTGAACCGCATTGCAGGCCGCCTCGGCCTGAACGCGCACCAAGCGATCCAGGGCGTGACGGGCGAAGACGTGTTCCACCCATGTCTGACCCATCAGGTCCGTGAGATCCTCGGCCGGCGCCTCAATCCATTGCGAACCCAGCATCGCCAGAAACCGCGTCGGGTAAACAGAGGACGTCAGCGATGTTTCCCAGCCGAACATCGAACCTCGTCCATGCAGGCTGACGCAGGCGATATTCTTGCGGTCGAACGCGGCCACCGCGCCATCGACGACAAACCCGACCGTCGCGCCCGTCGTGGCGCATTCTCCAGCGGCAAGGCTGCGCAACCGCCCCCGATCCCGGATCAGGCCCTGCACCTCGTCCGGCATCAGCCGAAGGACAGGATGATCGAGAACAGCCTGGGACCGGGCGTCGATCCGCACCGGCTCAGGGCGAAAGGTCTCTTCGTAAGAGGCTGAATCCAGCATGCCTCTAACGTGCCGACCGGTTAAGGCGAAGGCATTCACATAGGTTATCAGTTTTCCGACAGAACATCTTTTCTCGCGGACGTGTGAAGGGACGGGCGACTGTGGCCTGTACAGGCGACCGGGCGTATCCGCGTCGAATGGGTCCAGGCCGAGGTTCAGCTTGGCTGGATTTTCTAAGTCTGAGCGGTGACGGCGACGCGGGCGCCGCCGTCACCGCTGAACTGCGGGATTACTCAGGCGTCATAAGGGGTGGTGCGGCCCGCGCCGGGGCCTGCCCCGAGGTCCGCCCCTGTCAGAGGCGTGGCGGCCGGATCGGACATGGTGCGCGTCATGAAGGCGTCCACGGCCTGACGCTCCGTATCCGACAGGTCGACCGTGGCCTTGCCGTCCCCGCCGTCCACCGCCATCTGGCGCTCGCGATCCGAAACCACCTCCCACTGGTCTCCCTCGTTCCAAGGACCGGAGGCGTCGCCTTCGCCTTGGGACATGTTGTAATATGTATCCGCGAACTCGGGGCGCGCGGGCAGCTTGCCGGGCGGGAAGTTGGCTGGAATGGCGTAGAGCGCCTTCTCGAAAGCCTTCTGGTGGGCGACCTCGCGCGTCATCAGGAAGGACAGTGCGTCCTTGATGCCGGCATCGTCTGTGACGTTGATCAGGCGTTCATAGACGATCTTGGCTCTCGCCTCGGCTGCGATGTTGGAACGCAGGTCGCACGTGGGGTCGCCGATGGAGTCGACATAGGCGGCCGTCCAGGGCACGCCGGCCGAGTTCACCAGAGCCGTACCGCCGCCATAGAGGATAGACATGGTGTGGCTTTCCCCGCCCGACGTCATGCTCGCGTAGAGGTCGGCCTCTTCCTCGGCGGCCTCGGCCAGACGGCCCTTGGCGCCCCGGTTCAGCATGGCCACGATCGAACCGATCACCTCAAGATGGCTCAGCTCCTCCGTGGCGATGTCCATCAGCAGGTCACGACGATTGATGTCCTCATCCGCCAGGCCTTGTGTGAAATAGCGCATGGCTGCGGCGAGTTCGCCTTGCGGACCCCCGAACTGCTCCAGCATCAGGGTCGCGAGGGCGGGGTTCGGCTCCGCTACCCGCACCGTATACATCAGGCGTTTGTTGTGCATGAACATAGTCTGGGCTCCTAGCGGCTGGGGTTTTCGCCCTGCTGCTTCAGCAGCAGGAATTTTTCGGTGAGGGCTGGAAGGCTTTCATCGACCCACCGCGCCATCCGCAGCTCTTCGTCCAGGGTCGCGTTCAGTGGATCGAGCGCGGTCGTCATACCGCCGTGGCGGGCGAGGATGATGAGCCCGCGATAGGCGGCGGCCTCGTAGTTTTCGAAGGCGAAATTGGCGAAGGCGTTCTTCAGGATCTCGTCCTCGGCGAACACGTGCCCCAGAGCCGCCATCGACCCGCCCAGAGACAGGGCCGCGTCCTTCAGGCCGGAGGCGCTCTCGTCGACCTGTTCCAGCAATCCTTCGAGTCTCTGGATTTGCGTCTCTGTTTCGGTGCGATGCGCGGCCAGTTGCTCGGCCACCTCCGTGAAATTCTTGGCCCGCTCAATCTGGCGGTCCATGAGCGCCAGAGCCTGATGCTCCATTGCGTGGGCGTTCTTCAGTCCCGTGACATAGACTTCGCGCCAAACGTCATCGCTGGCCATGAGCATCTCCCTTGAAAGGCTATGGCGAAACAATCCGAGGTCTCGACGGCCGTTCCGAGTGTCGGATAAGCGACCCACGTCAGGGGGGTCTGTGAGGCTTGAGGGACCACATTGGTTCCCGCGTTCTGGCCAAGTCCGGATCGGATTTGCCGACGCCCATTCAGGTCGCCCCGATCAGCTTCTTCGCCGCCGTCCAACAGCCTTCCTGAGCAAGCGGCGATGACCGCTCGGCGCACGACCGGGACATGATGGAGATCGGATGGCGGCGCGGCGTTGCCGGCCTGGATCGTCTTCCGCGAAGATGAAGATCGAGGGGATCGCTCAGGATCCGGCGATCTCCACCCGCAGTGGCTTTACTCAAGCGATTGAGCTTGAACCGATCCTGACTAGGGAAAGAAATGGCGCACCCGGAGCGATTCGAACGCCCGACCCCCAGATTCGTAGTCTGGTGCTCTATCCAGCTGAGCTACGGGTGCGGCTGCCTTGCGGCGAGGGCGGGTCTTTAGCGGTTGAAACGGGGGGACGCAAGCGGGTGAATGCAGTTTCTGTCGGGACGGTGGTTGGCGCGGTCGCCGGGAGGGCCTAGGTCGGAACAAGACGTCCCTTCCCGTTCGGAATTTCGCATGCGTTTCATCCGTCGCCGCCTTGCGGTCCTGCTCCTTCCCCTGGTCGCTCCCCTGGTCTTGGCAGGGTGTCAGACGGGCGGCGTGGCGGCGCCCGCGGGGGTTGAGGCTGGAGCGGCGCTTCAGACCTCCACGCCCGCGCGCGGACCCTTCGTGGCGGCGGCCAATCCGCTGGCGGTCGAGGCGGGGATGAAGGTGTTGCGGCGGGGCGGGTCGGCGGTGGACGCCGCCGTCGCTGTTCAGGCGGTGCTGGGTCTGGTGGAGCCCCAGTCTTCGGGTCTGGGCGGCGGGGCCTTCCTGATGAGCTATGAGGCGGCGACCGGGCGCGTCACCGCCTATGACGGGCGCGAGACGGCCCCGGCCTCGGCCACGCCGGAGCTCTTCTACGAGGACGGCAAGCCCCTCTCCTTCGTCGACGCCGTGCTGTCGGGGCGATCGACCGGCGCGCCCGGCGCGGTGGCCATGCTGGCCATGGCCCAGAAGGATCACGGCCGGTTGGCCTGGCGCGACCTGTTCGACGACGCCGAACGGCTGGCCCGCGACGGTTTCGTGGTCAGCCCGCGTATGGCCGGCATGATCAATGGCCCGGCGCCCCAGGCCCGGACCCGCTGGGCGACCGCCTATTTCACCCGGCCCGACGGGCGCCGCTATCAGGCCGGGGATGTGATGCGCAATCCCGCCTACGCTCGCACCGTGGCCGCCCTGGCGAACGAGGGTCCGGGTGCGATCTACGGCGGGCGGATCGGGCGCGAGATCGCGGCGACGGTGGCCGAGGCGCCGCATCCCGGCGGCCTGACCGAGGCGGACATCGCCGCCTATCGTCCGCTGCGCCGCGACGCCCTGTGCCGCCCCTATCGGATCTATGTCGTCTGCGTGCCGCCGCCGCCGTCCAGCGGCTTGGCCCTGCTGCAGTTCCTAGCCATGGCCGAAGTCACGCCGGACATCGGCCTGGGCCCCGACAGTCCGGCGGCCTGGGTGGCCTTCGGCCGGTTGCAACGATTGATGTACGCCGACCGCGATCGCTATGTCGGGGACGCGGACTTCGTCGGCGTGCCGATCGCCGGCCTGCTGGATCCCGACTATGTCGCCGCCCGCGCCGCCCTGGCGCCCCAGGTCAACGGTCCGGTCGCGGCCGGGGCCCCGACGGGATCGCCCCCGCGCGGCGAGGACCGGACGGCCGAGCCCGGCGGCACCTCGCACATGGTCATCGTCGATGCGGACGGAAACGCCGTCAGCATGACCACCACGGTCGAAAGCATCTTCGGCGACGGGCGAATGGTCGAGGGCTTCTTCCTCAACAACCAGCTGACCGATTTTTCCTTCACGCCGCTGCAGGACGGCCATCCGGCCGCCAATGCGGTGGCGGCGGGCAAGCGTCCGCGGTCGTCGATGACGCCCGTGCTGATCCTGGATGGCCAGGGCCGGTTGGTCGGGGCCATCGGCTCGCCCGGCGGGTCCAGCATCCTGGCCTATGTGGCCAAGGCCCTGGTCGGGATCATCGACTGGGATCTGACGGTGCAACAGGCCGTCGCCCTGCCCAATCTGGTGGTGCGGGGCCCGATGGTGGGGGCCGACACGGCCCTGATCGCGCCGGACATTCGCGTCGCCCTGGGCGCGGCAGGCATGAGCCTGCGGCCCAATACGACCGAGACCTCGGGCCTGCACGGGGCGATGTGGCGCGACGGACGCTGGGACGGCGGGGCGGACCCGAGACGGGAAGGCGTGGCGGTGTCGGAAGCCCCCTGACGGGACGAACCGCGCGCCCGGCCGATCAGCGGCGCGGCTTGATCGACAGCTGGAAGGCGATCAAGCCCTCGTCCACGTCGGTGTCGAGGCCGCTCATGCCGCGCAGCCCCTTGCCGGCGTCGATCTCGCGATAGACCAGCCCGACCGAGGTCTGGACGTCGCCCCGGCGATAGGCCACCCCGACTGAGGCGTCGCCAAGGAAAGCGCCCCGATCCTGGGTATAGCCGGAGCGGGCGTAATCGCCGTCGCGCGTGCGGGCGAAATTATAGCCGACCGCCCGACCGGATCCGGCGGCGTACAGATACCACCGCGCGCGCTCGCCGAACCGGGCGCTGCCGTCGGGGGCCAGACGTTCCAGGCCTTCGCCGATCTTCAGCGTGGCGCCGGCCTCGGCCGAGCCGCCCTCGGTGCCCAGACCGAAGCCGGCGTGGGGCGTCAGACTGACTTCGAGGCCGGAGGGCGTGCGTCCAACGGCGCCGCGGAAGCCGCGCACATAGCGCAGGTCATAGGCGTCGGCCTCCAGCTCGGCCCGGTCCACCGGCGTGACCGGCAGGGGCGAGCCGTCGGCGCGGCGCAGGCGGCCCGCGGTTTCCAGGGTCAGCCGGTCGGTGAAGGCGTTGCGGTCGATCCAGATGTCGCTGCGGGTGCTGGCCTCCAGACCCGAAACCTCGGCGGGCCCGAAGGCCGCCGGCATCTCGATCTCTGCGCCGAACCGGGCGTCAGGCACGACACGGAACCGGCCCTGCTCGTTCAGGCGCGCGGTCAGGGATTGGGCGGTCTGGGGCGTCTCGTAGAAGGCGTCGGGGGCCCAGGCCTGAGCGCGAGCGTCGGCTGCGCCAGCCATGGCCAGCACGCTCCCCAGTCCCACGATCCAAGCCGCAACGCGCATTCGGTCTCCCCACCGTCCGCAGAATCCCACCCTGCACCACGCAGAACAGGAGTCCAACAGACATTTTCACGACACTCTTTCGTCGCTTTTCAACGTCGCCCGGGACCGGGGGTTCCGAAAACCAGAAGGGCCCCGCTTTCGCGAGGCCCCTGCAAGATACTGACCGGCCCTATTGGCAGGCCAGACACTCGTCGTAATCGGTCTTGGGCATGGAGAAGAGGTCGGGCTGGTTCGGGTCGATGACCGCCTCGGCCTTGTCCTCGGCGCCGGCGAAGGCGGCGCGTTGCACCGACTTGGAGCGCAGGTAATACAGCGACTTCACGCCGCGCTCCCACGCCGACCAGTGCAGCATGTGCAGGTCCCACTTGTTGACGTCGCCGGGGATGAACAGGTTCAGCGACTGGGCCTGGCAGATTTCCGGCGCGCGGTCGGCGGCCAGCTCGACCACCCAGCGCTGGTCCAGTTCGAAGGCGGTCTTGAAAATCCCCTTCTCGTCCTCGTTCAGCGCGTCGATGTGCTGGACCGACCCCTCGTGCTCGAGGATCGAGCTCCACACAGCCTCGGTGTTGATCCCCTTCTCGTCGAGCAGACGCTCCAGATAGGGGTTCTTGACCGCGAACGAGCCCGACAGGGTCTTGTGGGTGTAGATATTGGCCGGGATCGGCTCGATGCCGGCGCTGGTGCCGCCGCAGATGATCGAGATCGAGGCGGTCGGGGCGATGGCCAGCTTGTGGCTGAACCGCTCCATGACGCCGCGTTCCTCGGCGTCCAGGCAGGGGCCCTTCTCCTCGGCAAGCAGGCGGCTGGCCTTGTCGGCCTCGCGGCGCAGGTGCTTGAACAGGCGCATGTTCCACGACTTGGCCATGGCGCTTTCGAAGGCGACCCCCTGGCCTTGCAGGAAGGAGTGGAAGCCCATCAGGCCCAGGCCGACCGAACGCTCGCGCTTGGCCGAATAGACGGCGGCGGCCATGGCGGGCGGGGCGCGGCGGATGAAGTCCTCCAGGACGTTGTCGAGGAAGCGCATCAGGTCTTCGACGAATTTCGGCTCCTCGCGCCATTCCAGGAAGGTCTCGGCGTTGACCGACGACAGGCAGCAGACGGCGGTCCGGTCCACGCCCAGGTGGTCGCGGCCGGTGTGCAGCATGATCTCGGCGCACAGGTTCGACTGTTTGACCTTCAGGCCCAGGTCGCGCTGGTGCGGCGCCATCTGGCGGTTCACCGTGTCGGAGAAGATCATGTAGGGCTCGCCGGTCTGCATCCGGATGTCGAGCAGCTTGGTCCACAGCGAGCGGGCGTCGACGGTCTTGATGACAGCGCCGTCCTTGGGCGACTTCAGGTCGAAGGTGGCGCCGGCCTTGACCGCCTCCATGAACTCGTCGGTGACGTTGACGCCGTGGTGCAGGTTCAGGGACTTGCGGTTGAAGTCGCCCGAGGGTTTGCGGATCTCGAGGAATTCCTCGATCTCGGGATGGTGGATGTCCAGATAGACGGCGGCCGAGCCGCGACGCAGCGACCCCTGGCTGATCGCCAGGGTCAGGCTGTCCATCACGCGGATGAAGGGAATGATGCCCGAGGTCTTGCCCGCGCCCTTGACCTTTTCGCCGATCGAACGGACGCCGCCCCAGTAGGTGCCGATGCCGCCGCCGTTCGAGGCCAGGGCGACATTCTCGTTCCAGACGTTCTGGATGCCGTCCAGGCTGTCGCCGACCGCGTTCAGGAAGCAGGAGATCGGCAGGCCGCGATCCGCCCCGCCGTTCGACAGGACCGGGGTCGCCGGCATGAACCACAGGCGGCTCATATAGTCATACAGGCGCTGGGCGTGTTCGGCGTCGTCCGAGAAGGCGGTCGAGACGCGGGCGAACATGTCCTGATAGCTCTCGCCCGCCAGCAGGTAGCGATCCTCCAGCGTCTTCTTGCCGAAATCGGTCAGAAGGGCGTCGCGCGAACGATCGACCTGCACCGATTTCACCACGGTCAGATGCGGCTTCTCGAGGGTCGCGTTCGTCACAACACCTTGGAATTCCGTCGTCTTCAAAGCCTCGCCGCCAGCCATGGTCAATCTGCGTCCTGAACAATAAACAGCCTAGAGCCACCTGCGCCGTAACCACATCATCTAGTGGGTTCTGCGCTCCCCGAGCCCACATATAGGGCGCACATGCCTAATAACCCGTCAACGGGCTTGACGGTCCCTTTGGAGGCGAATCGGTCGGACAAGTCCTTCACGCCTGGGGAAAAGCCCGGCAGCAAGCCAGCAAGGGTCCGATCCCCGTTCGCAGGCGCAAGATCACGAACGCGTGATCAAGACCCCATCCAAGCTTGGCCGTTTCGGGGTTCCGCAGCCGCGTGCGTATTCGTTCCGTTTTGATACGTATTCCGACGCCGGGCGATCCCGCTTCGACATCCGCCTCGACCAAAGTCTAGACCCGCCTCCGCCCCGGACACGGGATAGTGAGGCCAGACGCCGCCCCGATCGGAAAGAGGGCGGCGCCCAGACGAGAGCCACGCCATGGACCCTGCCGCCCTCTACGCCGAACGCCTGAAGACGCCCGACCAGGCCGCAGCCCTGATCCGTTCGGGCGCCAGGGTCGCCATGGGCCTGGGCGTGTCCCAGCCTCCAGCCCTGCTGAAGGCCCTGGCCGAGCGGGCGGAGCGGGGCGAGGTCGAGGAGGTGAACCTCTATTATCTGCTCAGCACCGCCATCGCCGCCGAGACGGTGCTCCGCTACGAACTGATGGACCGCATCCGCCCCTGGAGCCTGTTCCACAGCGCCGTCGAACGTCGGCTGGAACAGCGGGCGCACGAAGAGGGCCGGTCCAATCCCGTCCAGTTCATCCCCACCAGCTTCCAGCAGTCGCCCCGGTTGCTGTGCGACGAGGTCGGCGTCGACACCCTGATCTGCACCGTCTCGCCGATGGACGCGGACGGCTATTTTTCCTTCGGGACCAACACCGACTATTCCAAGCCGGTGTCGGAGACGGCGCGGACGATCCTGGTCGAGGTCAATCCGCACATGCCGCGCGTGTTCGGCGACTGCACCGTCCATGTGTCCAGGGTCGCCGGGATCGTCGAACACGCCGCCCCTCTTCTGGTCGTGCCCAAGGCCGCGCCCCAGCCGGCGGACCTGGCGATAGGGCGGATCATCGCCGACCTGGTCGAGGACGGCGCCACGCTGCAGATGGGGATCGGCGCCCTGCCCAACGCCGTCTGCGACGCCCTGAAGGATCATCGCCACCTCGGCGTCCATACCGAGATGCTGACGCCGGGCCTGGTCGAACTGATGCAGGCGGGGGTGGCGGATCATGCCCGCAAGACCCTGCATCCTGGCGTCGGCGTCTTCGCCTTCTCCATGGGCGATCAGAACACCTATGACTTCCTGGACGGCAATCGCGGCATGGAGGCCCATCCGGTCTCCTATGTGAACGATCCGGCCGTGATCGCGCGCAATGCGAAGATGATCTCGGTCAACGCCACGCTTCAGATCGACCTGACCGGGGCCTGTTGTTCGGAGTTCCTGAACGGCCGGCAGTTCACCGCCGCCGGCGGCCAACTGGACTTCGTGCGCGGCGCCTATGGATCGGACGGCGGCCGGTCGATCATCGCCTGCCACGCCACGGCCGCCAAGGGGACCTGTTCGCGCATCGTGGCCCGGCTGGACGGACCGGTCACTACCCCGCGCAACGACACCCATATCGTCGCCACCGAACACGGCTGGACCAACCTGAAGGGCAAGTCGTCCAGCGAACGGGCCCGCGCCCTGATCGCCCTGGCCGCGCCCGAGTTCCGCGACGGCCTGACGGCGGAGGCGCGGGCACAGGGACTGATCTGATCCCGGACGCGAGTCATTATCGACTTTCCATTTCCCGTCGCGCGCCCTAAACCCCGCCTCGTCATCGGGGAGTAGCCGCCCGCAGCGAACAGCGGGGCCCGCGTCAACATGCTTCCTCTCCCGGAGAGGATGGCGCGGGAACGGTCCGAGACCCTTGGTTCAAAGCCTTGGGTCCGGGATCACGGCAAGACCGGCGGCTTTCGCAGGGATGTCCACGCGGGGCCCGGCTGCGAACGCCACAGGTCCGTCCGCCGAGGCCCCCGCGCACACAGGTTCCTTTTGTGGACGCCTTTCTGATCTCGACCGGCCTGGTCTCCATCGCGGAGATCGGGGACAAGACCATGCTGTTGTCCATCGTCATGGCGGCCACCTGGCGCCGGCCCCTGCCGATCATCCTGGGCATACTGGCCGCCACCCTGCTGAACCACGCCTTCGCCGCCGTGGCGGGCACGGTCCTGGCCCATTTCATCACCGGCGACTGGATGCGCTGGATCGTCGGCGTCGCCTTCCTCGGCTTCGCCGCCTGGGCCCTGATCCCCGACACCCTGGACGAACAGAAGGGCGAGGTTCAGCGCGGCTTCTGGGCCATCTTCTGGACCACCGCCTCGGCCTTCTTCCTGATCGAGATGGGCGACAAGACCCAGGTCGCCACCGCCATGCTGGCCGCCCGGTTCGAGAACCTGCCGATGGTGGTGGCCGGATCGACCCTGGGCATGATGCTGGTCAACGGCCCGGCCGTCCTGCTGGGCGAGACGGCGGCGAAGACCCTGCCGCTGAAATGGATTCGTCTGGCGGCCGCCGTCGGCTTCGCCGCCACGGGCCTCTGGATCCTGCTGGCGCCCTGATCGCGTCTCAGCGAAGGATGTTCAGCGCCAGGTGCTGCAACAGCATGATGGTCTTGGCGTCGCGGATGCGGCCGTCGGCGATCATGGCCAGGGCCTCGTCCAGCGTGGGCTCCAGCACCTCGATGTCCTCGCCCTCGTCCGGATGGCCGCCGCCGTCGCCGATCCGCATGGCGGCGTCATATTCGGCGACGAAGAAATGCAGGATCTCGGTCACCGAGCCGGGGCTCATGAAGGCCTCGAACACCTTGCGCACCTCGCAGAGCCGATAGCCCAGCTCCTCTTCGACCTCGGCGCGTATACGCACCTCGGGCTCGGCGTCGTCCAGCAGGCCGGCCGCAGCCTCGATCAGCAGGTCGTCATAGCCGTTCAGATAGGCCGGATAGCGGAATTGCCGTACCAGCAGCACGGTGCGCGTCGTCGGATTATAGGGCAGCAGCACCGCTCCATTGCCCCGGTCGTAATGTTCCCGCTCCTGGGTCTGCCAGACGCCGTCGCGCCGTTTCCAGTCGAACCGGGTCGTCTTCAGCACATACCAGTTGTCCGAGAGAAGCCGGGTCTCGTGGACCCTCAGGCGATCCTTGACGGTCATTCGGCTTCCCTCGGGAGGTTTCGGACTGGGACTAGGCTTCGCGCGCGTCGCGCTTGGCCAGGACGCGCAGACGCAGGGCGTTCAGCTTGATGAAGCCGGCGGCGTCCTTGTGGTCATAGGCCTGGACGCCCTCCTCGAAGGTCACCAGGTCCTGGTCGTACAGGCTGTAGGGGCTCTCGCGGCCGATGACGCTGACATTGCCCTTGTAGAGCTTGACCTTGACCGTGCCGGTGACCTTTTCCTGGCTCTTGTCGATGGCGGCCTGGAGCATCTCGCGCTCGGGCGAGAACCAGAAGCCGTTGTAGACCAGCTCGGCGTATTTCGGCATCAGCTGGTCCTTCAGGTGCATGGAGCCGCCGTCCAGGGTGATGCTTTCGATGCCGCGGTGCGCGGCGATCAGGATCGTGCCGCCGGGGGTCTCATAGACGCCGCGCGACTTCATGCCGACGAACCGGTTCTCGACCAGGTCCAGGCGGCCGACGCCGTTGTCGTGGCCGTACTGGTTCAGCGCGGTCAGCAGGGTGGCGGGGCTCATAGCCTCGCCGTTGATCGAGACGGCGTCGCCCTTTTCGAAACCGATCTCGATCACCGTGGCGACGTCCGGCGCGTCTTCGGGCGAGATGGTGCGCTGGTGGACGAACTCGGGGGCCTCGACCGCCGGGTCTTCCAGCACCTTGCCCTCGGACGAGGAGTGCAGAAGGTTCGCATCGACCGAGAAGGGCGCCTCGCCGCGCTTGTCCTTGGCGATCGGGATCTGGTTCTTCTCGGCGAAGTCCAGCAGGGCCTCGCGGCTGCGGAACTCCCACTCACGCCAGGGGGCGATGACGCGGATGTCGGGCTCAAGCGCATAATAGCCCAGCTCGAACCGGACCTGGTCATTGCCCTTGCCGGTCGCGCCGTGACAGACGGCGTCGGCGCCGACCATGCGGGCGATCTCGATCTGGCGCTTGGAGATCAGCGGCCGGGCGATCGAGGTGCCCAGCAGATAGTCGCCCTCATATTGCGCATTGGCGCGGAACATCGGGAAGACGAAATCGCGCACGAACTCTTCGCGCAGGTCGTCGATGAAGATGTTCTCAGGCTTGATGCCCAGTTTCAGCGCCTTCTCGCGCGCCGGGCCCAATTCCTCGCCCTGGCCCAGGTCGGCGGTGAAGGTCACGACCTCGGCGTTGTACTCGGTCTGCAGCCACTTCAGGATGATCGAGGTGTCCAGGCCGCCCGAATAGGCGAGAACGACTTTCTTGACGGGCTTGTCGGCGGGGGCGGACATGGCGGCTCTTTCTAAAGGCATGGGCGGCGGTGTCGGGGGAGTTGACGCGCGCATAAGACCGGGGGTCCGGCGATGCAACCTTTTCCGGGGTTGGCCGCGGCCAAGATGAAGCTTTGTTCATGTTCAACCGGTCGCGTTGCCAGCCTGCCGACCGTCGTTATGGTCGTCGTCCATCTGTCATCAAGGACGTCCCAACTATGCGCCGCGCCACCTGCCTCGTCGCCGCCGCCGCCCTGCTCGCGGTCTCCACCCCTGTCTGGGCCTCGGTTTCGCCCGCGGTCGCCGTCCAGGCGTCCACCCCGGCGGCCCAGGCCGCGCCGGTGTCCGAACTGGTCGCCGAAGTCGATATTCCCTATACCAAATTCACCCTCGACAACGGCCTGACCGTCCTGGTCCACGAGGACCACAAGGCCCCGGTCGTGGCCGTGTCGGTCTGGTACAACGTCGGCTCCAAGGACGAGCCCGCCGGCAAGACCGGCTTCGCCCACCTTTTCGAACACCTGATGTTCGGCGGGTCCGAGAATGCGCCGGGCAGCTATTTCACCCCGATGCGCAACATGGGCGCGACGGACATGAACGGCACCACCTGGTTTGACCGCACCAACTATTTCGAGACCGTTCCGACCCCGGCGCTGGAACAGGCCCTGTTCATGGAAAGCGACCGCATGGGCTACATGCTGGGCGCCATCACCCAGGAGACGCTCGATCTCCAGCGCGGCGTCGTCCAGAACGAGAAGCGCCAGGGCGACAACCAGCCCTACGGTTTGAGCGAGTACAAGCAGCTGGAGGCCCTGTTCCCGGAAGGCCACCCCTATCGCCACTCGACCATCGGCTCGATGGCCGACCTGGACGCGGCCTCGATGGAGACGGTGCGCGACTGGTTCCGCTCCAACTACGGTCCCAACAACTCGGTCCTGGTTCTGGCCGGCGACATCACCCCCGCCAAGGCGCGTGAACTGACCCAGAAATATTTCGGCCCGATCCCGCGCGGCCCGGTAAACACCCCGGCCCAGGCGGCCGTCCCCACCCTGCCCGCCCCGGTCAGCGAGACCGCCCACGACCGCGTCTCCAACGCCCGTGTGCAGATCAACTGGGCGGTCCCCGGCATGCTGGACGCCGACACCGTGCCCCTCAGCGTCGGCGCCTCGGTGCTGGGTGGTCTGGCCAGTTCGCGCCTCGACAATGAACTGGTGCGCGGCGAACAGAGCGCCGTCTCGGTCAGCGCCAGCAACGGCGCCTTCCACCGCGTCGGCATGTTCGAGATCACCCTGGACGTCAAACCGGGTCAGGATCCGGCCGCCGTCGAAGCTCGCGCCCGTGAGATCCTGAACGGCCTGATCGCCGACGGCCCGACGGCGGAAGAGGTCGAACGGGTCAAGACCCAGTATGTCTCGCGCACCGTCCAGGGTCTGGAACAGGTCGGCGGCTTCGGCGGCAAGGCCGTGGCCTTGGCCGAGGGCCAGCTCTACGCCGGCGATCCGGAACACTACAAGAAGGAGCTCCAGGCCTATGCGGCGGTGACGCCGGCCCAGGTCCAGGCGGCGATGCAGAAGTGGCTGACCCGTCCGGCCTATACGCTGACGACCCTGCCGGGCGAACGCGAAGCCTATGAAGAGGCGGCCGAGGCGCCGTCGGGGGCCAACCACACGCCCGCGCCGCCGATCGAACGCGTCGCTCGCATGCCCAAGCCCGAGATCGCCCCCGTCGCCAATGTCGACTTCCCGGCGGTCCAGCGCACCCGCCTGTCGAACGGCGTTGAGGTGGTCTACGCCCAGCGCGACGCCGTGCCCGCCACCAAGATCGCCATCGACTTCGACGCCGGTCTGGCCGCCGACGACGCCTCAAAACTGGGCCTTCAAAGCCTGATGCTGGACCTGATGGACGAGGGCACAGCGACGCTGAACGCCACCCAGCTGGCCGAGGCCCAGGAGGCCCTGGGGGCGACCATCGCGACCGGCGCCTCGATGGACCGTTCGGTGGTTCAGCTATACGCCGTCACGCCGAACCTGCAACCGTCGGTCGCCCTGCTGGCCGATGTGGTCAAGAACCCCGCCTTCGCGCCGTCGGAACTGGAGCGTCTTCGCGCTGCCCGGCTGTCGCGCATCGCCGCCGAACGGACCCAGCCTGCGGCCCTGGCCAACCGCGCCCTGCCCGAACTGATCTATGGCTCGGCCAGCCCATATGGCCGCCCCTTCAGCGGCAACGGCGACGAGACCAGCGTCAAGGCGATCACCGAGGCCGACATCCGCGCCGACTACGCCGAATGGATCCGGCCGGACAACGCCAAGATCTTCGTGGTCTCGGACAAGCCCCTGTCGGAGATCACCCCGCTGCTCGAGGCCCAGTTCGGACGCTGGACGCCCCCCGCCGCCGCCAAGGGCGTCAAGGACGTCTCCGCCCCCATCCCGGCCGCCACGCCCAAGATCGTCCTGATCGACCGGCCCCAGTCGCCCCAGTCCTATATTCTGGGCGGCGAGGTGCTGACGGCCTCCGGAACCGACGACCTGCTGGTGCTGAACGCGGCCAATAACGTCCTCGGCAACGACTTCCTGTCGCGGATCAACTCGGACCTGCGCGAGACCAAGGGCTGGTCCTACGGCGTCAACGCCTCCGTCTCCGGCTTCGTCGGCCGCGTCCCCTATCTGGTCACCGCCCCGGTTCAGGCCGACCAGACCGGCCCGGCCATCGCCGCGCTGAACCTTCAGTTCAACGACTTCCTGAAGGGCGACAAGGGCGTCACCCCGGCCGAGCTGGAACGGACCGTCAACGGCAACACCCGCCGTCTGGCTGGCAGCTACGAGACCTCGGCGGCCGTCCTGGGCGCCATGCGCACCAACGACCTGCTGGGTCGTCCGGACGATTATCCGGAAACCGTCGCCGCCCGCACCAACGCCCTGACGGCGGCCCAGATGGACGCCGCCGCCCGCGCCGCCATCGACCCGTCGCGCTTCGTCTGGGTGGTCGTCGGCGACGCCTCGGTGGTCAAGCCGCAGCTGGACGCCCTGGGAATGCCGGTCGAAGTCCGCTCGGCGGCCCCGGCCGCCCAGTAGGGCGAACCTCAGCTCTAAAAACGACGAAGGCCCGGAGAGCGATCTCCGGGCCTTTTTCGTCTTCCCGCCACGGCGAAAAATCAGTCCAGCGTCGCCCCGGTGGTGCGCATGATCTCGGCGCGCAGTTCCGGCAGGCCCAGGCCCTTTTCCGACGAGGTCAGGGCCACGACCGGGAAGGCGGCCGGGCGTTTGGAGATGGCCTTCAGCGTCGCCTCCTGCACCGCCTCGCCCTCGCCCTTCTTCAGCTTGTCGGCCTTGGTCAGGACGATCTGATAACTGACGGCGGCCAGGTCCAGGGCGTCCAGCGCCTCCTTGTCCACGCTCTTCAGCCCATGGCGGCTGTCGATCAGCAGATAGACCCGTTTCAGCGTCACCCGGCCGCGCAGATAGTCGCGGCCCAGGTCCTGGAATTTCCTGACCGTCGTCTTGGACGCCTTGGCCCAGCCGTAGCCGGGCAGGTCGACCAGACGCATCCGGCCGTCCAGGTCGAAGAAGTTGACCTCGCGCGTCCGCCCCGGCTCGTTCGAGGCCCGCGCCAGCTTGTGCATCCCGACCAGGCCGTTGATCAGGCTGGACTTGCCGACGTTGGACCGGCCGGCGAAGGCGATCTCGGGCAGGTCCGGCTCGGGCAGCTGCTCGATCTTTGCGGCGCCCATGATGAAGGTCGCCGGCCGCGCGAACAGGACCCGCGCAGCCTCGATCTCCTCGGGAGTGAACTCGGTTTCCGCGATCACGCCGGGGATTTCTTGAAGCGGGCGATGAAGGTGTCGATCGGGTTCTCGGCCTTGTAGCGGTGCATGATGACGTACTGCTGCAGGATGGTCAGGATGTTCGACCAGGCCCAGTAGACCAGCAGGCCCGCCGCAAAGGGCGCCATGATGAAGGTGAAGACCAGCGGCATGAACTGGAAGATCTGGCGCTGGACCGGATCGGCCGCCGGCGGGTTCATCGCCGTCTGCAGCCACATGGTCAGGCCGTAGGCGACCGCCAGCAGGCCGATGCCCAGCGGCCCGACCAGCAGGGCGCCCAGCAGGGGCAGGTTCGCCGGATCCCAGGGGATCAGGCCGAACAGGTTCCACACCACCGAGGGGTCGCGCGCCGACAGGTCGTTGATAAAGCCCAGGAAGGGCTGGTGACGCATTTCGATGGTGACGGTCAGCACCTTGTACAGGGCGTAGAAGACCGGGATCTGCAGCAGAAGCGGAAGACAGCCGGCGACCGGATTGATCTTCTCCTTCTGGTACAGGGCCATCGTCTCCTGCTGCTGCTTCTGCGGGTCGTCTTTGAACCGGGCCTTGATCTCCTCCATCTTGGGCTGGAGGTTCCGCATCTTGGACATGCTGGCGTAGGCGTTGTTGGCCAGCGGGAACATGATCAGCTTGACGATGACGGTCAGGGCCAGGATGGCGACGCCGAAGCTGCCGACCAGGCCATAGACATTCTCCAGCACCCAGAAGATCGGGCGGGTCAGGAACCAGAACATGCCCCAGTCGATCGCATAGACGAAGCGCGGCAGACCCAGGTTCTCCTCATAGGTCTTCAGCACCTCGGCGCGCTTGACCCCAGCGAACAGACGCTGGGTCTCGGTCGCGGTCGCGCCCGGCTGGATGGTGCGACTGGCGCCCAGCAGATTGGCTTCCAGCTGCGGCTGGCCGCCCGGAACCTCGCGGACGCGGAATTCGGTCTCGACCGCCTCGTTCTGCGGCGGCAGCAGGGCCGCCAGCCAGTATTTGTCGGTGATGCCCAGCCAGCCGCCGGTCGAGGCGTTCTCGATCCGGGGCTCCTTCAGCCAGTCCTTGTACTTCTTCTGCTCGGTCCGGTATTCGCCCGGCTTGCCGAAGGCGCCGATCGCCCCCTCGTGCACGATATGCGACGACCCGGCCGCGGGCGGCACGCCCTGGCGTTGGACGCTGCCGTAGGGGGCCAGGGTGATGGCCTGGGTTCCCAGGTTCTGGACCGTGTCCTGGATCGAGAAGACATAGCGGTCGTCGACCGACACCACGCGGGTGAAGCGCAGGCCCTGGCCGTTGTCCCAGGTCAGGGTGACGGGGGTGGTCGGGGTCAGGGTCGCGCCGTTGGTCAGGCGCCAGACGGTGTTGGGTCCGGGCACGCCGCCGGCGACATTGGGGCCGGTCCAGCCGAACTGGGCGAAATAGGCGTTCTCCATCCCCTGGGGACGGAACAGCTCGACCGGCTCGGGTTTGTCCTGGGTTTCCCTGTAGTCGGTCAGGAACAGGTCGTCGATCCGGCCGCCCTGCAGCGACAGCGAACCCTTCAGCGTGCCCGACTGGATCGGCACGCGGGCGGCGGTGCTCAGCGCCTGGCCGCGATCGGTGACGAAGGTCGGCCCCTGCGGGTTCAGCGCGGTGCGCGCGGCGTTCTCGGCCGTCTGCGACTGTTCGACCTGGGCCTGTTGCTGGACGGCGCGGCGCTCCGCCTGCGGACGCAGCACGGCGAACCAGTAGACCCCCAGGATCAGGGCCGAGCACACGATGAAGATGATCGTGTTGCGCGAGTTGTCGTTTTTCATGGATTCAGGCGGTCCTGGCCGGAGTGTGCGCGGGCGGGCGAAGGCTTGTCGGCCCCCCGATCGTTTCTCGGTGTCGCCAGCCTTGTAAGCGTCGATTTCACGTCGTCAAGCAAACGGTCCCACGCCCGCTCGGTCGTGCCCATGCGGGCGATGAAGACATAGTCGCTGCCGGGCAGGCCGTGGACGGGCAGCATGGCCCGCGCGGCCTCGCGCAGGCGGCGCTTGGCGCGGTTGCGCGCCACGGCCCCGCCGATCTTGCGCGTGGCGGTGAAGCCCAGGCCGATGTGCGGCGAACCGTCGCCGCGTTCCAGTCGCTGGATCACCACGCCGCCGCGCGCCTCGGAAACGCCTTTGGCGGCCGCCAGGAACTGGGGCCGCCGCAACAGACGCTTGATCTGTAAAGGCTCGCTCATGCGTCCAAGGATCCGGACGCGGAGCCGCTTACGCCGTCAGGCGCTTGCGGCCCTTGGCGCGGCGGCGCGCAACAATCTTCTGGCCGTTCTTGGTGGCCATCCGGCTGCGGAAGCCGTGACGGCGCTTGCGCACGAGTCGCGACGGCTGATAGGTCCGCTTCACGGTCGGCTCCTGACGTTAAAAGGTTGGGCGGCGGGGCAAGAGGCGTCCGTCGCAGGAAGGGCGGGCGTATAAGTCGCATGACCGCGCGAGTCAACGCTCGGTCGGCAATTCGGGAACGACGAGCGGATGGCGAAACGAACGGCGAAGGAATGGGCCCTGCGGCTGGCGCCGCTGGCGGCCATCGCCGGCTTGGCGGCCGCCTTCTTCGCTCTGGGCTGGAACCGCTATCTGTCGATGGATCTGATCCGCGAGCACGGGCTGAACCTCCAGGCCTACGCCCGCGCCCACTGGGGCATCGCCCTGATCGCCTTCGTCGCCGTCTATGCGGTCGCCACCGCCTCCACTATTCCTGGCCCGGTCTTCCTGACCCTGCTGGGCGGCATGATGTTCGGCCCCTATGTCGGCGCCCTGGCCCAGGCGACCGGGGCCACCCTCGGGTCCGTGGCGATCTATTATGTCTATCGCACCTCGATCGGCACCTGGCTCCGCGCCAAGTTCGAGGCCGACGCCGGCTTCATGGACCGGCTGGCCAGGGGCATCGACCGCAACGCCTTCACGACCCTGCTGACCTTGCGCATCATCCCCAGCGTTCCCTTCGTACTGATCAACGCCACGGCGGGCATGATGGCCGTGCCGCTGCGTCCCTATGTGATCGCCACCTTCCTGGGCCTGCTGCCGTCCACCTTCATCTACACCTGGATCGGCTCGCAGCTGGGCGACCTCCTGCGGGCGGGGGTGCGGCCGGACCTGCCCCTGCTGCTGCACCAGTTCTTCTGGCCGTTGATGGGGGTGGTCTTCCTGTCCCTGCTGCTGCCCATCGGCATCAAGCTGGTCCAGATGGTCCGCGGCCGGCGCGGCGCGGGAGCGGTCGCATGACGCCGCTGTTCGACAGGATCGCGACCGCCCTGAAACTGTCGCCCGAGGCGATCGAGACCTGGCGCGAGCGGCTGCGCCCCCGCGCGCCCGACGGCCTGTCGGCCCGCCTTCTGCTGCTGACCGTGGCCTTCACCCTGGCGGTCGAGGCCCTGATCATGGGACCCAACCTGGCCGCCTTCCACGAACGCTGGCTCCGTGACCGGCTCCAGGCCGCCGAACTGGCCTCGGTCGGGGTCGAGGCCCTGCCCTATAGCGCGGTCGAGGACGACACGGCGGCCGAGCTGATGCGGATCGGCGGGGTCCAGGCCGTGGCCCTGACGGAACAGGGGGTGCGACGGCTGCTGCTCCAGGCGCCCAATCTGCCCCGCGCGCCCGAACTGATCGACCTGCGCCAGCAGAACAGCTGGGCGCGACTGAGCGATCCCTGGCGCACCCTGTTCGGCCACCCCGACCGCTCGCTGCGCGTCCAGGCCAAGCCCCGCTATCGCTCGGGCGACTTCATCGAGATCGTCACCCCGGCCCAGCCGCTCAAACTCGAACTGAAGGCCTTCCTGCTGAACAGCCTGCTGGTGTCGCTGCTGGTGTCGCTGACGGCGGGCGCTCTGCTGTACGGCGGCCTGGCCCTGCTGGTCCTTCGCCCCCTGCGCCGCGTCACCCGCTCGATGGAGCGGTTCGCCGCCGATCCCGAGAGCGAGGCCGAGCCCCCCTCCGACCGCCACGACGAGATCGGCCGGGTCGAGCGCGAACTGTGGCGGATGCAGGAAGAGGTGCGCCAGTCGCTGCGCTCGCGCGCCCGTCTGGTCGCCCTGGGCGAAGCGGTGGCCAAGATCAACCACGATCTGCGCAACATGCTGACCTCGGCCCAGATGGCGTCGGAGCGTCTCGCCGGCTCGGCCGACCCCCAGGTGGCCAAGGCCCTGCCTCGACTAGAACGGGCCCTGAGCCGCGCCGCCAGCCTGTCGCGCAATGTGCTCGAATACGGCCGCAGCGAGGAGCCGGCGCCGCAGAAGACCCACGTGGTCCTGACCAAGGCCCTGACCCTGGCGGCCGAGGACGCGGGGCTGGAGCCCGACGGGGTGCGGCTGGTCAAGCAACTGCCCGCCCGGTTCGCGGTTGAGGCCGACCCGGACCAGCTCTATCGGATCCTGGTCAATCTGATGCGCAACGCCCGCCAGGCCATCGAGGCCGACCCCGGCAGGCCCGCCGAGCGACGCGGCAAGGGGGCGATCACCGTCAGCGCCTTCGGCGAGGACGGGGTCTGCGTGATCCGCATTGTCGACGACGGGCCGGGCATACCCCCCCGCCTGGCCGAACGCCTGTTCGAGCCTTTCGTCAGTTCCAAGAGTTCGGACGGATCCGGCCTGGGCCTGACCATATCGCGCGAACTGGCCGCCCTGCACGGCGGCGACCTGCGGCTGGTCCCCGGCGAGGGGACCGGGGCCGTGTTCGAGCTGCGCCTGCCGGGCTGAGGCCTATTCCAGTCCGTCGTCCGAGACCACGAAGGCGCGGTTCGACGCCTTGGCCTGGGCGGCCAGTTCGTTCTGCACCAGATGCCAACGCCGCAGCCGCTCGTAGTCGATGGCGTGTTCCGGCGAGGCGTCCAGCCAGTGACGGAAGTTTTCGATCTGGAGCTTGGCGTTCGGCGCGGCCGGGTCGGGCAGGGCCGGGACGTTCGGCAGTTGGCGCGCGACTTCGGCGGGGATCGGAAAGTCTCCGGACGAGGTGCTGAGGATCATAATGGCGTCTCGGTGGCGGGGATGCGTCAGAGAGATTACGACCATGACGTGAAGCCCGGCCGCACGCCACCTTTTCGTCGCGGCGGCGTTGTTGCAGTCCAGGCCGGTTATGGTCAAGGTTCACCGGGCCGGCCTCGAAAAAGGAAGATCACATGACCATCCGTGTTTGCCTGGCGGGCGTCCTGTGGGTCGCGGGCGCCTTCGCCGGCTCTGCCCAGGCCCAGACGCCCGACCCCTATTCCGCTCCGGACCCCTATCGGGACCAGCGCGCCCTGCCCGACCCGAACGATCCGGCCGCGCGCGAGGCCCTGCTGCGGGCGCGCGGAGAGGCCTATCACCGCGCCGACGATTCCAGACAGACCGAGGAAGAGCTGCGGACCACCCGCGCCCTGAACGCCGAGATCGCCGCCCAGAACAGCCTGGCCGACAAGGCGGATGCCGCCGCCCAGCTGGACTATGAGGCCGCCCTGGCCCGTCACCAGATCGAGGTCCGCCAGACCGAGGAACAGGCGCGGGCGGCCGCAGAGGCGACCCGCGCGGCCCAGGACCAGTACGACCGCGACTACGCCGCCTGGCGCGAACAGGTCCGCCTGTGCCAGTCCGGCTTCCGCGAAGCCTGCACGGCCCGACCCGCCTGGGTCAGGCCGCAGTAGGCAGGATCACCCCGCGACCAGGCTCATGTCGCGACGGGCCATCATACGGTCGAACTCGGTCCAGACGCCGTCGGCGCCGTGCCAGTTGCCTTGCGTCGCGGCCTTCGAATATTCGGTGGCGCGCGCCTCGAAGAAGTTGGCGTGTTCCACGCCCGACAACAGCGACTGCAGCCAGGGCAGCGGGTTCTCCGTCACCCCGAACACCTCGGGCAGCTTCAGCTGACGCAGGCGCCAGTCGGCGATGAAGCGGATATATTGCTTGATGTCGTCGGGCGTCATGCCGTCGACCGCGCCCATTTCGAAGGCCAGGTCGATGAACTTGTCTTCCATCTTCACCACGGTCTTGCAGCAGTCGACGATGTCGTCGGCGACCGCCTTGGTCACCGCGCCCGTCTCCTTGTTGAAGGCGTGGTACAGTTTGATGATCCCCTCGCAGTGCAGACTCTCGTCGCGCACCGACCAGGACACGATCTGGCCCATGCCCTTCATCTTGTTCTGGCGCGGGAAGTTCATCAGCATGGCGAAGCTGGCGAACAGCTGAACCCCTTCCGAGAAGCCGCCGAACATGGCCAGGGTCCGGCAGATGTCGGCGTCGGAATCGACCCCGAACTGGCCCATATAGTCGTGCTTGTCCCGCATGGCCTCGTATTCCATGAAGGCGCCGAACTCGTGCTCGGGCATGCCGATGGTCTCGAGCAGCAGGGCGTAGGCCGCGATATGGATGGTCTCCATATTGCCGAAGGCGGCCAGCATCATCTTGACCTCGGTCGGTTTGAACACCCGACCGTAGCGTTCCATGTAGTTGTCCTGAACCTCGATGTCCGCCTGAGTGAAGAAGCGGAAGATCTGGGTCAGCAGATTGCGTTCGTTATCGTTCAGGGTCGAGGCCCAGTCCTTGACGTCCTCGCCCAGCGGCACCTCTTCCGGCATCCAGTGGACCTGCTGCTGCTTCTTCCACATGTCGAAGGCCCACGGGTAGCGGAACGGCTTGTAGGCGGCGGACGGGGTCAGAAGACCGGCGCGGTCGGGATGGATGATCGGGGTGATGGCGTTCATCGAACTGGACCTGAAAGAGCGATTCCGGAGAGGTCTCCACAATGCGACTCGTCGCCCCCGGCGCCAAGCCGTAAATCTCCTATGTTGCGATCACAATTTGTCCTACCCGCTACATGTTGTGGTTCTGTCTCAGGAAATTGGGGATGGGGCTGGGGATGGTCCGTCGCCGGCCCGGAGCCGACTGGCGCAAAAACAGGGTGACAGGGCGCCAAAGGCGCCAGGCCGGTCACCGGGCGTTCGCGGGGGACGGGCCTTGGGCCGGCGGCGCAGCCCCCGCAGTCCTGGCCGCCGCTTCGGCCCTCATCCGCACGGAGGCGCCCAGCTCGGCTATGTCCCCGAGAAAGGCGGCGCGGATATAATCGGCTTCGCGGAAGGGCTGGCTTTCGTCGTCCAGCCCGGACCCGGTGCGCTGCACCAGCTGCACCAGCCGCATCCAGGAGACCGCCTCGGTCGGACGGCGCAGGGCCGCCGCCTCGCACGCCTGTTTGAAGGCGTAGCGACGCAGTTCCGCCGGAAACGGATCGACCAGCAGACTGAACAGGTCGTCCTCGTTGGCCGTGAGCGCGGCCGACAGTTCCGGCCGGTCTTCCAGCGCCGCTCGACGGTCCTGGCCGTCGCGGGTCCAGGCCGGCATATCGGCCATGGGCCCGATGTCGCGGTCGCATCGGCGCCACCCCTCCGTCGCCGCGCGGCGACGCAGGGAACGCACGGAGATCCGGTAGCGTTCGGCGACCAGGGCCGCAGGCTGGCCCGCCTGATAGTCGCGGCGGACATGGACCCAGAGATCGGTTTCGGTGTTCGGTTCATCGGTCATGGGCCGATTGTAGGCACGGCTTCGAACGCGGATATCCAAATGGCGTTTTTTCGGTCAAGCCCCTGAAATCCATGCCGCCGGACCGTCAGCAATAAAATTAAGCCCGACATTCAGGAGGAACGCGATGAGCTTTACCGTCTATGGCGCCGCCGGGTCCGGATCGGTTCCGGTCGAGGCGGCTCTGACCCTGCTGGGTCTGGACTATACCGTGGTCGAGGCGCCGACCTGGGAGGGGGAGGCCGAGCGGGACAAGGTGGCGACGGTCAATCCTATGCGGCAACTGCCGGTTCTGGTCACGCCCGACGGCGAGATCCTGACCGAGAGCGCCGCCATACTGATCTGGCTGGCCGACCGGCATCATCCCGCCCGGCGGGCCGAGGCGGGGCTGGCCCCCGCGCCGGACGACGCCCGGCGCGGGCAGTTCCTGCGCTGGATGAGCTTCGTCCCGGCCGCCATCTATTCGATGTACTGGGTTCGGGACGTGCCCGAGCGGCTGGCGGGCGACGATCCGGAGGATCAGGCGCGGATCCTGCAACGCACCGAGGACCGGATCGCGGAGTGCTGGGGGATGATGGACAGCCAGATCGCGCCGGGGCGGTTCCTGCTGGGCGAGACCTTGACGGTGCTGGACCTCTATGTGGCCGTGGCCAGTCGGTGGACGCCGCGTCGCGCGCGCTTTTATGAGGTCGCGCCGAGGATGGCGGAGGTGGTGAGGCGCGTGGACGAACTGCCGGCGCTTCAGGCGTTTTGGGCGGAACGGTATCCGTTTGAGGCGGGCTGATCGAGGATCGAGTCTGAGGCGAAGAGCCCCTCCACCACCGCGCAAAGAGGCGCGGCGGTCCCCCTCCCCGCAAGGCGGGGAGGAGACGATGCGACGGGCCTTGCCTGTCTCCTCCCCACAAGGTGGGGAGGTGGCTCGGAGCGCAGCGGAGAGACGGAGGGGTTCTTAGACGCGCGCCTTCTTCGTCATTCCGGGCGCAGCGCAGTGGAGACCCGGAACCCAGCGGCGCCGAAGGCGAAATCCGTCCGCAGCAGGATGTCTGAACACCTGGCCCGCGACAGGTTCGCGCTCACGTGCGCCGCTGGGTTCCGGGTCTGCGGGCCAAGCGGCCCTTCGCCCGGAATGACGAAAGGGATGGTGTAGATTTTCTGCGGCCTGCTCCCAGCAAACATGACCGCAGCCGCGCATTGACCCGCCGCATCTCCGCCCTGATATGGCCATGACCGCGAGGCGCTCCCCCCGACCGCGCGGTCGGAGAAGACGATGTCCAAAGTCGTGACACAGGCCGACCCTCGTCGGATCGGCGGACGATGTAGCGGCTGAAGCCGCCCGCTCCGTCAACGCCTAGGCCGGACGTCGAAGACGCCGGTTCGCGCGCCCGTGCGCGCCAAAAACAATCATCAGGAAATCTCTCAATGCGCACCGCCTTCCGAGCCGCCTCGCCGGCTCTTTTCGCCCCCGCCCTTTTGGCCACCGTCTCCGCCGTAGCCCTGCTGAGCGCCGCGCCCGCCTTCGCTCAAGAAGCCCCCGCCACGCAAGCCGCCGATGAAGCCGCCGCCGTGGACGAGATCGTCGTCACCGGCACCCGCGTCGCCAACCGCTCGCGCCTGGACACCCTGGCCCCCGTCGACGTGGTCACGGCCCAGAGCCTGCAGAACCGGGGCACGACCGAGTTCGCCGCGGCCCTGGCCCAGTCCATCCCGTCCCTGACCTTCCCCCGCCCCTCGGCCAACGACGGCAGCGATTCGATCCGTCCGGCGACCTTGCGCGGCCTGTCGCCCGACCAGACCCTGGTCCTGGTCAACGGTACGCGCCGTCACGCCTCGGCCCTGGTCAATGTCAACGGCACGGTCGGACGCGGCTCGGCCGCCGTCGATCTGAACGCCATCCCGACCGCGGCCCTGGACCGGGTCGAGGTGCTGCGCGACGGGGCCTCGGCCCAGTACGGCTCCGACGCCATCGCCGGGGTGGTCAACCTGCGCCTCAGGGAGGCCTCGAGCGGCGGCGGCGCCAGCGTCACCTATGGCCAGTATCTGACCACGGTGAAGACGGCGCGCGGCGAGCGCGACGAACAGGACGGCGGTACGGTCACAACCTCGGCCTGGCAGGGTTTCGGCCTGGGCGACGACGGCTTCCTGACCCTGTCCGCCGAATATCTGAGCCGCGAATCGACCAATCGCTCCGACTATGATCCCCGCACGGCCGCCAATGGCGCGATCACAGCCCGCTTCGGCGACCCGGAAGTGGAGCAGTGGACCGTCTTCGCCAACGCCGGCAAGGGGTTGGGGGGCGGCTGGGAGGCCTATGGCTGGGCCGGCTATCAAGACCGCGACAGCGAGGGCGCGGCCTTCCCGCGCCTGTCGGACAATGTGAACAATGTCACGGCCATCTATCCGAATGGATTCCTGCCCAAGGTCGCCGTCAACAGCCAGGACGCATCCCTGGCCGGCGGCCTGCGCGGCGAGATCGCCGGCTGGAACGCGGACGTCAGCCTGACCTATGGCCGCAACGCCCTGGACTTCCGCACCGAGGATTCGCTGAACTCGACCTATGGCGCCGCCTCGCCGACCAGTTTCGATTCCGGCAGCCTGATCTATGACCAGCTGGTCCTGGGCGCCGACTTCAGCCGCGAATTCGAGGCCGGTCTGGCGGGCGGGCCGCTGAACCTGGCCTGGGGCCTGGAACAGCGCTGGGAGAACTATCAGATCGAGGCGGGCCAGCCGGAGAGCTACAACCGCGGACCGCTGGGGTCGAACACCGCCCTGTCCGGCGGCGCCCAGGGCTTCCCCGGCTTCCAGCCCTCCAATGAAGTCGACGTGGATCGCGACAACTTCGCCGCCTACGCCGATGTCGAACTGCCGCTGACGGAGAAGCTGACGGTCGCCGGCGCCGTTCGGTTCGAGGACTATTCGGACTTCGGCGACACCCAGACGGGCAAGCTGTCGGCCCGCTACGACTTCACCCGCGCCTTCGCCCTGCGCGGCTCGGTCTCGACCGGCTTCCGCGCTCCGTCGCTGCAGCAGTCCTATTTCACCTCGACCTCGTCGGTGATCCAGGACGGCGTCGTGGTCGAGACCGGCACCTTCCCCTCCACCAGTCCCGTGGGGACGGCCCTGGGCGGCCGTCCGCTTAAACCCGAGACCTCGACCAACTATTCGTTCGGCGCCGTGGTGCGGCTGGGCGGGTTCGACCTGACGATCGACGCCTACAAGATCGATATCGAGGACCAGATCGTGCTGTCGGAACTGATCCGCAATCCCGCCCTGCTGACCCCGCTGAACGTTCAGGCGGCCCGCTTCTTCGTCAACGGCGTCTCGACCTCGACCGAGGGGGTGGACGTCGTCGGCCGCTATCGCCTGCCGACCGAGAGCCTGGGCGACTTCGACTTCACCGTCGCCGCCAACTTCAACGACGTCTCGCTGGACACCGACCTGCCCACCACCCTGTTCGGCCGCCAGCGCATCCTGACCATCGAACAGGGCACGCCCGACACCAAGGTCTCGGCGGCCGCCGACTGGCGTCTGCGGAAATGGGGCGCGACGGCGCGAGCGACCTATTACGGCGACGTGCTCCAGCCCGGCTCGGTTCCGGCCAACGACTATCACACCGGCGAAAAGACGGTGATCGATCTGGAAGGCCGCTATCAGCTGACCGATCGCGTCGGCCTGGCGCTCGGGGTGGACAATGTCTTCGACGAATATCCCGACGCCACGCCCCTGGCGCTGAACTCGAACGGGGTGCTGGGCTATCCCTACAACTCGCCGTTCGGCTTCAACGGCCGCTTCGGCTACGCCCGGGTCAATCTGACCTGGTGAACCCCGTCTAGGCGGCCTGGGCGTCGTCCGTCCTGACGGCGGCGACCTCCATGGCCCGGTTCATGGCCTCATAGAGCCGGACCTGGGTGATCGGCTTGGCCACATGGGCGTCCATGCCGGCGTTCAGACAGCGGGCGACGTCCTCGGGCATGGCTTCGGCGGTGACGGCCAGAATGGCCGCCGCCGAAGCCGGTCCGTCCAGGGCGCGGATGGCGCGGGTGGCGGCCAGCCCGTCCATCACCGGCATACGCACGTCCATCAGCACCAGGTCGAAGCTTCCCGTCGCGACCGCCTCGACCGCCTCACGGCCGTCGCCGGCCTCGGCCGTCTCGCAATCGACGGCCTCCAGCATGATCCGCATCAGGTCGCGATTGGAGGGATGGTCGTCGACGATCAGCACCCGCATGCGGCGCTGTTCCAACGGGGCGGCCTCCGCTGTCCGGACGCTCTCGACGGTCGGCGCCGGGATGTCGACGGTGAAGGTCGTGCCCTTCCACTGGACGCTCTCGACCGTGACCGTCCCGCCCAGCCGGTCGATATGGTTCTTGGCCAGGGCCAGACCGACCCCGGCGCCGTGGTGGACGCGGCTGGTGGTGGCGTCGGCCTGTTCGAACAGGCGGAAGATCCCGGCGAGAACCTCTTCGGACATGCCGCAGCCGGTGTCGCTGACGGCGAACCGCAACCGGTCGTCGATCCGCTCGACCAGGATCCGCACCCCGCCCTTGCCGGTGAACTTCACGGCATTGCTGCCGAGGTGGTGCAGGATCTGACGCAGGCGTCGGCCGTCGGTCAGGGCCGCGCTTTCCGCGCCGGGACCGACGGTCAGGACGAAGTCCAGCCCCCGCACGGCCGCCCATTCGCGCGCCGGCGCCAGGGCCTCTTCCAGCAGGACGGGAATCTCGACCGGCTTGAGGGCGACCTCGACATTGCCGCTCGACACTTCCAGCAGGTCTTCGATCAGGCGCAGCATGGCGTCGCTGCACTGGCGCACGGCCTCCAGCTGGCGCCGGGCCTCGGCGTCCAGTTCGGGACGGCGCGACAACAGGTCGGTGTAGCCGGTGATTCCGGTCAGGGGGGTGCGCATCTCGTGGCTCATCATGGCCAGGAAACGGGACTTGGCGGCGTCGGATTTCTCGGCGCGTTGCAGGGCGCAGAGCGCGGCCTCGGTGCGGACCCGGAGCCGCTCGAACAGGCGGCGCCGTTCGGTGGACAGGGTGGTGATGGGCAGGGCGGTGGCCACCACGGCCAGCAGGAACAGATGCAGCACGTTCATCTGGCGCATCACATGGGGAATGGCCTCCAGATCCGGATCATAGGCCAGTCGGGTCATGGTCACCGGGCCGTGGCCGGTCAGGGTGGCGGTGGCGCTTATGACGGAAATCAGGATGACGGCGCCGGCGGTCCAAGGCGGGGACAGACGGAAGGCCAGCAGGAACAGCGGCGGGAAGACGATGAACAGGATCGGGGCCAGGGACTGACAGAAGGCCCAGAGCGCGGCGACGGTCACCAGGCCGATCAGGACAACGAATTCCACGGGGGAAACCTTGGCGTCTCCACGAAAACGGTGGTTGCGCGCGACCAGAAGCAGGGTCGGCGTGATCATCATCATCGCCAGCAGCTCCATGTCGAACAGATGACGCAGACGGAAAGCCAGATTGCCGAGGGGCAGCTGATTGGAAACCACCGCGATCAGACCGGCCAGAACCGTGGTCAGGGCCACGGCCGGGACCACGGCCCCGACGGCGAAGCGGAACAGGCGCTTGGGCCGCCGCATGTCCAGCGCGGCCCCGCACAGGCGTCGGGCCAGCAGGGCAGCGACCACGACCTGCAGCAGATTCAGCGTGACATTGGTCACCACGAACAGGGGCGCATCGCCCCTCAGGATATTGCCGGCTAGATTAAGCAGGGTGCAGCCGATCAGAACGCCCCTCGCCTCGTGGCGGCGCAGCTGGAGCAGAGCGGCCAGAACTATGGCGTTCGCCGGCCACATCACCGTGGCGTTCAGCGTCGCCATGCTCCAATGGCCGAGAACCTGACTGGCGAGATACAGAAGCACGAACAGCCAGGGCGGAGGCCCGGCTTCACGTCCGGCGTCATGGCGAAAAAGCCGCCAACGCCCCCGTCCCAAATGCTTCCTGCTCCGACCCATGAAAGCAGATTGCCCGGATTTCCTAAGAATCCCGTTTTCCCAGCATTAGGTAGAATTGCGCATTCCATCGCCTCGCCTTGCGAACCCCTGGCCTGACGCATTATCCGTGCGAGCATCTGACGCGGGAACGGCCTGGCCTGCGCCCTCCATCCAGGCCATCAGGACGGCGCTTGCGGCCGTCGGAGCAACTTTCCATGCGCCATCTATCCTGTCTCGCGACCGCCGCCCTGCTGGTCGTCGCCACGCCCGCCTTCGCTTCTCCGGACCTGGCCGCGCCCGCATCGGCTCAGGCGTCCGGCGCCGCCGCGCCGGCTGAGGAACGCAGCCCCGAAGAAGCGGCCTTCGAAGCCCGCGCCCACGCCTTCGGCAGTTCGATAGAGACCATGGCGACCGAGATGCAGGCCGCCGCCGCCCAGTCGGACGCCGCCAAGGCCAAGACCGATCTCGACGCCATCCAGGCGCGCTATCAGCCCCAGATCGACGCCTTCGCCGCCGACCTCCAGTCCTTCGCCGCCGCCCAGGGCGCGCCCGCCCAAGAGATTTCGGCGGCGGTGGAGCAGATCAAGGCCATTCCGGCCATGGTGCGCGCCGAGATCGTCGCGAAATCCGCACCCGCCCCGACGACGCCCGAGACGCCTTCCACGCCGCAGTAGGGCCCGCCTTACCGCGATTTCACTTGAGGCGGGGCGGCCTTGGGCGGAGTTTGAACGGGTCATCCACGGGGACTGCTCCCATGATCCGCGCACTCAGCCTGACCGCCGCCCTCGCGCTCCTGCCCCTGTCGTCCGCCCTGGCCCAGGACGGCGACGCGCCGACGGCCAAGCCCGGAGCCCATTCCGCCGAGGCCCGGCTCGAGGCCGCCGCGAACGCCTTCGAGGCCCGGATGGAGGCGTTCGGCAAGCGCGCCGAGGCCATTTCCGAGGACGAGAGCCTCAGCGAAAGCGCACGCGGCCAGCGGATCGCCGCCCTCTGGTCCGACTACGCCCCCGACGTCGCCGCCTTCACCGCCGAGGCCACGAAACACGCCTCGGAACTGGCGGCCGAGGCGCTGAAGGACATCGACATCGACGCCCTGGTCGAGAACGCCCTGAACGACCCCGAGCTCAGGGAGGCCATGGAGGCCGGGATGCAGCACGGCGTCATCGCCGGAACCGGCATCGCCCGCAACAGCGCCTGGACCAACCCCGATCCCGAACAGATCGAGACCTATGGCCTGATCGCCCAGTATGCGCTCGACCAGGCCGGGGACACCCTGACGGTCGACGAACTGGAGGCCCCCGACGCACCCCCCGCGCCTCCGGAAGCGCCCGAGCCCCCCGAAGCCCCGGAACCTCCGACGGCCTGACGCCGGCCCAGGCGGGCGCCGCGCGACGCGACAGGACGGTCTTGACCGCCGTCGCCAATGCAGCGACATGGCGCCGCATGTCCGCCCTGCCTGTCGATCCGCATCTCTATTCGACCTTCCTGGGGGTGATGGCGGTCATGGCGATCACGCCGGGCCCCGCCAATCTGTTCGCCGTCGCGACCGGCGTCGAAAAGGGCCGGGTCTCGGCCCTGATCGGGGTGGTGGGCATGAACTGCGCCACCCTGGTCTGGTTCGCCGCCGCCGCCCTCGGCCTGGGCGCCCTGGTCAAGGCCTTCCCCGACGCCTTCCGCCTGATCGCCGTCCTCGGCGCCCTCTATGTCGCCTGGCTGGGATTGAAGGCCCTGCGCGGCGCCTTCCAGACCGCCGCCCAGCCCGACCATGTGGAGGTCCGCAAGGGCCGCAGCGCCTTCGTCGACGGCTTCGCGGTTCAGATCGCCAACCCCAAGGCCATCCTGTTCTTCACCGCCGTCCTGCCGCCCTTCCTGGACGTCGATCGGCCCGTCGCGCCCCAGCTGGCCCTGTTCGCCCTGGCCGTCATCGGCATGGATCTGATGTCGATGAGCGCCTACGCCCTGTCCGGCGCGGCCCTGTCGCGGCGGATGCAGAACGCCCGGTTCCGGCGCGGTTTCGGGGTCTTCGTCGGCATCCTCCTGCTGACGGCGGCCGTATTGATCGCATTAAGGCTCTAGACGCGGTCGAGCTTCCTCCTAGATTGGTCCGGAACATGGCCGTTCATGCGCCGTTCAGCCGCCAGCGCGCCCGAATGGGCGATCAAGGAGTTGATTTCATGAAAGCCCTTTCCAGAAAGACCTCGGTCGTCAGGATGCTGGCGACCACGGCGATCGCCGGCATGGCCCTGGCCGCCTGCGCCACCGCCACCCCTTACCAGCCCGCCGGCTTCAATGGTCAGCGCGGCGGCTACGCCGAACAGCGGGTCGAGGCCAATCGCTACCGCGTCAGCTTCGCCGGCAATTCGGTGACGTCGCGCGAACAGGTCGAGATGTCGCTGCTGCTGCGCTCGGCCGAGCTGACGGTCGAGAGCGGCTATGACTGGTTCGCCACCGTCAACCGCGCCACCGACCGCGACACCCGCTACGTCACGACGCCCGACCCCTTCTACAGCCGTTACAACAGCTTCTACGGCCCCTACTGGGGTCCGTCGTGGCGCTATTACCGCGGCGGCTACTGGAGCCCTTGGGATCGCTGGGGCGCCAACGACTTCGACACCCGTCAGATCGACCGCTACGAGGCCACCGCCGAGATCATCATGGGTCGCGGCCCGAAACCGGCCGGCGACCCCAACGCCTTCGAGGCCCGCGAGGTCATCCAGAACCTCTCCTCGCGCGTCACCCGCCCGGTGCGCTAAGGCTTCAGGCGAGCGCAAAACAGGAAAGGCCCGGAACTGCGGTTCCGGGCCTTTTTTGGTTCAGGCGATCCCCACTATCGCATGGCCGCCAGGGCATGGCCGGCGATCAGGGCGTCGGCCAGGCCGTGGGGATTGCGGATGTTGTAGTTCTCGGTCGTCACCACCACGACCGTGTCCAGGTCCGGCACGATAACCACCTTGTTGCCGCCGGTCCCCGCCATGCTCCAGGCGGGGTGAGAGACGCCCCTGACCTGATAGGTGGGCAGCCAGATCAGATAGCCATAGTCGCCGCGCTCGGGATCCACTGTTGAATGAGGGGCAGTCATGGCCTTCGCAAAGGCCTCCGGCAGCACCTGACGCCCGTCCCAGCGGCCCTGGTTTAGCAACAGCTGGCCCAGGGTCAGCAGATCGCGGCTGCGCAGCCCCAGGCCGCCGCCGCCCTGGGCCAGACCCAGGGGCGAGATCTGCCATTCCTCGCCCTCTATCCCCAGCGGGCCGAACAGGGCGTCGCGCGCAAAGTCCTGAAGTGGTTCGCCCGTCGCCGCCTGAACCACGGCGCCCAGGGTGCTGACGCCCGCCGTGCAATAGCTGAAAGCCCGGCCATAGGGCTGGTCCGCCGGCTTGGGAACCCAGGCCGGAAAGCCGCGTATCGGCAGGTCCATGGCGAACTTGACCCAGTCCTCGATCAGATACATCCGCTCCTCGTTGCCGCGCGAGAAGGAGTTGCCATCGTCGCATTCGAGCAAGGAGCTCATGGTCAGCAGGTCCTCGACCGTGATCGCAGCCTTGCGCGGGTCGGGATTGTCGAACGGCCCGTGGTCGGCGACGAAGGGCAGGATCGGGGCGTCCACGCTCGCGATGTCGCCCCGCGCGACGGCGGCGCCGACCAGCATGGCGGTGACCGTCTTGGTCACGGAGCGGGTGTTGCGTCGGCTCTCACGGCCCGCTTCGTCGAAATAGACCTCGTGCACCAGCCGGCCGTGGCGGGCGATCAGGACGCTGGTGATCTTTTGGAACGTCCCCGCGCGGACGGCGGCGTCCATGGCCGCCAGGCCTTCGGCCGAGACGTCCTGGCTTTCAGGCGCGGCGACCGGCCAGGCCGGTTCGGCCGCGACGGGGGACGAGACGAGCGCAAGCCCGAGGGCCGCGAGAAGCAGGGGACGCATGACAATCCTTGGAAGAAGGGCGAGGCCGAACCTGTCGCAGGATGCGGGCTCCGGGTCTTGAACAGGTGAAACCGGCTCAGGCGAACAGGGCACGATAGCGGGCGGGCGTCAGGCCGTAGATAGCGCCGAACTCGCGGGTCAGATGGCTCTGGTCGGCATAGCCGGCGGCGGCGGCCAGTTCTGCCAGGTCGATGCCCCGGGCCAGGCGTCCGGCGGCGCGATCGGCGCGGGCCAGCCGAATGGCGGCCGCCGGCGAGCGACCGAAATGACGGCGATAGCGGCGCGCCAGCGAGACGGCGTGGACGCCGACGATACGGGCCACAGTCGCCACCTCCAGCCCCGGCCGGTCGCAGAGGTCGTGCAGAACCTCATGCGCCCGCAGCAGCCACTCCGGCGCCGGATCCTCGTTCAAGTCGCCGGGGGTCAGCACCGCGCCCGCCAGGTCCAGGGTCAGCCCCTCCATCGCCACGGCGTCGCCCGCCGCGAACCGCCCGGCCACCCCGATCAATCGACGCGCCGCCCCCTCGGCCAGGGCGCCGCGCAGCCGTAGCGGATCGCCCTGGGCCGCGCCCTTGGGTGGATCGAAACTGATGGACAGGAAGCGGCCGCCGGCGACGGTGAAACAGTCGCGGTGTTCGACGCCCGGCGGATTCCACACCAGGGCGCCGGGGCCGAAGGCGGCGCCCTTGGGCGTCAGCGGATCGCGGGCCAGACTGCAATAGCCGTCGTCCAGCGCCAGAATGAAATGGGCGTCGTCATGGGCGTGAAACTCGACGGTCTCGGGCGGACGGTCGGCGATCCACAGGCCGACGCGGAACCCCCCGGCCTCGACCGTGCGGGAGGCCGCGCCGAAGAAGTCGCCGGACGACAGAAGCGGCCTGGCCATGAAGCAGTCCCCGCGCAGCGTCTGCCGCCACGCTTGGCATCATGCGCAGGAACCGCGCAAAGAAAAAGGCCCGGAACCTGGGTTCCGGGCCTGTCTCTCTCGGCGCCAGCGGCCCCGGACCTAGTCCAGGGTGCGCTTGATCTCTTCGACCGTGAAGCACTCGATGTAGTCGCCTTCCTTGATGTCCTGGAAGCCCTGGAACTGCATGCCGCATTCCTGGCCGGCCGTGACCTCGTTGACCTCGTCCTTGAAGCGTTTGAGCGTGTTGAGCGTGCCCAGTTCCAGCACCACCACGTCGTCGCGGACGATCCGGACGCGCGCGCCCTTGCGGACCACGCCTTCCGACACCCGGCAACCGGCGATCTTGCCGATCTTGGAGATGTCGAACACCTGCAGCACGGCGGCGTTGCCCAGGAAGGTTTCCCGTTGCAGCGGCGCCAGCATGCCCGACAGCACGCCCTTAATATCGTCCAGCAGGTCGTAGATGATCGAATAGTAGCGGATCTCGACGCCCTCGCGGTCGGCCAGATCGCGCGCCTGTTTCGACGCACGGACGTTGAAGCCGAGGATCGGCGCCCCGGCCGACTTGGCCAGGTTGACGTCGCTCTCGGTGATGCCGCCGGCGCCGGAATAGACCGTGCGGGCGCGCACCTCGTCGGTGCTCATCTTGTCCAGCGAGCTGACGATGGCCTCGGCCGAACCCTGAACATCGGCCTTGATGACGACCGGCAGTTCCGAGACCTTCTTGGACTGGAGCTTGGACATCATGTCGACCAGCGACACCGAGCCGCCCGACACCTGGGCCTTCTCGCGCTTCACCCGCTGACGATATTCGGTCAGTTCGCGGGCGCGGGCCTCGGAGTCGACCACGGCGAAGACCTCGCCCGGCGACGGCGCCTCGTCCAGGCCCAGGATCTCGACCGGGACGGACGGACCGGCTTCGGTCAGCTGCTCGTTGCGTTCGTTCAGCAGGGCGCGAACCTTGCCCCACGACCCGCCGGCCACGACGATGTCGCCGCGCTTCAGCGTGCCGCGCTTGACCAAGACCGTGCCGACGGGGCCGCGGCCCTTGTCCAGCTTGGCCTCGATGACCACGCCCTCGGCCGAACGATCGGCGTTGGCGCGCAGGTCCATGACCTCGGCCTGAACCAGGATGGCTTCCAGGAGGCCGTCGAGGTTGGTGCGGTTCTTGGCCGAGACCTCGATGATCTGGGTGTCGCCGCCCAGGCTTTCGGCGATGACTTCGTACTGCAGCAGCTCGTTGACCACCTTCAGCGAATTCGCGTCCGGCTTGTCGATCTTGTTCACCGCGACGATCAGGGGCGCGTTGGCCGCCTTGGCGTGCTGGATGGCTTCGATCGTCTGCGGCATGACGCCGTCGTCGGCGGCCACGACCAGGACCACGATGTCGGTCACATTGGCGCCGCGCGCCCGCATGGCCGAGAAGGCGGCGTGGCCCGGGGTGTCCAGGAAGGTGACCTTCTGGTCGTCTTCCAGCCGCACCTGATAGGCGCCGATATGCTGGGTGATGCCGCCGGCTTCGCCGCCCGCCACATCAGTGGTGCGCAGGGCGTCCAGCAGCGAGGTCTTGCCGTGGTCGACGTGGCCCATGATGGCCACGACCGGGGCGCGGACGTCGGACGCCTCGGCGTCGTCTGCATCGCCCAGGAAGCCGAACTCGATATCGGATTCCGACACGCGTTTCACCGCCATGCCGAACTCCTCGGCCACCAGTTCGGCGGTGTCGGAATCGATCACGTCGTTGATCTTCATCATCAGGCCCTGTTTCATCAGGAACTTGATGATGTCGACGCCGCGCACGGCCATCCGGTTGGACAGCTCCTGCACGGTGATGACGTCGGGAATGACCACTTCGCGGGGACGGTTCGGCGCGTCGGTCGATCCACCCTTGCGCTTTTCCTTCTCGCGTTCGCGGGCGCGGCGGACCGAGGCCAGCGAGCGCATCCGCTCGGCGGCGTCGCCGTCGCCGACCACGGACTGGATGGTCATCCGGCCTTCGCGGCGCTTCGGCTCGCCTCGCGTGCGGCTGACCGCCTTGCCGGCGTCGGAGAAGCGTTTTTCACGATCGTCGTCGCGGCCGACCGGGCGACCGAAGCCGGCGCCGGGGGCGCGGCTGGGACGGGCCACCTCGGCCTGGGCCGGCGGGGCGTTGGGGGTGGCGCGGCCGCCGGGGCCGGTGCGCGGGCCGCCGGGACGGGCGGCGCCGGGGGCCGGACGCGGGTTCAGAGCCGAATAGCGGACGGGCTCGGCCGGCTTGGCGCCTTGCGGACGGCCTGCGCCGCCGGGACCGGGACGCGCGCCCTGGGGACGATCGCCCTGGGGCCGGTCGCCTTGCGGGCGGTCGGTCTGGGGCCGGTCGGAATAGGACCGTTCGCCGCCGCCCATCGCCTGTTCACGGGCCGAACGGCCGCCGAAGGCGGGACGCTCGGGCGCCGCGCGCTGCGGATTGCCGGGCTTGGGCACGCGCTGGCCGAAGTTGACGACAGGACGGGCCGGGGCGGCCGGACGGGCGGGCGCCGCCGGAGCCGCCGGAGCGGGGGCTGGAGCCGGGGTCGGGGCGACCGGAGCCGGGGTCGGCGCCGCGGCGACGGGCGCGGCGGGCTTGGGCGCGGGCTTGGCCGGTTGAGGCGCGGCGGCGGCCAGTTTGGCGGCCTCGGCCCGGGCGGCTTCGGCGGCGGCCCTGGCGGCGGCGGCTTCGTCGCGCGCGGTCTGGGCGGCGCGTTCGTTGGCGGCGGCGCGTTCGCGCTCGGCGGCTTCGCGGGCGGCCTTTTCGGCGGCGGCGGCGCGTTCACGCTCGGCGTTGGCCTGGGTGGCCAGGGCGATGGCGCGGCGACGCGCTTCCTGCTCCTCGGGCGACAGGGCGCCGCCGGCGGGTTGCGACGAACGTTGGCCCTGGGGCCGCGACGCCTGTGACGCGCCCTGCTGCGGGCGGGCGACGTCGAAGCCCTGCGGCCGTTGCGGTCCGCCGGCGCCGGGGCGGCGCTTGGTTTCGACCACCACCGTCTTGGATCGGCCGTGGCTGAAGCTCTGCTTCACGGTGCCGGTCGAAACCGACCCCACCACGCGCGGCTTCAGGCTCAACGGGGCGCGCGGCCCCGTCTGGGACGGCGCGCCGCCCTGATTGCCTTGTCCTGCGCCAGTGGAGTCCTGGTTGGTCTTGTCGTTTTCGTCGTTCATCCGGTCGCTTTACTTGGGGCGGAAAAGCCCGCCGTCGTCTCAATACCCATGAACGACCGTGAGCCCGTCTCCGCCCTTGGAGACAGGCCCTCGGCCGTCAAAATCCTCAGCTCGCCCCTGAAGGGGTTGCTCCCGCCGATCCGTCCTCGTCACCGGAAACATCCCAGTGAGGGGGGCGAAGCGGCCGAAAACCAGCCAGTCGTTCGACCTCTATGGTCCACCGATCGGCGCGTCCGCCCGCAAGCAGGACGGCGTGTATCGCATTTTCCAGCCCCAGGGCCAAACTCAAATCGTCCGCCGTGAACGCGCCGCAGATCTTGCAGGTCTGGTGGCGGGCCAGGGCGAGGATTTTTCCGCGCCCGTCGGCCGAACCGTCGGCGGCTTCCAGCACCCAGGCGGCCTTGCCCGAGCGGATCGTCGCGGCGGATTTCTCGAAGCCTGAGATAAGCACGCCTTCGCGCCGGGCAAGACCCAGCTGGTCGAGACAGCGCCGAACCAGCAGCCGTTCGACGATGTCGGCCAGGTCGGCCGGGGCGGTCAGCTTGGTCTTGGCCGAGCGGGTGAAGCCGTTCTTCTTGACCGCCGTCTCGACCGAGGCGCGGCTGGCTTCGACCCACAGGCCGCGTCCGGGCAGTTTCCTGCCCAGGTCGGGAACCACCTGGCCATCGGGCCCGGCGACGAAACGGATCAGGCGAGATTCGTCCATGACCTCGTGAGAGACGAGGTCCCGGCGTTCTCTATCGATCGTTGCGTCGCGCAAGCTCATATGCAGCCAGGTCTCCCATCACGCGTTCGACGGTTCGGAGCCGTCCTCGGCGAGGACCTCCCCGTCGTCAGAGGCGTCGTCGGCCTCGCCCTCGGCGGGCGCGTCGCCGAACACCTGGTCCGGATCATACTCGCCCTCGGCGTATTCGCCCTCTTCCTCGAACTCTTCCGGCTCGGGCTGCGGCAGTTCCGAAGCGTCGATCCAGCCGGCCGCCACGCGGGCCTGCAGGATCAGCATTTCGGCGTCTTCCTGGGCCAGGTTGAAGCTTTCCAGCACGCCCGGGACCTTCACCCGTTCGCCGTTCTTCACTTCGTAACCGCCACGGATTTCGTCGGTGGCCAGGTCGGCCAGATCCTCGACGGTCTTCACACCGCCTTCGCCCAGGGCGACCGCCATGGCCAGGGTCACGCCCGGCACCTGCAGCAGACCGTCCTCGACGCCCAGTTCGACGCGCTTGGCGTCCAGCTCGGCGGCCTTGCGATCCAGGAAGTCGCGGGCGCGGGCCTGCAGCTCCTCGGCGGTCTCCTCGTCGAAGCCTTCGATCTCGGCGACTTCATAGGCGTCGACATAGGCCAGGTCTTCCACCGTGGCGAAGCCTTCGGTGACCAGCAGCTGGGCGATGACCTCGTCCACGTCCAGGGCTTCCTGGAACAGGCCGGTGCGCTCGCTGAACTCGCGCTGACGACGCTCCGAATCCTGGGACTCGGTGATGATGTCGATCTGCCAGCCGGTCAGCTGGCTGGCCAGACGCACGTTCTGGCCGCGACGGCCGATGGCCAGCGACAGCTGTTCGTCCGGCACGACCACTTCCACGCGGCCGGCTTCTTCGTCCAGAACGACCTTGGACACCTCGGCCGGGGCCAGGGCGTTGACGATGAAGGTGGGCTCGTCCGGGTTCCACTGGATGATGTCGATCTTCTCGCCCTGCAGTTCGGCGACGACCGCCTGAACGCGCGAGCCGCGCATGCCGACGCAGGCGCCGACCGGGTCGATCGAGCTGTCGTTCGACAGCACGGCCATCTTGGCGCGCGAACCCGAGTCACGCGCCGCGGCGCGGATCTCGATCACGCCGTCATAGACTTCCGGCACTTCCTGGGCGAACAGCTTGGCCATGAAGCCCGGATGGGCGCGCGACAGCATGACCTGCGGGCCCTTGGCCTCGGGCCGGACGTCGTAGATGTAGGTGCGGATCCGGTCGCCGATGTTGAATACTTCGCGCGGGATGGACTGGTCGCGGCGCATGACGCCCTCGCCCCGGCCCAGGTCGACGATGGTGTTGCCGTATTCGACGCGCTTGACCGTGCCGTTGACGATCTCGCCGACGCGATCCTTGAACTCTTCGTACTGGTTGGCGCGCTCGGCCTCGCGAACCTTGCCGGTCACGACCTGGCGGGCCATCTGGGTCTGGACGCGGCCAAACTCGAACGGCGGCAGGGTCTCGACATATTCCTTGCCGACCTCGGCCTCGGGATCGCGCTTCAGCGCGTCCTTCAGGCGCACCATCGCGCTGTCGTTGAACTCTTCCAGCTCGTCTTCCGGCTGCCAGTCGTCCTCGACGATGGTGACATGACGGGTCAGGGCCAGTTCGCCGGTCTTGTGGTCGATCTTGGCGCGGATGTCGTGATGGGCGCCGTAGCGCGACTTGGCGCCCTTCTGGATGGCTTCTTCAATCGCCTCGATGACGACTTCGCGCTCGATGTTCTTTTCGCGGGCCACGGCCTCGGCGATCTGCAGCAGTTCGAGGCGGTTGGCGGAAATACCGGTGACGGCCATCAGGCGTTGTCCTCAGAAGGGGTCGTGGTGTCGGTGTGGGCTTCGGCGGCCTCGCCTTCCGGCAGGCCGTCGTCTTCGGGTTCGCCGCGTGCGGCGCGAATGGCGGCGCCCCGTTTCATCAGGGCGTCGGTCAGGACCAGCTTGGCGTCGCTGATCCAGTCGAACGGGATCAGGGCGGTCTCTTCCTCGCCGTCCAGGTCGATCAGGACATTGCCGTCCTCATAGCCGGCCAGCACGCCCTTGAACCGCTTGCGGCCCTCGATCATCCGGTCCGTCTCCAGCCGCGCCTCCTCGCCCTCGAACAGGTCGAAGTCGAGCGGACGGGTCAGCGGCCGGTCGATGCCGGGCGACGAGACTTCCAGCATATATTCGCCGGCGATGGGGTCGGCGGCGTCGAACACCTCCGACACGGCCCGGCTCAGCTTGGCGCATTGCTCGACCGAGATGTCGTGGTCAGACGGGCGCTCGGCCATGATCTGCAGCCGCTGGCGCTTGGAGCCGGTCATCAGGCGGACGCGCACGACGTCGAGGCCCAGCGACTCCGCTATGGGGTCGATCAGCTCCAGCAGTTGGCGGTCCTGGGCGGTCTTTGCGCGCAAGCGACGATTATCCAAAACAAAAGCGGCGGTCCGTCCGGGCCGCCGCTTCAAACGACGCCGTTGGACGCCGGTCTAACGATGTGGAGGGCCATATAGGCGTTTCACATTCGCTTGTCAGCCCTTTTCGCAGAGCCTCATGCGTCGACGGCCTTGCGCAGCACATCATTTATCCGCGCCTGCCAGCCGGGACCGGAGGCGCGCCACCGGTCCAGCACGTCGCGATCCAGCCGCAGAGATACATGCGCCTTGGTCGTTTCCGACTTCGGACGCCCTCGTGTCAGCGTACCGGTCGCGGGGCGCACGATCTTGTCGCCCTTGCTGATTTCGGCCCGTGCAAAGACCTCGGGCGACCAGGGCGCCGCCTCATCAGGATCATCCCAATTCGGCAAGGTAGAAATCTCTTTCCGGGCCATTGCATTTCCTCATGGAGATGATGCGCCGTCCCGATTCTCGGGGCGTCCACACGACCATTACGACAACGCCGTCGAGCAGGCCCATCGTCTGAAACCGCCGCTCGCCATAGTCGCGGCGGTCGTCCTCGACGGTAAGGCAGTCTCCCGCAAACATCCGACCGGCGTTACAGAAGTCCAGCCCTCGCGCCTCGAGGGTCTGGAGCCGCTTGGCTTCGTCATAGCTGATCTTCACGGCAGCCGACCCATCCTAATGGTGTGATCGCCCGGCTACCGCCATAGCTGATTTAATGTAGCACAAAAAATGAGCGGGTCAATTTGGCTCCACACCTGGCGATCCTCAAACCAGCGCCAGCTGTCCCAGGAAGTCCTGCTTGCCCAGGGCTACTCCCTCCTTGCGCAGGATGGCGTAGGCGGTGGTGACGTGGAAGTAGAAGTTCGGGATGGCGAAACTGGTCAGATAGCCGGCGCCTTCGAACTCCAGGACGTGACCCGGAAATTTCATCGTCACCGGCCGGGTCTCGGCTCCGGCGAAGGCGGCGGGCTCGATGCTCTGGACGAAGGCGCGTGACCGGGCGATCCGATCCTTCAGCTGGGCCAGGCTCGTCTCGTCGTCTTCCATGAAGGGGATGTCGGTCCCGGTCAGCCGCGCGACGGCGGCGCGGGCCGAAAAGGTCGCCATGCGGATCTGATCGGGAAAGGGCTTCATGTCCGGCGCCAGCCGCGCCTCCATCAACCCGGCCTCGTCCAGCCCCGAGGCCACGGCCTTGTCGATCAGGCCGTCGAGGACATTCAGGCCACGCACGAAGACGGGGGCAGCGGCGTCATAGAGGGCGAAGGTCATGGGAGGCTCCAAGGGTCTGCCCGCCTGATTGCGCGCCTTCGACGCCCGACGCCAGCCCCCCGAGGCGAGACCTGATTCAGACCTGACGTCAGCGCTTGACGCCAGGTCTGATGCCGCCGCCTAGAATTCTTCCCAGCCGTCCGTCGCCGGGGCGGCCTCGGCTTTCATCGCCGCGCCGCCACGGCCCAGGGTCTTGAGCGCGGCCGCCATATGGTTGGTGCGTGCCGGAGCGGTAGGCTTGGCATGGGCCTGGGCATGCGCCTGAACCGGGGCGCGGGGCGCCGAAGCCCGCGCGGGCGCGGCCTCGCCGACCTTGAACTGGGCCACGGAGGCCTGCAGAGATTGGGCCTCTTGGGACAGCGAATGGCTGGCGGCGGTCGACTGCTCGACCATCGCGGCGTTCTGTTGGGTGACCTGGTCCATCTGGTTGACGGCGGTGTTGACCTCGGCCAGGCCGATGGCCTGTTCCTGGGCCGAGGCCGCGATCTCGCTGACCAGTCCGTCGATCTCGGCGACCCGGTCGACGATCCGCTGCAGGGCCTCGCCGGTCTGACCGACCAGTTTGACGCCCGAGCCGACCTGGGTGGTCGAGGTCGAGATCAGGGTCTTGATCTCCTTGGCCGCATCCGCCGAACGCTGGGCCAGGGCCCGGACTTCGGAGGCCACGACCGCGAAGCCGCGACCGGCCTCGCCGGCGCGGGCCGCCTCGACCCCGGCGTTCAGCGCCAGCAGGTTGGTCTGGAAGGCGATCTCGTCGATGACGCCGATGATCTGGTTGATCTGGCTGGACGAGCTTTCGATCGCCTGCATGGCCGAGACGGCGTCGCGGACGACCACGCCCGAGGTCTCGGCGTCGCCCTTGGCGGCCTGGACCACGTCCGAGGCCTGACGCGCGCCCGAGGCGGTCTTGTTCACCGTGGCGGTGATCTCGTCCAGGGCCGCGGCGGTCTCTTCGAGGCCGGCGGCCTGTTGTTCCGTGCGGCGCGACAGGTCGTCGGCGGCCTGGCTGATCTCGCCGGCGCCGGACCGGATGCCCGACACATTATGGATCACCACCGACACGGCCTGCTGCAGCTGGGCGATGGCGGCGTTGAAGTCGGTCTTCAGCTGCGCCGCCTTGGGCGCGAACTCGATTTCGATCCTGTGGGTCAGATCGCCCTCGGCCAGAGCCGACAGGCCCTGACCCAGGGCGGCGATAGTGACACGGTCCGCCTCGGCCTCGGCGGCCTTTTCGGCCTCGCGGGCGGCGCGTTCCTGTTCGCTCATCGACCGCTGCGACAGGGCCTCTGCCTCCAGCCGATCCTTTTCGATCGCGGCGTCACGGAAGACGGCCAGGGCGGCGGCCATCTGGCCGATCTCGTCGCCGCGTTTGACGCCGGGGATATCGCTCGTCTTGTCACCGTCGGCCAGGCCGCGCATCCGCCGCTCCAGCGCCACCACGGGCAGGGAGACCGACCGGCCGATAAGCCAGCCCGCCGCCCCGACCGCCAGGGCCACGACCAGGGCCAGCGAACCGAGCGCCAGGGCCGCCTTGCCGACGGCGGCAGCGATCTGGTCGGTGTATACGCCGGAACCGATCACCCAGCCCCAGGGGGCGAAACCCTTGACGTAGGAGATCTTGGGCGAGGCGCCGTCCTGGTTCGGCTTGGCCCATTGATAGGCGACGAAACCCTCGCCCTGCCGCTGCACGACGCCGACGAATTCCTTGAACATCAGCACGCCGTCGGCGTCCTTGTTCTCGCTCAGATCCTTGCCGTTCAGCGCCGGCTTCATCGGGTGCATCACCATGTTGGGATGCATGTCGTTGATCCAGAAATAGTCGTCGGCGCCGTAGCGCATGGCGCCCACGGCCGCCTTGGCGGCGTCCTGGGCCTGTTCGCGGGTCAGGCGCCCGGCCTGTTCCTCGGCCTGATAGTGGGCGACGACGCTATAGGCGATCTCGACGGACTTCTTGGTGCGGTCGGCGATGTCCTCGCGCATCACGGCGTCCAGACGCATCAGGGACAGGGCCGTCACGACCAGCAGTCCCGCCATCGTCACCAGGGCCAGCAGATTGATCCTGCCGCCGATCGTCAACGCCTTCATGTTTCCGCCCTGTCATACGACTGTTTGGAACAGCTTTAACAAAGGGTGTTAAACAGCCGTCAAAGCGACGCCTACGTACAATTACGGCCAGCCGGTACGTCGAAATTCGAGGAAGATCGGCGTCGTGTCGCCCAGGCGTTTTTCCTCGTAACGCGTTGTCACATGGTCGGCGGGCGCGGCGAACCAGTCCTGGTCCGCCGCCCCGATCCGCTCCAGCCCCGGCGTGCGGACCAGCCGCTCCAGCGCCCATTCGGCATAGTCCAGCCAGTCGGTCACGAACCGCAACGTCCCGCCCGGCTTCAGGATGCGGGCGAAGGCCTGGGCCGTCTCGTCCTGCAACAGCCGGCGCTTGTTGTGCCGCGCCTTGTGCCAGGGATCGGGAAACAGGATCAGCACCCGGTCCACCGAGGCGTCGGGCAGGGCGTCGACCAGGTCGCGCGCGTCATCGGCGTGGATGCGGACATTCTTCAGCCCACCCTCCTCGACATGGCGCAGGGCCGAGGCCACGCCGTTCAGAAAGGGCTCGCAGCCGATCACCAGAACGTCCGGCCGCCGCGCCGCCTGGGCCGCCATATGTTCGCCGCCGCCGAAACCGATCTCCAGCCACACCTCGGCCGCCTCGGGCATCATAGCCCTGGCGTCCAGCGGCCCCGCCTTGGGATCAGGCACGGCGATCTCGGGCAGCAGGGTCTCCATCAGCGCCGCCTGACGCGGCTTGATCGGCCGGGCCTTGATCCGGCCGAACGACCGCAGGGGCCGGTCGAGATGGGGGTTTTCGTCGTTCATGCGCGTGCCGTTAGCGGTCGAGGGCAGGCGCGTCCAGACTATCCGCTCTCACCTCCCCGTTCGCGAAGGCGAATGGGGAGGTGATGGTCGTATCGCATTCCCAAAGAACACCGAAATCTTTTGACGCCTCCGCCGGATGACCCTCCTATGACGGCCGCAAGACACGTCGGGCTGGCGTGTCGTCGGGAAAAGGGGATCTGATGATCGGACATCATCTGCGGGGCGTCAGCCTCGCGGCCATAGGCTGCGCTATGCTCGGCCTGGCGGCCTGCGCCACCACGGACGCGAATTCGAGCGCCGACGCGCCGTCCAAGGACAAGACCCTGGCCGTGGGCCTGGATCCGGCGACCACCCTGAACCCCTATCCCTCCACCTATCAGCCCCTGCCGCGCGAGAATTTCGCCGTGGTCGGCGCCACCGTCCTGACCGGCACGGACCGCAAAATCGACAATGGCGTGGTCGTGGTCACGGACGGCAAGATCGCCGCCGTCGGCGACGCCTCCACCGCCGTTCCCGCCGGATACCGCGTGATCCAGGCCAACGGCCGCTATGTCACCCCCGGCGTCATCGACGTCCACAGCCACCTGGGCGTCTATCCGTCGCCCGGCGTCAGCGGCATGAGCGACGGCAATGAGGCGACCAGCCCGAACACCGCCCAGGTCTGGGCCGAACATTCGCTGTGGCCCCAGGATCCGGGCTTCAACACCGCCCGCGCCGGCGGCGTCACGACCATGCACATCCTGCCCGGCTCGGCCAATCTGTTCGGCGGGCGGGGCGTGACCATCCGCAACACCCCCTCCATCACCATGCAGGGCATGAAGTTCCCGGACGCCCCCTATACGGTCAAGATGGCCTGCGGCGAGAACCCGTCGCGGGTCTATGGCGGCCGCAACCAGAGCCCGGCCACCGGCATGGGCAATATGGCCGGCTACCGCGCCGCCTTCATCGCCGCGCGCGACTACAAGGCCAAGTGGGACAAGTGGCGCGAGGACGGCGAGGGTTCGCCCCCTACCCGCAACCTGCAGAACGAGACCCTGGTCGGGGTGCTGGACGGGTCGATCCTGATCCAGAACCACTGCTACCGCGCCGACGAGATGGCGCTGATGATGGATATGGCCAAGGAGTTCGGCTACCACATCACCACCTTCCACCACGCCACCGAGGCCTACAAACTGGCCCCGCAACTGGCCGCCAACGGCATCTGCGCGGCCATGTGGACCGGCTGGTGGGGCTTCAAGATGGAGGCCCTGGACGCCATCGAGGAGAACGCCGCCCTGGTGGACGCGCCCCAGGGCTCGTGCGCCGTCATCCACTCCGACGACGCCGAACTGACTCAACGGTTGAATCAGGAGGCCGCCGCCGCCCTGTCGGCCGGCCGTCGCGCCGGGCTGAATATCTCGGAAGAACACGCCATCGGCTGGATCACCTCCAACGCCGCCCGGGCCATCGGCATCGCCGACCAGACCGGCTCGCTGGAGGCCGGCAAGCGCGCCGACGTGGTGATCTGGAGCGCCGATCCCTTCTCGATCTACGCCCGCGCCGATCAGGTCTTCATCGACGGCGCCCTGACGTTTGACCGGACCAACCCCGCCTATCAGCCGACCAGCGACTTCGAGCTGGGCCAGCCGGGCTATGGCCTGACCGCCGCCAACGTCGCCGAAGGAGCCCGCTGATGCGCCTGTCCCACATCCTCGCGGGCGCCGTGGCGGCCCTGTCTCTCGCCGCGCCCGCATTCGCTCAAGAAACCGTCGCGATAACCGGCGGGCGGATTCTGACCGGAACCTCCGTCATTGAGAACGGCACGGTCGTGATCCGCGACGGCAAGATCGTCTCGGTCGGAACCGGCGCCGCCCCGTCCGGCGCCCGCGTCATCGACGCGACCGGCAAGACGGTCGCCCCCGGCTTCGTCGCCGTCGATTCCGGCCTGGCCGGGACCGAGGTCGGCGCGGTGCGCGGCACGAACGCCCTGCGCAATGCGTCCAACACCCTCAGCGCCGCCTTCGACATCTCCTACGGCCTGGACCCCTGGTCCTTCACCCTGCCGGTCGCCCGCCTCGGCGGCATCACCCGCGCCGTGGTCGTGCCCCAGCACCCCGGCTCGTCCGGCGGCCATGTGCATGAGGACGAGACGGCCGGCGCCGGCGACGGCGGCTATCAGACGCCGGGCCTGTTCGCGGGTCAGGCGGCGATCATCGACCTGGGTCAAGACGCGAACATCCTGGTCAAGCCGCGCGTGGCCATGGTCGCCCCGTTCGGCGAGGCCGGCGCCGCCGTCGCCGGCGGCGCGCGCGGGGCCCAGTTCGTCCTGTTCAAGGAGACGCTTGCCGAAGTCCGCCTCTACGCCCGCAACAAGTCCGCCTACGAGCGGGCGGGCCTGCGCGATCTCAGCCTGTCGCGCGCGGACCTCGAGGCCCTGATCCCCGTCGCCAATGGATCGATGCCGCTGATCGTCACCGTCCACCGGGCCTCCGACATCCGCCAGGTCCTGCGCCTGGCCCGCGAGGAGGGGGTGAAGATCATCCTGGACGGCGCCGAGGAGGGCTGGCTGGTCGCCGCCGACATCGCCGCCGCCGGGGTTCCGGTCCTTCTCAACCCCATCTCAAACCTACCCGCCGATTTCGAAATGCGGGCGGCGCGGATGGAGAACGCCGCGGCCCTGAACGCCGCCGGGGTGGTGATCGCCATCAAGGGCAACGAGGGCTCGACCCACCGCGCCCGCGAGGCCCGCTACAACGCCGGCAACGCCGTCTCGCACGGCCTGCCCTACGGCGCCGCCATCGCCGCCCTGACCGTCAATCCGGCCCGGATCTTCGGCATGGCGGGCCAGTTCGGCCAGATCGCGCCGGGCGCCGCCGCCGACGTCGTGGTCTGGTCCGGCGACCCGCTGGAGCCACTCAGCCAGGCCTCGGCCGTCTTCATCGACGGCGTCGAGCAACCGTTGACCAGCCGCGCCCTGCTGCTGCGCGACCGCTATCGGCAACAGACCCCGATGCCCCCGGCCTATCGCAACTGAGGGCTTTTTAGAGCCTGAACGACCAGGGCGGGACCGCAAGGCCCCGCCCTTTTTCGTCTCCTTCCCCTCTGGGGACGCAGCGCCGCCCTTCTTTCGTCATTCCGGGCGAAGCGCAGCGAAGACCCGGAACCCAGCGGCGCCGAAGGCGAAATCCATCCGCCGCACGATGTCCGAAGATCGAATCCGCGACAGGTTCGCGCTCTCGCGCGCCGCTGGGTTCCGGGTCTGCGGGCCAAGCGGCCCTCCGCCCGGAATGACGAAAGAGAAGAGGCCCACGACCCAAGGCCCATCTCCTCCCTCTCTGGGGGAGGAGATGGGGAGCGTCTTAAGCGACGTGACGGATTGGGGCAGCACCAGATATATCCACAAGACCCAACCACTCTCGGACCTCCAGCGTCCGCCCTCTTCTTCGATTTACCGGTGGGAATGCCTGTTCAACGCGGGTCGATGGCGACCTATGAGAAGACTTTCCTCATCCAAATAGCAGGGGAAAGAGCCCACCGGGGTTTCTACGACTGTTCCCTGTCGGGCATAGACGAAGCCCTCGCCCCAGTGGCTCAACATCTCTCGCCACGCCTCCGCCTCCCATTCTGGAGTCGATGAACTCATCCCCCTAAAACGCTTGCTTACACTCCACTCCCAAGCCTTCATGCGGACCTTCAAAGTGCTTTTGCAGGATCCGATCCTGATGATTTCGTCCGCTATGGCGAAGACGTAGACACAGCGCTCCCACGCTGCTGATTCCAGCTGTTGAAACACGATGGAAAAACGGCCTGCATCCAAAGACAGCCTGCAGACCGGAAGCAAACCATAACTCGTCAGCCTTGCATGAGCATCGGCAGTATCCAGACCGGTTCGGATAGAGGGCTTGACGTCCATTGGATCTCTCAAAATTCCGATTGATCGGTACGCTATCACTGAAAAAGTCTCCCCTCCCTCTAGGGGAGGTGGCGCGCGTTTCTTAAGCGACCTGACGGAAGGGGGCCGCCGCATGGACAGGGAGTAGGCGCGCGCCGGTTTGGAGTCCCCGCCCCCAAAAGGGGAAGGAGGCGGGACATACCCTTCCCGCCCCCCGGCCCCTCCGCC
>NZ_JACESA010000017.1 GCF_013912065.1 Brevundimonas sp.
GGATCTCGCCGAAGGCCGAGTTGCCGTGCAGTTGCGGCTCGGTGAAATGCCGCTCGGACCACATGCGGATCGGATCGCGCCAGCTGATCCAGAGGAAGGGCAGCAGGGCCAGGGGGCCGCCGGTCCGGCGGGGCGGGATGGCGGGGCGGAAGATGGTGTCGGCGGTCGTCGCGTCCATAAGACGCTCCCTGTGCAAATCGCCCGTCAGACGGGCGCGTCGTCCCTGAAACGCGCGATCTGGTGCATGCGTTCATGGGGCGCCGTCACTATCCCGACGGAGCCGTCAGACATCAGACGCCAGTAGACATAGTGATGTTCGCAGCGAATGTAGACTCCATTCAGTCAGCGCGGGCGTGACGTCCTGCCGATAACAACGAGCAGCCGCGCCATATCGTCTGCGCTTAAATCCCTCGAGCCCTGGCCTGAGGTCACGGGCTTTAAAACGGGGGCCATCGGCGCCGCTTCACCCGATTGAGCGGCTCTGCGCCTTTCGCGTCGTTCGAACAGAAAGCGTTGCAGGCCCCAGACAAGGTGAGGCGTCCAGGGTTGGCCGCAGGCGGTTGTCTTGCCCAGTTTGTTCAGAAGGCCGGCGATCTCGTTGGGCCGGGTGAAGCCGTTCTTGAAACAGGCGCGGAGCCATGGATCGTACTCGTCCAGGAACGCCTCTTTGGATCGATTGCGAAAGCTGAAATGCTTCAGTTCGTCTCGCGTGATCTGTGACGGCTTGGACGGCGTCCGTCCGGCGGGCCGCCCCGGCTTCCGCTCGGCAAGACGTCCCGTCGGCGCAGTTTTGGAACCGGGAGTACGCGCCCGTTTTCCGCTGCCGGGATAGGATCCCTTAGCCATGCTCAGTTCGCCGGAGCGACGGTCGGCGCCCAGGTCTTCATTTCGGCGATCTCGCGCGTCCGGGTGTCGATGATCCTCTGGGCCATGCGCCGGATTTCCGGATCGCGGCTGTCGCGCAGGGCGACCCGGGCCGTGGCGACGGCGCCTTCGTGGTGGGCGATCATCTTGGCGACATAGGCCTGATCCGCGGTCTGGGCCGCCGCCTGCATCTCGGCCGTGGTGCGGGTCGCGGCCGCTTGATGGGCGGCCGACGCTTCACGCAGCGCCTGCTGCACAGGGTCGCCGCCGCCGTCGCAGGCCGCCAGCAGGACGAGCAGCGCGACAGGCGGGGCGGCGCGGATCATGCGGCGTCGCCGAGCCAGCCCGGCATCCAGCCCTCATGCCATTCGCGCAGGTGGGCGACGGGGATGCTGAACAGTTCGCCCTTGTCGCCGCGCGAGGCGAAGGCGTCGCCGCCGGCGTGGCCGACGACCGAGGCGTGCAGGCCCGCAGCCTGGGCCTTGGCGATCAGGGCCTCGGCGTGGGGGACGGCGACCAGATAGCGGGCCTGGTCCTCGCCGAAGAGCAGGATGTGGGCGTGGGTCTCGCTGGAGGCGTCCAGGGTCACGCCGACGTCGGAGGCCAGGACCAGGTCGGCGGCGGCGCCGATCAGGCCGCCGTCGGACAGGTCGTGAACCACGGTCAGGTCGCCGGCCTCGATCAGGTCGCGCACGAAGTCGCCGGTCTTCTTTTCCAGCTTCAGATCGACGGGCGGCGGGGCGCCGTCTTCGCGGCCCAGGACCTCGCGCAGATAGATGGAGGCGCCCAGTTCGCCGACGGTCTGGCCGATCAGGACCAGAGTGTCGCCTGCCGCCATGGTCGAGAAGTTGGTGACCACGTCATAGTTGGGCAGCAGGCCGACGGCGCCCACGGTCGGGGTCGGCGGAATGGCGACGCCGTTGGTCTCGTTATACAGGCTGACATTGCCGGAGACGACGGGGAAGGCCAGTTCGCGGCAGGCCTCGGCCATGCCGTCGATGGCGCGGACGATCTGGCCCATGATCTCGGGCCGCTGCGGATTGCCGAAGTTCAGATTGTCGGTGATGGCGATGGGCCGCGAGCCCACGGCGGTCAGGTTGCGCCAGGCCTCAGCCACCGCCTGTTTGCCGCCTTCGTAGGGGTCGTTCTGGACATAGCGGGGGGTGCAGTCGCTGGTCACGGCCAGACCCTTGTCCGTGCCGTGGACGCGGACCACGCCGGCGTCGGCGCCGGTGGCCGAATCCTGCAGCGTGTCGGCCATGACGTGGCGGTCATACTGTTCCCAGATCCAGCGCTTGGACGCCATGTCGGGGCAGGCGATCACCTTCATCACCGCATCGGCCCAGTTTTCGGGGGCGGGGATATCAGCCGGGTTCAGGCGCGGATGCAGTTCCGGCTGAACCCAGGGGCGGTCGTACAGGGGGGCGTCGTCGAACAGGGGCGCCAGGGGCACGTCGCAGACGGTCTCGCCGTGATGCTTCAGCACCAGACGGCCGGTGTCGGTGGTGACGCCGATGGTGGCGGCGTCCAGGCCCCATTTCTTGAAGATGCGTTCGCCGTCGGCTTCGCGGCCGGGCTTCAGGACCGCCAGCATCCGCTCCTGGCTTTCCGACAGCATCATTTCATAGGCGGTCATGCCCTCTTCGCGCTGGGGCACGGCGTCCATGTTCAACTCGATGCCGACGCCGCCCTTGCCGGCCATCTCGACCGAGGATGAGGTCAGGCCGGCCGCGCCCATGTCCTGGATGGCGGCGACGGCGCCCGAGGCCATCAGTTCGAGGGTAGCCTCGATCAGCAGCTTCTCGGCGAAGGGGTCGCCGACCTGGACGGTGGGGCGTTTCGATTCCGACTCGTCGTCGAACTCGGCCGAGGACATGGTCGCGCCATGGATGCCGTCGCGGCCGGTCTTGGAGCCGAAATAGACCACCGACAGGCCGGCCGAGGGGGCGGCCGAATAGAAGATGCTGTCCGACTTGGCCAGGCCGACGCACATGGCGTTGACCAGGATATTGCCGTTGTAGCCGGCGTGGAAGTTCGTCTCGCCCGCCACGGTCGGCACGCCGACGCAGTTGCCGTAACCGCCGATGCCGGAGACCACGCCCTTGACCAGGCGCTTGGTCTTTTCGTGTGACGGATCGCCGAAGCGCAGGGCGTTCAGCAGGGCCACCGGGCGCGCGCCCATGGTGAAGACGTCGCGCATGATGCCGCCCACGCCCGTCGCCGCGCCCTGATAGGGCTCGATATAGGAGGGGTGGTTGTGGCTCTCCATCTTGAAGATGCAGGCGTCGCCGTCGTCGATGTCGATCACCCCGGCGTTCTCGCCCGGCCCGCAGATGACGCGGTCGCCGGTGGTGGGGAACTTGCCCAGGTGGATCTTGGACGATTTGTACGAGCAGTGCTCGGACCACATGACCGAGAAGACGCCCAGTTCGACATGGTTGGGCTCTCGGCCCAGGCGGTCGAGGACGACCTGATATTCGTTCGGGGCCAGGCCGTATTCGGCGGCCAGTTCAGCCATGGTCTTTTGAGGAGCGGTCATGGGCGGCGCTTCTAGCGGGTGAACGCCCGATAGGCTATATTCTAGACAGCATTTTGGGAGTTCTAGAATGGGCCTCAGCATCAAGCGCGCGGAGACGGAGCGCAAGGCCCGCGCCGTCGCCGAGCGGATGGGGGTCAGCCTGACCGAGGCGATCGACATCGCCCTTGACCGCACCTGGAAGGAGCTGACCGCCGACGAGGGGGCCGCCGAGCGGGCGCGCAGGCGCGAGGCCCTGTTCGCCTATCTGCGAACCCTGCCGCCCGGCAATGGCAAGAGTCTGCAGGAAATCGACGACGAGATGTATGGGGAGGGGGGCGAGCCCATCTGATGGTCGTGGATACATCCGCCTTCGTCGCGATCATTCTAAGGGAGCCCGAGGCGGCTACCTACGACGAGCATATTCGCTCGGCGGCGATGCGCAGGGTCAGCATGGCGACCTGGGTCGAACTCGCCACCGTCCTGACGTCACGCCTCGAGATGGACGCGAGGCCGATCCTTGATCGTCTCGAAGCGGACTATGGCCTCGATCTGATCCCCGTCGATCGGGAGCAGATGCGGATCGCCTGCGACGCCATGATCCGGTACGGCAAGGGGCGGCATCCGGCGCGTCTGAACTATGGCGATTGTTTCGCCTATGCCCTGAGCCGCAGCAGCGGCGAGCCCCTGTTGTTCAAGGGCCAGGATTTCTCGAAGACGGACGTGGCGGCGATCTGAGCGCGCGATGGAACTCCCGCGACCGCCCTTCATTGCAGGAGGAACGACCACGGAGTTTCGCCATGACCGATTCCCCCATCGATCCCGCCGCCACGCCCGAAGAGGAAAATCTGCCCGAGATCGCGGCCGACGACGCCGGCGCCTCGGCCTTCGCCGAACAGGCCGGACAGGCGGCGGACGAGCCCGACGACGACCCTGACCCCAGCCCTGACCCCAGCCCTGACCAGGGAGAGGTCTGATGGGGGCCGGCGTTCCCACCGAAACCACCCCCGCGACCGGCCAGCAGATGGACCGGTCGAACGATCGGGAGACGACGCGGAAGATGGATATAGCCGCGCCCAAGGCCGCGATGATCAGCCGACGCCAGCGACTGACCGGCGAGGCGACGGGCGTCGGCAGCGTCGGATTTCAGGAAGACGGCGCCTTCGACGTCGGCGCCGGCGAGGGCGCGATCCCCGATAAGGGCGACACGCAGCCCTGATCCATCAGGCGAGCCGCTCGACGCTGGGCCTCAGCCGGAGGGCCAGCACCAGTCCGCCGACCAACAGGACTACGGCCCCGGCCAGTGCTGTGAAGGCGACCGCCGGCTTGTCCGCCTGTTCGGCCACGAAGGCGCCCAGCAGGCCCCAGGCGGTCGGCAGGGGATAGACCAGGGTCCGCAGGAGCGAGGTCACGCCCAGCGCGACCGCGGTCGTCGCGACAATGGCGAAGATGGCCCATAGGCTCGGCGCCAGAAAGTCCGGCAGCGCCTGGAAGGCGGTCAGGGTGGTGATCAGGTTCAGGGGAGCGGCGACGGTCAACCAGCCGGCCAAGGCGGCTAGAGGCCAAACCAAAAGCATTCGATCGCGCTCGAATCGGCCCCGGTCGCGGACGGAGGCGGAATAGGTCAGCAAAGGCGCCAGCAGGGCGATCAGAGAGGCGAAGATCACGATCACGCTCGCCGCCTTCAGGTTCAGGGCCGCGACGATGATCCAGAGGCCGATGCCGAAGAAGGTCACTGCCGAAGGCCAGCCCATCCGGTTGATCAGCCGGCTCTCCCCGGTCTGGGGCAGGACCTGACGCACGGCATAGGCCAGCAGGCCGAGATAGATCAGCCCCCAAATCGAAAAGGCGTACCCCGCCACCCGCAGGGTGCTGTTTCCATCCGCCGCGAACTCGGCCTGGGTCAGGCCCAAGCCTGCCAGATTCTGAACAAGGGGAACCGCCACCGCGAAGATGGCGGCTGCAAACACCACAAGTCGCCGTGTGCGCTGTGCGGGGTTGGGGCGAAGGATCGTGGACATGGAGCTTCCGTGGCGGCGATGTTCAGCTCCATTGTACGTGTTGGGGAGCTTCGAGACCGACGAGGTCGAGGCCAACCGGGCGATTAAGAACGGCCAGGGCGTCGGCGCCCAGGAACTGGCGGCGCAACGGGATCCCGGAGGGGTGGAGACGGCGGACGAAGACGACAGCTTCGACAATGGAAAGGCCGTCCCAAAGGGCTGATTAATCGGCGACGGTCAAGGCGACGGACTTGACCGCGTCTTGAGTTGCGGTGTTCGTGGAACGGATGAATTCCGACGACGCCTCATCCCTCGACCAGCAGATCAGGCTCGGACTGGAGGCGCGTGCGCGTGGCGATCACCGCGCTAGCCTCGCGGCGGCCGATGCTCTTCTGGCGCGGGATGGCCGCGACATCTGGGCGCTGATCCTGAAGGGAGACGCCCTGGTCGGGCTGGGTGACCTGCGCTCCGCCTCCAGTTTTTACGGCGCCGCCTTGGCGCAGGCTCAGCCGGGACGAGTGACGCCGGCCCTGGCTCCGGAGTTGCGACGCGCGCATCAGGCCCGCGCGGACCTGGCCCGTCGGTTCGAGGAAGACCTGCTGGCCGGCGTCAGGGAGCGGGGGTTCGATCCCGATCGGTCCAGCGAGCGGTTCGCCCTGTCGCTGGACCTGCTGACCGGGCGTAAGTCGCTGTACCTGCAGCAGCCGAAATTCTACCTGTTCCCCGGCCTGCCGCAAATCCAGCACCAGCCCCGCGCCGATACGCCGTGGCTGGCCCAGGTCGAGGCGGCGACGGCGGACATTCGCGCCGAACTTCAGGCCATGCTGGCCGACCCCCCCCTGTTCGCCCCCTATGTCGAGGATCGCGCCAATCGACCGCGCAACGATCAGGCGGGGATGCTAGCTAATGCCGACTGGAGCGCGGTCTTTCTGTGGAAGGACGGAGTGGAGGTTCCCGAGATCGCCTCGCGTTGTCCGGCGACCATGAAGGCGCTCGAGGCCGCGCCGCTGAGCCGTATTCCGGGGCGCTCGCCGTCGATCCTGTTCTCGAAACTGTCGGCTGGGGCTCGGATTCCGCCCCATCACGGCCTGATCAACGCGAGGCTCATCTGCCACCTGCCGCTGATCGCGCCGCCCGGGTCCTGGTTGCGCGTGGGATCGGACGTGCGTCAGTGGGAGGAGGGACGCGCCTGGGCCTTCGACGACACGATCGAACACGAGGCCTGGAACGACAGCGATCAGGACCGCACCATCCTGATCTTCGACGTCTGGAAGCCGGAGATCACCGAGGAGGAACAGGGACTGATCCGCGCCCTTTTCGACGCCATCGACGCCGGCGGCGGACGGACCCCGGCGCTGGGGACCTGACGTCCTTTTGGGTGCGTCTATTCCAACCCGAACTCGACCCACAGCGGATAGTGATCGCTGATCCGCCAGGAAAGCTGGGTGCGGGTCAGGTGGGTCAGGACTACGCCCTGGAAATTCAGCCCGCCTGACTGTCTGAACGCCAGCGACAGATAGGGTTTGCCGTCGCGGCGGCGCTCGAACCAGGCGATCTGATCGAAGAAGCTGGCCAGATCGGGCTTTTCGACTGATGAACTGAGGGTCCGGGGCACCTTCTCCAGGCCGGGCGCCGTGACCAGGCCCGTGGAGGTGAAGGCCTGCCAGAGCGGGTCGCCGTGGCGGTCGATGTTGAAGTCGCCCATGCAGATCAGGTTCTGGCCATAGTCGTCCATCGACTCGGCCCAGTTCCGCAGCCACTTGGCGATCGCGGTCAGTTCGGCGACGCGGTCCGCGCCCTTCTCGCCATAGACGATATGCAGGGTCACGAGGACGAAGGTCTTGCCGGAGGCGTTGAAACTGACGGCGTATGGGGTGCGTACGAACTGGCGCTGAAAGGCGTTGGCGGGGGTGGCGTAGGGGGTATCCAGGTCCTCGGGCACCACCAACTCGCAGGCCAGGCCCGAGGGCTTCAGCCGTCGGCTGTCGTAGATATAGGCCAGACGTTCGTCGTTGCCGGGATCGCCGTAGGTGACGTCGGTCATCAGGAACCCGTAGTCGGGCCCCAGCTTCTTCAGCACATGACGCAGGGCGCGCAGATTGGCCTTCACCTCCTGCACAGCGATGACGTCGAACCGATCCAGCACGGCGGCGATCAGGACGGCGGCATGCAGATCGCGACGGGGGCTGTCGCCGTCCTGGCTTTCCCATTTCTCGGTCAGGCTGCCGAAGCCCCGGATGTTCCAGGTGGCCATCAGCAGATTGTCGCCCGTCGACTTGGGCGGCACGGCGTCTAGCAGGAGGTTCAGCCGGTCGAGATCGTCGCGCACGGCCTGAGGCGGATGATCGAGAATGGAAGCCATGATTGTCCCCGCGACGCCGATACGACCGCAGGTTATCAAAAAACGACGTTCGCTAGAGTCACAAGGCTGCGAGCATGCGAGCTGGAGCGATCAGGCCGCTGCGTAGATGCTCTGGAACAGAACCGCGCCGTCGGCCGAGCCCAGTTCGGCCTCGAAGGCGCGGTCGGGATGCGGCATCATGCCCAGGACATTGCCGCGAGCGTTCTGCAGCCCGGCGATATCGTTGACCGAACCGTTCGGGTTTTCGACATAGCGGAACACCACCTGGCCCTCGCCCTCGATCCGGGCCAGGGTTTCGGCGTCGGCGAAGAAGTTTCCATCGCCGTTGCCCTGGGTCATCGTCACCTCGCGCTGTCCCTGATAGCCGGCGGTGAAACGGGTCTGGCCGTTGGCGATGGTCAGGGCGATGGGCTTGCAGACGTATTTCAGTCCCTTGTTGCGCAGCAGGGCGCCCGGCAGCATTCCGGCCTCGCACAGAATCTGGAAGCCGTTGCAGATGCCGACCACGGCGACGCCGTCGTCCGCCGCCTTCTTCACCGCCTGCATCACCGGCGACTGGGCCGCCATGGCGCCGCAGCGCAGATAGTCGCCGTAGGAGAAGCCGCCGGGGATGACGATTAGATCCAGACCCTGGGGCAGTTCGGTCTCGGCGTGCCACACCATCGAGACGGGCTCGTTGGTGGAGCGTTCGATGGCGACCTTGCAGTCGCGATCACAGTTGGAACCGGGGAAGACGATGACGGCTGCGCTCATGGCGCGGGCCTCTAGCACCGTTTTCGGGAAATGTCAGTGCGCGGGTTGGATTTGACCCGGACCAGTCTCGATCTGGCCCACGCATGCGTCGTGCCGGCGCAATCGCTCAGATCGACGCCCGGGGCCGGCCCATCGCCCAAGCGACGACGAAGATGGCGAAACCGCCCAGCGACAGGGCGACGCCGACCCAGGCGGTCGAGGTCCAGCCATAGCCGGCCGCGATGGCCATGCCGCCCAGCAGGGGGCCAATGGCGTTGGCGGTGTTGAAAGCCGAGTGGTTCAGGGCGGCGGCCAAGATCTGAGCGTCGCCGGCGACATCCATCAGCCGGGTCTGCAGCACCGAACCCAGTCCGCCGCCGCCGCCGATCAGGAAGACCACCCCCATCATGGCCCACAGGTTCGAGGCCGCGAACGGATAGAGGGCCAGGGCGGCGGCGCTCCACAGCAACAGACCGCCCGCCGCCGGGAAGCCGACCCGGTCGGCCGCCCAAGCGCCCAGGATATTGCCCAGGAACATGCCCACGCCGAAGACGGCGAAAACCCAGGGCAGGATCTCCGGGCCGACGCCGGTCACGGCTGCGAGGGTCGAGGCCAGATAGGCGTAGACGGCGAACATGCCGCCGAAGCCCACGGCGCCCACGCCCAGGGTCAGCCAGACCTGGCCCCGTTTCAGCGCGCCCAACTCCCGCAGGGGACTGGCGTCCGCATGGGCTGGATCGCGCGGGGCGAACAGGGCGACCAGGACCATGGTGGTCACGGCCAGCAGGCTGACGATGGCGAAGGTCCAGCGCCAGCCGAAGGCGTGGCTGATCATATTGGCGAAGGGCACGCCGATGACGGTCGCCACCGTCAAACCCATCAGCACGGTCGAGACGGCGCGGGTGCGCAGGTGCAGCGGCACGGTCGAGGCCGCGACCAGGGCGGCGACGCCGAAATAGGCTCCGTGCGGCACGCCGCTGAGGAAGCGGAAGACCAGCATCCACTCATAGGTCGGGGCCAGGGCGGACAGGCCGTTGCCGATCGCGAACAGGGCCATGAAGCCGATCAGCAGCAGCCAGCGCGGCGCCCGCGCCCCCAGCACCGCCAGTATGGGCGCGCCCACGACGACGCCGGCGGCATAGGCGCTGATCACATGGCCCGCGGTCGGGGCGTCGATTCCCAGTCCGGCGGCGAAGTCCGGCAGTATGCTCATCGCTGCGAACTCGGTCACGCCGATCGCGAACCCGCCCATGGCTAGGGCGATCAGGACCAGGGCCACCTTGTCGGCGGCCATGGGTTGTCGGGTCACGATGTCGGAGTCGACGACGGCGCCGCTGGAAGCCATGGCGAAGGATCCGGGAAGGGAGGGAATGTTGCGCTGCAACATAGGCGCCCTTCCCGGACGATCAACCGTATCAGCCGTGGTTTTCGTAGGTCGCCGTGATCGAGGCCTTGGCCAGGGTATGGAAATGCAGGTTGAAGCCGAAGACGGCGCCGGAGTTGTCGGCGGTCACGTCCAACCGATCCACGTCCACGGCGAAGACGGTGAAGATATAGCGGTGCGGACCGTGGCCCGGAGGCGGCGCGGCGCCGCCGAAACCGGGCTGGCCATAGTCGGTGCGGCCCTGGATCGCGCCCTGTGGCATGTCCCCGCCCGGAGAGCCGGCGCCGGTCGCCAGCTCGGTCACGTCGGCGGGAATATTGGCGACGGTCCAGTGCCAGAACCCCGACCCTGTCGGCGCGTCGGGGTCGTAGCAGGTGACCGCATAGCTCTTGGTCCCTTCGGGTGCTCCGCTCCAGGTGAGGTGGGGAGAGGTGTTGCCTTTGGCGTGGACCTGGGCGTCGGGCAGGAAGCCGCCGTCCTGAACATCATTGGAGGTAAGGGTGAAGGTCATTGGCGTCTCTCCGTTTCGTGATCACCAGTTAAAGGGCATCGACCGATGAGGCGTTGCACTGCGACATTCTGTCCCTAGCTGTGTAGTCGATACGGTCAAGCCAACGAGGGCCCATGCTTCAATCCCTCCTCGACAGGACGTTCCGGACACGAGCCATCGCCGTGCGCCTTCCTGACGGCCGCACGCTGAGAGCCGGTCCCGGAGAGCCCGAACTGACCGCCGTCATCGAAGATGCGCGAACAGTCGTGGCCATAGCGACGAACCCGGAGTTGAAGCTGGGAGAGGCTTATATGTCCGGCGCGTTTCGGATCGAGGGCGGCTCCATCTACGACTTTCTCGCTTTGGCCGCCTCGCAACTGGCCCGATCTCCGCGGCGGCTCGGGCCGGGCTGGCGTCTTCGTCGGGCGATCGAACAGGCCAATGACCGCGCCCACGCCCGGGCGAACGTGCGTCATCACTATGACCTGACGGTGGACTTCTACCGGCTCTTCCTGGACGCCGACCTGCAATACTCCTGCGCCTATTTCGAAAGGCCGGAGGCGACGTTGGAACAGGCGCAGATCGCCAAGAAGCAGCGGCTGATCGACAAATTGGTTCTTTCGCCGGGGCAGCGGGCGTTGGATATCGGTTGCGGCTGGGGCGGCCTGGGCCTGTCGCTGGCCGAGGCGGGGGCGAGGGTCACCGGCGTCACCCTGTCGACCGAACAACACCGCACCGCCAATGCGCGTGCAGCCGAGCGGTGTCTGTCTGATCAGGCCGATTTCCGATTGCAGGACTATCGCGACCTGAACGAACCGTTCGACCGGATCGTCTCGGTCGGCATGTTCGAACACGTCGGAGCGCCGAGTTATCAGGAATATTTCGACACGGTGGCGCGGTTGCTGACCGACGACGGGGTGGCGGTGATCCATTCCATCGGCCGCAAGGGGCCGCCCAGCCGCACCCAGCCTTGGATCCGCAAATATATCTTTCCAGGCGGCTACATCCCCGCCCTGTCCGAGGTCCTGCCGGCCATCGAGCGCGCAGGCCTGTGGGTGACGGACATGGAGGTGCTGCGTCTCCACTACGCCGAGACGCTGCGGGCGTGGCGTACCCGATTCCTGGCGCGACGGTCGGAAGCGCTGGCCATGTATGACGAGCGCTTCTGCCGGATGTGGGAGTTCTACCTCGCCGTCAGCGAGGTCGCCTTCCGCGAACTGGGCCAGATGGTGTTCCAACTCCAGCTGACGAAACGGCCAGACGCCGTTCCATTGACGCGGGATTACCTGTGCCGTTGAGGCAGGCTTACGCCGCCTCGATGCGGTAGCCTTCGATCACCGTATTGGCGAGCAGTTGCTCGCACATCTTCTTGGCCTCGGCTTGCGGATCTTCAGCGCCGGCCAGATCGAACTCGATCAGCTTGCCGACACGGGCGTTCGAGACGCCCGCCCAGCCCAAACCCTGAAGCGCCCCTTCGACGGCCTTGCCCTGGACGTCCAGCACGCCGGGCTTGAGGAAGACATGAACCTTGATCTTGGCCATTAGTGCAGCCCCCCCTGGATCACCGTCGGCATGCCCTTCATGATGCCCAGACGCCGGGCGACCTCGGTGTAGCTTTCGATCACATTGCCCAGGTCGCGGCGGAAGCGGTCCTTGTCCATCTTCTCGCCGGTCGCGGCGTCCCACAGGCGGCAGCTGTCCGGGCTGATCTCGTCGGCCAGGATGACGCGGCTGAAGTCGTTTTCCCAGATGCGGCCGAACTCGATCTTGAAATCGACCAGGGTGATGCCGACGGCGCCGAACATGCCCGACAGATAGTCGTTCACCCGCACCGTCATCGCCAGGATGTCGTCCAGTTCCTGGGTCGAGGCCCAGTTGAAGGCGGTGATATGCTCTTCGGTGACCATCGGGTCGTTGAGCTCGTCCTTCTTGTAGTAGAATTCGATGATCGAGCGGGGCAGGGGCGTGCCTTCCTCGATGCCCAGGCGCTGGCTCATCGAACCCGCGACGATGTTGCGGCAGACGACTTCCAGCGGAATGATCTCGACTTCGCGGATCAGCTGTTCGCGCAGGTTCAGCCGCTTGATGAAGTGGTTGGTCACGCCGATGCCGTTCAGACGCGACATGATGAATTCGCTGATCTGGTTGTTGACCACGCCCTTGCCTTCGAGGACGGCCTTCTTCTGCGCGTTGAACGCGGTGGCGTCGTCCTTGAAATACTGGATCAGGGTGCCGGGCTCGGGTCCTTCGTACAGGATCTTGGCCTTGCCTTCGTAAATCTTCTTGCGCTTGTTGTTCATATCCGTCCCGCCTTACGGGCGCCCTCCAGAAACAAAAATCGCGCAGCCATGGTGGAGGGGAAGACCCAGTCCTGGCGGCGCGTTTCGGAATCGCTCGGGCAGTCAATCTCGTTCGGGGTCTCCTTAGCCGAACGCGGCCCCCGATACAAATGAGGCGAGCCGGAAACCGCAGCGTTGGATGCGAGTGCGACGGAAGTCATGTTGCGTTCAGGCACGGTCGGGCTATAGACGGCGCTTGTCCCGAGGTAAGCGGGGCGTGCGGAGCTGTGCTGAGCGACATGACGACCTTCGACGATCGGGAAAAGGCCTTCGAGGCCAAGTTCGCCCTCGATCAGGAGCAGGAATTCAAGGCCATCGCCCGCCGCAACAAGATGTTGGGCCTGTGGGCGGCCGAAAAAATGGGCCTTTCGGCCGAGAGCGGCGAACAATACGCCGCCGCCGTCGTGCGCGCCGATATGGAACAACCCGGCGACGAGGATGTGTTCCGCAAGGTCGCCGGAGATTTCAAGGGCTCGGGTCTGTCGGTTTCGGAAGGCGAGATTCGCTCGAAGATCGACGAACTGGCCTCGATCGCTCGCGAGCAGATCCGCTCGGGCGAATAAGAGTTTTATCCGCGTTCGTCAGAACCGGGCCTCTAAAAAGTCGAAAGGGCCGCACCCGGGGGAAAGTGCGGCCCTTTCTTTTTGCCGGGGACGTTGGGGGATGTCTCACCCGGCCTACTGTGCGTCTCGCGCCCCTGAAGAACACGGCGACGCACAATTGGTTTCAGTCGGTTCCCGGCCTCGACCGAAAATTCTTTTACGGCATCAGCACCGTGTCGATGACGTGAACCACGCCGTTCGACTGGGCCACATCGGCCTGGGTGATAGTGGATGTTCCGCCCTTGGCGTCTGTGATGATCCAGGTGTTGTTCGGACCGGCGGAAACCTTGAGTTCCTCGCCTTGCACGGTCTGAAGCGTGGCGTTTCCGCCGTTGGCCTGGGCCTGAGCCGCGATGTCGGCGGCCGTCAGGCGACCGGAGACGACGTGATAGGTCAGGATCTTGGTCAGATCATCCTTCATCGCCGGCTGCATCAGACCATTGCGTGTGGCTTCGGGAATTTTTTCGAAAGCGGCGTTGTCGGGGGCGAAGACGGTGAAGGGGCCAGGACCCTGTAGCGTCTCGACCAGATCGGCGGCTTGCACGGCGGCCACCAGGGTGGAGAGGTTCGACGCCTTGGAGGCGTTGACGACGATGGTGTCATTGGGGCTCATGGCGGCGCCGCCAACCATGGTCTCGGAGGTCATCGGCGACATCGCCGCTCCCTCGGCCGGCGCCATGGCGGTTGATTCAGCGGGCGCCGTTTCGTTGTTGTTGCAGGCGCCTAGCGCCATCAGAGCGGCGCCGGACGCCGCGACGAGCATTAGATTCCGAATATGAGCCATGGTTTTCGTTCCCTATTGTTCCGCGCATTCGGCGGCTGCCACAAGGTTACGTCCAGATAGCCACAATGGATGCGCGGGGCGCGACGAGATGGCGCAGGTCTCGTGCTTAGTCTTCGAAAACAACTGTCTTTGTGCCGTGCAGCAAAACGCGGTCTTCGAGGTGTCTTCGCACTGCACGCGCCAGAACCCGTCGCTCAATATCACGACCCTTACGGATCAAATCCTGCGGCATGTCACGGTGACTGATCCGTTCCACATCCTGCTCGATGATGGGGCCCTCATCCAGCTCAGGGGTGACATAGTGTGCGGTGGCGCCGATGACTTTCACCCCCCGCGCATGGGCCTGGTGATAGGGGCGGGCGCCTTTGAAGCCCGGCAGGAAGGAGTGATGGATATTGATGCAACGCCCCTGAAGCCTACGGCTGAGGTCGTCAGACAGGATCTGCATGTAGCGGGCGAGTACGACCAGTTCAGTTCCTGTCGTCGCGATCAGCCGCACAAGTTCGGCTTCCTGGGCCAGTTTGTCGGTCGCGCTGACCGGCAGATAGTGAAACGGTAGATCGCCCAGATCGACATGGCCGATCAGTTCGCGCGGATGGTTGGACACTACAGCCGTCACCTGCATCGGCAGTTCGTCTATCCGCCAGCGATAGAGCAGGTCAGCCAGGCAGTGGTCGAACCTGGACGTCAGGATCATCACCTTGCGAGGTTCCGGACCTCGCAAGGTCCAGTCCATCCCGAACCTTTGGGCCAGCGAGGCGAAAGCCTCTCGAATGGCGGCCTCCATATCTCCTTCGACGGGCTCAAACACCACCCGCATGAAGAAGGTGGCGGTGGAGGCGTCGCCGAACTGCTGGGCGTCGGAGATGTTGGCGTCCCGCTCCAGCAGAAAGGTGGACACGGCGGCGACGATGCCGTGGCGGTCGGGGCAGGAAAGGGTCAGGATCATCAGGCGGCAGGCTTATCTAGCAGGAAGTCACCCAGTATGGCCCAGCTGGCCGACTTTGCCGACAAGGATATTGCATGGGCGGGGCTGGACGACGGCAAATCGACCAGAGCGATCTTGTTCAGATTCCCCAGGAACCGTCGCCCCATCTTCGCCGCCAGTCCGCCGTTGAAGGCTACTGCGCGTAGTTCGGGCAGACCTTCGATCAGGCCTCGCAGGTCGGCGGCTTCAGGCGACCGGATCGCCGCATCCAGGCTGCCGGACCGTTCGGCCGAGGCGATCACGTCCCACAGGCCGACGCCGCGCGCCCTCAACCGCTCCAGCCGCGCGTCATAGGGGAGTGCGGCGACCGCCTCGCCCAGCACGCCGCCGATCAACGCCCAGAAACCGTTGCGGGGATGAGCATAGTATTGGGCCGCCTTCAGCGAGGCGTCGCCGGGCAGGCTGCCGAGGATCAGCAGCCGCGTGCGCGCATCGACGACGGGGGTGAAGCCGATGCGGCGGGCGTCGCTCACCCCTCGCCGAACACCCGTTTGAACACCACGTCCACGTTCTTGGTATGATAGCCTAGGTCGAACAGGGCCTCGAGCTGTTCGGCGGGCAGGGTGACCCGCTCGTCCGCCTTCAGGAAGTCCAGGAACACCCCCTCGCAGCGCCAGACCTTCATGGCGTTCTCCTGCACGGCGGCATAGGCGGCCTCACGCGAGATTCCGGCCTGGGTCAGGGCCAACATGACCCGTTGCGAGTGAACCAGACCGCCCAGACGGTCGATGTTCGCCTGCATGTTCTCGGGATAGACGTTCAGCCGCTCGACCACGCTGGCCAACCTTTGGAGGGCGAAGTCCAGGTGGATGGTGGCGTCGGGGCCGATGCCGCGCTCGACCGACGAATGGCTGATGTCCCGTTCGTGCCACAGGGCGACGTTTTCCATCGCCGGGGTCACGGCCGAACGGACCAGACGGGCTAGGCCGGTCAGGTTCTCGGTCAGGATCGGGTTGCGCTTGTGCGGCATGGCCGACGAGCCCTTCTGGCCCTTGTCGAAGAATTCTTCGGCCTCCAACACCTCGGTGCGCTGCAGGTGTCGGATTTCGACGGCCAGGCGTTCGACCGAGCTGGCGACCACGCCCAGAGCGGCGAAGAAGGCGGCGTGGCGATCACGCGGGATGACCTGGGTCGAGACCGGTTCGACCTGCAGGCCCATCTTGTCGGCCACATACTGCTCGACCGCCGGATCGACGTTGGCGAAGGTGCCGACGGCGCCCGAGATGGCGCAGGTGGCGATCTCTTCCTTGGCGGTGATCAGGCGACGTTTGGCGCGCTGGAACTCTGCGTGATAGCCGGCCAGCTTCAGGCCGAAGGTCACCGGCTCGGCGTGGATGCCGTGCGAACGCCCGACGGTCGGGGTGTATTTATGCTCCTTGGCGCGCTTTTCCAGCGCGGCCAGGACGCGGTCGACGCCGTCGATCAGCAGGTCCGACGACCGGGCCAGCTGAACCGCGAAACAGGTGTCCAGCACGTCCGACGAGGTCATACCCTGGTGCAGGAAGCGCGCCTCGTCGCCGACGATCTCGGCGACATGGGTCAGGAAGGCGATGACATCGTGCTTGGTGGTGCGTTCGATCTCGTCGATGCGGTCGGCGTCGAAGCTCGCATCCTTGCCCTTGGCCCAGATGGCCTCGGCCGCCTCGGTCGGGATGACGCCCAGTTCGGCCATCTTGGTCGCGGCATGGGCCTCGATCTCGAACCAGATCTTGTACTTGGTCTCCTGCGACCAGATGGCGGCGGCGTCGGGGCGGGAATAGCGCGTGATCATGGGCCGGTCCTGTCGGTCCGCGACGGCCCGGAGTCAAGGTCGCCTGGTCGGATTGGAGGCGCTAGTCGAATGAAGGCAGAGCGCGTTTGCGCCGTGAGCGCGGGCGTGACTTGGAAGAAGACGAAGGCAAGCGTTTTCCGGTGGCGACCTCCGTAAGCGCCAGGGTGATCAGTAGGAACGCCCAAACAATGACGTCGCGGTCGAACAGGCCCGACTCGGTCATGTTGTGACCGACGCAGAAGATGATCATCCCAATCAGCAGAGCGCCGCGCCAGCGCGAAACAGATTGACTGGAAAGCAGCTTGTATAAGGGCATCACGAAGGCCGCGACGACCGCCAGGATCAGGCCGGGGATGCCCACCTGCGCGGCGAGGTCGAGATAGCCGTTATGTCCGCTGGCGATGGTCGTCACCCAAGTCTTCGAATAGGTGAAAATCGGACTCTCGTCGCCGATGTTCCAGAAAGCGCCATATCCAGAGCCGTTCAGCGGATGATCCCGGATATATGAGATGAGGTGAGGCCAGATCTGCACACGCCCGGTAAACGCGGTTGGCTTGGCAAACGGGCCGACAGATTCTACCCAGCTGTCGGCCCAGAACAGCATTACAGCCATGCCCGCCAACGCGGCGAACGGGACCGCGATCATCCTGGCGCGGGGGCTGAGAAACAGGAACATGGCGCCGCCCAACAGGCCCATGGCGGCCATGCCCATTGAGGTCTTCGACTCTGTTTTAAAAAGGAAAAAGGCGGCCGCCAGCACCACAACTGTTCGGATCGCTACGCCTACGATCAGTTCTCGTGGGACTTTGGCCTTGGTGTCTGACTGCGTCTTGCGAGGCAGCTTTGGCGGGGCAAAGGTGAAGAACAGGATTGTGAAGGCGCAAAACTCACCGGTGAAATTCTTTTGCGGCAATACCCCTCGCCAGTCACCGATCAGACCACGATCTTCACCTGCCGTAAAATGATGGATCGCGGTTGCCGGCGACACAGCCACAGCAATGAAATTGATGAAAAGTAGAACCGCAAGGCCCACCATAATCGTCTTGACGGTACGGTCGTAACCGCAATCGTCAACCGCCAAGAATACGATCCAGATGATGATGGTGGTCAGCAGGACGCGCCGTACGCTGATCATCGGCACATCCGACCATGCCACGCTGATCCAGCACCAGGCTACAGCCGCCATTAGGATAATCGGCAGGCTGAGCAGCTTAGACGGCTTCTTGAAGACTCCGGCCGCCCACATTGTGCCGAGAAGAAGGGCCGTAAAGATGGCCTGCCGCAGAATGTTGCCGCTCGGAGGCCCGCCATTCGTCATGGCCGGTCCCAGAACCACGAGGACGAACAGCGCGATCAGGGTCGCAACCGCCGGGACGAAGAGGGGGCGGCCACCAGATTTTCGGGCTGGAATGTCGTTCGCCGTGGCGGTCATGCCTTGGATTCTCCGTCTTGGCTTGGCGCGAGGCGGCTATTGGGTAGCGGCTTGAACCTGCCGGTCCAGGCGAAATAGAGCGGCCCCGGCGCTTCTGGAGGCTGACGGGTCGAGATGGTGATCAGGGCCAAGGTCATCATGAAGAAGACCTGAACAATAGCGTCGCGATCCATCACGCTGCTTTCGGTAAAATTATGACCGATGCAGAAGATCAGCATGGAGATCAGCAAGGCGCCGCTTCTCCGACTGATCGTTCGACTCCAGAGCAGCCGAGACAGCGGCGCTACGACAAGGGCCAGAACAGTCAGCAACAGGCCGATGACACCGACCGTGACCAGTATGTCCAGGTAGCCGTTGTGGCCGGTTCCCAATAGGCGAACCCACGTGGAGGTGTAGTAGTAGACAGGACTGTTTACGCCGATATTCCAGAAGGAGCCGTACCCAGTGCCCAGCAGCCAGTGGTCGTTGGCATAGGATATTAGAACGCCCCAAATCGTACCACGCCCAGTAAGGGCGCTGCCTTGACTGAGAGTGTATATGGCGTCCATCCAATAAAACTGCCCAAACAGGACAGCCAGTCCGACTGTAATGACTGTGGCTGGGATCAAAAGCGCTCTAAATTTTGGATCGTAGGAGAGGTACAGACCTCCCAGAACCAGACTTCCGAACGTCAGCGCCAGCGATGTCTTTGATCCGGTCTTGTAGAGGAAGAATACGGTTGCGATTATTGAAATCAGGCGAAGGTAAGGTTGAAGCCAGCCGCCTGCGAAGATGAGCAATAGGATTGTTATCGCGCAAACGGCGCCCGCAAAATTTTTCTGAGGCAACGCTCCTTTCCAGTCGCCAACCAGACCAGCATCGAGCACTTCACGCGCCTGGTGGATACCGGCGTGAGGAAACAGCACGACCATGACGTAGTTGATCAGGAGCACCGCCAGAAGAGTAAGCAGGGCTGTCCTCACGGCCCGCTCATAGCCTGTGCGCTCGACGATCATGAAGACAGTCCAGATAATGATCGTTGTCAGGAGTAGTCGGCGAAAGGCGATCGACGGCTCGAGAGACCACGACAGACTGATCCAGCACCAGGCGATCAGGATCCATAGGGTAAGGGGCGGGCTCAGAAATATGCGGGGGGTCTGCAAGGCCTTGGCCGAGACGATGACGAAGCCGAAAACGAGGATATAGAGAGCTTGCCGAAAGATATTGCCATCGCCGGTGGACAGCATTGTCTTCTGGGCTTGAAGTGGCCCCAGGCCGACGATCACGATCAGCAGAAGACCAGCTAGAGCCCATCCGCAAAGTTTGGCGGACAGGTCATGGTTGGCGTCGACCGGGAGGGGGGCGGCAAGCATCATGTTTCCGTCCGCGAATAGACTTCCGTATGACGGCTGCGCTGCAGGCTCAAGTGCGGAGCGGCTCACAATATCGATGGGTCAGACTAGGAGACGGGAGTAGGCGGTGAACATCCGGTCGTATGTCGCTTCTGAACCCAGTCGAGCGGCGCGCTGGGCATAATTGCTGTAGTGCGACGCATCTGTCAGAAGCGCCTTGAGTTCTCGCGCCAAGGCCTCGTGATCCAGTACGCCGACGACCACCCCGCATAGTTGTCCATCCGCTCCACTTATGCCTTCCACCTGGACCGGGACGTCCGACACGACCAAGGGCAAGCCCAACTGAGCCGCCTCAATGAGGGCGAGGCTGTGGCCCTCGAAAAGACTTGGCTGGACGAAGACATCACCTTCCGCCAGCAAGGCGAGGGTCTCATCTCGTGGATGAAATCCAACGAACTCGACTTTCTGTTGCACGCCCAACTGAGCCGCCAGCGCCTTGAGTTCGGCCTCGTCCGGGCCGGCGCCAAGAATCTTGATCTTGATGTTGCTGTCAAGGTGCTCCGCTGCGCGGATCAAGGTGGGGTAGTTTTTCTGTGGCACCAGACGACCAGCGGCGATTACAATCTGGCCTCGCGAAGATTTTTGGGATCGCTCTGACGCCAGCATGCCAAGTTTCGCCTCTATTCGGGGCGGTAGGGCGTTAAGAATGGTTCTCAGCTTGGCGCGATAGGCGGCAGGTTTCTTTCGGTGCGACCGCGCCACGGTATTGGACACCGCTACGATATCGCTGACGGACGGCAGGGTGCCGGCCAAACCGTCGATTAGGTTGAGTAGCGGCGCATAGGTTTCCGAGGGAGAGTGGTGCGAGGTAATCACCTTGGTGGGTGCGCCGGACAGCATCACTGCTATGGGCGCCAGTATGTTTGCTGCTGGAAGCGCCGTGATAACGGCGTCTGGACGCTCTCTGGCCAGGAAGCTCACGAAATTCTTCAACAGTCTGAACAACTCGAACGGAGAATGTGGTCGCCGCTCCGTCATATGAGTCCAGAGCAATCCTTCGGGAGTCTTCAGCCGCGATTCATCCGACGGATAGAGCGCCGCGAGTGTGACTTGGTCTCCCCGCGCTTGGAAGCCTTCCGCGAGGTTGGACCAGATCTCCTGCGCGCCACCCGCATTGGAATGGGTCACCATGAATACGAGACGCCGAGCCACGGATTTTGAGACCGTCGCCGCACCAGTCGATTCGAGTGGCTCGGTGTCAGATTGGCCGGTCATCGACAGGGGCGTCCTCATTGGTCGTGTGCAATTTCGTTCGTGCGATGCGGACGTCTTCCTGTCGGTCCGTGGTCTGGGTGAGCAGATAATAAATTGCGGGCAGATTGGTCGCCATATACCGTCGCCCCAATCTGATCGGTTCGTTCAGGGCTCTATGGAGCCATTCTAGGCCGATGCTCTGCATCCAGACCGGCGCGCGCCTGAACTTTCCCGAATAGTGGTCGAACATGCCGCCGCAGGTCCGAAGCCATGCCAGTCCCTGAAGATGATGCTGATTGCGAAGGGCGAAGGATTCCTGAAGGGGGCTGCCCAAGCCGATCCAGAGGACATCCGCGCCCGAGGCGCGAATCTCGTCGCAAATATCAATCTCGTCCTCGGCGTTGAAATATCCGTGTCGCACTCCGACAATCTGCAGATCAGGGTGAAGTGCTCGGAAATGCGTGGCGGCCGTGTCTGCAACACCTGGTTTGGCGCCCAGGAAGTAAAAGCGGATTCCCTCTTTCGCCGCGGCCTCGGCGGCGTCGTTGATGAAGTCGGTGGTCGCCACGCGTTCTTCCAGCGGTTCCTGACAGAACAGACGGGTGGCCATGACCAGGGGCATGCCGTCAGCATCGATCACATCCGCCTTCAGCAAGATATTGCGGAAGCTGGCGTCGCGGTGAAAATCGGCGATTACGGCGCCATTGGATGAGACGACGAGGCGAGGCAGCCGCTCGGGGTCGGCTCGAGTTCGCCGACAGTCGTCGATCATCAACAGGGCCAATTCTGCGCGGGTGATCCGCGTCGTGGGGACGCCGCCGACGAGAACGGTAGGGAAAGTACCGAGGCCTTCAGTCATGACGCCTCGAACGCGATTGTGATGGCTCTGGTCCATGCACGCGCCGAGGCGCAAGACTGCCAATCCCCAGCGTAAATAGAGCGCACAGCGGAATTCAGTCCCCTCTCGCCTTGCGGCGCACACACGCCTTTGCGGCGCTCACACAGTACCTCGGCGTAATGGTATTTGTCTTACCGGAAAATGTTGCGGCTGCGAAATAGATCAAAGAACCGGCTAACTTCCCGACAAAATAAAAGACGCATGGGACCTTTAGGTTCACTTCCCGGCTCGAGCCTTGCCATATGAAAACTGCAAGCCGAGCAAATACGCCCAGAAGGCCGCTATGGACGGCACCTGCAACGCATAGTCGGTAGTTCCATGCAGGAGCACCACCAGATTGGCGGCGATCAATCCCCGTTGAATCGCTCCGCCAGGCGCCTGATGCGAACGTCGGAGGCCGCCGCCGATCAGGACTGCTATCAAACCGAACATCGGCAGGGCGCCGAACACCCCCGCCTCCTCCAACCACTGGATATAGACATTATGGGCGGCCCGGATCGAACGCAGCGCGCCGTAATTTTCAGGTGTCATCTGCTGGGCGTTGACCGCGCTGAAACTGCCGAGTCCATGTCCGAACAGGGGTGCATCCAAAAAGGCGCGCCAATGGGCCGTAAAAATGACGCTGCGGTTCGCCGCGTCCGCGTCGAGAGTGTCGAACCGCGCCCACAGAGTGTCCGCGCCTGCGATGCCAATCAGCCCAACGAGTGCGCCGGCCACGGTTAGGCCAATGGTTCGTTTAGACAGGCTGTCTTTCCGGCTGAGAGCCTCCCAGACGAGAAAAACGATCACAGCCAGGGACGTGGCCGCCAGGCCCATACGAGAGGCGGTGGCCAACAGGCAGCCAACAAACAGCATGACGCAGAAAACGGATGCACCGAACGCGACGAGACGGCCGAATGTGCGGCCAAGGCGCAGGCTGCGGCTGGCTCTCGCCAGTACCGCTAAGGAAAGGACCAGCAGAATGCCGTAGACGGTGGCGCCGCTGTTCGCGCTCAGGAACCCGCCGGTGAGACGTCCATCTTGGCGAACCTGCAAGTCCGCGATGAACATCACGATCCCAACAACCGCCCAAATGGCTCCGATGGTGATGACTGTGCGGACCGCGCCGGCTACGCGACGGGTTCTGACGCCTTCAAAACAGCCGAGTAAGAAAACTCCAGCCAGAGCGCAAAGCTTGATGATCTCAACGAGTGTCGCCGATCTGTCCAGGGAGATGGCGCTTTGCCCATGGATCGCCGCCCAAGGGGAGTTCGTACCGGAAGCGGGGGCGAGCAGAGTCCAGACGGCTAAGCCGAGCACGGCAACAAACAGCATGACCGCAGTGCGGCCTGGCCAGATCAGGGACAACTCGCCCTTGCGGCCCGCTAACAAAACCATAGCCGGCAGAAGGAGTACGATCGCCGCCGCGAACCAGAGCGCCGCCGTCGGTTGAGCGCCGCCGCCGAGCAGATGAACGATGCTGAACAGCGCGATCGGGCCGCTCAGGAGCAGATAGTCCGCAAGTCTGAGGCTGCGGGCGCGGCGGTTGGACAACGATCGGGCCGAAGGTGGCCGACCACGCGCGCGCCGCCTTGTGGCGGCGAGAGGGGCTGGCTGCTGCTCGACCCCGGGGTCGGCGTTCATATGACGTAGCCTGTGGGCGTCAGAACTGGGCGACGAGAGAAACGTACATTCTCATAACATCGTAATTCGGCCCAGAAAGAGCGCCGTCGGAAGCCTGGTCGATATAGGCCAGGGTAGTGGTTACGCCATAGTGGCGATTGATTAGGTACGTGCCGGAAACAGAGGCGTTCAGCCGCTGATCGTCGCGGTCGATGCCATTGTAATCGTCTTCGCTGTAGGTCACCTGGGCCGTGAGGATAAGATTGCGCAGCAGTTCATGATCGATCTTGCCGCCGACCTCAGTACTCAGATAACCGGCGGCGCCGATAATTCCCGCATCCTGAACCGTGCGTGACACGGACGCCGTGACGGTAGTCAGTTCCGTCGGGAACCATTCCAGTTGCGCCCGTCCACCGAAGCCGTCGATATCGGTATAGGCGGCGTCATCGAAGCTCTGACTGATATAGCCTGCGGCGATTTCTCCGCGGCTGACCGCGCCCAGTTCGAAGTTGACGCCGACTAGGGCTTCATAACCTGAGGAGTCGCGTGCAGGCGTGGTGCTGCTCGCGTCACTGTCATAGTCCCTTTCATTGAGCGACACCTGACCGAAAACAGCGGTCGCAGGGCTGATGGCATAGTCCATACGACCCGCGACATTGAAGATGCTGCGGTCACGATCGCTTTGGTCGATCACTGCGCCGGCGGTCGTCCGGCCGTCCTCGTAGTCAAACGATCTTACGTCGGCGCGACCGGAGAGACGTACACGGCCTTTAGAGCGCACAGCGCCGACATAAGCAGAGGCCATGTCGAATTCGATTGGATTTTCCGCAGTCTGGGCGGTGTTCGTCGAGGTGCGAGGTTCCGTAACATGGGCGAACTCGGCGCCGCCGGTCAGGTTTGAGCCCCGTACGATGTCGAGACGACCCGTCGTGCCCACCGTCCAGTCGGTCGTGTTTTCGCTGTCGAAGTCGACGTTCTGGCTGATGGTGCTGCGGCCATAGGCCTGGATGTAGTGGCGAGACCAATCGGATTGGGCCACTATTTCCGGGCGGATACGGAAGACGACATCGTCCTGCTTGTCCGTGTCCACAGCGAAGATGTTGTCGTTATACTCCGCATCCACCTGAAGCTTCGGGAAAATGACGAACCCCCCCGAAGGGATGCCGAGCGCCTCATAATCCGGCCGGGGGCGTTCACGTACGCCTACGCCACGATCACGCGCGAACATGTCGGCGGATCGGTCCTGAGCAGCTCTGACGGACTGGGCTGCGGCGTCTGTCGAGACGGCGGCTGCACCCACAATCACGAACGAAGCTGCGCTGGCCAGCAGGAATACCTGGCTGCTCTTGTTGCGCATGATCTGACAGTCCTTGAAAACGCTTATCGGGGAGTGTGCGGCAGGGGCGGTTCTGATCGCCTTAGCCAGGCGATATACTAGGCTGCAGTGTCGTAGTCTGGCCCGCCGCCGCCGGAACCAGAGACCGGCGGCGCGCCGAACGCGGGTGCGCCCGTGTCGGCGCCTGTCGCGGCCGGAGCGTCCTGCTCCAGAGTTTGGCGAATCCGATCAATGACCTGATTGATGGCGGCTTCGGCAGGCGCTGACAAGGTTCCGGCCGCCTTCATCTGATCTCTCGCAGCGATCAAAGCGTCGATCGCGACCTGAGGCGCGGCGCCGCTGGCTATGATTGCCCCCTCGAGTGCTGTGACATAGACGGCCTGGGCTTCAGCTGGCGTCAGCGCCTGGCCGGCGAGCGTATTGGCTGTTTGGGTGACCGTCGCCTTGACTTGGATAGTCAGGGCAGCCGTCGATTCAGCGGAGGGTGCGGGCTCTTGAGCCTCAGCCAAGCGCCAGATGGCGGCTGTGACCGGGCCCGCCGCCAGCGTCAAAACCGCTGCAGCAATCGCGACCCGTCCAGTAGAACGCCCAAGCTTGAACTGTTTCATGGTCAATCCCCTTTCACGGCAGTCGTGGAACGATCTCCGTGTGTCTGTCAGTAAATATACGGCTTATGTTGGTTAAAAGCCAGAGTTAAAGAGCGTTGTTATGTTGTGACGCGTCGAACCTCTTGGGCCAACGCGTCGTCGGACCCGGTGGCCGCGATATTCATGTAGACGTTCCGAACTGTAAGCTTGGCCGCTAGGCGACCCGCTGGGTCGGCGATGGAGTCCACCAAGGCGCCGCTGCCCTTATGATAGGTGGCGAATACCCGAAGTTCGTTCAGAGCCGCAACGCGTATGGCGGGTGTGACCGACTGCCAGTTTTCAAACACGAAACGAAGTCGCCACCGGCTCACGCCAGGGCCCAATGGAGCGACCCGGTATGAAATCTCAAGGTTGCGCAGGCTTTCGGCGTCAAGCGAACCTGTCTCCTCCTTGCGGATATAGGCTGCGCGCAACCATGCGCTTGCAGTAAACGGCGAAGACTCAAGAGTTTTGTCATTCTCGCGAGCGGCGCGATCAAGATCGTGAGCCGAAACCTGCTCCGATCTCAGAGCGAGATCCGCACGTTTTTCATGATGGGCTGCCAGGCTCAGAGGAGCGGCAAGCGCTGGCCAGGTCAGGCCCGACGCAAGAATGATCGCCGAGATTGAGGTGGCTCCGCTCAAGGCCAGAACCATCGGCGTGAACAAGCGGCGTCCGTCATATACGGATCGTCTCTTCGACCTTTTTTTCGACCTCTGTAACATTTTGGCACATTCTAGGCGGGAGCGCCTGATTTCGCCATAGTGTTTCAAGACCTGCGCCAACCTCCGGTCCCTTTTGAAGAAGTGTGAGGCGCGGGGCGGCTTTAGAGCTGGCCCATAGTATTGTCGTGATCGACCGCCTGCCGTTTCAGCCAGTTGGCGAAGGCCGTTGCGCTGGGTGAGGGCGGGCGGTCGCGGGGCTGGACGACGTAATAGGCGAAGCCGACCGCCTCCGACCCGTCGGGGAAGGGGGCGACCAGCCGGCCGGAGGCGAGGTCGGCCTGGGCCAGGGTGCGTTTGGCAAGCGCCACGCCGCGGCCGGCGATGGCGGCCTCGATCAACAGGCCTGACTGGTTGAAACGCGAGCCCCGGCGCGGGTCGGGGTGGCGCACGCCGCGCGCCTTCAGCCACATGGCCCAGTCGGGACGGCTGGGGTCGCCGTCGTTCGACATGTCGTGCAGCAGGGTGTGGCCCACGAGGTCGGCCGGTTTGCGGATGGGCTGTTCGCCGACCATCAGCGCCGGGGCGCAGACCGGCAGGACCGTCTCGGTCATCAGCCGATCCACGGTCAGGCCGGGATAGTCGCCGGGGCCGTAACGAACCGCAAGATCGACCTTGCCCTCGGTCAGGTCGGCCGGCTCCATGTCGGCCGAGATCCACAGCTCGATCTCGGGATGGGCGGTGTGGAAGTCGTCCATGCGCGGCATCAGCCATTTGGAGGCGAAGCCGGGGGCGACGCTGATCGACACCTGTTTACGGCGCGGCGGTTCACGCAGCAGGGCCGAGGCGTCCATCAGCCGCTCGAAGCCTTCGCGCAGCAGGGGCACGGAGGATCGGCCGAGGTCGGTCAACTGCAGGCCGCGCGCCTCGCGCACGAACAGGGGGCCGCCGACAATGTCTTCCAGCAGGCGGATCTGCTGGCTGACGGCGCCCGGCGTCACGGCCAGTTCATCGGCGGCGCGCGAGAAGTTCAGGTGACGTGCGGCGGCCTCGAAGGCGCGCAGGGCGTTGAGCGGGAGCAGGGAACGGGCCATCGCCGTTAGAAATCCTATCAGCGCGCCAAAGGCAATCTGGTTTGCGGCCCTGGGCGGGGAGGCCGAAGGTTCGTGACCTGAAGTCGTCCCTTCTTCCCCTCCCGACGGCCCTGAAAGCAAGACGATGCGTGTATTTCTCGCCTCCATTCCGCTGGAGGCCGCCAAGATCGTGATCATCGGCGGCGGTGAGCCCGCCCTGGCAAAGCTGCGACTGTTTCTCAACACGCCGGCGCAACTGCTGTGGTTCGCGCCGGACGGGCCGCCGCCCCGGATGGAAATCCCGCTGAGCGCGCCCGAGCCGGTGCTGCGCACGCCTGAGGCTGAGGATCTGGCGGGTGCGCGGCTGGTCTTCATGGCCTTGGACGACCCCGATGCGCTGACGCGGCTGGGCGCCCTGGCGCGGGCGGCTGGGGCCCAGGTCAATGTGGTGGACAAGCCGCATCTGAGCGACTTCCAGACCCCGGCCCTGATCGACCGTGACGAGGTGGTGATCGGGGTTGCGACCGGCGGATCGGCCCCCATTCTGGCGCGCGACGTCCGCTCGCGGATCGAGGGCGTGCTGCCGGCGGGCCTGACCCATGTGGCCCGACTGGCGCGCGAGCTGCGCGATACGGTCAAGGCCAGCGTGCCGGACTTCATGGCGCGCCGTCGGTTCTGGGAGAAGGCCTTCCGGGGCCCGGCGGCCGACCTGGCCGCCGCCGGGCGCACGGCCGAGGCGCGGCGCGAGATGCTGCGCCTGTTGAACGTCGCCGCGCCGGAACAGGGCGTGGTCCATATTGTCGGGGCAGGACCGGGCGACCCGGAACTGCTGACGCTGAAGGCGCTGCGGGTGCTGCAGGACGCCGATGTCATCATCCACGATCGGCTGGTGCCGGATGCGGTGCTGGAGCGGGCGCGGCGCGACGCCAAACGCCTGTATGTCGGCAAGGCGCGCGGCGAGCATTCGGTGCCTCAGGACCAGATCGAGGCCCTGATGATCGAAGAGGCCAAGGCGGGTCATCGGGTCGTGCGGCTTAAGGGCGGCGATCCCTTCGTGTTCGGACGCGGGGGCGAGGAACTGAACGCGATGCGGGCGGCCGGCGTGGCGGTCTTCGTTGTGCCGGGCGTGACGGCGGCCCTGGCTTGCGCCGCCTCGGCGGGGATCCCGCTGACCCATCGCGACCACGCCCAGGCGGTCACCTTCGTGACGGCCCAGGCCAAGCCGGGCGGGGGCGACGCGGACTGGTCGAAGCTGGCGGCGCCCAATCATACGCTGGCTATCTATATGGGGGTGGACCGGGCCGAGGAGACGGCGGCCAAGCTGATGGCGGCCGGGCGTCTGGGCTCGACCCCCGTGGCCATCGTCGAGAACGGCAGCCGGCCGGACGAGCGGGTTCTGACCGGCCGACTGGACGAACTGGGCGCCCTGGTGCGGGGCGCGGACCTGACCGGGCCGGCCCTGCTGTTCGTCGGCGAGACGGCGGCGTTTTCTGCGGCGCAGCTCGACGTGCGGGCCGAGGTGGCGGCATGAAGATCGTCACCGCCAACCGCCTGTCGGACGGCCGCGTGATCTACGCGGGCATCGACAATCAGCCGGTCGAGGGCATCGACCAGGCGTCCGTCCTGGATGAGGCGACGGCAGAGATCGTGCTGGCCGAGGTCGCCTCTCGACCCGACATCTTCGTGAACCCCTATCTGTTCGAGGTTGAGGACCACGCGCCTTCTGGCCGGGACCGCCTGAAGGAGCGTATCCGCGCGACTGGACCGACCGTGGGCAACAGCCTGGTGCGGGAGCCCGCCTGATGTATCGCTATGACGAGTTTGACCACGCCCTGGTGCGTGAACGGGTCGAGGAGTTTTCCGACCAGGTGGCGCGCCGCGCCTCGGGCGCCTTGAGCGAGGACGAGTTCAAGCCGCTGCGGCTGATGAACGGCGTCTATCTGCAACTGCACGCCTATATGCTGCGGGTCGCCATTCCCTATGGGACGTTCAACAGCCGCCAGATGCGCCGGCTGGCCCATATCGCCCGCACCTATGACAAGGGCTACGGCCATTTCACCACGCGGACGAACATCCAGTACAACTGGCCGGCCCTGACCGATCTGCCGGCGATCCTGAGCGATCTGGCCGAGGTCGAGATGCACGCCATCCAGACCTCGGGCAACTGCATCCGCAACACCACGACCGACGTCTTCGCCGGGGCGGCGGATGACGAGATCGAGGATCCCCGTCCCTGGTGCGAGATCATCCGCCAGTGGTCGACGATCCACCCGGAGTTCAGCTTCCTGCCGCGCAAGTTCAAGATCGCGGTGATCGGGGCCGAGAAGGATCGGGCGGCGATCCGGACCCATGACGTGGGCTTGCAGATCGTGCGCGGCGCCGACGGCGGGACGGCTTTCCGCGTCTTCGTCGGCGGCGGGCAGGGGCGTCTGCCCCATATCGGCCAGGAGATCGCTTCGGCCGTGCCGGCGGCGGAGCTTCTGGCCTATCTGACGGCCATCCTGCGGGCGTGGAACCTGCTGGGACGGCGCGACAATATCCATAAGGCGCGGATCAAGATCCTGGTCGCCTCGGTCGGGCTGGAGGCCTTCCGCGAGGAAGTGGACAGGCACTACGCCACCCTGCGCCACGAAGACCTGCGGATCCCCGAGGACGAGGCTGAGCGGATCAAAGCCTATTTCGCCCCGCCGCCGTTCGATGATCTGCCCAAGGCCAGCGCCCCGTTTGACCGCGCCCTGCTGGCCGATCCGGACTTCGCCCGGTTTGCGCGCAACAATGTGCGACGTCACCGCCAGGCGGGCTATGCCTCGGTGGTGGTGTCGTTGAAGCCGGTCGGCGGCGTGCCGGGCGACATTACGGCGGATCAGATGGACGCGGTGGCCGACCTGGCCGAACGCTACGCCTTCGATGAACTGCGCGCCGCCTATGAGCAGAACCTGGTCCTGCCGCATGTGAAGCTGGACGACGTGCCGACGCTGTGGCGGGCGCTGCGCGAGGCGGGGCTGGCGACGGCCAACGCCGATCTGGCGACGGACGTCATCGCCTGTCCGGGGCTAGATTATTGCAGCCTGGCCAACGCCCGGTCGATCCCGGTGGCCCAGGCCCTGTCCAAACGTCTGGCCGATATGGACTATCAGGAGAAGCTGGGGCCGGTCCGCATCAATATGAGCGGGTGTATCAACGCCTGCGGCCACCACCACGTCGGCCACATCGGTGTCTTGGGCGTCGATCGCAAGGGCGAGGAATATTACCAAATCACCGTCGGCGGTTCGCCCGACGAACAGGCCGCCCTGGGCGATATCGTCGGCAAGAGCCTGCCGGCCGAAGAGGTTGCGCCGGCGATCCAGCGGACCCTGGACCGCTATCTGCAAATCCGCGCCGAGGGCGAGCGGTTCATCGACACGGTGCGCCGCGTCGGTCCCGATCCCTTCCGTGACGCCATCTATGAGACGCTCGATGCTGCAAACGCTTGAGGGGGTTCAGAACGGACCGCGCCTGTCGGTGACGACGCCGCTGGAAGAGGTCGAGGCCGCCGCGGCTGCGACCGACGTCCTGGTGCTGGAGTTCGACGCCTTTCGCGACGGGCGCGGCTTCTCGCTGGCGGCGGTGCTGCGTGAGCGGGGCTATGCCGGGCGTCTGATCGCGGCGGGCAAGGTCTTGCCGGATCAGGCGCGACACCTGCGACGCTCGGGCTTCGACGCGGTGGAGCTGGCGCCGGGGGCGGACACGGCGGCCTGGGCGCGGATGGACCAGGCCTTCAGCGGATCCTATCAGCCGGCGGTCGATCCGGGGCCGACCATCTGGCAAAGGCGGCGGGCGGCGTCGAACGACCCTGATCTGCAAGCCCTGGCCGACCGGCTGAACCGCGAGACCGAAGGCAAGGACGCGTCCGAGATCCTGAAGGCGGCGCTGGACCCGGCCCTGGGGCTGAGGGTCGGCGCCATATCCTCGTTCGGGGCGGAGTCGGCGGCCCTGCTGCACATTGTCGCCGAGACGGACCGGGACGTGCCGGTGGTGTTTCTGGAGACCGGCCAGCATTTCCTCCAGACCCTGTCCTATCGCACTCAGTTGACCAAGGCCCTGGGTCTGACCGACGTGCGGCTGGTCACGCCGGATGCGGACGAGAAGGCCAGGCTGGACGCCCGCGACGACCTGTGGCGGACCGACGCCGACGCCTGCTGCGATCTGCGCAAGGTGCGGCCGCTGGCCCGCGCGACGGTCGGGTTCAACGCCGTAATCACCGGGCGCAAACGCTATCAGGCCGCGACGCGGGCCGAGCTGAAGCCGTTCGAGGTGCTGGACGGGGTGCTGCGGATCAATCCGCTGGCCGACTGGGACGCCGATGATGTCGAAACCTGGCTGGAGGCGCACGACCTGCCGCGTCACCCCCTGGTCGAGCAGGGCTATCGCTCCATCGGCTGCTGGCCGTGCACGCGTGCGGTTCAGGATGACGAAGAGGCGCGGGCCGGACGCTGGTCGGGGATGGACAAGGTCGAGTGCGGCATCCACCTAGGGCGACGTCAGGTCGCGGCCTGATCTGCCCCTTTCGTTCGACCTCGCCTGAAAGCTGAACCGTGTCTGTCACACCGTCCGTTATCGACCTGATCGGCCATACGCCGCTGGTCCGCCTGAACCGCCTGTCTGATGAGACGGGCTGCGAAATCCTGGGCAAGGCCGAGTTCATGAACCCCGGCGGCTCGATCAAGGACCGCGCCGCCCTGTCGATCGTTCAGGGCGCCCGTGCGTCGGGCGCGCTGAAGCCCGGCGGGACCATCGTCGAGGGCACGGCGGGCAACACCGGCATCGGCCTGGCTCTGGTCGGCGCCGCCCTGGGCCATCCGGTGGTCATCGTCATTCCCCGCACCCAGTCGGAAGAGAAGAAGTCGGCCATCCGCTCGCTGGGCGCGCGCCTGGTCGAGGTGGACGCCGCCCCCTTCTCCAGCCCCAACCATTTCGTCCATTATTCGGGGCGTCTGGCGACCGAGCTGAACGAGAGCGAAGAGGCTGGCGCCATTTGGGCCAATCAGTTCGACAACACCGCCAACCGCGACGCCCACTATACGACCACGGCGCCGGAAATCTGGGAGCAGACCGGTGGCAAGATCGACGCTTTCGTCTCGGCCGTCGGCTCGGGCGGCACCATCTCGGGCGTCGCCGCCTATCTGCGTGAGAAGAAGCCCGAGGTGACCATCGCCCTGGCCGATCCGGCCGGCGCGGCCATGTTCAACTGGTTCACCAAGGGGGAGATGACGGGCGAGGGCTCGTCGATCACCGAGGGGATCGGGGTGGCGCGGATCACCGGCAACCTCGAGGGGTTCAAGCCGGATCATGCCTATCGGATCGAGGACGCCGAGTTCCTGCCCATCCTGTTCGACCTGGTGAAGCACGAAGGTCTGTCGCTGGGCGGATCGGCGGGCGTGAATATCGCCGGGGCCGTGCGGCTGGCGCGCGAGATCGGACCGGGCAAGACCATCGTCACCTGCCTGTGCGATCCGGGTTCGCGCTATGCGTCGAAGCTGTTCAATCCGGAATTCCTGACGTCCAAGGGCCTGCCGGTTCCGGAGTGGGCTTGAAGCGCCCGTCTCCTCCCCGCGCAGCGGGGAGGGGGACCGCGCGAAGCGTGGTGGAGGGGTTCTGGACGCCCCACAGGCGCTGGTGATGCGGAAAGAACCCCTCCGTCACGGCGCTGAAGAAGCGCCGCGCCACCTCCCCGCGAAGCGGGGAGGAGACTTTGTCGCTTACTTCGCCTTCTCCTCCGCGATCCACGCATCCATACGCTGGTCCAGCAGCGCCAGCGGCAACGGCCCCTCCGTCAGCAGCGCGTCGTGGAAGGTGCGGACGTTGAACTTGGGTCCCAGTTCGCGTTCGGCCCTGGCGCGGATCTCGCGCAGGCGGATCTCGCCGATCTTGTAGGCCGTGGCCTGGCCCGGCCAGCCGATGTAGCGCTGAAGCTCGGTTTCGATATTGTGGGGCGCCAGGGCCGAGTTGTCGCGGAAACAGGCGCGGGCCTGTTCCTCACTCCAGCCCATCCAGTGCAGCCCGGTGTCGGCCACCAGACGGCAGGCGCGCCACATTTCGTAGGACAGCCGCCCGAACCGCTCATACGGCGTGCGATAGAAGCCCATCTCCTCGCCCAGATATTCGGCATAGAGGCCCCACCCCTCGGTGAAGGCGGTGACATTGGCCTGGCGACGGAAATAGGGCTGGCCTTCGGCTTCCTGTTGCAGGGCGATCTGCAGGTGGTGGCCGGGAACCGCCTCGTGCAGGGTCAGGGCCGGCAGTTCGTACAGAGGCCGCTGGTCCAGTTTCGACGTGTTGACGACATAGTGGCCGGCGACGCCGTTCTGCATCGAACCGCCGTTATAACGGCCGGTGGTGTAGTTTTCCTCGATCTGGGGCGGGACCGGCTGAACATCATAGGTCAGGCGGGGCAGGGTGGCGAACAGGGGCGGCAGGCCGCCGTCCGCGCGCTTGGCCATTTCCGACGCCTTCTCCAACAGCTGCTCTCGGCTCGTGGCGTAGAATTGCGGGTCGGTGCGCAGGAAGGTCAGGAAGCCGGCGAAGTCGCCGGTCCAGCCCGCGGCCTTCATCTCCACATCCATGCGGGCGCGGATGCGGGCGACCTCGTCGAGGCCGATCTGGTGGATCTGGTCCGGCGTCAGGTCGGTGGTGGTGTGGCCGCGCACCAGATAGGCGTAGATGTCCTTGCCGCCCGGACGGTTGCCCAGGCCGGGCTCGACCGGCGTATGGGGCAGGTATTCGGTCGCGAGGAAGTCCAGCCAGGCCTGCCGAGCCGGGACGATGGTCGCGGCGATCGCGCTAGAGGCGTCGGCCTTCAACCGCTCCCGCTCGGTCTGGGACACGTTAGAGGGCAGGGTGGAAAAGGGTTTCAGCAGGGGCTCGGCGTCCGGCGTGATCGCCACGTCGTTGCGGGCGCCGGCCAGGGCGCTCTCTGTCACCGAGCGAGCCTGAACCAGGCCGGTCGCCAGCCCGCGCCGGGCGTTGGTCGTGGTCTGGGCGTAGATGTCGCCGAAGCCCCGTATGCGGCGGATGTAGGCCTCGGCCTCCGCCACCGAGTTCAGGCGCGTGCCGCCGCCGATATAAAGGGCCCATGTCCCCGGTCCGCCCTCGCTGTCGAACGCCAGACGCGAGGTGTCGTAGTCCAATCCTTCCAGGCCGCGGTTCAGGCTGTACAGCAGGAAGGCATGGTTGATGCCGCCGCCGTGGGAAAGACCTGCCGGGTCTATCGCCTGGAGCCGAGCTACAAAGGCCTCAAGCGGCGCGCGCTGGGCCAGTTCGAATTCGCGCGAGAGGTCCGGCACGCGGCCCATGGCCTCCACGTCGCCTTCACCGCCGGCTGAGAAGGGGTCGATCGACTTCAGATAGGTTTCGTAGTCCGCGATCACGGCGTCGAGGGCCGCTTGCGCCGGTGCGGGCGCGACGGCCGTCGGCGACGTCTGGGCGACGACCGCCGACGGCGCGGCCACGGCCAGAACAGCCGCGATGGCCAGATAGGAAATATTCATGAGCCCCCTCCAAGAGATCCGCAGGCAAGCGGACCGGGAGGAGGCCGTCAAGTCGCCGCGATCAGTCGCAGGCGACGAAGAAGCGTTCGATATCGGCCCGGGATTGCGGATGGGCGGCGTACGCCCGGCGTTCCTCGCCTTCCCAGAGGGCGATCCAGCCCAAGCGGCGGAAGCGCTGGAAGACGGGATCCTTGGTGCGGGCCTGAGCCTCGGCATAGTGGCCCGACGTAAGGCCGGCGGGTTCCGACACGGCCGGATAGGTTTCCATGTCGCCGCCGGATTCCAGACGCAAGCGCGACGTGGGCTTGTCCAGCACCGCGGCGAGATCGAGCACGCCCGACGCCGTGGAACAGGACAGTTTCAGCTTCACCTCGTCGCTGTTGGCGAGACCATAGGTAAGGCTGTTCTCTCGGGGCTCCTGATGCAGAAACCAGTCATAGCCCGCGACCGGAGCCGGGCTCAGGCCCGCCGGCGGCGCGGAGACCGGGGCGGGGGTGGCGCATGCGGCGAGCGCCGACAGGGCCAGCAGGGGCGGGAAGAGCTTCAGCAGACGCATGGATCGAGACTCCTATCCAGAGCAACGGTCGGCGAATCGTCGAAGCTTGGCAAGATGAGGCCGTTCGACCTTGACCGCGCCGGTCCGTTCCCCCGTCATGATCGATATGTCGCCGGAACCGACGAAGGCCGCGAACAGGGGATGGTCGGTGCGCAGGGTAACTTCCACCCGTCCGCCCCTGCCTATGCGGGCCTCACTGGTCGCCGAGGCGCCGCCGGAAGTCAGGCGCGCAAAGCCAGACCGGGGCGTGGGCTCCGCGTGGGCGTCATATATGGTGATGTCCACCAGGCTTGATTGGGCGTCGCACTGAAGCGTCGCGCGGAGGTTCGGGGTGTCGGGAATTTCATTGGCCAGGACGACCGGGCCCTCGCCGTCATACAGCGTCCAGGTCCAGGCCGGCGTAGCCTGCGGGCCGGCCGCCTGAGCGCCGAGCGCCAGCGCGGCCGCGAGAATGAGGTTCATCGATCAGCCCCGCCGACAGCGGACGCACGGCGCGCCCCCGTCTCATTTCGTCAAGCGCGCGACGATCCGCAATAGGCAAGAAAGCCCGCGATCATTCGCCGCTCGGCGGAGGTGGCGCTGAGATTGAACCGTCCTGCTTCGCCCTGGACCAGCATCGAGCCCCGGGAAGCCAGCCCCGTCAGGCTCGCGTCATGTAGGGAAAGGCGGGTCTCGACCGCGTCTCCGCCGCTCATGGGATCGAGCGGGGCGGGTCCCTGAGAGGCCGCGATCAGGCGCGCCGAGGCCGGTTGAACGTCGCCGTAGACGACTGCGGTCGAATCGCCCGGCGAGCAGGTGACCATCAGGGCCAGTTGATCGGAGTTGGCGACGCCGTAGGCCAGTTTGGCCATCGACGCCTCGTGGCTGAGATGCCACGCCATAGCCGGGGCCTCGGACGCCGCCTGCATCGGCATGACCGAGTCGAGCGGCTGGGTCCTGGCGGCGAAGGCGACCAGGGCGATTGAGGCGGCGGCGGGAATCAGAACCTTGAACATGTCGGTACTCGCGTCTGACTGGCAAACGCGGGTACGCATTAACGGTTCACGGCTCCGCTTTAACGATTACGGTCTGTGGCGCTCCTGCATCAGGTGTGTTGCCTAGAAGGGGCTGAAGCGCTCAACCAGGCTTTGTGCGGCCGGGGTGGCCTGCATCCGGCTGATGTCGCCGCGGCCGCCGTAGGAGATGCGGGCTTCGGCGATTTGGGCGTGGTCGATCGAATTGGCCGACGAGATGTCCTCGGGCCTCACGATGCCGGCGACGGTCAGTTCGCGGACCTCGCGATTGGTGCGCACTTCCTGCCGACCCTGGATCACCATATTGCCGTTGGCCAGTACCTCGGTGACGACGGCGGCGATCGTGAGGGAGACTTTTTCCGATCGGGTCACCGAACCGGAGCCCGAGGCGTTGGATTCGCCTTCCAGCCCAACCATGCTGGCGGGGTCGAAACCGCCGGGGAAGGCGCGGCCCAGGCTGTTCTCCAGGCCGAAGAAGTTCGTGACCCCGGTCGACGAATCGTTCGAGCGGGCCCTTTGCGTCGAGTTCTGGGTCTGGGCGCTGTCGTCAATGTCGATCTTGACGGTCAGAATGTCGCCGACGCGCCGCGCGCGCTGGTCGCCGAAGAAGGTGCGGGCGCCGACGCGCCACAGACTGTTGGCGCTGGCCGGCGTCGCTTCCGTTCGCTGGGACGGAGCGGCCATATAGGCCTGCTGGACCGGCACCAGGGCGGCGGGATAGCCGATGGGCGCCAGTTGCGGGCCGCGTACGGCCTCGACTGCGGTCGAACAGGCGCCGAGAGACGCGGCGGCGGCGGCGATGAGCAGGGTTTTACGCATGACTGGATTTCCCTAGCGAGCGGCGAACTGTTGGGGGTCGGCGCGGGCGATTTCGGCGGCCGGACCGGCGACCGCCTGTCCCGGACCGGACGCGACGGCGTCGATGACGCGGTTGGAGTTGGTGTTGAGCACGGCGACGGGTTCGCCCAGGTTGGCGTTGCGCATGGCCTTGCCCATCACGCTCAGATTGACGCCGCCGACCTGATAGGTGACGCGCACCATGTCGTTGCGGGCGATGACCTGTTGGGCGGCGCCGACGGGGCGAGAGATCGCGCGGGGCTGGACGGCCGGGGCCTCGACGCGGGTCACGGCCTCGACCGGCCCGGTCGAGCGACGAACGGCGACGCGCCGCAGGCCGGTGGGATTATCCCAGTCCAGCCCGGCTTGGCGGGCCTGGGCCTGGAGCTGGCGAGCCTCCAGCACGACCGAAGGCCCGACACGCCGGGCCACCACGACCCCGGCCGCGGAGCCCGCGCCGTCGAAGATGTCGCCCAGGGTGACGTCGCCGTCGTCGTCGACTGGGTTCGACTTCAGCGAGACGGGCGCAGCCATGGCGGCGCCGGCGAAGGCGCAGAAGGCGGCGGCGAGGAAGAGTGTGCGGCGGATCGCGGTCATGGCTTAGCCTTTCACCTGGGCGGTCACCGACAGCATCTCGTCGGCGGTGGAGATGACCTTCGAGTTCATCTCATAGGCGCGCTGGGCGATGATCAGCGCACTGATCTCGGCCACGGAATCGACGTTCGAGGCTTCGGTATAGCCCTGCATGATCTGGCCGAAGCCGACGTCGCCCGGCGTGCCGACATTGGCGGCGCCGGATGCGGCGGTCTCCAGCAGCAGGTTATCGCCGATGGCCTCCAGGCCGGCCTCGTTGAAGAAGGTGGCCAGTTCGATCTGACCGACCGTGGTCGGCGCGGTCTGTCCAGCCTGGGTCACCTGCACCAGACCCGACTTGGAGATGGTGACGTCGGTGGCGTCCTGGGGGATGGTGATGGCCGGTTCCAGCGCATAGCCATCGTCGGTGACGATCTGGCCTTCCTGGTTGACCTGCAGGTTGCCGGCGCGGGTATAGCCGATCTCGCCCGAGGGCAGGGTGATCTGGAAATAGCCCTTGCCGTCGATGGCCATGTCGTAGTCGTTGCCGGTCTGCTGCGGCGTACCCTGTTCGGTCACGCGATAGACGGCTCCAGCCTTGACGCCCGCGCCGATCTGGATGCCGGTGGGGACGACGGTGCCCTGGCTGGACGACTGCGCGCCCATCCGTTCGACGTTCTGATAGAGCAAGTCCTGGAACTCGGCGCGCTGCTTCTTGAAGCCCACCGTGTTCATGTTGGCGATGTTATTGGAGATGACCTCCACGTTCAGCTGCTGGGCGGCCATGCCCGAGGCTGCGGTTCTGAGCGCGCGCATGTCCGGGGCTCCCTTTACGCGGCCTTGCCGAGGCGCTCGACGGCGCGACGGCTCAGGTCGTTGGTGTTCTCGATCATCCGCGTGACGCTCTCATAGGCGCGGCTGATCTCGATGAGATTGGTGATTTCCATCAGCGGGTTGACGTTCGACGCCTCCAGCGAGCCCTGATGGATCTGGGCGTCGTTCGCCTCGACCGGCTGGACGTTGGAGCCGTTGCGATAAAGGCCGTCGCCGCCCTTTTCGAGCACGCCGAGCGTATCGAACCGAACGACGGACAGGCGGCCGGTGATCTGGCCGTCCTGAGTGATGGTTCCGTCGGCGCCGACCGAAACCGGGCCGAGGTTCGGGTCGAGCACGATCTCGGCCCCGCCGCCCAGCACGGCCTGGCCCTGTTTGGTGGTCAGGCGACCTTCCGGAGCCATGGTGAAGGCGCCGTCGCGGGTGTAGGCTTCGCCTGCGGCCCCGTCGCGCACCGTGAAGAAGGCGCCTTCGCCGGCGATGGCGAAATCCAGGACGCGGCCGGTCTCGGACATCGATCCCTGGCCGAAATCGCGGCCGACGCCGTTGTCCATCACGAAACTGGCCGAAGGGCGGATGGCGTCGTTGCGGGCGCGCTTGCCCACCTCGGCGCTGACCATCAGCTGCTCGACCTTGAAGCCGGTGGTGTCGGCGTTGGCGACGTTGTTGGCCACGATGTCGAGCTCGCGGCGCAGCGTCATCTGACGGGACAATCCGATATAGGCGGCGTTTTCCACGGGTGGCGTGCTCCTTCGCCCTTCCCCCTCGCAACAGGCGTGCCAACAGGGTTAATCTAGGCGGGGCAGCGGTTTCAGGGTTTTGGACGTCGGCTCGCCCGGCAAAATCTGCCGTTTGTAAACGGGGCGTTAACCAAGCTCGGTCGATCTTCCCCATCAGAATCTCCGGGGCGAGCGCATGTTGAAGCTAGGCAAGAAGAAGGGCGATCCGAACGCCGAAGCCGCCGCGCCGGAAGGGGACGCCGCCGAAGGCGAGGAGGGCGCGCCGAAGAAAAAGAAGCTGCCGATCCTGTTCATCATCGCTCCGGTCGCCCTACTGGTGCTGGGCGGGGGCGGCGCCGCGGCCTTCTTCATGATGAAGCCCAAGCCCGCCGAGGCGCACGGTGAAGCCGCTGCGGACGGTCACGGCGAAGACGCCGAGGCCGGTCATGGCGAGGAGAAGGCCGAGGGCGGAGGTCACGGCAAGGAAGAGAAGGGAGGCGGCGGTCACGGCGCTCCCGCCGAAGGCGGCGAGCCCGATCCGTCGCTGGGCAAGATTTCGGAAGGCCCCGACGGCGTGACCTTCTACACCCTGCCGGACATGGTCATGAATATTCAGTCCACGAGCGGGCGGGCGACCTTCCTGAAACTGAAGCTGACGCTGGAAATGCATGACGCCAAAGTGGCGACGCAGCTCCAGTCCGAGATGCCGCGCCTGCAGGACATGTTCACCGGCTTCGTGCGCGAGCTGCGGCCCGAGGATCTGAGCGGCTCGGCCGGCACCTATCAGCTGCGCGCCGAGATTCTGCGCCGCGTCAATCTGATCGCCGCGCCCGGCAAGGTCGACGCGGTTCTGATCGAAGAAATGCTGGTGCAGTAGGTATGACCGACGCTCCGCTCGATGCTTTCGGAGGCCTGGGCGATTCTGCGGACCCCATGTCCGAACGCGTCCTCAATCAGGATGAGATCGACAGCCTGCTGGGCTTTGATCTGGGCGACGACGACGGTTCCGAAAGATCCGGCATTCGCGCCATCATCAACTCGGCGCTCGTCTCGTACGAACGTCTGCCGATGCTGGAGATCGTGTTCGACCGCCTGGTGCGGTTGATGACGACCAGCCTGCGCAACTTCACCTCCGACAACGTCGAGGTGTCGCTGGACAATATCTCCTCGATCCGGTTCGGCGACTATCTGAACTCGATCCCCCTGCCGGCGATCCTGGCGGTGTTCAGGGCCGAGGAACTGGACAACTACGGCCTGCTGACGGTCGATTCCAATCTGATCTATTCGATCGTCGACGTCCTGCTGGGCGGGCGTCGCGGCACGGCGGCGCTGCGGATCGAGGGTCGTCCCTACACCACCATCGAGCGGGTGCTGGTCCAGCGGATGGTCGAGGTGGTGCTGAACGACGCCCGTCAGGCCTTCGAACCTCTGACGCCGGTGACCTTCAACCTGGACCGGCTGGAGACCAATCCCCGTTTCGCCGCCATCGCGCGTCCTGCCAACGCCGCCATCCTGATCAAGCTGCGGATCGACATGGAAGACCGCGGCGGTCGGATCGAACTGCTGCTGCCCTATGCGACGCTGGAACCGATCCGCAAGATGCTGCTGCAGCAGTTCATGGGCGAGAAGTTCGGTCGCGACAACATCTGGGAAGGCCACTTGGCCACCGAGATCTGGACCACCGAGACCGAGGTGCGCGCGGTGCTGGACGAACAGACCATGCCGCTTTCCAGCGTGTTGAATCTGAAGGTCGGCGATACGATGATGCTGAACGCCACGCCAGATTCGGAAGTTTCGATTCGGGCCGGCTCCATTCCGCTGACCACCGGCCGGATGGGCCGCAAGGGGCAGCACATCGCCGTGCGGGTCGAGGGGCCGATCAATCCCGAGGTCGCCGCCCGTATCAAAGGACCTCGCTGATGGCCGGCATGATCATGGACGGGGTGCTGATGGCGCTGCTGATCGCGGCGATCGGTTATGGGATCAAGCTGGAACGCAAGCTGGCGGCCCTGCGCGCCGGACAGATGGCCTTCGCCCAGGCGGTGACCGAGCTGAACGCCGCCGCCGGCCGCGCCGAGGCCGCGCTGGCGACGCTGCGCGCCTCCGGCCAGGAAACCGATCTTCTTCACGATCGCATCATCAAGGCCCGCGAGGTCAAGCAACAGCTGGAAGTCCTGATCGCACGCGGGCCGGTCGCCGCGCCCGTTCACGTCCAACAGGAGGCGCCCGCCCGCGCCGAGGTCGTTCGCCCGCCCGTCGCCGTAGCGGCTTCGCCCGCCGCAGTGGTCAATGACGATGACGAACGCGCCCGCCGCATGGCCACCCTGGCCCAGCGTATCCAGGGCATGTCGGCGCCCGCCGCCGCCCCGCGCGCGGGCATCCCCGCAGGTCGCGACAACGTCGCCGCCATCGTCCAGGCCCTGACGGCGGCCGGATCCGCTAACCAAATCGCCAAACAAAACCTCAACGCCGCGCGTCGTAATCTCGACGACGACCTGTTCGCCGCCTGAGTTCGGAACCCCAGTCCATGGCCCGCATCCCCCGTATCCTGCCCTTGATCGCCGTCGCCATCGGCGGCGTCGTCGCGGTGCGCGCCATCGGCGTCGCGCCGGGCCTGTTCGAGGGCGCCAAAGCCTGGGCTGAGGAGGCCCCCGCCGCCGCTGCGGGGGCTCCACCCAAGCCGGCCCTGCCGGGCACCTGCGCCCTGTCGCCGGAACAATTGGCGCAACAGGCCGGAATCTCGCCGGCCGAGCTGAAGATCATTCAGTCGCTGTCGCAGCGTCGCACCGAGCTGGACGCCCGCGATCAGGACTTCGCCACCACCCTGCCGCTGATGGTCGCCGCCGAACAGAAGCTGGACGCCAAGGTCAAGGCGCTGGAGGCGTTGAAGGCCGAGATGAAACAGATGCTGGGTCAGGTGGACGAGCGCGAGAAGGCCGAGATCGATCGCCTGGTCCAGGTCTATTCGGCCATGCGGCCCAAGGAGGCCGCGCCGGTCATGGCTTCGCTGGAGGACCGGGTTCGTCTGCCCGTCGCCGCCGCCATGCGTCCGCGCACCCTGGCCGCCATCATGGCCCAGATGACGCCGCCCCAGGCCAAGGAGCTGACCGAAAAGCTTGCGGCGCGGTTCCAGGCCCAGCAGATGGCCGCCCGCGCCGCCGCCGCCGAGGCTACGCCGCCGCCCGCCGCTCCCGTGGCCGCCGCTCCCGCCCCGGCCGCTGAACAGGCCGCCGCCCCGGCGCCCCAGCCGACTCCGGCGGTCGCAACACCGGCCCCCGCGCGTCAGACGCCGCGTCCCGCCGCCCGGCGTCCCGCGCGACGCCCGACGACCCCTGCGGCGGTTCCGGCCGCCGCCGGCCCCACGCCCTATCAGCCCTCCGGCGCCGCCAACGCCCAGCCGCGCCAGACCGTGCAGTAACCGCATCCGGATTCATCCGTAGCGGGACCAGGCTGATATAATAACTATTCCAGCCGATCATTCCCCTGCGCTCGATCGACGGGCGAAGGCACAGGATGATCCGCCGTGGTCGGCGAACTTCTTTACATCGCGCACCGTCTTAGGCGCGTTTTGATCCTCGGCGCGGCCGCGACGACGCTCGGGCTCGCCGCCCTGATCGTCCAGCGCAGCCTGACCTTCTGATCGGCGGTTTCGGTTGGCATTGGGGCCGGGCGCGGCTATCACCGCGCCTTTCCGATAGTCGAGCCGCCGAACGATCATGTCCGACACGCCCCCCGACCGCCTCTCCGTCGATCCGTCCAGCCCGCATCATGATGCGGAGGTTCTGCAACGCGGCGTCGGCATTCGCTTCAAGGGCGAGGAAAAGACCAATGTCGAGGAATACTGCGTTTCCGAGGGTTGGGTGCGTCTGGCCCTGGGCAATCGCGTCGATCGCAAGGGCAAGGCCCTGACCGTCAAGCTGCAGGGCCTGGTCGAACCCTATTTCCAGAACGGCTGACTCTTTCTAGGGTCCGGGCTTTCCGAGTCTGGAGCCTGCCGATGTCCCTTCGTCTGCTGACCGCGAGCGCGATCGCGCTTGGTCTCGCCGCCTTCGCTCCCGTAGCGACGGCTCAGGATGCGGCGACGGTGCTGCAGGCGATCGTCATCCGCGATGCGGCGATGCGGTCGAATATCGCCCTCGACTATGTCACCCAACTGACGACGCGGTTCGGCGCCCGCCCGGCGGGCTCGCGGTCCGAGCAGGACGCCGCCGCCTGGGCCGCCGACTATCTGCGCGCTCACGGTTTCCAGAACGTCCGTATCGAACAATTCCCTCTGATCGGTTGGGAGCGGGGCGAAAGCTCCGCCGCCATCGTCGGCGATCACGCCCAGGCTTTGGTCGCCGCCGCCCTGGGCCATTCGCCGGCCACGCCGCGTGGCGGGGTCGAGGCCGAGGTGGTGCGTTTCGCCTCGATGGAGGACCTGCAGGCCGCGCCTGACGCCGCCGTGCGCGGCAAGGTCGTCTATGTCGACCTGGGCCAGATGCAGCCGATGCAGGACGGCTCAGGCTATGGCCCCCAGACCCGCGTACGCGGCGCTGGGCCGGGCGTGGCGGCGGCCAAGGGCGCGGCGGCCTTCGTCATGCGTTCAGTCGGCTCGGACGAGGATCGGATGCCCCATACCGGAACGACCCGTTACGTCGATGGTAAGCCGACGGTTCCGTCCTTCGCCCTGGCGGCGCCCGACGCCGATCAGGTCAGCCGTCTGGTGGCGATGGGCCAGCCGGTGCGGATGCGCCTGACCTCGACGGCCCATACCTATGAGACCCACAGCCAGAACGTCATCGGCGACCTGCCGGGCGCGACCCGACCGGACGAGATCATCGTTCTGGGCTCGCACATGGACAGCTGGGATCTGGGCACCGGCGCCATCGACGATGGAGCCGGCGGCGCCATCACCGTCGCGGCGGCCAAGGCCATCGCCGACAGCGGCCGGCGCCCCGCCCGCACCATCCGGGTCATCTTCTACGGCTCAGAGGAGGTGGCCCAGCCGACGTCCCAGACCGGCAACGGCGGCGGCGTCTACGCCCGCAACCAGGGCGCCGCCCTGGACAAGCACATCATCGCCGGCGAGAGCGACTTCGGCGCCGACCGGGTCTATGCGCTGCGTCTGCCGGCCGGCGCCCAGGGCTCGGACTTCCAGAAGGCGGCAACGCGCGTCCTCTATCCGATCGGCGTCCTGGCGTCGGATCGGATCGAGACCGAGGGCGGGGTCGATGTCGGCCCGATGGGACCGCACGGCGTGCCCTTCTTCGGCCTGGCGCAGGATGGAACCCGCTATTTCGACCTGCACCACACCGCCAACGACACCCTGGACAAGATCGATCCGGCCCAACTGAGCCAGAATGTCGCCGCCTGGGCCGGCCTTGTCTGGCTGATCGCCGATTCCGACGTCGACTTCCGCGCCATGCGTCCCGCGACCGCCACGGCGGCTCCCGCTCACTGAGCGGCTTGGCCCCGCGCGCCGGTTCTGGCTATAGAGCCGGACCGGCTCGCGGGCGTGGCGAAACTGGTAGACGCAGCAGACTTAAAATCTGCCGGGCGCAAGCCCTTGCCGGTTCGACCCCGGCCGCCCGCACCAACAGTCGCATGAGGCCCAAGATTTGGACGCGGTCTCTCAGAACGGGAAGAAGACCGGGATCGCCACCATGGCGGCGAGCCAGGTGATCAGGTTCAGCGGCAGGCCGACGCGAACGAAGTCCATGTAGCTGTAGCCCGCCATGTTGAAGACCAGCACATTGGTCTGATAGCCGAATGGCGTGGCGAAGGCGGCGGAGGCGGCCATCATGACGCAGACCAGGAAGGGACGCGGATCGACGCCCAGGCTCTCGGCCAGGGCCACGGCGATGGGGGTGATCAAAACCGCCACCGTGGCGTTCGACAGCAGTTCGGTCGCGAACAGGGTCACGCCGTAGAGCACGATCAGGGCGCCCAGCGGCCCCATGGGCCGGATGACGTCGATCAGCCGCTCGGCGCCGGCCGAGGCCAGGCCAGTCACCTCGATCGCCGTGCCCACCACCACCATCCCGGCGATCAGCAGCAGGATTTCGGGCCTCAGCCCGGCATAGGCCTCTTCCGGGGTGATGACCCGCAGCAGGATCAAGGCGACCGCCCCGGCGAAGGCCGAGGCCGCGATCGGCGCCCAGCCCAGGCCGGCGGAGGCGATCACCAGGACGAAGACGAGGAGGGAAATCGTCGCAGGTCTCAGGCGGAAGGGTCGGTCCGCCGCTCCATACAGTTCGACGTCCCCCAGATGGGCGTCCCCCGATCCGTCCGACTGGTTGCGGGATTCGCCGAGGCGAGGCAGGCCGAAGGGAATCAGCCGCAGTCGCCGTTTCGCCGCCTCCGCCGCAGGCCGCCGCTGCGCCGCTTCCATCTCGGCTAGACGCGCCGCTTCCGCCTCGTCCTTGGCCACCGACTTGCCCAGCTGCCGGGCCCCGACGAAATACAGCCACAGGCCGCCGACCACGGCGATGAACAGGCCTACAGGCGTGATCTCGAACAGGCCGAACACCGGCTGGCCCGCGTTGCGCGCCATGTCGTTGACCAGCAGATTGGTCGAGGTGCCGATCAGGGTCAGCAGGCCGCCCAACACCGTCACATGGCTGAGCGGCATCAGAAAACGTTTCGGCGACAGACGCAGCGACTGCGCCACGTCCCGGATCACCGGCGCCGCCAGCACCACCACCGGCGTATTGTTCAGAAAGCCGCCGACCGCGCCGCACAGGCCGATGACGATCCACAGTCCCGTCGCCCCGACCCGCGCCGCAAGCCGGGTGGCCTGGCGGATCAACAGGCCCAGCAGGCCCGACAGCTCGATGGCGTAGGCGATGACGAACAGGCCGGCCAGGGCGATGACGGCGGGACTGGCGAAGGCGCCCTGAACCTCGACAGGCCGCACGACGCCCAGCAACAGCAGGACGGCGGCGCCGGTCAGGGCGACGACATCGGCGCGGATCTTGCCGTGGATCAGCACGCCGACCACGCCGATGAGCACCGCCAGAGCGGCGATCTGATCGAAGGTCATGGGGCTTGCAGACCGCTCCTCGGCGCTCGCGTCAACCTTTTTCCGAGGTCGGTCCCCCAAACCGCCAACCCCATGCTAGGGTGTTTTCATGTTGGAACCGACCGTGTCGCCTCGCCCGTCGGTCGTCGCGCTGGCGGCGTCCATTCTTCTCCTCGCCGGATGTGAGCGCGAGGCGGCTCAGACGCCTCCGCCCCCCGCTCCCGCCCCTGACGAAACCCCGGTCGTCGTCGTCGGGCCCACGCCCGTGCTGGATCGCGCGGGTCTGCTTCAGGCCATGGATGTCGCGGCCTCGGCCTATGCGGCAGGCAAGGATCCGGGCGGCGCTGGTCTGGCGGGGCGTCGGTTCGTCATCCGCCAGGCCTTCGGCTGCAGCGGCCCGACGCCGCCGCCCGCCGAGACGACGCCGGGCGACGGCTTGGCTGCTTGGTCCTGGGGCGAACGTCGCCAGGGCCTGAACCTCACCCTGGCGCCGGGAGACTGGACGGAGTCCTCTCTTCTGGCGGGCGGCGCCGAAAGCTGGGAGGCGGCCGAGGGCTTCTGGCTGCCCCGACCCTGGCTGCGAGCCGACGGCTGCCCCGGCGTTTCCGGCGATCCCCTGGCCAGCGGACCGGTCGCGCCGTCGCCCCAGACCGTCGGCCTGGCCGCCGTATTCGAGGAAGACGGGTCGCGGCTCGGCCGCCGCAACGGCCGGGCCTATACATTCACCGTGCGCGGCGAAGGCGACCAGCCCCCTGTCGCGCCGGCCGACGGCTATCGTCTGGTTCTGGAGGGGCGGATGACCGCCTTCGCCAACGGTCGTGCGATCCGTTGCCGCGCCGCCAGTCCCGATCAGAGGCCGGTCTGTATCGGCGCCGTCCAACTGGACCGCGTCGCCTTCGAAGACTCAGGCGGCCGCGCCCTGAGCGAATGGCGTCTCGGGTAGTCGCCACTCGGGACAGAGCGGTCGGCGACCGGCTCGCGGGTTCAGGACGTCTCGCCGTGCGGCGGCGTCCGCACCGACATCATCGTCGCCAGACGGTCGGCCGCCGCCGCCATGATCTCGCGATCCGCCTGCGTCAAATCGTTGAACTGGGACGTGAAGTCCTCGCCCAGCAGACCCGGCGAGGCCGCCAGGGCGCCGCGCCCCTCGTCGGTCAGACGGGCGTGCACCACGCGTCGGTCCACGGTGGAGCGATAGCGAACGACCATCCCCTTGGCCTCCAGCTTGTCCAGCACGGCCACCACGGTCGGGGCCGACATGGAAGCGTCGCGAGAGATGGCGCTGGTGCTGACCTCGCCCAAGGCTCGGATGGATTGCAGCACCAGCAGCTGCGGCAGGGTCAGGCCCGTCAGTCGCGCGATCTCGCGCGATCGCACATCGATCGCCTGGGCGATCCGCCGCACCGACCGGAGCAGGGATGGGGACAGGTCGGGAGAAATCTCGCTCATCGGGTTGAACTCTTTCGTGCACGAACCATTTGTAAGCGCTGCTTCAACAATTCAAGGAGGACCCATGTGCGGTCTTAGCGGCGAGATCAATTTCGACGGGCGGCCGGCCGACGCCGGCGCCGTTCAGCGCATGACGGACGCGCTCTCGCCTCGTGGACCGGACGGGTCCGGCATAGTGATGCGCGGCCCGGTGGGGCTGGGCCATCGGCGTCTGAAGATCATCGACCTGACCGAGGCCGCGCAGCAGCCGATGGTCGACGCCGACCTGGGCGTGACCCTGGCCTTCAACGGCTGCATCTATAACTACCCCGAACTGCGCGAAGAGCTGCAGGGCATGGGGTTCCGCTTCTTCTCGCACGGCGACACCGAGGTCATCATCAAGGCCTGGAAGGCCTGGGGCGAGGCCTGCGTCGAGCGGTTCAAGGGTATGTTCGCCTTCGTCCTGCACGAGCGCGATACGGGCCGCACCGTGATCGCCCGCGACCGGTTCGGCATCAAGCCGCTGTATCTGGCCGAGAGCGGGAAACGCCTGCGCTTCGCCTCCAGCCTGCCGGCCCTGCTGGCGGCGGGCGACGTGGACAAGACCATCGATCCGGTCGGCCTGCACCACTACATGACCTTCCACGCCGTGGTGCCGCCGCCGCACACCATACTGAAGGGCGTGAAGAAGTTTCCGCCGGCGACTATCCGCGTGATCGAGGCGGACGGCACGGCGAAGGATCGGCTTTACTGGCAGCCGGACATGACCCGCCACGCCGAGGACGCCGCCCTGACCGCCGAGGACTGGCGCGACCGGGTGCTGGACAGCCTGCGCGAGGCCGTGAAGCGCCGTATGGTCGCCGACGTGCCGGTCGGGGTCCTGCTGTCGGGCGGGGTGGATTCCAGCCTGATCGTCGGCCTGCTGGCCGAACTGGGCCAGAAGGACCTGATGACCTTCTCCGTCGGCTTCGAAGAGGCCAATGGCGAGAAGGGGGACGAGTTCGTCTATTCCGACCTGATCGCCAAACATTACGGCACCAAGCACCACCAGATCTTCGTGCCGCACCAGCGGCTGATGGAGGCCCTGCCGGGCACCATCGGCGCCATGTCGGAGCCGATGGTCAGCTATGATAATGTCGGCTTCTATCTGCTGAGCCAGGAAGTCTCGAAACATATCAAGGTGGTGCAGTCGGGGCAGGGGGCGGACGAGGTCTTCGCCGGCTACCACTGGTACCCGCCCATGCTGGAGACGACCGACCCGGTCGAAACCTACGCCAAGGCCTTCTTCGACCGCAGCCATGCGACGCTGAAGACCCAGTTGAACGGCGCCTATATGGCCAACACCGACGTCAGCCGCGCCCTGGTCGAGGCCCATTTCGCGCAAGGGCGCGCCGCCACCCCGGTCGACCAGGCTTTGCGTCTGGACAGCCAGGTCATGCTGGTCGACGATCCGGTGAAGCGGGTCGACAATATGACCATGGCCTGGGGACTGGAGGCGCGGGTGCCCTTCCTGGATCACGAACTGGTCGAACTGGCCGGGCGTATCCCGCCCGAGCATAAGCTGGCCCAGGGCGGCAAGGGGGTGCTGAAGGAGGCGGCGCGCCTGGTCATCCCGCCCGAAGTCATCGACCGCAAGAAGGGCTATTTCCCCGTGCCGGCCCTGAAATACATCCAGGGGCCTTATCTGGACATGGTCCGCGAGGCTCTGACCAACCAGGCGGCGCGCGACCGCGGCCTGTTCGAGTCCGCCTATCTGGACACCCTGTTCGCCAATCCGACCGAGCGCATCACGCCGTTGCGCGGGTCCGAACTGTGGCAGGTGGCCGTGCTCGAGATGTGGATGCAACAGCATGGCGTCTGATCTTCGTCCGATCCGTCCCAAGGCCCACAGGCTGAAACGCCTGCGTCACGAGGGTCTGAAACCGGCGGTGAAGACCGGGCAGGGCCCTGCGCCTGACGCGGTCGTGGATTGCGGCTGGGGTCGGCTGCTGTTCGCCCAGACCTTCGCGACGGCGGAACCCCTGGTCGAGGCCCTGCGCGCCGAAGGACCGGATCGGCGCGACATCGCCTTTTACGTCCGCAATCCGCACGTCCTGCTGGCCCAGGCGCCGCAGGAACTGTTCCTGGATCCGTCGCACACCTATCGGCTGGACCTGGCCACCTATCGCGCCGGCCGCCGCCAGCCGCGCGGTTTCACCGTGCGCCGCCTGACTTCCGAGATGGACGCCCAGGCGGTCAACGACATCTACGCCAAGCGCAAGATGGTGCCGGTGCCGCCCGACTTCTTCTGGTCGCGCCGCGACGACCGGACCATCACCTATTTCGTGGCCGAGGACACCACGACCGGGGCGGTGATCGGCACGGTGACCGGGGTCAATCATGTCCGCGCCTTCGACGATCCGGAATGCGGTTCATCCCTATGGTGCCTCGCCGTCGACCCCCAGGCGACCCAGCCGGGCATAGGCGAGGCCCTGGTCCGGCGCCTGGCCGAGCATTTCAAGACTCAAGGTTTGGCGCACATGGACCTGTCGGTCATGCACGACAACGACCAGGCCATCGCCCTGTACGAAAAGCTGGGCTTCCGGCGGGTCTCCTTCTTCGGGGTCAAGCGCAAGAACCCGATCAACGAGGCCCTGTTCGTCGGCCCAACCGACGACCACGACCTGAACCCCTATGCCCGGATCATCGTCAACGAGGCGCGCCGGCGCGGCATCCATACCGAGATCATCGACGCCGAGGGCGGCCTGTTCCGCCTGAACTGGGGCGGCCGGTCGGTGCGGTGTCGCGAAAGCCTGTCGGAACTGACGTCCGCCGTGTCGCTCAGCATCTGCGACGACAAGCGGATGACGCGTCGGATCGTCGAGGCCGCAGGCGTGCGCGTGCCCGAGCGGATCGACGCCGACAGTCCCTCTGACATCGACGCCGCCCTGGCCCGATTCAGCGCCCTGGTGGTCAAGCCGGCGCGGGGCGAGCAGGGGCAGGGCGTCGCCGTCGGCCTGACGACCATGAGAGAAGTGCAGGCGGCCCTGGTCCGGGCGCGTCGCATATGTTCCGAGGTGCTGATCGAGGAACAGGTCCAGGGCGAGGACCTGCGCCTCGTGGTGATCGACTACAAGGTCGTGGCCTGCGCCCTGCGCCGTCCGCCACGCGTGATCGGCGACGGGCGAACCTCCTTGCGGTCCTTGATCGAGCACCAGAGCCGGCGCCGCGCCGCCGCGACCGGCGGGGAATCGACCATTCCCGTCGACGACGAGACCGAACGCACCCTGGCCGAGGCCGGCTATCGTCTGGACGACGTGGCTCCGGAAGGGACCGAAGTCCTGGTGCGCAAGGCGGCCAATCTGCATCTGGGCGGCACCATCCACGATGTGACGGAAGAGGTGCATCCCACCCTGATCCGCGCCGCCATCGCCGCCGCCCGCGCCATCGACATCCCGGTCACCGGCATCGACCTGATGGTGCGTTCGCCGCGCGAGCCGGAATACGCCTTCATCGAGGCCAACGAACGTCCCGGCCTGGCCAATCACGAACCCCAGCCGACCGCCGAGCGTTTCGTCGATCTGCTGTTCCCCCTGTCCGCCCCGACCTCGGCGCGGACGGCCCCGAGATCCGAAGCCTGAAGGAGGCCCCTTGGCCCGCCCCGAGATAGACCTCGACTACCTGAAGGCCCGCTTGGCCGACCTGCTGAACACCCCCAGCCCCACCGGCTACACCGACGAAGCGGTCTGGATGCTGTGCCGTGAGCTGGAACGGCTGGGCCTCGATTATGAGATGACCCGTCGCGGCGCCATTCGCGCGCGCCTGCCGGGGCGCGACGCCAGCCCGGCCCGCGCCCTGGTCGCCCACGTCGACACCCTGGGCGCCCAGGTCAAACAGGTGAAGGACAACGGCCGGCTCGAACTGGTGGCCATCGGCCACTGGTCGTCGCGCTTCGCGGAGGGCGCGCGCGCGACGATCTTCTCCGAGGGCGGGGCCTGGCGCGGCACCATCCTGCCGCTGAAGGCCTCGGGCCACACCTTCAACGAGGAGGTGGACACCCAGCCGGTCAGCTGGCGCCAGGTCGAACTGCGGATCGACGCCGTCACCCACGGGCGCGACGACACCCTGGCCCTGGGCGTGGACGTCGGCGACATCGTCGCCATCGACCCCCAGCCCGAGTTCATGGACACCGGCTTCATCGTGTCGCGCCATCTGGACGACAAGGCGGGGGTGGCCACCCTGCTTGCGGCGCTGGAATGTCTGATCCGCGAAGGCCGCACCCCGACCGTCGACACCTGGTGGCTGTTCACCATCGCCGAGGAGGTGGGGCTAGGCGCTTCGTCCGTCCTGGTGCCCGACGTGGCGGCCATGGTCACGGTCGACAACGGCACCACCGCGCCGGGCCAGAACTCGTCGGAGTTCGGCGTCACCATCGCCATGGCTGACCAGACCGGCCCGTTCGACTGGCACCTGTCGCGCAAACTGGTCCAGCTGGCGCGCGATCACGAGATCCCGCACCAGAAGGACGTCTTCCGCTACTACCGCTCCGACTCGGCCTCGGCCCTGGAGTCCGGCGCCGACATCCGCACCGCCCTGGTCACCTTCGGCATCGACGCCAGCCACGGTTACGAACGGATCCACGAGACCGCTCTGGCGGATCTGGCGCGGCTGCTGATCGCCTATGCCGAAAGCGAGGTCGAGATCGAGCGCGACGCCAAACCCATGAGCAGCGCCAAGGGCTTCACCCACCAGCCGATCGACGAACAGCACGACTGAGGGCGCGCTGGCGATGCGTCGAGCGAGCGGCGTTAAATCCATCGCGCAAGTCATACTGTGCAGTTTGTGTCACAGCCGGCTTCTAAGAGGGAGCGGTTCCAGCACACTACGGACTCGCTATGCCCCAGATCGATCGCCGCGGCCTGTTGGCCGGCCTGGCCGCCGCCGCGGCCTTTCCGTCCCTCGCTCGGGCGCTGAGCATCGCGCCCCGCGTTCGCACGGGCACGATCCAGGACGTCGAACATGTGGTGATCCTGATGCAGGAAAACCGGTCGTTCGATCATTATTTCGGCACGATGAACGGTGTGAGGGGCTATTCCGACCCCCATCCGGCGCCGGCGCCCAGCATCGACAGTCGCCAGCGCGACCTCCTGCTGCAGTATGACGGTTCGGGCGAGGGGCCGGCCTGGCTGGCGCCCTTCGCGCTGAACACCCGCCAGACCTTCGCCCATATGCGGGTCGAGGGCACGCCCCACAGCTGGTCCAACGCCCAGGCGGCTTGGGACGAGGGGCGAATGGGGCGCTGGCCCGAGGCCAAACATCCCCATTCCATGGGTTACTACGAGCGGGCGGACATCCCCTTCCAGTACGCTATGGCCGACGCCTTCACCCTGTGCGACGCCTATTTCTGCTCGCTTCAGACCGGCACCAATCCGAACCGCGTCATGCTGTGGTCGGGGACGAACGACGGCTCGGGCGAGCGGGGCGGGCCGTGCATCGGCAATTCCCACGACAGCCTGCCGCGCGACGGGGGCGCCGAGGAGCCGTATCGCTGGACCACCTATGTCGAGCGGCTGCAGGCGGCGGGGATCGACTGGCGCGTCTATCAGGACATGGCCGATAATTTCACCGACAACCCCCTGGTCGGTTTCGAGGCCTTCCAGCGAGCGGTCGCCGGCGCGCCGGGGTCCGATCCGGCCCTGGTCGAACGGGGCCTGACCACTCGGGCGCTGGACGGGCTGAAGGCCGACGTCCTTGCCGGGCGGCTGCCCCAGGTCTCCTACGTCATCGCCACGGCCGGCGGGTCCGAACATCCCGGACCGTCCAGCCCGGCCCAGGGCGCCGACTATACGGCCCAGGTGATCGACGCCCTGACCGCCGATCCAGAGGTCTGGGCCCGCACTGTCCTGCTGGTGAATTTCGACGAGAATGACGGCTTCTTCGATCATGTGCCGCCGCCGGCGCCGCCCGCCCGCGGCCCTGACGGCGCGCTGCGGGGCGGATCCACCGTCGATCTGACTGGCGAGCATCATCTGCGACCCAGCCCGGCCGATGCCGATCTGGATCTGCCGGAATATCGCGGCCGGCCCTACGGCCTGGGGCCGCGCGTGCCCATGTATGTGCTGTCGCCGTGGAGCCGGGGCGGTCGGGTCAATTCGGAGGTCTTCGACCACACCTCGGTGATCCGCTTCCTGGAGACCCGGTTCGGGGTGATGGAGCACAATATCTCGCCCTGGCGCCGCGCCGTCTGCGGGGATCTGACGTCCTGCCTCGACTTCACCGGCGCGGATGCGCGGATCGTGCCCCTGCCTTCGACCCGGGCGGACGCCGTCCGGGCCGCAGCCTTGGAAGGTCGCACCACCCCGCCTATCCCGACCCAGCCGTCGCGCCCCGAACAAGCCCTGGGTTTCCGCCCTGCCTGCCCCAGCGTCTATGCGCTGGACTGCACGCTCGAGACGGCGGCCGAGAGCGTGCGACTGGACTTCATCAACACGGGATCGCGCGCGGCGGTCTTCCATGTCTATGACCGGCATAACCTGGAGGCCGGGCCTCGGCGCTATACGGTGGAGGGCGGTCGGCGGCTTCAGGATGTCTGGACCGGCGGCGGCGTCGATCTTCAGGTCATGGGACCGGACGGATTCCACCGGCGTTTCGTCGGCGCAGACGCGGGCGGGGATGCAGTGGCCGCGCGCCTGGACTGGCGGGACGGGGCGCCGCTCCTGGTGCTGACCGGAACAGGCACGGCGCGCGTCAGCCTCGGCGACGACGACCGTTCAATCGCCGTCGCGGGCGAACACAGGCTCCAGATCGACTGGATCGACGCCAACCAGACCTATGATCTGGCCGTGGAAGCCGGCGGCTGGCGACGCGAGTTCGCCGGCCGGGCGCCGAAGATCGACGGTCTCGACGCCCTATAGACCTCTGGCCCGGACGGACGCGGTCAATCGCCGCGTCCGGCGGCGATAAAGTCCGCGATCGTCGGCCAGGACCGGGCCTGGGGACGCATGTCCTCGCAGGCGAAGGATTTGATCCCGCCATAGATTCCACCCGACGGAGTGTCGTCCCAGGCGCCGTCCTCCGCGATCCGGTCCGTTTCGGCGCCGTCCGGGCCGTACGTGACCATCGCGGTGGTGCGCGACTGACCGTCCGAGCAGCGGATCGCGAGTTCCTCGGTCTCGTGGCTCAGATCGGTCGCGTCGCCCTGGGCGGGGACGCGGGCGAAACGGGCCGTGGCGACCCCGTCGACCGGCGTCAGGGTGTCCTGATCCACCAGATAGACGACGCGATCGCTGGCGGAAAACCGGGCCCAGTTCTCTGCTGCGGCGGGCGTCGCCGCCGCCAGGGCTACGACGCTGATGAGTGTGAGTTTGGCGATTCCGCGCATGTGATCCTCCCCATGAAGGGGAAGATTTGATACCCGTGATCGCCCGATTTCAACCCTGTCTCGCCCTACGGCCGAGACCGCAAGTCAGGGTCGCACGCGGTCGGGCAGAGCCGCGACTTCTTCTGCGTCGAGGGACTTGTTTACAAAGCCGCGGCAGACGCCCCGGCCCATCGACGCGTCCGGCACGAGAATGCGCACAGGGTCGCCGACACAGACCGTATCCGAGCCGCCTCCTGTCGGCAGCACGGCTATGGAGATCGCGGAATCAAGATCCGTGCAGCCGCCGCTGGTGTTGATGTGGAAGACGTCGCCGCGCAGCGATCGGATATAGAGATCGGTCGAGCGGTCGGCGCGGAAGTTGCGCACGCTGTCGGTGCGGAAGCAGCGCGCGACCTTGCCGTCTGTCGCCGTAGTGGTCGTGCTTGCGGCGGGAGCGCAGGCGGCCAGGGACGAGGCCGCCAGAACCGAAGCCGCTGCGGCGGCAAGTTTGGAATGCATCGAAATCTCCTCGCGGAATGGCTCGCCGACTAGGAACCGCCTCGCCTGAACACGGGATGAACGCCGTTCAGAGCGGCGAGAACCGGTCGGCATCGACCTTGGCGACGAAGGCTTCCGGCAGGGGCGACGGCGTTCCCGCAATCAGCGAGACGACATGTTCGCCCAGCAGAGGCGCCGCGCAGAACCCGCGCGAGCCCAGCCCGGACAGCAGATAGACCCCGTCCGTCCGTCGGCCGGCCAAGGGCAGGCGATCAGGCGTGGTGGCGCGGATGGCGACTCGGCGGTTAGGTTCTCCGGCCTCCGCCTTTACTGCGAGCCGCGGCAGGCGCGCGCGCAGGGTTTCGAGATTCTGCACGCTCTCCGTGTCGCGTGGCTCCAGGCCGACATCGCCCCGCACATGGGTGGCGCCATACAGGAAGCCGGCGCTGGTCGGCGCGACATAGCCGCCCCAGGCGATGCCGGGGATGGACGGGCCGTCGCACCAGTCGGCCTGGCCCCGCACCGGCGACAGGCCCGCTCCATCCGGAAACAGGCCCGCCGCGCCCCAACCCGCGGCCACGACCACGGCGTCCGCCCGGACCAGAACCTGACCGGCCGCGTCCAGCACGATCCAGGCCTCGCCGTCCCGCTCGATCCGCGCCGCCTCGGCCGTGAGCCTCTCGACGCCGTCGAGCCAGGCGTCGAGGATGGCTGCGGGCTGAACCACCCGGGCGTCGGCCATCATCAGCCCGCCGTCGGCCGTCGGCTCTCCCAGCCGTTCCGACGCCGTCTCCGCATCGACGACCGACATGGCTCCGTCGCGCCACAGCGGCTGGGCGGCGATCTTGCCGAACCGGGCCGTGTCGCGCGGCGTTTGCGGCAGTTGCAGCACGCCCCGGCCCAGCACCGCGCCCGGCGTGGCGTCGTACAGGTCCCGCGCCCGCTCCAGGGCCTGGGCGTACAGGCCGGCGATGGCCTGGTCTCCGGCATCCAGTCGCGGCGTGACCAGGCCGGCGGGAAAGCCCGATCCGCCGGCGCCGGGCCGGGCCGTCTCGATGACGACCGGCGTCATCCCCGAGGCGACGGCGGCGCGGGCGACGGATGCGCCGGCGATACCGGCCCCGATCACGGCGATCCTAAGCCTGGACTCTGGGGCGGGCGCGCCGTCCAGCCGTGCTTCCAGTCGTTCGCGCTTGCGGCCGTGGCCCGGCTTCTTCTCGACGATGAAGCCACGTTCGGACAGGCCGCGACGCACGGCCCCGGCCACGGTGAAGGTGGCGACCCGCGCGCCGGGCGCCGACAGGGCCGCGATCCGATCCATCACGGCGTCGGACCACATGCCGGGGTTCAGGGCAGGCGAGAAACCGTCCAGGAACCAGGCGTCCGCCGGTCCCGACCACTGATCCAGAGCCCAGGCGGCGTCGCCGACGGCCAGGTCGAGGACGGCGTCGAACCCCGGCAGGTCGATCCGGTGGAAGCCGGGGGTGCGCGCCGGCCAGGCGTCGGTCAGCGCTCGCGCCGCCTCGGCCAGTTCAGGCCAGGCCCCCAGGGCGCGCCGCGCCTCGTCGGCGGCGAGAGGGAAACCCTCGATCGAAAATATGTTCAGACGCCCGCCCTCGGGCCGGGTCTCGCGCCACAGCGTCAGCAGGGCGGCGATGTTCAATCCGGTGCCGAATCCCAGTTCCGCCACGCTGAACCGCCGGCGCCCAGCCCAGGCGTCGGGCAGGCCGCAGCCCTCCAGAAAGACCGCCCGCGTCTCGGCCAGACCGTCGTCGCGCGAAAAATAGACGTCGCCAAACCGGCCCGAGCGGGGCTCGCCGTCCTCCGTCCAGGTCAACTGCGGGGAAGTGTCATCGATCATCATGCGGGGCCTCTAGCACCTTGGCCGCCGACAAGAAAAAGGGCCGCCCGCGAGGGACGGCCCTTTCCATGGTGGTGCGGGGTTCAGTGGCCGTCGTTGTGGGCCGGAGCGGGGTCGGCGGCCTTGGCCGGAGTGGTCGTCGCCGCGGCGTGCGTGGTGTCGGTTCCGCCGTGTGCGTCGCCGGAAGCGGTGGCCGTCGCGGCGTCGGCGTCCTGGGCGGCCTCATTGGCGGCGGCGGCGGCTTCGGCGGCGGCTTGGTCGGCGGTCAGGGCGGCTTCGGCGGCGGTGCCGGCGGCCTCCACTGCATCGCTGGCGGCTTCCTGGGCCTTCTCCTCAGGCGCCTTCTGGCAGGCGGCCATGGCGAGGACGGCGGCCGTGGCGGCGACGAGGGCGGTGATGCGCATGAGAATCCTCCGGATGCTGCTTCTTGCGAGGTCGGAGCCTCGCGCTGAACGATAACGCCGCCGTGAAGCCGGGGGCAAGCCATGATCAAGGCTTGGCAGGCGTGGTTCGACAACCCTTCGGCTGATCGGACGTTCCGGCGCGCCTGTCGGCGTCAGTCGCTGCCGATGTTGTTCAGCACTTCTTCCATCTCGGCGAACGAGGGCTGGGAGGAGGAGGGAATGTCGCCCCGGCCGATCTCGACCGAGATCTGGGCTGCATTGCCGTGCAGGTGGGCGATCAGCACCGACTGGATCATTTTATAATAGGCGGCTTCCTCGTTGATGATCGCCGTCAGCCGCGCGGCGAACGGTCCCACCAGGCCATAGGCCAGGAACACGCCCATGAAGGTGCCCACCAGGGCGCCGCCGATCATGCCGCCCAGGATTTCCGGCGGTTCGGTGATCGAGCCCATGGTCTTGATCACGCCCAGCACGGCCGCGACGATGCCCAGGGCGGGCAGGCCGTCGGCCAGGTTCTGCAGGGCATGGGCGTTCTCGAGATGCTCGTGGTGATGCTTTTCGAGTTGCTTCTCCATCGCGTCCTCGACCTGATGCGGATCCTCCAGGTTCATCGTCATCATCCGCAGGGTGTCGCAGATGAAGTCGACGGCGAAATGGTCCTTCAGCACCTTGGGGTACTTCTGGAAGATGGTCGATTCTTTGGGCTTTTCGATATGGCTTTCCAGGGCCACGACGCCCTTGGACTTCATGGTCTTGGTCAGCTGGAACAGCAGGGACAGCAGGTCCTTGTAGTCCTGCTTCTTCCACTTCGGCCCGGCGAAGGTCTTGCCCAGGCCCGCCATGGAGCCCTTGATCACCGTCATCGAGTTGGAGATCAGGAAGGCCGCGATGCCGGCGCCGCCGATCGCCATCAGCTCGTGCGGCGCGGCGTGGATGATGACGTCGAACTTGCCGCCGGAGATGGCGTAACTGCCGAAGACGAGGCCGAACAGCAGCACGATGCCGAGGATCTGAAACATGTGACGCGGTATCCTGACCGGAGAGGGGTCAAGAATGGCCGTTAATGATTAAGACGGCGTTTCGCGAACGCCGTCCGTCTTGTCTCAGAGGCGGCCTTCGCCGTTCAGGATGGCGGTTCGCGCCGCGGCCGTCAGCTTCTGGTAGCCGGTCTTGCCCCCGCGCACATAGAGGGAAGCCCCCGTTTTTTCAGGATCGAAGCCGTCGGCGACCAGATCGGCCTTGCGATACTTGAACGTGCCGGTCGTCTCGGCCGCCGCGATCACCCGCAGGAAGACCGGTTGGGCGTAGGGCGGCAGTTTGCCTTCGACATGATCGGCCAGGACCTTGGCGTCGAACTTTCCGTCCAGAACCAGGGCCGCCATGCCCGCCTTGCCGTCCTGTCCCGGCACCGGCACCCCATAGACGATGGCCTCCGCGATCCCGGGCGCATCCATCAGCACCTGTTCGACCTCGGAGGTCGAGACGTTCTCGCCCTTCCAGCGGAAGGTGTCGCCCATCCGGTCGACGAAGTAGAAATAGCCTTCGGCGTCCTGTTTCATCAGGTCGCCGGTGCGGAACCAGCGGTCGCCCTTCTTGAAGACGTCGGTCAGGATCTTCTTCTGCGACGCCGCCTTGTCGGCATAGCCGGAGAAGTCGTGGCGAATGTCGTTGCCGATCTCGCCGATGGCCTCGCCGACCTCGCCGACGCGGGTCAGGCGACACAGGCCGTCGGTCCCGCGAATGGGTTGTTCGCTTTCGACGTCGAACTGGACCAGTCGGATATTGATCTGCTTCTTCAGATAGCTGGGCACGCGGCCGATGGCGCCCTGTTTGCCGTCGAAGTTGAACAGCGAGACATTGCCCTCGGTCGAGCCGTAGAATTCGAGCACGTCGGGGATGTTGAACCGGCTCTGGAACTCGGGCCAGACGTCGGCGCGCAGGCCGTTGCCGAAGGCGAGGCGCAGCTTGTGCTTCTTCTCGTAGGCCTGGGGCGGGCAGTTCACCAGATAGCGGCACAGTTCGCCGATATAGACGAACATGGTGGCGCCTGACGCGACCACGTCGGGCCAGAAGCTGGAGGCGGAGAAGCGCTTGCGGATGACCAGTCGCGCCCCGTTAAGCAGGGCCGCGCCGACGCCGACCAGCCCCCCGGTCGAATGGTACAGGGGCAGAACGTTGAAGACCCGGTCCTTCGGCGTCGATCGTGTCGCGCCGGCGAAGGCGCGCATATAGGTCCGCGCGCGGGAGTGGGGAATACGGGCCGCCTTGGGCAGGCCGGTGGTGCCGGAGGTATAGATATAGAGGGCCGTGTCGCGATTGGTCAGGCCCTCGCGGACCGACTTGGCCGGCCGCACGGAGGAGGCGCCGCGCACGGGCTTGTCCAGGCCGCGTCGGTCGCTGGTCTCGTCATCGTCGTTCAGGCCCAGCACCCATAGCATCAGGCTGTGTGCGACCAGGGAACGGGTGTCTTCGATCTGGCGCCAGCAGTCTTCGTCCGCCACCACCTGGAAGGCGTTGGAAATGGTCAGGCAGTGGGCCAGCCCCTGGCCGCTGAGATTGGTGTTGATCAGGGCGGTGGCGATGCCGACCTTGGAAAAGCCGATCCAGGCCGCGAGATATTCGACGCGGTTGGTCATCATCAGGGCGATGGTGTCGCCGCGGTTCAGGCCTCGTCCCTTGGCCCAGTGCGCATAGCGGTTGGCCATGGCGTCCAGGTCGCGATAGGTCAGGCTGCGGCGTTCATCCTCCACCGCGACATTGTCGGGAAACTTGTCGACAGCCTCTTCGATGTCGTCACACAGCAGAACGTCGCTATCCAGCTCGATCGGCTTGATGCGCTTGAGCAGACGGAACAGACCGCTCGCGAAGCGCACGTCCCTGCGGATATTGGCTACCAAACCCATGCGCGCCGTTACTCCGGTCTCTGCGTGTTCCACCCATCCTCGTGATGAACGAAGGGAGGCCGTCCGGTCAACCGCGAGGCGATCAAACGCCAGATAAACAATCGCGATCCACCCGAAGAAGCATCTCATTTCTTCGGGTGACGTCGGGGAAATCCATAGGCTGCCTGCGCTTTTTCGGCCTCAATTCGTGGATTTCACCCCGAAAAAGGTTCGGATGTCGCCTGATCTGGGGCCATCTCGGTATTTCTTGAAGGTCATTCGAGTCCAGCTGGAACGGGCGCGGACGACGGCGTGTTTTCCCGACCAATGTTATGGAGGACACATCATGTCGATGACCTATGCAGACGCCGATCCCGCCATCGCCTCGACCGACACCGTCGGCCGGTCGGCTGATGGAGTCTTCGTGCCCCGCTATGCGCAGACCCGCCGCAAGAAGAAGCCGGTCAGAACCTGGATGATCGTCGCGCCCATCGGCGCCCTCGCGGTGGTCGGCACGGCGGCGGCCCTGATGATGGGTGGCGAAGGGACCGCGCCGTCGCCCGCCGCCCCGTTGGAGACGAGGCAGGTCGCACCGTCGGCTCTTGACGCGGTCACGCCGACCCCGGCCCCGCTGGTCCAGGCGACGCCCGCCGCTCCCGTGCAGACGAGCCCGGCCCGGGCAGCGCCGTCAGCGCCGGCGGTCCGCACTGAGCAGGCCGCCACGCGCCGCGCCGCGCCGGTCACGACCGATCAGCCGGCCACGCGCGCCGAAACCCCAGTTGAACCTGCAGGACCGCGCCCTTACAGCGCCTCGCCCACTACGGTGACCGCCAGTGCGGCCGCGCCGGCGATACAGACGGCTCCGGTTCAGGCTCCCGCCATTCCGGTTCAGCCTCTGAACTGACCCACCAGAAGGCCCCGGCGAATCGTCGGGGCCTTTCGTCTATCGAGCGGGTTGTGCAGGATATTCCAACCGACTGACGTCATAGCCTAGGGCGCGCGCCCTGTCGGTCAGAGCCTGAACCTGGGCGGCGCTCGGGATGTCGCGCGTATAGATGAACAGCCGCTTGAACGTCGGATCGGTCGAGATGAACCAGCTGTAGTCGTCGGCCCGGTCCAGCACCCAGTAGTCCCAGGTCACCAGCCCGTACAGATAGCTGACCCGCAGCTTGGCGTTCATGCCCGGGTCCAGGATGCGGCCCCGACCCTCGATGGCCTTTTCTCGGCCTTCGGGCGAGCCGACCTGGCAGGTGTCGCGCACATCGACCCGGTCGCCTTCGCGGAGCGTGTAGATCGAGGCTCCGGCCACGCAGCCGTCGGTCAATCGGTCGGGCAGGCGCGCGATCTCGCGCCACCGCCCGGACCATAGACGATCGGCGTCTATGGCCTTGGCCGGCTGGGGCGCGCGATAGTCGGCGGGCGAGGGGGCGGTGACGCAGGCCGCCAATGAGGTGGACAGGGCGACGGCGACGGCGGCGGCGAGAAATGATTTCATCGGGGATCGGGACCTTCCGTTCTCGCCATCAAGCCGCGACGACCGGCCCCGGTTCCGTCATGGACGCGCGACGAGGGCGGGCGTCCGCCCTCAAATCTCTCAGCGGGCGCCAGTATCAATCGCTTGAAAGCCGTAGCACACTGGCGTTTGACGTCAGCGTTCGATGGAGACCTGACCCGGTGGACGCCGCTATCCTGACCGAAGATCCGACCCAATCCCGCCCCGCCCAGCCGAACGCCGTTCAGCCCGACCCCGCGCGTCTGACCCATCTTCAGCGCCTGGAGGCCGAGAGCATCCACATCATGCGCGAGGTGGCGGCCGAGGCCGAGCGTCCGGTCATGCTCTATTCGATCGGCAAGGATTCGGCCGTGATGCTGCACCTGGCGCGAAAGGCCTTCTACCCGTCCAGACCGCCTTTCCCCCTGCTTCACGTCGACACCACGTGGAAGTTCCGCGCCATGTACGCGATGCGCGAACAGGCCGCAGCCGACCTGGGCGTCGAATTGCTGGTCCACCAAAACCCCGAGGCTGTCGCGCGCGGGATCAATCCGTTTGACCACGGCTCGGCCCTGCACACCGACCTGTGGAAGACCGAGGGGCTGAAACAGGCCCTGACCCTGCACGGTTTTGACGCGGCCTTCGGCGGCGCCCGTCGCGACGAGGAGAAGTCGCGGGCCAAGGAACGGATATTCTCCTTCCGCACCGCCGAACATCGCTGGGACCCCAAGAACCAGCGGCCGGAGCTCTGGCGGCTCTACAACACCCGCAAACGGCCGGGTGAGAGCATCCGCGTCTTCCCCATCTCCAACTGGACTGAGCTGGACGTCTGGCAATACATCCATCTGGAGCAGATCCCGATCGTGCCTCTGTATCTCGCCGCCGAACGGCCGGTGGTCGAGCGCGACGGCGCCCTGATCATGGTCGATGACGACCGGTTCCGGCTGCGCCCCGGCGAGACGCCGCAGATGAAGTCGGTCCGCTTCCGCACCCTGGGCTGCTACCCCCTGACCGGGGCGGTCGAGAGCACGGCCGCGACCCTGCCCGAGGTCATTCAGGAAATGCTGCTGACCACCACCTCGGAGCGTCAGGGCCGGATGATCGACCACGACCAGTCCGCCTCGATGGAGAAGAAGAAGCAGGAGGGCTATTTCTGATGGCCCACCAATCGGATCTGATCGCCCGCGACATCGACGCCTATCTGGACGCCCACCAGCACAAAAGCCTGCTGCGTTTCATCACCTGCGGCAGTGTGGACGACGGCAAGTCCACCCTGATCGGCCGTCTGCTCTACGACTCCAAGATGATCTTTGAGGATCAGATGGCGGCGCTGGAGGCGGACAGCCGCCGCGTCGGCACCCAGGGCGGCGACATCGACTTCGCCCTGCTGGTCGACGGCCTGGCCGCCGAGCGCGAGCAGGGCATCACCATCGACGTGGCCTATCGCTTCTTCTCGACCGAAAAGCGCAAATTCATCGTCGCCGACACCCCGGGGCACGAGCAGTACACCCGTAACATGGTCACCGGCGCCTCGACCGCCGACGCCGCCGTCATCCTGATCGACGCCCGTCGCGGCGTCCTGACCCAGACCCGCCGCCACGCCTATCTGGTCAGCTTGCTGGGCATCCGCCACGTCATCCTGGCGGTCAACAAGATGGACCTGATGGGCTGGTCGCAGTCTGTGTTCGACGCCATCGTCGCCGACTTCCGCGGTTTTGCCGATCAGATCGGGCTGAAGCGCTTCGACGCCATTCCGATGTCGGCCCTGCGCGGCGACAATATCACCGAGGCCAGCCCCCATTCGCCCTGGTACGCCGGTCCGCCGTTGATGAACCTGCTGGAGACGCTGGAGGTCGGGGACGATCTTCAGGCCGATCCGTTCCGCCTGCCGGTGCAATGGGTCAACCGGCCCAACCTCGACTTCCGCGGCTTCTCGGGCCAGATCGCCGCCGGGACCGTCCGTCCGGGCGACCCCGTCCGTGTCCTGCCGTCGGGCAAGACCTCGACCGTCGCCCGCATCGTCACCGCCGACGGCGACTTGGGTTTGGCCGTCGCCGGCCAGTCCATCACCCTGACCCTGGCCGACGAGATCGACGTCTCGCGCGGCGATGTTCTGGCCAGCGCCGACGCCCCGCCCGAGGCCGCAGACCAGTTCGAGGCCACGGTGGTCTGGATGGACGACGAGCCCCTGCTGCCGGGCCGGCCCTATCTGCTCAAGATCGGCGCCAAACTGGTGGGCGCCACCATCACCGAGCCCAAGCACAAGGTGAACGTCAACACCCTGGAGCATCAGCCGGCCAAGCGGCTGGAGCTGAACGAGATCGGGGTCTGCAACCTGTCGCTGGACACCCCCGTCGCCTTCGCCCCCTATGGCGAGAACAAGGATCTGGGCGGCTTCATCCTGATCGACCGCATCTCGAACCGCACGGTCGGGGCGGGCCTGCTGAACTTTGCTCTGCGCCGCGCGCACAACATCCACTGGCAGGCCCTGTCGGTGGACAAGGCGGCGCGCGCCACGATCAAGAACCAGACGGGACGCGTCGTCTGGCTGACCGGCCTGTCCGGCGCCGGCAAGTCGACCATCGCCGACCTGGTGGAAAAGCGTCTGCACGCCGATGGCCGCCACACCTATCTGCTGGACGGCGACAATGTCCGCCATGGCCTGAACCGCGACCTGGGCTTCACCGAGGAGGATCGGGTCGAGAACATCCGCCGCGTCGCCGAGGTGTCGAAACTGATGGTGGACGCCGGCCTGATCGTCCTGGTCAGCTTCATCTCCCCCTTCCGCGCCGAACGCCGCATGGCGCGCGACCTGATGGGGGAGGGCGAGTTCGTCGAGGTCCACGTCGACACCCCCCTGGCCGTCGCCGAGCAGCGCGACGTCAAGGGCCTCTACAAGAAGGCCCGCGCCGGAGAACTGAAGAATTTCACCGGCATCGACAGCCCCTACGAAGCCCCCGAAGCCCCCGAGATCACCGTCGACACCACCACCATGTCGCCCGAGGACGCCGCTGAACGCATCGTCGCCTGGCTGGACGGCCGTTTCTCGACCGAGGATTTCAGCATCTGAAGGCGCTGACGGCCGTGCAAAGCGCTTGTTGTCTCGCCGAAGCTTCTCGGTCACATAGGGCTTTGCTGCAACGACAAGCCTGACGCCGTTTGATGTCTGCGGAAGAAGGCCATTGTCAGCTTGCGTTGAGGCGGGACGCCGTGAGCCACCTGATGTCGACCTCCTCTTCTATCCTGCTGCTGAAATCGCGCCGCTTCGGCGACGCACGCGGCTGGTTCATGGAGACCTATTCCGAGGCCTCGGCGCTCGCGGCCGGCATCGACGTGCGGTTTGTTCAGGACAATCAGTCGTTCTCGGCGTTCGAAGGTACAATTCGAGGTCTGCATTATCAGCGGCCGCCGCACGCCCAGGCCAAGCTGGTGCGATGCATGCGCGGCTCGATCATGGATTATGTCGTGGACATCCGGCGCGGCTCCCCGACCTATGGACAGCACGTCGCCGCCAGGCTGACGGCCAAAGGCGGCGAGCAGTTGTTCGTGCCGGTCGGCTTCGCCCATGGGTTCGTCACTCTCGAGCCGGATGTCGAGGTCGCCTACAAGGCCGGGCTGGCACGCGAGGTCTTTCGCCCTCAGCGCCGCCGCCGGCGGCCCGTCGGCCGCAGTCGAGGGAATACCTTCGTCCGAATATCTGACCCCGGCCAAGCGCCCGTCGAACTCGCGCCTGTCGACCGCCAAACGGACCCGCGACTATCGCGTCACGCCTCGCCCCTGGCAGGCTGCCGTCGCCGAGATCGTCGCCGAACTGAACGGTGAAAGGCTCCTCCCATGAAGGGCATCATCCTGGCCGGAGGTTCGGGCACCCGCCTGCATCCGATGACCCTGGTCACCTCAAAACAGCTGATGCCGATCTACGACAAGCCGATGATCTATTATCCGCTATCGACCCTGATGCTGGCCGGCATACGCGAGGTGCTGATCATCTCGACCCCGCGCGATACGCCCAGTTTCCAAGCCCTGCTGGGCGACGGCTCGCAGTGGGGCATGGAGATCCAGTACGCGGTCCAGCCCAGCCCGGAAGGCCTGGCCCAAGCCTATATCATCGGCGCGGACTTCGTCGGCGACAATCCGTCGGCCCTCATCCTGGGCGATAACATCTACTACGGCCACGGCATCACCGACCTGTTTACAAGCGCCATGAGCCGGCCGGATGGGGCGACGGTGTTCGCCTATCACGTCAATGATCCGGAACGCTACGGCGTGGTCGCCTTCGACAAGGACATGCGCGCCCTGTCGATCGAGGAGAAGCCGAAGGTCCCCCAGTCCAACTGGGCCGTCACCGGCCTCTACTTCTACGACAAGGACGTGGTGGAGATCGCTCGCAACCTGAGGCCCTCCGCCCGCGGCGAGTTGGAGATCACCGACGTCAACCGCATCTATCTGGAACGCGGCAAGCTGTCGGTCGAGATCATGGGACGGGGTTACGCTTGGCTGGATACGGGCACGCCGGACGCAATGCTGGATGCGGCCGAGTTCGTGCGGGTTTTGGAAAAGCGGCAAGGATTCAAGATTGCCTGCGTAGAAGAGGTGGCCTTCAGGAAGGGATTTCTGGATGCAGTGAAACTTGAAGAATTAGCGGCCAGAATCGGTCGAAATGATTATGGTGATTACTTGACGAGTGTCCTGGGTCGCTGCTGAGGGAGCACTAGCAACTCGGCCACCTTGGCGGGTTATTGATGAAGTGCGACAGGTTGATACGTTGCGGCGGGACATAGTTCGCGTACTGATTAACTACCCTAGAATCAGGGTCAGGTCCCAACCCGGATGAGTGGTAGGCTCCGATTTTGATGTATGACCCTTTACCCTCATTCCTGGGGCCTATTGGAATTTCGACCTCGTCGACAATCATTGAGCCATTTTTCCAGACGGTTAATGCGCCGTGATGGGGATCCAAGGTGAAGCGGAAGACGAAGTTGTTAGGTCTGTTCAGGAGCCACTGCCCCACCCAATAGGTTTCTCCAACCCCCCTGCGAGAACCGCCGACGGCGGTCACCGTTAGGCTATCGTCCGGCGTGCGCCTCAGAGCAAAGGTGGGCGATGACCTGCCCCTGAGTTTTCATCCAGCGGCGACCCGAGTCCCGGCGTTTGTTACGCTTCTCAGCGCGGTGTGAGCAACAGGCCGGGCCGCG